>CAVQZH010000007.1:10000-429760 GCA_963718345.1 uncultured Pseudomonadota bacterium | reverse complement strand
GATTTTCCGGCAACGAGATAAACCAGCCATCCCGGCCAGATTTTCACGCAAGCGTTTGAGCAGCTTTCCCAAGCGAAGTTTATTCGCCAAAGTGTTTAGTCCATATGCTCTTGGCAATGCCTTCATAGGTGCCCAAAACCTATCTGCCTCAACACCGATCCTTGAGCGAACAAAGGACCGGTCTTTCTCGCTTAAATCAATCAGGAAATGTGCCATATCTCCGCCTGCAGTATTTCTGACACTCTGGTCATATAGTTCAAGCATGATCCAGTCGTAGTCCAATTCACGCTGCACATCTCCAGACGCAACTGCATCCAATATGCGCAAATATTCTCGCGCCATGGCTTCCAGATCCGGCACGGCCAGTCTGATCACTCCGCCATGCTTCAAGACTCGAGAACACTCCGCAACCAGATTGCGCGCGCCGACCTTATCAAGGTGCTCCAACACATGCGAGCTGTAACAGGCAGTTGCGGACTCCGAAGAGAATGGCAGGCCGTTATTGATATTGACTGTACATTGGGATCAGCAGGCGCGACATCCAGATTCACCCAGTCCGGATGATAGGTTCCGCCGCAACCAATATTGAGCATTTTTGCAACTGGCATACTAATCAACCTTTACGGCAATGCGGCCAGTATAATCAATTCTATTAAGCAAGATCGTCACATCATTCTTTTCAAGGTATTCATCAACAGCTTTGCGTGCCCCTTGCCAATGCCCGTAATCGTCAATGACCAAAACGCCACCTCTCGCCAGACGAGGAAACAAGTGCTCCATTTCGTGTTTTGTGGATTCATACCAGTCGGTATCCAGTCGCAGCAGTGCGATTTTTCTGGCCATATTGAGGGATCGTTCCTCAACCATGCCTTTAAAAAATGGACTTCTATCACTTGAATAGCTGGTACTGCCGAGCGCCTCCTTAACCACATCCAGTCGCACGACACCATACTGACTCATCCATTTCCTTGTCAGAGCTCTTCAGCAGATTTGTCTACTGTCAATCCGGCAAGGTCCACATCATTGCTATAGGAGGCGGCATTCCCTCGAAGGTGTCGAACAAATACAAGTTTCTACTTGTATCGCCGGCTTTCAAAAGAGTTTCAGCGACAGCCCATCATGCTTCCGCCTTTCCAAACCCTGCATTCCACGCTATCTCCCTGGATTCCTTTATCCACAACATAATTCCACTGCCTCGCACAGGGCAAAGATTCGCGCAGGAGATGTCATTGTATAAAGTCGAACTTTCTTAGGTCACGCAACAAATGGGTGCGCATGCAAGAAAATGTGCTCTCCCCGCTTGGAGCCGCCTGATCCCCAACCCGATGAACGGGTATTTTTTTACCAGATTTTTAATGACATTCGTTATACCCATAACCTTTCGTCGAAGAATGAAGCTGACATCCAAACATCAAACTGTTAACCGACTTTTTAATGGCCGCACTGATCCTTTGGAAAAAACCTGGCCTGGATTTCTAACCGCGAAGATTCTTTGTACGGCGTATGCGCCATACGCTTTCGACAATAAATTTCTCAAAATACATCATTGGATTTGCTTGCCAAAGTAGTGGAGAAATCGTTTCCTTGCTCGCAGTGCTCACCCGTATCATCGTGCCCAATATTGTTCACCATTGAAATCGCCGGGTGCAGGCATAGCCCATCTGCTCGAAAAACAGAAGCGTACCAAAATACTGCCCAAGTATCCATTAGCCCGCTTTCGTTTTGGCACTACCTGCGTTCCAAAAGTCGTACACGCCATCACGACGTTGAAGCGGACAATCTGTTGGTTCTGTGTAATTTATAACAATACTTTCGGGGCTTTGCTGAAGTGTTTCGATGCTCTATCCCATGTTCCGCCCACCCCCAACATGAGGCCGTCTGGAGGAAAAAAGTTTCCCGCCAGCCGGAGATATTTATTGGAAACATATACCCTGATTATGCATCACTCTTTCTTCATCCTGATAAACATCCAGTGCATCATTCATGAAGCGTCCAGGAAATATTGTGAAGTCATCAGGTCATCTTCGAGCACGTAGTACGCCCATGCTCATATCACCAAAGGCCACGCCATCATGATGGAGACGAAGTCCGAAATTGTCTGAACGTTCAACAATGCGACCGACCTGAAGGCCGCTTATCGTCTTGATGTCTCCCGCACTTCACGACCGCTCCTGCAGGCTCGGGGGTCTTTGCGAGCACATCGGAAAATATCACCAGGTCGCTCTTTTCCGCGAGTCGATTTTTCTGCAATGCCCTGCTACAATCCGGCTGCTGCTGCGGCCGGTTATACGAACAAGCCATCGGCGCCAGTTTCATGACGATCCTCCGCCATGATTGAGTACCGCACTATCCCCAGATAAGGCGTCAACATGTCCATGCACGTGCTCACCATCCGGAATTTCGCATTCGGATCGTTAATGACATAACGAACGGCGCGTTCCACGTTTTGCGGATCGATACAAGCCGGATGACCTGAACGTACTGGCTGAGGGGTTCGTGTCCGAAAATATGCCTTCAGCGGCCCTTTCATCCAGTCCACGATGGGCGAGTTGAATCCTATCTTGGTCTTGCGGTAAGTCACCTCGTGTGGCATGTAAGGCGCCATGGCATCGCGCACTATTCTCTTGGAAAACCCCCCGCGCACTTTGGCAGTCCACGGCAGGGAGAATGCCAGCGTGACGATACGATAATCCATGAACGGCATGCGTATTTCTACGCCGTTCGCCATACTGTAGCGGTCATAGTTGCGCAACAGGGTAGGCAGGATCGTTTCGTGTGTTGAAATGTAGAGTTGCCGATTAAGATGATCAAGGCCTTGCCACAGAGGATGCTGGGCGTCTCTACTCACTTGTTGTGAGCCGCGGCGCAGTATCTTCTTTGCCCATCGTCTTGCATGAAATTCGGCAATGAACCTGCTCTTGGAGGGTATTTTTGCAAATTGTGCCGAATTTTGAGGCAATCCGTCGAAATGAGTCCCGACAATTTCGTATGCTTGTTTGAGGTTCCATCCTGCATCTCTTAGCGCAACCAGGTAATCGAAATTGTAGCCGGCAAACAATTCATCCGCGCCGTGCCCGTCCAGCGTTACTGAAGTGCCGTGTGCCTTTACCGCGCCATAAGTCAGCATGAACGGAATGGGGCTGGTGATATACAAATCCTCGAACAGATATAAAGAACGATCAAGATCGGCAATCGCCTGCAAAGGATCGATCTCGATCACTGTCGCCTCTATGCCCAGATGATCCGTGACCATCCTGGCATATTTCGTCTCGTCCAGCGGAGTTCCGGGAAAGGAGGCGACGAAAGCGTGCTGCCAGCTTTCTCCCATGCGTAGCGTCTTTCCGTGCCGGGCGATGTGTGCCATGGCGGAGATAGTGGCGCTCGAATCAAGACCGCCGCTTAATGCCGTCCCCAAGGGGACATCGCTGCGCATGCGCAGGCGGCACGCATCCAGAAAAAGCTCGCGGAACTGCTCAACTTGCTCTTCATAGCGCAGGGGCGCGGGAACAAGATGGTCCAGCGTGTTCCACCACCGGCTTAGCGTCAACTTCCCCTCCTTCAACCAGCCGCTGTGTCCGGCGGGAAAGCGTTTCACGCCTTCAATCACGCATTCAGCGGTGGATTCATAAGTGAATATGCGGCGCGTATCCATCACCAGTGCTTTATTCGGGCGAACTTCGCCGAGCAATGGAAAGAACGCCTTCATCTCGGAAGCGAAAGCGAATTTCTTCCCGGGCAGGTTGGTATAGAAAAGCGGCTTCTTGCCAAAACGGTCACGCGACAAAAACAGGGATTTTTCACGCGCGTCCCAGATAGCAAACGCCCACATGCCGTTAAATCTGTTCAGGCACTTCTCGCCCCATGCATCAAAAGCGGCAAGAACCACTTCGGTATCCGATTGGCTGCGGAATCGGTAACCCTTGGCTTCCAGCTCAGCCTGGATTTCTAGAAAGTTGATATTTCTCCGTTGAACGTAATGTGATAACGTCCATCGGCGTAGCTCATAGGCTGTTTTCCATTGTCTGAAAGGTCAAGGATAGACAGGCGACGATGGCCAAAGGTCACTTCAGTCGTGTGCCATACCCCCACACCATCTGGCCCGCGATGAGCAAGGGTGTCCGTGCATACCTGAGCTAATTTCGATTCGATGAAGCCTATATGTCCGAATATGCCGCACATATCAGGCTCGCCTATTTTTTGCAGTAGGTGACGGCATGTATTGCGTGGTACCCGTCAGAAAAACAAATTTCTTATTCACTTTTTTCTTGTTCCTCACATTTGGAAACATCGATATATTCAAAATATTTAGTCCGGATATCCTTTGGAAACCAAACGCAGGATTTAAAACCAGCCCAGTACATTGGAGCCAGAATTATTCTCTTTGGATATTTGATCAGAAAGGCTCCCCACCAAGAAAAAGTGCTTGCGGAAATTATTGCATGGCTGCAAAGAGAGATTCCCGCAATATCCATACCTGACGAACCCCCGTCAAAATGTATCGTCTCGTATTTGTTCCCGATTACCTTTTCGGCTGCTTTTCTGTCATCAGAGAAGATCACAAATATCGGATCTTTTGTCGTATGCACAATCTGCGCCATGGCAATCTTGTAATATGAGCCCGGCAGGCAAACACCCTGTTTCCCAAAGACTGTCCATTGCGCATAATCGCCAAACCTTAAATGGACTGCCACTCTTCTCTCTTGCGGAATCTGTTGCAGTATTTTTTCGGCACAATCCACCAATGCTTGCTTTAGGCTGGGTGTAGGGGTTGCAAAATGATCATGCTGGAAAAACCCCTCTAATACCCAGAACCCGGAAAACCAACCTGGCCTTCATATCTATCTCAGCAATTTCTAGCAAGTTGCTTCCAACAGTCTCCCACTTGGAAGCTACGGAGCCAAGTATTCCCCTTTTAGCACACCATCGAAGTACATTTACCCAGTAATACGTCGCTCTCGACCTCAATCCTTTGGGAAGCGAGATGAACTTCACAAAGGGCGCGACTTCAAATGCTTCCGAAAATTCTGATTCGATAGAAATTATCGTGCTACTTTCGGGAAACAGTGAGATCGCGGTTTGATACTGAAATATCAAATTGCCCATTCGCCCCTGGGGTAGCCAAAACACAATCTGGCGTTTCACTTGAGCTTTCCGAAACTAGGCTTGGATTATGACTGCAGCTTCTCAGCCAACGGGCGAGAAATCGCTACGTAATTTGCATATTGGAAATTCTCCATCCATGCTTTATATGTCCGTAGCTCAACGCCTCTGGGCATAAGCTTACCCACTACAAAACCCCGCGATTCAAATAACGCATACAAGTCCATCAGGCTGGTTTTTGAATCCAGATTCGCCCCACCATATTCGAATTGGATAAAGTCGACGAAATCGCCCGAAAGATACTCGCCCATTCCTTCAAAGGCGGCTATTTCATGTCCTTCGATGTCTATCTTAAGCAAATGGATGTGTGTGATCTGCTTCGCCTTGATATAAGAATCAAGGCGTATCGTCTGTACTGTTTCGGATTGATTCAACGACATTCCGATTGATGAGAGATTTCGTTGATACAACGAAGCCAAGACGCTTTCTTCCTGATCGTAGTAGATTTGCAAAGAGCCATTTGCATTGGATACCGCCGTTTGATTCAGGATTACGTTTGCTGATGAAGCATAACAGTTGGTCAACAAGCTAAAACAACTTGCCGTCGGTTCAAAGACATTTATGCGTGCATTCAGTTTCTGCCTGGACAATTTTTCCAGTAAGATTTGAGTGTAATCACCCTTATTTGCACCTATATCGAAAATCTCGAGTTGAGTGTTTTCCAACTTGGTGAAATAGCTGGTGGTTGCATCTATCAAGCATTCTTCACCATTGCTGGCAAAATCCACATTGTTGTTGTTTTCAATCCAATACAAGGACCTTAACAGCATGGATCTAAACTTATTACGAAAATAATCTCCGCTAACAAACATAATTGGCTCTCATTAAATAATCTACTATTTAGCGTTCTAATCTGAAGAATGGAACTACTGTTCATCTCTTAGATTTGCGCAGCGAATCTCGCACTCCATTTTCGCTTATCAACGAAAATTGTATTGATAAACGAGTCAGCAAAAACCATGTAGTCCTGCGCCATCATAAAATCAATTATTTCTTGAAGCTTTTTGGGTTCCTTATTTGTTTCGTAAGTTATCGTTTCCGCACAAATACAAATTGGACGGTGTCGTTCCCAGTCAACGCCTTTTAAGATTTTCTCGTCCAATCCTTCTACATCGATATTCATAAAATCTATAGCCCCGGTCATTTCCAATATTTCATTCAGATCTCGCAAGGGCACGTTTATCTTGTCCAATATTTTATGACCAAGCTGCTCATAACGAAACGCCTCTTCTTTAGAAAAGGTACTCAGTACATCCGGTTCCATGACGTAGAGCTCGGCAGCAACTTCATTAGAAACACTTATTCCGCATTGTAAGACGCGATCCCGGTCACCTCGCCCAATTTTCAATCGCTTTGCTAGTTCCGGATTTGGTTCTATCAGAAAGCCACTACCTCCTCTCGTATACAACAGCGCTGTATTAGAAAGAGTATATGGATCGTTGGCGCCGACGTCTAAATATGAAAACGGTACGTTTCCTTTAATTAAATTTAAGGCGGTAAGGACTAATAAATCTTCACCGCATTGCGAATACGTTGCTCTAGTAAAGATGCTACTAGGAATAATTTGCAATTTCGCCAAGGATAATATCCTTCGCAGTTTTGCTTTCAATTGTCTAATTATCATTTGTACGGTTGTGCTGGATAAAATGTATTTGAGTCACTCGTTCAGACATTCTTGTTCGATGTTTTAAGAAAGATAAAAATTCCAAGCGCGTATTCCTGTTTTGCCAAATACTCAAAGTCTTTCTTGGGATCAGTGGACGTAGTGAATGCGTCTCGAGTCCCTATAAATGCGAAGTCCACTAATTTCATACCATTTTTTTTTGCCAAACTTTCTATTTTTATGGGGTCGAAAACTCTTAAGCCATTAAATTCAACGCGCGCGTCACCAATTGGGACAGCCAAATAAAATGTCCCGCCTTCAGATAGCATCTTGCCCATATTTTGTAGTCCGGCTTCATGACCCAGCGGATCTATAGGATCGCCATATCGACCTAGTCCGAAGTGCTCTAGAGCATGCAGACATGATATCGAATCACAACAGCCAGTTAGTGAATCATCGAGGTTCATCAGGTCAGCTTGCCTAAAGACGATGCCGGGAACAGTGGCTGTATTGGGGCGAATATCGAATACCTCGATTTCTCTATAACTTGCCACGTGCGCCACAAAGCCATCTACGCGAGAACCAATATCGACGTGTCTTTGGGGTTTAGCCTCGAATATTTTCCTGGCTACATACAGGTCCTGCCAGAAATATTCACCTCGAGCAGATCCGCCTTCTTCATACCAATCGGTAAGGCAAGGCATCCAACCGAATTTCCCTTGATATGTTTTTTTGAAGCGAATGGCATCCCTTAATAGTCGAGGAATGCCGTAAATTACTCTCCAAATGGTCTTGAGATTTATCCCCATCTGTCCAGTGAGCATCCAGCGTAACAATCTATATAACTTCCGCACGGTTGTTCTTTCCTTTTGCCAACCAATCCAGACTCAACAGCAAGCCAAGACCATTAATGATCAACCATCCGCAGGCTGCGCCCAGCAGATCGTATTTCGCAACAAAAAACGGGGTAAGCGCAATTGCCAAACCCAATGACAGTATATTCACCTTCAATATTTTGCTTGTGGCCCCTGCGGCCAGCCAGTTCATATATCCCACATTATAGATTGCGTTCATGCCTGTCCCCACGAGCAGCAACATCAACACCGGGTACACAGTTGCAACTACATTTGCGTCTCTTAGCCAATGCTCAAGTATCAACTTTCCTGCAACAGCAAAGACAATTATGAGAACTGCAACCATCGTTAACATCATGGCGAAGACTTTATAGTTAAACCGTTTCAATGCGATCGGCTGCTCGTGCAATTGCACGATCCTTGGCAGCACCGCGCTCGCGATCGGGCTGAACAGCTGCAGAAGACCTATCGCGACTGAAGACGCGATCGCATAGTAACCCAGCCGTTCTATCGGCAACATCCAGCTTAATACCAGTTTGTCTATTTGCATCGTTAGCGTTCCGAGAATCACGCTCGCCGACAAACTCAAAGTGAATGCAAATAATTTTTGCATTTCCACGGTATCCCAACCTACCATTGCCCTGCTGACTTTCAGCATTCCCCAGCTCATACGCGCCGTGATCACCGTTTCAAGAAATGAAGCAGCAACGTTCCAAATGAGATAGGTATATATCGATGGAAAGAAGAAAAGGACTAACACCGCTCCCCCATGCTTTATCACCGCTCCGCCGGACAGCAACACATTCTGTTTGACCTGCTCGCCACAGCCAAGCAAGACACTTCGATAAACTGCGACGGGAAACAAGGTCGCAAATATTGCCGCTGCTCCGTACACGACTGCCCGCCCGTCTTCTGCCGGGATATCACCCAGCTTGATCCAATGCACGACGATGGTGTTTGCAAAAAGGCAAAGCAATACTGCCGCCGCCAGTGCAAATAACCAGTAGATCCTCTCGAATCCAAACAATATCGTCGCTATTCTTTTTTGGCCGTTCGCTTGATCCACGACCAAGCGGGAGAATTCACGCACCAAGGTTTGCGCCAAGCCGGCACTCGCCAGTCCCAGCATCCCGAGCAATATCGATATAAAACTTACCAATCCCCAATACTTTATTCCGATCAATGAGATATACCACGGCAATGCCAATATCGGAGCAAGGGCAGCGATGCCGGCGCCAACATAATTGGCGGCAATATTGCGTCGTATGGTCATGCTGCGTTGGCGGTGAATTCTGGAATTCTAGTTTTATTGTTGCTGCTAACTCGCCCAGTACCTTGATGATCAAATTCCGGTAATGCAATATAATCTGGCTCAATAACTTCAATTCGTGATTGCTTCCGGTTAAGCATCTCGGTCTTTTCGGGAACGATGTCGAGCGCCACCACCTCGTTGTGTTGTGCCAGCAAGATGGCATTGGAAAGACCTACATAGCCTGTACCGGCGATGGCTATCTTCATTTGGTCAGTTCCTTTGCAAGTTCCATTGATCGGTAATTCATATTCTGGCCTGCATATCCTGGTACGACAGAGTAATCCCTTGTTTCAAAGGCATCTTGTGGTGCCAACCCAGCGCATTGATGCGGGAGACATCCATCACCTTGCGCATGGTGCCATCGGGTTTGCTGGTGTCGAAAGTGAGGCTGCCTTTGAAGCCGACCACGTCGGCTACCAGTTCAGCCAGTTCACGGATAGTGAGATCTTCTCCACAACCGATGTTGACCAGCGGTGGTTGTTCGTTGTTGAACAGACTGGCCAGTTTGCCTTCCGGTTGCTCCATCAAGATACAGACAGGCGTCGGCCATGTCGTCGCTGTAGAGAAATTCGCGCCTGGGTGTGCCGGTTCCCCACACGACCACTTCCGTTTCGCCGCGTTGTTTGGCCTCGTGCATCTTGCGGATCAACGCAGGCAGAACATGGGAGTTGTTGAGATCGTAGTTGTCGCTGGGACCATACAGGTTGGTGGGCATGGCGGCCAGGTATTTTGTGCCGTACTGCCGGTTGTACGACCAGCACATTTCGATGCCGGCGATCTTGGCCAGTGCATATGGGCGATTGGTGGATTCCAGCGGGCCGGTCAACAGATATTCTTCCGTCATCGGTTGCGGAGCTTGCTTGGGATAGATGCAACTTGAACCCAGAAACAGCAGGCGGTTGACATTGTTTTGCCATGCGCTGTGAATGACGTTGGACTGAATCACCAGGTTGTCATGGATGAATTCCGCCGGGTAGGTGTTGTTGGCATGGATGCCACCCACTTTGGCTGCAGCCAGGATGACGTATTCGGGTTTCTCCTGCGCAAAGAAGGCTTGCACTGCAGACTGGTCGCGCAGCTCCAGTTCGGCATGGGTGCGCACAATGAGGTTGTGATACCCCTTGGCGTTCAGGCGCCGCACCAAGGCAGATCCAACCAAGCCACGATGACCAGCCACATAAATTTTTGCTTCTTTGTTCATGCTTTACTCGTGGTATTGAACGCATCATAGCCATGCTTCTTGACCAGCTCATCGCGCTCGGCGCCTTTCAGATCTTCGCGCACCATTTCACTGACCAATTCATCGAAAGTGATCTTGGGAGTCCAGCCGAGTTTGTTCTTGGCTTTGCTGGCATCGCCCAACAGGGTTTCGACTTCGGTGGGGCGGAAGTAGCGCGGGTCGACGGCAACGATGCAGTTGCCTGAAGCGTCGTAACCTTTTTCTTCTACGCCTTCACCTTTCCAGGAGATGGCCATGCCCAGTTCCTTGGCTGCTGCATTCACGAAGTCGCGCACGCTGTATTGCACGCCGGTGGCGATGACGAAATCTTCCGGCTTGTCCTGTTGCAGCATCAGCCATTGCATCTCGACGTAGTCCTTGGCATGTCCCCAGTCGCGCAGTGAATTCATGTTGCCCAGATACAGACATTCCTGCAGGCCAAGTTTGATGCGCGCCAGAGCGCGGGTGATCTTGCGCGTGACGAAGGTCTCGCCGCGTATCGGCGATTCGTGATTGAACAGGATGCCGTTGCAGGCATACATGCCATAGGCTTCGCGGTAATTGACTGTGATCCAGTATGCGTAGAGCTTGGCCACGGCATAAGGACTGCGTGGATAGAATGGCGTGGTTTCCTTTTGCGGTGTTTCCTGCACCAGACCGTACAGCTCGGAAGTGGACGCCTGATAGAAACGAGTCTTTTTCGCCAGTCCGAGGATGCGAATCGCTTCCAGCACGCGCAAGGCAGCCCAGCGCATCGGAATTGGCCGTGTATTCCGGCTCTTCGAAAGAGACCGCCACATGGCTCTGCGCTGCAAGGTTGTATATCTCGTCCGGCTGCACTTTCTGAATGATGTGGGTCAGGCTGGTGGAGTCGGTCATGTCGCCGTAGTGCAGGAAGAAGGGCTTACCTTTTTCATGCGGATCCTGAAACAGATGATCAATACGGTCGGTGTTGAACAGGGAGCTGCGGCGCTTGATGCCATGCACCTCATATCCTTTGTCCAGCAGCAATTCTGCGAGATAGGCGCCGTCTTGTCCGGTGACGCCGGTAATCAATGCAACCTTCCTGGTTTTACTCATCTTCTTTTCCCTGTTGTGCGGCTATCTGCCGTAGTTATCTTCATAGCGCTGAATATCGTCTTCCCCCAGATATTCGCCAACCTGGATCTCGACGATGTGCAGAGGCTCGTTGCCGAGATTTTCCAGGCGATGTTTTGTGCCTATCGGAATATAGGTACTCTGGTTCTTGTAAACGGTGATGACTTCTTCGCCGTTGGTGACGGTGGCGGTGCCGGACACGACGACCCAATGTTCGGAGCGCTGCCGATGGCTTTGCAGACTCAGGCGCGCACCCGGTGCAACTTCGATACGCTTGAGTTTAAAGCCCTCCGGGTCTTCTTCCAGCACGGTGTAGCTGCCCCAAGGACGGTTTACTTTGGTATGAAAAATATGCTCTGTTGCACCTTGGTCATGCAGCTTGTCGACAACCTCGCGCACGCGCTGAGTCTGGTCGCTCTTCGAGATCAACACCGCATCCGCGGTTTCGATCACGCACAGGTCTTCCACTCCAATAGCGGCCACCAGGCGCTTTTCGGCCCGAATCAAGCTGTTTTTGCAATCCACTGCGATGACATTGCCTTGCAGCGCATTCCCATTCGCGTCTTTGGGCGATATCTCATGCACTGCTTGCCAACTGCCAACATCGTTCCAGCCGATATCGCAGGGGATGAGCGAAACGCGATCCGATTTCTCCAATACGCCGTAGTCTATGGAGATTGAGGGCATGGCGGCGAAATGTTTTTCCACCGCCTGCTGGAAGGTTGAACCGGTTTGGTGTTCTGCGAGGATCGTCTGCACGACCTTGTACACCTCTGGCAAGTAGCGCTGTATTTCGGCAAGAATCGTTGAGGCCCGCCATACGAACATGCCGGAATTCCAGTAATAGTCGCCTTCTTTAAGGAAGCGCTCGGCGGTTTTGTGGTCCGGTTTTTCGGTGAAACGTTCAACGCCATACACCTAGTGCGCCATCACTCACGATGCGCCTTGATGTAGCCAAAGCCGGTATCGGGGCGCGTTGGCTGAATGCCGAAAGTTACCAGTTTGCCGGTTTGAGCCGCCTGAATTGCAGTGTCCAGATGCTCGCGGAATCGTGCTTCATCTTTGATGACGTGGTCGGCAGGCAGCACAACCATGACCGGGTCGGTGCCTCCAGTCATCAGATAGGCTGCTGCCAATGCGATGGCTGGTGCCGTGTTGCGGCCAATGGGTTCATATATGGCTTGGTAGGGCAAAAGAGCGTGATACGCCTCACCTTTTGCATGCGATTCCTGCGTGACAATCAACACATCCTTTGCCTCTATCGTTGGAGACAGGCGATTGATCGTGGTTTGCAACAATGAGAAATCGCCATCCAGGGCCAGAAATTGTTTCGGGCGATGCTGTCTCGACATGGGCCACAGCCTGCTGCCGCTACCACCTGCCAATATGACGGCATTAACCTTACTCATGCGCTTTCTCCAGCAGGTTTTTTTGCTCGGCCTCGCGCTGCAATTCTTCGATCTCTGCTACGCAGCCGTTCGTATTCCTGTAACTTTAATTTTTAAAAACTCCACCGTCATGCGCGCCTTTTGCTCCACACCGCTAGGTGTAAGCAAATAGGCATAAGCCAGCTTATTGTCGCTGTTGCGGAAGTTATTGATCTTGAGGCTGCCCTTTTGAACCAGCGCGTTGAGGCAAAAGTTGATTTTGCCGAGGCTGACGCCAAGACGCTTTGCCAGATCTCGTTGTGAGAGTCCGGGGTTCTCTTCCAAGGTCTTTAGAAGGCTGTAATGTGTGGTTTCGTCTAACATTCAGGGTGCGTTCAGTCGTTGAACGGGGCGCATTACAGCAGGCCTGGGTTGATTGTGTCAAGCATTCGGCAGCCCGGTTTCGTTACAATGGCGCACCTTTACTACCTGCCTAAGCTTAGTGAACGACCACTCTCCAGCCAATTTGCGTATCGCCGTCGTCCGCTTTTCCGCGCTTGGCGACGTGGTGATGGTGTCGGCCGCCGTGCGTGCGCTGCAGCTCAGCTTTCCGGCTGCGACTATCACCTGGATCACCAGTCCGTTCGCGTACGCCTTGCTCAAAGGTATGGACGGGGTCAATTTTGAAGTGTTTGATAAACCGCGTACTTTTGCGGACTACCGCGCGTTTTATCGAACATTTCGGTCCCGCCGGTTTGATGTGGTGTCTTGCGATGCAGGCCAATTTGCGCATTAACCTGCTTTATCCCGCGCTGCATGCCCCCGTCAAAATCGGCTTTGACCGCACGCGTGCGCGTGAAGGGCAGTGGCTGTTTTGCAATCGCCGGATTCCTTTCAGCAATTCTCACCTAACCGATAGTTTTCTGTCTTTTGTCGAGACCTTGTCCGGTTCGCCGGCGATGGCTACCTGGAAATTGCCTGTCGACGCGAGCGATCTGGAATGGGCTCGAGAACAATTGCAAGCGCTACCCAAACCTTGGGTGGTGATCCATCCTCACGCCAGCAAAGTCCGAGCGCAATTGGCTGCCTGAGCGCTACGAAGAAATTGTGACGCAAGCTGTTGCGCGCTGGAATTGCGGCGTGATTTTGACTGGTGGCAATTCGGAAGCTGAACTGGCCTTGTGCGAACGACTCGCGCTGCTTGCCCCCGGCGCCTCGCTTAATTTGTGCGGAAAATCCACGCTCAAGCAGCTTGCCGCGGTACTTGGTCTTGCCGATGTCCTGATTGCGCCCGATACAGGGGCAGTTCATATTGCCAGGGCCATGGGCACGCCTGTGGTCGGGCTCTATGCCGTTGCTTCGCCCAAGTTGACCGGACCGTATCGGCAATTGGAGTATTGTGTTGATCGCTATCCTCAGGCGGTCAAAAAATATCTGGGCAAAGACGCCGACCAAGTACCCTGGAATACGCGCGTACATCATCCCGATGCAATGGCCTTGATTGAGGTTTCCGACGTTATATTTCAGCTGGAAAAACTATTGGGACCGCAAAAATGAGGAAGCTTATTGACTCAAGAATTGCGTACACCGCGCTGATCTGGCTGTTGCTGCCCTATGTCTTTTTCCATTTGTGGTGGCGCTCGCGCAAGCAACCTGAATATCTCGATCATATCGGCGAACGCTTTGGCCGTTATAAAGTGAGTTGCGACAAGCCCGTTATCTGGATACACACCGTTTCTGTCGGCGAAACCCGGGCCACGGTCACGCTGGTGCAGAGTTTGCGTGCGAACTATCCCGATCACCAAATCCTTCTCACCCATACTACGCCCACCGGGCGGGCCGCCAGTGAACAGCTGTACGGCGACGATGTAATCCGGGTGTATTTGCCCTATGACTATCCTTTCGCGGTAAAGCGCTTCCTGAGGCACTTCCGTCCTCGCGTGGGGGTTCTGCTGGAAACCGAAATCTGGTTCAACCTTATTCACGCTTGCCATGCAGAATCCGTTCCGCTGTTATTGCTGAATGCCCGACTTTCGGAAAAATCGGCCAGACGTTATGCCAGCTTCCCCAAGCTTGCCCGTGCCAGTTTGCATACGCTATTCCTCATCTCGGCGCAGACTGAAGACGATGCGTTGCGCCTTGCCGGTTTGGGCAATCGCGCCGTTCCCGTGATGGGTAATTTGAAATTCGACATTGCACCGCCAGCCGCGATGCTGGAATTGGGAAAACATTTGCGCTCCCTGTTTGGCGAGCACCGCCCTATTTTCGTTGCGGCCAGCACGCGAGAGGGGGAAGAAGCGCTGTTGCTGGACGCCTTGCGCAATGCGGAGGTGGATAATTTGCTTGTTGTGATTGTGCCGCGCCACCCGCAGCGTTTTGATGAAGTTGCCGCGATGATCGAACAACGTGGATTGCGCATGCAGCGTCGCAGTGACGATGATCCCATTTCCGATCACACTCAGGTCGTGCTGGGCGACAGCATGGGGGAGATGTTCGCCTACTATGCCGCATGCGACCTGGCCTTTATCGGAGGCAGTCTGCTGCCATTTGGCGGCCAGAATCTGATCGAGGCTTGTGCCGTCGGCACGCCCTTACTGATCGGTCCGCATACTTACAACTTCGCGCAGGCAACGGAGCTTGCCGTTGCCAAAGGCGCAGCGATCCAGGTCCATCATGCCGACGACCTCGTTCATCAGCTTAATATTCTTCTGCACAATCCCGAGCTGACAAGTCAAATGCGCGAGGCCGGAATAGCGTTCGTCAATGACAGCCGCGGCGCGACCAAACATGCCGTTTCGCATATTGCATTGGCGCTCAATCAGGTTCTCTACAACGAAATTGTTTCCAGTCAGGTAAAATTCCACCATGAATAAAATCCTCGTCACCGGCGGAGCCGGATTCATCGGCTCGGCTGTCATACGCCAATTTATCAACGATACGGCTTGCAGCGTCGTCAATGTGGACAAGCTGACCTACGCGGGAAATCTGCAGTCGCTGGCTTCGGTGTCGGACAATCCGCGTTATCGTTTCGAGCAAGTCGACATTTGCGATGCCGCCGAATTGGCACGTGTGTTCCGCGAGCACCAGCCGGATGCTGTCATGCACCTTGCGGCCGAATCGCACGTCGATCGCTCCATCAGTGGCCCCGCAGATTTTATCCAGACCAATATCGTCGGCACCTATACTTTGCTCGAAGCCGCACGCAGCTACTGGAACAGCCTGGACGGGCAGCGCAAGGCTGGTTTCCGCTTCCACCACATTTCCACCGATGAAGTCTACGGCAGCCTCGGCGACACCGGCTTTTTCACCGAAGAAACGGCCTACGAACCCAATTCACCTTATTCCGCCAGCAAGGCATCGTCGGATCATCTGGTGCGCGCATGGCACCACACCTACGGCTTTCCCGTGGTCACCACCAACTGCTCCAACAACTACGGGCCTTACCATTTTCCGGAAAAGCTCATTCCGCTGGTGATCCTGAACGCAGTCAACGGCAAGCCGCTGCCCATTTACGGCAAGGGCGACAACATCCGCGACTGGCTTTATGTGGACGACCATGCGCGCGCGTTGCGCCTGGTGCTGGAACGCGGCAAGCTGGGCGAAACCTACAACATCGGTGGCTGGAACGAGAAAACCAATCTTGAAGTAGTGCATTGCCATCTGCACCGCACTGGATGAGCTGCACCCGCAAGGCGCTCCGCACAACAAACTCATCACCTACGTCGCAGATCGTCCAGGTCACGACAAGCGCTATGCCATCGACGCCACCAAGCTTGCACGCGACCTCGGCTGGAAGCCGCAGGAGACGTTCGAGACCGGCCTGCGCAAGACCGTTGAATGGTATCTGCAGAATACCGACTGGGTGAAAGGCGTAACCAGCGGCGAGTATCAGCATTGGGTACAAAAGAACTACACAAACAGGAGTGCAGCATGAAAGGCATCATTCTCGCTGGCGGATCCGGCACGCGGCTTTATCCGGTAACGCAGACGATTTCCAAGCAATTGCTGCCGGTTTACGACAAGCCGATGATCTACCATCCGCTCACGACCTTGATGCTCGCCGGCATTCGTGACGTACTGGTCATCTCCACCCCGCAGGACACCCCGCGTTTTGAACAGCTGCTCGGCGACGGCTCGCAGTGGGGAATGAATTTTTCCTATGCGGTGCAACCTTCGCCCGATGGCCTGGCGCAGGCATTTATTATCGGTGAATCCTTTATCGGCAACGATGCATGCTCGCTGGTACTGGGCGACAATATTTTTTACGGACACGCTATCGATACACTGCTGTCGCCGGCCGCGCGTAAAACCGATGGAGGCACAGTATTTGCCTACCATGTGCTCGATCCGGAGCGTTATGGCGTTGTCGATTTCGATGCGTCAGGGCGTGCACTCAGCATCGAAGAAAAACCGCTCAAGCCGAAATCGAACTATGCGGTGACCGGCCTGTATTTTTACGACAACGATGTGGTTCAGATCGCCAAGTCCATCAAGCCCTCCGCGCGCGGCGAACTGGAGATCACCACCGTAAACCAGATTTATCTGGATCGCGGCAAGCTCGAGGTGCAGGTGATGGGACGTGGCTATGCCTGGCTGGACACCGGCACTCACGAATCGCTGCTGGAAGCTTCCATGTTCATCCAGACACTGGAGAAACGCCAGGGACTGAAGATTGCCTGCCCGGAAGAAATCGCCTATCGCATGGGTTACATTTCAGCCGAACAATTGCAAAAACTGATTGTTCCCCTCGCCAAGAACGGTTACGGCCAATATCTGCAGCGCCTGCTGCTGGAAGAGAGGCATTGATGCAAGTCGTTGCTACGTCCATTCCCGATCTGCTTATTCTCGAACCCAAAGTGTTCGGGGATGACCGCGGATTTTTTTATGAAAGCTTCAATCAGCGCCGCTTCAACGAATTGACTGGGGTGACTGACTCGTTCGTTCAGGACAACCATTCCAAATCCGCGCGCGGCGTGTTGCGCGGTTTGCACTACCAGATACGCCAGCCGCAGGGCAAGCTGGTGAGGGTCATCGCCGGCGAAGTACTGGATATCGCGGTTGATGTGAGAAAGGGATCGCCCAGCTTCGGTAAATGGGTTGGCGTCAATCTGTCTGCCGAGAACAAGAAAATGCTGTGGATACCCAAAGGCTTCGCCCATGGTTTTGTTGTGCTGAGCGATTCGGCCGAGTTTTTATACAAAACCACGGACTACTGGGCGCCCGAGCACGAGCGTTGCATCATCTGGAACGATCCGGACCTGGCGATCGATTGGCAACTGCAGGGGACCACACCTTTGCTCTCTGCCAAGGATCAGGCGGGCAAGTTATTGCGCGAGGCAGAGACGTTCGCATGAAAAAGATTTTGATCACCGGCAAGAACGGGCAATTGGGTTGGGAATTGCAGCGCGTTCTGGCTTCTTCCGGTCAGATCGTTGCGCTGGACTCCGAGGCGATGGACCTCACCGATGTGGATGCGATCCGGCGCACCATCCGTGACATTCGGCCCGATATCATCATCAACCCCGCCGCGTATACCGCTGTCGATAAGGCCGAATCCGATGCGGAATTGGCCTGGCGGTGAACGGGGTCGCGCCCGGAATTCTTGCTGAAGAGGCGAAGCTTCTGGGCTCAGTCCTTGTCCACTATTCAACCGATTATGTGTTCGACGGCAGCAAGGCTACGCCTTACTCTGAAACAGATGTACCCAATCCGCAAAGCGTCTACGGCAGTACCAAATATGCCGGCGAACAGGCTATTCGTGCGACCGGCTGCAAGCACCTTATTCTGCGCACGAGTTGGGTGTATGGCGTGCATGGCGGAAATTTCGTGAAGACGATCTTGCGGCTGGCAAGAGAGCGCAGCGAATTGCGCATCGTGGCCGATCAGTTTGGTGCGCCGACCTGGGCGAGAGATCTGGCGCAGGCAACGGCAACGTCGTTGTCTTGCTGGATAGGAAAGGATCTGGATCCTGAGTTTTGCGGTGTGTACCATCTCACCGCAGCGGGACGTACCAATTGGCATGAATATGCCGAAGAGATTGTGCCGTCTGGCGCGCGATATACGATGCCGCTCTTTCGTCCAAACCGCTCGACATCCGCGCCATCACCACGCAGGAATATCCGGTGCCCGCCAAGCGCCCTCGTCAATTCGGTATTGGCAAACAAGAAGATTCAAGACGCGTTCGGAATCGTCATGCCGGCATGGCAGGACAGTCTCGCCGAGTGCGTCCGGCTAATTTATGAGCAGCCCACGTAATAGGCTGGGCTATTCATCAGTTCATACTCAGCGTGATTATCTGAAGCGCCTGATTGACCTTGCCCAGGTCTTCTTCATCCAGCCCGCCTACTGCCGCCTGCAGGTTGAGCTGGCTCAGCAAGTAGTTATATTCAGCCTGGTACAGATCCCGCCGCGTCGCAAAGGCTTGTTGCTGCGCGTTGAGCACATCCAGATTGGTGCGCACGCCGACTTCGTGCCCCAACTTGCTTGCTTCCAGCAGGCTTTCGCTCGATTTCAACGCCTGTTGCAGCGCCTGCACTTGCGCAATGCCGCTGACTACACCCAGATATGCCTGGCGCGTTTGCAGCTCGACGTTGCGGCGCGTATTCACCAGTTCCTGTTTGGCGCGTTCGCTGTTGGCCTCGGCTTCGCGCCATTTGGATTGGATCGCCCCGCCTTGGAACAACGGCATATTCAGTTGCACGCCCACTGACGTCGCCCGCGTATCGCTGCCAATCCCGAAGGTGCCGCCGTTCGCCGAATTCTTGGAATAGTTGGCGACGAGATCCACGGTAGGCAGATGGCCACCCCGGTTACGGTCCACTTCCTTCTCCGCGATTTCCGCAGCCGCTTGCGCGATGGCGATCTGGAAATTGTGCAGCTCCGCGTCTTCCACCCATTGTTCCTGGTTCGGCCGGCTGCGGCGGTTCAAGCTGGAAGGCCTTACCCAGGGGATTCAATTCGGCGGGAACGGCATTGATGAGCTGTTGCAGCGTGCGCCGTTTCACTTCCAGATTGCTCTGCGCGGCAATCTCCTGCGCAACGATCAGATCGAAGCGCGCCTGAGCCTCATGGGTATCGGTGATGGTGGCTGTGCCAACCTCGAAGTTGCGCTTGGCTTGTTCGAGTTGTTCGGCAATGGCAGTCTTCTGCGCCGCAGCCAGTTGTACGCTGTCCTGTGCAATCAACACATCGAAATAAGTCTGTGCCACACGCAAGATCAGGCCTTGTTCGGCAAGTTTGTACTGTGCTTCGGTCTGTACTACTTGTAACTCGGATTCGGTATAGGCCGCCCAGTTCTGTTCGCGGAAAAGCGGTTGCACCATGGTTACGCCATAACCGTGGCTGTTGTAACGCTGATCTCCCGAAGGAAATGGAAAGAGCGCAGCTCCCGCGCCCGAGTACTGAGTGTTGACGTCGTTATAGGTGGTGTTTGCGTTGAGATTGACGCTGGGCAGCAATTGCGAACGGCCTTGCGTCAATTTTTCCTGCCCTGCCGCATGCGCCGCACTCGCCGATGCAAATACCGCATCCTGAGTTTGGGCCGCATGATAGAACTCGAGAAGATCTGCCGCGCCGGCTAGCGGACTTACACCGAACGCCAACAGCACGCTCAATACCATTTTGGAGAGTTTCATTGCCTGTTCCATATATTAGAGAATGCTAATATTACAGGCTGCAACTAATCAGGGCAAGTTGGCCCTGATTTTCTCGTCAGGATTGGACTGGAATCAGAATACGAAGCGTTCGGGTTGCGGGGCGTTCGACAACGGCGCCACGCTTGTCTCAAACAGGGTGATCGTCTCGAAAACGCCACTTGCTACGCAGGTTACGAGCGTGGCATGCATGGCCGGCGCATCGCCTATGATCGCGAACAGACGGCCTCCGACGTTCAGCATCTGGTAGAAAGATTCCGGCGGCAACGGCACCGACCCGGTCAGGACGATGGCGTCATACTTTTCGCTGCCCCAGCCCTTGGATGCATCGCCGACTTCCAGCGTGATGTTGTCGAAATGGTGCGCCGCCAGAGTCCGCGCCGCACGGGCACTTAGTTCCTGGATCAATTCCACGCTGGTGACATGGTTCGCCAGACGCGACATCAGCGCGGTCAGGTAGCCGCTGCCAGTACCCACTTCCAGCACGCGGTCTGTGGGTTGGAGGTTCAGCGCCTGCAGAACGCGCGCTTCCACTTTGGGTGACCACATCTTTACATCGTGGCCCAGGGGAATTTCCACGTCCATAAAGGCCATGGACTGTTTATCTACCGGCACGAAGTGTTCGCGTTTGAGCTTTTTGATGAGATCAAGCACTTTCGCGTCCAACACGTCCCATGGACGTATCTGTTGTTCCACCATATTGAAGCGTGCGAGTTCCATGCCGTTCATCTCCATCCCCTAGCTACGTAGTTATAGTCACGCCGCAGTATAGCAAGCACACCCTGCCGGCTCAACGCTTCTTTCCCCCTTTAGGCTTGCCTTAAATGGAGCTTTCCAGTACCTTGCACCCTCGCTAGGGGTCTTCATTTTGAAGTGAGAAACACCCTTTGAACCTGTACGGGTAATGCCGTCGTAGGGAAGCATCCGCTGATGCTTCCCAGTTAATCCGGAGCATCGCATGAACGCCAATCCCCAATTCTTAGCCACTGCCGCCCACGTTGATGAGGCTGCGGTCAAACCGTTGCCCAATTCGCGCAAATTCTATGTGCCAGGGCTCGCGTCCCGATATCCGCGTGCCGATGCGCGAGATCTCCCTGGCCGATCGACCCATACCAATGCCGGCGAAGAGCTGAATCCGCCGATCTACGTATACGACTGTTCCGGCCCCTACACCGACCCGGCGGTCGAAAATCGACATCCGCTCCGGCCTGGCCGAGATGCGCGCACCGCTGGATCGCCGAGCGCAACGACACCGAGCCGCTGGCGCAACTCACCTCCGAATATGGCAGGCAACGTCTGCACGATCCGGAATTGGCCGACATGCGCTTCAACCTCACGCATACGCCGCGCAAGGCCAAAGCCGGGCAAGAACGTGACGCAGATGCACTATGCGCGGCAGGGCATCATCACGCCGGAGATGGAATACATCGCGATCCGCGAGAACCAGAAGATCGACGGGCTTTCCGAGATGCTGCTGACCCAGCATCACGGCGAGAATTTCGGCAAGGCCATGCCCAAGAAGATCACTCCCGAATTTGTGCGCGACGAAGTCGCCGCCGGTCGCGCCGTGATCACCGGCCAACATCAACCATCCCGAAGTCGAGCCGATGATCATCGGCCGCAACTTTCTGGTGAAGATCAACGCCAACATCGGCAACTCCGCGCTCGGCTCCAGCATCCAGGAAGAAGTCGAGAAGATGACCTGGGCCATCCGCTGGGGCGGCGACACGGTGATGGATCTTGTCTACCGGCAAGACACATCCACGAAACGCGCGAATGGATCATCCGCAATTCGCCCGTGCCGATCGGCACCGTGCCGATCTATCAGGCGCTGGAAAAGGTGAACGGCAACGCCGAAGACCTGACCTGGGAAATTTTCAAGGACACCCTGATCGAGCAAGCCGAACAGGGCGTGGACTATTTCACCATCCATGCCGGGCGTGCTGCTGCGCTACATCCCGATGACCGCGAACCGCATGACCGGCATCGTGTCGCGCGGCGGTTCCATCATGGCGAAGTGGTGCCTGGCGCACCACAAGGAGAATTTCCTCTACACGCATTTCGAGGAAATCTGCGAAATCATGAAAGCCTACGACGTGACCTTCTGCCTGGGCGACGGTCTGCGTCCCGGCTCGATCTACGACGCCAACGACGAAGCGCAACTCGGCGAACTGAAGACACTGGGCGAACTCACCCAGATCGCGTGGAAGCACGACGTGCAAGTCATGATCGAAGGCCCCGGCCATGTGCCGATGCACATGATCAAGGAGAACATGGACATGCAGCTGAAGCTGGTGCCACGAAGCGCCGTTCTACACGCTTGGCCCGCTGACCATGGACATCGCCCCCGGCTACGACCATATCACCAGCGCCATCGGCGCGGCGATGATAGGCTGGTTCGGCACCGCGATGCTGTGCTACGTCACGCCGAAAGAACATCTGGGCCTGCCGAACAAGGCCGACGTGAAGGAAGGCATCATCGCCTACAAGATCGCCGCCCACGCCGCCGACCTCGCCAAGGGACATCCCGGCGCACAAGTGCGCGACAACGCCATGAGCAAGGCGCGCTTCGAATTCCGCTGGGAAGACCAGTTCAACCTCGGCCTCGACCCAGACCGTGCGCGCGAATTACCACGACGAAACCCTGCCCAAGGAATCGGCCAAGGTCGCGCACTTCTGCTCCATGTGCGGCCCGCATTTCTGCTCGATGAAGATCACCCAGGACGTGCGCGACTTCGCTGCGAAGGAAGGACTTTCCGAGCAGGAGGCGCTACAGAAGGGAATGGAAGTGAAATCGGTGGAGTTTGTGCAGCAGGGGGCGGAGGTTTATCACAAGGCTTAACCTCGCCCTCCGCATACAGTCAGCGGGCCGCAATGCGGCCCGTTTTCATTTATGCATTGCTAAGCTTTAGGTAGCGATTCACGCGACCCGCAACCCCTGCCGGGCTATCAAGTTGATGCTGCCAAACCCGCACAACCCGCCATCCGGAACCGCGAAGCTCGCGATTAACAAGACGGTCTCTTTTCCGGTTGTTGGCGATTTTGGTGTCCCAAAATTTCCGATTGCTGCTTGGCCGCTTGTAGCACTTCGGGCATCCGTGCCAAAAACAACCGTCCACGAATACAACAACCCTTTCGCGTCTAAAAGTGAAATCCGGCTTGCCGAAAAGCGGCTGGTTGCGTCGCCAGCCAGTGATGCCGTACTCCCGAAATATTTCAATCAGGCGCAACTCGGTGGCTTTGTTTCCGCGCGAACGGATCAACGACATTACTTCCGAGCGTTTCTCTTTACTCCAAATATCGCTCAAAACTCCACCGGCCCAAACTTTTGATACAGTTCCGCCAGATGCCGCACCGACATTCTGAATTGACTCCGAGCTTTCACGGTTGATTTTTCCGTGCTTGCTTTCATCACCTTGGAACCTGGATCAAAGATCACTTGCCCGGCACACAACGCCGCCAGATAACGATTAAAATCCGTTCCTTCCCCCAACAGGGCCGGGCTAGAATAGCGGTAAGCGTATGCCAATTCTTTCTTGCTTTTATAAGGAACATAAGCTGCTTGTGCGTGTTTTTTGTTCCATTTGGCCATCAGATAAGCAAACGACCAAGCGGCTTCGCAACGTCCTTCATCGTCAAGCAACTCAACCGCACCGTCCACATCTTCGATAATCTTTCGTGCCGGGTTAAAACCCCGCACAGCCAATGTAAGGCCATTTTTTTCATTTCGACAATCTGCGCGGTGCGTACCGGTGAAATACAACGTGTCTTCTCCAGAGGGCTTGCCATATTTGCGAACGAAGGATTTAACCCCTTTTTCGCCATACATCCCACCATCTGGCTCGGTTGTTATGAGACTAACTCTGTCCCGGCTGTACGCTTTAATTTCCCAGCCCATAAAGTCCGGCTCAGATTTGCTATTACGAATAATGCCGAGCAATGCCTCCAATGTATAACCGCCCCCGTTACCTGCTTTATATGGAACCACGATTCCGCCTGTCTTCAGACTTATCCCGGGCTGCCAGCCACCATCCCTGATTTCTGCTAATTTTTCCAAGAGAATTATTTTTGAACTACGCCCAAGCACTGGCAAATTGAAAAAAACACTCTCTTGAGGAAACTCCCCAATAGTCTGACGTTGTCGAAATTCTTGACCAATATTGCTTTCTGCAGGTGCGAGGTATGCCAGCGTTTGACCGTCGCTGGTAATTCCAAAAAATAGCACTCGTCCATCTGAGTCGTTATTAAAGCGTCGCTGGGCAGCAGGTACCGGCCTCAATAACTCACTTGGTGCAAACTTACATCCCCTAAGAAAACCGGACAGCCGAACCTCCGGGTACTGCGGGTAAAGGATTAGTTGCGCGCCTTTAGCCCGTTCAGTCTTATCGACACTAACCCACACGAAGTTGAGTTTCGCTTTGTAGGTGCTGTCTTTGCCATTCGCGGTTGCTTCGACTCTGTCGAAGGGAAACATTTGCACTACATCAAAGTTTCCTCCGAGGTATATCTGCTGCTTGCTGTTATCGTTTTCTGCGAGGGGTTTGCAAAATGCATGAACAGCGCCGAGCTCGGAGAAGCGCCGCAATAAACCAGCAAGGTCAGCAAACATGTTTTTCCTTTAGTGTCGTGCCTAGCTATCCGTGTTAACTATCAAGCATCCAGTTGGTTGCCGAAAGCATTCATGAAAATCGGGTATGCGGCTTCAACCAATTTTTCGTGCCCCAAACTTGTCTCAATTTCATTTAGCAGAAAGCGCAGTTCTGCCACTTCGCCATTTGTAAACATGCGCTCGTCGTTCGAAATGCGAATGATGTCAGCTGGATCATCTTCTGGATGAAAAAGCAGTTCGCTGCATTGCATTTCCGAGAACCACATCAAAGCGCCATCAAAAGTGGTGTCGTGAAGCTTTGGAACACGTGATTGGGTGTGCATGATTTCTCCTTTAGGCGGTTGCGTAACGAAGGGGTAATTCAGGTTCCAGGGTATCAGCTTCCAGCATGGGTTGCATCAACTTTGCTACGTGAGCTATGACATCAACAACAACAGAATTGCCAAATTGCTTGTACGCGCGTGTATCCGACACCGGAATCCTGAACGTATCCGGGTAGCCCATCAGTCGTGCGCATTCTCGCGGTGTGAGGCGGCGCGGGTTTTTGCCTTCGCCTTGGTAGATCAAAATTTCCGAGCCGTCCTTGTAGTAGCGTGCCGACAGAGTGCGCGAGATGTTTTCCGGTGTGACCAGTCCGAAGCCGAAGCCGTTGCCTTTGGCGCGGTGTTTCTCGGCGTAGTTTTGCAGGTAGCGCCAGAGGTTGTCGGTGAGTGTGTATTTGTCCAGTACACGTTTCTTTTTGTGGTCGAAGAATCTGCCCGTGTCCCATTCCAGCACCGGTTCGCTGCCATCGGTGCGGTGCAATATTTCCTTGAGTTTGCGTTCGCCTTTGGGCGGCAGCGGCAAGGCATCGAAGTCAAAGGCGACGGGTTCGCGGAAACCGACGATGATGATGCGTTCACGGTGCTGCGGTGTGAAGTGGGCACCATCGATGACGCGGTAGTGGATGTGGTAGCCGAGTTCTTCGGTGAGCGTACGGCGGATGACATCGAAGGTGCGACCTTTGTCGTGCGAGAGCAGGTTTTTGACGTTTTCCAGCAGGAAGGCGCGCGGGTGCTTGGTCTGGATGATGCGAGCCACGTCGAAGAACAGCGTGCCTTGGGTTTCGCAGGCGAAGCCGTGCGCTTTGCCGAGCGAATTCTTTTTAGACACTCCGGCGATGGAAAACGGCTGGCAGGGAAATCCGGCCAGTAGCACGTGGTGATCGGGGATTTGCTCGGCATTTATTTGTGTGATGTCGCCGTTAATCAGGTGTCCATCGCGGAAATTTTCGGCGTAGGTTTTTTGCGCGTAACTGTCCCATTCGCTGGTGAAAACGCAGCGCCCGCCGACTTGCTCGAAGGCCTTGCGGATACCGCCTATGCCCGCGAACAGGTCAATGAATTCAAAGGTACCTGCCGCGGTATTGGCATCGGGGAAAGGCAACATTTGCTGCAAGGCATGCGCAGCGTAGGCATTGGGGGTGGTCTCGCGCGCTTCCCAGCGGCGGACGGTGCGAACTCCTACGCCTAAATACTTGGCAATAGCGGCTTGGGTATGGTGTTTACGAGCTTCAGTAAGGTAAACAATTGCGGCATCATCATCGCCTATCACGGTCAGTTTTGCATTCATGGTGTCTCCGCTGGGTATTTTTGCGGACAGTATGGCATCATGAATTACCGGTCAACCATTTTTTGAGGCATAAAATCCATGTCCTTGATTTGCCGACCAAACTGCGTTGCCTGCTGAGGGCCTCCGCGTCGCCGTAGTCAATCCGATTGCGGTTGTGCTGCTAATCGAGCAGTTGGATTACTGCGACGTTATCGATGCACCATAAGTTTGCGCAATGCGGCTTTGGGCTTGGGTGGTTTTTCCATAGACGAGGCAAATGCCTCAAAGTCGCGCTGGGTGAGCATGAGCGTGTCGTAGTCCGACACCACGCGCCGCGCCGCCTCGTATGCGTTCTGCAAAATGAATCTGGAAACGGTCGTACCCATCAACGCGGCGGCGCGTTCGATCATGGCTTTGGCTTCGGCACTGGTGCGCAAATCGATTCGCAACGTTTCATTGGTAATGCTTGCTGACATGGCTGTTACTCCAGATATGCCGATGTGAGAATTGTGCGTCAATTTTACGCCCACGGCGAATTCGATAGCCGCCGACCTGGTTGATTACATGACGGCTATTTGGAGCCAATCTAGTCGGCGGCACTGGGGCTGGCGCGGATATAATCGCGCCCCATGAACTGCCGCCCCCATTGCGCCGCCTGCTGCATTGCCCCTTCTATCACTTCGCCACTGCCCGGCATGCCGCTAGGCAAGCCCGCCGGGGTGCCTTGCATACAGCTCGATGAAGAATTGCGCTGCAAAGTATTCGACCTACCGGAACGTCCCGCCTTTTGCGGCGGACTACGGCCTTCTGCCGAGATGTGCGGCGAGTCGCGTACGTATGCATTGGCGTGGCTGGCCCGGTTGGAGCAAACGACGCTTCCATCGTTATAATCCGGCATGCGCTTGAATCCCTCTCTGCTCCTGAACGATATTTCTCCTGCCTGCCCCTGCACCGGCCATTGCACCACGGCGCTGGGTGACGATGTCTGCCGCAGCTGCCTGCGCACGCTGGATGAAGTCACCCGTTGGCCGGAAATGAGCGATGAGGAGCGCTGCGCGGTGAATAGGCGCATTGCGCTCAGGTACGGAGGACAATCTGTCACGTGAGCCGGGTATAATTGCGCGCTTCGACAAGCTCGGGGCGAACGGCCCTGGTCATTTCTCTATCGGACTATCTTAAAATAATGGACACCATACTGCTGTTGAAAGCCGCCATCCTTGGCGTTGTCGAAGGTCTGACTGAATTCCTACCCATCTCCAGCACCGGCCACCTGATCCTGGCCGGCGACCTGCTGAACTTCAACGACGAAAAGGGCAAGGTGTTCGAGATCGTGATCCAGTTTGCCGCCATCCTGGCGGTTTGCTGGGAATACCGCGCAAAGATCCTGACGCGTGGTTGTCGGCCTGCCGAGCGATCAAGCCGCACAGCGCTTTGCAACCAACCTCGTCATCGCCTTCCTGCCTGCAGCTGTATTGGGTGTGCTGTTCGCCAGCAAGATCAAAGAGTATTTGTTCGCGCCGGTGCCCGTGGCGCTGGCATTCATTGTCGGTGGCGTAATCATCCTGTGGGCAGAGAAGCGCAAGCACCGGATCGCGTTTGAGACCGTGGACGATATGGGGTGGAAGGAAGCCTTAAAGGTCGGCTGTGCGCAGACGCTGGCGCTGATTCCCGGCACCTCGCGCTCGGGCGCGACCATCATCGGCGGTTTGTTTTTTGGGCTGTCGCGCAAGGCGGCGACCGAGTTTTCGTTTTTCCTCGCTATCCCTACGCTGTTCGGCGCAACGGTCTATGAGGTGGTCAAATACCGCCACCTGTTCCACTCTGGTGATTTCGGCATGTTTGCGGTGGGCAGCGTCTTTTCATTCATCAGCGCCTTCCTGTGCGTGCGTTGGCTGCTGCGCTACATCAGCCGGCACGATTTCACGGCGTTCGCCTGGTACCGCATTGCTTTTGGCGTGATCGTGATTGCGACCCATTACAGTGGAATGGTGAACTGGTCAGCCGCGTAAAAGAATAAAGAACCCGCATAAGCGGGTTCTTTCAAGTCTGTTCTCTTCAGCTTTGTTCCCACGGCAAGCCGGTAACGCGCCAGCCGTTCAATACATTGCGCTGGTTATTCGGACTTTTGTCGCCCTCAAACCCTTCCAGGACGTTGTAGCAGTCGGTATATCCGGCCTGGGTGGCGACCATGGCCGCGCTGTGCGAACGATGTCCGCTGCGACAAATGAACATGACCAAGGCTTCCTTGCTGACCTGTTGTTCCAGCGCTGCGAGGAAGTTCGGATTCTGTTTCATGCCGGGATACGTCGCCCATTCGATCTCGACCGCACCGGGAACGCGGCCAACCCAGTCCATCTCGGCACGTGTGCGCACGTCGACCAGTTTTGCACCGGGAGCGGAGTGCATCAGTTCATTTGTTTCTTCCGGCGTCAACGCGCCTGCGTAAGGCAGGTTCAGGTCTTTCGCGCGCATTTGCGCGGCATTTAGAATCTCGGTGATCTTTCCCATTTCGTTTACCTGTATTTATCCTTTAACATGCTAGTGCTATCCTGCACTGCACGGTTGCATACTATCCCAACAACCATGAAAAATCACACTCCATCGCACTCCCACGACAAGTCGGCCGCTTTCGAGCCCGCCCATCCTGTGCGCTTCGCCGCCGCGCGCAAAAGTACCTGGATGAGTATATTCATCAATCTGGGATTGACCTTTATTCAAGTGCTGGGGGGATTCTTCGGCAGATCTCAATCGTTGATGGCGGACGGTTTGCATTCGCTGGCCGATCTGCTTTCCGATGTGCTGGTACTGTTTGCCAACCGGCACGGCAACAAGCATGCAGACGCCAATCATCCTTACGGTCACGCGCGCTTCGAGACCGCCGCGTCGCTCATCCTCGGCACCAGTCTGGCCGCGCTAGGCATAGGATTGTTGATTGCCGCCGGGATGCGTCTGCAACATCCGGAGCAGGTGCAAGCTGTGCATCCCCTTGCCTTGTGGATAGCCATTATTGCGCTTGCGGCGAAAGAGGGCATGTTCCGCTATATGCTCGCAGTGGCCCAGCGTGTGCGCTCGCAAATGCTGGTGGCTAACGCGTGGCACGCGCGTTCCGATGCAGCGTCGTCGCTGGTGGTCATAATCGGCATTATCGGCAACTTGCTGGGTTACACCTTCCTTGATCTGGTGGCAGCAGCTGTCGTCGGCGTGATGATCTCTTATATGGGCATCCAGTTTGCCCGGGACGCATTGGAAGAATTGATCGACACCGGTTTGGACGAAGTGGAAGTGCGCGCCATCCGCAACACCTTGAAGGCAGTGCCGGGCGTAATGGGACTGCATGACCTGCGCACGCGCAAGATGGCGGACAACGCCTTGGTAGATGCGCATATCATTGTCGATCCGAAGATCAGCGTATCGGAAGGACATTACATTGCCGAGGCAGCCCGGGCCGCCGTCCTGAAAAGCCATCATGTATTGGACGTAATGGTCCATATCGATTCGGAAGATGATGTACAGGCCAAACCCAATGCGCATTTGCCGCAAAGGCATTTGTTGCTGGCGCACCTTGCCAACCGCTTGGGGGAGACGTTGCCGCCCTCCACGCGTATCGTTTTACATTATCTGGGTGGCAAGGTTGATGCAGAATTACTACTCGATGCACACGTCCAACTCGATGTCTTGCGCGATAAATGTCTGGCCATCACCGCGAACGATCCCTACTTTCGCAGCATCCACCTTTTTCAGTCTGGTGCACCATTCTAGTGCACGATCGTTTATGGCCGCCCCATTCATGGGCGCGAGTTGCGTGCGCATGGCCAAGGCAAATATGGCACAATGCGCATCTTGCAGTTTTTTATGAATGGCACGGTTTCTGCTGCTTTCGGTTTCGTTGTACCAACCATTTTGTTGCACCATAAAGCATTGTCTTAATTTTCTTGGGAGATTCGAGTATGTCTAAAACAGCCGCCGATGTTCTGAAGCTAGTCAAAGAACAGGGCATCAAATTCGTGGATTTTCGTTTCACTGACACCCGTGGCAAGGAACAGCACGTGGGCGTGCCGATCAGCGCTTTCGGTATGGAAAAATTTGAAGAAGGCCACGCGTTCGACGGTTCTTCTATCGCCGGCTGGAAGGGCATTCAAGCTTCCGATATGTTGTTGATGCCGGATCCCGACTCTGTTTACGTTGACCCCTTCTTCGACGAACCGACCATCGTGTTGGCATGCGATGTGATCGAGCCGTCCGACGGCAAGGGCTACGACCGCGATCCGCGATCCATTGCCAAACGTGCTGAAGCCTATTTGAAGTCCTCCGGTCTCGGCGACGCCGCTTACTTCGGCCCGGAACCCGAGTTCTTCGTATTCGATTCCGTGCAGTGGAAAGTCGACATGTCCGGCTCTTCCGTCAAGATCAATTCTGAAGAAGCGGCTTGGTCCAGCGCCCATGACTTCGACGGCGGCAACACCGGTCACCGTCCCACAGTTAAGGGCGGCTATTTCCCCGTCCCTCCCGTAGACAGCCTGAACGATATCCGCGCTGCCATGGTTATCGCGCTGGAAGAAATCGGCGTGCCGGTCGAAGTGCATCACCACGAGGTGGCTACCGCTGGCCAATGCGAAATCGGCACCAAATTCAGCACGCTGGTCAAGCGCGCCGACTGGACGCAATCTCTGAAGTACGTGGTACAGAACGTTGCTCACCAATACGGGAAAACGGCGACTTTCATGCCCAAACCGATTGTTGGCGACAATGGCTCAGGCATGCATGTACACCAATCCCTCTGGAAAGACGGCAAGAACCTGTTTGCAGGCAACGGCTATGCAGGTCTGTCGGAAACCGCGCTGTACTACATCGGCGGCATCATCAAGCACGCCCGTGCGCTGAACGCGATCACCAACCCCGGCACCAACTCGTACAAGCGCCTGGTTCCCGGTTTTGAAGCTCCGGTCAAGCTCGCATACTCTTCGCGTAACCGTTCTGCTTCGATCCGTATTCCGTTCGTGCAAAGCGACAAAGCCCGCCGCATCGAAGTCCGCTTCCCGGACCCGACCGCCAACCCTTACCTGGCTTTCACTGCCATGATGATGGCCGGTATCGACGGCATCCAGAACAAGATTCACCCCGGAGATCCTGCAGACAAGAACCTGTACGACTTGCCGCCGGAAGAAGATGCGAAGATCCCAACCGTGTGCTCCAGCCTCGAGCAAGCCCTGGAATACCTGGACAAGGATCGCGAGTTCCTGACCCGCGGCGGTGTATTCTCCAACGACTTTATCGATGCCTACATCGCGTTGAAGATGGAAGAAGTTACACGCTTCCGCATGACGACTCACCCGGTCGAGTTCGACATGTACTACAGCCTGTAAGTCGATCTGACTGCTGAATTGAACGGAGCCTTCGCGGCTCCGTTTCTTTTTATGGTGTCTTCTCAGCGTACGCCCCTTAACCTATACTGTATCCATTGCTACTCGGGTACAACCATGAAACTACTTCATCTGATCGTTTTGTGTTGCTCGGCGAGTTACGTCACCGTTGCGCACGCAGAGATTTACAAGCGCGTCGATGCGGACGGTCATGTCACGTATTCCAGCACGCCCCTCAAAGGCGCAAAGAAGCTGCACCTCGAACCGCTACCGACCATGGATGCACCGGCCAAACCTGCCAACAGTGCAAATTCTTCGGATTTACGCGTAAATTCGGAAACCCAGAATCGTCGTGACAATGCCCGCCAAAAGATATTGCAAGACGAGCTGGCCACCGAGCAGAAAGCGCTTGAGGACGCGCGGGCCAAGCTTAAGGAAGGCCGGGAAAACCCGGAAGTAGACAGAAATGCGTTGGGACAGACCTTCCAGAATGTATCCAGGAACGAAGAAAAACTGAATGCCTTGCAGGAAGATGTGAACTCGCATGAGAAGAATATCGAGGCACTTAAAACCGAAATTTCCCACCTTAAATAGCAAATTGCATGGCATGTTTTCTGCTTCGTAGATAGTCATGTCAACCGCCAATCTGCCTTCGCTGGAACATCTAACTACCGCAGTCATCCTTCTGGACGACGAATCGCGCATCGCGTACATCAATCCTGCGGCAGAACATCTTTTTGGACTGAGCAACACCAACCTGCTCGGCCACCCGCTGCAGCATGCCTTCACGCATACCGAGCAGCTATTCGGAACGATCCAATACGCACTCGCTGCCCATGCCAGCCATATTGAACATGAACTTACGCTCAGCACGCATGCGACCGGAATCAAGCTGCACTTGAGCTGTACCGCAACTCCGCTGCAACTTACCCCTTTCGCGCTGTTGCTGGAATTTCATACCATAGACCGCCCGTTGAAACTGGCGCGTGAGGAGCAGATGCTGGATCAGACGCAGGCCAACCGCTTGCTGCTGCGCAATCTGGCGCACGAGATCAAGAACCCGCTGGGCGGCATACGCGGTGCGGCACAATTGCTGGAACAAGAACTGGAAAAGCCGGCGTTGCGCGAATACACCCAGGTTGTCATCCAGGAGGCGGACCGTTTGCGTTCGCTGATGGAAAAGTTGCTCACTCCGCAACACGCGCCCCATTTCAGTGCGCTCAATATTCACGAAGTACTCGAACGAGTACGCAGCGTCGTGCTGGCAGAGTTGCCTGAAGGCCTGATTATCCAGCGCGATTACGATTTGAGTTTGCCTGAACTGCACGGCGACAAGGAACAATTGATACAGGTTGTGCTCAACATCGTGCGCAACGCCGCACAGGCAATGCAAGGCAAAGGTCAGATCGTTCTGCGCACACGCATCACGCGCCAGGTCACGCTGATGAAAAAACTGCATCGACTCGCTGTTATGCTGCAAATCATCGACAACGGGCCGGGCATACCGACCCACTTGCGCGACAAGATCTTCTATCCCCTGGTCTCCGGCCGCGCCGACGGACACGGTCTGGGCCTCACTTTGGCGCAAGACTTCGTGAGCCAGCATCAGGGCAGCATCGAATTTGAAAGCGAACCGGGACGGACCTGCTTCACCGTCATGCTGCCGCTCCCACATTTAGGAAAATAAACATGGCAAAACCTGTCTGGATCATCGACGACGACCGCTCAATCCGTTGGGTGCTCGAAAAAGCCCTGGCTCGCGAAGAAATCGAATTCAAGAGTTTTGCCTCCGCCGATGAAGCGCTGGCCGAACTGCCCGGCAATATGCCGCAGATGGTGATCAGCGACATTCGCATGCCAGGAAGTTCCGGGCTGGATATGTTGCAGAAGTTGCGCAACGATTTCCCGAATTTGCCGGTCATCATCATGACCGCCTACTCCGACCTGGAAAGCGCGGTTTCGGCCTTTCAGGGTGGAGCGTTCGAATATCTGCCCAAACCGTTTGACGTAAACCACGCGGTGGAACTGATCCGCCGCGCACTGGAACAAAGCCAGCGCAAGAACACGCAAGCGGATGATGCGCAAGCCGCACCGGATATACTCGGTCATGCGCCCGCCATGCAGGAAGTGTTCCGCGCCATCGGGCGCCTCGCCCAATCCAACGCTACCGTACTCATCAATGGCGAATCCGGTACCGGCAAAGAACTGGTGGCGCAAGCACTGCATCGCCACAGTCCGCGCGCCGACAAACCGTTCGTCGCCATCAACACCGCTGCGATCCCGAAAGACCTGCTGGAATCCGAACTGTTCGGGCATGAGCGCGGCGCCTTCACCGGCGCGACCACCACGCGTCACGGCCGTTTCGAACAGGCCGAGGGCGGCACGCTATTCCTCGATGAGATCGGCGACATGCCCGCCGAATTGCAGACGCGTCTGTTGCGCGTATTGTCGGACGGCAATTTCTATCGCGTCGGCGGCCACCAGCCGATCAAGGCCAACGTGCGCATCATCGCCGCCACCCACCAGAATCTGGACGAACGCGTGAAACAGGGCTTGTTCCGCGAAGACCTTTTCCACCGCCTCAACGTCATCCGTCTGCGTCTGCCGCCGTTGCGCGAACGGCGCGAAGACATTGCGCTGCTGGCAAAATATTTCCTGCAAAAGAGCGCAAAGGAATTGGGCGTCGAGCAAAAGACGCTAAGTGAAGCCGCGCTGAATTATCTGGGCGCACAGGACATTCCCGGCAACGTGCGCCAGCTGGAGAATCTTTGCCACTGGCTTACGGTAATGACGCCAACGCGCGTGGTGGAGATCGCCGACCTGCCCGCCGAATGGCGCGACACCCATGCCAGCAGTACGCTCAATCAGGATTGGCGCGCCGCGCTGGCGCAACAAGTGGCTCTCGCCCTGCAGCGCAACGAGCCGAATATCCTCGACACGCTCACCAAGCAATTCGAGAGCACACTCATCACCCAGGCGTTGCAACATACCGGAGGAAGGCGCATCGAAGCCTCCACGCTGCTCGGCATGGGGCGCAACACGCTGACGCGCAAAATTCAGGAACTGGGGCTGGACGGAGAAAACGAGTAAGAGCGCAGCCGGGCTGTTACTGCCAAACGCCGATGATGGGTTTCACATGGGCGCTTTCATTGAGGTTGGGCAGACCATACATTTCCGAGATCGTGCGCAGAACATTGTAGTGACCGATACGTTGCGCGCTGTTACCGCGCTTTGTCATGGAACCTATCATGATCGTTGCAATGTGGTTGTCCGCGTCGCCATTGTCTTCATCCCAGGTCAGGATAAGCAGGCTATTGTGTGTCATCGCCCATTCCGCATACGGCTCGATGTGTTGCATCAGCCATTCATCACCTTGTTTTATGCTGCCGTCGTGCATGTCGTTGAGTTGATTTGGCACAACAAATGAAACGGTGGGGAGACTCTCAAAGTTCACGGGGAACGCACTTAACGGCTGGTTGTTGTGGGCCAGCTCCTTCCAATTGGCGACCGGATTATGTTTGCGCATGTAGGCGCCGTAAATGCAGCCTGCGTAGCCGGGTTCCGGCATGGACTCCGCGAAACGTTGTAAAGCTCAGGCCTTTCGCATTCAGCACACTCGCCAGGTTGTCGCCGCTGAGTTCGAGCGGGCAAGTGTCACTGGAAATACCGCGTGTCGTGCCGGTGAATAATGCAAGATAGTTGGGCTGACTGGGGTGGGTTACACCGTATGACTGCGTGAACAACATTCCGCGCTTGGCCAGCCCGTTTATGTAATGCGCTTCGCGGTTGCCAATGATCTGGGTAAAAGAACGGTTCTCTTCGATCACGATAACGACGTGATCGGGTCGCGGCATCTCGCCGCCCAGTGCCGGTTGCACGGCCAGGAAAAGCGGCAACAGCCAGTATTTGTTCAAGCGACCTCCGCAATCACCAGCGTGTGATCGGAAGGACGTTCCAGCTTGCGCGGCGCTTTGTCGATGATGCATGAGCTGCATTGCAAGCGCCGGGCTGACAAGGATATGGTCGATGCGCAGCCCCATATTGCGGCGGAAGGCCATCATGCGGTAGTCCCACCACGAGTAGCTCTTCTCTGCTTGCTCGAACAGGCGGAACGCGTCGCGCAGCCCAAGTTGCAACAAGGCTTTGAAAGCATCGCGTTCAGGTTCGCTGACCAGTACATTGCCTTGCCAAGCCACCGGGTCGTACACATCGCGGTCTTCCGGCGCTATGTTGTAGTCGCCCAGCAAGGCGAGCTTCGGATATTTCGCCAGCTCCTCTTTCATCCATGCGGTAAGCGCGGCCAGCCATCTTGAGTTTGTACTGGTATTTATCCGAACCGACTTCTTGCCCGTTCGGGATATACACACACACTACCCGCACACCACTGACGGTGGCAGCGAGAACTCGCTTCTGTTCGTCTTCAAAACCCGGGATGCCGTATTGCACGTCGCTGACCGGCTGACGGCTCAGGATCGCCACGCCGTTGTATGTCTTCTGTCCGCTAAACGCGACCTGATATCCGGCCTGCTGCAGTTCCGCCAGCGGGAAGTTCTTGTCCTCGGTCTTGGTCTCTTGCAGGCACACCACGTCCACCGGGTTGGCCGCCAGCCACTCCAGCAGGTGCGGCAAGCGTACCTTGAGCGAGTTGACGTTCCAGGTCACCAGCTTCATGGTGTGGGCTGGACGGCCGAGGCGGGATGAGGTGGCCGATAGGTCAGTACGCTCGCGGGATACCCGGCGAAATCCAGTTCTTTCGACCACTGGTCCGCCAGAAAACCCTTGACCCAAGTCTTGCCTATCGTGGCTGACGGCAGCTTGCTGTCGCCCGAATCCTTATGGAAGGCGTCTATCTCTTCCTTTTTTGTGAGACTTTTTTCAGTGAACGGAATTCCACGCTTAATCAGCGAATCGCGCGCCAGCTGACAGGCTGAACCACAGGTGGGAAAAGTATACAGCGTGACCGGGAAGTTCTGCTTTGCACGCAGCGTCTCGTACGGAAGATTTTCATCCGGCGTTGGTTCATTGCCCAATTTCAACTGTGTCACGTCCTCGGAATCTTGTAACGGGCTATCGCCGTAATGCACCTTTCCGTCCTTGTCGATGGACCGGTAAAGTTCGTCCGCATAGGCGTTTGTCCATATCATCAGGCAGATCAGTAAAAATGCTCGTTTCATCGTTCCCCCTTTTGCTTACTTGCCGGTCAAGCCATTATGCCGCAACAGTGCATCGATCCTGGGTTCGCGCCCACGGAACGCCTTGAATGATTCCATCGCATCGCGACTGCCGCCCACCGCCAGGATTTGTTCCCGGAAATGGCTGCCGGTGGCGGCGTCCAGCACGCCGTTCTCCTCGAACAGGCTGTAGGCGTCCGCCGACAACACTTCCGCCCATTTGTAGCTGTAATACCCAGCCGCATAGCCGCCCGCAAAGATGTGCGAAAAGCTGTTCTGGAAGCGGTTGAACGAGGGCGGGATCAGGACCGCAACCTCTTTGCGTACTTCGTCGAGCAATTGTTGTACTGACTGCTTTCCATCGGCGTCATACTCGCTGTGCAACCTGCAGGTCGAACAGCGAAAACTCGATCTGGCGCAGCATCTGCAAGCCGCTCTGGAAATTTTTCGCCGCGATCATTTTGTCGAACAAGGCGCGCGGCAATTTTTCCCCGGTTTCGCTGTGGCGCGTCATGCCCTGCAGCACATCCCATTCCCAGCAGAAATTTTCCATGAACTGGCTGGGCAGCTCGACCGCATCCCATTCCACGCCGCTGATGCCGGACACGCCCAGCTCTTCCACTTGCGTGAGCAGATGATGCAGGCCGTGGCCGAATTCGTGGAACAGGGTGTTCACTTCGTCGTGAGTAAACAATGCGGGCTTGCCGCCGAGCGGAGAAGCGAAGTTGCAATTGAGGTAGGCGACCGGTGTCTGGATGCCCTTGGGTGTGCGCCGCCGCGTGATGGCGTCGTCCATCCATGCGCCGCCGCGCTTGCTGGCACGGGCATACAGATCAAGATAGAACTGTCCGATCAGCTGGCCCTTGTCGTCGCGGATGTCGAAGAAGCGCACGGTATCGTGCCACACCGGCGCGGTGGATGGCTCGATCTTGAGGCCGAACAGCGTCTCCACCAAACCGAACAGTCCCGAACGCACCGCATCTTCCGGGAAATATTGCTTCACTTCCTGTTCCGAAAAAGCATAGCGTTGCTGGCGCAGCTTTTCGCTTGCATAACCCACGTCCCACGCTTGCAGATCCTGCAATGCCAGCTCCGCTGCGGCGAATGCGCGCAATTCCTGCAGGTCCTTTTCCGCAAACGGCTTCGCGCGTTGCGCCAACTCGCGCAAAAATTCCGCCACCTGCTGCGGCGTGTCTGCCATCTTGCTCGCCAGCGACAGTTCGGCGAAATTGGCGAAACCCAACATGCGCGCTTCTTCCGCGCGCAATTTGAGTATCTGCGACATCAGCGGCGTATTGTCGTGTTCCACTTTCTTGTCGTCGATCGACTGCTCGCTGGCGCGCGTGGTGTAAGCGCGATACATGCGCTCGCGCAGGCTGCGGTTGTCGGCGTATTGCATCACCGGTCCGTATGACGGCGCTTTCAGCGTGAACAGCCAACCGGTCTTTCCGGCTTCTTTGGCGGCTTCTGCGGCGACCTGGCATTCGTCAGCGGGAATGCCGGAAATTTCGCCTTCTGACTCAACGGTGCAGGTGAAGGCGTTGGTCGCATCCAGCAGGTTGTCGGAAAACTTTGACGTCAGCGCGGAAAGTTCTTCCTGGATCGCCATGAAGCGGGCCTTCTTGTCCTCCGGCAACTCCGCGCCGCCCAGACGGAAGTCGCGCAGCTCGTTCTCGATGACCTTCTTCTGTTCGGCGTTCAGCGTCGCATAGCCCTGCGCCGTCGTGGATGGCCTTGTATTTGCGAAACAGCGCGAGGTTCTGCGACAGTTCGGCGTAGTACTGGGTGACCTTGGGCAGGTTGGCGTTGTACACCTCGCGCAATTCCGCCGAATTCATCACCATGTTGAGATGGCCGACCTGGCCCCAGGCGCGCGCAAGGTGCTCATTTGCGTCCTCGAACGGTTGCACGAAATTGGCCCACGTCGGCGGCGCAGTGTCGCCCAAAAGCTTGGCGGTCAGCGCCCGATTTCGCGTCAGCAGTTCGTCCACGGCGGGAGCGATATGTTCGGTTTTGATCTCCGCAAAACGCGGCAGAGCGGAAAAATCAAGCAACGGATTCATTAATGGCGACCTAGATTGAATAGGCAAGGTGGCCTTCGACGATCGTATGTCGTACCCTGCCCTGCATGGTGTAACCGTTGAACGGCGTATTCTTGCCCTGGCTCCTCAGCGCCGCGGGTTCCACCTTCCATGCGGCCGCGGGATCAAATACGCAGACGTCCGCATGTGCCCCCACTGAGAGGTGTCCCATCTTTACGCCGAGCAATTGCGCAGGATTGATGGTGACTCGCGTCAAGGCGTCGAGCAACGATACCTTGTCTTCTTCCGCCCACTTCAACACCAGCGGCAACAACAGCTCCATGCCGGTCGCGCCTGCTTCGGCTTCCGCGAATGGCAATTGCTTGGCATCTTCATCCACCGGCGAATGGTTGGAGCAAACGGCGTCTATCGTGCCGTCAAGCAATCCGGCGCGCAGAGCCGCCTTGTCGCTGAGGCTGCGCAGCGGCGGTATCAGATGGCAGTTGGCATCAAAGAAGCCGATATCCATTTCCGTCAAATGCACGTGATTCATCGACACATCGCAGGTCACCGGCAGGCCCTGGCGTTTGGCGAGCCTGACCATTTCCACGCCTTCTGCGCTGGAGACGCGGCAAACGTGCAACTTCACGCCGGTCTCTCGCGCCAGTTGCAGCATGGTGGAAAGCGCGATGGTTTCCGCTACCACCGGAATCGCTGGCAGGCCGAAGCGCGTGGCTATTTCGCCATCATGCGCCACACCGTCTTTGGCGAGGTAGGCGTCCTGCGGGCGCAGCCACACGCGATAACCGAATGTCGCCGCGTATTGCATGGCGCGCATCAGCACGCGCGTATCGGTGAGCAGTGCATCGGCCTGGCTGAACGCCTTGCACCCGGCTTCCGTCAGTTCGATCATCTCGGTCAATTCTTCGCCCTTCAAACCGTAGGTCAGGGCGCCGACCGGAAAGACGCGCGCCTGATTCAGTGAACGCGCGCGGTGCTTGAGCATTTCCACCAGGCCGGGCTCATCCAGCGGAGGATCGGTATCGGGCGGGCAGGCAAGTGAAGTCACACCCCCGGCCATCGCCGCATCCATTTCCGATTCCAGCGTGGCCTTGTATTCGTAGCCCGGTTCGCGCAAACGCGCAGCGACATCCACCAGTCCCGGCATCACGATCAGGCCGCCGGCATCTATCACCTGTGTCCGCCACAAATCCCTGCGGTGCTGTACCGATGGCGGCGATATGCTTGTCTGCAATAAATACATCCAGCTTCGCATCGATTTTGTTCTTGGGGTCGATCAGGCGACCGTTCTTGATATGAATATTCATTTGTTCCCCGCCAGAGTACTCATCACCGCCATGCGTACCGCGATCCCGAATGTCACTTGCGGCAGAATGACGGACTGCGTGCCGTCTGCCACGCTGGAGTCGATCTCCACGCCGCGGTTCATCGGCCCCGGGTGCATCACGATGGCATCGCTCTTCGCCTGCGCCAGCCGTTCCTGCGTCAGGCCGTAGTATTTGAAATATTCCTGCGCCGATGGCAGCAGTGCGCCTTGCATACGCTCGTTCTGCAGGCGCAGCATCATCACCACGTCGACATCCTTTAGCCCCAGCGCCATGTCGTGAAAGACCTGCACGCCGAGTTTCTCGACATGCGTGGGCAACAGCGTCTTTGGCGCCACGACGCGCACTTCCGGTACACCAAGCGTGGTCAGCGCGTGAATCTGCGAGCGCGCCACGCGCGAGTGCAACACGTCGCCGACGATGGCGACGCGCAGATTGTGAAATTCCTTCTTGTAGTGGCGGATGGTAAACATGTCCAGCAACGCCTGCGTGGGGTGCGCATGGCGCCCGTCGCCGGCGTTGATGACGTGGATCTCGGGTGCGACATGCTGGGCGATCAGGTGTACCGCCCCGCTGGACGAGTGCCGCACCACGAACATGTCGGCATGCATCGCGCACAGGTTGTCCACCGTATCCAGCAAGGTCTCGCCTTTACTGGTACTGGACGAGCCGATATTGAGATTGACCACATCGGCGGACAAGCGCTTGGCGGCGATCTCGAACGTGGTGCGCGTGCGCGTGCTATTTTCGAAGAAGATGTTGAACACGGACTTGCCGTGCAGCAACGGAACTTTCTTGATCTCGCGCCCTTCGGCGACATTCACAAACCCGGTAGCCTTATCCAGAATGTCGCGCAGGATACTCACCGGTAGGCCGTCGGTAGTCAGCAGGTGCTGGAGCTCGCCGTTTTTATTTAACTGAGGATTTTTCATGCATAGATTCCTGCGCTGGGTTCATCGAAATAGGCTTGCAGTATCTGCTGCGCGGCATACTGGTCGATGAGGGTTTTTTGTTTTCTGCCGTGTATCCCCGCTTCATCCAGCGCTGAGCTGGCGGCGGCGGAAGTATAACGCTCATCCACCAGCAACGTGGGCAAATTGAAGCGTCCTTTCAGGCGGTTGGCGAAGCGGCGGCTTAATGCGGTCATCGCGTGCGGTGTTCCGTCGTCGTTGCACGGCAGGCCGACGACCAGCGCGGTGGGTCCCCATTCCTTGATGAGTGATCCAATAGTTGCAAAGCGCGCATCGTTTTTTTCGTCGTCGATGGTGGTGAGCGGCTGAGCCGTGTTGGAAATAGTATTGCCAACTGCGATACCGATGCGTTTGGTGCCAAAATCAAAAGCGAGCAGCGTGCCGGAAAGAATGGGAGTAGTCATGCCGTCAGGCATGTCCGGCCTCATCGGAGAGTGATGCGAAATCAATGCCCAGCAGTGCCATTGCGGCCGGGAGTCGTTCTTCGGCGGGCAATTCGAACAGGATATGTTCCGACGCAAGCACGCTAAGCCACGCATTGTGCTGCAAGTTCCTGCTCCAATTGTCCTTCCGACCATCCGGCGTAACCCAGCGTCACCAGCAGATGCTGCGGTCCCACTCCTTCGCCGACGGCCTGCAGAATATCCCTGGAAGTTGTCAGCCCAATATTCTCATTCACTTGCAGGGTTGATTGCCAAGGTCCGCCCGCATCGTGCAGCACAAATCCGCGATCTGTCTGCACCGGCCCGCCGAAATGCACCAGCACATCTTCCAATTCTGTGGCTTTCAGCGGCATGTTGATCTGCGCGAACAGCTCGCTCAAAGTCAGGCTGATCGGCCGGTTCACCACAATGCCCATCGCGCCCTGTTCGTTGTGTTCGCACACGTAAGTAAGGGATTTGGCAAAGAACGGGTCGGTCATCGCCGGCATGGCGATCAGGAAATGATTGGTTAGATTGAATTCGGACATGGCGTCATTGTAATCTGCCTGCGTCCTAATCTCAATTTGGTGCCTGTCTGGCGGGGATATAACGGGCGATGTTTTCCAGCAACTCTTCTTCCTGGTAGGGTTTGCCCATATATTCGTTCACGCCCAGCTCCGTTGCATAACGGTGGTGCTTGTCCGCAGTGCGCGAGGTGATCATGATAATAGGCAAGTCCTGCGTGCGCGCATCCTGACGCAGGCGCTTGGTCAGTTCGAAGCCGTCCATGCGCGGCATTTCCACATCCAGCAGCATCACGTCCGGCATCACATCGACGAGCTGTTCCAGCGCGTCGACGCCGTCCTTGGCTGTAATGACCTGATAGCCGGAACGCGCGAGCAAACGGCCGGTGATCTTGCGCACCGTAAGCGAGTCGTCCACCACCATCACTGTCGGCAACTTGTGCACTGCTTCCACAGCCGCTTTCGCGATCTTGCGCGTCACAACAATGCGCTGGGTGAAGGCGATAGGGTTGATGATGAGAATCACCTTGACCGTTGCCGGACACCGTCGCTCCCGCAATACCGGGCAAGCGGGCCAGTTGCGGTCCGATGTTCTTGACCACCGCTTCCTGGTTTCCGAGTAGCTCATCGACATGCACCGCGATGCGGTTATCTCCGGCACGCAACAACAGCACCGGGTTGTGCGGCTGGTTTACGATCTCGGCGTCGTCGTCGCCCAACAGGCGCGCGAGGAAATGCAGCGGGTAGCGCGCCCCTTGCCAATCGATGTATTGCTGCTTGTACGCCGCCTCCAGCACGGCGGTCTTGAGTTGCTGCGCGTTCTCGACCATGGTTGAGGGCAAGGCGTATACGGATTGGCCGACACGAACCATCAGGACTTTGGTCACCGCCAGCGTCAGCGGCAGGTGGATGGTAAAACGCACGCCGCGCCCCGGTTCGGAAGCCACATCGACGCGACCGCCGAGCGCGGTGATCTCGCTGCGCACCACGTCCAGCCCCACACCGCGGCCGGAGATTTCGGTCACTTCCTTCGCAGTCGAAAGCCCCGGCGTGAAAATCAGCTGCATCGCGAGTTCGTCGCTGATCTCTTCGCCTTCATTCAATACGCCCGTCTCGACCGCTTTTTGACGCACGCGGGCGATATCCAGACCTGCGCCGTCATCGCTGAACTCGAACACAACTTCGTTGCTTTCCTGACGCAGGGACAGGCGAATCTCGCCAATCGGCTCCTTGTTTGCTTTTACACGCTGCTCCGCCGTCTCCAAGCCGTGCGCAATGGCGTTGCGCAGCAAATGCTCGAACGGGGCAGTCATCTTTTCCAGCACGCTGCGATCCAGCTCGACCTCGATACCGGACAATTCGAGGTTGGCTCGCTTGCCCAGTTCCTTGCCGGTTTGCCGCACGATGCGGTAAAGGCGCTCGCTGATGCTGGCGAACGGCACCATGCGTATCGCCATCAATCCCTGTTGCAGGTCGCGATTGAGGTGAGCCTGCGCGTTGAGCGCGGCTTCGGTCTCGGCCAGGTTCTTCAGCAATGCCTGCTGCACGGTCTGCACGTCGTGCACGCTTTCGTTCATGAAGCGCGTCACTTCCTGGAAGCGGGTAAAACGGTCGAATTCGAGCGGATCGAACTTTTCCGCGCTTTCACCGCTGACCGATATGCGTGCCTGCATCTGTCCTTCGGCGTGAATCTCGATTTCGCGCAATTGTTTGCGCAGGCGGTTCACGCTGTCGGTCAGGTCCAGCACGCTGCTCTTGAATACGCGCAATTCCAGCTCGGCACGCGAACGTGCCACGCTGATCTCGCCCGCCTCGTTCACCAGCCGGTCCACCGTATCGGATCGTACGCGCAACAGGGCCGCCTGCATCGCGCGTTCGGCACCCACTTCCAGGGCTTGCGCCGGAATAACCTGGGTCGTTTCGAATTGCTGCTGCGCTGCCCTCGCGGCAGCGGGTTGTGCGGCCCCCGGTATTGCCGCAGCCTGGGGTTGCTGCAATTGCTCGATAGCGTTGCCGATACGATCCAGATAACCGTCCAGTTCGCTCCATAAATCGGCGCCAAACTCGCCCTCGGCCATCGCTTTTTCCACACGGTCTTCCACCCGGTGTGTCAGTTCTCCCAGGCGCATCGCGCCGGCCATACGCGCGCTGCCTTTAAGTGTATGCAGATTGCGCTGCAGGTTGCGTCCAAGTTGCGCGTCGCGGGGTTGCTCGCGCCATGCACGCAAAGTGCTGCCGATCTGCGGGTACAACTCGTGCGCTTCTTCCAGGAAGATGGGCAATAATTGCTCGTCCACCTCGTCGTGAACCCCGCGCTCGGTATGAGGTGCCCGTGGTGCGACTGGCAGCTCGTCCGCAACTGCCTCTGTTTTTTCCGTCACTGTTTCGGCAACCGCTGCAATCTCCTGTGCGGCAGGTATATTTTCCTCATGCGGAACGAAATCCAGAGCGGCCCCGCTTTCCTGCGCGACCATATCCACTTCGGGCTCGGTTTCCAGCGTTGCCGGTAATTGAAGTTCCTCGGGAGACTTCCGTTTATCCTGCGGCGGCAAGGCAAAATCCAGAGCGATCTCGGGCAAGAACTGTAGCTCGGCGATAGACTCCACAGATGCGATGGCCGGCTCGAAATCCAACGACGGGATCATTTCCGGTTCATGCGTTGCAACTTCGGTCTCCGCGATTTCTTTGATTGCCTGCAGTTGAGCGATCAATTCCGGATGGGGCAGGGGCTCCTGGCGATTTTCCCGCACCATCTCGCACATTTCATCCAGCTGCAGCACCACCTGATCGATGAGCAGCATCTGCTGCTCGTTCACGACATTCGGTTTGTCGACGCGTACTTCCAGCCATTGTTCCAGGGCGTAAGCAAGTTCGGCTATCTGCACAAACCCCATGGTGCGGTTCACACCGGCCAGGGTATGCGCGGCACGCATGAATTCATGAGTAACGATATGGGTATCAGTCTCGTGCAGCAGGGCAAGTTGTGCATACAGCGCCTGCACGTGTCCTGCCGCCTCTTCGGTCGCGATGTGAAACAGCGCCAAGGACAAGCTGACCGATCCGACTTCTACTGGACCCTCTTCTTTTTTGGTTTCCGTTGGTGGCCGTTCCGGCTTCGACTGCGGGATCTCTTTGCCGTTTTCAATGCAGTCCGCTACGGTGAGCAAATACGACGTATCAATGGTGGCACTGGTGCTGCCGCTGCTCAACATGTCCACCCAGTGCTGGAATAGCACCTCGGCATCGCCGATCATGTCCAGCAGTGCGGGGGTGGAGGGTTTATTCTCCTGCAGCCATTTGTTCATGGCGCGCTCCACCGCCCAGGCCACTTCGCCCAGTTCGGTGAGCCCGACCATGCGGCCGCTACCCTTGAGCGTGTGGAATCCGCGCCGCATGGTCACCAGGGGCTCGCGGCTGTCCATATGTAGACGGCTGGTTTCAAGATTGTTGCGCAACGTTTCCATGACTTCGCGCGCCTCTTCCAGGAAGACTTCCAGCAATTCTTCGTCTTCACCGCCCGTACGAATCGACACGCCCGACGGTACGGCCTCTTCTTCCATCACCGGCGTTTCTTCATGGCCCGCTTCCGCGCGCATTTCGGCGAGTTCCTGCAACACGCCTTTTAATCCAGACGTATCGGGCTTGTGGCCGAGCACCAGACTGTGGACATATTCTTCCAGCGTACTAACGGCCGCGGCGACGGTTCGCATCTCGGAAACGGTAGGCGTACCGCCCTGCACATAGCGTTCGCTCACTTGACGCAACAAGACCAGCAACTGCTCCGCGACATCCAGCGACAAGATGTGCAGGCCGCCTTGTACCTGGCTCAACAGGCGGCCGATCTGGGATAGTTCGGAACGCTTCGTCGCGTTATTGAAAAAGGCGTTCAGGTTCTGTTCGATATTTTGCAGGTTGCCCTGCATTTCGACAGCCAGCGGCACCATCACTTCCTGCTGCTCCATCTGGCAGTAGAGGGAAATCAGGCTGGAGAGTTTGTTCTGGTCCTCAGGCATACGCATGAGGCTTGCCTGCAAACGCGAACTCAGAATTCGTGCCTGTTCATGAAATCCGCTGCCGAGGTGCTGGTAATGTTCCATTCCGCTGTCGAGCAGCAGCAGGGCCATCGCCATGTCCATGGAGATGCGTTGCACGCGTTCCGGCACGTCTGCCTGAAGTGCGGTGGCATGTATTTGTTTGCACAAAAATTGCAGGGTATTGCGGTCGAGCTGTTCCGACAGCCCGTGCACCTTTTCCATGTCAGCGGCAAATTTTTGGCACGCTCCCCCAACCTCGGCGACGCACTGCTCCCAAGATTCTTCCGCTGCGGTAAGCTCGGCACGCATGTTCTCCAGCAGGGCGGCCGTCTCGCTGGGCGGCATGGGCTGGTCTTCCGGCAGGTAGGTATCGAGGGCATAGACCTTCTTGATCTGCTCGACCGTATCGCTCACGGAATGACTGCGCGCGATGAGGTACAGCGTTTCGCTGATGGATACCTCTTCGTCGAAGGGGGTTCCGTCTATCAGCGATTTCATTTTGAGGTCGATGCGGCTGAGCGACTTCTTGACGTTCAATTCCGGCGGAATACCTTCATGCAGGATGCAATCCAGAAGGCCGAACGCCACCCACCAATAGGCTCGCTGCTGGTTCTGCGGCATACAGGTGACGACGTTGCGCACGGACGTCATCATCGCGTGCAGCGCGTCTGCCGTCCCGTCCTTGCGCAACCATTTCAGCAAGGACTGCTGGTATTGCATGCGGGCAGTCTTTATATGTGCGGGCGCGTCGGCCACTTGCGGCGGCTGCAACAAGGACTCCGGCAGTTCGACCTGTAACGCGGGGAAAAACAAGTCCACGTCGAAGGCCATTTCCTGTCCGCGTGCCTGAAGCAACTCCTGATACTCGTGGAACAGGCGCAATGTGGCATTGCTGGCACCGTCGGCAAGGGCGTCCAGATAATGCGTCAAACCAAACAGCGCACGGCGGATGGCCTCCCGCCGCAAAGCGCTTACATCCTCCGCCTGCGCCAGTTCCTGCAGAAGTTTTTCCAGCTCGGCGCAAAACACCGACAGCCCCGTCAACGTCAGCATGCGCAACACGCCGCCGAAGCGGTGTAGCTCTTCCCGTGCATTTTTCAACGCCTGCTGGTCGCGTCCGGCGGATGAAAAATAGCTCTCCAGGTTACGGCTGATGTTCGCCAGCGAGCTGTCCAGCCCGGGCTTGACTGACAACAACGGTAGGGGATTGAATTGCTCCAGCACGTTCGCCCTTTAAAGCTTGAAGCCGGATACAGAACTGTTTAACTCTGAAGCCATACTTTCGATCTGTGCAACCGATGCGTTGGTACGCTGCGTACTGTGCGACGTCTGCTCGGTAATCTTCAAAATGTCGTTCATGAATCCAGCCACTTCACTCGCCATATCGGTCTGGACTTGCGTGGATACCGAGATACTGTTCACCAGGTCGGCAAGTTCGTGTGTGGACTTTTCAATTTCCTGCAGCGCTCGACCGGCCGCACTCGACAATTGGGCTCCATCCACCACACCCTGCGTGCTCTTTTCCATAGCTGCCACAGCATCCTGCGTATCGCTCTGAATGGTCTTCACCAGCATACCGATCTGCTTGGTCGCCTCGCCGGAACGTTCCGCGAGGCGCTGCACTTCTTCCGCCACCACCGCAAAGCCCCGACCCGCTTCGCCGGCCGATGCCGCCTGAATCGCGGCATTCAGCGCCAGCACGTTGGTCTGCTCGGTAATGTCTGAAATCAGGTCCACGATTTCGCCGATCTCCTGCGAGCTTTCGCCCAACCGTTTGATGCGCTTGGATGTGTCCTGGATCTGTTCGCGAATGCTGTCCATACTGGACACCGAGTTCTGCACCGCCCTTGCACCCTGCTCGGTCACTTCCAGCGTCCGGCGCGCCACAGCGGACGATTGTGCCGCACTGCTGTCGACCTCCTGGATGGATTTCGTCATCAATTCGACGGCGCCGCCCGCATCGCGAATTTCCGCGGCCTGTTTCAACGTCGCGTTCAACAGTTCCTTGGTAACCGCGCCGGCCTCTCCGGTCGCCCGTTCCACTTGTTTCGACGCGGTAGTTACCCGCAAGACCAGTTTGCGCAACTCATCCGTGGTGTAGTTGACCGAGTCGGCGATCGCACCCGTAATGTCTTCCGACACTGTTGCACGAATGGTCAGGTCGCCGTCGGCCAGATCGGACAGCTCGTTCATCAGCCGCAAAATGGCCTGCTGGTTGTTGCGGTTGGTCTGGCCTGCCTCGCGTTCGCGGCGTTTGGATTCGTCCAGATATATCTTCGACAGCATCAACAACAGCAGCAACACCATACCGCCGGCGAAAAACACCACGATGCTCGTGATGCGGCCAAACGTCGAACCTTCATAGTTGTTCACCAAATTTTGCGTCGCCGCCAGCAACTGGTCGCCTTCTTCCTGAACGCGCTGTCCTGCCAAGCGCGAGGTCAGCACATCGGCCGCGTTGGCGACAATGAAACCCACCACAGACTGGTATCCTTCAAAGTCGTCCTTCAGCAACATCACCGTTGCGTCGGTTGGTGGCATATCGTTGATCAGTGCCTGGGCTTCATTCATCTTGGCATCCAGAGTCGGCAAGTCTTCCGTCGAAGCGGAAGTCAACACCATCTGCACCGCACCTGTTATCTGTTCAAGCAACAGGTTCAGGCGGTCGGCCTTCTGTTTGTAAGCGGGTGTGGCCCTGTCGGCAACCTGATTGGACAGGTTGATCATGTCGCGCTGTCCGGCAGCACCGCGTTGCAATGTCACCAGCAGTGGACGGCCCTTTTCCAGTTGGTCCATGAGACCGCTCATGCGTTCCCAATGCGACAGCAGCTGGTTCAAGGGTGGCCGCGCGGCACCTTCGGTCGGGGGAAATTGGTTGCTGCCCTTGTCCAGCGCAGCAAGAATATCGGAGAATTCCTTGCGCGAGTCGGCCAACTGGTCGAACGCCTCCGAGTCGCCAGAGAAGCTGGCTGCGGCCGCTTTCGCCAGACGTTGCGACAACATCAGCAACTTGGAAGATTTCGCGACATAGTGGGAACTGTAGGATGTGTCGCGCGTATCGATATAGGTGAACGCGGCTGCCACGAACAGGAAGAACAACAGCAAGGCGCCGAGGACGCGCAGTTGCTTGTCAAAAGACTGCTTGCTGAACCACGGTATCTGAATCGTTTTTACGTCTTTCGCCTTCAGGTCGCCCTTGTTGACGAAACCCGGCGATTTTTTCGGCCACTTGAAAGGTAACTTAAAAGCCATTCTTTTCTCCTCCCGGGCGCGATTTACGCCCCGATCTGTAAAAATTCCGGTTGTTGCAATAATTTCGCCATTTCCAGTTTGTGCCACACCTGTCCGCTGCTGTCCTTCAGACGGATCTCGCCGTCTTCCTCGCTCTGTTCCCACTCCGCCGCGTTGCGCAGGCCCAGCACACGCGACACCAACAGGCCTGCATTGAAGGCAAACTTCTGACCAGCAAGCAACACGCGGCTTTGTCCTTCCTGCGGAATCGCCGCACCGCCGGTATAGACGCCGAAATCCACAATGCTGTAAAGATTGCCGCGCACGTTGGCGACACCGCAATACCATGGCTTGGTCAACGGCACCAGAGTCAACGCCGGCGGGGGTAGAACTTCGTTGATGTCGGACATGTCAACCAGCCAGAAATCTTCGCCCACTTGCACACCCAGCGTTGAAACACGTTTGCTGCCGCTGGTCACCTGGGCCTGCAGCCGATCCAGCACGCTCTGTTGAAATTCCCGCAGATTGAAGCGCTTGGACATAGCGGTCGGAAACCTAGCCTAATGCCGAAATTTTATTCAGCAGTTCGTCTGCTCCGATGGGTTTTGTGATGTAGTCCTTCGCACCCTGGCGCATGCCCCATATCTTGTCCGTCTCTTGCCCCTTGGTAGTGCAGATGATTACCGGGATGTGTTTTGTCACCGGGTCTTGCGTGATTGCGCGGGTTGCCTGAAAACCGTTCAGTCCGGGCATCACCACGTCCATCAGAATCAGGTCGGGCATTTCGACCTTGGAATCCGAGACTGCCTGCTCACCGCTTTCGGCGTAAACCACCTGAAAGCCTCGCTTGCCCAGAATCTCCCCCAATACGTGGCGCTCCGTTGCGGAATCATCCACAACCATCACTTTGTTAATTGCCATAGTCCATTCCCCCGGTATGTTTGGTTGTATGCATCGTTACTGCCTCAATTAAGCTTTTTTTGCTGAACGGCTTGGTCAGGTACTGGTCGGCACCGACCAGTTTGCCGCGCGCGCGGTCGAACAGGCTGTCCTTGCTGGTCAGCATGACTACCGGCGTGTTCTTGAATTCGAGATGGTTCTTGATGAGGGCGCAAGTCTGGTAACCGTCGAGGCGCGGCATCATGACGTCGACGAAAATGATATCCGGCTTGTTGTCGACTACCTTGGACAGGCCGTCGAAACCGTCTTCGGCCAGAATGACCTTGCAACCCGCTTGCGACAGGAATATCTCACCGCTGCGGCGTATGGTGTTGCTGTCATCGATGAGCACCACACGGATACCAGCCAGACCATCGCCCACGTTGTCACCCTTTCCCTGATTGAACCACACCCACGCTTGCGCGCGGATATCCCCATAACCCGGATGCTACCGCATTTGTCCTCGGGCGTTCAATGTTTCCGCCACCCTCAGGTGCTTCAGCGCTTCCAGAACTGCAGACTGCGCAACATTCACTCGGTTTCTTTCCACTTGATCGAACAGCCCATGCTGGCGATCTGTTCGCGCGGCCCCTGCCCGGTTTTTGCCACTTGCAGCATGGCGTTGAACAAATCGCGCGGAGCATCCGGTACGGCTTCCTTGCGCGAAGCATCCAGACGCCCACGGTATTGCAGCTCCAGATTGGCGTTGAAGCCGAAGAAATCCGGCGTGCACACCGCACCGTAGTCCCTGGCGACTTCCTGCGTCTCATCCCACACGTAGGGGAAGGGATAGTCGTACTGCCGGGCGACCAGTTTCATGTTGTCGAACGAATCCTCCGCGTAATCGGCGGGGTCGTTCGACATGATCGCGATGCTGTTGATACCGTGCTGTTGCAGCTCGCGCGCATCGCGGATGATGCGGTCGCGAACGGATTTGACGTAGGGGCAATGGTTGCAGATAAACATCACCAGCACACCGTTCTTGCCGCGCGCACTTTCCAGGGAATGGCGTTTGCCATCCACACCCGGAAGATTGAATGGACGGGCTTTCCAGCCGAAATCGCACACAGGGGGTTGTAAACTGACCATGATATTCACTCCCAAAGATTCACGTTATTGTTCTGTCCGTTATATTATCACGCCCGTCCCGAAGCCCTTTACCCGCCATGTCCGCGCCCAGATTCTACTGCCCGCCGCCGTTACCGCTGAACACCAACTATGAGTTGCCGCCCGAAGCCGCCCATCACGCCAGTCGCGTGTTGCGCCTGCGCGTGGGTGACGCGGTGCAGATTTTCGACGGACTAGGCAACGCGCTCGATGCGACCATCAACTCCATCCAGGGCAAACATGTCATGCTCGGCAACCTGCAGACGGTCATCGGCCAGCAGGAACCCGGCTTGCAGATCGTGCTGGCACAGGCGATGTGCAGCAGCGACAAGATGGATTGGGTCGTACAGAAAGCCACCGAACTCGGCGCCTCCGAGCTGGTGCCGGTGCAAACGCAACGTAGCGTGGCCAGGCTTGCCGGCGCCCGCGCCGAAAAGCGCACTGAGCACTGGCGCAATGTCACCGTCTCCGCCTGCGAGCAATGCGGCCGCAACTCCCTGCCGCAGCTCAACGCGGCGCAAGATCTTGCAGTCTGGTTGAACGAAATGCGTCATGCGTCCGGGAGCAAATTCATCCTGCTGCCAGGCGGCGCCAGCAATCTGCAATCCCAGCCCAAACCGCAAGGCCGCGTCACCCTGCTCATCGGTCCGGAAGGCGGCTTCACCGCAGACGAAGCCAACGTGGCGCAACAAGCCGGATTCGTCCCCATCCTGCTCGGACCGCGCGTGCTGCGCACCGAGACGGCCGCCATCGCGGGCATTTCGGCACTGCAAACACTGTGGGGCGATTTTCAGTAGCCGGCGCCGCATCTGGGTGATCGCGGACAAGCTATTGAATGAGGAGTAAGTTTGCTTTCGTTATCGTGCCTTGCGCGCGCTGGATTTCCAATATAATGAACCCGCCATGTTTCATGGTTTTTCTACGGATATTCAGGAGCTAACGATCACCATGACAACCGTCCCAGCCAGTTCTTCGCCCGATTTCGTCGCCTGGTTCCGCTCCGTTGCGCCTTATATCAATGCGTTCCGCGGCAAGACGTTTGTCGTCGCCTTCGGCGGTGAAGTGGTGGCGGACGGCAAGTTCGTCGAGCTGACGCACGATTTCAACCTGTTGGCAGCGTTGGGTATCCGGCTGGTTCTCGTCCACGGCGCGCGTCCGCAAATCGAGCAACGACTGGTGCAGAACAATATCGAAGGCAGTTATCACCATGGCATCCGCCTGACCGATGCCGAAACCATGCAGTGCGTGAAGGAAGCCGTCGGCCGCGTCAGGGTGGAAATCGAGGCTCTGCTGTCCGTCGGCCTGGCGAATTCGCCCATGGCCAATGCCGACATCCGCGTGGCGGGCGGCAATTTCATTACCGCGCAGCCCATCGGCGTGATCAACGGCGTGGATTTGATGCACACCGGTTGCGTGCGCAAGGTGGATGTCGCGGCGCTGCAAGACCGCATGGAATTCGGCGAGGTGGTGCTGCTGTCGCCGCTGGGCTATTCGCCCACGGGCGAGGTCTTCAACCTCACGCTGGAAGATGTCGCCACCGCGACTGCGATCGCGCTGGACGCGGACAAGTTGATCTTCCTGACGGATACCGACGGCGTGCACGCAAAAGATGGCGAGCTGCTGAAGGAGCTGACCGTTGCCGAAGCGAACAAGATTCCTGTCCGCAAACGCAAACTGCCGGACGACGTCGGGTCTGTTCCTGCCCTGCGCGGTGCGCGCTTGCGAAGCGGGCGTGGCGCGGACGCATCTCGTCAGCCGTCATGCTGATGGTGCACTGTTGCAGGAATTGTTCAGCGACGAGGGCATAGGCACCATGGTGGTGGAAAGCACGCTCAACACGTTGCGCGATGCGACCATCAAGGACGTCGGCGGCATTCTGCAACTGCTGCAGCCGCTGGAAGCCGAAGGCATCCTGGTGCGGCGTTCGCGCGAACTGCTGGAACGCGAGATCGGCCGTTTCGTGGTGCTGGAGCATGGTCATCGCATCATCGGATGCGCCGCACTCTATCCGTTTGCCGACGAAAAGGCGGGTGAACTCGCGTGTCTCGCAGTACAACCCGCTTACCGCGATCACGGCTACGGCGATGTCCTGCTCAAGCATATCTCTGCACGGGCCAAAACAATGAAGCTGCAAAAACTGTTCGTGCTGACCACGCGCACCGCGCACTGGTTCATTGAGCGCGGCTTCAAGGAAGTCGACGTGGAGCACCTGCCCGCGCAAAAGAAGACGCTCTACAACTACCAACGGCGTTCCAAGGTTTTCGTCCTTACGTTGCGATAAATCACTTCGAGGGAAGCGCGATGCTCAACTGGCTGTTTTCCCGACCCTTGCAGATCAAGTTCTTCTTCAGCACCATATTGCTGTTCAGCACCGGCCTGCTGGTATTGATGCTGAACGTTTTTCAATTGATGAACCAGTTCCTGCGGCATCACGTTGAAGACGACATGCAGCAACGTACACATATCCTGGCCATGGCGATGATGGTGGGGCCCGCTGCGCACAACCCGAACGACATGCGCGAGCTGTTGGAGGACGTTTCAGCCATGCATGGCTATTGTTATCTCACGGTCCTGAACATGGATGGCAAGGTACTCGCTGCGGCCGGAAGTACGGCATTTGTACCTCCAACAGCTGGTCCAGAGGCAAATCGAAAAGAACATCCACAATGGCTGTTTTGAAGGAAATATTTCGCTGGTCCACGACGGAAAACCGTTCGGCGAATTGCACTATGGAGTGGATACCAGCTTCGTCGATACACTCGTGGTCAGGCTGCGCAGCAAGCTGCTGCTGATCGCCGCACTGTGGTTCGGCTTCGGCGCGGCAGTCTATTTCTTGCTGGTGCGCAAATTGGTGCAACCGCTGAAGGAGATCACCCGCGCCAGCGAGCTGATGGCAGAGGGCAACCTGAATACGCCGATGCCGAGAGAACTGCCGCAAGACGAACTCGGGAAGCTCGCCGCCAGTTTCAGCCGCATGGCAACCGCGCTGCGTGAACGCATCGAATTGCAGCAGAGTTATTCGCACGCGCTGTATGCCGAACAGGCGCGATTGAACGCGCTCGTATCGATTTTGCCCGTGGGCATTTTTTTCGTCGATCCCTCGCATAAGGTGCAGTACATCAATCAGGAATGTCGGCGGCTGTGGGGCCTCTCCGCGAGCGAGGATTACATTGGCAAGCTCGACACCGATCTGATCGGCGATGCCATCAGCCAGCTCGAGCAAGCTGATGCCTTCATGCAGAATGTGGCGACGGCCGTCCGGGTCTATGGCATCAGTGCGCCATTCGATACGCCGCAACGCAGCGGAAAAATTGTCCGCAGTCGATCCTGCGTCGTACCCGACGCGACGGGACACCGTTATATTGGCCGCGTGTGGATGTTCGAGGACGTCTCGCTTGAACATGCACGACTGGGCGAGGCCCAGGCGCGCGCCGAAAGCGACGACCTTACCGGTTTGCACAACCACCGCCGCTTCGAACAGGATATGGAGCGTCTGTTTGCCCAGGTTCAGCGCAGTGGTCGGCATTTGACGCTGCTGTTTTTCAATCTGGACAACTTCAAATCCGTTAACGACGAACACGGGCATGCGGCAGGAGACATGATCCTGAAAAGCATCGGACAAACGCTGTCGCTCAATTCTCGCCGCAATGAAAACCTTTACCGTTTGGGCAGTGATGAGTTTGCCATCCTGATCGTCGATGCCGAACAACACCATATTGAGACGCTGGCCCAGCGCGTCATTTCGACCATCGAACAATTGCAGTTCAGTTTTTCTGAACACCGCGTGCAGATCCGCTGCAGCATGGGAATCGCAAACTACACGCCGAAAACCGGGGCGGGATCGGCTGCGGAATTGTTACAGCATGCCGACGCGGCGCTGCATCTGGCCAAACGTCTCGGCAAAAATCGCTGGTATTTCTATAATCCCGAGCATCCGCTGGATTTGGGCAAGGATTCACGGTAATGTCACATTCCTGAAGCATAATCACGGAGTGGATTTCATCATGGCAAGAACAGTACATTGTGTAAAACTTGGTCGCGAATCGGAGGGATTGGATCGTCCCCCCTATCCGGGCGCGCTGGGCCAACGCATTTTTGAAAATGTCTCGAAGGAAGCCTGGCAAGGCTGGATCAAGTTCCAGACCATGCTGGTAAACGAAAATCGCCTCAACCTGGCCGATATCAAAGCCCGCAAATACCTGGCGGAACAGATGGAAAATTACTTCTTCGGTGCAGGATCCGACATGCCTACAGGATACGTTCCGCCGAAAAACTGAATCATCGCGAACTCGCAGCAGACTTACAACTCCGCACATGGCAAAAACCTTCCAGGCTCAAAATTTTCTCAATCGCGAGCTCGGTTTGCTCGAGTTCAACCGCCGCGTCCTGGCGCAGGCGGAAGACCCCTCGGTACCCCTGCTGGAACGACTGAAATATCTGTGCATCGTCAGCAGCAACCTGGATGAATTCTTCGAGATCCGGGTTGCCGGCTTGAAGGAACAAGCCAAATTGGGTGGTCTCGCCGCCGGACCGGACGGACTGGAAGCGACGCAGATACTCAAGCGCCTGTTTACGCCAACGCACCAGCTCATCGCGCGCCAATACCAGTTATTCAATGAAGAGCTGGTTCCGGCGCTTGCGCAGCAGGGAATCAAGTTCCTGCGCCGCACCCACTGGAATCCGGCGCAACAGGCCTGGGTCAAGGACTTCTTCCTGCGCGAGGTGATGCCGGTGCTGACCCCCATCGGACTCGATCCGGCCCATCCTTTCCCGCGCGTGCTGAACAAGAGCCTGAATTTTGCCGTCGAGCTGCAAGGCAAGGACGCGTTCGGGCGCAACTCGGCCAAGGCCATCGTACAGGCCCCGCGCGTGTTGCCGCGCGCGATCCTGATGCCACCGGAAATCTCCGGTTGCGCCTACGGTTTCGTGTTCCTCTCTTCGATCCTGCACGCGCATGTGGGCGAACTGTTTGCCGGCATGGAAGTGCTTGGCTGCTACCAGTTCCGCGTGACGCGCAACAGCGACCTGTTCGTGGACGAGGAAGAAGTAAAGAACCTGCGCATCAGCCTGCAGGGCGAATTGCCGCAACGCCACTTCGGCGATGCGGTGCGGCTGGAAGTTGCCGACAACTGTCCGGCTGCCATGTCGGAATTCCTGTTGCAGCAATTCGAATTGAAGGCCGAAGACCTGTTCAGCGTAAACGGCCCGGTGAATCTTGTTCGCCTGATGCGTATCCCGGACCAGGTCGAACGTCCCGACCTCAAATTTGCGCCGTTCGTGCCCGGCATGCCCGCCTTGCTGCAAAAAAAGGGCGCCGACATGTTCAAGGTGATGCGCAAGAACGATGTGCTGCTGCATCACCCCTACCAGTCGTTCAAACCGGTGATCGATTTCATCCAGCAAGCCGCCACGGACCCGAGCGTCGTCGCCATCAAGCAAACCGTCTACCGTACCGGTGTGGATTCCGAACTGATGGAAGCGCTGATCGCTGCCGCGCGCGGCGGCAAGGAAGTCACGGTGGTGGTGGAACTGCTCGCGCGCTTCGACGAAGAGGCCAACATCAATTGGGCCAGCCGCCTGGAAGAAGTCGGCGCGCATGTCGTCTACGGTGTGGTCGGGCACAAGACCCACGCCAAAATGCTGATGGTGGTGCGGCGCGAGGACAACAGACTGCGCCGTTATGTGCACCTCGGCACCGGCAACTATCACCCGCGCACCGCCAAGCTGTATACCGATTTCGGGATGTTCACCAGCAACGAAGAGGTATGTGCCGACGTGAACGAGGTGTTCATGCAACTCACCGGACTGGGCAAGGCCAGCAAGTTGCGTCACCTGTGGCAATCGCCATTTACGCTGCACTCCAAGGTCCTGGAAGCCATCGGCAATGAAACCCGGCTGGCCAAGGCAGGGAAACGCGGGCATATCATCGCCAAGATGAACTCGCTGCTGGAGCCGGAAACGATCACCGCGCTGTATGAGGCTTCCCAGGCCGGCGTCAAGATCGAACTGATCGTGCGCGGCGTCTGCGCCCTGCGTCCCGGCGTCGCCGGGCTATCCGAGAACATCCGCGTGCTGTCCATCATCGGACGCTTCCTGGAACACACGCGCATTTTCTATTTCCGCAACGATCTGGCGAACAACGTCTATCTGTCCAGCGCGGACTGGATGGACCGCAACTTCTTCCGGCGCATCGAAGTGTGCTTCCCGGTGCTCGATGAAAAACTCAAGAAGCGGGTAATGGACGAAGGCCTGAAGAGTTACTTGAAGGACAACCTGCAGGCCTGGGAAATGGACTGCAACGGTTTTTGGCATCGCAAATTGCCCGCCCGCAACGTCGAGCACTGCGCACAAGCAGACTTGTTGCAAGCGTTGGGACAACCGCTTGCAACAGCAGACGCGGACTAGTCTTTCTTCGGACGTCCGGTCTTGATCTTTTCCAGACCGGTTATCGCGCTCTTCAATTGGGCCGTGCTCAATTTGGAGAAAGTCTGCAAGCTGGCGCGTAACAATTCGCTTTTCTTTACGTGCAATCCAGCTTTGAGTGCTTTCTGCTTGAGCTCTGCAATCAATTCGTAATCAGATTGCGGCATAGTGAAACTGTCGCGTACTACCTTGACTTTGGTATCCGCCTTCTTTTTCAGTTTCTTTTCCGGCTTGGCTGCTACCTTTGCGGGTGCAGGCTTGCGGACAACCGGCGATTTTCTGACGGCTGGTTTGCGCGGTGCAGTATTGCTCATGTCGAACTCCTAGTTTGAGTATGGCCTCTTCAGTATATACGGTATATTCTGGCATCCGATAGTGTAATAAACGGGGAACAGGATGGAGCTCATACTTTGGCGACATGCCGAAGCCGCCGAGGGCGTGCCGGATCTTGGCCGCGCACTCACCGACAAAGGCCGGCGGCAAGCCGAACACATGGCAGGTTTTCTTTCCGGACGCCTGCCGCAGAACACGCGAGTGCTGGTCAGCCCCGCAGTGCGCGCGCAGCAAACCGCTGTTGCACTCACCCCCCATTTCATAACCGCACCCAATATCGGAATTCACGGCACCCCGCAGACCGCCATCGCCGCAGCCGGTTGGCCAATGGCGGGCGGCGCAGTTCTGCTGGTCGGACATCAGCCCTGGATGGGCGAGCTGGCCGCGTTGCTGATGACCGGCAATGCCGATTTCTGGAGCATCAAGAAAGGCTCTGTCTGGTGGTTCAGTCGGCGCGAACGCGAGGGTGACTTCCAGACTGTACTGCGCCTGGTCATCGCGCCTGATCAACTGTAATTCTGCCGGGAGACCCCATGTTTGAATCCGCCGAACTCGGACACAAGATAAACAAAGCGACGTACGACAAAGAAGTGCCGAATTTGCGCAAGGAGTTGCTGGACGCGCAATTCGATCTGGCCGAAAAGTCCAAATTTCCAGTCATCATTCTGGTGGGCGGCGTCGACGGCGCGGGGCGCGGCGAGACCGTGAACCTGCTCAACGAATGGATGGATCCGCGTTTCATTCAGACGCACGGCATGGGTGATCCTTCCGACGAGGAAATGGAACGCCCGATGATGTGGCGTTTCTGGCGCGCGTTGCCCCCCAAGGGCAAGATCGGCGTGTTCCTCGGTTCCTGGTATACGTGGCCGATCCTGAATCGGGTGCAGGGACTGACCAAGGCTGCCGAGCTCGACCAAAGCCTGGAACGTGCCAAACGGCTGGAGAAAATGTTGACCGACGAGGGCGCGCTCATCATCAAATTCTGGCTGCACCTGTCCAAAGACATGCAGGAGAAACGGCTCAAGCTGCTTGAAAGCAACCCCAAGACGCGTTGGCGCGTCACCAAACGCGACTGGGAGCACTACAAACTGTACGACAAGTTTTTATCCATCAATGAAAGCGTGATTCGACATACCAGTACGGCCGAAGCGCCCTGGATCGTCATCGAAGGCGCCGACGCGCGCTATCGCAGTCTGACGGTGGGCAAGATCGTGCTTGAATCGATACGCAAACGTCTGGCGGAGTCGGACAAGAAGAAAGAACCCAATGTCCGCGCTGCCCCGCTGTTGCCGTCTATCGACAAGCTGAATATTCTGGAGACACTCGATCTCGCACAGAAGCTGGAGAAAAAGAAATTCGACAAGGAACTGGAGAAGTATCAGGGCAAACTGGCCATGCTCACGCTCGATCCGAAGTTCAAGGACATCACCGTGCTGGCGGTATTCGAGGGTAACGACGCGGCGGGAAAAGGTGGCGCCATCCGGCGCATCACCAGCGCGGTCGATGCGCGCCAATATCAGGTCGTTCCGATCGCCGCCCCCACGGAAGAGGAGCGCGCGCAGCCCTATCTGTGGCGCTTCTGGCGCCACATACCGCGCAAGGGCCGCATCACGATCTTCGACCGCTCCTGGTACGGACGCGTACTGGTCGAACGCGTGGAGAAATTTTGCTCGGAATTCGACTGGATGCGCGCCTACCACGAGATCAACGATTTCGAGGCACAGCTCGTGCGGCACCAGACCGTCGTGGTCAAATTCTGGCTGACCATCAGCAAGGAAGAACAGCTGCGCCGCTTCAAGGAGCGCGAAAAGATCGGCTTCAAGCGCTTCAAGATCACCGACGAGGATTGGCGCAACCGCGATAAATGGGATGCCTACGAGCAGGCCATCGGCGACATGGTCGACCGCACCAGTACCGAAGCCGCACCGTGGACCCTGGTGGAAGCCAACGACAAGAACTTCGCGCGCATCAAGGTGCTGAAGACGCTATGCCAGCGTATCGAAGCGGCGATGAAGAAAGCAAAGAAAGTATAACGGCTACTGCAATTTGGCGGCCGGTTGGACCAGTACATAGGGCCTTACCACGACCGCCCAGACATCGGCGTCTGCCTCATACCAGGCCAGCGCCTGCGCATCGGAAACCCGCGCGATCTGCCCGCTTTCCATCCACTGCGCCACTTGCGCCTTGTTGTCCCTGGATATTTGAACCGCCACCTCGACGAGGTCGAGACCTTGGTTCACGAAGATCGCCGCCCCGCTGGCGAAGAAGCGCTGCAGTTCCCTCCACGCAATGCGCGAAGTCTCCAGGTTGATGTTGATGCGTTCGATATCCTGCTGGCTGAGTGTCATTTGCAACAAACTTTCCGATTACGAATTCGATCCATTCAGGTAATTGTTCTTTAGCCGTATGTAATTTTCGGCGGAATAGCGCAGGTAAGCGATTTCTTCCGCAGTCAGAGCGCGCACTGCCTTGGCCGGACGGCCCATGTAGAGCATGCCGCTTTCCAGCGTCTTGCCCGGCGGCACCAGACTGCCTGCGCCGATCATCACGTGGTCCGGAATCACCGCATCGTCCATGATGATGGAGCCCATGCCGATCAAACACTCGTTGCCGATGCGGCAACCGTGCAGGATGACCGAATGGCCGACCGTCACGTAATCGCCGATGATGAGCGGCGAGCCTGCGGGCTTGCTGGCCGACTTGTGCGTCACATGGCACATCGTCAGGTCCTGCACGTTGGTTCCGCGCCCGAGCACGATGTGGTTCATGTCCCCGCGCAACACCGCGTTGCACCAGATCGAGCTGTCATCGCCCAGCGTCACATCGCCGATGACCTGGCATGACGCATGGAGAAATATTCGTTCGCCCAGAACAGGGGATGTCTTAAGGTAAGAAGATAACGGCACGAGATTCGTAGCGGTAGCTGAAGAATAAACCGGAACCCTACTCCCCCCGAGCTCTGCGGACGGTGATCGATTCCCCGGCCATTCCCCAGTTGTCGGTATCCACCTCGTCAATGACGACGACGGTTGTTTTCGGGTTCTTTCCAAGAACATCAACCAGGAGTTGTGTGGCGCCCTGAATCAGGCGAGCTTTCTGCTCCGGCGTCGCGCCTTCTTTGGTGATTTTGATGTTTACGTAAGGCATATTTTTCCTCTAATAGCGGAATATTGAACCGTTGCACGACGTCACTCTGCCAACTTCCATTTCATCATCTCTCCTGCCCGCAACGGCACCAACTGATGCTCGCCAAACCCGAGGGATGCGGGTACTTGCCACTCTTCCTTGAGCAGCGTTATCTGTCGCGTATTGCGCGGCAGGCGGTAATAGTCCGCACCGTAAAAACTGGCGAAACCTTCCAGCTTGTCCAATGCGTTTGCGGACTCAAAGGCTTCGGCATACAGCTCGATGGCGTTATGCGCGGTATAGCAACCGGCGCAGCCGCACGCATTCTCCTTGGTGTGCTGCGCATGCGGGGCGCTGTCGGTGCCGAGGAAGAACTTCTTGCTGCCACTCACCGCGGCTTTGACCAACGCCTTGCGGTGAGTCTCGCGCTTTAGCACGGGCAGGCAGTAGTAGTGCGGATGGATACCGCCGACCAGCATGGCGTTGCGGTTGTACAGCAGATGATGCGCGGTAATGGTCGCGGCGATGTTGTCCGGCGCAGCTACCACAAATTGCGCAGCATCTTTGGTGGTGATGTGCTCGAACACGACACGCAATTCGGGCAAGTCCTTCAGCAGCGGCTGCAGCACACGCTCGATGAATACGGCCTCGCGGTCAAAGATGTCGATGTCGGGATTGGTCACTTCGCCATGCACCAGCAGCGGCATGCCGCAACGCTGCATCTCTTCCAGCGCGGAATACGTCTTGCGCAAGTCGGTCACTCCCGCATCGGAGTTGGTGGTCGCGCCTGCCGGATACAGTTTCACGGCATGCACGGCACCGCTGGCTTTGGCTTTGAGTATCTCTTCCGCACTGGTGTTGTCGGTCAGATACAAAGTCATAAGTGGCTCGAACGTTGCACCCGCGGGCAAAGCGGCCAGGATGCGTTGGCGATATTGCAATGCCAATACCGTAGTGGTCGCCGGAGGACGCAGATTGGGCATGACGATTGCGCGGGCAAACTGGCGCGCGGTATCGGGCAACACCGAATGCATCAATGCGCCATCGCGCAGGTGCAAGTGCCAATCGTCGGGACGAATCAGGGTGAGCGATTTCATGTCCAGCATTCTAACAGTTAGCGCCGCATGGGATTAAGCGGGAAATGCCTACTTGCGGCCGGCCACCCATTGTGCCGCCACGTCTGCCACGCGCTGGCCGAACTGTCGGGCGGTTTCCAAATCGCCGGACTCCATTTCGCCCGCCGATGCATCGGACGGCGAGACTGACATCGCCCCGGAGAAAGAGCCCACGTAGTTCACGTCGTTGCGCTGTGCGGCCTTGCCGTTGGACGGCATCAGGCCCGTACCCGCCCAGATCATGCTGTGCTGCATGGAGAGCGTGAAGAGGTAATGCAATGTGGAAAGTTTGTCGCCGTTCATGGTGGCGGAGTTGGTAAACCCGGCGGCAACCTTGTTCTTCCATTTTTGCGAGAACCACTGTTTTGACGAAGCATCGGCGAACTTCTTGAACTGCCAGCTCACCGAACCCATGTAGGTGGGCGAGCCCATGATAATCGCATCGGCGGCATCCAGCGTCGCCCATTCGGCTTCACTCAGGTTGCCTTCGTTGCTGATCGCCATGAGTATTGCATTCGCGCCGGTTGCCACGGCTTGTGCCTGTCTTGCCGTGTGTCCGTATCCGCTGTGATAAACCACGACGACGCTCGCCATTTATTTCTCCTGCAAAGTTGATAACTTGCAAAGAGTAGCATGTCGGCTGCGAATGGCAACCTTGCCGCAAAGTCAGATTATTCCGACCCGGCCTTGAGGATCAGCGCGCGCTGGTACAGCTCGTTTTTGTTCGCGCCCGTGATCTTTACGGCCAACTGTACCGCCTGTTTCAGAGGCAGCTCCTCCAGCAAGAGGCCGAGCGTACGTTCTGTTTCGACGTCCATTCCCTCGCGCATTGCCGCACCTGAAACCATCAGCACAAATTCCCCGCGCTGATTGTTGGGGTCGCTTTGCAGCCAGTCCATGGCTTCCTTGAGTTTGCAGCGATGGATGCTTTCAAACAGCTTGGTGATTTCGCGGGCAAACACGATGTCGCGCTCGGCACCGAACACGGCATACAGATCTTCCGTACATTCCAGGATGCGATGCGGTGCTTCGTAGAAAACCAGGGTGTAGGGATACTCGATCAGGGCCTGCAACACCGTGCGCCGCGCGGTCGATTTGTTCGGCAGAAAGCCGTAAAACAAAAAATGCGGCGAACACATTCCGGACAGCCGACAATGCGGCGACCGCGGCGCTTGCGCCGGGAATGGGAATAACGCGAAATCCGGCTGCCAGCACGGTTTCCACCAACACCGCGCCGGGATCGCTCACGGCAGGGGTGCCGGCATCGGTCACCAGTGCCACATTCTGGCCCTGCTGCAACAGCGCGATGACCTTTTCCGCGGCACCGCGCTCGTTGTGCTGGTGCAACGCCAATAGCCGCGCATCGCCGATTCCGTGGTGTTGCAGCAAATGTCGTGTGTTGCGGGTATCTTCCGCCGCGATGGTATCGGCTTCGCCCAATACTTCCAGCGCGCGCAGCGTAATGTCACTTAGATTTCCAATCGGGGTGGCTACTACATATAATGCGCATTCTAATTTTTGCTTGGGCTTGATATGCAAACTGTTGCCTCTAAGTGTGGTTGGTTACGCTGGTTCTTCGTCGCGGCACTATACGTGAGCGTTTTTGGCTGCGCCACTCCGACCACCGCCCCGATTGTAGCCACGCCTGCGGCTGCACCCACACCTGCTCCCGCTGCACCAGCGCCAGTCACTCCGCCGCCGCCCGTAGTCATCGAAGCGATACCCGCACCCGCGCCGCTGGAAGCGACGATTTTGCCCCCTGTCGTTACGGGTCCGCCCAATATCGCGCTGCTGCTGCCACTGAACTCCCCTATCTACTCCAAGGCCGCCGACACCGTAAAGCAGGGCTTCCTCGCCGCTGCCGCCAAAGAGGCGAACGGTTTGCCGGTGATTGTTTATCCTTGCAAAGATGAAGGTACGGAGATCGTTGCGCTCTACCAGAAGGCGTTGCAGGCGGGAGCCGTCACCGTTGCCGGTCCGCTCACGCGAGATGGCGTCGCTGCGCTGGCTGCCGCTGGCCAGTTGAAACACCCGACGCTGGCGCTTAACCTGGTGGAAAATACCGCGCGTGTCGACATGCTCTATTTTTTCGGCCTCCCGCCGGAAACTGAAGCACGCCAAGCCGCCCAGCGCGCCACCGCCGCCGGATTGCTCAGCGCCACTGTCGTTTCCACCGATACCCCTCTGTCCAAGCGCCTGGCACAGGCGTTTTCGGACGAATGGCAGCGCGAGGGCGGCATTCTCAGGGCGGAGATCGACTATAACGGCGACCCGACCCCGTTGAAGGAACTGTCACAGGACCCGGGTAACTCGGTATTCCTCGCTGCCGAACTCGACCAGGCGCGCCTGATTCGTCCCTATATCAATGCCGCGATACCGGTGTATGCCACCTCGCAGGTTTTTGCCGGCAATAGCCACACGCTGACCAACTATGACCTGGCCGACGTGCATTTCTTCGACATGCCGTGGCTGCTGCAGCCGGATCATCCGGCTGTCATGATCTACCCGCACGTGACTCCGGTCATGACGCCGGACATGGAACGTTTGTATGCGCTGGGAATCGATTCCTATCGTCTGCTTCAAGTATTGTCCTCGCGCAATCCGGCAAATGCCTTGCCGCTGGACGGTGTCACCGGCAAGATTTCGCTGACCGGACACGTATTTCAGCGCGAGGGCATTCCGGCCATCATGCGCCAAGGGCTGGGAGTACCCGTGGACAGCAAGTCGCGCCCGTGAAACCCGGCGCTCAGGCCGAGCAAGTTGCAGCGCAATACCTGCAGAAGAGCGGCCTGAAACTGGTCCAGGCCAATTTCCATAGCCGTTTCGGGGAGATCGACCTGATCCTGCGCGACGGAGAAACCCTGGTCTTCGCCGAAGTTCGCCAGCGCAGCCGCGGCGATTTCGGCGGCGCGGCCGCCAGCATCGACGCACACAAGCAAAAGCGCCTTATCCTCACTGCTCAGCATTACCTCTCCACTTTGGCGCACACCCCGCCCTGCCGTTTCGATGCTGTGCTGCTCGATGCCGCCGACAACATCGAATGGGTAAAAAACGCTTTCGAGGCATAAACGGCCACCGTGGCCGTTCATGGAGGATTTATTCAGGGCAGCCTTAGGGTAAAATCCGGTCTCCGTCATCCACATTCATTTGCACACCATGACCCTGACTACCCGCATCGGCAAACACTTCGACGACAGCGCGCAACTTAAACTGCAAAGCAAGAAAGTGCTCGCCCAGCCCATCGCGGATGCCGCGCAGGCCATGGTTGCCTGCCTCATGAACGACGGCAAGATTCTGGCTTGCGGCAACGGCGGATCGGCTGCGGATTGCCAACATTTCGCCGCCGAGCTCGTAAACCGTTTCGAAGTCGAGCGGCCTGGCCTGGCCGCCATCGCGCTGACCACCGACAGTTCGATACTCACCTCGATCGCCAACGATTACGATTACCTGCAGATATTTTCCAAACAGGTGCGGGCGCTGGGTATGGACGGCGACGTATTGCTGGCCATCTCCACCAGCGGCAATTCGCCCAATGTGATCGAGGCGATTCAGGCCGCGCATGAACGCAACATGCCCGTCGTTGCACTGACCGGACGCGACGGCGGGAAAATGACAGCCATCCTGAAACCGACCGATTTTCATATTTGCGTTCCGGCGAAAAGCACGGCACGCATCCAGGAAGTGCACCTGCTCGTGTTGCACTGCATTTGTGACGCCATCGATCATTTGATTCTGGGAGGGGAATGATGCGTTCTTCGCTGTTTATTTTGCTGGCCGCATTGGGCCTGGTGCAGGGTTGTGCCGCACCGGTCGTCGCTGCGGGAGTGAGTGCCGGAGTCGGTGCAGGCATCGTGGCGACTTCCACGGATCGCCGCAGCACCGGCGCGATGGTTGAAGACGATACCATCGAAAGCAAAGGACAAAAGCGCATTGAGGAAATCTACAAGGACACCGCGCATGTAAGCATCACCGCCTATAACCGCTTTGCGCTTATCACCGGCACGACGTCCACCGAAGAAATAAAGATGGATATCGAGCGCATTGTCGGCAGCATTCCCAACGTCAAGGGCATTGCCAACGAACTGGTAGTGAACAAGACTCCCGGTAGCAGTACAAGTAGCAGCGACTCACACATTACCGGCAACGTTAAGTATCGCTTTGTCAGAAGCCCTGCCCTGAAGGCCGAACAGGTTAAAGTCGTCACCGACAGCGGCGTGGTGTATTTGATGGGCCTGGTTACCCGTGCCGAGGCGGACACCGCATCCGACATCGCCAGCACCACGGCCGGCGTGCAAAAAGTGGTCCGCGTTTTCGAATATATAGACTAGTGAAATATCCGACGCCCAGTTTTGAAGACAAGATTTGCGCGGCAGACCAGTTGGCCGCGCGGGTTGCCACGTTACCGCGCCCGCTGGTATTCACCAACGGCTGTTTCGACGTACTGCATCGCGGCCATGTGACCTATCTGGCACAGGCGCGCGCGCTCGGCTTCTCGCTCGTCGTAGGCGTGAACAGCGATGCCTCGGTCAAACGCCAGGGCAAGGGCGACGACCGCCCGATCAACGCCGAACAAGACCGCATGGCCGTGCTCGCCGCGCTGGAATCGGTAAGCCTGGTGGTGAAATTCGATGAAGACACGCCGCTTAACCTGATCCTTGCCTGCAAGCCAGATGTGCTGGTCAAGGGCGGCGACTGGAAGCCGGAGAACATCGTCGGCAGCAAGGAAGTAAAGATTTGGGGCGGCACCGTGCACAGCATCCCCTTCCTGCACGAACGCTCCACTACCGCATTACTTAAAAAGATACGTTCACTATGACACCTACCGAAATCACCCTGCATCAACAATCGAAAATGCTGGAGATTGCCTTCGACGATGGCGCCCGCTTCAAGCTGCCGTTCGAATTTTTGCGCGTGTTCTCGCCTTCCGCCGAAGTACGCGGCCACGGTCCGGGACAAGAGACGCTGCAAGTCGGCAAACGCAACGTGATGATCACCGATGTCGAGCCGGCCGGCAGTTATGCCGTCAAACTTACGTTCGACGATGGTCACGACACGGGGCTCTACACCTGGGAATATCTGCACGAACTGGGCAAATATCACGATGCCATGTGGCACGACTACCTGACCAAGCTGGAAGCGGCGGGCGCATCGCGCGATTGAATATGCCGTCGATTCCGGCGAAGGCCGAATCCAGTGTTTCTAATCAGACTGGACACCTGCGCGGAGACGAAACCAGGAGTAATTATGGCAAACCACCCATTTCGGTTTCCAGACCGTAGACGAGAAAGAAAAAGCCAAGAAGGTTGCGGGCGTGTTCACTTCCGTCGCCAGCAAATACGACATCATGAACGACCTCATGTCGGTCGGCCTGCACCGCATCTGGAAGCGCTTTGCCGTGGGTCTGGCCAATGTGCATGAAGGCCAGCGCGTGCTGGACGTGGCGGGCGGCTCGGCCGACCTGTCGCGCCTGTTCCTGAAGAAAGTCGGCGCCAGCGGCCAGGTCGTGCTCACCGACATCAACAACGCCATGCTGCGCGTGGGCCGTGACCGCCTGCTCGACGAAGGCACCGCCACCCCCGTCACGCAGTGCGATGCCGAACACCTGCCCTTCCCCGATAATTATTTCGACTGCGTCAGCATCGCCTTCGGCCTGCGCAACGTCACACACAAGGATGCCGCACTACGCGAAATGCACCGCGTGCTCAAACCCGGCGGTCGAGTCATCGTGCTGGAATTCTCCAAAGTTGCCAAGCCGCTGGAAAAAGCCTACGACCTCTACTCCTTCAAGCTGCTGCCCAAGATGGGCGAGCTCATCGCCAACGACGCCGACAGCTACCGCTATCTGGCCGAATCCATCCGCATGCATCCGGGACAGGAAGAGCTGAAGCAGATGATGGTAGATGCGGGACTGGAGCGTGTTGAGTACTTCAATATGACCGGTGGCGTGGTGGCGGTGCATCGCGGGTATAAACTCTAATTCTTTTCAGCATGTTAGTAACAATAGGTTAAATCGGCGGTCCGGATCGCATTAGACGATCTTGCTACGTCATGACTCATACCTGCTTATAAACAATGTATAACGAACGTATCTATTTCGCATTGTTTAGCCATACATCTTCAGACTCATTTCCCCGGCTGGCAGTTGATTGTGAGTACAACAGAAACCATGACAATGTGAATATCGGCTGGAGTTAGAAGATCGTCCAACTACTGATTTGGATATTGATGGTACTACGGTATATCCAGACATCATTGTTGCACCATCGGTTGAATACTGACGACCGATAAAGCCTTTTGGTTATAGAAATGATAACAAGTCGACTAGTCGTCATTCGACAACATTTTTGCCCCAATATGACATCAAGAAACTGTAACGCATTTAAGATTGAGCTTGGATCACAAATTTCTGCATTCGTGCCTCTTCAAAGCAGGAAGCTCGGATAAAGCAATCATACAGAAGTTCGCTTTTATATATACCGCTACAAATATTCAACCTTCTCTCCATTCAATTTAACTTCAACTCAATACTAAGTGAAACACCATGACTGGTTTACCCAAATGCCCCAAATGCAGTTCCGAATACACCTACGAAGACGGCAGCAACTACGTCTGCCCCGAGTGCGCGCATGAATGGTCGAAAGACGCACCCGCCGCAGCTGGCGAGCAGGCAAAGGTGTTCAAGGATGCCTTCGGCAACGTGCTGGTCGACGGCGATTCGGTCACCGTGATCAAGGACCTGAAGGTCAAGGGTTCGTCTTCGGTGGTGAAGGTGGGCACCAAGGTGAAGAACATCCGTCTGGTGGATGGCGACCACGACATCGACTGCAAGATCGACGGCATCGGTGCGATGCAGTTGAAGACGGAATTCGTGAAGAAGGCATAGCCGGAGATGAGTGTCTGGGGTTGTCCGTACGAGATCGAGGGTAAGTGCCAGCGCGTGAATGATATTTCGTGCGACATGGGCATGAAGGGTTGCGTGCTGTATGGACGTTTCCGTTTTGCCGACCCCAACAAAAACCGGCCAAAGAAAGCGCCGCACAACCAGCCCACCGATAAGCCTGCTTCGGGCGATGAGCAGCAGTAGTCCTTTTGAGCTGATCTACCAGGACGATTACCTGCTGGTGGTGAACAAGCCCGCCGGTTTGCTGGCCGTGCCCGGACGCGGTGCGGACAAGCAGGACTGTCTTTCCTCAAGGCTTCAGCAGATTTTCCCCGACGCTTTGATTGTGCACAGGCTGGATATGTCGACGTCCGGATTGATGTTGTTTGCGCGCGGAGCCGAGATGCAGCGCCGCCTTTCGCGTATGTTTCATGAGCGTGAAGTGGAAAAACGTTATGTGGCGGTGGTGGCAGGCAAGCTGGAACCTGCAATGACTCAAAACTCCCCCACCCTAACCCTCCCCCAGAGGGAGAGGGGATGGAGTGAGGTGGATTCTGCCTATTGCGGCAGATTGGCCGAACCGGCCGTTACGCAAGATAGATTGTGAAACGGGTAAGCCCTCGCTCACGCGGTATCGTCTGTTTGAAGCATGAAGTTAGCTCTACCCGCGTTGAGCTGGCGCCTGTGACCGGTCGCACCCACCAGCTACGCGTCCACATGGCAGCCATCGGGCATCCTATCCTGGGCGATGCCTTGTATGGCGATGCAAGTAGCGCACCCCGTTTGCTGCTGCACGCGACTACCCTGGATTTGTTGCACCCGCTCACCGGCGCCGCCTTGCATTTTGTCAGTTCAGCCCCATTCTAGAGTCTGGCCTTAAGAATGGCTTAACACCGGGTGGGCTATACTCAACTCGTTTACTCATTAACAGGAACTCTTCATGCGCCTGCCCAAAAGTTTTCTGACCGCTCTGCTTGGCTTGGTCGTACTCGTTTCGGCAATTTTTGCCGCCTATACCTGGGTTGCCTTGCATTGGAGCTATTCAGAAGGCGAACGCGCCGGATTCATGCAGAAGCTTTCGAAAAAAGGCTGGGTGTGCAAGACGTGGGAAGGCGAACTATCCCTGGTTGCATTGCCGGGCGCGGCGCCCGAGAAATTCCTGTTCACTGTGCGCGATGACGAGGTGGCTGCCAAAATCAATCAGCAGGTCGGGCAACGTGTCGCGTTAACCTATGAACAGCACATCGGTTTGCCCACGACCTGCTTTGGCGACACCGAGTATTTCGTTACCTCCGTGAAGCTTGTATCTCCCTGATAACGTAACTGTAATCTGGCGCCCGTAGTATCGCGATAGGCGATGCTATACTCCGCGCCGCTTTGAATTTGTCCAACCGTGAGGAATCACATGAAACGTTTTACGATCTTGTTGACCATTGTTTTTACTTGCTTAACTTTGCTTGCCACCAGCGCTGAAGCACGCCGTTTCGGCGGCGGCAGCAGCATCGGCAAACAGCGCACGATGAGTGCTCCAACACAGAAAGCCCCTGCTGCTGCACCTGCACCGGGAACTCCGGCACAACCTGCCGTCGCTCCCCAACCCGCCGGCAACCGGTGGCTTGGTCCCTTGGCTGGACTGGCGATCGGCGCCGGTTTGGGCGCGATGTTCGCGGGCGGCGGCATGGGTGGTATGGGCGGCGCAATGGGCTCGATCCTGATGGTCATACTGGCAGCGGCAGCGGTGATGTTCCTGATCTCGATGTTCCGTCGCAAACAGGAACCCGCGATGGCTTATTCCGCGTGCGGGCGCTCCCTATGCCGATTCTGCGCAGCCGGTGCAACAACCGTTGAGCAGCGGTGTTGCGGCTCCCGCCAACATCCCGGCCGATTTTCCGGTGGAAAGCTTTTTGCGCAGTGCCAAGACTTCGTTCATCCGCCTGCAAGCCGCGAACGACCGCAAGGACCTGAACGACATTCGCGAATACACCACGCCGGAAATGTTCGCAGAGATCTCGATGCAGTTGCAGGAGCGCGACAACACCCCGCAAAAAACCGACGTGGTTAGCGTCAATGCCGAGTTGCTGGAGGTGAATAACGAGAACGATTTCGCCATCGCCAGTGTGCGCATGAGCGGCCAGTTGAGCGAAAACAACGGCGCAGCCGAGAGCTTCGATGAAATCTGGCATGTGCAAAAGAACCTGAAGGACGAGAAATCCGTCTGGCTACTGGCCGGAATTCAGCAGATTTAGCCTTAAACTCAAGTAAACTAGAGGGCACTGGAAATTCCAGTGCCCTTTTTATTTCGCCCGACTATCAGTGATGCGCTTCATACGATTGCTCAAGATCATCTTTGTCGTACTGCGTTTTGGCCTGGACGAGTTCCTGCTGGCGCATGTCAGGACGAGCTGGTTGCTCCGCCCGCTCAACTGGCTATTGTTCTTCCGCGATGTTTCCCGCCCGCGCGCCGAACGTTTGCGTTTGGCGCTGGAAGCGTTGGGTCCCATCTTCGTCAAGTTTGGCCAGCTGCTTTCCACGCGCCGCGACCTGATCCCCACCGATATCGCCGATGAACTGGCCAAGCTGCAGGATCAGGTGCCGCCCTTTCCTTCTGAACAGGCTGTGGCCTTGCTGGAACAGGCATATGGCAAACGGCTCAGCGAGGTTTTTGCCGAATTCGATGAAGTCCCCGAGGCCAGCGCCTCCGTTGCCCAGGTGCATTTTGCGGTGTTGCCGGACGGACGCGAGGTTGCGGTCAAGATTCTGCGCCCCGGCATCTTGAATGTCATCGAGCATGACATCGCGCTGCTGCAGATCTGTGCGGGCCTGATCGAACGCTGGTGGGAAGACGGCAAGCGGCTGAAGCCGAAGCTGGTTGTCGCCGAATTCGACAAGTACCTGCACGACGAGCTCGACATGATGCGCGAATCGTCCAATGCCAGCCAGTTGCGCCGCAATTTTGCCGACGCCAAGCTGCTGCTTGTTCCGGAAGTATACTGGGACTGGTGTTCCGCCCAAGTGATGGTGATGGAGCGCATGCACGGCATCCCGATCAGCCAGATCGGCGCGCTGCGCGAGGCGGGGATCAATCTGTCCAAGCTTGCCGCGGACGGGGTCGAGATCTTTTATACGCAGGTGTTCCGCGACGGTTTCTTTCATGCCGACATGCATCCGGGCAATATCCTGGTGGCACTCGACGGACGTTATGTTGCGCTGGATTTCGGCATCATGGGGACGCTTACCAGCACCGACAAGAATTACCTCGCGCAGAATTTCATTGCCTTTTTCAACCGCGATTACAAGCGCGTCGCCGAGTTGCATATCGAATCCGGCTGGGCTCCGGCGGATACGCGGGTGGATGAATTCGAGGCCGCCATCCGTACGGTATGCGAACCCATTTTCGATAAGCCGTTGAGCGAGGTTTCGTTCGGAAAAGTGTTGCTGCGCCTGTTCCAGACTTCGCGCCGCTTCGGTATCGAGATTCAGCCGCAACTGGTGTTGCTGCAAAAGACTTTGCTCAACATCGAAGGCTTGGGCATTCAGCTCGATCCCGGCGCTCGATCTGTGGAAGACCGCCAAACCCTGGCTGGAACGCTGGATGAGCGAACAGGTTGGCTGGCGCGGCTTCTTCCGAGCCTTGCGCGCGGAAGCGCCGCGCTATGCGACTTTGCTGCCGCAGCTGCCGCGCTTGCTGCATCAACGCCTGAACCAGGATATTGCCGCCCAAGCCGCACCGCTGCTGCGCGAGCTGCTGCTGCAACAAAAAAAGCGCAATGCCTGGTTGTCGGTCATTGCGCTTCTGTTGGGTGCCTCGGTGCTGCTCACTGCTTACATCTATTTCGTCTAGACGAATCCGCTTTCCATCAACTCTGTCGCCAGCATCTTGTAGTCTGCCGCGCCCGGGCTTTGCGGCGCATAGGCGAATACATCCAGGCCATGCATCGGGCTCGTTGCCAGTGCCACCGTCTCGCCGATGCGGGTTTTGCACACCAGATTGCCGTAACGCTGTTTGAGTTTGTCGTAAATATCGTAGGAAAGCTTGCGGCGCGAGTCGAAGCGCGTAACGACGATGCGGCGCTCGAACGTGCGTTGCAGTTTCTTCTCCAGCACATTCAGCGCGGAATCCAGCCGATGTACGCCGTGTTCCGACAGAAAATCCGCCGAGACCGGAATCAACACCTTGTCCGACGCCAGCAATGCGTTCAGCGTAAGCACCCCCAGCATCGGGCAGCAATCGATGATGATAGGCGCACCGGTCAACGCAAGCTCTTCCGCCAAACCCTGTTTCAACATCTTGGCGGCTTGCGGATCGCTGCCATACAGCGCATCGATCTTGGACAGCTCCAGCGTTGCCGGGATAAGTTGCCAGCCGGCAGGCGTGTCATGCATTAACTTTGCAAGCGGAACCTTGTCTTTGAAAAATGCCGCCATGCTCTTGGATTGGACCGTGCCGTTCTTCAGTCCGGAAGCCAGACTCAGGTGCCCTTGCGGGTCCATGTCCAGCGCGATGGGATGCCGTTGCGCTATGGATAGCGCGGCTGCAAGATTGAGGCAGGTGGTGGTTTTACCCACGCCGCCCTTTTGGTTGAATACGGCGATGACCGCCATGTTCTCTCCTAGGATGTGGTGGGATCGGACCGCTTTAATTTGCTCGGCTTGTGGCTCCGCGCAAGGCCGGTCACTCTACGGTGACTGACTTTGCAAGATTGCGAGGCTTGTCCACATCCGTTCCCTTTTGCAATGCTACGTAATATGCCAACAGTTGCAGCGGGACGGTGTGCAGAATAGGGCTTAGAAAACCCGCGTGTTCGGGCATTTGCAGGATGTGGATGCCTTCGGCTTCCTTGATGTGGGTGTTCGCGTCGGCAAAGACATACAGCTCGCCGCCGCGCGCACGGACTTCCTGCAAATTGGATTTCAGTTTTTCCAGCAGGGTATCGTTGGGTGCGACCGACACGACCGGCATGTCCTTATCCACCAACGCCAGCGGGCCGTGCTTCAATTCCCCTGCCGGATAAGCTTCGGCGTGGATATACGAAATCTCCTTGAGCTTGAGCGCGCCTTCCAGCGCGATCGGGTAATGCAGGCCGCGTCCCAGGAATAACGCGTGTTGCTTGTCGGCGAAGTGCTTGGACAGTTCGGCAATCTGCGGCTCCAGCGCCAGCACTTTCTGAATCGCACTGGGCAAATGTCGCAATTCATGCAGGAATTGCTGTTCGCGCTCCGCGTCGATACGTCCGCGTAATTTCGCCAGCACCAGGGTCAGCAGGAAGAGTGCGGCCAGTTGCGTGGTGAAAGCTTTGGTCGAGGCCACGCCGATCTCGGGACCCGCGCGGGTAAGAAAGCGCAGTTTGGATTGGCGGATGATCGCGCTTTCCGGCACGTTGCAGATCGCCAGGGTGAACATATGTCCTGTTATCTTGGCGTGATTGAGCGCGGCCAGCGTGTCCGCGGTCTCTCCCGACTGCGAAATGGTGACCACCAGGGTATTTGGGTTGGCGACGCTTTCGCGATAGCGGTATTCGCTGGCGATCTCGACCGTGCACCGAATGCCCGCAATCTCTTCCAGCCAGTAGCGCGCCACCATTCCGGCGTGGTGACTGGTGCCGCACGCGAGAATGAGGATGCTGTCGATCTGCGGAAAGATAGCCGTTGCTTCCGCGCCGAAAATGCCGGGCACCATCGACTGGCTGTTGCACACCGATTCCAGCGTGTCTGCCAGTGCTTGCGGCTGCTCGTGGATTTCCTTTTGCATGTAGTGCTGGTATTCACCCAGCTCCACGCTGTCATTATTGAGCTGGCTGACATGCACTTGGCGCTGCACGGCATTTCCGTTGGCGTCGAAGATGCGGTAATCGGCCAGATTCACCTCGACCACATCGCCTTCTTCCAGATACACCACGTTCTTGGTGACTTGCAGCAGCGCCGACATGTCCGATGCAACGAAGTGCTCACCCTCGCCAACTCCCAATAACAACGGGCTTCCTTTGCGCGCGGCGATGAACTGATGCGGATTGTCTGCGGCCACTACCCCGATAGCGTAGGCGCCGACCAGTTGTGCCAAGGCCATTTGCGTAGCAACCAGCAGGCTGCCTTGGGCGTAGTGGCTGTGTATCAGATGCGCGATGACTTCCGTGTCGGTATCGGAAGTGAATTCGTAACCGCGCGCTGTCAGATCGGTGCGCAAATCTTCATAGTTCTCAATGATGCCGTTGTGCACCACGCCTATCAGGTTGCGGCTGAAGTGCGGGTGCGCGTTGCGTTCGCTCGGTACGCCGTGTGTGGCCCAGCGGGTATGAGCTATGCCCAGTTCGCCATATGTGTTCGCACTTTTTGTCGCCAATTCAGCGACGCGTCCGGTGCTGCGCACGCGATCCAATTTTCCATCATGCACCACCACCAGTCCGGCTGAGTCGTAGCCGCGATACTCCAGACGCAGCAATCCGTTGACCAGAATGGACACGACATTCCGTTTAGCGACGGCGCCTACAATTCCGCACATATTATTTCTTTCCTTTTTGCGGGCGTTGCCAGCCCTTGATTGTCGTTTGCCTGGTGCGCGAGATCGTCAATTCTCCGGCGGGCGCATTCGCGGTGATGGTCGATCCGGCGCCAATGGTTGCGCCCTTGCCCACGGTTACCGGAGCGACGAGTTGTGTGTCCGAGCCGATGAAGGCATCGTCCTCGATGACGGTGCGATGCTTGTTGGCACCGTCATAGTTGCAGGTGATGGTTCCCGCACCAATGTTTACGCGGCTGCCCACGGTGCTGTCGCCGATGTAGCTCAGATGGTTGGCCTTGCTGCCATGGCCAATTTCGCTATTCTTGATCTCGACGAAGTTGCCGACATGTGCGTCGTCGTGCAACTTTGTTCCTGGACGCAAACGGGCATAGGGACCGATGTGGCAGTTGGCACCTACTTCGCTGGCATCGATGTGGCTGTAGGGTGCGATCTGGGTTCCCTGAGCGATGGTCGCATTGCGAATGATGCTGTAAGCGCCCACCTGCACTCGGTCTGCCAGATTAACGTCACCCTCGAAAATGCAGCCAACATCGATCTCGACATCGCGCCCGCAAGTGAGATTGCCACGGATGTCGATGCGCGCCGGATCGGCCAGGGTCACACCCTGTGTCATCAATTTGGCCGCCACGGTCTGTTGCCACACGCGTTCCAGCTCGGCTAGCTGAATCTTGTTGTTGATGCCTTCGACTTCCCAGCGCTGTGCGGGCTGCACGGTATGCACCGCGATGCCTTGCTGCACGGCCATGGCCACGATATCGGTGAGGTAGTACTCACCTTGGGCGTTGTTGTTGCCCAGATTCGACAGCCAAGTGCGCAGGTGCGCCGTCGGGGCCAGCAAGATGCCGGTATTCACTTCGCTGATTTCGCGCTGTTCGGGAGTTGCGTCTTTTTCTTCCACAATACTCTGCACATCTCCCTGCGCGTCGCGCACGATGCGGCCATAACCCGTGGGATTGTCGAGATTGACCGTTAGCAATACCAGACCTTCGCCCGCCTGCAGCATCTGATGCAACGTGCTGTGCCGAATCAACGGTACGTCGCCGTACAGCACGAGAGTACGGCTGTTGTCGGCCAGATACGGCATTGCCTGTTGCACGGCATGACCGGTGCCGAGTTGTGGTTCCTGCATGACGAACTTCGCACCGTAAGCGCTCATCGCCTGCGGCACGAGCTTCGCCGCCGTGCCCATAGACCACGCATATCTGTTGCGGATGCAATGAAGTGGCGCAATCCAGGACATGCTGCACCAGTGGCTTCCCTGCCAACTCGTGCAACACCTTCGGCTTATCGGAATACATGCGCGTGCCTTTGCCGGCAGCGAGAATGACGATGTTTATGGGGCTCATATTGGCTCTGAATCCGAGGATGGCGGAGTATATCAAATCGCTTGCATGAATTTGCCGGCTCATACCATGCGAGTCCCCTCTACAATAGCCATATGAGTCCTCCCGTCCTCAAAATCATCGAGAACATTGCGGATATTCCCGCGGCGGACTGGGATGCGCTGTCCGGAGGCGATCCCACGCTTTCCCATGCTTTCTTTTACGCACTGCAGGAAAGTGGCTGCGCCACGCCAAAGTTCGGGTGGAAGGCGCAGTTTCTTACGTTATGGCAAAACCAGCATTTGCTTGGTGCAATGCCGCTTTACCTGAAGATGAATTCGTTTGGCGAACACGTATTCGATTTTGCGTGGGCCGATGCTTATCTGCGGCACGGTCTGCGCTATTACCCCAAGTTGTTGTGCGCAGTTCCGTTTACGCCGGTAAGTGGTCAACGGATCCTGGCCGCGTCGAACGAAGTGCGATCACAGTTGTTGCAACATGCGCTGCAATTTGCCCAAGATTTGGGCGTGTCTTCACTGCACTGCCTGTTTCTGAATGAGGCCGATGTTCGGGAAGCAAAGGCCCAAGGCATGATGATGCGCCAGGATGTGCAGTTCCATTGGCAGAACCCGGGCTATCGTGATTTCGACGATTTTCTGGCCACGCTGAGCCGCGACAAGCGCAAACGCATCAAGCAGGAGCGGCGCAAGGTCAACGAGGCGGGCATAGAGTTGAAGTGCGTCACCGGCTGCGAAGCGACTACCGCGCAGTGGGCATTCTTTGCATCGTGCTATCTGCATACCCTGCAACTGCACAATTCACCGCACCAGTTGAATGAGGATTTTTTTCAGCGCATTGGTGCGGCGTTGCCGCAACACACTTTGTTGGTTATCGCCTCCCGTGACGGGAAACCCATCGCCAGTGCACTTAACTATGTAACCGATACCGCTTTGTACGGGCGCTCATGGGGAACCTTTGAATTTCATTCCGGACTGCATTTCGAGGTTTGCTATTACCAGGCCATGGAGTTCTGCATTACCCATAACCTCAAGACCTTTGAAGGTGGTGCAGGTGGCGAGCACAAATTGGCGCGCGGATTTCTGCCGGTGACAACGCGTTCGGCCCATTGGCTGGCACATCCGCAGTTTGCGCAGGCTGTGGAGGATTACCTGAAGAGCGAGGCCGGAGCGATTTCTGAGTATGTTGAGGAGCTGAATGAAAGAAGTCCGTTCAAGATCAAGTAGACCACCAGATGGTGGCCGCATTTTTCTACAGACTAACGGTGATATCATGGACGCGAACGTTTTTTGCTGCTTTTTTGAAGAAGGTAAAAACCCGAGAATTCCTGACATCATTTTGCAATTTCACATTGGAACGAATCATGCTGAATTCACTTACTGATGGTGCCGGCAATGCTGTGATCTACACGGCAAAGCTTTTGAGTTCCAAGCGTATTACGCCAGAATCGTCGCGCGAAGATGTAAGGCAGTTAGTTTTCCATACGGATGACCTTTATTTCGACAGCAAGGTAGGCAGTTGCATCCGTGTCCTCGCACCCGGCCAGTACGGCAATCCTCATCACACCCGTCTTTATTCAATTGCGGATACCGACCCCTCCGATGATGGTGCTCAATTCGAGATTTGCGTGCGGCGCTGCTTTTACCTGGATGAGGCCAGCGGTGAAGAATATGCCGGCGTTGCCTCGAACTACTTGTGCGATCTGCATCCGGGCAATGTCATTAAGTTCTCCGGGCCGTTCGGCTACCCTTTTGTCGTGCCTGACAATGTGAATGCTAACTTGTTGATGATAGGCATGGGTACCGGCATTGCGCCGTTCAGGGGACTGATTCGGATGATCTACGACAAACATGGGAGTTGGAAAGGCAAGGTTCGGCTGTTCCATGGTGCGCGTACCGGACTGGAAATGCTTTACTTGAATGATGCCAACGGCGACCTTGGCAACTATTTCGACCAACCGACATTCAAGGCATTTCAGGCTGTCAGTCCGCGCCCGGCCTTTAATGCGCCGATTGAGCTGGGCAAGTCCCTCGAACAGAATGCAGCTGAAGTCTGGGAAATAGTGAATAGTCCGGACAGCCGTGTGTATGTAGCTGGCATGACTCAGATGCTGGAAATGATTGACGGCGCAATGTCCGAAATGGCCGGCTCTTTGCGAGGCCTGGATGACGAAGCGTAATGAGCTGGTCACCGCCGGTCGTTGGCTGGAGGTTTTGTATTAAGGCGGCGAATTAATTCTACGTCGCACGATCTTTTAAAATCGCGGTGACCAAATAAAAAAGCAGCCTAGGCTGCTTTTTTATTTGATGCTGAAGTATTGCTGCACTTAGTGAGTGTGCTTGCGTACCTGTTGAATTGCGCGCAGTTGGGCAATGGCTTCTGCCAGCTCGGCTTGCGCTTGCGCGTAGTCGATATCGGAGGTGCGATTCTTCATCGCCTCTTCCGCTGCTTGCTTGGCTTCCAATGCACGGGCCTCGTCCAGATCGGCGCCGCGGATCGCGGTATCGGCCAGCACGGTCACGACGTCGGGCTGCACTTCAAGCATGCCGCCGGAAACGTAGATCAACTCTTCCTGCTCCTGATCCGGGCGCTTGATGCGCACGGCTCCCGGTTTGATGCGAGTCAGCAGTGCTACGTGGCGTGGGTAGACGCCAAGTTCGCCCATCTCGCCCGGGATGATGACGAACTCCGCCAGTCCCGAGAAGATCGACTCTTCCGCGCTTACTACATCCACATGTACGGTCATTGCCATAATCGGCTCCTAATTATTATTGCAGCGTCTTGGCTTTTTCGACCGCTTCTTCGATACCGCCGACCATGTAGAACGCTTGTTCCGGCAGGTGATCGTATTCGCCGGCAACGATGCCTTTGAAACCCTTGATGGTGTCCTTCAGAGTCACGTATTTGCCTGGAGCGCCGGTGAACACTTCAGCAACGTGGAACGGTTGCGACAGGAAACGCTGGATCTTGCGCGCACGTGCCACAGCCAATTTGTCTTCCGGTGCCAATTCGTCCATACCCAGAATCGCGATGATGTCGCGCAATTCCTTGTAGCGTTGCAGAGTTTGCTGCACGCTGCGGGCCACGCTGTAGTGCTCTTCGCCTACGACCAACGGGTCGAGCTGGCGCGAAGTGGAGTCCAGCGGATCAACCGCGGGGTAGATACCCAGCGATGCGATGTCGCGGCTCAACACAACGGTGGAGTCCAGGTGCAAGAAGGTGGTCGCAGGAGACGGGTCGGTCAAGTCATCCGCAGGAACGTAAACGGCCTGGATGGAAGTGATCGAGCCAACCTTGGTGGAGGTAATACGCTCTTGCAGACGGCCCATTTCTTCAGCCAGTGTCGGTTGGTAACCCACGGCGGAAGGCATACGACCCAGCAGCGCGGATACTTCGGTACCGGCCAGTGTGTAACGGTAGATGTTGTCCACGAAGAACAGAATGTCGCGGCCTTCGTCACGGAACTTTTCAGCCATGGTCAAACCGGACAGCGCAACGCGCAGACGGTTGCCGGGCGGCTCGTTCATCTGACCGAACACCATCGCAACTTTGGACTTGGTGAAGTCTTCCTTGTCGATAACGCCTGCATCGGACATTTCGTGGTAGAAGTCGTTACCTTCACGAGTACGCTCACCCACACCGGCGAACACGGACAGACCCGCGTGTTGCTTGGCGATGTTGTTGATGAGTTCCAGCATGTTCACGGTCTTGCCCACACCGGCGCCGCCGAACAGGCCGACCTTACCGCCCTTGGCGAACGGACATACCAGGTCGATCACCTTGATGCCGGTTTCCAGCAAGTCAACGGAAGGAGACAGTTCGTCGAACTTCGGTGCCTTCTGGTGAATCTCGCGACGCTCGTCGCACTTGATCTCGCCGGCTTCGTCGATCGGGCGACCCAGCACGTCCATGATACGGCCCAATGTGCCGGTACCGACCGGAACGGTGATGCCTTTGCCGGTCGAGTTGACCAGCATGCCGCGGCGCAGACCGTCGGAGGATCCCATCGCAATGGTACGCACAACGCCGTCGCCGAGTTGCTGCTCAACCTCGAAGGTCAGGCCCACTTCGGCTGTGGAGTTACCCGCGTCGGCCAGCGTCAAGGCTTCATAAACCTTGGGCATTTTGTCGCGCGGAAATTCGATGTCAACCACCGCGCCGATACACTGAACAATCTTTCCTTGACTCATTTTCAGATTCCCCGTCTAAATCTAAACTCTGGCTTAATGTTCGTCAACTTCGATCCTTACTCACCTGCCGCAGCGCCACCAACGATCTCCGAAATTTCCTTCGTGATCGCTGCCTGACGTGCTTTGTTGTAAATCAGTTTGAGCTCACCGATAACGCTCTTCGCATTGTCGGAAGCGGCTTTCATCGCCACCATACGCGAGCTCTGCTCGGAAGCCATATTCTCGACTACGGACTGATACACCAATGACTCGATGTAGCGTACCAGCAGCTCGTCAATCACCGGCTTCGCATCGGGTTCGTAGATGTAATCCCAGTTGCCGCTCGCCCCACCCAACTTGTCGTCCGAGAGCGGCAACAATTGCTCCATGCGCGGCTCTTGCTTCATCGTGTTGATGAAGTGGTTGTAGCTCAGGTGGATGGCATCGATCTCGCCTGCCACATAAGCATCCAGCATGATCTTCACAGCGCCGATCAATTTCTCGATATGCGGTGTATCGCCCAGGCCGGTCAGATGCGACTTGACGTTGGCTCCCATACGATTCATGAAGCTGAATCCCTTGTTGCCGATCGGACAAACGACGATGCCTTTGCCCTCGCCTTCCCACGATTTCATGCGACTGATCGCCAAGCGCAGCACGTTGGTATTCAAACCGCCGCACAAGCCCTTGTCGGAGGTCACCACGATGACGCCTACATTCTGGATGCTTTCGCGCTTGACCAGAAATGCGTGCTTGTATTCCGGGTTGGCGCGCGACAAATGAGCAGCAACGTTGCGGATTTTTTCGGCGTAGGGACGGGCAGCGCGCATGCGTTCCTGCGCTTTGCGCATTTTCGCTGCGGCCACCATTTCCATCGCGCGCGTGATCTTGCGAGTGTTCTCGACACTCTTGATCTTCGTGCGGATTTCTTTGCTGCCTGCCATGATTTAGCTCCCGCTTAGTTAGTAGACTGCTGTTGCCTTGAAGGTCTCGATTGCCGTTACCAGCAATTTTTCGTTGTCGCCCGACAGGTCTTTGGTGGATTGAATTGCTTCCATCAATGTTTTGTTGTTGGACTTCAAATAGGCATGCAATGCAGATTCGAATGCCAGCGCCTTGGGCACAGCCACGTCGTCGAAGTAACCCTTGTTTACGGTGAACAGCGTGACGGCCATTTCAGCAACCGACAGCGGGCAGTATTGCAACTGCTTCATCAGTTCGGTAACCATGCGACCGCGTTCCAATTGCTTGCGGGTTGCTTCGTCCAGGTCGGAAGCGAACTGCGCGAACGCAGCCAATTCACGATATTGAGCCAGAGCCAGACGCACACCGCCACCCAGCTTCTTGATGACTTTGGTCTGCGCTGCACCACCCACGCGGGACACCGATACACCGGCGTTGATCGCAGGACGGATACCGGCGTTGAACAAGTCGGCTTCCAGGAAGATCTGGCCGTCGGTAATCGAAATCACGTTGGTCGGCACGAATGCGGACACGTCGCCGGCCTGTGTTTCGATGATCGGCAATGCGGTCAGCGAACCGGTCTTGCCTTTGACGGCACCTTTGGTGAAGGCTTCGACGTAGTCGGCATTCACGCGGGCTGCGCGTTCCAGCAAACGGGAGTGCAGATAGAACACGTCGCCTGGGTAAGCTTCGCGGCCCGGCGGACGGCGCAGCAGCAGGGAAATCTGACGATACGCCCAAGCTTGCTTGGTCAAGTCGTCGTAAACGATCAGTGCATCTTCGCCGCGGTCGCGGAAGTATTCGCCCATGGTGCAACCGGCGTACGGTGCCAGGAATTGCATCGCGGCGGAATCGGAAGCAGTTGCGGCAACGACGATGGTGTATTCCATCGCGCCGTGTTCTTCCAGCTTGCGTACCACGTTGGCGACGGTCGATGCTTTCTGACCGACGGCAACATAGATACAGGTCATGTTCTGACCCTTTTGATTGATGATCGCGTCAACCGCAACGGCTGTCTTGCCGGTCTGACGGTCGCCGATGATCAGTTCGCGCTGGCCGCGGCCGACCGGAACCATGGAGTCGATGGACTTCAAACCGGTTTGCACTGGCTGGTCAACGGACTGACGCGCGATAACGCCGGGAGCGACCTTTTCGATCTTGTCGGTCATCTTGGCATTGATCGGACCTTTGCCGTCGATGGGCTGACCCAGCGCGTTCACTACGCGACCGCGCAGTTCGGGACCAACCGGCACTTCCAGAATGCGGCCGGTACATTTGACGGTGTCGCCTTCGGTGATGTGTTCGTATTCGCCCAGAATAACGGCACCGACGGAGTCGCGCTCGAGGTTCAGCGCCAGACCGAAAGTGTTGCCGGGAAATTCCAGCATTTCGCCCTGCATCACATCGGACAAGCCGTGCACGCGAACGATACCGTCGGTTACGCTGACCACTGTACCTTCAGTGCGCGCTTGGGTCAGTGCTTCGAAATTCTCGATGCGACTGCGTATCAGATTACTAATTTCGGAAGGGTTGAGCTTCATCTGGATTTCCTCATTCTTTATAAATCTTTATCAGGCCAGTGCGGTCGCCATTTCGCTGAGTCGGGTGCGCGCAGAACCGTCGATCACCTTGTCTCCGGCGCGTATCACCACACCACCCAGCAATTCTTTATTAACCTTGCAGGTCAGTTTGATCTCACGACCCATGCGCTTTTTGAGCGAACTGACTATCTTGTCTTGTTGTGCGGCGGATAGCTCGAACGCCGAATCCACTTCCACATTCACGCTCTTTTCCGCTTCAGACTTGAGCACTTCAAAGATGGACGCGATTTCGGGCAACAGCAGCAAGCGCTGATTTTCGGCCAGCAATTTGACGAAATTCATCTGTTGCGGCTTAAGTTTTCCACCCAGTACATCGCCCAATAATCCGCCCAGCTGCGCTTTGACTACGCGCGGACTGCTGATTACGTTGCGTATCTCCGGATAGATCACCGCTTCGGCAAGCGCCAGCAAAACTTCCGACCAGCCTTTCAGGTCGGAAAGTTTTTGCGCCTCTTCGAATGCCGCTTGGGCGTAGGGCCGTGCTGTAGTAAGGGCTTCAGACATGGCTATCAGAGTTCCGCGGCAAGTTTATCGAGCAAGTCGTTGTGCGCCTTGGCATCGATTTCGCGACCCAAGATCTTGCCGGCACCTGCCAGCGCGATCGCCGACACTTGCGTGCGCAATTGTTCCTTGGCACGAAATACTTCTTGATCGACTTCAGCTTTGGCGCCCGCAACAATACGATCTCCCTCGACTTTGGCTTGCGTCTTTGCCTGTTCGATGATTTCGCTGGCGCGCTTTTCGCCGCTAGCCACGATTTCGCCCGCTTTTTCTTTTGCTTCGCGCAAAATATCGGCGGAACGTTTGGCAGCCATATCCAGGTCGTGCTTGGCACGCTCTGCATCAGCCAAGCCGTCAGCGATGGTCTTTTGACGAGACTCGATTGCAGCCAGCAACGGCGGCCAGATGAACTTGGCGGTAAACCATATCAATAGGGCAAACGACAGTGCCTGCGCGATTATTGTCAGGGTAATGTTCATTTCATTCCTTACGCCGGATTATTCATCCCGCAATAGTCAATTACTTGATGACAGCGAGCAGCGGGTTAGCAAACGCGAACATCATTGCCAAACCAACGCCGATGATGAAGGACGCGTCGATCAGACCCAGCAACAGGAACACTTTACCTTGCAATGTAGGGATCAATTCAGGTTGACGAGCTGCGCCGTCGAGGAAGCTGCTACACATGATACCGATGCCGATACAAGCACCTGCAGCGCCGAGACCGATGATCAGACCGATACCGATACCGGTGTAGGCTTGGATCAGCGCCATGAATTGAACTGTGTTTTCCATTTTGTTTCCTTTCGATTTACAAAGTTGATTAAAAGTTATTCGTGAAGAATCGTTTAGTGGCTTTCGTGTGCCATCGAGATATAGACGATAGTGAGCATCATGAAGATGAATGCCTGCAGCACCACGATCAGAATGTGGAAAATGCCCCAGCCCAAACCGAGCAAAGTACCAAAGAATGTTCCGACCAAACCGGTGGCCGCCCACATGCCAAGCAGCAGGAAGATGATTTCGCCCGCGTACATGTTGCCGAACAAACGCAACGAGTGAGATAGCGGCTTGGAGACGTACTCGATCAAATTGAAAAGAAAGTTTGCCGGCCACACCAGTACATTGCTACCGAAAGGCGAGCAAAACAATTCATGTATCCAGCCACCCAGTCCCTTGACTTTGATGCTGAAGAAAATCATCAGGAACCAGACAGACAGCGCAAGAGCGAATGTAGTGTTGATATCGGCGGTAGGAACTTCACGGAATTTTTCCAGACCGAACACATGGTGGTAAACCCACGACATGACGTCGATTGGCAGAAAGTCCATTGAGTTCATGACCAATACCCAGATGAATACGGTCAGAGCAAGCGGTGCTACAAATTTGTGGCGTTCGCCGTGAAAGATGCCTTTTACTTGTTCGTCGACAAATTCGAACAGAAGCTCGATGAAGGCCTGACGTTTGTTCGGCACCCCTGGCGTCGAACTGCGCACAACCAACCAGAGCAGGCCGAAGGTGATTGCCCCGAGAACAGCGGATACGATCAGGGTGTCAAAATTGACAGACCAGAATCCGCCTTCGGCGACTTGTTTGACGTTGAAGCTTAGATGATGCTCGATGTAACTGGATGCTGTCAGTGCGTGTTCAGTGGACATCCTGGACCCTACTTGTCATTCTCGTTATTCACGGCTCGCAATCCCGCGCCAGAAGCCAGCGCAGAACCTGCCAACCCACCTATCAGAGACAATGGAACCAGTCCCTGGTAATACTTGAAAGTAATCAACAACAGTATCGCAATCACCAGCACTTTGACCGCTTCGGCTTTCAGCAAGGTAATCAAAACCGACGCTGGAGCGCTGCCTTCAGGACTTTGCGCAATCAGCATTCCGGCATAAGCGCCGGCAATCACGGAAAACCCTCCTGCAAAAGCAGAAATTGCTGCGCCAACACCCGCAAGCAACAGCGAGACACCCGAGATGAGTACCGTTATGATGATTTGCCAGCGTACCGCTTTACTGAAAGCGCGGCTTATTGTTGAGTTTGTTACCCTATCCATCATTGAGCCCTTGAGTGATGCCTTTGGCAAGGGCCGCAAAAAAAGCCCGCGCATTCTCTACTATTCCTTCGCCCCAAGTCAAGCGCATTTACGCCAATTTTAACGGTAGCAACCGTCTAAGCGCGCTCGTACAACTTGCCTGTCAGTTCCTCCAGATGGTCGTTGCTGGCGTACTCAATGACCAGTTTGCCCCCGCCTTTGCCATTGGGCTTTATTTCCACACGCGCACCAAGCTGCGAGCTGATTTCTTCTTGCAGGCGCAAGGTGTCCCGGTCATCTTTTTTAGGAGATTTCTGGCTAGCCGGTTTAGCTGGGGATTGGTCACTTTGTTGCTGCACCAATCTTTCTGCTTCGCGGACTGAAAGTCCTTCCAATATGATCTTGTTTGCAAGCAGCACTTGCTGCGCGCCTTCCAGTGACAGAAGTGCACGCGCATGGCCCATGTCCAGCGCGCCGTCCATCAACATATCCTGTACGGCATGCGGCAATTTGAGCAAACGCAACAGGTTGCTCGCGGCACTGCGCGAACGGCCCACGGCATCGGCGGCGGCCTGATGAGTCATTTGAAACTCGTCAATCAGGCGCTGGATGCCGATCGCTTCTTCCAGTGGATTCAGGTCTTCGCGCTGGATATTTTCGATCAGCGCCATGGCCAGTGCTGCGTTGTCCGGCACTTTGCGCACGATGACCGGCACTATTTTCAGTTCGGCCAATTGTGCCGCGCGCCAGCGGCGTTCACCGGCGATGATTTCATAACCACCTTCTGCCAGTTCGCGCGCGAGAATCGGTTGCATCACACCCTGCACTCTTATCGAAGCGGCAAGTTCGTTCAGCGATGCTTCGTCCATGCGACTGCGAGGCTGGTATTTGCCGGGTTTGAGTTGTTCGACCTTCAGATCGCGCAGCACGTCGTTCTGTTTTGAAGTGTTGTTTCCGGACAGCAGCGCATCCAAGCCGCGTCCAAGACCCTTGATCGGTTTTGCCATGATTTTTCCTTATTGAGACTTGTTACGCAGCGATTTGCGCCGTCGAGTTATTAAGCATTTCGCCGGCTAATGCCAGATAGGCCAGTGTTCCCTTGGATTGACTGTCGTGGTACAGCGCGGGAATGCCGAAGCTGGGTGCTTCCGCCAAGCGTACATTGCGTGGAATGACGGTACGGTAGACTTTGTCGCCGAAGTGTTGCTGCAGTTGATCCGAAACTTGTTGCGCCAATGCGTTGCGCGGATCGAACATCGTGCGTAGCAGGCCCTCGATCTCCAGGTCCGGATTCAGATTTTCGCGAACCTTGCGTATGGTATTGACCAGGTCGCTCAAGCCTTCCAGCGCGTAGTACTCGCATTGCATGGGAATCATCACCGATTTTGCGGCGCACAATCCGTTCAGCGTCAGCAAGTTCAGTGCGGGAGGACAGTCGACCAGGATGTAGTCGTATTCGTGCAATATTGGCTGCAATTCTTCTTTCAGGCGCATCTCGCGCCCTTCCACATCTACAAGTTCAATTTCAGCGCCAGCCAATTCGCGGTTGGCCGGCAAGATGTCATATTTGCACTCAGCGGACTGGATGCGCGCCTCAAGGACAGATTTTTCGCCCATTAATACGTCATATATGGTCATTTCCAGATCGGCTTTGTTGATGCCGCTGCCCATGGTCGCATTGCCTTGCGGATCAAGATCGATCAGCAGCACGCGTTGTTTGGCAGCCCCAAGGCTAGCTGCGAGATTGACGGTAGTCGTGGTTTTGCCCACCCCGCCTTTTTGATTGGTGATTGCCAATATCTTGCTCATTTTTTTACTCCCAATACGACCAGACTGCGGGCAGCTTCCAACTCGGGAACCTGCAACGTAATTACCTTTTCCACCTCCACCCCTTCGGGAAGGCGCGCCAGCTCTTGTTCCGGCGTTCCTTTCATGGCTGCCCAGCGACCGCCATCTGCCAACAAATGCCGAGTCAACGTGACAAAGTCAGCGGCTTCTGCGAATGCGCGGGAAATGATCCCGTCGAACTTTTGCTCCGCCTGCCACTGTTCCACCCGTTCGCAGCGGACTTCTACATTGCGCAAGCCCAGTTCGATGACCGCTTGCTGCACAAAGCCGGTTTTCTTGCTGTTGCTGTCCAGCAGGGTGAACGACCATTCAGGTCGCATCACCGCCAGTACGATGCCCGGCAATCCGGCACCGCAACCTACATCCAGCCATCGTTGCGGCCATAAATACGGCAGCACGGCAAGGCTGTCGAGCAAGTGGTTACTTACCATCTGCTCCGGTTGTCGTATCGCCGTGAGGTTGTACACACCATTCCATTTGTGCAGCAACGCCAGATACTCCAGCAGTTTCGCCTGCTGTTCCGGCGTCACATCCAATCCCATCTGGATAATGCCCGCGGCTAATTCCTGCGCCAGACTCATGCTGCTTTTTCTTGTTTGAAGCCCCGCTTCAAATGCACCAGCAACAATGAAATCGCAGCCGGCGTCACGCCCGATATGCGCGATGCCTGCCCCACTGTCTGCGGCTGGTGCTGATTCAGTTTTTGGCGGACCTCGATAGACAATCCGCGTACCACTGAATAATCCATATTCTCCGGCAACTTGGTTGTTTCCTGATCCCTCCTGGCGGGCGATCTCACCAACCTGGCGCTCAATATATCCTTGATATTTAGCCTGAATCTCAACTTGTTCAGCTATTTCCGATACGTCTTCCGCCTGCGCGCCGGGCAAAGTCATCAATGCCGCATAGCTCACTTCGGGACGACGTAGCAAATCGTACAGACAATATTCTCGTTCGATTTCTTTACCCAAAACGCGTTCAGCATCGGCTTTATCCAACATGCGTGGATTCACCCATGTTGTTTTCAGCCGTTCCAGTTCGCGCGCGATCTTTTCGCGCTTTTCTTCAAAGGCTTGCCAGCGAATATCGTCTACCAGACCGAGCCGACGGCCGATCTCGGTGAGGCGCATATCGGCATTGTCTTCGCGCAACTGCAAGCGATACTCCGCGCGACTGGTGAACATGCGATAAGGCTCGGAAACGCCGCGCGTGATCAGGTCGTCCACCATCACACCCAAATACGCCTCGTCGCGGCGCGGGCACCACGCTTCTTGTTCCTTGGCCTGCAACGCTGCATTCACGCCGGCCAGCAAACCTTGCGCGGCAGCCTCTTCGTAGCCTGTCGTTCCGTTGATCTGTCCGGCCAAGAATAAACCGCTTATCGTCTTGGTTTCCAAGGACATCTTCAACCCGCGCGGATCGAAATAGTCGTATTCGATGGCATAACCGGGACGGGTGATATGAGCGTTCTCCAAGCCTTTTATCGAGCGCACCAGCGCCAATTGGGTATTGTAAGAAAGACTGGTCGAAATGCCGTTCGGATAGATCTCGTGCGTAGTCAATCCTTCCGGCTCCAGAAATATCTGGTGGGAATTTTTTCCCGCAAAACGCGTGATCTTGTCTTCGATGGAAGGACAGTAGCGTGGACCTACTCCCTCAATAACGCCCGTAAATAATGGTGACTCGCCTAAGTCCGTTGCGAATGATCTCGTGCGTGCGCTCATTGGTCTGGGTAACCCAGCACGGCAATTGCCGCGGATGTTGCGATGCATGGCCCAGGAATGAGAACACCGGAACAGGGATATCGCCATGCTGTTCGCTGCATGACGGAAAAATCGATGCTGCGCCCGTCGATGCGCGGTGGCGTTCCCGTTTTCAATCGTCCGATGGGCAGACCCAATTCGCGCAAGTTATGCGCGAGCCCAATCGATGGTGGGTCACCTGCTCGTCCTGCAGGATAATTCGACAAACCCACATGCACCAATCCGGACAAAAAGTTCCAGTCGTAAGTACCACGGTTTTAGCGCGGTAACTCAGGCCCAATTGTGTCTGCACACCAACGACACGCCCTTGTTCTATCAGGAGTTTTTCTGCGGGCTGTTGAAACAGCAAGAGATTAGGCTGGTTTTCCAGACGTTTTCGAATCGCTTGCTTGTAGAGTGCTCGGTCTGCCTGCGCGCGAGTCGCGCGGACTGCAGGCCCTTTGGAGGCGTTCAAGATACGGAATTGGATACCGCCCTCATCTGTCGCGGCCGCCATAGCGCCGCCTAAAGCGTCTACTTCCTTGACTAAATGGCCTTTTCCGATACCACCGATGGAGGGATTACAGGACATGACGCCCAGCGTTTCGATGCTCTGCGTGAGCAATAGCGTGGCACAACCCGCGCGGGCACTGGCCAGCGCGGCTTCCGTTCCGGCATGTCCACCGCCGATTACGATGACATCGAATTGTTTCGAGTCGCGCATTCTTCACCCAACAAAATGAGGACGCGCATCATAACTCAAAATTATTCGCTTCGATAACTTTGCATCGACTAATGTTTCACGTGAAACATTTTTGACTTATTTTCCTATACAAAAACGGCTGAATATTTCGCCCAACAGATCATCCGCTGAAAATTCGCCGGTAATGCTGTTGAGCGCACCTTGGGCTTGGCGCAACTCCTCCGCAAAAAGTTCAGGCCTCGATAATTGTTGTTGGGCCGATTCAAGATGGTGTTTAGCAACGGCAAGGCGCCTCAAGATGCCTCGCGCGAGCCATGAAGACACCTGTTTCCTGGTGCCACCCTATGGTTTCCAGAAGTTTATCCTGTAAAAGCTCCATTCCTTCGCCGGTTTTTGCCGAGAGATAGAGGTGACTCTCGTCATTTCGCGTTTCGATCCCGGCTGCATGTCCGCTCAAGTCGATTTTGTTGTGCAAATATAGCCGTGGAGTCTTGGCTGGAAGTTGTGCAAGTATTGCGCTGCTCGGATCAGCACCTTGTTGCGATTCATCCAGTAATATGAGTACCACATCAGCCCTAGTCAGAGCCAATTGTGTTCTGGCAATGCCCATCTGCTCTACGACATCTGCCGTTTCCCGCAGTCCTGCCGTATCAATCAGGTGTAGCGGCACGCCCTTTACTTGCAAGGCCTGACGTATAGCATCACGGGTGGTACCCGGTATCTCGCTAACCAGTGCTATCTCCTCGCCAGCCAAGCGATTCAACATACTGGATTTCCCCACATTAGGTGCCCCAACCAGTACCACCTGGGCGCCTTCGCGCAAAATACTGCCAAGTTTAGCCAGTCCATCGATACGGGCGACCTCCTGCAGCAAGAAATTGAGTTTAGCGGCGCAAAGTTCGCGATCGGCATCGTCAATATCTTCTTCCGGAAAGTCCAGGGTTGCTTCGACCAGCATGCGCAAATCGATCAGCTTGGCTACCACGTTATTAATCGCAGCTGAAAACTCACCCTGTAATGAACGCATGGCGCTACGTGCTGCTTGCTCGGTAGTGGCGTCAATAAGGTCGGCCACACTTTCTGCCTGCGCGAGATCCATTTTGTCGTTTAGAAAGGCGCGCTGAGTAAATTCTCCCGGTTGCGCAAGGCGTGCGCCCAATTCCAGACAGCGATGCAATATGGATTGCAACACAGCTGGGCCACCGTGGCCCTGGAGTTCCAGCACGTCCTCTCCCGTATAGGAATGCGGCGCAGGGAAAAACAACGCAATGCCTTGATCGAGAATTGTTGAGTCAGCAGCCAGAAATGAAGCATAGGTGGCCAATCTGGGTTGTATTTGGCGTCCGGTCAATAACGGGACCATTGCAGCAAGCCCAGTTCCCGGATATTCGTACCACGCCAATGCCACCGCGCCCTGGGGCGGTGGCAATCGCCGCGATGTTGTCAGGCTTTGGCGCCACCCTTTTGCGCGGCTTTTTGACCGCGGGTGATATACCACTGTTGGGCAATCGAAAGGATATTATTCACGACGGAATACAATACCAAACCTGCAGGGAAGAAAAAGAACACTACGCTGAACACGATAGGCATGATCTGCATGAGCTTGGCCTGCATCGGATCAGGCGGCAACGGATTGAGCTTGCTTTGAACCAGCATGCTTATACCCATGATCAGGGGCAAGACGTAATAGGGATCAGTGGCGGACAAGTCTGTTATCCAACCGAAGAATGGCGCGTGGCGCAATTCAACGCTGGACAAGATAGCCCAATAAAGCGCAATGAACACAGGAATCTGGATCACCATAGGCAGACAACCACCCAAGGGATTGATCTTTTCGGTCTTGTACAGATCCATCATGGCGTGGTTCAATTTTTCCCGGTCATCGCCATATTGTTGCTTGATTTTTTCCAGCTTTGGCGCAACCAGACGCATCTTGGCCATAGAGCGATAACTCGCCGCCGACAAAGGGAAAAACAGCAATTTAATCAGCACAGTCAACAGGATAATCGATACGCCCCAGTTATTTACCCAATTGTTGATGTGGGACATGAGCCAGAAAAGCGGAGTGCGAAAAGATCGTAAGCCAGCCATAATCTACAGTCAGCCCAAGGCCTGGCGCAATTTCGTCCAATTTGGTTTGAGCCGGACCCGCATAAAGGCTTGCAGAAATCTGTCCAGTCTTGCCCGGCTCAATACTGGCTACAGGCAAGATAACTCCTGCCGAGTACACGTCCCCGTCCAGCTTCTTGGCATAAAACTCTCGTGCGCCCTTAGCTGCCGGCAGCCATGCCGAAACAAAATAATGCTGCAGCATCCCTATCCAGCCGTTATCGGGGTTAGCTGGAAGTTTGATTTTCTTCTTATCAATATCAGAAAATGTGATTTTCTGGAATTTTTCCTGCTCTGTGTAAACAGCCGGGCCTGTAAAAGTGGGAACAAATTTGGAAGAACCTTCAATTGGGACTGAATCTCGCACAAGTTGGAAATATGCAGAGGAAGTTAATGCCGAGTTTCCATGATTGGCGATTTCATACGCCACATCAACCAGATAGCTTCCTCGGTGGAATGTATATACTTTGGTGACACTTACTTCGCCCGTATCCAAAGCAGTCAGGCGAACTTCCAGCGAATCTTTGCCTTCGGCAAGGTGAAATTCTTGACTTTCAGCTGAAAAATCCGCGTTATGGTTTGGCAGGCCTTTTCCAAGCAAACCAGATTGCGCAACGTAAATGTGTCCGCCATTTTGTTCCAAAAGCGTCAGCGGCTTGCTTTTGTCGATTGCGTCTTTGTGTTTCAAAAGATCCAAACGCTGGATGTTGCCGCCTGCGGTATTGATTTCAATCTTAAAGATGTCTGTTGTTACAACGATCTCTTTTCCAGTAGGTGCCTTCAACGCAGCTTCAGGGTTGGACACAACCGGGTGCTCGATCGGCTTTGCCATTTCAGCCGGAACTGATGGGTCTTTAGCTACTGTAGAATCTATCGGTACAAGCGGTTGATTTTGACGTGTCCAAGCGCTCCAAAGAAGAACAAGGGAGAAGGAAAAGATCAGGAATAAAAACAACCGCCGCATGTCCATCAAGATTTCACCTGTATTTCAGTTATGGGACTGGATCGTATCCGCCCGGGTTCCAAGGATTACAACGAATCACGCGTTTAACAGTCAACCAAAATCCCTTCAGCGCGCCATATTTTTCGATCGCTTCCAGGGAATACTGCGAACAGGAGGGACTAAAACGGCACGACGGGGGTAGCAAGGGGCTAATCAAGAGTTTGTAACCCCTAACAATTAACAACAAGACTGATTTCATTTAACCGCCAGTACGGATTCTAGCATTTCACCCAAGACAACTCTGGCTTTCGAGATATCCTTTATTTCCAGTGGCTTGCGTAAACGAATTACTACATCACGAGCAGCCCCGTGTCGCGCACAGTGACGAAAACATTCTCTAATCAAACGTTTGGCTAGATTTCTATGAGTGGAAGCAGGTAATACCCGCTTACTGACAGACATGCCAAGTCGCGCATGGCCAATTATATTTGATTCACTATGAACGGCAAACCAGGAATTGGTTTGAGGTCTTTGATTCAGGATTTCGGAAAACCCCTCCCGACGCGTAAGCCGATAGCGCCGGGGCAAAGTCAGGACTTCTTTGGCGTCACACGCCAAGACGCACACGGCCACGTGCACGGCGTGCAGCGATGACGGCGCGTCCGCCTTTAGTCTTCATGCGAACCAAAAAGCCGTGAGTGCGTTTTCTTTTGGTAACCGATGGTTGATATGTACGTTTCATGCTTACTCCTGACTGATTTACTGTTGAAAAGCGCGCGATTACAATCGTTCAAGAGATTCCTGTCAAGTCTTTTTATCCTGTGGATAACTTTTTCCATAGCTTGTAGAATGTACCGGAATATTTTCGATAGATTTTCTGCCTATGTCTGCCCAGAGTTTGTCTGGAAGTTGCTTGAGTTATTTCAAGGAGCAACTGCCATTACAACAATTTAATTCTTGGATTAAGCCTTTGATTTTTGAGATCGATGGAGACAAACTCGTTCTGACTGCCCCCAACAGCTTTACGCTACGCATTGTTCAGGAACGATTTTTACCGGAGATATCCAAACGAGCGTTGCCTTTCTTCTCTTCTCCACCTCATATTGAGCTGCGTATTGAGAAAAAGGGAGTAAAACCAGCCAATCCAGTCGTTATTGAACACATTTCGGCCAAAATCGCGGTTCCAACTGCTAAATTAGCGGCAAAGAACCCAAATAAGCTTAATCCTTCCCTGGTTTTCGAAAATTTCGTAACAGGGAAAGCCAATCAATTAGCGCATGCCGCTGCAATTCAGGTCGCCGAAACGCCTGGTGTAGCATATAACCCATTGTTTATTTATGGCGGTGTTGGTTTAGGTAAGACTCACCTATTGCAGTCCATCGGCAACCTGGTTAGCAAACAAAATCCGCAAGCCAGAATCTGTTACATCCATGCGACTAACTATATATCCGGCGTCGTCCGCGCCTTTCAAACCAAAAACTTCGATGAATTCAAACAGTTTTACAACTCTTTGGATCTACTTTTAATTGATGATATCCAGTTTATCGCTGACAAGCCAGGCACTCAACAAGAGTTCTTCTATACGTTAAACTCATTAATTGATACTAATAAACAAGTCGTTATCACATGCGATACATTTCCGAAGGAGATAACAGGAATCGAGCCGCGGCTAACGTCCCGCTTTACATGCGGGCTGACCGTGGCCATCGAGCCGCCAGGGTTGGAAATGAGGGTGGCAATTCTGTTGCAAAAGTCCGCTGCCAGCGGCTCACCAATTAGCGAAGACGTTGCTTTCTTCATCGCCAAACATGTGCGATCTAATATCCGCGAATTGGAAGGCGCACTTAATCGCATCGAGGCTTTTGCACGATTCCACAAGCGTCCAATTACCATCGACTTAGCCAAAGAAGCACTTAAAGACTTATTGGCTGCGCAGAATAAGCAAGTATCCATAGAAAATATCCAAAAGACAGTTGCTGACTTTTACCGTATTAAAATCGTTGAATTACTCTCAAAGAAACGCACCCGAGTCATAGCACGACCGCGCCAAATCGCGATGACATTGGCACGCGAGCTTACCCAATTGAGCTTGCCTGAAATTGGCAATGCCTTTGGGGGCCGAGATCATTCCACAGTTTTACATGCTTGTAAGACCATAGAGTCCTTGCGCAACACTGATTCAGCACTGAATGCCGATTTCAATTTATTGAATCAAACGCTACGAGGATAGTTATGTATGGCTTGTGTATAGTTTGTAGAAGAACCCATGTAATCGTCTCAGTGAAATAGTTATACACAAATAATCAGCACTAAAAGTCGTCTTTATTAACAAGTAAAAACTTATTTAAGTTGTTGCGTTGTAAAAGAAATAAAAGTTATCCAAGATTTTAGTGCCCATTATTATTATTGTTAAGTTTTTAAAGGATATATATGTTCATTAAGCAGATAGATAGAAACGATTTACTAAAGCCACTGCAAGCAGTCGTAGGCATCGTAGAGCGCAAGCAACCACTACCTATTCTTTCAAATGTGCTAATCAAAAAGAACCAACAGGGCGTCAGGTTCATCACAACCGATTTGGAGATTCAGATCGAAGCACAACTCAAAGCTGAGTTGGATGGCGCAGAAAGTGCCATTACGATTTCTGCCAAGAAGCTACAAGAAATTCTGCGTGCCATACCCGACAACAGCTCTGTTTCTCTGGACGACCAAGAAAATAAACTATTGGTCAAAGCAAACAAAAGCCGCTTCAGCTTGCAAACCCTGCCTGCCCAAGACTTCCCGATGCTGGCGGAGCAATTGGTTGGAGCAGCCAAGATTCAAATCGAACAGGGCGCATTACGCCGCCTGTTGAGCTCTGTGCAATATGCGATGGCTCAGCAAGATATCCGCTATTACCTGAATGGTGTATTACTGGTGATCGACGGAACCTCCATCAAACTTATTGCAACAGACGGACACCGCTTGGCGTTCATCAGCGAAGAACTTAAAGAAAGTCACAAGAAGCAGGAAGTCATTCTTTCCCGCAAGACCGTAAACGAATTATTGAAGCTATTGGGTGATTCAGAAGATAAAGTACAATTGGAATTGGCTGAGAAGCAAGTTCGTATCTCCTTTGCCGATGTCGTACTAACTTCCAAGGTGATAGACGGCAAGTTTCCCGACTACAACCGCGTCATCCCTACCCATACCAATCACCTGTCTCTGGATCGCGTAACTATTCTACAAGCCTTGCAGCGAGCAGCTATTCTGTCGAATGAGAAGTTTCGAGGAGTACGTTTACTGCTGACAGAGAAGAATCTGCGCATCATCAGTAGTAATAGTGAACAGGAAGAAGCCCAGGAAGATATAGAGAATGATTACTCTGGCGCGCCGCTGGATATTGGCTTCAACGTGAACTACCTGCTGGACGGTATTAATAACATCAGTACTCAAAATATCATTTTGTCTTTTGGCGATCAAAACAGCAGCCTTTTAATTACCATCCCCGAGAAAGATGACTACAAATATGTAGTCATGCCTATGCGCATCTAACTTGTTCCACGTGAAACAGTAAAGAAAGTAAAACAGACACATGAGCGATAACTACGACGAATCAAGTATCCAGCAACTAGAAGGTTTGGAAGCAGTGCGTAAGCGCCCTGGTATGTATATCGGGGATACTTCAGATGGCACCGGTTTGCACCATATGGTGTTTGAGGTGGTGGATAACGCAATCGACGAATCTTTGGCAGGGCACTGTGACGACATCAAAGTCATCATTCATGGCGACAACTCTATTTCTGTAGCCGATAACGGGCGCGGGATACCAATAGGTATTAAGTTCGACGACAAACACGAACCGAAGCGCTCAGCTGCCGAGATCGTTTTGACTGTTCTACATGCAGGTGGCAAGTTCAACCAGAACAGTTATAAGGTATCCGGTGGTTTGCACGGTGTAGGTGTGAGCTGCGTTAACGGCTTGTCTGAATGGCTTAAATTGACTACTTACCGTGATGGAAAGAAGTTCGGCATAGAATTTATCCGTGGTGCTGTAAAAGACCGCTTGGTTGAAATGCAGAAGGGGATAGAAGTTTCTCCAATGCGCGAATTGGGTGAAAGTCAGAAGCGAGGTACCGAAGTACATTTTCTGGCAGACAAGGAAATCTTCGGATTGGTTGAGTTTCACTATGAGATTATTGCCAAGCGCCTGCGTGAACTGTCATTCCTGAATAACGGCGTAAAGATCGAACTGATCGATCAACGTACCGGCAAGAGCGAGAACTTCGCCTACTCCGGTGGTGTACGCGGATTCGTCGAGTATATGAACAAGAGCAAGTCGGTGTTGCACCCGAAATGCTTCCAGGCCACCGGCGAAAAAGACAACATCACCGTAGACGTCGCCATGCAGTGGAACGACAGCTATTCGGAAGTCGTGCAGTGTTTTACCAACAATATTCCACAACGCGACGGCGGAACTCACATGACAGGCATGCGCATGGCAATGACGCGCGTCATCAACAAGTACATCGAAGATAACGAACTGGCCAAAAAAGCCAAGGTAGACACCACTGGCGACGACATGCGAGAAGGATTGACTTGCGTACTGTCAGTCAAAGTACCTGATCCTAAATTTTCATCGCAAACCAAGGATAAGCTTGTTTCAAGCGAAGTACAGCCTGCAGTACAGGAAGTTGTGGCACAAAAGTTGACAGACTTCCTGCTGGAAAATCCGATCGATGCCAAGATCATCTGCAACAAGATTATCGATGCAGCCCGCGCACGAGATGCAGCCCGCAAGGCACGTGAACTGACGCGTCGCAAAGGCATCCTGGATGGTATCGGCTTGCCCGGTAAACTGGCTGATTGCCAAGAAAAAGACCCCGCCCTGTCCGAACTGTATTTGGTCGAGGGAGACTCCGCCGGCGGTTCCGCCAAGCAAGGCCGCGACCGTAAGTTCCAAGCTATCCTGCCGCTCAAGGGTAAAATACTGAACGTCGAGCGTGCACGCTTCGAGAAGCTTATCTCCTCTCAGGAAATCGTCACCCTGATCACCGTGTTGGGTACCGGCATCGGAAAAGAGGAATACAACGCCGACAAATTGCGCTACCACCGCATCATCATCATGACCGACGCCGACGTGGACGGTGCTCACATCCGCACTCTGCTGCTAACTTTCTTCTACCGTCAAATGCCGGAACTGGTTGAGCGCGGCCACATCTACATTGCACAGCCGCCCCTGTACAAAATCAAACAGGGCAAGGACGAACGCTATCTCAAGGACGAGCACGAGCTCAAGAATTACATGCTGCGCTCCGCGCTGACCAATGCCGCGTTCTACCCTGCACTCGATGCCACACCGATTCAGGGTGACGCATTGGGCGAGATCGCCAAGCAATACTTCCTGGCTGAAGCCGTCATCGACCGTCTCTCGCACTTTATTGCACCCGAAGCCAGCCACGCCTTGCTTGTCCTGCCGGCACTGTCATTGGACGACGAAGAACAAGCCAAGAAGAGCGCCAGGTTGCTGGAAGATGCCTGCGGCGGCGTCATTCGGGCTGAAGTCGAAACGGACATTAATGGCGACCTGCGCCTGCGTCTGGAAAAACTATTCCATGGCAACTATTCATTAAGCTATCTGGAAAAAGAATTCCTGCATAGCGGCGACTATGTGCAGATTCGCCAAACTGCTGATGCTCTCAACGGCCTGATTTCCCCGACTGCCTACGCCTCGCGCGGTGAACAGAAACGAGGCGTAACCAGCTTTAAACAGGCCATTGAATGGTTGATCGAAGATGCCAAACGCAATGTCAGCATCCAGCGTTACAAAGGCCTGGGCGAGATGAATCCAAGCCAGCTGTGGGAAACCACCATGGACGTGAAGAACCGCATTTTGCTCAAAGTGCGTATCGAAGATGCTGTGGGTGCGGACGAAATATTCACTACCTTGATGGGCGACGTGGTTGAGCCGCGCCGTGCGTTTATTGAAAAGAATGCGTTAGGTGTTAAGAATCTGGATGTGTAGATATTAAAGAATGTTGAAACCAGTATATGGCCGGCGAGATCTACCTTGGTAGCTTACTTGAATGATACTTTGGTTTACTGCTGCTGAATGCTAATAACCACGCGGCTTCCCGCATAGGCCGCTCAAAATGCGCTACAAACGGTTTTCAGGGTGCTGGTGAGGGGTAGGGCCCAGGTAAAACAAATCCGCTCATAGCTCGCAAGTTCACTACGAACGGATTTGGAGGGCTGACTTATTTCTTAGTGGTCTTCTTGGCCGCAGGTTTTTTCCCGGCAGGTTTTGCAACGACTTTCTTGGTGGCTGTTTTCACTGTAGTCGTCTTGGCTTTGGTCGTCGCTGTCTTGGTGGTTTTCTTGACCGCCGGTTTTTCGGCAGATGTTTTGGTCGTTGCCTTCTTCACTGTCGTCTTTGGTTTCGCCACCACCTTTTCCTTGGTGGTCGTTGTTTTGGCTGTTGCTTTTTTAGCCGCCGGTTTCCGTGACGTCTTCGTTTTTCCTGTCCCGCCCTTCGCTGCTTTGGCCGCAATCAGTTCCAGTGCTTCTTCCAGCGTAATGGCTTCCGCCGAGGTATCCTTGGGCAAGGTCGCATTTATCTTGCCGTGACGGGCGTAAGCGCCGTAGCGGCCGCTGCATATCTCCACAGGTGCTTTGTCGTCGGGGTGTTCGCCCAGGGTGCGTAGCACGGTGTTGCCGCCGGTCTTGGCTTGTGCCAACAGCTCTAGCGCACGATCCAGACCGACATCGAAGATGCTGTCGGTGCGCGGAATGGATTTGAATTTCCCATCGTGTCCAATGTACGGGCCAAAGCGCCCGATGTTTACGATGACTTTCTTGCCGCTCTCAGGGTGTGTGCCTACTTCGCGCGGAAGCGAGAGCAGCTTAAGCGCAGAGGCAAGATCAGCCTGCTCCAGCGGCATTTCTTTCTGCCAGGAAACACGTTTTGGTTTGGCCTTCGCGCCCTCTTCCACCTCGCCGAGCTGCACGTAGTGGCCGTAAGGTCCGCGCAGCAGCAACACGGGTTGATTGGTTTCGGGATGCACGCCGAGTTCTTTGCGTGCTTCGCCTTGGTCTTCTTCACCAGCAAGGCTGCGGGTGTAGTCGCATTCCGGATAGGCGGTGCAGCCAATGAAACTGCCGCGTTTGCCGAGGCGCTTGGATAGCGGTTTGCCGCATTTTGGGCAAAGCTCTTCCAGAATTTCGGTGCCAGGACGATCGACATCTTTCTTGTCGACGATGAGTTTATTGAAGCCCTTCCAGAATTCTTCAAGTACGGGAATCCAGTCGCGCTTGCCCTCGGAAACCTCGTCCAGCTCATCCTCAAGATGCGCGGTGAAACCGTAGTCTACGTAGCGCGTAAAATGTTCGTTGAGGAATTTGATTACAACGCGGCCAACATCTGTTGGCATGAAGCGCTTTTTGTCGAGAGTGGCGTATTCCCTCGCTTGCAGTGTAGAGATGATGGTGGCGTAAGTAGAGGGGCGCCCAATGCCATACTCTTCCAGCGACTTGACCAAACTGGCCTCAGAGAAGCGCGGCGGCGGCTGGGTAAAGTGCTGCTCGCCGTAAAGCTTGTCCACGGGGAGTACATCCCCCTCGGCCAGCGGCGGCAATTTGGCGCTGTCTTCTTCCTCGGCGTCATCCACATCCTCCATGTACACCCCAATAAAGCCAGGGAATACCAGAGTCTGTCCTGAGGCGCGGAACAAGGTATCGTCACTGCTCAAGCGAATATCGACGCTGACAGTGTCGAAACGCGCCGGCGCCATTTGGCAGGCCAGCGTCCGTTTCCAAATCATCTCATACAGACGCATCTGATCAATGTTCAGATGATCGCGCAAACTGTCCGGTGTGCGTTGAATCGACGTCGGGCGGATTGCTTCGTGCGCTTCCTGCGCGTTCTTTGATTTGCTCTTGTAGGCGGGTTGTTTGCCCGGAAGGTAATCGGCGCTGAAATTGTCGCGGATATATTCGCGTATTTCGGCAACTGCCTCGTTCGCTAAGTTTACCGAGTCGGTACGCATGTAGGAGATCAAACCGACCGTCTGCCCGCCGATATCCACACCTTCATACAACGATTGCGCTGTGCGCATGGTGCGATCCGACGTCATACCCAACTTCCGTACGGCTTCCTGTTGCAGCGTGGAGGTGGTGAATGGTGCAGCCGGGCTGCGTTGCTTGGCCCTCTTTTCGACGCGGACTACTTTGGGCGGCAACTTGGCGTCGTTCAGCTTGGCGTGTATGGCATCGTATTCTGCCTGGCTCCCGATGCTGAGCTGCTCCACTTTTTTCCCTTGAAACTGGAATAACTTGGCGCTGAACGGAATACTGTTCTTCTGGCTATCCAGATGCACCGACCAGTATTCCTGGCTCTTGAACTTTTCAATTTCCAGTTCGCGTTCGACAATCAGCCGCAACGCCGGGCTTTGCACCCGACCGGCAGACAGCCCGGGTCGAATCTTGCGCCACAACAACGGCGACAAGTTAAAACCAACCAGATAATCCAGTGCACGCCGCGCTTGCTGCGCATTCACCAGAGGAATAGAGATTTCGCGCGGATGCGCAACCGCTTCCTTCACGGCAGACTCCGTGATTTCGTAGAACACCACGCGTTGCATGGATTTGCCCTTGAGTGCGCGCTTGCCTTTCAGTAATTCAGATATATGCCAGGCGATGGCCTCCCCTTCTCTATCCGGGTCGGGCGCGAGGAAGATATGATCGGCTTCAGCCGCGGCTTTGGCGATCGCATCGACATGTTTGCTGTTGCGCGCGATGGTCTCGTACTGCATCGCGAAATTATTATCCGGATCGACTGCGCCCGTCTTGGGGATCAGGTCGCGTACATGTCCGTAGGAGGCGAGGACCTCAAAATCCTTGCCCAGATATTTCTTCAGGGTCTTGGCCTTGGCCGGAGACTCGACAATAAGTAGATTGGTTGCCATGTATAAAAGTTAATGTGCCTGTGTCGCATCCGCGGGGGTGAGCAAATCTTCAATGATCATCGGGTCGAGATCTTCGTGCTGACTCCATAACACCATCAGCACAATGAGCTTGACCTTGTCCAGGGACAGATTCTTGCGGCACAGTGCGAGTACGCGGTCGACAATCATTTCCCGCTCGATCGGGGTGATCACCTTGTTATGTTCCCAGAACGAAAGAAAACGCAAACCTTCGGGACTGATGCGTTCCTCTTCAAAATCGGTATAGATGCGAATTCCGCTGTGGTTGATACTTTCGGGGTAAGCAGTCCGGGTCAGTTGTTGCAAACCAGATAACCAGGACAGAGCCTGACTGATGTCTTCTTCCTCAAAACCCGCAGCTGTAAGCTTTACAGAGAGTTTGTCGTGGTCGGGATAGCTACCGATATCGAAGTAACTTTCAAACAAAAATAGCAGGATATCGAACATGAAAGGATATTTTTATGTGATGCGTTGATATAACCCGCCGGGCAAAGTTGCGATGTGTCCGTCGAGTTCCAGTTGCAACAGGATGGCGGATAGCTCGCCTATCGTCAAGCCGCTACGTTGGGCAAGGCTTTCCGCGTCGAGCGGATCGAAGCCAAGATGGGCGAAAAGAGGGTGTTCCGGCGCTGAAGACGTTCTTGGCACAGTACTGTGATAACCCAGTTCCTCAAGGATATCCTGTGCACTTTCGACCAATTTCGCACCTTGCTTGATCAGCGCATGACAACCTTTGGACTGGGGAGCGTGGATAGAACCCGGGATAGCGAATACCTCGCGCCCCTGCTCAAGCGCCATCCGCGCAGTAATGAGAGACCCACTTTGAACCGATGCTTCGACTACCAAACAGCCAATACTCAAACCGCTAATGATCCGGTTGCGTCGCGGAAAATTTGCCGCAAGCGGTGGTGTACCCAGTGCAAATTCGGAAATGATGGTCCCAGACTCGGCCAAAAGATGGGCCAATTCACGGTTGGCAGACGGATAGACTTTATCCAGGCCGGTGCCGACGACAGCAATGCTGGAACCGGAACCGCGCAATCCTCCCCGGTGCGCAGCCGCGTCGATACCATGCGCCATGCCGCTCACAATGCACAAACCGGCTTCGGAAATAGTTTCCGAAAGCGCTTCCGCATTGCGCAAACCCTGGGTAGTAGCACTCCGGCTACCGACAACGGCGAGCGCGCGCGCGTTCAATAACTCGCGCCGACCCTTTATATATAACAACAAGGGCGGATCGGAGATATTGAGCAATAACGACGGATAATCAGGATCGGCAAGCGTCAGGACGGAATTCTGCGGATCGTCGAGCCAAATATCTACCGGTTCAAGTGAAGACACGCCAGTACGCTGCGCGATGGCGTTTGCTAATGCTGGCTTGACGTGTTTGGCAAGAGAGGAAACGGAGGCATCCAGCACCGCTTCAGGAGAGCCGAAGGACTGCAGGAGATGTCGCAGCCCCTCGTTACCCAAGCCGGAAATCTGGCTTAGGGTAATCCACGACGCGATCGAAGCGTCGAGCGTCATCGCTTATTCGGGATTGCTAGCGCGATCTAACAGTTGCACCGGCAGACGGGTCTGCATTACAAGCGCATAAGAAACTTTGTCGAATACCCGGAAGACGAACAACAAACCGTAGCGCACATCCGGCAATTGCGTGTCAGCCTTGAACAAGCTGTGGCTCGGCATAACCTCGCCCTTTTGGTATAAAGCCAGCACATGGCCGTTTTCAAGTCCGTCGCGACTGCCCTTGTTCAGCGTGACCACAGCATTCTGGCCTGCTTGTTGAACACCGCCATAGATAGAAATGATCTTGGCAGAAATTGGTTTCTCGGGCGCACGCGGTTGATAATTGCTGGCGAACCCAGTCCTTGCCTGTGCAAAGCGATCACCCGTGGAAATTTCGAGCACCGCGTTTGCAATCTTCAATGTTGTTACCGTATCGAATTTCTGGACAGTGGCGTCGCCCAGATACACAACCTCGTTACCCAATACCTCGCCCGTATCCGGATCCTCGAAGGAGCGACCCGGACGGTATATTTGCCACAGATCGCCCTTGTCTTTGGGCATCCCCTTTGCATAAGCAACGTCATCCGTGCCTAGCAACTTTCGCTGCTCATAGGTTCCAACCAATACCGGCGCCTTCTCGAGTTCGCTATCTTCGACTACCAATGGTCGCGCCAGGAATGGGCCGATGTCTTTCAGCGAGATCATCGGAATTGCTTCGCTTGTATTGCCAACCTCCCGCGCGCGGGGTTGAAGCTTCACCACGTCGGAACCGGAAGAAATCCCATTGTCGCTGACAGAAGGAATTTCGCCCTTCCCGCTTACTTCTCCGGGAGTGGGTTCTCCAATCTTCAGCGTATGAGTTGTGGCGTCAAGATAAACGACATTACCCGGATAAATCCAGTGCGGGTCCTTGATCGTATCCTTGTTGTAACCCCAAATCTCGGGCCATTTCCAGGGATCCTTGAAAAATTTAGCGGAGATATCCCACAATGTGTCTCCCTTCACTACTACGTACCTATCCGGGGCGTTTTCCTGCAATTTAAGCTCATCTGCAAACATGGTGATGGGCAACAGGAGACAAATCAGCGATATAATCTTGCGCATGGAAAAACCCCAGCAAAGTAAAGGAAAGCGGTGTGATGTTTGCACGGCGGTTTAAATTCTGCATCTAGTCTCTTCAGTTGGCAAGCATTTATGGCAATTCTCCCAATCTTGCAGTACCCCGATGAACGACTACACAAGGTCGCCAAAAGGATCGATCAGGTCGATGATCATGTTCGTAAACTGGTGCGTGACATGGCCGAAACCATGTATTCGGCACCCGGTGTCGGACTGGCAGCAACGCAAGTGGACCAGCATATCCAGTTGATTGTGATCGATGTATCAGAGTTACATGACGATCTGCAAGTGTTCATCAACCCTGAGCTGCTGGACAGCACAGGCGAGAAAGAGAACGAAGAAGGTTGCCTCTCGGTACCCGGAATTTACGAGAACGTTACCAGAGCCGAGTATGTAACGGTCCGTGCGCTGGACGAACATGGCAAGCCATTTACAATCAAGGCAGAGGGTCTGCTGGCAGTTTGCGTCCAGCATGAGATGGATCATCTTCAGGGACGCGTATTTGTCGAACGTCTTTCGCATCTTAAACAAACCCGTATTCGTGCCAAGCTCAAAAAGCAGCGGCGAGAAACGCTATAAACAGAATCCGTGAAAATCATTTTTGCAGGCACACCCCAGTTTGCAGCCGCTGCATTGGCACAACTGCTTCAAGAACACCAAATCGTCGCGGTGCTTACCCAACCGGATCGTCCTTCGGGGCGCGGCATGCAGCTAACTGCCAGCCCAGTGAAGCTACTCGCGATGCAACACGGTTTGCAGGTTTTGCAACCTGCAACACTGAAGACTGAAGAAGCACAACAGGCCATAGCGGCACTCGATGCAGAGGTGATGGTGGTTGCAGCCTATGGTCTGATTTTGCCGAAAGCGGTGCTGCAGTTGCCGCGCAAGGGATGCCTTAACATTCATGCCTCGTTGTTGCCGCGATGGCGCGGAGCGGCGCCGATTCAACGCGCCATTCTGGCGGGCGATGCCGAGACCGGCATTACCATCATGCAAATGGATGAAGGGCTGGATACGGGAGATATGCTGTTGAAAGCATCCTGCAGAATTGAGCCCGATGACACGGCGCAAAGCCTGCACGACAAACTCGCCGAACTGGGCGCATCGGCAATCAAGGAAACGCTGCAAAAGATGGAAAACGGCAAACTGACTCCGGAACGGCAAGACAATGAACACCCGACCTATGCCGCCAAACTGACCAAAATTGAGGCGCAACTTGACTGGCATCGGGATGCGGTGCAACTGGAACGAGCTGTGCGCGGATATTTTCCATTTCCGACCGCCTATGCGCTATTCGGAGAAACGCCGGTCAAGATCTTGCGTGCACGATTGGTTACGGGTGCGAAAGCCGAGCCTGGATGTGTCGTTGCGGTGGATAAGGAGCAAATCCAGGTAGCTTGCGGCACAGGCGTGCTTGCATTGGAGATATTGCAAAAACCAGGAGGAAAGCCTCTTCCTGTCGCTCAGTTCGTGCAAAGCTTCCCGATCAGAATCGGCGATCGCTTCAATACGAACTGATATGCAGCGCGTTCAACTCGAAGCAGCCGGAATCGTAAGCAAAGTCGTGCAAGACGGGCGCAACCTCACACAGGTTTTAGCCGAAACCCAACGCAAGCAGGCCAACTACACCCCACAGGAACGCGGTGCACTGCAGGATCTTTGCTACGGTACGCTGCGCTACTACTCGCGCTTGCTCTGCATGTTGGAGAGCCTGCTGCAACGGCCTCTACAAGATCCCTCCCTGCGCTACTTGCTTCTGGTTGCAATCTATCAGTTGCAGCACACCAAGGCTGGGCAACATGTCGTCGTAGATCAGGCGGTCCAGGCCGCCAAGATCAGCAATCCCGCCGCCAGCGGATTGGTCAATGCCGTCTTACGCAACTTCCTGCGCCGCCAGCCGGCGTTGCAGGAAGCAGCCAATCTCAAGGACGAAAGCCGCTACGCCTACCCGCAATGGTGGATCGATATACTCAAGGCACAATACGGTGCTGGCGCTGCCGCGATCCTGGAAGCAGGGAATCGGCATCCGCCCATGACGTTGCGCGTGAATACCCGACTTACAAGTGCTAGCCAATACCAAAACCTGTTGGCGGAACAGGGCATCGTGGCGCGAATCATCGAACCGGCGGCCCTGATATTGGAACGACCGGTGCCAATCGAGCGCCTGCCCCGATTCAACGAAGGTTGGGTATCGGTGCAGGACGCGGGTGCGCAACTTGCCGCAAGGCTACTGGATGTCAAAGATGGCATGCACGTGTTGGACGCATGCGCAGCACCCGGCGGCAAGACTACCCATTTGCTGGAAACTGCAGAAATCGAACTGGTCGCCGTAGACAGAGAGGAAGAGCGTTTGCGCCGGGTACGCGAAAACTTGCAGCGGCTGAACTTGAAGGCGCAGGTTGTGTGCGGCGATGCTGCAGAGCCGGACGCCTGGTGGGATGGCAAACTATTTCAGCGTATATTGGCCGACGTACCCTGCTCGGCCTCAGGGGTAGTTTGTCGTCATCCCGACATCAAATGGCTACGCCGACCGGGAGACGTCGAAAGCTTTGCATTGCAGCAATTTCAGATACTGGAATCACTGTGGTCGTTGCTGGCGAGAGATGGTAAATTGCTCTACGCGACCTGCTCTGTCTTCGCGCGCGAGAACCATCAGGTGATCGCCGCGTTCCTGGCACAGCACAAGGATGCGGTACGAATTGAATTGCTCGCACCGGGCATGATTGACGGTCAGCTTTTACCAAACGAAGACCATGACGGGTTTTTCTATGCGTTGCTGCACAAACAAGCTTGACTGGCTGCACCGATCGGTCTGGGTAATCGGCTTGTGCCTGTGCGCTTCCGCTGCCATCGCCGAAGGTATCAGCGTAAGTAAAGCCGAGGCGCGGCTGACAGACGAAGGTTACCAGCTCACAGTCGATTTCGACATACAACTGTCACCGTTGGTGGAGACAGCGTTGAAACACGGGGTGACTTTGTATTTTGTCAGCGAACTAGCCATTAATCGGTCACGTTGGTATTGGCTGGATACAGATGTAGCCCGGGACGAACAGTCCGCCAAGCTTTCATTCAACGCGCTTACCCAGCAGTACCGCATCACACACGGGTCCTTGTTTCAGAGCTTCGATAATTTGAACGATGCACTGAACATACTGGGGCACCAGACCTCGCAACCTGTCCCTGCCCCATTGCTGGATAAAAACGGTGGAGGATATTTTTCGCGCTTGCTGAAAAAAGGCAGCGATTGCTGTTCAGCATTCGCACAAATGCGTCTGGATGTCACCCAGTTGCCCAAGCCGCTTCAGGTGAATGCGTTGACCAATGAGGACTGGAACCTTAAATCCGAGCCTTACCGCTGGGAGATCAAGCCGGCTGAAGCGAGCGCCAAACCATGAAATATCTGGTCATCATCAGCGGTATCGTAGGCACGGCCCTGTTGTATCTGCTTTCTAGCGCCAGCGCCAATACCGACCTGTTCTCGCACAATTATTATGTGCTGCTGGTGATGACGGGTGTTCTTGCGCTAGGCTTGGCTGGGCTGGTCGCATCGCAGATATGGCAACTGCGCAATAAACTCAAACACCGGGTGTACGGCGCAAAACTGACGTTACGATTGGTCATGATTTTTTCCGTGATCGCGATCCTGCCCGGATTTCTGGTCTACGCGGTCTCGGTGCAATTCCTCAGCAAAAGCATCGAATCCTGGTTCGATGTGCGTGTGGAAAAGGCACTGGAAGGCGGCCTGAATCTGGGGCGTAGTTCCCTCGAAAACGGCCTGGCTGAACTGGGCAAGAAGGGGCATCTGGTCGCGTTGATATTGGGCGAACAGGACGTGCACCTGCACGACAGGACCCTGGCACGCCTGATCAAGGAGGGTGGCGCCCAGGAAGCGGCCGTTTTCGGGAGCAGAGGCCAGCTGCTGGCTTTTGCCAGCAACAGTAGCAAGACCGCGACCATGTCGCCCTCTGCCGAATTGCTGCAGCAAGCCTGGGATAAAGACGGATACAGCATGGTAGAGGTCATGCCGGATGATCAGTTGGCATTGCGTGTGTTGATTCCAATGAAGACCGCGTTGAGTAAGGACGGCCGCAGAACCTTGCAGTTCATGCAGCCCGTGCCGAAGCAGATTGCCGAGGATGCCGAGACGGTGCAAGCGGTCTATCGCGACTATCAAGAGCTGTCGTTGTCGCGGCTGGGCCTTAAACGCCTGTACGGCATCACGCTTACCCTGTCATTATTGATCGTCTTGCTGAGTGTCAGCTCGGCGGCGTTCTACCTGAGTGAACAACTCAGCGCTCCGTTGGCGGCATTGGCATCCGGTACGCTGGCCGTAGCAAAAGGCGATTTTACCGGCAACTATCCGGTGCAAAGTCGCGACGAACTGGGTGCCTTGACCGGTCTCTTCAACCAGATGACCAATTATCTGGCCGACGCCAAACGCGTGGGAGAGCAGCAACAACAACAGGTCGAGAACGCAAAGGTCTATCTGGAAAGTGTGCTGGCCCACTTGTCGTCCGGCGTCATGGTGGTCGACGAACAACATCGCCTGCGATCCTCCAACCCAAGCGCAAACCTGATTCTGGGTACTTCGCTGCAGGAAATGGAAGGCAAGACCCTGTCGGAAATCGCTGTGCAACAGATCTTGTTGCGGTCGTTTATCGGGGCTGTAATGCAGGGTCTTGATCAACTGCCACACCATGAGTGGAGACAACAGATTGAGCGCATGAGCAAAAGTGGCGACCAGATTTTGTTGTTGCGCGGGACGAGACTTTCCACGATGAAAGATGACAGCAGCTACGTGATTGTGTTTGACGACATCACACATCTCTTGCAGGCAGAACGCCAGGCCGCGTGGGGCGAGGTCGCGCGGCGCCTGGCACATGAGATCAAGAATCCGCTCACCCCGATCCAGTTATCTGCCGAACGTCTTCAGCACAAGCTGCTTGGAAAACTGGACGAACAGGATGCCCAATTGCTGCAACGCGCAACGCAGACCATCGTCAGCCAGGTGTCTGCTATGAAGAATATGGTCACCGAGTTTGCCAACTATGCGCGCGCACCCGCTGCACGTATGGTCGAACTCGACATGCACCAGTTGTTGCTTGAAGTCATGGGCTTGTACGAAGCCAACAGCAGTCCAATCACCTTGCAGCTCGATGCACAGCGAACCGTGGTGAATGGCGACGCGACGCGCTTGCGTCAAGTAATTCATAATCTTTTGCAGAACGCGCACGATGCGCTGCACCAAACCGAGACCCCACAGATCGTCCTCTCCACGGCAAACACGCCCGAAGGCGCACTGAAATTATTGGTTCAGGACAACGGCAGCGGCATACCCGAACATCTATTGGGAAGATTATTCGAGCCGTATATGACAACCAAACAAAAAGGGACAGGACTGGGCTTGGCGATCGTGAAAAAGATTGTGGAAGAACACGGCGGAAAAATAACAGTGGAGTGTGAGCAGTCGGGAGGAACGAGTGTGAGCGTGGTATTGCCCCTGGTTATGGCGGAAACGGAGATACTGTAATGGCAACAAAAGATATTCTGGTAGTGGACGATGAAGTGGGAATCCGCGAGCTTCTCTCCGAAATACTATTCGACGAGGGTTATCGCATTCATTTGGCAGAAAATGCAACCCAGGCGAGAAGCTTCCGCGAGCAGCATGTTCCCGACCTTGTGTTACTGGATATATGGATGCCGGACACCGACGGACTGACGCTACTCAAAGAGTGGGTGGAACGCGGGCAACTGACCATGCCGGTAATCATGATGTCGGGGCACGGAACGATAGAGACAGCGATGGAAGCAATGCGCATCGGTGCTTCGGATTTCCTGGAAAAGCCTATTGCGCTGCAAAAGCTATTGGCAACAGTGGCAAAGGCAATCCAATACGGGGTGCCAGCGACCGGATCGCATCCCCAGCAAGAAACACAAGGCGCAGCCGACAGCGACTACCGCACGCAAATTTCCTTGCCGCTCGATCTACCCTTGCGCGAAGCCCGGGAGCATTTCGATAGCCTGTATTTCAACCATCAAATGCAAAAAGAGAACGGAAACATTTCGCGTATTGCGGAAAAGGCAGGCATCGAACGTACGCATCTTTACCGAAAACTCAAACAATTGGGGATAAAACCCTTTAAAAAAGGCCCAGGCGACCTTCAATAAGGCGTAGCGGATATCTATAAGATTTTGCTGTTGTTGCCCAACGGCAAGGGCTTAAGGCATAATCGCCGCCTTTCGTTGAAATTAATAATCAATATTAATTAATTCAGTATCTTTATCAGGGTAGTTTTTTAGGAGGCAGGAAATGGCTGCGGCACGTAATGTAACCCCCCCCAAATTTAATGACATCACCGGCGCGATTCGCATGCTGGCGGTGGATGCAGTTCAAAAGGCCAACTCCGGTCACCCCGGCGCCCCGATGGGCATGGCGGAAATCGCCGACGTTCTGTGGAACCATCACCTGCGCCACAACCCGACAAATCCGAAATGGCCGGATCGCGACCGCTTCATGATGTCCAACGGCCACGGCTCGATGCTGGTCTACGCGCTGTTGCACCTGTCCGGTTACGACCTGCCGATGGATGAACTGAAACGCTTCCGTCAAATGCACTCCAAGACCCCGGGCCACCCTGAATACGGTTACACCGCAGGGGTAGAAACAACCGGCGGCCCGTTGGGCCAGGGCATCACCAACGCGGTGGGCATGGCGATGGCGGAAAAGTTGCTGGCCAACGAATTCAACAAACCTGGACACGAGATCGTCAACCATCACACCTATGTATTTATGGGTGACGGTTGCATGATGGAAGGCATTTCGCACGAAGCCTGCGCGCTGGCCGGAACCTGGGGTTTGGGCAAACTGATCGCCTTTTGGGACGACAACGACATCTCCATCGACGGTCATGTGAGCGGCTGGTTTACCGACAATACGCCTAAACGTTTTGAGGCCTACGGCTGGCACGTCATCGCCGACGTGCAGGGCCACGACAGCGAAGCCATCAATGCCGCCATCAATGCCGCCAAGGCCGTCACCGACAAACCGACACTGATCTGCTGCAAGACCATCATCGGCGTTGGTTCACCCAACAAGGCAGGTACGCACGATGTACACGGCGCAGCGCTGGGCGATGCCGAAGTGACTGCGACACGCGAGCATATCGGCTGGAAATATCCGCCGTTCGAGATTCCCGCCCATGTATATGAGGCTTGGGATGCGCGCACCAAAGGTGAAGGTCTGGAAAAGCTGTGGAACAACAAGTTCGCCGAGTACAAGAAAGCCTTCCCGCAGGAAGCCGCAGAATTCTTGCGCCGTACCAAAGGCGATCTCCCGGCCAACTGGCTGGAGCATGCCGCCAAGGCCATCGCACAAACCAACGAAAAGGCAGAGACCATCGCTACGCGCAAGGCTTCGCAAAATGCGATCAATGCGTTGGTTCCGGCGTTGCCGGAATTCCTTGGGGGCTCGGCCGATTTGACCGGTTCCAACCTCACGAACTGGACCGGCGCACATCACGTGTCCGGCAAGAAACCCGGTAATTACATCAGCTACGGCGTGCGCGAATTCGGCATGTCGCACATCATGAACGGTATGGCACTGCATGGCGGCTTGCTGCCCTTCGGCGGCACTTTCCTGATGTTCTCGGAATATGCCCGCAATGCCTTGCGCATGTCGGCGCTGATGAAACAGCGCGTGATCTTTGTATTCACCCATGACTCGATCGGTCTGGGCGAAGATGGACCCACGCACCAGCCGGTTGAACAAACGACAACCCTGCGCTTCATTCCAAACATGGACACATGGCGTCCGTGCGACACCGTTGAATCCATGGTGTCGTGGGTGTGTGCCGTCGAGCGCCAGACCGGCCCGACTTCGCTGATCTTCAGCCGTCAGAATCTGGCATTCCAGAAGCGCGACGCCAAACAGATCGAGAGCATCCGCAAGGGCGCCTATGTATTGTCCGAAGCCGAGGGCGGCAAACCGCAGGCGGTCATCATCGCAACCGGTTCTGAAGTCGATCTGGCCATGAAAGCACAGGCTGTGTTGGCTGCAGAAGGCGTCAAGGTACGCGTGGTATCCATGCCATCAACCAGCGTGTTTGACCGTCAGGACCAGGCTTACAAGGACAGCGTGTTGCCCAAGGGCATCAAGCGCATCGCTGTGGAAGCAGGGGTAACCGGACTCTGGTACAAGTACGTCGGGCTTGATGGTGCCGTGATCGGCATGGACTGCTTCGGCGAATCCGCACCGGCGCCCGAATTGTTCAAGCATTTCGGATTCACCGTGGACAACGTGGTTGCCACGGTAAAGAAGGTAATTGGCTAAAGCCTTAAGACGCGGACTCATTGCGGCCAGAAGTGACTGCACCCAAGGGCACTGGCAAAGCCAGTGCCAAGCGAGGACGCATCGACATTCGCCAAAATGAGTTAAAAAAACGTCACGGGTAATTTATAGATTTTTCATTAAACGGGAGAAACAAGCATGGCAATCAAAGTTGGTATCAACGGATTCGGACGTATCGGTCGCATGGTGTTTCGTGCGGTGGCAAAGGATTTTCCTGAAATCGAAATCGTTGCCATCAACGACCTGCTGGAGCCGGACTACCTGGCATACATGCTGAAGTACGACTCCGTGCACGGCCGCTTCAAGGGCGACGTGTCCGTCAGCGGCCACAATCTGGTTGTGAACGGCAAGAACATTCGCCTGACTGCCGAAAAGGATCCGGCCGAACTGAAGTGGAACGAAGTCGGCGCCGACATCGTGATCGAATCCACCGGTTTCTTCCTGACCAAGGAAACTTGCCAGAAGCACATCGACGCGGGCGCCAAGAAGGTCGTGCAATCCGCACCGTCGCAAGGACGACACACCGATGTTCGTCTACGGCGTGAACCACACCACGTACAAGGGTGAAACCATCGTTTCCGCCGCTTCCTGCACCACCAACTGCCTGGCACCGGTCGCCAAGGTGCTGAACGACAACTGGGGCATCAAGCGCGGCCTGATGACGACCGTGCATGCGGCCACCGCCACCCAGAAGACCGTTGACGGTCCTTCCAACAAGGACTGGCGCGGCGGTCGCGGCATCCTGGAAAACATCATTCCGTCTTCCACCGGCGCCGCCAAGGCCGTCGGCAAGGTGATTCCCGAACTGAACAAGAAGCTGACCGGTATGGCATTCCGCGTACCGACTTCCGACGTATCCGTGGTCGACCTGACCGTCGAACTGAACAAGGAAGCTACCTACGAAGACATCTGCAAGGCGATGAAGGCTGCCTCCGAGAAGGCCCGCTGAAGGGCGTGCTGGGCTACACCGAAGAAAAGGTGGTGGCTACCGATTTCCGCGGCTGCAGCAACTCCTTCAGTATTCGACGCCGAAGCCGGCATCGCGCTGGATAGCACCTTCGTCAAGGTCGTGGCCTGGTACGACAACGAGTACGGCTACACCTGCAACATGCTGCGTTTCGTGCAGCACGTCGCCAAGTAATTCACTCCGAAACAAGGGCTGGCTTAGTGCCAGCCCTTTCGCTTCTAGTCTGCAACAAAGGAAAAAACATGTCCGTTATCAAAATGACCGATCTGGCGCTGAAAGGAAAGCGCGTCCTGATCCGTTCCGACCTTAATGTTCCCGTCAAGGACGGCAAAGTGACTTCCGATGCACGCATCACCGCATCCATGGCGACCATCAACTTCGCATTGCAGGCAGGTGCGCGCGTGATGGTGACTTCCCACTTGGGACGTCCGGAAGAAGGCGTGTTCTCCGATGAGAATTCGCTCAAGCCCGTTGCCGATGTCATTGCCAATAAGCTGAACAAGCCGGTGCGCCTGATTCGAGATTGGGTGGATGGCGGTTTCAATGTCGCCGAGGGTGAACTGGTGCTGCTGGAAAACTGCCGCTATCAACAAGGGCGAGAAGAAGAACGTCGAAGAAACAGCAAAGAAATACGCCGCGCTGTGCGACGTGTTTGTGATGGACGCGTTCGGTACTGCGCACCGTGCGGAAGCCTCGACTCACGGCGTGGCAAAATATGCACCTGTTGCGGCCGCGGGTATTCTGCTGACGGGAGAACTGGACGCATTGACCAAGGCGCTACTGCATCCGGCACGTCCGATGGTTGCCATCGTCGGCGGTTCCAAAGTTTCGACCAAGCTGACTGTGCTGGAATCGTTGTCCGAGAAGTGCGAACAACTGGTAGTCGGCGGCGGTATCGCCAATACCTTCCTCAAGGCTGTTGGCAAGAACGTCGGCAAGTCGCTGTGCGAAGACGACCTGGTTCCGACCGCACAAGCCTTGATAGAAAAAATGAAACAACGCGGCGCTAACATCCCCATCGCAGTGGATGTGGTTTGCGGCAAGAAATTCGATGCCAACGAACCGGCCGTGCTGAAGGATGCGGGCGATGTGGCCGACGACGACATGATTTTCGACATCGGTCCAAAGTCTGCACAGGAACTGGCCGACATCATCATGAAGGCGGGCACCGTAGTGTGGAACGGCCCGGTCGGCGTGTTCGAATTCGACCAGTTTGGCGAAGGCACCAAGACAATCGCCAAGGCCATAGCCAAAACCAAAGCCTTTACCCTGGCGGGCGGCGGCGACACCATCGCTGCGATCCAGAAGTACGGCATCTACGACAAAGTGTCGTACATCTCCACCGCAGGCGGTGCGTTCCTGGAATTCCTCGAAGGCAAGAGTTTTGCCCGCGGTTGAAATTCTGGAGCAACGTGCCAAGCAATAACTAACTAGGACTCTCATGCTGCGCAGAACAAAAATAGTAGCAACACTGGGGCCCGCATCCAGCGACCAAAAGGTACTGGAACAAATGATACGCGCGGGAGTGGACGTAGTACGGATGAACTTTTCTCACGGCACAGCCCAGGACCATATGGGTCGTGCCGAGAAGGTACGCGCTGCTGCCAAGGCTGCAGGACGTACCATCGGTATTCTTGGCCGACCTGCAGGGGCCGAAGATCCGTGTGCGCAAATTCGTGAACGACAAGATCACCCTGAACAAGGGCGATGCCTTCATTCTCGATGCATCGCTGGACGGACTGGGCAATCAGGAACGAGTGGGCCTGGACTACAAAGAATTGCCCAATGACGTGGATGTAGGCACCGTCCTGTTGCTTAACGACGGGATGCTGGAGTTTCACGTCACCGGCGTCAAAGGAACCGAGGTGCATTGCGTGGTCGTACGCGGTGGTGTGTTGTCCAACAACAAGGGTATCAACCGCAAGGGCGGTGGACTTACGGCTCCCGCACTGACCGACAAGGACAAGGAAGACATCAAGACTGCCGCGCTGATCAAGGCGGATTTCCTGGCCGTGTCTTTCCCGCGTTCGGCTGATGACATGAAGCTGGCACGCGAGCTGATGCACGCTGCCGGCGGCAAGAGCCTGCTGGTAGCAAAGATCGAACGAGCCGAAGCGATTCCAGTGCTGGGTGGCATCATCGATGCGTCCGACGCCATCATGGTGGCGCGCGGTGACTTGTCGGTAGAAGTGGGCGATGCAGCCGTTCCCGGACTGCAGAAGAAGATGATCAAAATGGCGCGCGCCAAGAACAAATTGGTCATCACCGCCACGCAGATGATGGAATCCATGATCACCAATCCGATCCCGACGCGCGCGGAAGTATCTGACGTGGCGAACGCCGTGCTGGACGGGACCGATGCCGTGATGCTGTCGGCGGAAACTGCAGTCGGCGACTATCCGGTGGAAACCATCGAAGCCATGGATCGCATTTGCCGCAGTGCGGAAAAAGAAACCGAAGAAGGTTCTGCGGATCGGCGCCTGGATCACAGCAAGTTTACGCGTATCGACCAATCCATTGCCATGTCTGCACTGTATGCCGCATCCCATTTCAAGGTAAAGGCTATCGTTGCGTTGACGCAATCGGGCTCGACCGCTTTGTGGATGTCGCGTATAAATGGCAACACACCGATTTACGCGATGACACCTACAGAATCCACTTTAAGTAAAGTGACTTTATTCAGTGGTGTGTATCCGATTGCATTCAAGAGCGAGTCCAAAGACTATTCCGTCACGTTGCGTCAGGCGGAAGACGAACTGGAGCGCCAAGGTCTGGTGGAAGATGGCGACCTGATGGTGATGACCGTCGGTGAATCGATAGGCAAGGCCGGCCACACCAACACCATGAAGATCGTGCGCGTGGGCGACCATCGCAAGAGTTAAGCAGAATAAAGAACAACAACCGTTATTGAAATTATCTATTAGGAGAGAAAAATGGCACTAGTATCCTTACGTCAACTACTCGATCACGCGGCAGAGAACAGCTACGGCTTGCCCGCTTTCAACGTCAACAATCTGGAGCAAGTCAAGGCGATCATGGAAGCGGCTGATGAATGCAACAGCCCAGTGATCATGCAAGGTTCCGCCGGTGCGCGTAAGTATGCCGGTGAGCCGTTCCTGCGCCACCTGATCGAAGCGGCCGTGGAAATGTATCCGCACATTCCCGTCGTCATGCATCAGGACCACGGCGCATCGCCTGCCGTCTGCATCAACGCCATCAAGTCCGGCTTCTCCAGCGTGATGATGGACGGTTCGCTCATGACCGACGGCAAGACCCCTGCCACTTTCGAATACAACGTCAATGTCAGCCGCAGCGTCGTTGACATGTCGCACGCTGTCGGTGTTTCTGTCGAAGGCGAACTGGGATGCCTGGGTTCACTGGAATCCGGCCACGGCGAAAAAGAAGACGGTCACGGTGCAGAAGGCAAGCTGACCCACGACCAACTGCTGACCGACCCGAACGAAGCGGCAGAATTTGTGAAGCTGACCCAGGTGGATGCCTTGGCCATCGCCATCGGCACTTCGCACGGCGCTTACAAGTTTACCAAGCCGCCCACAGGCGATACGCTGGCGATCAGCCGCATCAAAGAGATCCACGCACGTATCCCCAACACGCATCTGGTGATGCACGGTTCTTCTTCCGTGCCGCAAGAATGGCTGGAGATCATCAACCAGTATCGGCGGTGCGATGCCGCAAACCTACGGCGTGCCGGTTTCCGAGATCGTCGAAGGCATCAAGCACGGCGTACGCAAAGTGAACATCGACACTGACCTCCGCATGGCTTCTACCGGCGCTACCCGTCGCTATCTGGCGAACAACCCGAAGGACTTCGACCCGCGCAAGTTCATGGCCGAAACCACCAAAGCAATGAAGGCGATCTGCAAGGCGCGTTACGAAGCTTTCGGCTCCGCCGGTCAAGCAGGCAAGATCAAACCGCTCTCACTGGAAATAATGGCAGCCCGCTACGCCAAGGGCGAACTGAACGCGATCGTCAAGTAATCCCGGTAAAATGCGTCAAACAAAAAAGCGGCCTTCAAGCCGCTTTTTTGTTTGACCAGACTGTTGCCCGAAACGCTCAGCGCAAATTAACGATCAAATGTCGCTGAAATCCACAGTTATGATCTCGGGTGCGCGGTCTATGCGGTATAGAACCATAAGCATACCTATAGTCGCGACCAGCATAAAATGCGGGCCAAACAGCCAGAACACCAGCGGGATTAAATAGTAATAAGAACGCATTCCCAAACTGTAGAAATGTCCGGCCCGATTCAAATGGGTCGCTACATGAGCCGGGGTAATCATTTTATGATTCAACCTGAGCGGTACATTAATCATGAAGCCCACATGGTTGAAGATTCGGATACACATCGAAAAACTGAAAAAAGCGACAAACAGATCGAGTAGCAACAAAAGCAGTTTTATCATCCAGAGTACCGGGTTGATTGCACCCAACACGTTAAGCGCATGCCAGTGCGCCTCCAGCTTTTCTCCCTGCTCGCTCAGGGTCAGCACGCCGATGATCAAGAGCACCGCCGTTGACGCGAGAAACGTAGCCGCCATCGTGGAGTTGCGCAATGTCTGCACAGCCAGCACGCCATTTTTCTCATCACTCATGATGGTCTCCACCCATGCCGTCCGCGCAATCCGGTTCACCGATTGCACAGAGTAAGCAGGATCAAGCTTGATCTTGTGGCGAAGATAGATATGGTACGCGATGATGAGCAAGCCACTCACAATGAAGCCGGCAATATCGTTTGTTACGGATTGAAGAAATGTCGAAAGGTCCATGGAAGCTCGTCTACAGATAGATAAGATTGATCGATTTGCTGATATGCAATTAGTTTATCAAATGCGAATCGGGAAATGCTTATATGATAAATGTTTCAAGAATTTCATACGTAGCAATTATGCGAATTGAGTCGGGGCTTGGCGAATTGCGCGTATGCGCTAGCTCCCACCCTTGAAGCAATGTCACCACGTTGCCACGCTGCCATCGCTACGCGGATCTTCGCCACCTTCAATCCAGCCATCAGGATGCAACACCAGAGCGCCGGCATGCCCCATGCGTTCGTCGAAATCGGCGACGACTTCCACAGGATGTCCCAATTCGCGCAATCCCTGGATTACGGTGTCCGCATAACGCGATTCCAGCCTGAGGGTCGTGCTCTGCTCTGCCCACGTACGGCCGAGCAGCCAGCGCGGCGCTGCCACGGCCGACCGCACGTTGTGGCCGCCCCAGACGTAGCGCGAAAATAGCGCTGCCTGCGTCTGCGGTTGGCCTTCTCCGCCCATGGTGCCATAGATCAACCAGCGTCCGTCGTCGAGCCTGGCCATGGCCGGATTGAGTGTGTGGAAAGGCTTGCGCCCTGGAAGCAGGCTGCGCAACCGATCCGGTTTCAGATCGAAGGAGCAGCCGCGGTTTTGCCACCAGATGCCACTACCCGGCAACACAATACCGCTGCCGAACTCGAAATAGATGCTCTGGATCATGCTCACTGCCCGTCCTTCGGCATCCGTTACGCCCATCCATGTGGTGTCGCCGTCCGACACGGGAGCCGGCCACGGGCTGGCGTGCTGCAAAGGGATCGCTGCCGCCAGAGCGTTAAGATTCTCGCGGCTCAACAGGGTGGCAGGATCGATCTTCATGTGTGCAGGGTCGCCGACATATTTGTCGCGCAGGAGAAAGGCCTGCTTGGTGGCTTCCACCAGCGCGTGAATGCCCTCGACATTATCCGGGTTCCAGCCGGCTTGGCGCATGCGGTCGTAGATGCCGAGAATCAGCAGCGAGGCGAGGCCTTGGGTTGGCGGCGCCATATTGTATACGGTGGCATTCGACAGTCTTAATTGCAGGGGCGGCGTGAACTTGGCTTCGTGCCGAGCCAGGTCAGCCGCGGTGACGGGGGAGCCAACTGACTTCAGATCCAGACCGATCTGACAGGCCAATTCTCCACCGTAAAAATCTTCAGTACCGGCACGGGCCAGCTGCTCAAGCGTATTTGCAAGACGCGGAAAGCGATGGCGCTGACCATATGCGGGTGCCTGACCTTGGTTCAGGAACGTCTCGGCAAATCCGGGCTGGCTGCTTAGTTCGGTCAACTTACTGCGGGTACTCTCGTGTTGACTGAGCGTGACGGGGTAACCTTCCCGTGCATAGTAGATCGCACTTTCCAGCAGCCGCGAAAACGGCAAGCGGCCGCCCCAGCGCGTGCGGCTATAGTCAAAGGCGGCGCCCCAGCCGGAAACGGTTCCGGCAACCGTATTCGCCGCCAAAGGGCCGCGCCACGGAATGCTGTCCAGACCACCGTACAAGGCGCGCGTGACGTCCGCGCCAGTTGCGCCGCAGGCATCGATGGAATTCACGGGTTGTCCGGGCGCTTGCAGCAACCAGAAACCGTCACCTCCGATACCGGTCATGTGCGGATAAACGACCGCCAGCGTGGCAGCTACAGCAATGGTCGCTTCGATGGCGTTGCCGCCGTCGCGCAGAATATCGAGGCCGGCTTGGGATGCGAGCGAATGCGGAGCGACGACGGCGCCCCGGCTGCCGAGGATGGGTTTCATGATGTGCGACATCTCCGTTTCATTATTTGTCTTGTTGTTGCCACGCCGCTGCCCACATTGGAGTCATCGACAAATTCCGCCATTCGATTATCGATCAAGCTGGGCCCTGCCCCATCATATGCTGCGATTCTTCCAGCAAGAAGCGTTCAAACTCCTGTGCCGCAGTAGTAGGGCGTTTGTCCTTTCGATGCACGATGTACCAGTGGCGCACGATGGGGAAGTGATCCACATCAAGCACAACCAGGCGTTTGGTCTCCAGCTCCAGCTCGATACTGTGCCGCGATATGATGCCTATGCCAATACCCGCCTGCACCGATTGTTTGATGGCTTCATTGGTATCCATTTCCATATGCGCCGGCAGGGCCAGCTTGTGGTTCGCGAAAAAGCGCTCCACCACGCCGCGCGTTCCGGACCCCAGTTCGCGCAACAGAAACGTCTCGTTTGCCAACTGCCTGGGCTGGATCGATTTTGCATGAACCAGCGGATGCCCGGGCGCAGCTATCACCACCAGCGGATTTTGCATGAACGCATCGGCGCGCATATCCGCGCCTTGCGGAGGTTGGCCCATGATGGCGAAATCAGCAATATTGTCGCTAAGCTGCTTGACGACCGCATCACGATTGGCGACAGAAAGGCTGACTTGAATTTTCGGATGTGCCCGGATGAATTTTGCCAGCAGTTGCGGCATGAAATAGTTGGCGCTACTGACCACCGAGATATTCAGGTCGCCGCGCTCCAGTCCCTTCATCTCATCAAACACCGATTCCATCTCCTGCAACAGCTGCAACATTGATCGGGCGTAATGCAGCAATTCGGAGCCCGCGACAGTGAGATGAAGCTTCTTGCCCACCTGTTCGAACAGCGGCAATCCGATCGCACTTTCCGCCTGCTTGATCTGCATCGAAACGGCGGGCTGGGACAGGTACAGCTCCGCCGCCGCACGCGAATGGTTCAGATGGCGGGCGACGCTCTCAAAGACCTGCAATTGACGAAGAGAAATGGCTAGCATGTGCGATTTATACCATAAGACTTACTTATGATTCACATAAATATAATTGACTGTTGTTTATGATTGGCGGGGGTATAGTTCGCTCCGCAGTGAATTCCAAACAAAGAGGAGAAGCAAGATGGATCAATCGAATCGTTACTCAGATCTGAGCCTGAAAGAAGAAGAACTGATCAAGAATGGCAAGCACATTCTGGTCGCATATCACATGCGTCCCGCTGACGGACATGGATATCTGGAAGCAGCCGCACACTTTGCAGCTGAATCTTCAACCGGAACCAACGTGGAAGTTTCAACCACGGACGAATTTACCAAAGGCGTCGACGCGCTGGTTTACTACATCGATGAAGTAAACGGCGTCATGAAGATTGCGTACCCATCGGTATTGTTCGATCGCAACATCACCGACGGCCGCGCCATGATCGTGTCTTTCCTGACCTGCGCCATCGGTAACAACCAGGGTATGGGCGACATCAAGCACGCGCAGATGCAAGACTTCTACGTTCCGCCGCAGATGCTCATGCAATTCGACGGTCCGGCGACCGACATTTCCGACTTGTGGCGCATTCTGGGCCGACCGATCAAGGACGGTGGCTACATCTCCGGCACCATCATCAAGCCCAAGCTGGGCCTGCGTCCGGAGCCGTTTGCCAAGGCTGCATACCAATTCTGGCTGGGCGGCGACTTCATCAAGAACGACGAGCCACAAGGCAACCAGGTGTTCTGCCCGCTGAAGAAGGTATTGCCGCTGGTTTACGATTCGATGAAGCGTGCAATGGACGAAACCGGCGATGCCAAATTGTTCTCAATGAACATCACCGCCGACGACCACTACGAAATGTTGGCACGTGCCGACTACGCACTGGAAATCTTTGGTACCGACGCAAACAAGCTGGCGTTCCTGGTGGACGGCTTTGTTGGCGGTCCCGGCATGATTACCACGGCCCGTCGCCAGTACCCGCAACAGTACCTGCACTACCACCGTGCCGGTCACGGCATGATCACTTCGCCTTCTGCAGTTCGTGGTTACACAGCGTTTGTGTTGGCCAAGATCGCGCGTCTGCAAGGTGCATCCGGTATCCACGTGGGTACGATGGGCTTCGGCAAGATGGAAGGCGGCGCAGATGACCGCAACATCGCTTACATGATCGAGCGCGATTCCGCCGATGGTCCTTACTATCATCAGGAATGGCTGGGCATGAAGCCGACGACTCCGATTATTTCCGGCGGTATGAATGCGCTGCGCTTGCCCGGCTTCTTTGAAAACCTGGGCCACGGCAACGTGATCAATACAGCGGGTGGCGGTTCTTACGGCCATATCGACTCTCCGGCTGCTGGCGCGATCTCCTTGCGCCAGGCATACAACTGCTGGAAAGAAGGTGCCGATCCGATCGCTTACGCCAAGCAGCACAAAGAGTTTGCGCGTGCATTCGAATCGTTCCCGAAAGATGCAGACAAGCTGTATCCGGGCTGGCGTGAAAAGCTGGGCGTACACAAGTAAGCTTAGCGGTTCTCAAGGTTTACGCGCCCCCACTTGCTGGGGGCGTTTTTTTCCGAGATTCAAGACCGTTCGGCAAATGCGGTCACACGCTGAAAATTGGAGCAATTCATGACGAACATAGAACAATACAAAGTCCATCAAGAGCCGTTCTACCAGGCACAGGGCGATGAAGTCAGGCTGTATACGGCCGCTTACGCCGCACGCCTGCCGGTGATGGTGAAAGGTCCGACCGGCTGCGGAAAATCGCGCTTTATCGAATACATGGCGTGGAAGTTGAACAAGCCGCTGATCACCGTTGCATGTAATGAAGATATGACCGCCAGCGATCTGGTCGGACGTTATTTACTCGACGCCAACGGCACGCGCTGGCTGGATGGTCCGCTGACGACGGCCGCCCGCATCGGTGCGATCTGCTATCTGGACGAGATCGTTGAAGCCAGGCAGGACACGACCGTGGTCATCCACCCCTTGACCGACCACCGTCGAACACTACCGCTGGACAAGAAGGGCGAGATGCTGGAAGCGCATCCGGATTTTCAGCTGGTGATTTCCTACAATCCGGGCTACCAAAGCCTGATGAAGGATTTGAAGCAATCCACCAAGCAGCGCTTCACCGCGTTCGATTTCGATTACCCGGTAGCTGCTGTCGAAGCCGAAATTCTGAGCAAGGAAGCCAAGATCGAGATTGCGCTGGCAGCGCAACTGGTGAAGATCGGTCATGCAGCCCGCAACCTGAAAGGACACGGTCTGGACGAAGGCATCTCCACGCGTTTGCTGGTGTATGCGGCAACCCTGATCAACGGTGGCATCGAACCCAGGGCGGCTTGCCGCATGGCGCTGGTGCGGCCCATCACCGATGACGCAGACATCCGCGATACGCTGGATCACGCAGTAGACGCCACGTTTGCCTAGTACGATGTCCACTCAAACCGTCAACATACCGGAAGAACTGCAGGCATATTGGGCACAGCTCGATTGTGGTTTCCCGCGCGTGGCGGAAGTGTTTCCGGATTGCATGCGCGAAGCGCAGGCGTTGCTGTCGGCCGCAGGCATCACGGCATACATTGATCATGCACGGTTTCTGGGAAAAATGGGCCGCGGTGCCGAACCCATCCTGATCTTTCTGGAAGAGTGGCCGGAAGTTGCCAAAGTGGCAGGCGAGGACGTGTTGTCCGACATCATGGGTTTCGTGCGCAAGATGTGGAAGTCGCCAAACAGCAAAGCCATCGCACCGTTTCTGCAGTCGCTGCCCGCGACAGCGCGCAAGCTGCCTACACGCGATCAGCTAAGCGCCTATATAGATATCGCGCAGGATTTGATGGAACGCACCACGGGTTCGGTGCATGGTATCCACCAGACCTTCCCCAGTCCGGGCTTGCCGGAAATGTTCAAGAAAATAGCCGAATTGCTTGGGCAATTGTCGTTGGCGGGCTTGAGGAACTGGGTGGAATACGGTGTGCGCTATTACGACGATCACCCGGATCGCCAGACCGAATATTTCAGCCTGCAGTCGGCAGACAGCAGGGCAGTATTGATGCGCGAACGGAATGGCACGCTGCTGGTGAACAACGAGCGCAAGCTGAGCTTGTACCTGCGCGGATTGTGGCAGGACGAGGATATGCTCATACCCTATTCCAACGCCTACGACGAACTGCGCAAGCCAATTCCGTACTACGACAAATTGGGCATACGCCTACCCGACGTGTATGAGGAAGAGCACGGAGTAAGCGGCCTCGATCGCTATCGTGCTGCGCTGGCGCATATCGTCGGGCACCGGCGTTGGACAAAAGCGATCATTGCGGACAATCTAAGTCCATTCCAGCGCATGGCCGTCGAGTTTCTGGAAGACAGCCGCGTGGAATTTCTGGTGATGAAAGAATATCCGGGCCTGCGCCGCACCTTCCTGGCGTTGCATCCAATTCCCGAAGAAGGCGCTTGCGATGCGGAAAAGGAATCGTGCTTGCGTCATCGTCTCGCGATGTTGTCGCGCGCGATACTGGATTCGCACCACGCCTATAAAAATCTGCAAGTTATCGAGTACGCAGGTACGCTTCCATGGATTGATGGAGAAGGGAGAAGCGAGCACGCAAGAAATGGCGGATCTGGGCGTCTCCTTCATTGCCAAAACACGCTTGCAAAGCGATAACCTGCCCAAGACCCACTTCAAAAATACCCTGATCGACTATCGCGACGATAACCGCCAAATGTGGAAATTCATCGAAGAGGGCGATGAGGAAGAAGCCTTCGACGAACCGCGCAAGATCGAACCGGGCGAAGAGCTAAAAGGTTTGCCTCCCAGGCATTACCACGAGTGGGATTACAAAAACCAGAGCTATCGCCCGGACTGGGTGAGTGTGTATGAAGGCCTGCATCCGCAGGGTAATGCCGCCGACATCGACCGCTTGCTGGAAAAACATGCAGGCCTGGCCAAGCGCCTGAAAAAGATGCTTGAACTGCTCAAGCCGCAGGATAAGGTGCGCATACGTTACCAGGAAGATGGCAGCGAGCTCGACCTGGATGTGGCGATCCGTTCGCTCATCGACTACAAGAGCGGCGCCCAGCCCGACCCCCGTATCAATATGAGCCACCGCAACGACGGGCGCAGCATCGCGGTCATGGTGTTGCTCGATCTGTCCGAATCACTCAATGAAAAGGCGGCAGGCAGCGAGCAGACCATCCTGGAATTGAGCCAGGAAGCCGTTTCGCTGCTGGGTTGGGCGGTGGAAAAACTGGGTGACCCGTTTGCTATTGCGGGTTTTCATTCCAACACACGGCATGACGTACGCTACCTGCACATCAAGGGCTACAGCGAACACTGGAACGACGAAGTGAAAGGCCGCTTGGCTGCGATGGAAGCGAACTATTCCACGCGCATGGGCGCGGCGATGCGCCATGCCGCGCACTACCTGGAAAAGCAGCAAGCGGACAAGAAGCTGATGCTGATCCTGACCGACGGCCAACCTTCAGATATCGATAGCAAGGATGGCGAGCTGCTTATCGCGGATGCACGCCAGGCAGTGCAGGAACTGGACCGGGAAGGTATCTACAGCTACTGCATCAATCTGGACCCCAAGGCCGACGAGTATGTCGCTGATATTTTCGGCAAGCAGTACACCATCATCGACAAGGTAGAGCAGTTGCCGCAGAAACTGCCCGAGTTGTTCATTTCATTGACCAAATAGCCGTAGAGAGCAAAACGTAAAACCTGTAAAATCCGATAGTTGTAAAATTAAATACGAGGAGAGCAACAATGAGCAAGAGTCTGATCCAGTTCATCATAGAAGAACAACGTCACATCCCCAATGCAAGCGGTGACTTTACCGGCTTGTTGAGCGATGTTATTTCCGCTTGCAAGCAGATCGCCCACGACGTAAACAAGGGTGCGTTGATCGGTGTGCTGGGCAGCGCGGGCAGTGAAAACGTGCAAGGCGAAACCCAGAAGAAGCTGGACATCATTACCAACGAAGTGTTCATCAAAGCCAACGAATGGAGCGGGCATCTGGCCGCAATGGCATCGGAAGAAATGGACGACATTTATCCAATTCCCGCCAAGTACCCCAAGGGCAAATACCTGATCACGTTCGACCCGCTGGACGGATCTTCCAACATCGACGTTAACATCTCCGTCGGTACCATCTTCTCCATTTTGCGTTGCCCGGAAGGCGTGACCAATCCGACTGCTGCCGATTTCATGCAGCCGGGAACCAAGCAAGTCTGCGCTGGCTACGCTTTATACGGCCCGAATACCATGATGGTGATCACTACCGGTCACGGCGTAAACGGCTTCACGCTGGATCGCGACGTCGGCGATTTCTTCCTGACGCACCCGAACATGACCATACCCGAAGACACGGCTGAATTTGCCATCAACATGTCGAACCAGCGCTACTGGGAAAAGCCCGTGCAGCGTTACATCGACGAGTGCATGAAAGGCAAGGACGGCGGGCGCGAAAAGAATTTCAACATGCGCTGGGTGGCCTCGATGGTGGCAGAAGTGCACCGCATTCTGACGCGCGGCGGTATTTTCATGTACCCGTTCGACACCAAGGATGCGGCCAAGGCCGGCAAGCTGCGGTTGATGTACGAAGCAAACCCGATGTCCTTCATCGTGGAGCAGGCTGGTGGCGCCAGTTCCACCGGGCGCGAACGCATCATGGAGTTGCAGCCCAACGGTCTGCATCAACGCGTACCTGTGATTCTTGGGTCGAAGAATGAAGTCGAGCGCGTAGTGGGTTATCACAAGGGAGCATAAAAAGTCATGGCCAAGCCGCTCGTATCAATTGTCATGGGTAGTTCAAATGATTGGGAAATCATGCAACAGGCAGCACGTGCCTTGCAGGATTTTGGTGTGACCTTCGACGCACGTGTGATTTCCGCGCATCGTTCACCCGATCTGTTGTTCGACTACATCAAGGATATGAGCGCGCAAGGCGCGCAGTGCTTTATCGCCGGTGCCGGCGGTGCGGCGCATCTGGCAGGCGTGATAGCCGGCAAGACCACGCTGCCGGTGCTGGGCGTTCCCATTCCATCCAAGTATCTGAAGGGAATGGATTCACTGCTGTCCATTGTACAAATGCCAAAAGGCATTCCGGTTGCAACTTTTGCGATCGGTGAAGCAGGTGCGGCGAATGCGGGATTGTTTGCTGTGTCCATGCTGGCATTGAATGACAAAAAGATAGCCGATAAACTCACCGACTATCGCAAGAAGCAAGCGGAGCAGATAGCGGCAACGTCGCTGCCCGCATTGTCCTGAATTTCGCACTTACTTAATTATTTGCAACTTGAGGTTCCCATGTCCGCCCTGCACGAATCCAATCTGACCAGCCTGAAATTTCTGCACCGAGGCAAAGTGCGCGACCTGTATGAAGTGGACGCCGACCATTTGCTGATCGTGCAGACGGATCGCCTGTCCGCTTTCGATGTGATTCTGCCCACCCCGATTCCAGGCAAGGGCGAGGTGCTGACGGCAGTGTCGAACTTCTGGTTCAAGAAATTGGGAAATGTCATCCCCAATCATCTTTCCGGCATCGATCCGGAATCCGTGGTGAAAACAGATGCAGAGCGTGACCAAGTGCGCGGGCGTGCATTCGTCACTAAAAAACTCAAGCCGTTGCCGATCGAAGCGATCGTGCGCGGCTATCTGGTCGGTTCCGGCTGGAAGGATTACAAAAAGACCGGCGCTTTATGCGGCATCCAGTTGCCTGCCGGCATGCAGGAAGCGCAGAAGCTGCCACAGGCGATATTTACACCTTCCACCAAGGCCCCGGCTGGTGCCCACGACGAAAACATTTCGTTTGAGGAAGCAAAGAAATTGCTGGGCGCCGAAATGGCCGAACAAGTCAAGAACGCCACACTGGCGCTGTATACCCAGGCTGCGGAATACGCGCTGACGCGCGGCATCATCATCGCCGACACCAAATTCGAATTCGGCACGGACGCTGCGGGCAAGCTGTACCTGATCGACGAAGCACTGACGCCGGATTCCTCGCGCTTCTGGCCTGCCGATCAATACAAGGTCGGCACCAATCCGCCCAGCTTCGACAAGCAATTCGTGCGCGACTGGCTGGAATCATCCGGCTGGAACAAGAAGCCTCCCGCGCCGCAAGTCCCCGCAGACGTGCTGCAGAAGACGGCCGACAAATACCGCGAAGCACAGCGGCTCCTGACGGGCGCATGAAGTCAATTCCGCACAAACTCGTCGAAGGCTTTCAGCGCTTCCGCGAGCAGCATTTCGAAAGCAACGACAGCCTGTATCAACAATTGGTGACGGAAGGGCAAACGCCCAAGACCCTGGTGGTGGGCTGTTGCGACTCGCGCGTAGATCCGGCGCTGGTGCTGGATTGTGAACCGGGAGATCTTTTTGTCATCCGCAATGTGGCAAACCTGGTGCCGCCCGCCGAAGGCCGTGCCGGACATCACGGTACGACTGCAGCCATCGAATACGGAGTTTGCACCCTTGGTGTTGAGCACATCATCGTTCTGGGTCATGCGCAATGCGGCGGAATCAGGGCATTGGTGCAGAGCGGCGGGGTGGGCAATCCGGGTTCATTCATCGACGACTGGATGTGCCTGGTGGAAAGTGCGCGGAAAAATGTGATGGCCGAGATGCCAAACGCAACCCTGAAAGAACAAACTCGCGCCTGCGAGCAACGTGCAATTCTCGTTTCACTCGAAAATCTGATGACGTTTTCCTGGGTGCGGGAACGCGTTGAAGCCGGAACGCTTAACCTGCATGGCTGGTATTTCGATATAGAAAACGGGCAGTTGCTGCGCTACGATGCAGCAGCCCGAACTTACACCGCGCTGTGAACACTTAAATCGGGATTGTTACTTGCCTAGTCCCTTGAGTTCACGATAACGCAGTTTATCGGCTTCATAACGCGCCTTGACGGCGTCCATTTCCTTTTGATTTTCTGCAAGGTTCTTGTCCAGATCGGCAACGCGGGCTTCAGTCGCAGTGATGTCATCGTTAAGCGACTGCGGAATTTTCCAACCCTTTTTGGTGCGGTCTATCGCCTTCCTGATGCAGGCCATCCAAGGTCTCCTGCACCGATTTCTTTAGCGTTGTGTAACTGTTGATGCGCGCCTCGATCTGCAACAGGCTGCGGTCACGTGCAAGATCGATTTCCTTTTCGTTGCTGTAACTATTCAATAATGCCGCGTCACGGCGGCGAGCATCCACGGCAGCCTTATCTTCCGGCGGTTTCTGCCTTTTTGGAATTGATCTTATCCGAGTCGAACGTTTCCTTGCGGTCGGTAATCCGGCCATGGTCGAGTTGCTTGGTATCTCGATTGGCGTATTCGGGCGGTATGACTTCGCCGTAGTGCGTAACGCCCTGGGCGTCTACCCATTTGTAAAGCTTGGCCTCGGCGCTAAAGCAGAAAACAGTGCCTAAAACTGCACAGGTCAAAATCAATCTGGATTTGGTCATGCGTTAACTCCGTAACGGTCGCGATAAGATTGCACCGCATGCAGATTCTGCACCAACTGGGTCTGCCCTTGCAAATAGCCGAGCAAGTCATCGAGAGCAGAAATGGATATAACGGGAAGACCATAGTCCCGCCTTACTTCCTGCACCGCAGAAAGCTCGCCCTGGCCGCGTTCCATACGATCGAGTGCAATTACCACTCCGCACGGAATAGCCCCGTTTGCACGGATGAGTTCTATGGATTCGCGCACAGATGTGCCGGCGGAAATCACGTCATCGATGATCAGAACCCTGCCCTGCAGCTTGGCACCCACCGTACTGCCGCCCTCTCCGTGGTCTTTGGCTTCCTTTCGGTTGAAGCAATAGGGCACGTTTCGGCCCATTTCCGACAGCGCGATGGAAGTACCCGCTACCAGCGGAATGCCCTTGTAGGCGGGGCCGAACAACATGTCGAATTCGACTTTGGAAGCAACGATCGCCTGTGCATAGAACTGGCACAATTCGCGCAATGCCGCCCCGTCCTGAAACAAGCCGGAATTGAAGAAATACGGCGACAAGCGCCCGGCCTTGGTCTGGAATTCGCCGAAGCGCAACACATTTTGCGCGACGGCAAAGCGGATAAAGTCCTGACGATAAGCATGCATAAGTACTTAGCTAATGAATTGAAGAGTGCACCCATTATAATGCGCACACACATACACCGAGAAAATTCATGCGCATCATCACTCTCAACTTGAACGGCATTCGTTCCGCCTGGAACAAAGGCCTGCTGGAATGGTTTGGCAAACAAAGCGCCGATATTCTGTGCGTGCAGGAACTCAAGGCCCAAGCCGCTGATATGACACCGGATATGCTCGCCCCGCTCGGTTACCACGGCTATTTTCACTATGCCGAAAAGAAGGGCTACAGCGGCGTCGGCATCTACTGCAAACGCAAACCGGACAACGTAATTGTGGGCCTGAACATACCCGAGTTCGATGCCGAAGGACGTTACATTGAAGCGCAGTTCGGCAACTTGAGTGTGGTCACGCTTTACCTGCCTTCCGGCTCCAGCGGCGAAGAGCGTCAGGCAGTCAAGTTCAAATTCATGGAAGCGTTCATGCCGCACCTGAGGGCGCTTTATGCAAGCGGACGCGACATCATCGTCTGCGGCGACTGGAACATCGCCCACACCGAAAAAGACCTGAGGAACTGGCGCGGCAACAAAAAGAACTCCGGCTTCCTGCCGGAAGAACGCGCGTGGCTCACCGAGCTGTTCAATGAAGTCGGCTTCGTCGACGTGTTCCGCAAACTGCATCCCGAACTGGAGGCCTACACCTGGTGGTCGAACCGCGGCCAGGCTTGGGCCAAGGATGTCGGTTGGCGCATCGACTACCAGATCGCCACCCCCGGTATGGCCGCAAAGGCAGTAGCGACGGGCATCTACAAGGAGCAGCGGTTTTCCGATCATGCACCGCTGATGGTGGATTACAAGGATTAAAGAAAATCCGTTCGTGGTGAGCCTGTCGAACCATGAACACGACAAGGCAACCGACAATGTCCTTCGACAGGCTCAGGACGAACGGAAAAATACTCGCAGATTGCTACAGGCAAATATGAAGACATTAAACGAACCTATGCTTCTGCTGCTGACCGGCACCCTCCTGCTAGTCATTACCGCCGTTCATCCGCACGACTACACCACCTGGTGGATGGAAACCGCGCCCATCTTCATCGCAGTTCCCATCTTCATCGCCACCTATAAAAGCTACACTCTAACGCCGCTGGTCTATCGCCTGTTGTTCGTGCATGCGTCATCCTCATGGTCGGCGGACATTACACCTATGCCGAAGTACCGCTGGGCTACTGGATGGAACACTGGTTCGGCTTCGTGCGCAACGACTACGACAAGATCGGCCACTTCGCAAGGCTTCGTGCCTGCCCTGTGTTCCGCGAATTGTGCTGCGCAGTTCGCCGCTACGCCGGGGCAAATTGCTGTTCACATTGGTGGTCGCCAGCTGACTTACGCAGTGCTAACGACGAACCATCGATTGGATGGCATTCTGAGACTGCGCGGATGTCGTCCTCGGCAGAGGCCATCCTTGGGATTTGTGAATATGTTCACGGCGTTGCACGGTTTCGAGCACAGTCTGCATGGCGAATGTCGGATAGGCATTGTCTCTTCAGAATGTACCGTTTGCCGTGGTTCCGTGTGTCAACCAATTAATCTCTGATCATAGAAGCAAGTTTGTGACCACACCTTCAAAGCAATGCGATTCATTATTTGTCAGACAGTCTTCAAATGACATATTGCGTATCCTTGAAGTACTTCTGCAGCCCATAGACACGCATGAGTTCGGATATCGCGTGAGCATCTTGGATTAGTAGAACGATTAGTTCGGTATATGCGCAGAGTTCGCAACACTGCATTCTTTGCTAGAGCCTAACTGCTAGAAGAGTACTTATTAATTGACTCCGATTGTGCGTCTGACTGAATAGACGATTTATTCGGCGCAACCTTACAGACATGTGGTTTGACAGTGCGTCGCAGGTACTCCTGCTTCAATGAAGTCAATTCCAGAGATTACGCTATGAATCGAGCAGTTATTTGAATTAGTTGAGTTCTGTTGAGTTTCATTCCACGGAGCAACCTTAAGCAACAGCAACATCCCCGGTATCGCCAGCAGCGCACACACGAAGAAGAAATTCGTCCACCCCATCGTCTCCACCAGCCACCCCGTTGCCGCATTGGCAAAGGTGCGCGGCATCGCCATCAAGCTGGTGAACAGCGCAAACTGCGTGGCGGTATAGGCCGGATGGGTGGTATGCGCCATGAAGGCGACGTAAGCCACGGTGCCCAGCCCGACGCCCAATGCTTCCATGCCGATCACCAGCGCCAGCTGGGCGCGCTCAATCACGGTGATCTCGGCGTGATGGCCGACCGAGGCCAGCCAGGCGAAGCCGAAGATGGAGACGATCTGCACCACGCCGAACAGCCACAGCGCGCGGTTGATGCCGATCTTGATCATCCACAAGCCGCCGATCAAGGCCGCCGATGATGGACGGCCACAGCCCGGCATTCTTGGCAATGAGGCCGATGTCGGATTTGGAGAAGCCCATGTCCAGATAGAACGGCGTCGCCAGCGCAGTGCACATGCTGTCGCCGAGTTTGTAGAACAGCAGGAACGCGAGGATGAGCAGCGCGCTCTTCCATCCCTGGCGCGTGATGAATTCGTGGAAGGGTTCGACCACCGCTTCGCGCAAGGTCCTGGGCGGCGACGCGCGATGCGGTTCGCTCACCATCAGCGTCATCGCCATGCCGGGCAACATGAACAGCGCGGTGACGATGAACACCATGCTCCACGGCAGGTGGTCGGCAAGGATAAGCGACAGCGAACCGGGCACCAGTCCCGGCGATGCGATAGGCGTTGACGTGGATCGCATTGCCCAGTCCCAGCTCCGAATCACTCAACAGTTCGCGCCGATAGGCATCGACCGCGATGTCCTGCGTGGCGGAGAGGAAGGCGAGCAAGGTGCAGAACAGCACGATGGAGCTCATCTCGGTTTGCGGTGAGAAGCCGCCGAGCATGGCGATCACCAGCAACAGGCCGACTTGCGACAGCAGCATCCAGCCGCGGCGGCGCCCCAGCACCGGCAGGACATATCGATCCAGTAATGGCGACCAGACGAACTTCCACGTGTAGGGAAACTGGATCAGCGCAAACAGGCCGATGGTCTTGAGATCGACCTGCTCGCTACGCAGCCAGGCGGGAACGAGGTTGAACAGCAGGAACAGCGGCAGGCCAGAGGAAAAACCCGTGAAAACGCAGATGAGCATGCGCTTGGTAAAAAGTTGCTCCCAAACCGTCATGTGTTAGGCGTCTAGCCGGAATCGATACACCGCCGTGCTGCCAAGCAGGTTCGGCATCATGTGCACATCCTTGCCACTCGACATCACATGTCGTCCCAGGATGCGAATCTGCAGGTGCGCGCACAGGAACTCGAAATCGTCCAGCGTGCACAGGTGAACGTTGGGCGTGTCGTACCACTGATAGGGCAGTTCATCCGACACCGGCATGTTCCCGGTCAACACCTGCAAACGGTTTTTCCAGTAGCCGAAGTTGGGGAAGCTGACGATGCCTTCGCGGCCGACGCGCACGATCTCTTTCATGAGCGCTTCGGTGTGGCGCGTTGCTTGCAGCGTCTGCGACAAAATGACGAAGTCGAAAGAGTCCTTTTCAAAGTCGGCGATACCCGACTCTAAATCGTTCTGGATCACGTTCACGTTGTTTGAAATACAGGCGGAAATATTCTCGTCGCTGATCTCGACGCCGTAGCCGCGAACCTGGCGCGTCTCGCGCAGATAGCGCAACAGGCTGCCGTCGCCGCAACCGAGATCGAGCACGGACGAACCTTGCGGAATCCATGCCGCGATAGCGGCAAAGTCGGGTCGCGCTTGAATGATGGTCGTGTTCATCGTGACACCTCCGAAAGAGTCATTGGATACTCTTCCGTTCGGTGGTGTCGGTGTCCGCAAGCAATCGCGGACGGGCGCATCCCCGCTACGCGGGGCCCCTGCTTCCTGCTCATGCTGCCACCTCCCCTGCCACATTGTTCAGGTAATTACGCATCACGGAAAAATACTGCTCGTCGTCCATCAGGAAAGAATCGTGTCCGTGCTGAGAAGAGATCTCCGCATAGCTCACATCGAGCTTGTTGTGCAGCAGCGCATGCACGATCTCGCGCGAACGTCCCGGCGAAAAGCGCCAGTCGGTGGTGAACGACACGACCAGGAATTTGGCTTTGGCGACGGAGAAGGCGCGATTCAGGTCGCCGTCCAGGTCGCGGGCGGGATCGAAGTAATCCAGTGCCTTGGTCATCAGCAAATAAGTGTTGGCATCGAAATACGCGGCAAATTTGTCACCCTGATAGCGCAGGTAGGACTCGATCTGGAATTCAATGTCGAAATTGAAGTTCAGTTTACCCGTGCGCAATTCCCGTCCGAACTTGTCCGCCATCGCGTCGTCCGAAAGATAGGTGATGTGACCGAGCATGCGTGCCAGACGCAGGCCGCGTGTAGGCACCACGCCGTGCTGGTAAAAATTGCCGTTGTGAAAATCAGGGTCGGTGAGAATCGCGCTGCGCGCAACATCGTTGAAGGCGATATTTTGTGCAGTGAGATGCGGCGCGGAAGCGATCGTCAACACATGGCGTACACGATCCGGGTACGACAATGCCCATTGCATGGCCTGCATGCCGCCGAGGCTGCCGCCGATCACGGCAGCAAACTCTCGGATGCCGAGCAAGTCGGCCAGCCGCGCTTGTGCTTCCACCCAATCTTCCACCGTGATGACCGGGAAGCCGGCACCGTAGGGTTTGCCTGTCTGCGCGTCGATGCTGGAAGGGCCGCTCGAACCGTGACAGCCGCCGAGATTGTTCAGCCCGATGACGAAGAATTTATCGGTATCGATGGGCTTGCCCGGTCCCACCATGTTGTCCCACCAGCCGATGTTCTTTTCGTTGTCGGCATAGTACCCGGCGACATGATGATGGCCGGACAGCGCATGGCAGATCAGGACTGCATTGGACTTCGCCGCGTTCAGCGTGCCGTAGGTTTCATACATCAGTTGGTAATGCGGCAACACCGCACCACTCTTGAAAGTGAGCGGGGTATCAAATGTTGCGCATTGCGCGCTGACGATACCGACAGAAGTATTCAATGAAGCTCCAAAAGAAAAACCCGCGCAGCTTGGGCTAGAGCGGGTCTCCTCGCTTTAGCTGGTATATTTAACGTGCCCCGCAAGCTGAACTCAAATCGGCACGAGTCGAAGTGTCTGTGTTTTGGCGGGACGTGTCAACCCTGGGGATTACGCGGGGTTTGACGATTCAGGTTGAACCGCGCCTTGCCCAAACCAACTATTTTTTCAGCCACCTTGCCGCATCCAGCGCGAAGTAAGTCAGTATCCCGTCCGCGCCGGCACGCTTGAACGCCAGCAACGCTTCCAGTACACACGCCTCTTCATTCAGCCAGCCGTTTTGCGCGGCGGCCTTGAGCATGGCGTATTCGCCGCTGACCTGATACACAAAGGTGGGCGCCTTGAATTCGTCCTTCACGCGCCGCACGATGTCGAGGTAGGGCATGCCGGGCTTGACCATGACCATGTCTGCGCCCTCTTGCAAATCCAGGCCGACTTCCCACAACGCTTCATCCGAATTGGCCGGATCCATCTGGTAGGTGTATTTGTTGCCCTTGCCCAGATTGCCGCTGGAACCAACCGCATCGCGGAACGGGCCGTAGAAGCTGGACGCGTATTTGGCCGAGTAGGCCATGATGCGGGTGTAGATGTGCTGGTTTGCATCCAGCGCAGCGCGCACTGCGCCGATGCGGCCGTCCATCATGTCGGACGGCGCGACGATATCGGCGCCGGCGGCGGCGTGACACTGCGCCTGTTTTGCCAGCACCTCCACGGTCTCGTCGTTGAGCACGTAGCCGCTGTCGTCGATCAACCCGTCCTGGCCGTGTGTCGTGTACGGATCGAGCGCAACGTCGGTCATCACGCCAAGTTCGGGGAACTGCTTCTTCAGTTCAGCCACCACACGCGGCACGAGACCCTTCGCGTTGTAGGCTTCACGCGCATCCAGGCTTTTCAGCGGTGCATCGATGACCGGGAAGATCGCCATGACCGGAACACCCAGTTTCACGCATTGCTCGGCGTCTTTGAGCAGCAGGTCCAAAGTCTTGCGCTGTACCCCCGGCATGGACTTCACATCCTCGGCTTTATTGTTGCCTTCAAGAACAAAAACGGGATAAATGAAATCAGATGAAGTGAGTATATGCTCTCGCATAAGGTCGCGTGAAAAGGCGTCACGACGCATACGACGCATTCTGGATTGAGGGTATTGTCCGAGTGTTTGCATGACTATTCCTAAAAATTATCAAAATTTCCGGAACTATATCCGCGTAGTTCCGTCTGACTCTCCGAGTAGCGAAAGCTGCTTCCCGTTTCTCCTCCCTGAGCGGGTGTCTTTACCCTGTAAAGACTTTGATGCCCCTGACCTCCCCCTTTGGTTCAGGGGCGTTTTTTTGCCCGTAAAATCCAAAATGCCGTCGCCATACGTCGTTGCCCCCCGGAAAATCTTGCTTGCATACTTTGTGTATGCGGCGCGGCGATTTCCCGTGGTGCGCCTAGTCTGGCTTAGGCATTTGATTTTCCGCTTTGGCGGCGAACCAGCCTGCGATCACCGCTTCCGCCTGATCCGTTCCCAATTTCTTCAAGCTCGAGAATAGCTGCGCCGTACATTGCGGAAAATGTTCGTGCAAAAACTCATTCACATCGCGCAAGGTTTGCGTTGCTTGCTGGCGGCTTAGCTTATCTGATTTGGTCAGCAATATATGGACAGGTTTTCCGGTGGGTGCGAACCAGCCCAGCATGCCTTGGTCGCGCTCGGTCAACGGATGCCGCGCGTCCATGATGACTACAAGTCCACACAGCTCTTCGCGGGTTTGCAGGTACTCGCTTAGCAGTTGTTCCCAATGCGCCTGCACATCGGGCGGCACTTTGGCATAGCCGTAGCCGGGAAGATCGACCAGAAATCTGTTTTCACCCAATGCAAAATAATTCAGGTGTTGCGTGCGGCCCGGCGTCTTGCTGGTGTACGCCAGCCGCGTGTGGTTGGCCAATGTGTTGATGGCACTCGACTTACCCGCGTTGGAGCGGCCGACGAATGCCACTTCCTTGCCGCCGTGCCACGGCAAGTCTTTCATGTGATTAACTGTGGTGTAGAACTCGGCCTGCGAAAAGAGTCCCATTATTTCCAGGCCGCGAAGATCTTGTCCGCCGCCGCAACGGTTGCTGCGATATCGGCATCCGTGTGCGCTGCAGAAACGAAACCAGCCTCGAAAGCGGACGGTGCCAGATACACACCTTCGGCTAGCATGGCATGGAAGAAACGGTTGAACGCGGCCTTGTCGCTTGCCATCACTTCGGCATAAGAGGTCGGGACGTTTGCGCTGAAATACAGACCGAACATGCTGCCTATGGATTGGGCGCTGAACGGTATGCCGTGTTTCTTGGCACTCGCGCTGATGCCTTCGGTCATCTGCTTGGCGAGCTGGGTGAGGCGTTCATAGAAACCGGGGGCTTGTACCAGTTTCAACGTGGTCAGACCCGCCGCCACTGCCACCGGATTGCCGGACAGCGTACCGGCCTGGTACACCGCGCCCAGCGGAGCGAGGCATTGCATGATGTCGCGGCGTCCGCCGAATGCAGCGGCAGGCAGACCGCCGCCCATCACCTTGCCCAGCGTGATCAGATCAGGTTTGATGCCGTAATGGCCGTGTGCGCCTTGCAGACCGACGCGGAAACCGGTCATCACTTCGTCAAGGATCAGTACCGTGCCGTGTTTCGTACACAGCTTGCGCATCGCATCCAGGAACTCGCGCTTGGGCAGGATGAGGTTCATGTTGCCCGCGACGGGCTCGACGATCACGGCGGCAATTTCGTTGCCGTATTCAGCGAAAGCTTTTTCCAGACCGGCAGCATCGTTGTAATCCAGCACGGTAGTCAGCGCGGCAATCTCGGCGGGTACGCCGGAAGAGCTCGGCTGGCCAAATGTCAGTGCGCCCGAACCGGCCTTGACCAGCAATCCGTCCGAATGGCCGTGGTAGCAGCCTTCAAATTTGATGATGCGCGAACGCCCGGTGAAGCCACGCGCCAAGCGGATCGCGGTCATCGTCGCCTCGGTGCCGGAGCTGACCAGGCGCACCATTTCCAGGGAAGGCAATATCTTGCACAGCGTCTCGGCAATTTCCAGTTCGGCGGCAGTGGGCGCGCCGAAACCCAACCCTTCGGCGGCCGCGGCCTGCACCGCCTTGACCACTTCGGGATGGCAATGACCGACGATCATCGGTCCCCAGGAATTCACGTAATCGATATAGCGTTTGTCGTCCGCATCCCACACATACGCGCCCTTGCCGCGCTTGAAGAACAGTGGCGTACCGCCCACCGACTTGAATGCGCGCACCGGCGAGTTCACACCGCCGGGGATGATTTTCTGGGATTGATCGAACAGTTCCTGATTGTGAGATGTCATTGCCTATGCCTTGCTAAAAAGTGTTGAAAATCCATGCGCACTGGCTTCGATGTCCGGCGCATTCCACAACGCTGAAATCACCGCTACCGCGTCGGCTCCCGCTTCGATAAGCGCCGCTGCATTCTGCTGCGTGATGCCGCCGATGGCGACGATGGGTACGGCGAGTTCTTTGCGCGCCGCCTGCAGCATCGCTACTTCCGCCTTCACTGCCTCCGGCTTGACGCTGGAAGGGAAGAATGCGCCGAACGCCACGTAATCGGCCCTCTGACGTACAGCCTCAAGCGCCAGCGGAGCGCGATTATAGCAAGACACGCCGATGATCCTTGAATTGCCCAAAAGCGCGCGTGCCGCAGCCACGCTGCCGTCCGCGCCGCCCAGATGCACGCCGTCCGCACCCACCTGCGCGGCAAGTTGCGCGTCGTCATTCACGATGAAGGTGGTTTTGAATTCACGGGCCAGTTGGCACAAGGCTTGGGCTTGAGCCAGCTTCAGCGCCGCATCTGCTGTCTTGTTGCGGTATTGCAGTACCCGTGCGCCGCCGAGCAACGCCAGACGCACGCTCCGCACTAATTCAACTGTATCAGGGAGGTCCGGTGTTACGGCATACAGCCCCTCAATGCCGGGTTTCGCTTTCATCTTCTTCAGCATCTTCGTCGCGCGCCCAGAACAACCGATCGGGGATGTGCTGCCCCATGCCGGGACGGAAGCCGTATTTCAGTGCTTCCCACGTGTATTCCTGCGCTTCGTGCACTGCGTCTTCCATCGACAAGCCGTTCGCCAACAACGCGGCAATGGCTGCCGCCAATGTACAGCCGGAGCCGTGATAGATGCCCGGCAGGCGCGGCCAGCTGTCGCTTCGTACCAGACCGTGTTCGCCGTAAAGCGTATTGACTACCTTCGGCGTCTGTTCGTGCGTTCCGGTAATCAGCACGTATTCGCAGCCCAGCCGCAGGATGCGCTTGGCGCACTCGGACAGATCGGGATCGTCCTGCTCGTTGTCTTCGTCCACGATCAGGCGGCGCGCTTCCATGCTGTTCGGGGTAAGGATGGTGGTCTGTGGCAATAGCAGTTCGCGCAACGCATCCAGCATGTCCTCGTTGGCCAGCTCGTCACCGCGGCCGGAGGCCAATACCGGGTCGAATACCAGCGGGATATCGGGATAATCGGAAATGATTTCGGCGATGACGGCGATGTTTTCCACGCTGCCCAGCAATCCGATCTTGAACGCTGCAACGGGCATGTCTTCCAGCACGGTACGCGCCTGGTCCGCGACCCAGTCGGAATCCACCGGCTGCACGTCGTCCACGCCGCTGGTGTCTTGCACGGTAATGGCGGTGACCACAGACAACGGATGGCATCCCATGCTGGCAATGGTCAGGATGTCGGCCTGCATGCCCGCTCCGCAACTGGGATCGGTGGCGGCGAAGGTGAGAACGATAGGTGGGATGTCGGACATGATAGGGCGCCGAGTGGCTTTGGTTTTAGTAATGCGGGATTCTAACCGAAACCCGGGGAAGACGGAGCGGCGCACTTCATTCTGCTTTCCCTCACCCCAACCCTCTCCCACAGGTAGAGGGGGCAATCGATGTCGCTATGCGACAGGATTGCTAATTACCGGCGTCCACTCAGCAGCTGGGTGATACGGGCGTACTCGGGTACGCCGAGGTTCTCGGCACGCAATTGTGGATCGATCCCCAGTTGGACAAAGTCCGCCTCGTTCAGGTGGCTCTTGAGTGTGTTGCGCAAGGTCTTGCGCCGCTGCCCGAAAGCCGCGGACACAACCCTCGCAAATAGCGCTTCATCCCGCACCGTGATTTTGTCGGCGGGTATCGGAATCATGCGCACAACGGCCGAATCGACTTTGGGTGCGGGACGAAACGATCCCGGCGGAACGTCGATCAGTTTTTCCATGTAAAAGCGATATTGCAGCATCACCGACAGTCGACCGTATTCGGGCGTAGAGGGTGCTGCCACCATGCGTTCCACCACCTCGTTCTGCAGCATGAAATGCATGTCGGTGATGCTTGCCGCGTAATCGGAAAAATGAAACAGCAACGGCGACGAGATGTTGTACGGCAAGTTGCCGACGATGCGCAACGGGGCAGAAAGACAGGCAAAATCGAACTTCAGTGCATCGCCTTCATGGATGACGATCTTGTCCTGCGGATAGTCTGTCTTCAGACGCGCAATGATGTCGCGGTCGATCTCGACCACATGCAGTGTGTTCAGCAGCTTCAGCAGCGGGCGCGTCAACGCGCCCAGACCGGGACCGATCTCCACCATGTTGTCATTGGCTTCGGGACGAATGGCGCGAATGATGTCGGCAATGATGTTCTGGTCGACGAGAAAATTTTGCCCGAAGCTCTTTTTTGCCTTATGTCCGTTCATGCGTGAGCCCGGGCATAAGCTATTTCGTCGCGCACCATTTCTGTCGCGGCCTTGATCGCTTCCAGCAGACTGCCGACCTCGGCCTTGCCCGTGCCGGCCAGATCCAAGCGCCGTGCCGTGGTCCACCGAGGTGCGGATGATGGGCATGCCCAGGGTGATGTTCACGCCTGCGCCGAAGCTGGCGTGTTTGAGCACCGGCAGTCCCTGGTCGTGATACATCGTCAGCACCGCATCGCAGTCACGCAGCCTGTGTTCGGCAAACAGCGTGTCGGCGGGAATGGGGGCGCTTACATTCATGCCCTCGGCACGCAGCTTGTCCAGCACCGGGATCATTATTTCGATCTCTTCGCGCCCGAGATATCCACCTTCACCGGCATGAGGGTTCAAGCCTGCAACCAGAATGCGAGGGTGCGCGATGCCAAAGCGACGCTGCAGATCGCGCTGCAAAATGCGCAATACGCTTTCAAGCAATGGCGCGGTGACGGCATCGGCCACTTCACGCAAAGGCAGGTGAATGGTCACAAGGGCCACTCGCATGCCGCCACCTGTCAGCATCATTACCACTTGCGGCGTATGCGTAAGGTCGGCAAGAAACTCGGTATGGCCGGTAAACGGAATACCGGCATCGTTGATGACGCCTTTGTGCACGGGCGCGGTGACCATGCCGGCAAACTCGCCCGACTGGCAGCCTTGTGCGGCGCGTGTCAGCAGGTTCAATACGTAACGGCTGTTTGCGGCATCCAGCTTGCCGGCCTGGGCTGTCGCAGCTACAGGAATGTGCAATACGAGCAGATCGCCTTTGGTCGCGCTTTTGCAGCCGACTGCATAGTCGCGCAACTGTACCTGCAAGCCCGAGTTGCGCGGCACGCTGGTGCAACAGCGCTTTGTCTGCCAGCACCACCAGCGGATGCTCAAACTCGTGCTGTGCCAGTTGCAAACAGAGGTCCGGGCCGATTCCCGCTGGCTCGCCTGAAGTGATGGCGAGTGGTAGATGCATTATTTCGTGCCGTTGTGATACTCAATGAACGCGCGGTCGCGCAGTTGGCGCAGCCAGTCCTGAAATGCTTCATCCGACTTTACCGTGCGAATGGCGGCGCGCGCGCGCTGGCGCTTTTGCTCCACGGTGACGTCGGTGTTGCGCCGTTCCAGCACCTGGATCAAATGCCAACCGAAACCGGTTTGCACCAATCCGCTTACTTGGCCGACCTTTAACGCATCCATGGCTTTTTCGAATTCCGGAACCGTTTCACCGGGCGAGAGCCACCCCAGATCGCCGCCCTGGGGCGCGCTGCCGTCTTCGGAGTGCAAGCGTGCTTCCTCGGCAAAATCGGCGCCCTTGTCGATGCGTTGCTTGATTTCCTGCAAACGGCTCTTTGCCTCGCTCTCGGAGACCAGCTCGCTGGTCTTGATCAGGATATGGCGTGCATGCGTTTGGGTAATGACAACGGGCGTGTCCTTGCTGCGGCGATCCAGCAACTTGATGATGTGGAAACCGCTCGGGCTGCGCAACACACCGCTTACCTCGCCCGGTTTCATCTTTTGCAGGGCTTCGGCAAACAGGGGTGGCAAGCGATCCGCCGTACGCCAGCCGAGTTCACCCCCCTTGAGCGCGTCTTGCGCATCGGAGTAACCGGCCGCAACTTGCGCAAATGTTTCCCCGGCGCGCAGCTTGGCTAAAGCCTGCTCGGCACGGTCGCGATAAGTCTGAATCTTGTCCGCGCTGGCCTGTTCCGGCACGACCACCAGAATATGCGCGAGTTGTAATTCGTCGCCATTGCCTTCCTGGTGTTCCTGATTGACCAGATAGTTGTCCACATCGTTCTCGCTGATGACCAGCTTGCTGTCGACTTCGCGCTCGCGCAGGCGTACGGAGATGATTTCGTTGCGGATCTCTTCACGGAATTCCTTGAAATCCGTGCCTTCCTGTTCCAGCTTGGCGCGGAAAGCGGCTACCGACGGAAATTTGTTCTGCTGTGCGATGCGCAGTATGGTCTTGTCCAATTGTGCGTCGTCGATGCGCAAACCGCTATCCTTGGCAAACTGTGCCTGCAGCATTTCGCTGATCATGCGCTCCAGCACCTGCCGCTTCAGCACACTGGCTTCGGGCAGCGCGGTCTTTTGCTGTTGCAGCATCTTGGTGACGCTGACCACGCGTTTTTCCAGCTCGAGCTGTGTGATGACATCGTCATTCACGATGACTTCTATATTGTCGATGGGGACGATTTTTGGCGCTTCTGCCGCTGAAGCGATAGTGGCAAACGCGATCAGGATCAAGGCGGAAATCTTTTTGCTCAGCATGTTCTCTTTCGGTTATCGGTCAAATCAGCGCAGGTCCTGTGCCGGCTGCGCAGCAGGCAAACTATTCATCTTGGTGTAACCGGGGACGCTGAGACGCAAAGCTTCCATCGGGTCGCCGGTTCCGATGTTCACCAGATCATTCAACTCAAGTTGAAGGAAGATATTGCTGGACCGAACATTAATGGCGGTTGAAAAGCTTTGAGCGACTAACCGCACCGTCCAACACGCCTGATTATACTCAAGCCCGCCCAGCGACTCCACAAGACGTTTATCCTGCAACGAGTAGCTCAGGCGCCCCACACCCGTCCAACGCCCGAACAGCGGCCATTGCGTCGAGACGTCGGCCTGGCGCAAAGCGTTGGGCAATCCGGTATTCGCAGCTAACGTGTTGCTGGTGAAGCGGTAACCGAAGTTAAAAAGCTTGCCCGCTTCCGGCTTATAGTGCGCCGTCAGGTTATATCCCCCGGTTTGAGACTGATTCGGGTTGTATTGCAGCAGACTGTCCAGATACCAGGCGTAGCTCAGCTTGCCGCCGAGGCCGAGCAGGATGTCGGAGCGACTATTGCTGTCAGTCGGGGTGGTGAGGGTCACCTGGGGCGGCTTGAAGCTGAAGCGTTCTCCCAGCATGACGCGCAGGCGTTCGGAACCGCCTTCATTGTCGATCACACGCGACGTCAGGGCCAGCGTTGCCATGTTGGCATCGCCTACACGGTCATTACCGAAAAAGCGGTTTTCGGTGAATATCTGCCCGAAACTGAACGGTGCCTGGGCCGAATCGAAAACGGGCAGCATGCTTTGGTCTTTATACGGGATATACACGTAGAAAAGGCGGGGCTCCAATGTCTGCAAATAATTGCCGCCGAGAAAGGACAGCATCTCGCGCTCATACACCAGGCCACTGTCTACACTGAAAATGGGAAGAGTACGTTTCGAATTCGGCAATCCCGCGGTGTTGTTTACCCCCAATTGATACTGCGTGTAATGCACACCCAGTTTCGGAGTCAGGTAATAACCCGGGTCGTTCAGCAGCGGATAGCTGACCGACGGGTTTAGCACCAGCCGTTCACCGTTAACGGAAGTGTCATGCCGAAAGTCGACGTATTCGCTGAAGAGTTTGACGTTGGCGGAATCCACAGATTGTTGCGCGTTCAGATTGAGCTGCGGTTGACGCCGATAAGGCACCACCATCGGTGCCAGCGGATCCTGCAAGGTTTGAAAACGCTGGACCCGTGCCAAGGCAGTCCAGGATGCCGCGTTGTAAGTTACTACACCGTCCCGCAACAGGTTGGTCTGCGAAGTGCCGCTGACAGTACTGGACAGATCGCGGAAATATGCGTCGTCCGAAACGCGACTGACATCCAGGCCCAGACCGAAGCCGCCGCCCAGGTTTTGTGCATGCTTCAACGCCATGAAAGTACGCGTATCGTTGGCGATCCGGTCGCCGGACAGGATTTCGTATCGCGCGGTACCGTTGTAGTTCGGCTCAAGATAACGAAATTCATTGTTGTATTGCATGCCGCGCTTGGATATCTCGCGCGGGGCAATCGTCGCGTCGAAGTTGGGAGCGATATTCCAATAGTAAGGCAGCATGATCTCCGCACCGCCAGTATTAGTGCTGCCAAAGGTCGGGCCCAGAAAGCCGGAGCGCCGGGCGCCGTTCAGCGCAAAGTCCATCCACGGCGTATACAGTATGGGCACCCCCATGAATTCCACCCGTGCCTGGTGCGCCACGCCCACCTGCGTCGTGCGATCAATATCCAGTCGACTCATGTGCAACATCCAATCGTCGTCCCCGGCCGGACAAGTCGTGTAAGTCGCATCGTCAAACGTATAGGTCCTTTTGCCGAGGATATGCATGGTTTCCGCGGTGCCGCGCGCATGGTTCTCGCTGAATTCGAATTGCGGCTGCTTCATTTCGCCAAGGTCGGTATCGAGATTCAGCTTCAACACGGGTCCCGTCACCATTACACCATTTTGTTCAAGTCGCACCGCGCCTTCGGCGAGCACATCCTTGCTTTCCTGTCCGTAGAGCAAGTGTCCGGCGCTGATCACCTGTCCGTTCTGGCGCAATTCGACATCCCCGCTTGCCTCAAGCTGGTCCCCCGTTTTTGCTTCCACATGCTGTGCGTTGATGAAGGCTGCGCTGCCATCCGCGGGCAGCGGGATGGCGTCTGAACGTGCGATCCAGCTTCAAAGGCAATGGGGCTTCGTCGGCATGGCCGAGTAGCGGAAATAGTCCAACGAGCAGAAACGCAACAAAGGGAAAACGCAAAGGCATGGTGCAGGGCAAATAAATTAAGGTGCTAAAATCGCACAAAACCATCATTAAGGCAATCAAATGCAACGCCAAAAGCAGCTAACCGACTGGCTTTCCGGTCTGTACCCGAACGAAAAATTCACCCTTGCTCCCGCTTCCGCCGATGCCAGCTTCCGTCGCTACTTCCGTGCCACGTTTGCAGATGGCAGCAACAAGAGTGGTCATGGATGCGCCGCCGCAACACGAAGACTGCAAGCCGTTCCTGCATGTCGGGAAGTTGTTTGAGGATGCCGGCACGCATGTGCCGCATGTCTACGCCCAGGATTTGGAACAAGGGTTCTTGCTGCTATCCGATCTGGGAAATACCACTTACTTGCAAGCAATGAGCGGCAAGGGAACCGCAAATGCGAAAGCGTTATATGGTGCTGCAACCGATGCGCTCATCAAGATCCAACTTGCTTCCAAAGCAAAGGAATTGCCGCCTTACGACGAAGCCCTTCTGCGCCGAGAGCTGAATCTGTTTCCCGAGTGGTACATCGCCAAGCATCTGGGTGTGACGCTCAGTCCCAAACAACAAGCCAAGCTGGAAGAAGTCTTCGACCGCATTCTTGCCAATAATCTGGCCCAGCCCTGCGTATACGTGCATCGCGACTACCATTCGCGCAACTTGATGGTATATCGAATCCCCTCTCCCTAACTCTCTGGATGAAACAACTAGCCATTCGACTAAGCTGGCAAACAACGCCAGCAAGTCGCTGGTTACCCCGCAAGCGGGAGAAAGGACGAACGAGAAAGACAATTTTCTAATCCTCGCCCGGCATCCTCGATTTTCAGGACGCCGTGTATGGCCCCATCACCTACGACCTCGCCTCCCTGTTCAAGGACGCCTACATCCGTTGGGAAGAAGAAGAGATCATGGATTGGCTCATTCACTATTGGGAGAACGCGCGCGCGGCCGGTTTGCCGGTGCGCCAGGATTTCGGCGAGTTTTACCGCGACTACGAAATGATGGGTGTGCAGCGACATATCAAGGTACTGGGCATCTTTGCGCGCCTGTATCACCGCGACGGCAAGGACGGCTACCTGAAAGACATGCCGCTGGTGATGGATTACCTGCGCCGTGCCTGCGAGCGTTACATCGATCTCAAACCGCTGCTGGTTCTGCTGATGGAGCTGGAGATACATGCGCAACAAACGGGGACGGCGACCTGATGCGATGCATTTCCCCCACCCCAACCCTCCCCCGTAGGGAGAGGGGGCAATCGTGAAAGGCATTCTTAGATGCTTGCCATGATCCTGGCAGCCGGTCGCGGCGAGCGCATGCGCCCGCTCACCGACCATACTCCCAAACCGTTGCTGCAGGCAGGGGGCAAGCCACTTATTGTGTGGCACATCGAACGCCTGGTGTGCGCAGGCATAACTGAACTGGTCATCAACCATGCTCATCTCGGCGTCCAGATCGAGCAGGCGTTGGGCAATGGCAGCCAGTTTGGCGCAACGATACGCTATTCGGACGAAGGCACAGCGCTGGAAACGGCGGGAGGTATCGCATTCGCCTTGGACTTGCTGGGTGAGGAGCCGTTCGCTGTGGTCAATGGCGACATCTACTGTGACTACGATTTCTCGCACCTGCCCGCTATCGCCAAACAGATGCATAACAATCAGGACACCGTCCATCTGGTGCTGGTGGACAATCCCGAGCATCACCGAACGGTGATTTTGGTCTGCATGACGGACGCGTGACCGACGCGGCGCCGAAGTGGACGTTCAGCGGCATCGGCCTGTATCGACCTTCGCTGTTTGCCCTCATCCCGCGTGGGGCCAAAACACCGCTCGCGCCTTTGCTGCGCGAGCAGATCGCGCTGGGCAAGGTCAGCGGCGAACATCATGCCGGTGCATGGGTCGACGTAGGAACGCCGCAGCGGCTGCATGAACTCGACAAGCAACTGCGCGCGTCGCAGAATGATCGCCATGACTGATACCGCCATCTACGCCGAACGCCGCAAACGCCTGCAGACCCGGATGCAGCAGGGAATTGCGATTATTTCCACCGCGCCGGAAGTGGTGCGCAACGCCGACGCGCATTACGACTATCGCCACGACAGCCATTTCTATTACCTCACCGGATTCACCGAACCGGAAGCAGTGCTGGTATTGATTGCGGGGGACAAGATGCAAACCATCCTGTTCTGTCGCGAGAAAAATGCCGAACGCGAGGTTTGGGACGGCTTCCGCTACGGCCCGGACGCGGCCAGTGAGAAGTTCGGATTCGATGCCGCTTTTCCCATTGCGCAATTGGACGAGAAACTCGTCGAGCTGATGGGCAACCAACCTGCGTTGTATTACCCGATCGGCGCAGACCCGGATTGGGATGCGCGCATGATCAAACTGCGCGAAGCCGTGAAAGCGAAAGCGCGCACCGGCATACAGGCACCCAACGAGATACGCGATGTGCGCGAGCAGATCAACGAAATGCGCTTGTTCAAGGATACGCACGAGCAAGACATCATGCGCCGCGCTGCAAAAATTTCGTGCGAGGCACATCGCCGCGCCATGCGTCTTACCCGTCCCGGCCAGCATGAATACGAAGTGGAAGCCGAGCTGCTGCACGAATTCTGCCGTCATGGCGCGCGTTCTCCGGCCTATACCAGCATCGTTGCGGGCGGGGCGAATGCGTGCACGCTGCACTATGTCGGCAACAACGCATTGCTGAATGACGGCGACCTGCTGCTGATCGATGCGGGTTGCGAACTCGACGGTTATGCGTCCGATATCACGCGCACGTTCCCGGTTAACGGGAAATTCAGCGCGGCGCAAAAAGACGTGTACGAGATCGTGCTGGCCGCGCAGGCCGCTGCGATACACGCCGCCAAACCGGGGAAACTGTGGAACGCCCCGCACGAAGCGGCGCTGCGTGTATTGGCACAGGGATTCATCGACCTCAAGCTGTGCCAGGGCTCCGTCGAATCGGTGCTGGACACCGAAAGCTACAAGCAGTTTTATATGCACCGCACCGGCCACTGGCTGGGCATGGATGTGCACGATGTCGGCGAATACAAGATCGATGGCCAATGGCGCCCCTTGCAGTCAGGCATGATGCTGACCGTCGAGCCCGGCTGCTACATCCGTCCCGGCGACAACGTTCCGCAAGCTCTGTGGAACATAGGTATCCGCATCGAGGACGATGTGCTCATCACCGCGAACGGCAACGAAGTGATCACGCAAGCGGCGCCAAAGACGGTTAAGGAAATCGAGGAGGTCATGCGTCATGAATGAGACCAGCTGCGACGTCGCCATCATTGGCGGCGGCCCCGTTGGCGCGGCACTGGCCATAGCGCTTCAGGGCAACGACCTGAACGTGGTGCTGCTCGAAGCGCGCGAAACGGAGATCAATACCACCGATCCGCGCGCGCTGGCACTATCCTACGGCACGCGCTTGTTGTTGCAGCGCTCTGCATGCGTGGGATGCGATACAGAATATCAGCGGCATCAAAATCATCGAGGTGACGCAGAAGAATTCGCCCGGCCATACCACCCTGCGTGCAGACGAGTTGAAGGTAGCGGAAATGGGTTATGTGTTGCCCTACACTGCCCTGCACGCCGCGTTGCAACAGGCGTTGCGGCAAACGGATATCACCTGTTTGTACGGCGCAGCGGTCAGCGACTTGCGCAGCTCGAACGAGAACACCACCCTAACCTATCAATACCAGGGAAAAGAACACAAACTCGCCGCGCGCCTCGCCGTCGTCGCCGAAGGCGGCAAATTGCTCGAGGCATCGCACCCGCCGCAGATTCAGGACTATGGGCAAAGCGGCATCATCGCCCATGTCACCAGCTCGCAACCCGCAACAGGCAAGGCTTTCGAGCATTTCACCGCGCAAGGACCCATGGCACTGTTGCCGTATCTGGACGGATACGAACTGGTATTGACCGCGGCACACGCCAAGGCAGAGGAAATGTTGACGTGGGATGACGCACAAGTTCCTGCAAAACCTGCAAGAGCATTTCGGCGACCGGGTCGGTATTTTCACCAGCGTCGGCAAACGCAGCTGCTACCCTCTGCGCCTGAAACGTGCACCCGACATCACCTTCCCCCACACCGTGCTCATCGGCAATGCCGCACAGACGCTGCATCCGGTGGCCGGACAAGGTTTCAACATGGGAATCCGCGATGCATGGGAACTGGCGCAGGTCATTCTCGACAGCGCACCGGAAGACATCGGCTCGGCGGCAATGTGCGCGGCCTATCGCAAATCGCGCCGCCTCGACCGCAACGCGGGCATCCGCTTCACTGATGGCCTCGTGCGCCTCTTCTCCAACGACTTGCCGTTGCTGGGTCACGTGCGTTCAGCGGCGCTCACACTGCTGGATCGCATTCCGCCCGCGAAAAAATTTGTGGCAAAAAGGATGATGTTTGGCGCGAACGGCTAATGAACACTGAGCAGAAAAACGTACAACTTTCCATTCTGTTTGCAGATATCAGCGGGAGTACAGCGCTTTACGACAAGCTCGGCAACGAGATGGCGCTGCATCTGGTCTCGCGCACGCTGGAGGTTCTCAAACGCGAGATGGCCGCTCATCACGGCACGCTGATCAAGACCATAGGCGACGAAATCATGTGCACGTTCCCGACTGCAGACTTGGCCGTCAATGCAGCGCGGGCCATGCAGACGGCCATCGAGGGAGAGAGTCCGGTCAACGGGCAGCACATTTATGTGCGCATCGGCATACATTGCGGCGAAGTCATCCAGGAATCCGGCGATGTATTCGGCGATGCCGTAAACGTTGCCGCACGCGTCACGGCGATCACCCGGGCCAGACAGATATTGACCACCCAGTCCGTGGTGGACAAGTTGCCGCCGCAATTGCGCAAGAAGGCACGTCCGGTGATGCGCGGCGAACTTCGCGGCAAGGAAAGTACGCTCGCCATATTCCAGGTCATCTGGGAAAAAGACGACACAATGAGCACGCGCATCGGCATGTCGGCATTCCGCAAGCCGGCCGAATCGCTGAGCCGGCATGAACTGCTGCTGCGCTATCGCCAGCAAGTCCTGACGCTGAACGAACAGTCACGAAGTGTGTTGCTGGGCCGCGACGATAGTTGCAATCTGGTGATACAGAACAAACTGGCATCGCGCCAGCATGCACTCATCGAATACAACTTCGGGAAATTCCTGCTGACCGACCACAGTGCAAACGGCACCTACGTTCGCTTCAGCGATGGGCAAGTCATCCAGCTCAGTCACCAGCAAATCGTGTTGCATGGGGCCGGGCAGATCAGTTTCGGCCAAACCTTCTCGGAGTCTCCCGGCGAAGTGGTTGAATATATTCTGCAATAATTCGTGACTCTGAAACCCTGTCGTACCCTTCCGTAAATGAAACTCCCTCGCCCCTGCGTGGTGCGATAGTTCGCCCCTCTACTGTCAAATTATGGTTAAATTTGCATAAAGATATGGTTAATATGCATCAATCGTAATCAATACTTTGAGTACTTAAGACTCTCTTATTTGCGGTCTATTTGCATTGGAAAGGCTCAAATTGCTTAAGAATCTTATTGCTACGCTTGGTTTGAAACAACATCAACAAGTGGAAATCAGCCAGGTAATCAACATCTATGATGCCGTAATCGCGCACAAAGCCTGGAAAAAGCGCCTGTTCGAATATCTTGAAGGAACTTCAAACGAAGACTTGCAACCCGGCAAGATATGCGTCGACTACCTGTGTGCACTCGGCAAATGGATACATAGCGACGGCAAGATGCGATTTGGCGAGCAGCAGGTGTTTCTCAAGCTTATGGAAGAACACGCAAAATTCCACGTGCACGCCGCCAAAGTAGTCGAAGCATACAAGCTGGGAAATGAAGAACTCGCCCTCGGCATTCTGAAGGGCGCTTTTGAGGAACAATCGAGAAAAACAGTAACGTGCCTCACCAAGCTGAACGTCCTGGTTGAAGCCCAAAACCAGGATTTCGACAATTAATAATCAAGCCGTTTCAGAAGCTTTTCGTGTATCCCGCCAAACCCGCCATTGCTCATCACCAGAATCTGGTCCCCTGATCTGGCAACGGCGGCGATACATTCGATCAACTCGTTCAGATCATCTTTTACCACCGCCTTGTCGCCCAGCGGCGCAAGCGCACCGTGCGCATCCCAGCCCAGATTGCCGGCATAGCAGAACGTCAGGTCGGCATCTTTCAGGCTGCCGGGCAGCGCGTCTTTCATCACCCCCAGCTTCATGGTGTTGGAGCGCGGTTCCAGCACGGCCAGGATGCGCGCCCTGCCTACCTTTTTGCGCAAGCCTGCAACTGTCGTGTCGATGGCAGTGGGATGGTGGGCGAAATCGTCATACACGGTGATGCCATTGACCGTGCCGCGCACTTCCATGCGGCGCTTCACATTCTTGAATTCTGCCAGCGCCGCCAGGCCTTGTGCGACAGGCACGCCGGCGTGGCGGGCGGCGGCAAGGGCCGCGAGGGCATTCATGCGGTTGTGCTCGCCCATCAAGTCCCATTGCAGCTTGCCTTGTGCTTTACCGTTTAGCGTGACCATGTCTCGTTGGCGTCGATGTTCCAGCCGTCGTCGAGCGCCGAATGTCTCCACCGGCGTCCAGCAGCCGCGCTTGATCACGCGTTGCAGCGATTCCTCGCGCCCGTTGCTTACCACCAGGCCGTTGCCGGGCACAGTGCGCACCAGATGGTGGAACTGCGTTTCGATGGCCGCGAGGTCGGGAAAAATGTCGGCGTGGTCGAACTCGAGGTTGTTCAGAACCGCGGTGCGCGGATGGTAGTGCACGAACTTGGAACGCTTGTCGAAAAAGGCGGTGTCGTATTCGTCGGCTTCGATGACGAAGAACGGAGATTCGGTAATACGAGCGGAGATGCCGAAATTCTGCGGCACGCCGCCGATCAGGAAGCCCGGATTGAGCCCTGCGTATTCCAGTATCCACGCCAGCATCGAGGAGGTCGTGGTCTTGCCGTGCGTACCCGCCACGCCCAGCACCCATTTGTCGCGCAACAACGTATCCGCCAGCCATTGCGGGCCGGAGGCATAGGGCAGGTTGCGGTTGAGAATTTCTTCCATCAGCGGATTGCCGCGCGACACCACGTTGCCGATCACGAACACATCCGGCTTGAGTTCGAGCTGCTCAACACCGAAGCCCTCGATGAGTTCGATGCCCTGTGCCTCAAGCTGCGTACTCATCGGCGGATAGACATTGGCGTCGCAGCCGGTGACGCGATAGCCGGCCTGCTTGGCAATGGCCGCAATGCCGCCCATGAAGGTGCCGCAGATGCCGAGGATGTGGATGTGTTTCGGTTTGCTCATCATTGCTTCCGGCTTTACCTCTCCCGCCCTGTCGGGCACCCTCTCCCGCTTGCGGGAGAGGGGGAGAGGGATGGTTTACGTTCTAAAAATAAAATATACCGCGCCCATCAGGCACAGCCCCGCATACAGGTAATCCAGCTTCAGCGGCTGGTCCATGTACAACACCGCGAACGGAACGAAGATCGTCAGCGTGATGACCTCCTGCAAGATCTTCAACTGCCCGAGACTAAGCTGAGTGTAGCCGATACGATTCGCGGGGACCTGGAGCAAATACTCGAACAGCGCGATGCCCCAGCTCACCAGTGCCGCCACATACCACGGCGACGAGGCGAAGTTTTTCAGGTGTCCGTACCAGGCGAATGTCATGAACAGGTTGGACACCGCAAGCATCAGCGCTGTGACCAGCAGCGGGTTGGAGATTAAATTCATGGTCCCATCTCTGTTGATATTTCTGCCGCATTCATTCGTTTGTTCCCCATCCCAGCCCTTCCCCCGGTGGGAGAGGGCAGTTCCCTCTCCCGCCGGGGGATAACCAGCGACTTGGCTGCTGTCTTTTGGCAGCCTAGTCGAATGGCTAGTAGTTCTATCAGGGCCAGGGTGGGGGTGAAACCGTTCAACATCACCGGCATCGAATTAATGGACGCCCAGCAACTCGACATCGAACACCAGCGTCGCATTCGGCGGAATCACGCCGCCCGCACCGCGTGCGCCATAACCCATGTTCGCGGGAATGACCAGCGTGCGTTGTCCGCCCACTTTCATGCCTTCAACGCCCACATCCCAGCCCTTGATGACCTGACCCGCCCCGAGCTGAAATACAAAAGGATCGTTGCGGTCGCGCGAACTGTCGAACTTCTTGCCTTTGTGTTCAGGTGCGGCTTCGTCGTACAGCCAGCCGGTGTAATGCACGGTCACCTGCTGGCCTGCTTTGGCTTCTGCGCCCTTGCCCAATTTGACGTCGGTCTTGACGAGATCGGTTACTTTGCTAACCGCCGCGGTGGGTGCAACCTGTTCGGAACAGGCGCTGGTTGAAATAGTGCCGATTGCCAACAATAGCGCCAGCGGTAAAAAGGTGATGTGTTTCATTTCAATGTCTCCTCGGGATTTTGCAGGGCGGGCACATTGTGACCACCCCTGTCGACTCTAGTTAATTTCCAGCAACTCCACCTCAAACACCAGCGTCGCATTCGGCGGAATCACGCCGCCTGCGCCCTGCCTGCCGTAGCCCATCTCCGGCGGAATGACCAGCGTGCGCTGACCGCCCACCTTCATTCCTTGCACGCCTTCGTCCCAACCCTGGATCACATGACCCTGGCCCAGCGGGAAATCGAACGGCTCGTCGCGGTCGCGCGAGCTGTCGAACTTCGTGCCCTTGTTCTCCGGCGCGTTCTTGTCGAACAGCCAGCCGGTGTAATGCACGGTCACGGTCTGTCCTTCGTTAGCCTCCGCGCCATCGCCAACCTTGGTATCGACGACGTCGGTCTTGATCACCTTGAGCAGCTTCACGTCAAACACCAGCGTCGCGTTCGGCGGAATCGCGCCGCCCGCACCGCGCGGGCCATAGCCCATCTCCGGCGGAATGACCAGCGTGCGCTGCCCGCCTTCCTTCATGCCCTGCACGCCGATATCCCAACCCTTGATCACGCGCCCTCCGCCAAGCGGAAAACTGAAAGGGTCGTTGCGGTCGAGCGAGCTGTCGAACTTCTTGCCCTTGTTCTCGGGTGCGCTCTCGTCGAACAGCCAGCCGGTGTAATGCACGATTACGGTTTGTCCGGCTTGAGCTTCGGCGCCTTCGCCCAGTTTGGTGTCGGTTTTGATGAGGGTGGTCATGTTACTGTTATTTCCTTTAAGTGGTTGGTTAGTATCATAACCAGCGTTGAATATTCGGCAACACTGCGTTGCATCAGCTCGATATTGCCAGGATATTGTCTTGAGCTCGATACTGCCAAGATAAACTTGGATTCAGCTGCCTATGTAATCTCACTCTGCATCTTCTCGACTTACATCAGAGATTTCCTTGCTTCTTAGCATAGTAAAGCAATCCTACCTTCAGACCTAGATTGCTCGCTACCGATTGAAAATGGCTGCACGCTCCAGCTAATCTTCGCTATGTGATACGCTGCCAGCAATATTCAGCGATAAGCGTACTGCCTAGTCAGATTGTCTACTTCGCCGATATCAACCTCTTCAACCGTTTCCGGAGTAAGATAGATTTTGCATCAGATCTACATAGCTTGCATTCAGGTCATTGAAACAGCTAGTAACTCAACACCGGCGCCAGCCACCGCTCCGCCTCTTCCAGCGTCCAACCCTTGCGCTGCGCGTAATCCGCGACCTGATCCTTGTCGATCTTGCCGGTAGCGAAGTACTGCGATTGCGGATGCGAGAAGTAAAAGCCGCTCACCGCCGCGGTGGGCAGCATCGCGAAGCTTTCGGTGATGGTGATGCCGGCGTTCTTCGGCGCCTGCAGCAGCTCGAACAGCGGTCCTTTCTCGGTGTGCTCGGGGCAGGCGGGGTAGCCGGGCGCGGGGCGGATGCCGCGGTATTTCTCGGCGATCATGTCTTCGTTGCTCAAGTCCTTCATCTGCCGCATAGCCCCAGAACTCGCGCCGCACGCGCAGGTGCAGATGCTCGGCAAACGCCTCTGCAAGGCGATCTGCGAGCGATTTCAGCATGATGGCGTTGTAGTCGTCGTTCTGCCTCTCGAATTCCGCCACGCGTGCGTCGATGCCGATGCCGGTGGTGACGGCGAAGCCGCCGATGTAGTCCTTGACCCTGGATTCCTTGGGCGCGATGTAATCGGCCAGGCAGTAGTTCGGGATGTCGGCGGGCTTCTTGGTCTGCTGGCGCAGGTTGTGCCAGGTCATCGCGACCTTCTTGCGCGAGTCGTCGGTGTAGATCTCGATGTCGTCGCTGTTCACCGTAGTTGGCCGGGAACAGGCCGAACACGGCGTTGGCAGTGAGCCATTTTTCCTTGACGATCTTCTTCAGCATGGCCTGCGCATCGGCGAACAGCTTGCGCGCTTCCTCGCCCACCGTTTCGTCCTGCAGTATCTTCGGGTAGCGTCCGGCCAGTTCCCATGCCTGGAAGAACGGCGTCCAGTCGATGAAGTCGACGAGGATATCCAGCGGATAATTTTCCAGCTTCTGCACGCCGAGCAGCTTGGGCTTGGGCGGCGTGTACTTCTTCCAGTCGGTCTTTACGCCATGCGCTCGTGGCTTCTTCCAGCGTGACGTAGCTTGCCTTGCTCTTCTTGCCTTCGTGCTGTTCGCGTGCCGCGACATAGTCGGCCTTGATCTCCGCCACGTAGCTGTCGCGCAGGGTGCTGCTCAGCAGATTGCTGCACACGCCGACCGCGCGCGAAGCGTCGTTGACGTACACCGTGGGGCCGCTCGGGTAGTTGGGCTCGATCTTCACCGCGGTATGCACGCGCGAGGTGGTCGCGCCGCCGATCAGCAGCGGAATCTTGAAGCCCTGGCGCTCCATTTCCTTCGCCACATGCGCCATTTCTTCCAGCGAAGGCGTGATGAGGCCGGAAAGGCCGATCACGTCGGCGTTGTGTTCGCGTGCGGTGTCGAGGATTTGCTGGCACGGCACCATCACGCCCATGTTCACCACTTCGAAGTTGTTGCACTGCAGCACCACGGTGACGATGTTCTTGCCGATGTCGTGCACGTCGCCCTTCACCGTCGCCATCACGATCTTGCCCTTGGTGCTGGTGTCGCCTGAGCGCAATTTTTCCGCTTCGATGTAGGGAATCAGGTGCGCCACGGCCTGCTTCATCACGCGTGCCGATTTCACCACTTGCGGCAGGAACATCTTGCCCGCGCCGAACAGGTCGCCGACCACGTTCATGCCGGTCATCAGCGGGCCTTCGATCACTTCGACCGGGAACTTGGCCTGCAGGCGTGCTTCTTCGGTGTCCTCGACTATATATGTCGTGATGCCGCGCACCAGCGCATGCGTCAGGCGTTCCTGCACCGTGCCCTTGCGCCATGCGATATCTTCGACTTGTTCCTTGCCGCCGCCTTTGACCGACTCGGCCAGCTTGACCAGCTTCTCGCCCGCGTCAGGATTGCGGTTCAGCACCACGTCTTCCACCGCATCGCGCAGCTCTTTGGGTATCTCTTCGTACACGCCGAGCTGTCCGGCGTTGACGATGCCCATGCCCATGCCAGCCTTGATCGCGTGGTACAGGAACACGGTGTGGATGGCCTCGCGCACCGGATCGTTGCCGCGGAAGCTGAACGACACATTCGACACACCGCCGGAGATCTTGGCGTAGGGCAAATTCTTCCTGATCCAGGCCGTCGCCTCGATGAAGTCGACCGCGTAGTTGTTGTGCTCCTCGATACCGGTCGCAATGGCGAAGATGTTCGGATCGAAGATGATGTCCTCGGGCGGGAAGCCGACCTTGTTCACCAGAATGTCGTAGCTGCGTTTGCAGATTGAAGTCTTGCGCTCGTAGGTGTCGGCCTGGCCTTGCTCGTCGAACGCCATCACCACGGCAGCCGCGCCGTAGCGGCGCACCAGCGTGGCGTGCTTGATGAAATTCTCCTCGCCTTCTTTGAGCGAAATCGAGTTGACGATGGACTTGCCCTGCACGCACTTCAGCCCGGCCTCGATGATGTTCCACTTGGAGGAGTCGATCATCAGCGGCACTTTGGAAATGTCCGGCTCGGAGGCGATGAGGTTGAGGAACTTCACCATCGCGGCTTGGCCATCCAGCATCGCTTCGTCCATGTTGACGTCGATCACTTGTGCGCCCGTCTCAACCTGCTGTTTGGCGACTTCCAGCGCCTCGTCGTATTTGCCATCCAGAATCAGGCGCTTGAACTTGGCCGAGCCCGTGACGTTGGCGCGCTCGCCCACGTTGACGAACAGCGAATCGTCGCCGATGTTGAACGGTTCCAGACCGGACAGACGGCACCTCTTCTCGATGTCAGGCAGTTTGCGCGGAGGTACGTCCTTCAGCGCTTCGGCAATGGCCTTGATGTGGGCGGGTGAAGTGCCGCAGCAGCCGCCGGCGATGTTGAGGAAACCGCTGGTGGCGAATTCTTTCACCAGGCGTGCGGTCTTCTCCGGCGGCTCGTCGTAGCCGGTTTCAGAAAGCGGATTGGGCAGGCCTGCGTTGGGGTGCGCGCTCACATAGCAGCTCGCGACCCGCGACATTTCTTCCACATAGGGACGCATCAGTTCTGCACCCAGTGCGCAGTTGAGGCCGATGGAAAGTGGGCGGGCATGCAGCAAGGAATTGCAGAATGCCTCGGTGGTCTGGCCGGACAACGTGCGCCCGGAAGCATCCGTGATCGTGCCGGAAATCATGATGGGCACGCGCACTTTATGCTGTTCGAAGTAGCGCTCGATGGCAAACAATGCAGCTTTTGCATTCAGCGTATCGAAGATGGTCTCGACCATCAACATATCCGCACCGCCATCCAGCAGACCGCGTATCGCTTCCGTGTAGCTTTCTACCAGTTCGTCGAAGGTGACGTTGCGTGCACCGGGATCGCCCACTTCCGGCGAGATAGAGGCGGTTTTTCCGGTCGGGCCGAGCACGCCCGCGACGAAGCGCGGCTTGTCGGGTGTGGAAAATTCATTGCACAAACCGCGTGCCAATTCAGCTCCGGCCTTGTTCAGGTCATAGACAAGACGCTGCAACTCGTAATCCGCCATCGAGATCGAGGTGGAGTTGAAGGTGCAGGTTTCCAGGATGTCCGCCCCTGCTTCCAGATACTCGCGATGGATGCCGCCGATGATGTGCGGCTGGGTCAGCAACAGCAGGTCGTTGCAGCCTTTGAGATCTACATGGTGGTCGGCAAAGGTCTTGCGCTCGCCCTCGTAGTCGCCGAACAATTCCGTACCGCGATAGTGTGCCTCCGTCAGCTTGTAACGCTGAATCATGGTTCCCATGGCGCCATCCAGGATCAGGATGCGTTTCTGCAGGAGTTTTTCGATAGGATGCGGTGTATGACTCATGACTGGCGGCTCAATAAACGAACGCGAATTCTAACATGAGCACACTTCACGCTTTATATGCGGCTGCCAAACAGCCACCGGTACAGTAAACTTGCCACTGCATCGAGCAAGGCTTTCAGGGAAGTTCTTCAATAACGATAAAGAGTGAGGAGAAAACATGCCGCAAACCAAGTTTCTGCTGGACGAGTCAGACATTCCCAAGCACTGGTACAACGTCGTTGCCGATATGCCCAACCCCCCGACTCCACCGCTGGGTCCGGACGGACAACCCATTGGACCGGAAGCGCTGACACCGATTTTCCCGATGGCACTGATCGAGCAGGAAGTATCGGCCGAGCGCTGGATACCGATCCCGGAGCCTGTGCGCGAAGCCTTGCGCATGTACCGCCCTTCACCACTGTTCCGCGCACACCGCCTGGAAGCTGCACTGGGCACGCCCGCAAAGATCTATTACAAATATGAAGGCGTTTCTCCCGCCGGTTCGCACAAGGTGAATACCGCGATTCCGCAGGCCTATTACAACAAGCAGGCAGGCATCAAACGTCTCGCCACCGAGACTGGCGCGGGACAATGGGGTTCGTCGATAGCGCTCGCAGGCCAGATGTTCGGCCTGGAGGTGTGCATCTACATGGTGCGCGTAAGCTACGACCAGAAGCCGTTCCGCCGTTCCATGATGCAGACTTGGGGCGGGCAGGTGTTCGCCAGCCCGAGCATGGAAACGCAAACCGGCCGCGATGTACTGGCGAAAGACCCGAACAATCCGGGTTCGCTCGGCATGGCGATTTCCGAGGCCGTGGAAGATGCGGCTTCACGCGATGACACGAACTACGCACTGGGTTCGGTGCTCAACCACGTACTGCTGCACCAGACCATCATCGGCCTGGAAGCCAAAAAGCAATTCGAAAAAGCGGGCGACTATCCGGACATGGTGTTTGCACCTTGCGGCGGCGGTTCAAACTTCGGTGGTGTGGCATTTCCGTTCTTCGCCGACAAAGCCGCCGGCAAGAATGTGCGTCTCGTCGCAGTGGAACCGACGTCCTGCCCATCGCTGACCAAGGGCACTTACGCTTACGACTTCGGCGATACGGCCGGACTCACGCCGCTGATGAAGATGTACACGCTGGGTCACGACTTCATGCCGCCGAGCATTCACGCCGGCGGGCTGCGTTATCACGGCGATTCGCCGTTGGTGTCGCAGCTCTATCACGAGGGACTCATCGAGGCGGTTGCCGTGCCGCAGCTGGCCACGTTCGAGGCGGGGGTGACGTTTGCGCGCGCCGAGGGGATTATTCCTGCGCCGGAATCCAACCACGCCATCCGGGCCTGCATCGACGAAGCATTGCGTTGCAAAGCTTCGGGGGAAAAGAAGACGTTGTTTTTCAACCTGTCCGGTCACGGCCACTTCGACATGGCGGCTTACGACAAGTACTTCGCCGGACAGTTGGACGATCACAGCTACCCGGAAGAATTGCTGCGCGCTTCTCTGGCGAACCTGCCACAGATAGCTTGAAGGTATGAAGGGCGGCCTGACGGTCGCCCTCTACTGGTTGGACATGTTCATGCGCCGGCACTGCACCGCTTCGGCGATGTGATTGGTCAATACGGTCTCGCTGTTGGCCAAATCTGCGATCGTGCGCGCCACCTTGAGCACTCGGTGATAGGCGCGCGCTGAAAGATTCAAGCGGCTGATGGCCTGGCGCAACAGCGCTTCGCCCTGGGTATCGGGAGCGCACCAGGTTTCGATTTCGGTGACGGATAGTAGGGCGTTTTGTTTGCCTTGGCGTGCAAGTTGCCGGTTGCGTGCCGCTTCCACTCGGGTTTGAATCGCAACGCTGCTTTCGCCGTCGGATTGCTTCAGCAAATCTTCCTGCGCCACGGCAGGAACTTCAATCTGGATGTCGATGCGATCCAGCAGGGGACCGGAGATCTTGCCGCGATAGCGCAATACCTGGTCCGGCGTGCAGCGGCACTTGCCGTTGTAATGGCCAAGATAGCCGCAGGGGCAGGGGTTCATCGCGGCAACTAGCTGGAACTGTGCCTTGAAATCGGCCCTGCGCGCAGCACGCGAGATGGTGATGCGCCCGCTTTCCAGCGGTTCGCGCAGTACTTCCAGCACGCCGCGATCGAACTCAGGCAGTTCATCCAGGAATAGGACGCCATGCATCGCAACCGAGATCTCGCCGGGCCGCGGATTGCTGCCGCCGCCGACCAATGCGACCGCAGACGCGGTGTGATGCGGAGATCGGTACGGCCTGCGTTTCCAGTTTTCCACTTCGAACATGCCGCCCAGCGATTGCATGGCGGCACTTTCCAGTGCTTCCACTTGCGTCATCTGCGGCAGGATGCCGGGGAAGCGCGCGGCGAGCATGCTTTTGCCGGTACCGGGAGGCCCCGACATCAGTACACTGTGCCCGCCGGCGGCGGCGATTTCCAACGCGCGTTTGCACTGCGCCTGGCCTTTCACTTCGCGCATGTCGGGATAATGCGGAACGACAGGCTGTGCGTCAGGAATATGCCGTGTCAACGCATCGCGTCCGGCCAGATGCGCCGCCACTTGCAACAGCGACTGCGCAGGATAGACAACGGCATCCTCTACCAGTGCGGCTTCGGGCGCATTGACGGCCGGCAGGATGAAAGCCCGGCCGCAGTTCGCAGCGCGGTAAGTCATCGCCAACGCGCCGCGGATGGCGCGCAGCTCGCCGGTCAGTGCCAGCTCCCCAGCGTATTCATATTCGGCCAGCTTGTCGGAGGGGATCTGGCCTGACGCAGCCAGGATTCCAAGCGCGATAGGCAGATCGAAGCGCCCGCTTTCCTTGGGCAGGTCGGCAGGGGCGAGATTGACGGTAATACGGCGGGCCGGAAATTCGAACTGGCAATTCTGCAGCGCGGCACGGACGCGGTCCTTGCTTTCCTTCACCTCGGTTTCGGGCAGGCCGACGATATTGAATTGCGGCAGGCCGTTGGCGAGATGGACCTCGACCGTGACCAATGCGGCGTCCATGCCCGCAAGGCCGCGACTGTATAAAACAGCCAGTCCCATCGGATTAGCGCTGCGATTCTAGCGAGGCGATGCGCGCTTCCAGTTTTTCGAGTCTTTGCGCCAGCACTTCATATTCCTCGCGTGTGACCAGATCGAGTTTGGAAAAACCCTGCGCCAGCAAGGCACGGGCGTTTTTTTCGAAATCCTTGGCCGGGCTATTGGCAACGGCTTCGCCCAGCTTGGACGACATTTCTTCAAAAAACTTTGTGTTCAGCATAATGAATAACCCTTAATTGACTAGGGCGCTAGTGTATCAAATAGTCGGCGCACCGCCTGAGTGCACCGCACCGTTTTCGTGCATGGACTTGGTGCGCCGCCCTTCCCTGTAAATTAATGATCCTGTCACAAACCCAGTATTCACGCGGTATTCCGTGGTTGGCACAGTTTCTGCTGAGAGGTATGCGTGGATACTGTTATCCCACTTAATTACTTAACGAAAGGAAACACCATGCTTAAAAATAAACTGCTCGTAGTAGCTCTGGCCTCTTCTTTCGCGTTGCCTGCATTGGCTGACACTGCACCTGCTTCGCCGTTTTCCACCAACGTAGCGTTGACAAATAACTACCTGTATCGCGGCATCTCGCAATCCGGCGCCAACCCAGCTATCCAGGGCGGTTTTGATTACGCGGGTGCCAGTGGCCTGTATATCGGCACATGGGGTTCCAGCATCAGCTGGTTGGGTGATGCCGGTGTACCGAGATCGGGATTGGAACTGGACACATATGGTGGCTACAGAGGGACAGCGGGCGCGGTATCGTATGACGTAGGCTACCTGCGCTACAACTACTCCGGCTCTTTCAATACAAGCGCAGCACCCAAGGCTGACACTAACGAAGTTTATGGCGCTGTGACATATTCCATCGTGACCGCAAAGTTGTCCTATAGCTTGGGCGATCTGTTCGGATTCACCGCTTCTTCAGGTTCCACCTACGCTGATTTGACTGCCAACTATCCAATTGCTGACACCAGTTATGCAGTTGGTGCGCATTACGGCAAGCAAACCGTTCACGGTACCGGAAATGATATTTTTACATACTCTGATTACAAGGTATTTGCTAGCAAGGACCTGGGTACAGGCTACAGTGCCAGCCTCACTGTGAGCGGTACCAACGCAAAGGATGCAGGCTACACCAGCTTGCAAGGCATCAAGCTTGGCAAGACCGCTGTAGTGGCGGCCCTGAGCCGTACGTTCTAATCAGTAGCTAGGCAAGCGGGGCGAGGAGCTCCGCTCAACTCAAGGAGAAGTGAATATGAAAATCGTCACTGCAATCATCAAGCCGTTCAAGCTAGACGAAGTGCGTGAAGCGCTGTCCGCCATCGGCGTGCAGGGCATCACCGTCACCGAAGTCAAAGGCTTTGGACGGCAAAAGGGGCACACCGAGCTGTATCGCGGTGCGGAATATGTGGTGGATTTCTTACCCAAGATCAAGCTCGAAGCGGCCATCAAAGCCGACCAGCTGGACAGCGTGATTGAAGCCATCGAGAAATCTGCACAGACCGGGAAGATCGGCGATGGCAAGATCTTCGTGCAAGACCTGGAACAAGTTATCCGCATCCGTACCGGCGAGACCGGTCCGGAAGCACTATAAGGAGCGATGAGATGAAAAAATTATTTGCGCTTTTCGCCTTGCTGGCCATGCTGTGCGGCCTGACAGGCGCGGCTTATGCCGACGAGGCTGCTTCTGCACCGGCTGCGGCCGCCGCACCAGCCGCGGCTGCACCGGCTGCCGCAGCTCCAGCTGCTACACCCAAGTGCGGAGACAAGGGTTTTGACTGCAACAAAGGCGACGTGGCATGGATGATGACTTCCACCGCATTCGTGTTGCTGATGACCGTTCCCGGATTGGCACTGTTCTATTCCGGTATGGTGCGCAGGAAGAATGCGCTGTCGACCGTCATGCAAAGCTTCGCGATTTTCTGTGTGATCGCCGTACTTTGGGTGATCTTCGGATACAGTGCTGCCTTTACCGCAGGCCATGAAGGCAGCTCGCTGGCCCCGTTCATCGGTTCGCTCGACAAGTTCTTCATGTCCGGCGACGATCCGACTACGGCTGTGGCAGCTACATTCAGCAAGGGTCAATACCTGCCCGACTTCGTGTACTGCATGTTCCAGCTGACTTTTGCTGCGATCACAGTCGCACTGATCTGCGGTGGTTTTGCAGAGCGCTTCAAGTTCTCGTCGATGATCATATTCAGCGTTCTGTGGTTCATCTTCGCCTACCTGCCGATCTCGCACATGGTCTGGTACTGGGATGGTCCGGATGCTTATACCGATGCCAAGGCGGCCGATCTGGCCAACAGCCATGCAGGGTTCATCTTCCAGAAGGGTGCCCTGGACTTCGCCGGCGGAACCGTGGTTCACATCAATGCAGGTATCGCAGCATTGGTCGCGGCTCTGATGCTTGGCCCACGCAAAGGCTACGGCAAGATTCCAATGCCTCCGCATAGCCTGATGATGACTGCAATCGGTACTGGTTTGCTGTGGATGGGCTGGTTCGGTTTCAATGCCGGTTCCGCTCTGGAAGCCACAGGTGCAGCTGGTCTGGCTTTCTTCAATACCTTGTTCGGTACGGCCGTAGCAGGTGTTACCTGGACCCTTGTTGAATGGATCGTCAAGGGCAAGCCAAGCTTGCTGGGCATCTGTTCCGGCATCGTTGCAGGTCTGGTTGCGATCACTCCGGCAGCTGGTTATGTCGGCGTGGGCGGTGCGATGGTAGTGTGCGCTGTAGCAGCGATCATCTGCTTCTTCGCTGTGACTGTGATCAAGGCCAAGCTGAAATATGACGATGCACTGGATGCGTTCGGCGTGCACTGCGTCGGCGGTATGATCGGTTCCCTCGGTACCGGCATATTCGTCAACCCGGCACTCGGTGGAACTGGCGTATACGATTATGTAGCCAACAAGGTCGGTGATTTCGACGCGATGGCACAGATCGTCTCCCAGCTCTGGGACATCGGCATCACCCTGGCATGGTCCGGTTTCGTTGCCTTCGTGATCCTGTTGATCCTGAAGCACACGATCGGTATCCGCGCATCTGACGATGCACAGGAAGAAGGTCTGGATCTGGCCGATCATGGCGAGAATTCCTACAACCTGTAATCTGTAAGCAACATTAAGCAAGTAGCGAAAAGGGCATCTTCGGATGCCCTTTTCTTTATGGTGATGTAAATCGTTCTCCAGGAGTTCAGACGAAAAATGGCTATCTCAATTACAAGCGCAGGTGCCGGCGACATGGAAGCGATGGTGAAATTGCTAAGCCTCTTGTTTTCAATAGAACAAGATTTCAGTCCGGACGAAGCTGCACAACGTCGTGGATTGCAGTTGCTGCTCGACACTCCTGAACAGGCGCAAATTTTCGTCGCACATGATGAGGCAGCACGAGTCATCGGTATGGTCAGCGCCCAATTGGTTATTTCAACCGCGGTAGGCGCACGGTCAGCGTGGATCGAGGATATGGTGGTGCTGGAGGAATTTCGCGGTCGTGGAGTGGGCAAGGCGTTGCTTGCACGGGCCACAGAATGGGCGAAGTTCAAGGGTGCAAAACGGGTTCAATTGGTTGCAGACGCGGACAATGCTCCTGCTCTTGATTTCTACAAACATCTCGGATGGCAACCGACACGGCTATACGTGTGGAAAAAATCAGCCGGTTAATTGGCCTGTTGGAACACTTTCAAAATCGAAGTACGTAAAGACTTAGCAATAAACCGGAGACCCGGCTAGCCGACCATGAATTTTTCAAACACATCGCGAGCAAGCGGCCTGCTGAAGAAATAGCCCTGCAATTCGTCACAGCCGATGCCTAGAAGAAACGCCTGTTGATAGGCAGTCTCCACGCCCTCGGCGATGACCTTCATGCCCAGGCTGTGTCCGAGCGCAACGATCGCTTTCAGGATGGCGATATTGCTGGGCTCGGTCTCCAAATGACTGACGAATACCTGATCGATCTTGAGGCGGTCAACCGGAAAGTCTTTCAGATAGGCCATGCTGGAATAGCCAGTGCCGAAGTCATCGATCGCCAGCTTGACGCCCAGCGCCTTTAGCTCATGCAGTGTTTTGATGAAGCTGCCGGTGTCATGCACCAAACTGCTTTCGGTGATCTCCAGCTCCAGGCAGGCGGGATTCAGGCCGCTTTCCTGCAGGATAGTTCGAACCATGCCGACCAGACCGGAATGGCGGAATTGACGCGGAGAGACGTTGACGGCGATCGGCAACTCCCGGCCAAACAGTGCATTCAGTTCCACGGCATGATGACAGGCCGTACGCAGCACCCACTGCCCGATTTCTTCGATCAGCCCGGTCTCTTCCGCAATCGGTATAAAGCTCGCCGGAGAGACCATGCTTTCGCCGACGGGCTGCCATCGGATCAGCGCTTCAGCGCCGCAGATTTCGGCATTGGCGAATGCGAGTTTCGGCTGGTAGTGCAGAAGAAATTCCCCGTTCTCCAATGCCTGCCGCAGACGGTATTCCATGTCCAGTCGTTCCATCAGGCGCAGATTGAGTTCATCCGTATAGAACTGGAAAGTGTTTCTGCCGGACTGCTTCGATTTGTACATGGCCGAATCGGCATACTTGAGCAAGGTCGTCGTATCCCGCGCGTCGTCGGGATAGATGCTGATACCGATGCTGCACGAAACCACAAAATCCCGGCCTTCTATCGTGCATGGATCGGCTACGGACGACAGTACCCTCTGCATGCTGTCCGACACATCTTCGATCTTGTGCAGACCGGTCAGCAACAACACAAACTCGTCCCCGCCCAGCCGCACCACCGTATCGGATTCGCGCACACAGTGCGACAGGCGTGTCGACATGATCTTCAGCAGTTCATCTCCCGCGTGATGCCCCATGCTGTCGTTGATCAGCTTGAATTGGTCCAGATCGATAAATGCGACCGCCACCTTGCTGGAATAACGATCCGCCATGCCGATGTACTGCTGCAGACGGTCGCCAAGCAGGGTTCGATTCGGAAGCCCGGTCAGTGCGTCATGGGTGGCTTGATACTCGATCTGCTGTTCATAGCTCTTGCGATCGGTAATGTCCTCGACCGTGCCCTCATAGAATATCAGCTTGCCATTCTTGTCTTTGACTTCACGCGCATTCTCCGAGATCCAGATGATCTCGCCATTCTTGCGGTGCACCAGCGCCTCGAAATTCTTTACCTGGCCATGCGCATTCATCAGGGTGACAAACTCGTCGCGTTTGAACGGGTCCACATACAGTTGCTTCTTGATATCGGAGATGCCCTGGATCAAGTCCTCTGCCGAATCGTAGCCGTAGATCCTGGCCAGCGCGGGATTGAAGTTCAGGTAGTGGCCGTCCGGCGTGGTCTGGTAGATACCCTCGAGTGCATTTTCGAAGATGGAACGGTAACGTTCTTCGGCTTCATGCGCGGCGACTTCACTTTGTTTGCGCTGTGTAATGTCCTGCATGAATCCCTCTATCGCCTCGACTTCGCCGGCGTCGTCATATAGAGGGCAACCGCGCTCCAACACCCAGCGGATACCTCCGTCGGCATGAGTGATGCGGTACTCCACCGAAAAGTGCAGGCGTGCGGCGATGGCATCCTCGATCACCTTGCGCACCCGGCTGCGATCTTCGGGATAGGTGATGGCCTCGAAACACACCGCGGGATTCGAAACCAGGGTCTCGGCGTCATAACCGGTCAATTGTTTGCAACCATTGCCGACGAATACCATCGTCCACTTGGCATCGTAAAGACAGCAATAAACCATGCCATCCAGGTTGTTGAGGAGGGTCTTGAGCATGCGCTCGCTGTTTTCCAGCTTGGCTTGCAAGCTCGGATTGACGTACAGGTTCGCGGGAGAGCTTGCTGGCGCGATCAATCTGTTGTTGAAATTGAGCAGCATAGATAGCGTCATTGAAAACCCGGACGCACTTGCAATCGCGTGACCTGGAACTGGCTTGAAAGACGCTGTTCACTTTTCAACATGGGATGTAGACCTGACGTAGCTGAGCACCACCGTTACTCAGCAAGCTTTGGGCCACAACGTTTTCTCGCAAATCCCGATGTTTTGCGGGCCGTGGAGAGATAGGGCGCCCGAAAAGAGTGCGCCTGCTCGACGGCTTGCACCAAACCGCTACTTTGCGTCGGCGCGCACAGGCGAGAGGCAGATTGAAAACAAACCGCCGAATTGGGATGAGGCAGGTCTAGGAGGAAAGCAACTGCAGGTGGCGCCGAGCTACATCGCACCAGTGTTCGAACCCTTCGTTTCAGGGGGATGTAGTAAAGAATGCGTCCTTCAACGCAACAGGGCATCCGAAGATGCCCTGTTTGACTTCATTGCATTAGAAACTATCGCGAATAGGTTGTCGTCAACTTGGCCAATCCGACTCTATTTCCCAGAATGTTATAGCCAATCAACGCCGCGCTGGCATCTTCAGGAACACCAAGCTTGTTAACCTTGAGCGCATAAACGGTGAAGATGTAATGGTGCGGCTTGTCGCCAGAAGGCGGGCAAGCGCCGCCGAAACTATGGTCACCGTAATCGTTGCGGCCCTGTTTTGCTCCGGCAGGTAATTGGTCTTTGGCACCAATTCCCCCGGCCAATCCCGTTGCCGATGCCGGAATGTCATACACAATCCAATGCCACCAACCGCTACCGGTAGGCGCATCGGGGTCATAAACCGTCACGGCGAAACTGCGCGTCCCGGCAGGGACATTCTTCCACTCCAATGCCGGCGACAAATTGTCCCCGTTGCAACCGAATCCCTTATATTCCTGCGCCTTGGTCATCGGATGACCTGTCTTTACGTCGGGATCGGGGCTGGTCAGTTCGAATGCCATGCAATTGCCGGCAAGCAACGCTGCAAACAGAAAAGCTGATGTTTTTTTCATTGTTGTGTCTCCTGTCCAGAAAATTTAAAGAGGGAAGTGCTGCGGTATCAACGGAACACGATGGTCTTGTTGCCGCACACCAACACGCGGTCTTCGACGTGGTAACGCAGGCCGCGAGATAATACCGTTTTCTCGATGTCGCGCCCATAGCGCACCAGATCATCCACGGTGTCACCATGGTCTATGCGTACCGTATCCTGTTCGATGATCGGGCCGGCATCCAGTTCTTCGGTGACGTAATGACAAGTTGCGCCGATGAGTTTGACGCCGCGCAGATAAGCCTGGTGGTAGGGTTTGGCGCCGACGAACGACGGCAGGAAGCTATGGTGGATGTTGATGATGCGTCCGGGGAAACGCTGGCACAACGTCGGCGGCAGAATCTGCATGAAGCGCGCCAGCACCATGCTGTCACCGCGATGCTGCTCGAACAGGTTAGTGATCTTTTCGAAAGCGGCTGTCTTGTCCTGCATATCGACAAAAACGAACGGGATGCCGTGCCACTCAACGAAGCTGCGCAAATCCTCGTGATTGGAGATCACGCACGGAATGTCCACCTGCAACTCGCCACTGCGCCAGCGGTGCAACAGGTCATCCAGGCAATGATCCTGTTTGCTGACCAGAATAACCAGGCGCTTTTTCAGGGCTGAATCGGAAAGCTGCCACTTCATATCGAAATCCTGTGCCATCGTAGCAAAACGGCGGCGGAATTCGTCCGCATCAAACGGCAAAGAATCGGCGCGTATCTCCTGCCGCATGAAGAATCGCAGCGCTTCTTGTTCCGTGTGATAACTCGCCTCGACTATGAATCCGCCGTACTGGGCAATGAAGCCACTTACCGCGGCGATAATCCCGGCACGGTCGGGGCAGGAAATGGCTAATGTGAAGTGTCGAGAACTCATACCGGTATTCCATATCAGGTGGCAGGAGATTTTAACGGATAACCTCTAGTGCTCGTGACATGTATTAATTAAATGTAGTAGTCCAGAACTAATCTGCTAGGCGTTGTCCGATGTTCGGCCTATGCGGACTGTCGCAGGTGGTCAGATTCGCTCAGCCACGAATGTCTGCTTCACCGGTAATCAATCTTATGTCAATGAAATTAGTAACCTGTAGTAGGATGCAGCGTACTTAAATTTGGTGCTTCCCAGTTGGATAATGCAAATAATGACTTTCTAGCTTCTACTCGCGACGATATCTTGTCGGAAGATCTAATTCGTGAAGCAGATGGGCTATTCCTCGGGCTGCTGCGTAACGAGTTGGTTGGAATCTACATCATTCAAGACGATCACTTTCGTTTTGTGAACCCGCGACTTGCAGAGCTGTTCGGTTACACGCAAGAAGAGCTTTGTCTCAAGATGGGGCCTTTGGATTTAACGGCTCCAGAACATCGTCCCTTTGCAAGCCAGGAAATCGAGCGGCGCGTCCACAACGTAATCAAAAGTAGCAGATATTTTTTTGAAGGGATACGTAAAGATGGTAGCCGGTTGCGGGTGGAAGTATTTGGGACAACGACCGAACTGGATGGAAGACCAGCAATTATCGGCATAATGATCGACAACACCCATCGTCACCATGCAGAGGTCGAACTGGAAGAACAGCTGCATTTTATTGTTCAACTTATTGACGCTATCCCCAATCCAATATTCTATAAGGATGAACTTGGTCGCTATCTTGGATGCAACCGCGCGTTTGAGCAGTTTGTCGGCTCCCCACGCCACGATTTGATCGGAAAATCCGTATACGAACTCTCCCCCAAGGATCTTGCTGACCGCTATTACGCGGCAGATAAATCTCTTTTCGACAATCCCGGAGTTCAGAATTATGAGTCAGTGGTGAAATCTGCCAACGGAGAGCGACGGGACGTGATGTTCAACAAAGCCACTTTCAATAAGTCCAACGGAAGCTTGGGAGGGCTGGTAGGAATCATCCTCGATATAACTGAACGCAAAAATGCTGAGGAAGCGCTTTGGAATGAAGCAAATTATGACCATCTGACCAAACTGCCAAATCGACGGTTATTCCTTGACCGTCTGAAGCAGGAGCTTATGAAAGCTGACCGCTCTAATAAAACAGTGGTACTGATGTTCATCGATTTAGATCGATTTAAAGAAGTGAATGACACTCTTGGTCACGAAATCGGCGATCAATTGCTTTTGGAGGCGGCTAGTCGAATTACTTCCTGCGTGCGCATGTCTGATACAGTAGCAAGATTGGGAGGAGATGAATTTACCATCATCTTGCCCGACATTTCAAATCCTGATCATGTCGAACAAGTTGCCAATTCCATTATTCATAGCCTGAAAAAACCGTTCTATCTTGGTGTTGAAATTGCCTATGTATCGGCTAGCATCGGGATTACCTACTATCCGAAGGATGCGCAGAACATAGATACTTTGTTGATCAATGCTGATCAGGCGATGTACAACGCAAAAGAGAATGGCAAGAATCGATTTAGTTATTTCCTGCCCTCAATGCAATTGCTCATGTCGGATAAACAACAGATCGGTAACGACCTACGAGTCGCACTTGAACAAGATCAGCTGGAGGTGCATTACCAGCCTATTCTGGAGCTAGATACTGGGCATATTGTCAAGGCAGAAGCTTTGTTGCGCTGGAAGCATCCGAAGCGTGGCGACATGAGTCCATCGCAGTTCATACCGATTGCGGAAGACTTGGGTTTGATCAATGAAATCGGAGATTGGGTGTTCAAGCAGGCCGTCGAAACAGCGAAGCGTTGGGACAACTTGCCAAGACTTAATGCAGGTCACCAGGGAGAAGTGCTTCAGATTAACGTGAATAAATCGCCACGTCAGTTCTTTACTGGCAATACCCATGAAACATGGATTGAACATTTGCACCAGGCTGGGTTAACAAGTGAACATATCGGGATTGAAATCACAGAAGGTCTGCTCCTGGATGAGCGTCCTGAGGTTTCTGACAAACTGCTTCAATTCCATGATGCAGGAATTCAGCTCTCGCTGGATGACTTTGGTACTGGCTATTCTGCGATGTCTTATCTCAAGAGATTCGACATAGACATCCTGAAGATTGATCGTTCCTTCATAAATGACATGGCCAGCGACAAGAACGATCGTGCCATTGTTGAGGCCATCATCGCGATGGCACACAAATTGGACATCAAGGTAGTTGCTGAAGGAATCGAGACAAAAGAGCAGCTTGATCTGCTTATCTCAATGAGCTGCGATTATGGACAAGGGTTCCTGTTTTCTCGAGCAGTGCCCGAACAAGAATTTAAGGAACTTCTTTAAGGAACTTCTAAAGCGTGGCCGATCCGAATACTTAATAAGGTATTGCCACTAAGTCTGGAGCGGACGTTCATATTGCCCGAACAATCATCTATTTCGGTAGATCACAGGAGTCCGCTATGGCCGAACATCGAACAATGCCAGTCAGTTGAAGTCTGGGTTACTACAATTTAAAGCCTGGCGACAAGAGAGCATCAAGACCGTGCAACCTTTCAAGGACGACGTATTGCAGCTAAACTAACAGCGCCCTCTTCGGCTTTGGTTTTGGCGGGCGCGTCGATATTTCAATCAACAGGAAAACCAGCATGTTTGAACTCCCTTCCATGTGGAACCTGGTCATCTCCACCGTCGTGTTCTTCATTGCGGTCTGGTATTTTCGCCGATACCTTAATGAGCAAGGCATACCCAAAGGCATGGCGCGAGGTTTAATGGTATTTATTCTTGCGTCACTGGTGTCCTGGGGTGCAGGCGACGTGACCGACTGGATCCAGGAAAAAATTCAGGGGCCGCGACCCGTTGCGCAAATTCCGGACGACCTGACACAGCTTATGAAACAGGTGGGCCAGTTGCGACAATAGCGTTCAATGTCAGGTCCCGCATACCGGGTCGCCAAATTTGAACTAATTGCTCAGGGGCCAGGTTTTTCGTTGGTTTTGCGCGCTTTCTTTTCCGGTATCTCCTGCAGCTCGACCTGATCCAGGCGCACGAAGACAAATCCTTGTTTGAGCAGATACGCCAAACCGACCGCCAGCCCCTCCGCAGTGTCAGACTCGGGCCTGTTCATGTGGGCAATGATGACGTCGCCGGACTTCACGCGCTCCAGCCTCTTCTCTATGGTGGCTTTCTTCAACGTTGCGCCGTTGTCAGCATTGACGGAAAAGCCCGCGATCTTGTAACCAAGCTTCTCGATTTCTTCAACGGACTGAGTATCGTATTCGGCGGTGGCACCCCTGTACCAGCGCGGTGAGACACCCGTTGTCTGCTCTACGGCACGCGCACCTCCCAGTACTTCACGCCGCAGGTGGAGCACGTCCGGTTCGCCCGGTATCCCATATACTGTTTTGCCTTTGCCAATGACAGCCGGAATATGCCTTTCCCCATGATTCTCGACGTCGAACAAATCGAGATGGGATTTGATGACTGAAACCCCGGCATGATTCCGATCCAGCCATTTCTTGGTGGCAAAGATCGTCGCCGGAATCCGGTTCTTAATAAGGAACTCGATGAGATCATCATCGTATTTTCCAGAGCACGCATCCAGGGTCAGGGCAACCTTCTTGTCGATATAAGTTTGCCCTGCCAGCCGGTCATGGATTTCAACCGGAGCTTGCTCGGCGCCAAATGCGGCAGACGCAAGCGCCATTGCCAAAATGAATGAGATTTGGGATTTCATTCCATAATATGTACCACAGAATCGCGATCTCGCGCCGAATTGCCGAATTCCACAAAACCCAACGCAAGGCTTTGGTAATATCGCGGCAGTCAATGAATCCCGGCTGCCGTCAACTACAAGAAAATCAAAATGAGAAAAAGTATTCTGCTTTTTACCCTTGTCATTCCTCTTTCTGCCCACGCTGCCAATGTAGATATGGAGCCGATTCCCGACCTGCCCCTCAGTACGATTCCACCATTGGCAGCGACGGAGGCAAAGCCGTCCACGCCGGTCTGGAAATTTTCGGTGGGTGGGGGTGCAAGTTACGCACCGCGCTATGAAGGTGCTGCCAACGACCGGCTGCGCTTCATGCCGCTGCTGGAAGCAAGCTATAACGACGGCCACTTCTTCATGAGCCTGCTGCGTGGCATAGGCTACAATTTTTCCGAAGAAAGAGACATGCAATACGGTGTGCGTATTTCGCCCGGACTTGGACGCAGGGAAAGCGCTGACCCGCACTTGAGCGGCATGGGCAACATCGGATTTACGCCGGAGGCCGGATTGTTCTTCAACCGGCGCTTCGCACCTTGGTACGTCTCCAGCGGCATCAGTACCGGTTCTCACGGCACGCATGTCGAAGCTGGAGCAGGTATCGGATTTCCGGTGTCTGCCTTGGACCGCTTGCGCGTGGGCGTCAACCTCAATTGGGGCGATAGCAAATATAACCAGACCTATTTCGGCGTCACGGATGCGCAGGCCGCCGCGTCTGGAAATGTACTCACGACCTACAACGCCAGCGCCGGTATCAAGGACTATGCGGTAACGGCGAACTGGCTGCACAACTACAACCGCGACTGGTTCAGTACCGCCGGCCTATCGTACAAATGGCTCGCAGGTTCGGCCAAACAAAGCCCGCTGACACAGCGCGATTCTTCGGGCAGCGCAAATTTCCTGTTGGGTTACCGTTTTTGAGTGCTGCGTTACTTGCAGAGGTGCTACGAGCGTAAATGCAAAGTTGAGATGCAGTAGCTCAAGCTTCCTACTTTCAGGTCGTTGCCGTCTGTCTCAAATTAGTGATATCTCGCAACGGCGGAGTCCCGAACAATCGGCCGTACTCGCGGCTGAATTGAGAGGGACTTTCATAGCCGACCTGGAATGCTGCGGTTGAGGCATCCTGATTCTCGGTCAGCATCAAGCGCCTCGCTTCGTTCAAGCGCAACCATTTCTGGTATTGCAACGGACTCATGGCCGTCAGTGCCCGGAAGTGGTGATGCAAGGTGGACGTGCTCATATTCACTTGCCTGGCGAGGTCATCGATACGCAGCGGCCTTGTAAAATTGTCCTTCAGCCAATCGACCGCCTGCGCGATCTGGTGTCCCTGACTTCCCGTTGATGCAATCTGGCGTAAACGCGTACCTTGGTCGCCCACCAGTAAACGGTAAATGATTTCACGCTGAATGAGCGGTGCAAGTATCGGAATGTCCTTCTGCTCGGCAAGCAAGTCGATCAAGCGTTGAAAGGCGATGAAAAGTGGCAGCGTGACTTCTCCGATAGCCATGCCGCGGCCTGATTGTTGCGCACGTGGCGGGGGAAGATTGCTGTCCACCATCAATTGTGAAACCTCGCGCATATCAAGTTTCAATCTCAGCCCCAGGTAGGGTTTCTCCGGGCTCGCTTCAATGATCTGCACAACCGTGGGCAGATCCATCGATGTGATCAGAAAATGGTGAGCGTCATACACATAGGTGTCTTCTCCCAGCAGTATGCGCTTGGCCCCCTGGGTGATCAGGCAGATGCTGGGTTCGTACATGCTGCTTATCGGCTCGGTTGGTTCGGTCCTGCGGAAGAGTGACAGGCGCGGGATCGCGGTTTCATGTTTCTCTCCCTCCTCGGTCCATCGGGCAATGCTCTTGCCCAAATTTCCACGCACTTGCTCCAAGTCGTGATTCTCAAAAGCCTTTGTCTTAGCGTTAGTCAGCATCATTGCCTCCCATCAGGTGGTGTACGAATACTACTCCGCGTTACAACGATTATCGATATGCCCGGACGATTAGGCAAAAAATGAGCAGGATTGAACTATCGGTCTTTGACCTCGAAAACGTACGATTTGTCCCTCGAAAAGCGTTGAGTGACGAATCCGCTCAACAGTCAGTTTCCGATTTAATCAACCTGAGGAGTAACGCGATGAGCATGCACGTACTTGGATACGCAACACAGTCCGCCGAGGATAAATTGGGCCCCTATCGTTTTGAGCGTCGCGAGCCGCGTGCAGACGATGTTGTGATCGAAATCCTCTATTGCGGCGTATGCCACTCCGATTTGCATCAAGCACGCAATGACTGGGCCAACAGCATCTACCCCATGGTGCCCGGTCACGAAATCATTGGCAGCGTCCTGAGCGTCGGGTCATCTGTTACGCGCTTCAAACCGGGGGACCACGTCGGTGTGGGTTGTATGATTGACTCCTGCCAGCATTGCGAACCTTGCCGACATGGCCTGGAACAGTATTGCGAAGAGTTTCCGACCGTGACTTACAACGGCATGGACCGGCGCGACCACACGCCGACCTATGGGGGATATTCAGAAAAGATCGTCGTTTCTGACAAATTCGTTCTGAGGGTTCCCGACGGATTGGATGCTGCAGGCGCCGCACCTTTACTCTGCGCAGGCATCACGACCTGGTCGCCGCTGCGCCACTGGAAGGTGGGCACGGGCAGCAAAGTGGCTGTCGTCGGTCTTGGCGGCCTCGGCCATATGGCGCTGAAACTCGCCAAGGCTTTGGGCGCTGAAGTCACGCTGTTTACCCGCTCGCCGGGCAAGGAGCGGGATGCACGCCGACTGGGTGCAGACAGGATCGTGCTCTCCACGGATGACGGACAAATGGGCGCGGTCAAAGGTCGCTTCGACCTGATCATCGACACCGTGCCTTACATTCACGACATCAATCCGTACATGCCGACGCTGGCTATCGACGGCACGCTGGTATTGGTCGGCTATCTGGGAGGCCTGGAGCCGTTCCTGAACACGATTCCCATGATCATGGGGCGCAAGTCCGTCGCCGGTTCGCTCATTGGTGGCATCGCCGAAACGCAGGAGATGCTGGATTTCTGCGGCGAACATGGCATCACATCGGATATCGAGGTGATCAAGATTCAGGACATCAATGCAGCCTACGAACGCATGTTGAAGAGCGACGTGAAGTACCGTTTTGTAATCGACATGGCCTCGCTTAAAGCCTGATGTCAATCTTGCTTATCGAAACGATCAACAAAGGAGTTCAAAAAATGCAAAAACGCAAACTCGGAAACAGCAATCTAGAAGTCTCGGCCATCGGGCTTGGCTGCATGGGAATGAGCCATGCCTACGGACCGGCTGCAGACAAGAAAGAGATGATTGCTCTTATACATAAAGCCATAGAATTCGGCGTGACCTTTTTCGATACAGCCGAAGCCTATGGTCCATTTGTAAACGAGCAACTGGTCGGCGAGGCGCTCGCGCCCTACAGAGACCGGTTGGTGATCGCTACCAAGTTCGGTTTCGATATCGATCCAAAGACCGGTGAACGTCGAGGCGGTGTGAACAGCCGCCCCGAGCATATCAAGGCAGTCGCGGAGGCCTCCCTGAAACGTCTTGGTGTAGATGTTATCGATCTGTTCTACCAGCATCGCGTAGACCCGGCTGTGCCGATTGAGGATGTCGCCGGCGCGGTGAAGGACCTGATCAAGGCAGGCAAGGTCAGGCACTTCGGGCTTTCGGAAGCCGGGGCAAAGACAATTCGCCGTGCTCACGCTGTCCAGCCTGTCACGGCGGTGCAGAGCGAGTATTCGTTGTGGTGGAGGGAGCCGGAAAGGGAAATTCTGCCAACGCTGGAAGAACTCGGCATTGGCTTTGTGCCCTTCAGCCCTTTGGGTGCGGGTTTCCTCACCGGCAAGATCGATGAAAACACCAAGTTCGACAGCACGGATTTTCGCACCACGGTTCCACGCTTTACCCCGGAAGCGCTGAAGGCAAACATGGCGCTGGTCGATCTCGTTCGTGACGTGGCGGCACGCAAGCACGCTACCCCTGCCCAGATCGCTCTCGCCTGGCTGCTGGCCCAGAAGCCATGGATCGTGCCCATTCCGGGCACGACGAAACTGCATCGTCTAGAAGAGAACCTTGGCGCGATTGCAGTTGAACTTACCGCTGACGATCTCCGTGAGATCGATGCGGCTGAATCGAAGATCACGCTGCAGGGCGCCCGGGCTCCTGAAAGTCTGTTGAAGTTGGCGGGGCTGTAGCTCCATCTGGAGTAACACCCCAACAACGGGTCTGAAGCGAGGGAGAGCAACATGCGAATTGGCATTCTGGGTTCAGGACTGATGGGCGGCAAACTCGGCACCATCTTCGCGAGTGCCGGACATGAGGTGATGTTCAGTTACGCACATCACCAAGCGAAACTGAAAGAGCTGGCGCGAGATGCAGGAGGAAACGCGCAAGCCGGCACGCCACGAGAGGCCGTGCTGGATACGGATGTCGTATTGCTGGCCGTGCACTGGTCGCGAATAGACGACGTGCTGAAACAGGCTGGCGATCTGTCGGGCAAGGTGATCGTAACCTGCTCGCTGCCGATGAATGCACAGAATACCGAATTGGTTCTTGGCCGCACCACATCGGCCGCCGAAGAACTTGCCGAAAAAGTTCCCAAGGCACGGGTGGTCTGCGCTTTCAACACCGTGCCGAGCGAAGTGCTGTTTGACGTGTTCGAGGCCAAGCGAAAAGCAAGCAAGCCAAGTCTTGTCTACTGCGGGGACGACGAACGCAGCAAAGGCGTTGCTGCTGAACTGATCCGCGAGGTGGGTTTCGAGCCTGTCGATGTTGGCCCCTTGCGCATTGCCCGCTACACCGAGCCGTTTGCGCTGCTCATCGGTCACCTCGCTTACGAGGGAACAAAAGGCCCGGAACTGGCATACCGATTCGTGCGCTTCGGCGAATAGGAAGCGTTATCAAACTGAGGAGTTAAAAAAATGGAAATCAAACAAAGCGGTTCACAACCCTCCGTCAAAGGCCCTGCGGAATATTTCACCGGCAACGTGCGCGTCGACCCACTTTTTCAAACGGGTGAGCCCGCGCGTGTCTCGGGAGCTTTAGTCACCTTCGAGCCCGGCGCTCGCTCGGCGTGGCATACGCACCCGTTGGGGCAAACCTTGATCGTCACGTCAGGCCGCGGCTGGATTCAATGTTGGGGCGGTCACAAAAAGGAAATCCGTCCGGGTGATGTGATCGCCTGCGCATGCGGCGAGAAACATTGGCATGGTGCAACGGCAACTACCGGCATGAGCCACATCGCCATTCAGGAATGGCTAGATGGCAATCCTGTCGATTGGTTGGAAAAAGTCAGTGACGAACAGTATATGGCCGGATTGGGGATAGCCTAAATGAGAGCAACCGCCTCCCACCGCACTGCGGTGCTCACCATCGTACTCGTCAGCTACCTGATGATCGTGCTCGATATCTCGATCGTCATCACCGGGCTGCCGAAGATTCAGGCTGATCTGCATTTTTCACACACCGGGCTCTCCTGGGTGCAAACGGCCTATACGCTTGCCTTCGGCGGGTTGCTGCTGCTGGGCGCGCGTGCCGGCGACATCCTGGGTCGGCGCCGCATGTTCATCGCCGGTCTGGCGCTCTTCACCGCTGCGTCGGTCGCCATTGGTGTGGCGCAATCGGCAACTTGGCTGATTATCGCCCGTGCGGTACAAGGTGTTGGTGCCGCGACTCTGGCGCCATCAACGCTCGCCATTCTGTCTGGCCAACTTCCCCGAAGGGCGCGAACGTACGCGTGCAGTCGGTTACTACGGAGCCACTGCCGGTATCGGTGCCACCATCGGTCTTGTACTCGGCGGCATCTTCGCAGGCTGGCTATCCTGGCGTGTCGGGTTCTTTATCAATCTGCCTATAGGGATTGCATTGATGCTCGGCGCGCAGCGTTATCTCAAGGAGACCGAGCTGCACGCAGGCCAGTTCGATCTCGCAGGTGCGCTAAGCTCGACCTTGGGCATGAGCGCATTGGTGTACGGCCTGATTCGATCTACAAGCGCAGGCTGGAGCGATCTTCCGACCGTTGCGTCGCTCGCGGCAGGCGTGCTCTTGCTCGCATTCCTGGTCTTCAACGAATCGCGTGTGAAGCAGCCGATTATGCCGCTGCGCCTGTTCGCGAACCGGGAACGCTCCGGTGCCTACGCCGCCCGCCTCTTCTTCCTTGGCGGGATGTTGGGATTCTGGTTCTTCACAACCCAGTTCCTGCAAGGTGTCCTCGGTTTTAGTCCCTTCGAGGCGGGGCTCGCTTTCTTGCCGACAACGCTTCCCAATTTTGCGGCGGCTATGGCTGTTCCGAAACTGACCCACAGAATCGGCAATGGACGCGTGCTTGCCGTTGGGCTGACAGTAGCGTTGATCGGCATGGCTTGGCTGAGCCGCATTTCTAACGACTCTTCTTTTTTCATCGGTGTCGCATTGCCCATGGTCCTGATCGGCGTGGGCCAAGGCCTTACTCTCAGTCCTCTTACGGTTGCCGGCATTGCTGGAGTTGCCGCTAAAGACGCCGGTGCCGCTTCCGGGCTTGTCAATGTGGCCCATCAGCTTGGCGGTTCCCTCGGACTCAGCATCCTCGTCGTTGTATTTGCAGCGGCAGGTTCAGGCACGCTAGACGCAAAGGCGTTGCTCGCGCAACGTGTGTCGGCCGCGTTCACCGCCGGTACGGTAATGCTCGCTCTGGCGCTCGTCGTTGTCTTCGCGCTTATCCTCCGACATCGTGTGGAAGAGTCGGTGACAAGTCTTGAACCTGATTAAGGATAGAAACAGACGACGACCTCGAACCAACTCCACCCATTGTAGCTAATGGTGAGACCATTCCCGGTCATCCAATATTGCCCAATTGGCGCTTCCGGTGCTGGGCAAAAGAAGTTTGGATTCGTGCGCGACTGGGGGTAGACTGCCGGAAAATAAGAAACAATCAAGGTCAGGCAGCCCGGAAAGCAAAAGCGTGAAATACGAACATGATCGTCATGCAAGCGAAGAAATCCTGCGCTTGCTTATAAAGAAAATGGCGGAGCAACCCGCAGCCTTCACGCCGCAGAATTTTGCAGTGTGGTACGAGTACACGACTGGCATCAACCCGGCGTTGAGCGAGACCATCACCAAACTGCTCGACAACGGTGCGGTATTGGATGATGACGCCATCGAAAAGCTTTATCTCAAATACGTATCCGAGTGCAACATGGACGTGGAATGGGCATTACGGGAAGACATCCAGCACTTACTAATAAAACTCGCTGAAACAACCAAAGAGACAGACATCCAGGCACACCAATTCGACACAAGTTTGCACAGATACGGTGACACGCTGAAGCAAAATCTGGATTCAGCGCAACTGGTCGCCTTGATCAAGGTGATGGCCGGCGACACCAACAAGATGATTGGTTCGATGCAAGAACTGCAATCGGAATTGACGGCCAGCAAACAGAAAGTGGAAAAGCTGCATTTAGAGCTCCAGTCAGCGCGGGGAGAAGCATTAATCGATCCCTTAACCGGCATTCTGAATCGGCGCGGCTTTGAAAATAGCGCCAAGCTGACATTCTCCGGCCACACAACCCGCGACAAGGGCATATGCCTGTTGATGATAGATATCGATCACTTCAAGCACATCAACGACACTTATGGGCACTTGTTTGGCGACAAAGTTATCCGCGCTATCGCCAATACAATCAAATCCAAAGTTCGCGGTCAGGATTCGGTCGCGCGGCTGGGCGGAGAAGAATTCGCGTTATTGCTGGCGGAGACAAATTTGGCAGGCGCCCACACCGTGGCTGAGAATATCAGGCAGACTATAGAAGGATGCCAAATTCATCGCCTCGATAACCAGGAAAAGATAGGCGGAATTACGATCTCTGTCGGGATTGCGGAATACGCGTGCGGGGATAGTCTGGTTGATTTGCTAGGCAATGCTGATAAGGCTCTCTACGCATCCAAAAGGCAAGGCAGAAACAGAACGTCTGTGTATGCCAGTTCGATATCTCCTGTTGAAACCGCTGCGGACCTGCGCGGACAAATCATTTGAAGGGCAAAGTCCGGCTAGTTTGAATGTGAACGTTTCGACCCCAGCTTCTATGCTTGTCCAATTGTTGCTGAATACCAACTTCAAGTTTGGCACGCTGAATTTAAGCCGTTCATATGACGCTAAGACCCTTTCAACAAGTCGCACTAAATTCGCTGCGGTTCAGTAGCGTATGAGTACATCAAGCTCACGTTTGATCTTGGGCCTGTGGAGAATTGCCCAATGGGGCATGAATTCAGCGCAGGTGGCTGATCTGGTCAGTGCATGCCTTGATCTTGGTATCGATACCTTCGATGCGGCCGACATATATGGCGATTATCAGTGTGAATCCATGTTTGGTTCCGCTTTGCGAACCAACCCGGCGCTCAAATCACGACTCAAGCTGATCAGCAAGTGTGGTATCGCACTTGTGTCGCCGGCTAAGCCGGCACATCGCGTAAAGCACTACAACACCGGCCGCGACCATATACTCGCATCGGCAGAGAATTCCTTAACCAGTCTTGGCGTCGAGCGGATCGATCTCTTGTTGATCCATCGACCGGATCCGTTGATGGACGCGGACGAGATTGCGGATGCTTTTGGTCTGCTTAGGCGCGCGGGCAAGGTGAGAGAATTTGGCGTATCCAACTTTCTGCCGCATCAGTTCGATTTGCTCCAGAGTCGTCTTGAACAGCCGCTACGAGTCAATCAGATTGAGATTTCACTTTTGCATTTGAACAGCCTGTTCGATGGAACACTGAATCAATGCCAGAGGTTGAATGTGACCCCGCAAGCGTGGTCGCCACTGGCAGGCGGTGCAATTTCTCGCCCGGATGAAGATACATCTTTGAGCCACACCTTGACGCGTCTCGGGCAGGAATTGGGAGTGACGCGCGAACAGTTGGCTATCGCTTGGCTGTTGCGACATCCCGCGCACATCCGTCCCATATTGGGTTCCGGGAAAATGCAGCGTATCCGCGAGCTGGTTGACGCAGAGCGGATTGTGATTGATCGCCAGACTTGGTTCGAGTTGCTTGAAGCCGCCCAGGGCTGTCAGATTCCTTGAGTTACAAATTTCTGGACGGAGAATCGGAACCAGTGCGTTGAGTTCGGTTCAGATCACAATAGGAACTTTCACTCAGGGGTACGTAGTCACTTGGCAGCCGGATTGTAGCAACCAGCCCGACTTCAGGATGATTCCTTAACTGCAATTCGCCGCCCAGAGCCTGAACGATATCGCGGGCGATTCCCAAGCCCAGGCCCAGGCCACTCTTGTTCTGATCGCGCCCGTGTTCAAGTCTGATGTAGGGCTGAAACAGGCTGGCGATCGCTTCTTCCGGCACACCAGGACCGTGGTCACGTATTTGAATTTCGACGTACTCGTCGACCGCCACGACAGAAATTTCAACCTTTTCCCCGTAGTGCAATGCGTTGTCCAGCAGGTTGCCGATCGCGCGCCTGAGTGCGAGAGGCTTGGTTGTGACCGCCAGTCCGGATTTCAAATAAGATACATCATGACCCGCCAACTGTGCGCCGCGTATCATGCGCTCGATCACCCCATCGAGCTCGATGACAGCGGGATTTTCGTAAATGTCGCTGTCCTTTACACATTGCAGCGCACCTTTGACCATCATGTCCAGATCGTCCAGGTCGTCGTTGAATTCACACCTCAGATCGTCATTCTCGAGCAATTCGGCACGCAGTTTCAGGCGCATGATGGGCGTGCGCAAATCGTGGGAAATGGATACGAACAACTTCTCGCGATCTTCTATGTAACGCTGAATGCGTTTGCACATGGTATCGAAAGCGCGCGCGGTGTTGATAAACTCCCGGCTACCGCTTTTTGGTATGACCGGCATGGTTTCACCGTTGCCAATTTTGGCCGCCGCCTCGGAGAGTTCGGCAAGCGGGCGGGTGATCCAGCGCACCACAAACAGCGATAGCAGCAAGACTGCAGCCAGCGAGAGCACCTGAAGAAAAATTCGTGCAGGTGAAAAGACATTATTGCTTTCCAGGAAATAGGGCTCGGGCATCATGCTGGCCAGATACAGCCAGTGGCCCGGTTCCATTTCAGCCTGAATGACCAGGACGGGTGCGGGATTGGGTTTCAGCAGCAGAATGTGCTGAACCCAGCTTTCGGGCAAATCGCCGATCTTGGTGCCGTCGTCGGAAATCACAAGGTTTTGTGGCAGTGCAAATGCGACCCGAAAATCGGACTGGTTTGGCAAGTCCTTTTTGAGCACCATTTCGACTTGGCTGATTGCGATTTGAGCCAGTGGTTCGGGGGCAAGATTGTTGATGTTCAAAGCTCCGGTATTCAGATTGACAAAAAAGCGAGTCCCACCCATGTTCCTGAATTGCTGAATGATGATAGGCCGGTAATTGGGCGGCAGGGACAGGAAAAAGCGTATGGTGTTGGTGGCGCTGTGGGCGAGATGCTGGGACGCTGCGGTCACTTCTATTTGCGATTTGCTGCGCATTTGCAGCGCCAGAATCCCGTTGCCGACCAATTGCGTCAGCATTACACCGGCCAGCATTACCACCGATATTCGGCCCAGCAAGGAGTCCGGTACTAACCAGATAAATCGACGGCTGTGTTTGCGTCGTTCAGACATTGGACACGGTGACGTCAGTCGCGAAGACGTAACCCGCACCGCGCACGGTCTTGATCAGGAGACGGCTGTTTGCCATCATCATGCAAACGTAGCCTCAGCTTGCTGATTTGCACGTCCAGCGAACGGTCCAGCGGCCCGAGATCGCGCCCGCGCGTTTCTTCAAACAGCGCGGTGCGGTCGAGTATTTCACCCGGATGTTCAACCAGATACTTGAGCAACTGAAAATCCAGTCCCGTCAGCGGGACAAGCTGCCCGTCGGCATCCACTACCGTGCGTTCCACTGCATCAAGCGTGAATCCAATGAATCGATAATAGCGGGGTGCCGAAGCATTTTCGGTACTGCCGCGTCGATGAATGGCTTTGATTCTGGCGAGCAACTCGCGGGGATTGTACGGCTTGGCAATATAGTCATCCGCTCCGAGTTCCAGTCCGACGACCAGATCGATCGAATCAGGACTCGCGGTCAGCATGATGATCGGCACATTGGAGTGTTTCCTGACGGTACTGCACAGCGCAAAACCGTCCGTGTCTGGCAGCATCACATCGAGTATCACCAGAGACAATTCATCTTTGTATCGTTCAAACTCCGCCAGGAAGGCTTTGCCATCGTGCGCCAGGTGCACCTCATACTGGTTTTTCTCGAGGTAGGTTTTCAGTAGCGTACGTGTCTTTTGATCGTCATCAACGATGAGTATTTTGCGGGTCATGAGGTTTGCCTCATTTCGATTTTTGCAGGATATTGGCCATCAAAACAAAGCGACGTTGTGTCTCTTCAACAGTGATATCGTCGTCCACGAAAAAACCGTGCAATTCATTAATGATCGTCTCGCGCGAAGTTTCATCGGTTGCCATTCGATGTGAAAAGCTGGGTACTTGTACACTGGCACCCCGCGTAAAAATCTTCCAGGAGGCGAGTGCGCAACTATCCATTCTGGAAAGATCAGGGTTGCGCAGCACCGGTATTGAGCCCTTGATCTCATTGTAATCGTTCTGTACGCCCGACGACTCTGCAATTTGCGCGAGCTTTTCCTGTGCCATGAGGTGAGAATTATTCGAGACAAACATCGCAAGCGTGTCGATATCAAAGAGGTGGTAGTTACCGGTTCCCGGCACGGCCGTACAGCCAAAATCGGTATCGGTGACCAGGCCCCATGCGTTCAGTTCACCTTTGGCCCAGTCACCCATTACCATCATGGCGGCATTGCCGTCGGCGAATTGACGGGTAACCGCCGTCCAGTTCTGTTCCTTGATCGGTTTTGCCATCCATTTTTTCAGGGTACGCAGGCGCTGGAGAGCTTGGGCAAAGCGAGCATCCGCATAGGCACGCGGATCTTTGTTGACAAAAATATCCCGGTAAAACGGCGCCCCGCTTTCTGCCAGGATCAGCGACTCAAACAGGGTCGATACCTGCCAGGGTTCACTACTTTGGGCCAGCGCGGGGATACCGGCCTGTTGCAGCAGGGTGGCAATGTGCACCAAATCATTCCAGTTTTGCGGCGGAGCAAGCTTGAATCGGTCGAAAATCTTGGTGTTGTACAGGATGGTGTTGACACGATGAATGCCGAGCGGTGCAACCACGACATGGCCATGGGGGCGTATCCACGAATAGATCGACGGCAATAATAATTTGTCCCATTTCCCATTCTCTGCAACCGTGTCGAGATTCTGCAGCAGACCCAGATCGGCCCAATCGCCAATGATTGGACCATTCAGTTGCGCGACTTCCGGTGCTTCGCCCGCGATGACACGGCTTTTCAGCACGATCATGGCAGCGACACCCGAGCCGTTGGGAATCAGGACCTCCTGCCAATCGATGTTCTCCCTGGCCAGTCTTGCCGCGATTACATCGACCGCTGCGTGCTCGCTGGTTGAACTCCACCAATTCAATACCCGCAGCGATTCCGCCGGTGCAGCGGAGGTCATATATACGGATAGAAATAGGGCCACCAAGGCGCGCAACGCGACGCTGCCGGACGTGTCGATACAAACGACTTTGGTAGGTTGGTACAGGCATCGCTTTTGCACTGCGTCTCCCTAGCAGACATCGATAATTCTACTCAAAGTACCGATGTAAATATTCGTCCGGTTTTGTTAAGAAATGTTGTTTTTAGTTTTAAATTGTATCAACCCTTCAATCGACCGGATTGCTGCGTACTAACGCCGGATAGCCAACTGGAATGATATGTCGGCGACATTCGGTCGATTCCAATTGTAAAGAAACGTTGCAATCCAGCTTGCCGGTTTAAAAAAAAAGACAATAAATACTTGGCATTGCGAATTTTTAGGCTTTTATGCACACCATGTTGGCGTCACAAAATAGCTGGTGCTAAGGTCCGGCCACTTCTGAAACCCAGTGAAAGCTGTCGGGTATTCAGTTGGAACTCGATATTACATTCTATAACCAACACTTGGGAGAGAAAATGAGTCGCTATAAATTAAAGATGCTTCCGTTGGCCCTGTCGTTGACGCTGTCCTGCGGCCTCGCTTTTGCCGATGGCGGTGATGATTCCAACGGGTTCCATGGTTATTTGCGTACCGGCGCAGGCGGAAGTTCCGGCACGGGACCGCAGTCCTGCTACGGCCTGGGTGGAAACACCATGAAGTACCGTCTCGGTAACGAATGTGATTCATATTTTGAGGGCGGTACAAGTTGGGATTTCAACAAGCCCGGCGACGATGGCGTTGTCTTTTCGGGCACATTATGGGCGTCCGAATTTACTCCGACGTCGTCCTTCGGGAATAGTACTTTGAGTCTCGCTAAAGCCTATGTCGAGGCAAAGAATCTGGATTTCCTCGGCGGCGGCGTGTTGTGGATGGGCCAACGTTACTACTACCGTCCTGATATCCATATGCTCGACTTGCAGTTCATCAACCTGAACGGCACGGGCGGCGGTGTGGACAACATTGAAGCAGGTCCCGGCAAATTCAGCTATGCGTTCTTGAAGGACAATGACAACGCGTCAACCATGACTTCAGGCGGCGTATTGACGCCCACTACTGCGGCCATTCGCCAGAACTTCATCTACAAGGGCCTGCCGGTTAACCCGGGCGGCAAGCTCGACCTCATCGGTTCGCTCATTACTGCGCAAGGTACGAACAAGAACAACGGCTATAACCTTACCGTGCTGCACAATCAGGACGCGTTTGGCGGCGGTAACACGATCGGTGTGCAATACGGCGTGGGTCCAGGCACCGGTGTCAGCGGTCCCTGCTGCGACCGTATCGGACCGTCCGGCACCACTGCGGCGGATTCCGGCGTGAAGAGGAATCGAATATTTGATCATTTGTGGGTGCAACCCACAGACAAATTCAGTGCAGAGTTTATTGTGCTCAGGCAGCATGATCAGAGCGATGCGTCGATAGGAGGTTCCGGCAGTTCGACTTGGACTACCTTCGGCGTGCGTCCGACCTATGCGCTGGCGCGACATGTCAGGTTGCAAGCAGAATTGGGCACCGACAATGTCACGTTCTCCTCAGGTGGCACCTTCTCAGCGGCTAACCAAGTTGACCATCGCACCAACCGTCGTGCTGGATAGCAGCAGCTACTGGTCGCGTCCGGAATTGCGTTTCTACATCACGCACGCAGTGTGGAATGACGCTGCCAAGAACGCAGTCAATCCGCCACCTGCAACTGGGCTTAATCCTCAAGCAAACTCGACTTCCGGCACTTCGGCCGGTGTTCAGGTAGAGGCTTGGTGGTAAGTCAATAGACCATGCCTCCCGATAACATCGGGGGGCGTGTGATCACATGAAAATACAATTTCAGGAGATATATCAAATGAAACTCAAAAAATTGACCAGCGCCGTCATTGCCGCCACTGCCTTGGTACTGGGTACCCAAACAGCCCAGGCCGCACAGGTAGAAGTGCTGCACTGGTGGACATCGGGCGGCGAGGCAAAATCGGTAGCCGTATTGAAGAAGATGATGGAAGCCAAAGGCGATAGCTGGAAGGACTTTGCTGTTTCCGGCGGTGGCGGGGAAAATGCAATGACCGTACTCAAGGCGCGTGTGGTCGCGGGCGATCCACCCACGGCTGCGCAAATCAAGGGACCATCCATACAAGAGTGGGGTGCCGAGGGCGTGCTGGCCGATCTCTCCGGCGTGGCGCAAGCGGGGAACTGGGATGCCCTGCTGCCGCCCGTGGTCAGCAACGTGATGAAATACCAGGGCAAGTATGTTGCGGTGCCGGTCAACGTGCATCGCGTCAACTGGATGTGGGTCAATCCGGCCGTGTTCAAAAAGGCCGGCGCGAAAGTGCCAACCACCTGGGCTGAGTTTCCGGCCGCTGCCGACAAGTTGCAAAAGGCCGGCTTCATCGCGCTTGCGCACGGTGGCCAGCCCTGGCAGGACTTCACCGTTTTTGAATCGGTCGTGCTCGGCGTAGGCGGTCCTGCGTTCTATGAACAGTCGATGGTCAAGCTTGATCCAACTGCACTCAAGAGCGCGACCATGGTGAAAGCTTTCGACACGTTCCGCATGGTACGCAAATACGTCGACAAGGATTTCTCCGGACGCGACTGGAACCTCGCTACCCAGATGGTGATACAAGGCAAAGCCGGCATGCAATTCATGGGTGACTGGGCCAAGGGTGAATTCACTGCCGCGAACAAGGTGCCGGGCAAGGATTACCTGTGCATGGATGCGCCCGGCACGAAAGGCGATTTCACTTTCAATATCGACAGCTTCGTGATGTTCAAGCAGAAATCGGATGCCGCTTCGCAGGGGCAGGCTGATCTCGCCAATGCCATCATGAGTCCGGATTTTCAGGAGATATTCAACCTGAACAAGGGTTCGATTCCTGCACGGCTGGATGTAAGCATGGCCAAATTCGACGATTGCGCCAAGAAGTCTAATGCGGACTTTGTCGCGTCCTCGAAAGCCGGCTCTTTGGTACCGAGTATTGCACACCAAATGGCTGTTCCTGCCGCAACAACGGGTGCCATCCAGGATGTCGTGACGCAATTCTTCAACTCCAATATGTCGTCAAAAGAAGCGGTCGAGAAGATCGCAGAAGCCGCCAAGACGAAATAGAGCCTGGTACATGTCTTGAAAAAACCGTGCGCACAACAAATGTTGTGCGCACGACCATTAAAGGACGAGAATATGGTCATGCTCACTTCTCCTGCAACAGGCGCCGATTTGCCCAGCAGAGCTTACGGTCGAAGTTTTCTTGATTACTTCGAGCATATTTTGCCGAAGCTGGTATTGGCGCCGACCTTTGTCATCGCACTCGTGTTCATCTACGGATTTATCCTGTGGACGGGTTTTCTTTCTTTCACCACTTCACGCATGCTCCCCAACACGAATTTCGCCGGGCTCGCGCAATATGAGGCGCTGTTCGCCAACGAACGTTGGTGGGTTGCATTGACCAACCTGGGTTTGTTCGGTGGTCTGTTTATCGTTGGATGTCTCGCGATCGGCCTGAGCATGGCCATCCTGCTGGACCAGAAAATCCGTGCAGAAGGTTTCATCCGTTCCGTCTATCTTTACCCGATGGCACTGTCTTTCGTCGTGACGGGCACGGCATGGAAATGGATACTCAATCCCGGCCTTGGTTTCGAGAAAGTGGTCCGCGACATGGGCTTTACCCAGTTCACGTTTGACTGGCTGATCAACTCACACATGTCGATATACACGGTCGTTATCGCCGGTCTGTGGCAATCCTCCGGTTTCGTCATGGCCCTGTTTCTGGCCGGGTTGCGCGGCGTGGATGATTCCATCGTCAAGGCGGCACAGGTTGACGGGGCATCGTTGCCGACGATCTACTGGCGCATCATCATCCCCAGTCTGAGGCCCGTGTTCTTCTCCGCCATCATCATTCTGTCGCACATTGCCATCAAGAGTTTTGATCTGGTGATTGCCTTGACCGGAGGCGGTCCTGGATTTTCCAGCGATACACCGGCCACCTTCATGTACACCTTTTCCTTCACTCGCAACCAGATCGGTATGGGCGCCGCGAGTGCCGTGATGATGCTGATGATCGTGGTTGCAGTCGTCGTACCCTTCATGTATTCGGAATTAAGGAGTTCGCGCCGTGGCTGATACCTCCAACATGCGAACACAAGGTGCGTCACGCCTCGGGCGTTATGTCATCTACACATTGCTCGGTCTGGTTTGCGTTTATTACCTCATGCCTTTGTTCGTCATGGTGTCGACATCGTTAAAGACGCTCGATGACATACGAACAGGAAATTTGATCGAGCTACCCAAACAGGTCACGTTTGAACCGTGGCTGGAAGCGTGGGGCAGTGCCTGTATCGGGGTACGCTGTGATGGAATGAGTGTGTACTTCTGGAACTCATTCCGTTTTGTCGTCCCCGCAGTGCTGATTTCGACCTTCGTAGGCGCTTTCAACGGTTATGTCCTGACCATGTGGCGCTTCAAGGGAAGCGACATCTTCTTTTCCGCCCTGCTGATCGGCTGTTTCATTCCATTCCAGGTGATACTGCTGCCAATGGCTCGTACGCTTGGCATGATGGGCATACAAAATTCCATCTCCGGTCTGATCTTCGTCCACGTGGTTTATGGAATTGCCTTTACAACGCTTTTTTTCCGCAATTACTACGTTACCGTACCGGGCGAGTTGGTCAAGGCGGCAAAGATAGACGGCGCGGGATTTTTACGCATCTTCTGGCGCATCATCCTGCCGCTGTCGACTCCCACCATCGTGGTATCCGTCATCTGGCAATTTACCCAGATATGGAATGACTTCCTGTTTGGCGTGGTGTTCTCAACGGGTGCCACGCAGCCGGTGACCGTCGCGCTGAACAATCTGGTCAATACCTCGACCGGGGTGGCTGCCTACAATGTCGACATGGCCGCGGCGATTATCGCCGCGTTGCCGACACTTTTTGTTTACATTGTTGCAGGAAAATATTTTGTGCGCGGGCTGACTGCCGGCGCAGTGAAAGGCTAGGGGAGACTACATGGGCGCTTTATCGATTCGTGATGTACATAAATCTTATGGCACGACCGAGATCCTGAAAGGCATCAACATCGAAGTCGAAGATGGCGAATTCCTGATTCTGGTTGGACCTTCCGGGTGTGGAAAATCAACTCTGCTGGCGATGATCGCCGGACTGGATGACATCACGTCGGGCGAAGTGTTTATTGGCGGCAGGAAAGTGAATGATTTGAGCCCCAAGGATCGGGACATCGCGATGGTGTTCCAATCCTACGCGCTGTATCCAAATATGACCGTCAGGGAGAATATTTCGTTCGGCCTGGAGATACGCAAGGTTCCCAAGGCAGAACGGGAGCGGATCGTCGCCCAAGTTGCACAAATCCTGCAGATGGATCAACTGCTCGATCGCAAGCCGTCCCAGCTTTCCGGTGGCCAGCGGCAACGGGTGGCGATGGGACGCGCCATCGCACGCGACCCGATATTGTTCTTGTTCGATGAGCCTTTATCCAATCTCGATGCCAAATTGCGCGTGGAGATGCGCACCGAGATCAAGTTGTTGCATAAGCGCGTTGGCAAAACGATCGTATACGTCACCCACGACCAGATCGAAGCGATGACCTTGGGCGACAGGATAGCCGTCATGAAGGCCGGTGAGGTGATGCAGTTCGGAACGCCGCAGCAGATTTACGACAATCCGAATAATCTATTCGTGGCGGGCTTTATGGGCTCGCCCTCGATGAATTTCATCCCGAGCTTGGTCGTTGTACAGAATGGAAAAATCGGGCTCAAGATGATGACCGGTGGCAAGACGTATATCTTTCCCGTTAATTCATCCGCCAATTTGGCCAACTATGTGGACAAGGAAATCATTGTCGGTATACGTCCCGAGAAAATCACGCACGAGGTTGGTTTTCTTGCCGACGCGCCCAATTTTTATGTCGCCGATGCGCAGATCGAGATTGCTGAACCGACCGGCGCAGATACCTTGCTCAGGATCAAGATCAATGACAAGGATGTGATATGCCGTGTGCATCCGGATTACGCAAAAGCCCATGGGATGATGTCCTTCATGTTTGATATGTCCAAGACGGTTTATTTCGATCCCGTAACGGAATTGCGCATAGGCTGACTAAGCCGGAGTGCAAGATGGTCAAGCAGCCCACGCTCAATGTTGCACTAGTCGGTTACGGTTACGCGGGCAAAACACTGCACGCGCCGCTGATCGACAGCGTCCCGGGTTTGAATCTCGCCGCTGTCTGCAGCAGCAAGCCTGAAGCGGTGGCGGTGGACTGGCCGTCGGCGCGGGTAAGCCGTTTGGCCGATGAATTGTTTGCCAGTCCGGCTATTGACATGGTCGTCATTGCCACTCCCAATGACACCCATTTCGAGTTTTGCCGGCGAGCGTTGTTGTCCGGCAAGCATGTCGTGGTAGACAAACCATTTACCGTCACCTCCGTTCACGCACGTGAGCTCAGAAAGATCGCCGAACGGCAGAACCGGGTACTGTCGGTGTTTCAAAATCGCCGTTGGGATGCAGACTTCCTCACGTTGCGTACGATCATCGAATCCGGAAAGCTGGGAGAAATAACCAGCTTTGTGTCGCGTTTTGACCGCTATCGACCGGAAGTGAAGATACGCTGGCGCGAGCAAGCCGGGAGAGGGCAGTGGCCTGTGGTATGACCTCGGTCCTCATCTATTGGATCAAACCCTGCAACTATTCGGACGTCCCATCGCAATTCACGCAAATTTCGAGATACAGCGTAACCATGGTCAGGCGGTTGATTATTTCGATGTGCAAGTACGCTACGAACACTTGCGTGTCACGCTTCACGCCGGGATGTTGGAGTCAGGAGAAAGCCCGCGCTATGAGTTAAAAGGCAGTGCGGGAAGCTATATCAAGTTTGGTTTGGATACCCAGGAAGATGCCTTGAAACGGGGTGAATTACCGGTTGACGACACCTGGGGGCATGACTCGTGTGATGGCGTGCTGCAGATACAGACACCTGCTGGGAATTGTATCGTCCGTAGTGCCGACTTTGCATGGAGACTATCGTCAATTCTATAAAGAGTTTCGTGATGCAGTTTTATTGAATAAGGCCAATCCGGTATCTCTGGATGATGCGGTTTTAACGATAGAGTTAATTGAGTTGGCGTGCGAAAGTGCAAAATCAGGATGCGAAATAATGGTGCCGACGCGTTAAACGACCGAATTCATGGGGAAAAACTCATATGACTTTTGACCTTGGCGCCGTGCTTGGCTATCCCGCGGCGTTCCTGACTACCGTCGCTTTTGTTCCGCAAGCGTTGCATTCCTGGCGCACCCGCGATCTCGCCGGCATTTCCCTGCCCATGTACACGCTGTTCACGCTAGGTGTTGCAATGTGGCTTGGCTATGGATTGGTGATTGGCAGCGTGCCTGTCATCGCGGCAAACGGAGTTACGCTGGTGTTGGCCTCGGTGGTGCTGTGGCTGAAAATCATGTCGATTCGGCGCAGACGTTGAGATACTTCTCCTGTTCCGCGTTGGGGCTCATTTGATTCACCTGCACGCATGACTACACTTCTACAATTCTGTCAGGCGACAAATCATGCGCATAGAACACATCGCCCTTTGGACTAACGACATCGAACGCTGCAAGCGGTTCTATGTCACATACTTTAGTGCGGTCGCAGGTGCAGGATATGTGAACCTGAAGAAAGGCTTCGAGTCATGCTTCCTGAACTTCACCGATGGCGCACGGATGGAAATCATGAAGACGACCAGCCTGAGTCCGATTGCCATTGAGTCTGGCGCCCACCGAATGGGGCTGACGCACGTCGCGATCTCGGTCGGCTCGGATGAACAGGTCGACGCACTTACGCAAAGACTAAGGGCAGACGGCGTTCCCATTCTGGACGGTCCTCGTCGCACAGGTGACGGATACTATGAAAGCGTCGTGCTCGATCCAGATGGAAACCGCATCGAGATCACCGCGTAATGGGTGGCGGCCCGAGGGTGATGCGATCGCATGCAAGTGAATCCCGGATGTTGGACGGCGCGATCGATATGGACAAAATAAAGGGATTGATCTTTGATTGTGACGGTACTTTGGCAGACACAATGCCGCTGCATTGGCATGCATGGCAAATAGTCGCGCAACGCCACAAAATACATTTTCCCAAGGATAGATTTTATGCGCTCGCCGGCGTGCCTTCCGAAGATACCCTGAAAATGCTGGCGGACGAACAAGGGCGTTCGATTGATTATGTGGCCGTAGCGCTAGAAAAGGAGAACCTCTATATACCGCTAATGACTCAAGCCAAGCCGATTAGGGCAGTAGTGGAAATCGCCCTGGATAACTTCGGAAAAATTCCGATGGCTGTGGCGTCAGGGGGCCGGCAAAAAATCATCTGCGATTTGCTTGAACATCTGAAAATCAGGTCAATCTTCGACGCTGTTGTAACCTCTGAAATGGTGACGAAGCAAAAACCCGCGCCGGATATTTTCCTCGAAGCAGCCCGTCGTATCGGCGTTGAGCCAAGATTTTGCCGGGCATACGAGGATTCGGATCTGGGACTGCAGGCCATTCGCGCCGCAGGGATGGACGCTGTGGATGTTCGCAATTTCGATGGAAGGATAATTGACTAGTATTGAATACTCGTGATGCTCAAGTTTATAGGGTGTGCTTGAGATAGTGGTTAGCAGCAGCCCAGCGCTTACCGCAGATCAATATTCTGAATTTTGGGCGCGTAGACCAGTGAGCTGAGTATCCTTATCCAAACTTCGGTAAAGCTACTATGCGTTTGGTTCTTTGCATTTAGAGAACATGCGTCGAATTCTTTGATATGGAGGTTAGTATGGGTCATCGTGGTCATTTCAAGCTCCTTCTAAGTACTAATGCTGGAATCGTCGGACGCGCGGGAACAAAAAGTTGCTTGTCGTCCGACGATGCGAATATAGAGAACACGTCGAATCGAAACAAACTAAACGTTCTTAAGTTATAGATTAGTAATTCTTACTTATTGCATATATGTCATATCGATTACCTCCCCTTCAGGCATTGCGCTCCTTCGAATCCGGCGCCCGGTACATGAGCTTGAAGAAAGCTGCCGCAGAACTGAACGTCACACCTGCAGCGGTTAGCCAACAAGTCAAATCTCTCGAAGATTACTTGGGGGTTAATCTATTTCGCCGACAGGGTCGAGGTCTGGAATTGACTGCCGCAGGCGAAGCAATGCTTCCCAAGATCCGCGAGGCTTTTGAATGTATAGCGGCAGCCGTCCAGGCGACGCGCAATCCGGAAGGAATTCTCAGTGTCATGGCTCCTCCGACATTTGCAGCGCGTTGGTTGGTTCCACGTTTACAGGACTTTACCAACGCTCATCCCGAAATTAATTTCCTCCTTTCAAGCAGCCTAAATGCAATTGACCGGCAGAATGATTTAACCAACAACAGTTCTGCGCTGATCGATCCCCGGGATGGAAGTGTTGAAGTTGCCATCCGATTTGGTGCCGGACACTGTCCGGGTCGACGTGTCGACCTGGTCATGTCATCAGCATATAAACCGGTCTGTAGTCCGCAACTCCTTAAGGGCAAGCATGCATTGCGCGTCCCTGCCGATCTGCGCTGGCACACATTGATTCATGATGAAGCCGAACCCGGCGAAGCATTGCGTCCAAGTTGGGTAGAGTGGCTTCGAGTCGCTGGAGTTACCGAAATAGATTCGTCCCGTGGACAGCACTACGGCAATTCCATGCTTGCTCTTGAGGCGGCAATCGATGGTCAGGGAGTTGTTCTTTCACCTCCCCCCCTTGTCGCAGCCGAAGTTGCAGCCGGACGTCTCGTAATTCCATTCGATATTTCCGTCACATCGCCATACTTCTATTACCTCGCAACCCCGGAGGTATTCACCGATCATAAGGCCGTAGTGGCATTTAGGAATTGGCTAATGGCGGAGGCGGCGTAACGAACTCAGTCTGGGTACGAGTCGGCTGAAGTCAACCCTACCTGTCGTCGACTTCGTGCTCATCTTTCGGCAGCGGCTCTTACCAAGCGCTTTGTCTCTAAAGTCGCAAGCGAAGGGGGTACGCCCTCAATATCCCCGAAATCCAAAGTGACCAGATCGGTCGCAACATACAGAAAAATCTTGTGGGAAAAACTCTGCTGGGCGAGATGATTCTGGTACACCTCGATCGCGGCCTGGCTGTTCAGGGTCACCAGCCAGCAGTACTGGTATTTCCCGTCGTGCTGCAACGCCCGGCCAAAGCGGATGTTGCGCACGCCGGGTATCGTCTTCATGGACTCCCTGCCGTCGCGCATGATTGAGGAAATATCTGCGTCCGACAATTCATTGGACGCTTTGTAAAGCACGATGTGCTCCACCTCCTGCCACGGGCGACAGTGGGTCAGGACTTCCGCCGCCCTTCCGCCGCTGCCCCAAATGCGGATACAGCGTTCGGTTTCTTCACGCACTGCAGTACTCACACCGGCTAACAATGCGCTGTAATCGCCGCTCTGACTTGCGGCTGCATTTTTCCTGACGCATCGTCCCGCGACGTCTGCAAGACCGGTGTAGTAATTGATCTTGGACACACCGTGGGAGATCAACCGCCGGAACTGTTCGTCGCTCAGGCCGGTGCCGCCATGTATAACCAGCGGAACCTCAACCGCTTCGCGTATCTTGTCCAGTCGGTTGTAATCGAGTTTCGGCGTTCCTTTCATCCGGCCGTGTACGGTGCCGACGGAAACCGCAAGGCAATCCACCTTCGTGCGTTCCACGAAAGCCTTGGCCTCGACGGCCGACGTGTAGCTGAGTTCGCCCGGATGTTCGGCGGCGCTTTCGCCTTCCACTCCGGGTACGTATCCAAGTTCGCCTTCCACAGTGACGCCGCATGCGTGTGCCATGGCTGCGATGTCGCGTGTAAGGCGCAAATTTTCGGAAAAATTCAGCATCGAAGTATCGACCATGACGGCGTTGCAGCCTGCGGAAATGGCATGTTCCGCCATAGCCAGGCTGGTACCGTGGTCGAAGTTGATCGCAACCGGTACGGCAGCGCGTCGTGCCACAGCGACAACCGCCGGCACGAACAGATCGAAATCGTGGACAGAGAAATGGGATTCGATCATGTTCAGTATTACGGGTGCGCGACTGTCTTCGGCAGCCTGCATGACCCCTTCCAGAAAATCCTGGTTGCACACACCAAAAGCGCCTACCGCATAGTTGTGCCGGTGGGCATGGTTGATGATGTCGGTCATATGCACAAGAGGCATGGAGGCTCCCTTATTTACTGGCGTTCAGCTTGGCGAGCGCTTCACCTGCAGACAGCTCATAACGTGATCGCTCCTTGTTTGCCGCCGCTTCCAATGCGGTATCGATTTTCGGAAATTTCAGCGCGAGGATACGTGCCGCCAGCATGGCTGCGTTCCTCGCACCATCCACCGCCACCGTGGCGACGGGTACACCGGGTGGCATCTGCACGGTGGAAAGCAAGGCATCAAGGCCGGATACGACGCCGCCGGAAAGCGGCAAACCGATCACAGGCAAGCGCGTGTGCCCCGCGATCACGCCGGCCAGATGTGCGGCCATCCCCGCACATCCGATCAGCACCTGCACATCTTCCTTGTGCGCACGTTCGATATAGGCCAGCACCTTGTCCGGCGTGCGATGGGCAGATGCCACCACGATCTCGCTGGCAATGCCAAGCTCGGTCAGCGTGTCGCGAACTTTGACCACGGTGGGCAGATCATTGGGGCTGCCGGTGAGTATGCCGACCAGAGTACGGTTGCCTGGCTTGGCGGAAGGCTTTTTGGCGGGTGCCGATTTTTTCATGCGTGGTCTCCTCAATCTCGATCAAAGTATGGATAATTGTTGCCGACTTCCGTCCCATGGAGTGCTCATGGAAATCACCTGCTATCGCAATCCCGAAATCATGCGTGAATCGCGATCTCTGCCTGCTGCAACCTACAATCTTGCGCATGCGCTGTGGTCGCGTTCCGGCTCCGGTTGTCTGTTCATTCCCATCCGCGCCATGCAGTATCTTGCGATCATCGATGCCGAAGAGATCGTGTTTCTCGACGGCACGCGCAAGTGCTGGATCGACATCGCATGGCGCGATTTCCGTCCCCAGGATCGTACTTCGCTCAACGATCCGGTTGCCTATCAGGCCGTCTACTATCAACCCGCCATAGCCGACATCATGCCGCGTCTGCAGGCAGAGCTTCCGCGCGCGCTAAACGAGCTTGCAGCAAAAGGACGCTTTGACGGACAGGCTCGCGTCATAAAATTTGCGGCGCCAGTGCGGCGGATAACGTTGGCGCCTTAGTCATCCTCGCCCAGTTCCGCATCCCATCCCTGTTCGCGCGCGGTGACCATCGCCTCCGCGTATAACCGCATATAGTGTTCGCGCAAGTCGTCCGGCAAACGACTGGGCAGATGCGCATAAGGCTCCCATGCGGCGTAAACCTTTTCGTACAGGTTCTGCATGCGCGCCGAATCCCAGCCGGCGCAAGTTTCCGTTTCGGGCAGGATGCCGAACACCCAGGCGTCGCGCACGAGTCGACCGAGATGGGTCAGCCCTGCGTTGGTGTCCTGGTCAATTCCGATATAGGTTTGTAGTGTCATCGTGTAAGTCCCGCGTAAAGTATTGGTAACTTCTCCGGCAGGCGTTCCACATGGTCCACGACCATGTAGTTCCTGGCGCCGAATATCCGTGAGACATATTGGTCCGCGCGCGGGTCAAGCGACATGCAGAAAGTCGTCACCCCCGAGCGCGCCATTTCCTCCACGGCCTTCTTGGTGTCATAGCGCAGATACTGCGGGTCGCGCACATCCACATCCGCCGGCTCGCCATCGGTGATTACCAGCAACAACTTCTTGGCCGATTTTTGCAATTTCAGGTAATGCCCGGCATGGCGGATGGCCGCGCCCATGCGCGTGGACAGTTGGCCGCGCATGCCTGCGAGACGCGACTTTGGTGCTTCGTTATACGCTTGGTCGAAATCCTTGAAGCGGGAGTATTCGACATTGTGGCGGCCATCGGAACAGAACCCGTGTATGGCGAACGGGTCGCCGATCTTGTGGATGGCATCTGCCAGCAGCACCGTTGCTTCGCGCTGCAGGTCCAGTACGCTGTAGTCTTGTCCGCTGACTTTGTCGTTGGTGGATTCCGAAAGATCGAGCAGCACCATCACCGAAATATCGCGCACCTTGCGCACCGAGCGCATCATGATGCGCGGGTCGGGCTGCTGCCCCATGCGCATATCGATCATGGCGCGTATGCCTGCATTGATATCCAGCTCGTCGCCGTCTTCCAGTTTGCGTATGCGCGTGACGCCCTGCGGCTGCAGTGCATCGAGCAGGAATTTCAACCGCCCGATAGTGCGTTTGTGCTGGGCGGCGATGTCGTCGATCAGCTGCAGATCGCCGACCTTCGGGCGTTTCTCCAGTACCGTCGCCCAGGCCGGGCGCTCGAGCTGGATCTGGTAATCCCACTCCGCATAGTGGTAGGGTTCCGAGACCGGCTCCTTGCCTTCCAGCTCGTTGAACGACTTGCCCATATCCTCATAGGGGAAGAGTTCCGTACCCAGTACCCAGATTTCTTCCGCATCGTCCCCCGCCGTTTCCACGTCGAGCTCGTTGGCGAATTCCATCAGGCTGACATGCTTGCGTACCTGCTTCGGCGTCTCGTAGCCGGCCGCCATTGCCTGGTCGAAATCGAACTCCTCGAACTCCCAGAAGTAGCGGTTGTCGTCGCGGTAGGGTGCCGTGAGTACATCGGTGCGCGGGTTGAAGGCGATGCGCTTGGCAGTAATGCCAGGGCGAATTCATGTGCCAGTTGCACGCCGATATCCCAGGAAATCTGGTTGCTGTCGAGACGGTCGGCTGCCTGCTTGAACAGTACGCGTCCCTGCGCGATCCACGGGTCGTTGTCCTGATAATTCTGGTCCAGCAGCGCGCGCGCCAGCCGGTTGAGAAAGTCGCCCGCCGAATCGCCCTGGCCTGCTTCAATGGTGTGCAACTGCACCCACAATTTCTTGAGTCCGGGGAACCGGTTCGCGGCCAGCGTTTCCACTCGGGCATCTTCGATCACGCTGATGACGGCCATCTGCCAGGGATTGAGCGCTTCGGCCGAGATCGGTTCGCGCGTGTACACGAGATGGGCTGCGCTGTGAGCAGCTGCGGCGCGGTATAGCTCCAGTCCCGGAAGCTTGCGCCCCTCTCCGAACCCTCTCCCGCTTGCGGCGAGGCCGAACGTTCCCCTGCGGAGTGAAATCGTCGTAGGCATCGGGCAAATGAATGAAATAGCCTTCCACGAACGGGCGATAGCCCTCGCGCGATTCGAAATCGCCCGAGGTCGGCTTCATGAAGAAATCCCTGGCCCAGAGTGCACGCAGATACATATTGATACGACGCTGCACATCGATGAACAAGCGTGCCCTTGCGTTCCTTCTGCAGCATGGCCTGCGATTCCTTCGACTGCAGGCTGAAGTAGTTGGTCTGTTCAGGATAGTTGGTGCGATGCGCATGCGCGCCCCACAGCGCCCAGCGACGCAGTCCTCCGAGCGTCAGCTGGCTGAAAAGCTTATCCAGGTTTTCCAGCATCGGTCGCACGCCGCGCGGCGCCTGTGCCAGAAGGTTTGCGAGAAATTGCAGGTAAGCACGGAACAATGCCTCGTCGCCGAGACGGCTTGGCTGCCGTGGGCGCAGTGCTGAGCACCAGCTCGATCACCGCACCCGAAGTTTTGGATGCCAGAGCCAGTGCGGTCTGCACCAGGTCGGGCACGGCGTCTTCGCCGATCTCCTTGGCCACCAGCGGCGCATGGTCGATCCAGGTGGCGATCAGTTCATCTCCTTTGCCCAGACTCTGTAGTGCAGCCGCGCCCTTGAGGAAATTGTCGAGGCCGCGCGCACTGAATACCTTGGCAGCTTCAGGCCAGATGGCGCGCACGCTCTCCTGCAGTTCCGGCGACAGCGCTGTCAGCAAGTCCTGATAGTCGTCGAGATTGAGCGCCATGGTTACGCCGTATCAAAAGAACGTGGTCACCGCGGCATCCAGCGCATCGCGCATGTCCGGGTCGTCCGTGATGGGCCGCACCAGCGCCACGCGGCACGCCTTGACCGGATCGACGCCGGTCGCGATGAGGCTGCCCGCGTATATCAGCATGCGCGTCGATATACCCTCGTCCAATCCGTGCCCCTTGAGATTGCGTGCACGCTCGGCGATGGATACCAGTTTGCCGGCAACGTCCAGACTGACATTGGTCTCATGGGTGACGATCTCGGACTCGATGCCATGTTCGGGGTAGTTGAAGTCGAGTCCGCCGAAACGCTGCTTGGTGGACTGCTTCAAATCCTTCATCAGGCTCTGGTAGCCGGGGTTGTAGGAGATCACCAGCTGGAAATCGGGATGCGCATGCACCAGCTCGCCTTTCTTTTCCAGCGGCAGCACGCGGCGGTTGTCGGTCAGCGGGTGGATCACCACGGTGGTGTCCTGCCGCGCCTCCACCACTTCATCCAGGTAGCAGATCGCACCAAAGCGGGCCGCGATCGCGAGCGGGCCGTCCTGCCAGCGCGTGCCGTTGGCGTCGAGCAGAAAGCGTCCGACCAGATCGGAGGCAGTCATGTCCTCGTTGCAGGCCACCGTGATCAGCGGCCTGCCCAGCTTCCACGCCATGTGCTCCACAAAACGCGTCTTGCCGCAGCCGGTGGGGCCCTTCAGCATCATCGGCATGCGCACGGTGTAGGCTGCTTCGAACAGTTCCACCTCGTCCGCAACGGGACGATAGTAAGGTTCCTTTTCGATACGGTATTGCTGAATGATGTTGCTCATGCTGCTCTCCATCTATCGTTCAACACAGGGGCGGAAGCGGCCGTCCTTGCAGACGCTTGCGTCCATATGCGAAACACTACCGAGTGCCAGAAAGATCCTGCCGTCCGAACTGGCACGGCAGGAAAAATGCATCAAACCGTCTTGCCGCGGTAGATCACCATGGCCGCACCCTGCGACTGGTTGAAGTTGTTATAGCCGATCAGGCGTACGTGATTGTCGGGGTTGGCCTTGTGACAGGCCTCCGCTTCGGCCAGCACCTTGGTCACGTCGGTCTCGCCGAACATCGGCAGCTTCCACATGTACCAGTACGAGTCCATCAGGTACTCCGGTTCGATATGCTCGATCGCCGGATTCCAGCCTTTGGAAACCAGATACTCCACCTGCTTCCTGATCTGGTCGGCGGTCATTGCCGGCAGATAGGAAAAAGTTTCGAACTTGCGGCTGGCCGGGTCGGACAGACGAGATTTGTAATCCATTACGTCGCTCATGATTCAATCCTTTCTGGGTCGGGTGCAGCAAGGCCTGCCCCGATGTTGTATAAATGGCTGGGCATCGCTTGCGCTTTACCCGACCGCTATCTATTTGTGAGCCACGTCCAGCTTGTCGACGGTATCGAACTCGAACTTGATCTCTTTCCACGTTTCCATGGCGATCTTCAGTTCGGGGCTGGATTTGGCCGCGTCGATCAGGATGGACTTACCCTCCTTCTCGATAGCTACACCCTGGTTGCGTGCCGCCACACAGGCCTCCAGCGCAACACGGTTGGCTGCCGCACCGGCCGCGTTGCCCCACGGGTGACCCAGCGTACCGCCACCGAATTGCAGCACGGAGTCGTCACCGAAGATGCTCACCAGTGCCGGCATGTGCCATACATGGATGCCGCCCGAAGCGACCGGCAATACACCGGGCATGGAACCCCAGTCCTGATCGAAGAAGAGGCCGCGGCTGCGGTCTTCCTTGATGAACTCATCGCGCATGGTGTCGATCCAGCCCAGCGTTGCTTCGCGGTCGCCTTCCAGTTTGCCGACCACGGTGCCCGAGTGCAGGTGGTCGCCGCCGGACAGACGCAGCACCTTGGTCAGCACGCGGAAGTGGATACCGTGGTGCGGATTGCGGTCCAGCACGGCGTGCATGGCGCGGTGGATGTGCAGCAACATGCCGTTGTTGCGGCACCAGTTGGCCAGGCCGGTGTTGGCCGTCAGGCCGCCCGTCAGGTAGTCGTGCATGATGATCGGTGCGCCGATTTCCTTGGCAAACTCGGCGCGCTTGTACATCTCTTCCGGCGTCGGCGCGGTCACGTTCAGGTAGTGGCCTTTGCGTTCGCCGGTTTCGCGCTCGGCTTTCAGTGTGGCTTCGTGCACGAATTCGAAACGGTCGCGCCAACGCATGAACGGCTGGCTGTTGACGTTCTCGTCGTCCTTGGTGAAATCCAGACCGCCGCGCAGGCACTCATATACGGCACGGCCGTAGTTCTTGGCGGACAGTCCCAGTTTCGGCTTGATGGTGCAGCCCAGCAGCGGGCGGCCGTACTTGTTCATCTTGTCGCGCTCGACCTGGATGCCTTGGGGCGGTCCGCCGCAAGTCTTCACGTAAGCGATGGGGAAGCGCACGTCTTCGAGGCGCAGGGCGCGCAGCGCCTTGAAGCCGAACACGTTGCCCACCAGCGAAGTCAGTACGTTGACGACGGAGCCTTCTTCGAACAGGTCGATCGGATAGGCTACGAAAGCGTAGAAGCAGGTATCGTCGCCGGGCACGTCTTCAATGCGATAGGCGCGGCCCTTGTAGTAATCCAGATCGGTCAGCAGGTCGGTCCACACCGTGGTCCAGGTTCCGGTCGAGGATTCCGCTGCGACAGCGGCAGCAAGTTCTTCGCGGTCCACGCCGGGCTGCGGGGTGATCTTGAAGCAGGCCAGGATGTCGGTATCCAGCGGCGTGTATTGCGGTGTCCAGTAGGTTTGCCGGTATTCCTTTACGCCGGCGTTGTATGTTTTGACTGCCATTGCAATCTCCTTCCTATTCAGGTTTAACAGGTATCTTCCGCAAGAAAGACTGATGGCTCACAAGAGCGTGCTAGTACTTTAGTCAAGATTAACCATAAATAATAATTGTAATTTTCGATGCTAACGATAGACTTACATCTATGATAGATCGAACCCGGGACATGATGAGAAATGCATCCTTGCGCCAGCTCAAGGTGTTCGAGTCCGTCGCGCGCAATCTCAGCTACACGCGTGCCGCCGAGGAATTGTTCCTGACCCAGCCGACGGTATCGATCCAGCTGAAGCAACTCACACAGATCGTCGGTATGCCGCTGCTGGAGCAAATTGGCAAGCGTGTGTACCTGACCGATACCGGGCGCGAACTGCTCAAGGTGTGCCGTGAAATTATCGAGAATCTGTCGCGTTTTGAAATGCTGGTGGCGGATATGCAGGGGGTAAAAGCGGGAAAGCTGAGTCTGGCTGTCATTACCACTGCCAAATATTTCGTGCCGCGCCTGCTTGGCCTGTTCTGCCAGCGTTACCCGGGCATAGACGTGGCGCTCAAAGTGACCAATCGCGAGCGCGTACTGCAGCGTCTGGTCGACAACCAGGATGATCTGTATGTGCTCGGTACGCCGCCGGAAAGCATGGATATCGAGATCGAACCGTTCCTGGAAAATCCGCTGGTGGTGCTGGCGGCCAGCAACCATCCGCTGGCCGGTGAGAAGAACATTTCGTCGCAGCGCCTGGTGGAAGAATTATTCCTGATTCGCGAACAAGGTTCGGGCATACGCCTTTCCACCGAGCAATTCTTCGGCGAACGCGGCCTGAAACTGAAAGTCAGGATGGAACTCGGCAGCAACGAAGCGATCAAGCAGGCAGTGGCGGGTGGCTTGGGCATTGCCGTGGTATCGGCGCATACCCTTGCGCTGGATCGCAACAGCGAGGAGCTGGCAATTCTCGATGCGCAGGACTTCCCGATCCAGCGCCACTGGTATTTGGCCTACCCCAAGGACAAGCAACTGTCGGTCGTTGCGCAGACGTTCCTGGAATTTCTGCACAAGGAAGGCAGGCAGATCGGCGAGAAATATCTGCAGGGGATTCCGGGCTTTCCCGCCGTCAACGAAAAAAGAATCTAAGGATGTGCCGATTAAGTCCGCTTTTCTCCCTCGCCCTCTGGGAGAGGGCTGGGGTGAGGGTGAGAATTCAACGAGCCATCCCTCACCCTGACCCTCTCCCAGAGGGCGAGGGGACATGCTCGGCGTTTCATTAAAGAATTCGGCTTGAACAGAGGGAACTGCAAATTCCAGTTCGGTGCGTAAATCTACCCCGCAGCGAAGACTACAGAAACTCTTGCGGCAATTGTTCGGCAACGACCTCGCGGCCCCACAGCATGGACATGATCTGCGAAGCATGTTCAGGATCGCCGCTGGTGAAGAATGCTTCCGATCCTTCGCCTGCGACTCGAGGCGGCAGTTCGGATTTAACCCGATGCATCAGATGGCGTGCCACGGCGGCACCCGTGTCGATCAATGTGATGTTGTCTCCCACCACTTCGCGTATCAGCGGCGCCAGAAACGGATAATGCGTGCATCCCAAGATCAGGGTATCCGCTCCTTTTTGGAGTAGCGGTGCCGTGTAACGCACGATCAACTCGCGTGTACGTGCGCTGTGCAGTTCGCCGCGCTCGACTTGCTCAACCAGACCGGGGCAGCCCTGTGTCACGATCTTTACGCGCCATCCGCCGTATTTTTCCAGCAACGCGGCGAAGCGTGCGCTCTCCAGTGTGCCGACTGTAGCCAGCACCCCGACCACGCGGCTTTGCGTCACCGTAATGGCGGGCTTGACGGCAGGTTCCATGGCCAGGATGGGCATCTTGTTGAATTTGACGCGCAGGGTGTGCGCGGCGGCAGCGGTGGCGGTGTTGCAGGCGATGACAATGGCCTCCGCCCCCTGACTGATCAGGAAGCGCGTAATCGCGAGCGAACGTGTTTCGATGAAAGCGGGCGACTTGTCGCCGTAGGGAACATGGCCGGAATCGGCGACGTAGATCAGACGTTCGTGCGGAAGCGTCTGGCGTATATGCTGCAGGACGGACAACCCGCCCACGCCTGAATCGAAAACACCGATCGCTCCCTTAGAAGTCGTCACACCCGAACCCCCGTCATTCCGGCGCAGGCCGGAATCCAGATCATATTAAGGCCCCGCGAAGCGGGACAACTGTTGGCTTTGTCCGCCATGCGGAAATATTTCATTACTGGATTCCGGCCTGCGCCGGAATGACGACTCATCATTACGCCGCCATCTGGTCGCGCAGGAATTCTTCGTACGTGCCGTGGTAGTCGTTCACGCCCTTGGCCGAGATTTCGATAATGCGTGTCGCCAACGACGACACGAATTCGCGGTCATGGCTCACGAAGATCAGCGTGCCCTTGAACAGGTCGAGCGCCGTGTTGAGCGATTCGATGGCTTCCATGTCCATGTGGTTGGTCGGCTCGTCCATCAGCAGCACGTTGGGTTTTGCCAGCATCAGCTTGCCGAACAGCATGCGACCTTTCTCGCCGCCGGACAGCACCTTCACGCGTTTCTTCACGTCGTCGCCGGAGAACAGCAAACGGCCCAGCGTGCCGCGCACGACCTGGTCGTCGTCGTGCGGACCGCGCCAGTCGATCATCCACTCCATCATTTCTTTGTCCTGGGCGAAGTCGGCAGCGTGGTCCTGCGCGTAATAGCCGAGCTTGGCTTTTTCCGCCCATTTGATGCTGCCGGTATCGGGCGCCAGCTCGCCTGCCAGGCAGCGCAACAGCGTGGTCTTACCGATGCCGTTGGGGCCGATGATGGCGACTTTTTCGCCCGCGTCGATGCGGAAATTCACGTTGGAGAACAGCATGCGGTCGTAGCCCTTGGCCATCTTCTCCACCTCCACCGCGACGCGGTGCAGCTTCTCGCGCTCGTCGTATTCGAAGCGGATGAAAGGATACTGGCGGCTGGAAGGCTTGATGTCCTCGATCTTGATCTTGTCGATCTGGCGTGCACGCGAGGTGGCCTGCTTGGCCTTGGAGGCGTTGGCCGAGAAGCGCGCCACGAAGGCTTTCAGTTCGGCGACCTTTTCCTTGGCCTTGGCGTTGTCCGACGACTGCTGCTCGCGCGCCTGCGTGGAAGCCAGCATGTAATCGTTGTAGTTGCCCGGATACACGGTGATCTTGCCGTAGTCCAGGTCGGCCATGTGCGTGCACACGCTGTTCAGGAAGTGGCGGTCATGGGAGATGATGACCATCGTGCTGTTGCGCGCGTTCAGGATGTCTTCCAGCCAGCGGATGGTGTTGATGTCCAGGTTGTTGGTCGGCTCGTCCAGCAGCAGGATGTCCGGGTTGGAGAACAGCGCCTGCGCCAGCAACACGCGCAGCTTGAAGCCCGGCGCCACTGAACTCATGTTGCCCTGATGCAGTTCGATGGCGATACCCAGGCCCAGCAACAGTTCGCCCGCGCGCGCTTCGGCGGTGTAGCCGTCGTATTCGGCGAAGGTCGCCTCCAGGTCGGCGGCGCGCATGTAATCTTCTTCCGAAGCATCGGGATTGGCGTAGATCGCATCGCGCTCGGCCATGGCTTCCCACATCTCGTCGTGGCCCATCATCACCACATCCAGCACGCGGCGGTCTTCGTAAGCGAACTGATCCTGGCGCAACTTGCCGAGGCGCTCGGTCTTGTCCAGCATGACTTCGCCGGAGCTTGCTCCAGATCGCCGCCGAGGATCTTCATGAACGTGGACTTGCCGCAGCCGTTGGCGCCGATCAGGCCGTAACGGTTGCCGTCGCCGAATTTGACAGAGACGTTTTCAAACAGGGGCTTGGCCCCGAACTGCATGGTGATATTTGCTGTGGATAACATGGGACTGCCTTATTTTCGAAGGCGCGCATTCTACCACTGACGGCGACGAGGTTGACTTTTGGGTTTATGCGGGGGAAAGGAGGGCTTCCAACTTTCAAATAGAATTCAGCGGCGATGAAATCTATTGAGAAATGGACTTCCTTTTATCCGCGATTTTATTAGGTTGCCCCAAAAATTTGAGTTCTGGCAGAAAGATTATGCTAACTATATGGCCATAAATATGGCCTTGACAGTATGTCTGGATATGGACGACATTGCCCACTATGAATCCGTATTTTAATTTACGTTGGGCGCCATGAGCAGATCGCCGCAGTCGCAGCAAAAAAAACGTGAGCGCTTCATGTTGGAGCGATTTCTTGAATCGGCGAGCATAGGTGCGGAAATACTCGAAGACCGTGAGTCTCCGGATTTCTTGGTACGATTTGAAGGACGAGTCATTGGCGTAGAGGTTAGCGAGATATTCATCTCCACCGACAACAGTTCCAAGTCGTTACAAGCGCAGGAGTCCATCTCGTCCCGGATCGTTGCACGAGCACAGCAACTCTATGAAATAACCGGAGGGAATCCAGCCCACGTCCGTATTTTCTTTGGCCCTCGATGCGATCTCACTAACGTGAATCGCGAAACCGCTGCTGATGCGCTTGCGTCCTGCGTTAGGAATTTAAGGCTGGCGCCTTGGCAGCGCGTCGATCTACGTTCTCATGAAATCAAAGTCTCTCTTCTTGGAGATATTTCGCTAATTCATGCGCTCGGTGTGCCAAGAGCCGAAATGGCTCACTGGTCGGTAGCGCGAGCGGGCTGGGCTACGCCGCTTACCGAAAGTGCACTCCAAAATCGAATTGATGAAAAGGCAAAGCGCCTTCCAGCATACCAATCTGTAGCGCCAGAAACTTGGCTTCTGTTGGTGGCAGACCGTACAAAGCCTTCACAACTCTTCGACTTGGGCACTCACCTAGACTCCATCAAGGTCTTCAACCCATTTTCTCGCTCATTTTTCTATGGCTATCCCGAAACCTGCATCATCGAGCTTGGCGCTTGAAGGCACGCCGCCCAACCCATCAATGCACCGGACCTGCGCGAAAAGCCGCGCAGGTCCGGTGGTTTCAAATGTTGGATGGGCAAATAAAAAGGGACTCTAGATGAGTGGTATCACAATCAAAACAGATTCCTCTGGCCATAGTTCTCTTGAGATGGGAGCGGGAGCATCGTCCGATCAACACTGCAAGCCCGGCAAGTTCTACGTCTATACGCATAAGGATAAGGATGGAACGGTTTTCTATGTCGGAAAGGGCGCTGGTGACCGCGCACACTCTCTGGAACGTACTCCAGAGTGGCTTGAGTACCTCGATAAAAGGTCAGGCGGAAAATTCTCCGTTGAAATAGTGCGTGATGGAATTTCCGAAGAAGACGCGTTGGAGATTGAGGATGCCGTCATGAAAATGCACAGTGGAACGATCATCAATCGAGTGAATCCACACGCGCCATACGATTCCACGAAGTTTCGCGCGTATTGCGAAGCCCAAAGGTGCTTCGGCGAGACTCTTAAGCGCGCAACCAATTACCAGAAGGCCAAAGAATTTGACAAGGCCATTCCAGAATTCAAGGCTGCGTATGCACATCATTTAGATATGGTTAGGAACGCGGACTACGATCTGGGAGCCAGAAACGGACTCACGTCAACCGCCTTTGCCTATCATCCCACGTCGGCGCTAGCAGACGGATATTCGATGGTTCTCGCGAAAACGGGTCGCAATCGTGAGTTGGTCGCCTTTGCGGAGTGCTATTTCCGAGACTATGCAGCGCCTTACAACAAAGCCGAGGACGCCCTCAGAAAGCGTATGGAGAAGGCGCGTGCTGCCTGAAGGTGCGGAAACGAATTGTTTTGACAAGAATGGGATGATTGAAAGGAATTCACTCCGTACATATTTCAACACATACCCATAGCTAACTCCACATCACTCAGGCACCCAACTTGACCTCCCCCGTCCTCATCCTCCCCGGCATCGGCGACTCCGGCCCGCTGCATTGGCAATCCCTCTGGGAGACAGGCGCACCCGACTTTTCGCGTGTGCAACAGCGCGACTGGGACAAGCCGGTTTGCGACGAATGGGTGGCAACGCTGGAAGCTGCCGTGAAGCAGGCAGGTCCCGAGGTCGTTCTGGTGGCGCATAGTCTCGGCTGTCTGACCATTGCGCATTGGGCGTCCGGGCCGCATTCGCCTGCGGCAGCGGCTTTGCTGGTGGCCGTTCCCGATCCGAACGGGCCAAACTGTCCCCGAAGGTCACTGGTTATTCGCGTACTCCAACGCAACCGCTGTCCTTTCCGCAGCACCGTTGTCATCAGCAGCGACGATTCGTACGGTTCAGCGGAGCATGCAGAGCGTCTGGCACTAGCTTGGGGAAGTCGTATCGTTCACATCGGCGATCGCGGCCACATCAATGCGAGCAGCGGTCTCGGTGACTGGACGGAAGGTTTTGCATTGCTCGAACAACTCCGGCGCTGATCCGCCAACATTCTTCCGCAAACGCGCATTTGGTCCGGGCATGGTGACTGGTCTGCAAGCCAGTAAAGACGGGCATCTTCAGGCGACTGTCCTGTGTCCGGCAATAAATCCATCGCAGTGCTGAAAGGTCCGTCTTGCGTGCTTGCGCATGACACCCTGCCAATCGGCTAGAATGTCGCATTGCTTTTCGCAGGTAGACACATGGTCCCGCATCTCACCACTGCATTGAAAGGCCCGTTGCTCGATCTCGAGCGGCGTTTCCTGAACGAACAGCCTGCCATCGAGCGCTGGTTCCGCGGCCAGTGGCTGGAACACACGATCCCGTTTTACACCTCGGTGGATCTGCGCAACAGCGGATTCAAGCTGGCGCCGGTCGATACCAACCTGTTTCCCGGCGGTTTCAATAACCTGAACCCGGACTTCTGGCCGCTGTGCGTGCATGCCGCGCAAAGCGCCATCGAGAAGATATGCCCGGAAGCGCGCGGCGTGCTGCTGATCCCGGAAAACCATACGCGCAACCAGTTCTATTTGCAGAACGTCGCCCAACTCACGCAAATCCTGCGCCAGGCCGGATTGAAAGTTCGCATCGGCAGCCTGTTGCCGGAGATTACACAGCCGACGACTTTGCAGTTGCCGAACGGCGCTTCGCTGACGCTGGAACCGATACAACGCAAGGGCAACCGCCTCGGCATGGCGGACGGTTTCGACCCGTGCGTGGTGCTGCTGAACAACGATCTTTCCGCCGGTGTGCCGGATATTCTGAAGAACCTTGAGCAGAATGTGCTGCCGCCGCTGGAGGCTGGCTGGCAGACGCGGCGCAAGTCGAAACACTTTGCAGCCTACGACCGTGTGGCAGGCGAATTCGCCAAACTGCTCGACATCGACCCCTGGCTCATCAACCCGTATTTTGCCGTGTGCGGCGAAGTCGATTTTCATGCGCGCACCGGCGAGGAATGTCTCGCCTCCCAAGTGGATTTCGTGTTGCAGCAAATGCGCGTCAAATATGCCGAATACGGCGTGAAGGAAGATCCGTTCGTGATCGTCAAGGCCGATGCAGGCACTTACGGCATGGGCATCATGACGGTGAAGGATGCGAGTGAAGTCCGCGACCTCAACCGCAAGCAACGCAACAAGATGGCGGTGGTCAAGGAAGGACTGCCGGTTTCCGATGTGCTGGTGCAGGAGGGCGTCTATACCTTCGAGCGTATCAACGATGCCGTGGCCGAACCGGTGATCTATATGGTCGACCACTTCGTGGTCGGCGGCTTTTACCGCGTACATACCGGACGCAGGGAGGACGAAAATCTGAATGCGCCGGGCATGCAATTCGTTCCGCTCGCGTTCGAATCCTGTTGCGCCTTCCCCAATCCCGATTGTGCACCGGACGACACGCCAAACCGCTTCTATGCCTACGGTGTGGTCGGAAGGCTGGCCATGCTGGCGGCGGCGGTGGAATTGGAAGAAATGCAGCAATGACCTATTTTTCGCGCTTCATTCTGTTGTTGCTCGCACTGTCGCTTGCGGCTTGCGGCAAAGAACCGCTGTATCAGGAACAAGCTTACGTTTTCGGGACGCAGGTGGACGTGACCATCTATGGCGAAGACGAAGCCAAGGCGCGACAGGCGGTTGTACTGGTGATGCGCGAATTTCAGCGGCTTGCATGACATGCTGCACGCGTGGAAGCCCTCGGAACTCAGTGCGCTGAACACCGCCATCGCTCACGGCAAGAGCAAACGCGTCACGCCCGAACTGGAGATGCTGCTGAAAGATGCCGCGCGGGTTTCCGCCCAGTCCGGTGGGCTGTTCAATCCGGCTATCGGCGGGTTGATCCAGATCTGGGGTTTTCAGGCGGACGATTTCAAGGCAGTGTTGCCGGATGAAAAGAAAGTCGCCGCGCTGGTAAAAGCCAATCCGCGCATGAGCGATCTGGTGTTTAACGGCGACGTGGTGAGAAGCCGGAACCGGTACGTGAAAATCGATTTGGGCGGTTATGCCAAGGGCTACGCGCTGGATCGTGCCGCCGCGATCCTGAAGCAGCAGGGCATACACAATGCGCTCGTCAACATCGGCGGCAATGTGATGGCGCTGGGCACGCATGGATCGCGCGACTGGCGTGTCGGCATCCAGCATCCGCGCAAACCCGGGCCGATCGCCACGCTGGAACTGCATGACGGCGAAGCCATCGGCACTTCGGGCGATTACCAGCGCTATTTCGAATTGAACGGCAAGCGCTATTGCCACCTGATCGATCCGCGCAACGGACATCCGGTGCAGGGTGTGGAAGCGGTCACCATCCTGACGCAAGGCGAGCATGCAGGATTGTTATCCGATGCGTCGTCCAAGCCTTTGTTTGTTTCCGGAGTGCAGGGCTGGGTCGCTTCCGCGCGGACCATGCATCTGGAAGATGCGCTGCTGATCGATGCGCAAGGCGTAGTGCATTTAACCCCTGGCATGAAGAAACGGCTAAAATTCATAGATGAGTCCACGCTGAGGGATGTCGAACCATGAACGCCGATGATCCGTTGCAACACAACATCCGTCGCACGACCGGACAGCATGCGCTCAAGAAAATTCGCGCCATTGTGGATGAGGAAAACAGGAACGATGCGGCTGTTGCAGTCACGTTACGCCGGTTGTTGCGTTATGGCTGGATTGCGTTGTTGGTTGTCGCAGTCCTGGTTGCGCATTTAATAGGAGTGTATTGATTGGTTGGTATTCTGCTGATCACGCATAACGGTCTGGGCGCGAGCCTGATCGATTGTATCCGGCACGTTATGGGAAGTGTGCCTCCCCATGTCAAATCGCTGTCGGTTTTGGCAAGCGACGATCCGTTGCTTAAGGAAGAGGAAGCGCGGGCGCTGGTCGCACAACTCGATGAGGGACAGGGCGTGCTGATCCTGTCCGACGTGTACGGTGCGACGCCATGCAATGTTGCGCAGCGGCTGTGCGTGCCTGGGCGCGTCGAGGGCGTGGCAGGAGTGAACCTGCCCATGCTGATGCGCGTGGCGTGTTATGCCAACAAACCGCTGGACGAACAGGTGCGGCGCGCGCTTGATGGCGGAAAAGAATGTATTGTTCCTATTGAATCGGAAGGTCGTGATGCTGCAACAAGATGCGCTAATCATTAACAAGCTCGGGCTGCATGCCCGGGCTTCCGCAAAACTGACCCAACTCGCTTCGCATTACCCGTGCGAAGTCTGGTTAACCCGCAACGGGCGCCGCGTGAATGCGAAAAGCATCATGGGCGTGATGATGCTGGCGGCGGCCAAGGGGGCTTCGATCAATATCGAGACCACGGGCGAGCAGGAACAGGAAGCGATGACCGCGATTCTGGCCTTGATCAACGATTATTTCGGAGAGGGTGAATGAGTTTTACGCTGCACGGCCTTCCGGTCTCCAGCGGCATCGCCATCGGGCATGCCCATCTGGTGTCGCATACTTCGCTTGAAGTGGCGCACTATGTCTTGCCCAAGCACCTCGTCGACGAGGAAGTTACGCGCCTGGATGTTGCGCTGGAAGCCACGCGCGCTGAACTGTCCGACCTGCGCAGTTTCCGGCCGCAACAGGCGGCGGCGGAATTCGATGCATTCCTCGATCTGCACCTGATGATCCTCGGCGACGAGCATATCAGCCACGCTGCGCGCGAAATGGTGTTGCGCGAACATTGCAACGCCGAATGGGCGTTGAAGACCCAGATGGATGAACTGGTCACGCAATTCGAGGCGTTCGAGGATGTCTATTTGCGCGAACGCAAGACCGATGTGATGCAGGTGGTGGAGCGCGTGCTGAAAGCGCTCAATGGCCAGTCGGGACATGTGCCGCCGGTTACCAAGCACGACGTGGAAATGATCCTCGTCGCGCACGATGTGAGTCCGGCCGACCTGATCCAGCTCAAGCCGCACCAGTTTTCCGGCATCCTGACCGATCTGGGCGGCGCGACATCGCACACTTCCATCGTTGCGCGCAGCCTGAATACGCCATGCGTGGTCGGTTTGCACCATGCGCGCGAACTCATCAAGGATCACGACATGCTCATCGTCGACGGCGAGCAGGGCGTGGTCATCGTCGATCCGGACAAGCATCTGCTGGCCGATTACAAGCTGCGCAAGACCCAATGGGAACTGGAGCGGCAGAAGCTCAAACGCCTGAAGACGGCGCATGCCGACACACTGGACGGCACGCACATCGAGTTGCACGCAAACATCGAGATGCCGCACGACTTGCACGAAGTAAAGGAAAACGGAGCCACCGGTATCGGTCTGTTCCGTAGCGAGTTCCTGTTCCTCAACCGCGACAACCTGCCCGACGAGCAAGAGCAATTCAATGCTTACCGTGAAGTGATAGAAGGCATGGAAGGCCTGCCCGTCACGATTCGTACTTTCGATCTGGGTGCGGACAAGCAAATCAAGGGCGCGGTGCGCGTTGCCAGCAATCCGGCGCTGGGCTTGCGCGCCATCCGTCTTTGCCTGGCCGAGCCGCAACTGTTTCGCGCCCAGCTACGCGCGTTGCTGCGCGCTTCGGCTTACGGCAACCTGAAGATCCTGGTGCCGATGCTGTCGGGCGTGTCGGAGATCAATCAGACGCTGCAATTCATCGAAGGCGCGAAACAGAGCCTGGCGAACGAAGGTATCGCGTACGACCCGAAGGTGCAGATCGGCGGCATGATCGAGATTCCGGCTGCTGCGCTGGCGCTCAACGTCTTTATCAAGAAACTGGATTTTCTGTCCATCGGTACCAACGACTTGATCCAGTACACGCTGGCCATCGATCGCACCGATGACGAAGTGGCACACCTCTACGATCCGTTGCATCCGGCCGTGCTGCAGTTGCTGGCGCATGTGATCGGCAGTGCGAACAAGGCGGGAGTTCCGATCTCGGTGTGCGGGGAAATGGCGGGCGAACTGGCGTATACGCGCTTATTGCTCGGCCTCGGCTTGCGCCAATTTTCCATGCATCCGGCGCAATTGCTGGGCACCAAGCAGCGCGTGCTCACCACCAGCCTGCCGGAGATGGCGCCGCTCGTACAAAAGATTATGCGTGCCGACGATCCGATGAAGATACGCGATCTTCTGGATCGGTTGAATACCGTGTAATGCCGGTCTGGATTTGATGCCGGCGGTGCTGCTTGCTCCGACCGTTCTTCCGGATTCGGCGCAGACCTGCAACTAGCTCAATTCGCCAATAAGGCTTCCACCGCCGCGATATCTGCGTGTGTCTCCGGGTGGCGGCTGCCGCTGTAGCGGGCATTTTCGGGCAAAACGATGATGTGTGTCTGCGTGCCGAATTCCCCGGTCAGGGTGTAACTTGGCACACTCTCTTCGTGTCCACCCACGCGCACTCTCCATTCCCCGTCTTCAAATTCAAGATTGTGCTTGAGCAGAAACAAAAGTACAGCCTTGGCATCGTCGCTGAACAGCATGAGGTTGATATCGGAATTTTCGTCAGCCGTGCCGCTCAGTACCGAACCGACCAAGATAGGGATTGAAAACGGCCAACAGATGCATCGCGGCAAGCGCTTCTTCGCGCAGGTGGTACAGGATGTCGGGATGGCTATCGTCCTGGTAAAGAGAACGATAGCTGTGCAGGGCGTCGTCCACTTCCTGGTTGCTGGGCAGGTGTTGTGTGTCCGCTGCGCCAAGCTGGCGGGCAGCCTTGCGTTTTGCCAAAGCGTGATCGGTGATGCCGTCCTCGGCCATCAGTTTGGCCGCTTGCTGAGCGAGTTGTTCGCGCATCAGGTCGCGGCGCTGCGGATTGGGTTTGCTCATCGTGTATTACGTTAGAAAAGTTGACCGTTGGTTACCGGCTTGCTGCCTTCTTGCACTGTCTCAATCTGCTCGGCAGGCAAATTTTCTTCATAGAAATACTCGTTACGTGTGCCGTTAGGATCGCGCAATCCCTTGTCGTTGATGCGTGCCGTGACAATATGGTCCGGCATTGTGTATTCGGCTTCCGGAACGCCCTGCAGCATTTTTCCCATGTAACCCATCCAGATCGGCAAAGCCGCTCCGCCGCCGGTTTCCTTTTCGCCCAAGCTCTGCGGATTGTCGTAACCGATCCAGGTGACTGCGACCAGGGTGGGCTGGTAGCCGGCGAACCATGCATCCATGGAATCGCTGGTGGTGCCGGTCTTGCCGGCAAGGTCCTGCCTGCCCAATTCCATGGCGCGTATGGCAGTGCCGTGCTTCACCACGTCCTGCATCATGTTGACCATGGTGAACGCGTTGCGCACATCGATGACTTGTTCGGCGCCTTGCCCTGCGACGACAGGAGCCGCCTGGCCAACCAGCTTGCCCTGTCCGTCTTCAATGCGCTGGATAAAATAGGGCATGACGCGGAAGCCGCCGTTGGCAAAGACCGAATAGCCGCCCATCAGTTGCAAAGGCGTGACCGATCCGGCACCCAATGCCATGGTCAAGAACGGCTTGATTTTGTCCTTGTCGAAGCCGAATTTGGTGACGTAGTCTTGCGCGTAATCCACCCCGATCGCCTGCAGGATGCGGATGGAAACCAGGTTCTTGGATCTGATCAGTCCCTGGCGCATGGACATCGGGCCATCGAATCCGCCTTCGTAATTCTTTGGTTGCCACAGTTCTTCGCCTGTCTGGGACAGGTCGATGACGAGAGGCGCATCGTTGATGACGGACGCGGGGGTAAAGCCCTTTTCCAGTGCAGCGGAGTAAATGAAGGGTTTGAAACTGGAGCCGGGTTGGCGCCAGGCCTGGGTGACATGGTTGAATTGGTTGCGATAGAAATCGAAGCCGCCTACCAGGGCATAAATCGCACCGTCGCGCGGATTTGCCGAAACAAATGCCGATTCGATCTGGGGCAACTGGGTGATCTCCCAGAAATCCTTGTCGTTCTTGTAAACGCGTATCAGAGAGCCGACGCGGATGCGATGGTTCAGGGCCAGCTTGTCGCCGAGCGTCTGCTGCGCAAAATGCAGTCCTTCGCCCCGAATTTCGATGACCTCGCCCCCCTTGCAGTGGGCGGTGACGCCTTTGGGATTGATCGATAACACGACGGCTGGAATAAGGTCGTCGCTGTCCGGAACGTCTTCCAGGGCGTCGCCCAGCAGTTCATCGGTATTATTCTTCTTCAAATCGACATAACCTTCCGGTCCGCGATAGCCGTGGCGGTGGTCATATTCCATGACGCCTTTGCGCAATGAAGCATAAGCGACGGCCTGATCCTTGGTGCGGATGGTGGTGTAGACGCTGTAGCCCTGGGTGTACGCGTCTTCCTGATAACGGTCGTACATCTCTTGCCGCACCATCTCGGCCACGTAGCTGGCATTGACGGCGAACTCCTGGTGGCGGTTGGATTGCTTGGGAACGATAGGATCTTTCTGCGCCTGTTCAAACTGCTCGTTGTTGATGTAGCCCAGGTCGTGCATGCGTCGCAGTACGTACATCTGGCGAAGTTTCGCGCGCTCCGGGTTCACCACGGGATTGAACGTGGCAGGCGCCTTGGGCAATCCGGCCAGCATCGCCATTTCGGCCAGCGAGAGTTGATTGAGCGATTTTGCATAATAGATCTGGGCGGCCGAAGCGAAACCGTAGGAACGTTGCCCGAGATAGATGTGATTGATATAAAGCTGGAGGATCTCGTCCTTGCTCAGGTTGTGCTCGATCTTGAAGGAAAGCAGCATTTCATTGAACTTGCGCGAAAGGGTCTTTTCCTTGGACAGAAAGAAATTTCGCGCAACTTGCATGGTGATTGTGCTGGCTCCTTGCCTGACCCCACCCGAAGTGAAGTTGGAATAGGCCGCGCGGAGCACGCCGATGTAGTCTACGCCGCCGTGTTCATAGAAGCGGTCGTCTTCCGCTGCGAGAATTGCCTTTTTCATCATCTCGGGCACGTCCTCGATCTTGACCAACTCGCGCCGCTCTTCACCGAACTCGCCGATCAGCGTGCCTTCCGCACTGAATACTCTGAGCGGCATTTTTGGACGATAGTCGGTTAGCGTATCGAGGGATGGCAAAGTGGGGTAGGTGACTATCGACGCGAAGACGAGCAGTAAAATCGGCAACAGTGGCAAAATAAGTACAACTAGGGCAGGATAAAACCACCAACGAGAGGTCATGAGCGAAGCTTCGAGTTAAGTATCATGTGATTATAACTTCTTGGGGAGCTAAAACGAGTCTGTAAAAAAAACTTTACACTTGCAGGAGTTATTGCTAGGATTTAAACCACTTTAGTACGGATGAGCGCTAACCAGTCTATGTTCAAAGGAAATTTTGATATCCCATTAGACTTTCTGAGTACCTCAACGCCACCCCTGATAGGGGTGGATATCAGTTCGTCCTCGGTCAAGATGGTCGAACTGAGCCAAGCTCCAAAAAAGAACGGGTATGTGGTCGAGCGATATGCCATTGAGATGCTCCCGTTGGATGCAGTGAGCGATGGCAACATCAACAACCTGGATGCAGTCTCCGATACGGTAAAACGCGCATGGAAGCGTCTGGGATCTCGCATCAAGAATGTGAGTCTGGCGCTACCCGCCGCTGCCGTGATTAGCAAAAAAATATTGCTGCCAGCAGGACTGCGCGAGGACGATCTGGAATATCAGGTTGAGAGCGAAGCGAATCAATACATCCCGTTTGCACTGGAAGAAGTCAATCTGGACTTTCAAGTGATTGGTTCAGCCCCGAACAATCCGGACGAAGTGGAAGTGCTGCTGGCGGCATCGCGCAAAGCCAATGTCGAAGACCGGGTTGCTGCTGCACAGACAGCGGGTTTGAAAGCGATAGTCGTAGACGTGGAACCCTATGCTTCGGAAGCTGCCTTTGAAATGATACGTTCGCAATTGCCGGGCGGGGCGGCGGATCAATGTGTAGCATTGGTGGACGTCGGCGCCAACGTCATGAACGTGAATGTGTTGCGTAACGGCCAGTCGGTCTATATGCGTGACCAGCAGGTTGGCGGTGCGCAGCTCACGCAACAGATACAGAGCGTTTTCGGCTTGTCCGCCGAAGAAGCCGAATCGGCCAAGCGCAACGGCGGGTTGCCGGAGAATTATGAAAGTGATGTCCTGTCGCCATTCCGTGAGAACATCGCAATGGAAGTGTCGCGCGCCCTGCAGTTCTTTTTTACCTCGACGCAGTACAACGAAGTGAACTATGTCGTGCTGGCTGGCGGATGTGCTGCGCTACCCGGTCTGGATGAGGCCGTTGCAACGCGCACACAAGTGAGTACGCTGGTAGCGAACCCGTTTGAGCTGATGACATTGTCGAGCCGTATCAAGCCGCGCCAGTTGCAAATGGACGCTCCCGCGTTGATGATTGCCTGCGGATTGGCCATGCGGAGGTTCGATCCATCATGATACGTGTGAACCTGCTTCCGCACCGTGCGGAAAAACGCAAAGCCCGTCAGTTACAGTTCATTGTATTCGGCGTAATCTCGCTGGTGCTGGGCGCTGTGCTTGTCGGTTTCGTACACGTGGCCATCAGCACTGAAATTTCCTATCAGGAACGGCGAAATGCCTACCTGAAGCAAGAAATCACGGTACTCGATAAACAGATTGAGGAAATCAAAAAGCTGCGCGAACAAACCGAGGCATTGCTGGCACGCAAAACGGTAGTCGAAAACCTCCAGAGCACGCGTTCGGATGTGGTGCATCTGATGGATCAGATGTTGCGTATTTTGCCGGATGGAGTGTATCTGAAGACCCTCAAGCAGACCGGATACAAAATAAGCATTGACGGCTATGCGCAATCAAGTGCACGCGTCTCCACATTGATGCGCTCGATTCAGGACTCGCCATGGCTGGATACGCCAACATTAATAGAGGTGCACTCGACAACCATTGGAAGCGCACGCCTGAGCGAGTTTTCCCTCAATTTCAACCTGACCAAGCAGGCTGCTCCTTCTGCTTCTGCGCCAACCAAAGCTGGCGGGAAAGGATAAGGGGCCGACATGAACATTATTGAAGAACTCAAGAACATTGACCCCAAAACACCGGGAAGCTGGCCATGGCTTATTAAAATATTGGCCTTTGTGGCCATGTTTATTATTGTCGTTGCCGCAGGTGCATTTTTCGACTGGCAGGATGAATGGGCAAGTTTGCAGGCAAGCAAACAGGAAGAATTGAAACTGCGGGACGTATTTTTGGCCAAGAAACGTGAAGCCATCAATCTGGACATTATCAAGAAACAGTTGATTGACACCCAGCAATCGTTCGGAGCTCTGCTTAAACAGTTGCCGAGCAAGTCCGAGATGGATGCGTTGTTGACCGATATCAATCAGGCAGGTTTGGGGCGTGGATTGCAGTTCGATTTATTCAAGCCGGGGCCGGAAGCGGCCACGGGAGTATTTACCGAACAGCCGATTACGATCAAAGTGACAGGCAACTATGATGACTTGGGAAAGTTCGCCAGCGACATATCCCAACTGCCGCGAATTGTGACGTTGAACGACATCAGTATAAATCCCGCCGCTGGCGGACTGTCCATGGATGCAACTGCGAAGACTTACCGATACTTGGATGAAACAGAACTCGCAGCGCAGAAACGTGCCGCCAAAGCCGGAGCGAAGAAATGAACGTTTCGCGTTTAATATTTTTGGTAGCGCTACTGTTGGCTGGATGCGGCGGCGAAGAATTTCAGGATTTGCGGGATTTCGTCAAAAATGCCGGCGCGGATATGCGCGGCAAGGTTGCCCCGCCGCCGGATATCAAGCCGTACGAGCCATTTTCGTATGATAACGACTCGAACCTGCCTGATCCGTTCAAACCGCGCAAACAAGACGCGCGAAATTCAAGTCATTCCGGACAAAATCAGCCAAATCTGAATCGTCCAAAGGAGGAGCTGGAAGACTTCCCATTGGAAAGCTTGAAGATGGTTGGATATCTATCGCAAAGGGGAGTGGGACAAGCAGTGATACGTTCTGCCGAAGGCAAGATATATCGCGTTAAAGTGGGAAATTATATTGGTTTGAATTTCGGCCAAGTCACGTCGGTGACAGAAACCGAAGTAAAAATAAAAGAGATGGTACAAGACAGTGTAGGCGACTGGACCGAACGTGAGAGCAGCCTGCAGCTGGTTGAGTGAATAGGAGTGAATGCGATGAAACAATTTAGTAATCCGGTACTTGGTCTCGTCCGAGTAGTTCTGGCAGCGCTGCTCCTGGGCGCACCCTTGGCACAGGCACAGGATGAACCTGCCAAAACAGATACGTTGAACAGCATACAATCCATCCGTGCCAGCAACGAATCGGGCGGCAAGGTGTTGATCACGGTGGGTCTGAAGAATGCCCCCAGTGGCCTTCCAACCACATTTTCCATCAATACACCGCCGCGCATCGCATTCGATTTTGCAAATACCGAGAACGGATTGGGAAAGTCTACCCAAGAGTTCGGCGAGGGTGATTTACGCAGTGCCAATATTGTTCAGGCGGGCAGTCGCACGCGTTTGGTGGTTAATCTGTCGCAGATGTTGGCTGTTGAATCGCGCGTGGAAGGCAACAATCTGGTCATCACGTTGAAGCATACTGCAGCCTCTGGAGGTGACTCTGTCTTGTCGCATTTCGCCGAGATGAGACCGGGAGCCCAACAACACAGTCTGCGTGATATCGATTTCCGCCGCGGCAAAAATGGCGAAGGCAGGTTGCAGATTGACCTCTCCGATTCGGAAGTTGGCATAGACATCAAACAACAAGGGCGCAAGCTACTGGTCGATTTTCAGGGCACAAGTTTGCCCCGCAACTTGCAGCGCAAGTTGGACGTAACGGACTTCGGAACGCCGGTTCAAATGGTTGACACGTTCAGCCAGGGCGAAAACGTTCGCATGACAATCGAACCCAAAGGACTGTGGGAATACTCTGCATACCAGACAGACAATAAATTCTTCATTGAAGTCAAACCGGTTGCAGAAGACCCGAACAAATTGGTAAAGGGCAACCAACTTGGCTATGCGGGTGAAAAGCTCACGCTAAACTTCCAGAACATCTCGACACGCGAGGCATTGAGCGTAATCGCCGACTTCACCGGCTTGAATGTGGTCATAAGCGACACTGTTTCCGGTAGTCTGACATTGCGCCTGAAAGATGTGCCATGGGATCAGGCGCTGGATATCATTCTCCAGAGCAAAGGTCTGGACATGCGCAAGAATGGAAACGTAATCCAGGTGGCTCCGCGCGAAGAAATTGCCGCCCGAGAGAAACTTGACCTGACCGCGCGCCAGGAGATCGGCGAGTTGGAAGTGACCCGGACCGAAAGTTTTGTGCTTAGTTATGCCAAGGCCCTTGATATGGTGACGCTGCTAAAGAATAAAGACTCCGGCCTGCTTTCAAAACGCGGAACCGCAGTTTCGGATTTGCGTACAAATACCCTGTTTGTCCAGGATACTCCGACGCGGCTTGAAGAGGTGCGCAGTCTGATCAAGAAACTCGACATTCCCGTGCGGCAAGTGTTGATTGAGGCTCGTTTCGTGCAAGCGGGCGAGTCCTTTAACCGCACCTTGGGTGGGCGCTTAAGTTATTCCGGCCCGAAATCAGCGTTGCCGGGGGAGGATTCCCAATAGCGGGAAATGTGCAGGCAGCCGTGGCAACCGCTGTCGAATCACGCATCTGCCAGCAGGCTTCGGGAATCGGGCGGCATGACACTCAGTTTGTTCAATGCGATAGCAACCAAGACGTTGACCTTGGAGCTGAATGCAGGAGAACTTGACGGAACAACCAAAAATATTGCGAGTCCGCGCGTGGTTACGGGAGACAAAACCCCTGCAACAATCGAATCCGGAGTCGAAGTTCCCTACCTGCAAGGTGGGGCCGTCGGAGTTGCCCGCAACTATCGCCTTCAAGGATGCGGTTTTGGGGCTGATCGTTACCCCGCAGATCACGCCGGATGATCGCGTGGGCATGAAGATAGCCGTTCACAATGACACGGTCGGCACCATTTATGCCGGCGTACCTCAGCATCAATATGAATAAGGTTGAAACCCAGGTGCTGGTGGACAATGGCGGTACGGTGGTGATCGGTGGTGTTTATACGCAAGATGCTACGGACTCGAAAGAACAGATTCCACTACTGGGTGATATACCGATAATCGGCTGGTTGTTCAAAACCGATACTTTAATCAAAAACAAAAAAGAGTTGCTGGTATTCATTACGCCCAAGATATTGAAAGACAACATGGACATGAAATAAGAGCGCGATGCGCATGACAAAAAGCCCGGTTGCGCCGGGCTTTTTCTTTTGGTGAAAGCTGAAAGCCGAGTTTCCGATACAATCACGAGCATGGGTGCCACAACACAAGACAAACGGAAATCGGGCAATATCATCCTGGTCGGGATGATGGGTGCAGGCAAGACCACAGTGGGCAAGCTGCTTGCCAAGGAATTTGGCAAGACCTTTATCGATAGTGACGAGGAAATACAGCGGCGCACGGGGGTCACCATCCCGCACATATTCGATGTCGAGGGCGAAGCGGGATTCCGGGTGCGCGAAAGCGGCGTGATCCAGGAGTTGCTCAAACAGGACAATATTGTATTGGCGACCGGTGGCGGCGCCATCCTGAGTGCACAGAACCGGCCCATGATGAAACAGAATGGTGTCGTGGTTTATTTGAAAAGCAGTGTGTATGACCTGTGGCAGCGTACGCGCCACGATCACAACCGTCCCCTTTTGCAGACCGACAATCCGCGCGCCAAATTGCAGGAGCTGCATGACCTGCGCGACCCGCTTTACACCGAGACCGCAGACATAATCGTCCATACCGGCAAGCAGAGTGTGCAAATCCTGCTTACGCGGTTGCAACAAAAACTAAAGGAAATGGCACGTGCACCAAGTACAGGAAATGAAGAATTCATGCAGACATTGAGCGTCGGGTTGGCAGAACGCAGCTACCTGATCCATATCGGGAGCGGCTTGCTGAAGCGCGTCGAATTATTGTTGCCGCATATTCCGCATAAGCGCGCTGTCATCGTCAGCAACACTACTGTCGCGCCGCTTTACCTGCAACCGCTGAGCGAAGGGCTGAGTTCGAATGGCGTGCAGGTGCAAACCATTATCCTGCCGGACGGGGAGCAATATAAAAACAGCGCATCCCTGACCACGATCTACGACGCGCTGCTTGCCGCACGCAGCGAACGCAGCACGCCGCTCATCGCGCTGGGCGGTGGAGTCATCGGCGACATCACGGGCTATGCGGCTGCAACCTATCTGCGCGGCGTTCCTTTTATCCAGATTCCCACCACACTGCTGTCACAAGTGGATTCTTCAGTCGGTGGGAAAACCGGCATCAACCATCCGCTGGGCAAGAACATGATCGGCGCGTTTTACCAACCGGGCGTGGTGCTGGCAGATACCGGTACGCTGAATACCTTGCCGGACAAGGAATTGCGCGCGGGTCTCGCCGAGGTCATCAAATATGGACTGATTCGCGATTTACCGTTCCTTGAATGGCTGGAAGTCAACATGGACAAGCTCCTGGCGCGGGATACGACAGCGCTGCAATATGCCATTGCACGCAGTTGCCAGAACAAGGCCGACGTGGTCGGTGCAGACGAGCGCGAGAGCGGCGAACGTGCGTTGCTGAATCTGGGGCACACTTTCGGCCATGCCATCGAAAACGGCATGGGTTATGGCGTGTGGCTGCACGGCGAAGGTGTGGCTGCGGGAACGATCATGGCGGCCGACCTATCGCACCGTCTTGGATTGGCTGAGCCGGAGGATGTAGAGCGGGTACGCAAGCTGTTTGAGCGTGCAGGACTACCTGTTGTTGGCCCCAAGCTGGGTGCGGAAAAATATCTGCAATTGATGGGGCTGGACAAGAAAGTGGCGGACGGCAAGATACGCTTCGTGCTGCTCAAGTCACTGGGGCAAGCCGTGATCACGAGCGACGTACCGCAGGCATTGCTGGAGCAAACGCTGGAGGCATGCAGTGCCTGAGTTGCAACTCGCTCCGTACGCGGTCAGCGTCAGCACGCGCGGCAGAAAGTTCGCCGAACCCGCGCCGCCGGGACGCAGCGAATTTCAACGCGACCGCGACCGCATCATTCATTCCGGCGCATTCCGCCGCCTCGAATACAAAACCCAGGTCTTCGTCAACCATGAGGGCGACCTGTTTCGCACTCGCCTCACCCACAGCATCGAAGTCGCGCAGATCGCCCGTTCCATTGCGCGGCGTCTGTCGTTGAACGAAGATCTGGTGGAGGCGATATCCGCTGGCGCATGACCTCGGCCACACGCCGTTTGGTCATGCCGGGCAAGACGCTCTGAATACCTGCATGAAAGACCACGGCGGATTCGAGCACAACCTGCAATCGCTGCGCGTGGTTGATAAGCTGGAAGAGCGCTATGCGGCCTTTGACGGCCTGAACCTGTGTTTCGAAACGCGCGAAGGCATCCTCAAACATTGTTCGCTCGAACACGCAGCGCAATTAGGTGACGTGGGTGAACGCTTCCTGAATGATCGCCGCCCTTCGCTGGAAGCGCAGATCGCCAATCTGGCCGACGAGATCGCCTATAACAACCACGACGTGGATGACGGTTTGCGCTCTGGTCTGCTTACTCTTGGAGCAGCTATCCTCGGTGCGGTTGTTTGCCATGCATTTGAACGAAGTGCGCGCAGCCTATCCGGATCTGGCCGAACGCCGCGTGATCCATGAAACAGTGCGCCGCATGATCAACACCCTGGTAACCGACCTCATCGCGCAGACCGAGCAAAATATCCGCGCGCAAACCCGCAAAGTGTGGACGACGTGCGTAACGCACCCCCGATTGTCGCGTTCAGCGCGGAAATGCATGAGCTAAATCGCGAACTCAAGGCCTTTCTGCGTACTCACCTGTACCGGCATTACCGGTCATGCGCATGACCGCCAAGGCTCGCCGCATCATCGGCGACCTGTTCAACGTCTTTCTTGATGATCCGAGACTGTTGCCCGCCGCAATTCAACCCGTCGGCAGAATCGGCGCGTGCCCGTTCGGTGGCGGATTACATCGCTGGAATGACGGACCGTTATGCCATTCGCGAACATCGACGCATCTTCTCCATAGAAGAGATCTAATCAGCCGGTTGCCCTCCACCCCCGGTTTAAGGTAACATTCCCGCCCTTTCGCGTAAAAAATTGGAAGGCGGCACGTGCCGCCGTTTTGTTGGATGATCGAGGTGAGGAACAAGGTGAACAATTCGTCGTTGCCAGCGCAACAGGGTCTATACGATCCGCGCAATGAACATGATGCATGTGGTGTCGGTTTCGTCGCACATATCAAAGGTCTAGCAAGTCACGACCGTGTCAGCCAAGGGCTGCAAATACTGGAGAACCTGACGCACCGCGGTGCGGTCGGTGCCGACCCGCTTGCGGGTGATGGTGCCGGTATCCTGATCCAGGTTCCAGATGCATTCCTGCGCAAGGTACTGGTCAAAGATAAGGTCACGCTACCGTCCGCCGGTGATTACGGAGTCGGCATGCTGTTCCTGCCGCGAGAGCCAAAAGCACGCGCCGCCTGCGAAAAGATCCTCGCCGACAAGATCAAGGCCGAAGGGCAAACGTTGCTGGGCTGGCGCGATGTGCCGGTGGACAACACGGGTCTAGGCGTAAGCGTGAAAGCGGTCGAACCTGTTGTGCGTCAAGTGTTCATTGCGCGAGGCAAGAAGACCGTAGATCAGGACGCCTTCGAGCGCAAACTGTTTGTCATCCGCAAGACTGCCGAACACGCGATCAGCGCGCTGCCCAAAGGGCAGGGCAAGGGTTTCTATATTCCCTCGATGTCGTCGCGCACCCTGGTTTACAAGGGCATGCTGCTGGCCGACCAAGTCGGCAAGTACTTCCTCGACCTGCAGGACAAGGACCTGGTCAGCGCGTTCTCACTGGTACACCAGCGCTTCTCCACCAACACCTTCCCCACCTGGAATCTGGCCCACCCGTTCCGCATGATCGCGCACAACGGCGAGATCAACACGCTGCGCGGCAACGTCAACTGGATGGCGGCGCGCCACGCGGCGATGTCGTCCAAATTCCTGGGCAAGGACCTCGAAAAACTGTGGCCGCTGATCGTCGAAAACCAATCCGACTCGGCCTGTTTCGACAACGCGCTGGAATTGCTGGTAGCGGGCGGTTACTCGCTGCCGCACGCAATGATGCTGCTGATCCCCGAAGCCTGGGCCGGCAATCCGCTGATGGACGAAGAACGCCGCGCGTTCTACGAATACCACGCCGCGCTGATGGAACCGTGGGACGGCCCCGCCGCCGTGGCTTTCACCGATGGCCGCATGATAGGCGCGACGCTGGACCGTAACGGTCTGCGTCCCGCGCGCTACCTGATCACCGACGACGACGTGGTGCTGATGGCGTCCGAGATGGGCGTGCTGCCTATCCCGCAAAGCAAGATCATCAAGAAATGGCGCCTGCAGCCGGGCAAGATGTTCCTGATCGACATGGAAGCCGGGCGCATCGTGGACGATGCGGAACTGAAGCACCAGCTTTCCACGGCCAAACCGTATCGCAAGTGGATCGAGCAATCGCGCTACATCCTGGACGATCTGCCCAACGTAGCCGACAAGAGCGAATCTCAAGTCAGCCTGCTGGATGCACAACAGGCGTTCGGCTATACGCAGGAAGACCTCAAGTTCATCATGCTGCCGATGGCGTCGGCGGGTGAAGAGGCCACCGGTTCCATGGGTGCGGATGCGGCGCTGCCGGTACTGTCGAACCGCAGCAAGGTCCTCTACAACTACTTCAAGCAATTGTTTGCGCAAGTGACCAATCCGCCGATCGACCCGATCCGCGAAGAGATCGTGATGTCGCTTACGTCCTTCATCGGTTCCAAGCCTAACCTGCTCGGCGTGGATGAAACAAAGCCCGCGCCGCGTCTGGAAGTGCATCAGCCGGTGTTGTCGCATGAAGATGCAGCCAAGCTGCACGACATCGACAAGCTGACCAAGGGCAAATACAAATCCAAAGTGCTGGACCTGACCTATCCGGTCAAGAACGGAGCGGAGGGCTGCGAGGCCGCCATCAAGGCATTGTGCTCGGCAGCCAGACAAAGCTGTCGCAGGCGGTTTCAACGTGCTGATCCTGTCCGACCGTGCACTGTCGGACAAGCGCGTTGCCATTCCCGCGCTGCTGGCAACATCGGCAGTACATCATCATTTGGTGAAAAAAGGCTCGCGTACCAGCACCGGTCTGGTGGTCGAGACCGGCTCTGCGCGCGAAGTACACCACTTTGCTTTGCTCGCCGGATATGGCGCGGAAGCGGTTTATCCGTGGCTGGCTTATGACAGCCTTGCCGTCACTGGAACTGCCCGCGGGCTTGTCGGTGAAGGATGCGCAGAAGCGCTTCGTCAAGGCAATCAACAAGGGCCTGCTCAAGGTGATGTCCAAGATGGGCATTTCCACCTACCAGTCCTATTGCGGCTCGCAAATCTTCGAAGCCATCGGCCTCAACAGCGATTTCATCGGCAAATATTTCCCCGGAACCGCAACCCAGATTCAGGGTATCGGCCTCAAGGAAGTGGCGGAAGAAGCCGTGCGCATCCATTTGTCGGCGTTCGGCAACGATCCGGTGTTGGTGAACATGCTGGATCCAGGTGGCGAATATGCATGGCGCACACGCGGCGAAGAACATACCTGGACGCCGGAATCTATCTCCAAGTTGCAGCACGCTACGCGCTCCAACAACGCCGCGACCTACAAGGAATACGCCAAGCTCATCAACGACCAGACCACGCGCCAAATGACGCTGCGCGGCTTGTTCGAGATCAAGCCTGCCGGTGCAAGCGGTACCGCTGGAAGAAGTCGAGTCGGCAAAAGAAATCGTCAAACGTTTTGCCACCGGCGCGATGTCGCTCGGTTCCATCTCCACCGAAGCGCACACCACGCTGGCTATCGCGATGAACCGTATCGGCGGCAAGTCGAACACCGGTGAAGGCGGCGAAGACGCGAACCGTTTCAAGGTGCTGCACGGTGGTGAAAAGCTGTCCGACATCATCGGCAAGCATCGCATCGAAGCCGACCACACCATGAAGGCGGGCGACTCGCTGCGTTCGCGCATCAAGCAGGTCGCGTCGGGCCGCTTCGGCGTGACGGCAGAATACCTGGCCAGTGCCGACCAGATCCAGATCAAGATGGCACAGGGCGCGAAGCCCGGCGAAGGCGGTCAGTTGCCTGGCACCAAAGTATCGGAATACATCGGCAAACTGCGCCACTCGGTACCCGGCGTCGGTCTCATTTCGCCGCCGCCGCACCACGATATCTATTCGATCGAAGACTTGGCGCAGCTCATCCACGACCTGAAGAATTCCAATCCTTCCGCTTCCGTTTCCGTGAAGCTGGTATCGGAAGTCGGCGTGGGAACCGTGGCGGCAGGCGTGTCCAAAGCCAAAGCCGACCACATCGTGATCGCCGGTTTCGACGGCGGTACCGGTGCGTCGCCGCTGTCGTCGGTGAAACATGCGGGTACGCCGTGGGAACTGGGCTTGGCCGAAGCGCAACAGACACTGGTGCTGAACCAGTTGCGCGGCCGCATCGGTCTGCAAGTGGACGGTCAGTTGAAGACCGGTCGCGACGTGCTCATCGGCGCGCTGCTTGGTGCGGATGAGTTCGGTTTCGCCACCGCGCCGCTGGTGGTCGAGGGTTGCATCATGATGCGCAAGTGTCACCTCAACACCTGCCCGGTCGGCGTGGCCACGCAAGACCCGGCCCTGCGCAAGAAATTTACCGGCCAGCCGGAACACGTCGTGAACTATTTCTTCTTCGTCGCCGAAGAAGTGCGCGAACTGATGGCACAGATGGGCATACGCAAGTTCGATGACCTGATCGGACGCAGCGACCTGCTCGACATGCGCAAAGGCATCACGCACTGGAAAGCCAAGGGACTGGATTTCTCCAAGGTCTTCCATCAGCCCGACATGCCTGTCAGCGTGGCGCGCTTCCATTCCGAGGAACAGGATCACGGTTTGGAACATGCACTGGACAACGATCTGATCGCGCAATCCAAGGAAGCCCTGGACGCAAAACGTGTGGTCACCATCGAGACCACGATACGCAACGTCAACCGCACCGTCGGTACCATGCTGTCGTATGAAGTGGCGAAGCGCCATGGCAGCGCGGGTCTGCCGGACGACACGATTCGCGTGAAACTGGTCGGCACTGCCGGCCAAAGTTTCGGTGCGTTCCTCGCGCACGGCATCACCTTCCAGCTGGAAGGCGAAGGCAACGACTACGTGGGCAAGGGTCTGTGCGGCGGACGCATCATCGTCAAGCCGTCCTACGACAGCAAGCTGGTGGCGGAAGACAACATCGTCGTCGGCAACACCGTGCTGTACGGCGCAACCTCGGGCGAAGTCTTCTTCCGCGGTGTGGCGGGTGAGCGTTTTGCGGTGCGCAACTCCGGTGCAATTGCCGTGGTAGAAGGCGTGGGCGATCACGGTTGCGAATACATGACCGGCGGCATGGTGGTGGTGCTGGGACAGACCGGGCGCAACTTTGCGGCGGGCATGTCCGGCGGCGTGGCGTATGTGCTGGACGAAGACGGCACATTCCCGCAGCGCTGCAACATGTCCATGGTGCAACTGGAAGCGGTTCCCGAAGAAGTGGCTGCCAGCGAGACCGGCGAAGTGGAAGGGCATGGCCGCGTGCATTTCAATCACCTGAACAAGGCCGACGAAGCGGCCTTGCGCGGCAAAATCGAGAAGCACTTGCACCTCACCGGCAGTACTCGTGCCAAACAGATACTGGATAACTGGAAAACTTATCTACCAAAATTCGTAAAGGTCATGCCGACCGAATATCGTCGTGCGTTGCTTGAAATTGCGGCGCAGCAAAAGGAGGCCGCATAATGGGTAAGCCAACCGGGTTCATGGAATTTCAGCGCGTCAGCGAAGGTTACGCGCCGGTTGAACAAAGAGTAAAAACCTATCACGAGTTCGTCGCACACCTCACCGATGCGGAAGCCAAGCAGCAAGGCGCACGCTGCATGGATTGCGGCATTCCGTTCTGCAATAACGGTTGCCCGGTCAACAACATCATTCCCGACTGGAATGACCTGGTGTATCGCGGCAACTGGAAGGAAGCGCTGGAGGTACTGCACTCCACCAACAACTTCCCCGAAGTGACCGGACGCATCTGCCCCGCCCCGTGCGAAGCGGCGTGCACGCTGAACATCAACAACGACGCGGTCGGCATCAAATCCATCGAGCACGCCATCATCGACAAGGGCGGCGAGAACGGCTGGGTCGTGCCGCAACCCGCGAAGAAAAAAACCGGCAAGAAAGTTGCCGTGGTCGGCTCCGGCCCGGCAGGGCTGGCAGCTGCACAGCAGCTTGCCCGCGTGGGTCACGCAGTGACCGTGTTCGAGAAGAACAGCCGCATCGGCGGTCTGCTGCGTTACGGCATTCCCGACTTCAAGCTGGACAAGCGCCTGATCGACTGGCGCATGGCGCAACTGGCTGCCGAAGGCGTGAAGTTCCAGACCAACACTTTCATCGGCAAAGATGCACCGGGCAAGGGCATCGCCAACGATGCGACGAAAACGATCAGCCCGAAAGAACTGCAGAAGGAATTCGACGCAGTGATCCTGGCGGGCGGCTCCGAACAACCGCGCGACCTGCCGGTTCCGGGACGTGAACTGCAGGGTGTGCATTACGCGATGGAAATCCTCGTTCCGCAGAACAAGGAAAACGCGGGTGGAGCCAAGAACCAGATCAACGCATCCGGCAAGCACGTCGTCGTCATCGGCGGCGGCGATACCGGTTCCGACTGCGTCGGCACCTCCAACCGTCACGGCGCTGCATCGGTCACGCAAATCGAAGTGATGCCGCGCGCGCCGGATCAGGAGAACAAGCCGATGACCTGGCCGAACTGGCCGCTCAAGCTGCGCACATCCAGCTCGCACGAAGAAGGCTGCGAGCGCGACTGGGCGATTTCCACCAAGGAATTCGCCGGTGAAAACGGACAGGTGCAAGCGCTGAAGTGCGTGCGCGTCGAGTTCAAGGACGGCAAGATGGTCGAGAGTGCCGGGCAGCGAATTCGAACTCAAGGCCGATCTCGTGTTGCTGGCGATGGGATTCACCAATCCGCTGGCGCAGGTGCTGGATGCATTCGGCGTGGAGAAGGATGCGCGCGGCAATGCGAAGGCGACGACCGACGGCGCGGGCTGCTACCAGACCAATGTGAAAAAAGTATTTGCAGCGGGCGACATGCGCCGCGGCCAATCGCTGGTGGTGTGGGCCATCCGCGAAGGCCGTCAGGCGGCGCGTGCCGTGGATGAGTTCCTGATGGGCAGCAGCGTTTTGCCCCGATAAGAAAAGATAAAAATGAACTTCAAAGTCAAGAACGACACGTTTCTGCGCGCCCTGCTGCGCCAGCCGACCGAGTACACCCCGTTGTGGATGATGCGCCAGGCCGGACGTTACCTGCCGGAATATTGCGCCACGCGCAAACGCGCGGGCAGCTTCCTCAATCTGTGCAAGAGCCCGGACTTGGCCACGGAAGTGACCTTGCAACCGCTGGAGCGCTTCCCGCTGGATGCCGCCATCCTGTTTTCCGACATCCTCACGGTGCCGGATGCGATGGGTCTGGGCCTGTATTTTTCCGAAGGCGAAGGCCCGAAGTTCGAACGTCCGCTGAGCACCGAAGCCGCGATCAAGGCGCTGCGCGTGCCGGACATCGGCACCGACTTGAAATATGTGACCGATGCCGTGTCGCAGATCCGCAAGGCGCTGGACGGAAGCGTGCCGCTGATCGGCTTCACCGGCAGCCCGTGGACGCTGTCCTGCTACATGGTTGAAGGCGGCAGCAGCAGCGACTACACCAAGGTGAAGACCCTGATGTACAAAGAGCCGAAGCTGATGCACCACATCCTCAGCGTGACGGCAGACGCAGTGACGCAGTACCTGAATGCGCAGATCGAAGCCGGCGCACAAGCGCTGATGATTTTCGACTCGTGGGGCGGCGCGCTTGTCGCACGCGCGCATATCACGAATTCTCGCTGCCCTACATGCAACGCATTGTGCAGGGTCTGATCAAGGAAAAAGACGGCGTCAAAATCCCCAGCATCGTGTTCACCAAGGGCGGCGGTCTGTGGATAGAAAGCATCGCCGACATCGGTTGCGATGCGGTCGGTCTGGACTGGACCATGGACATCGGCGTGGCGCGGCAGAAAGTCGGCCACAAGGTTGCGCTGCAAGGCAACCTTGATCCGAATGTCCTGTTTGCGACACCGGAAGTCATCCACAACGAAGTTGAAAAGATACTAACCAGCTACGGATACGGCGGCGGTCATGTGTTCAACCTGGGCCACGGGATTTCGCAATTCACCAACCCGGACAACGCGGCAGCGCTGGTGCAGGCTGTGCATGAGTTGAGCAAAAAATATCATTAAGAATCAAGCTAAGTCTTTAGCCTTATAAACAGCTCTGATTTTTTCATATGGCCACGGATCGATTTTTCCGTGGCTTTTTTCTGTAACAAATAACTAATTGTTTATAAATGAAATATGCGCCTGAATAGAAATTGGGCGAAAGAAAAAAACCGTATATACAATTAGTAGTTAGCATATATATAGTGAAGTTGCCCACACAGTTATCCACAGGATATGTGTATAAGAAAAAATCTCCAATCGGCTCAAGCGGATTAGCTAAACTTCACAGAATTCACCGGAGAATAATTCCTCAACATGCCCATCATTCGCGTCGCGCTGGACGTGCCTTTGTCAACACTATTCGACTACATAGTCGAACAAAATACCGAGGTAATGATCGGTCAGCGCGTGCTCGTCCCGTTCGGTCGCAAACAGGTGCTGGGCGTGGCGATGGAATGCGTGGAACAGTCCGATCTATCCGCCGCGCGCATCAAGCCGGTGACGCAAGTGCTGGACGATGTGCCGCCGCTGCCGCAAGAGTTACTCACCCTGTTACAGTTTTGCAGCGACTATTACCACCATCCCCTGGGCATGACCGTGCTGTCTGCCTTGCCGACGCGTTTGCGCGCGGTTGAACCGATTGCGCTGAAGCAATCGCTGGATTACACGCTAAGCGCAGCAGGCCGGGCGCTGGATGTCGACAACGCTGCCCAAGCGGCGCGTGGTGCAGCAGCGCATCCTGCAGTCGCTACGCGCAAGCGCCCCTGAGTGGTGCACAGTTGCGCAGCCTGTCACCCAGCGCGCCAGCCGCGCTCAAGGCGTTGCTCGAAGCGGGCTGGGTTGAGACCTGCGCCCCGGTGTTGCGCACCACGCATACCTTCAACAATGCGCACGCGCTCACTTCCGAACAGCAGCAGGCGGTGGATGCCGTCACGCAGCAAACCGGCTACGGCTGCTTTCTGTTGCACGGCATCACCGGCAGCGGCAAGACCGAGATCTATGTGCACCTGATGCACGAAATGTTGCAGCGCGGCGGGCAGGTGCTGCTGCTGGTGCCCGAGATCAACCTCACGCCGCAACTGGAAAACTATTTCCGCAGCCGCTTCCCCGATGTCGACCTGGTCAGCCTGCACAGCGGCCTGGCCGACGGCGAGCGCGCGCAGAACTGGCTCAAGGCGCAATCCGGCGAAGCGCGCATCGTGCTGGGTACGCGCCTTTCGGTGTTTACGCCGCTGCCCAAGCTGAGCCTGATCCTGGTGGACGAAGAACACGACCCATCCTTCAAGCAACAGGACGGCCTGCGCTACTCGGCGCGCGACGTGGCGATCTTCCGCGCCAACCAGCGCGGTGTGCCCATCGTGCTCGGTTCCGCCACGCCCTCGCTGGAGAGCTGGTACAACGCACAGAGCGGGCGCTATCAATTGCTGAAGCTCACGCAGCGTGCCGTGCAACCCGCCACCTTGCCCATCGTGCGCTGCATGGACATCACCAAGCTGCCGCTGCACGAAGGCCTGAGCGAGCCCCTGCTCACCGCCATCGACGCGCGCCTGCAACGCAAGGAACAAAGCCTGATCTTCATCAACCGCCGCGGCTATGCGCCGGTGCTGATGTGCACCGCCTGCGGCTGGCTGTCCGAATGCAAGCATTGCGCGGGCAAGCTGGTGCTGCACCAGAAAGACCGCAGCCTGCGCTGCCACCATTGCGGCTGCGCAGCAGCGCGTGCCGCACGCCTGCCCCACCTGCGGCGATGCCGACCTCAAGCCGGTCGGCATCGGCACGCAGCGTCTGGAAGAAACGTTGCAGACTCGTTTTCCGCGAAGCGCGCATCCTGCGCGTGGACCGCGACAGCACGCGCAACAAAGGCGCGTGGAACGCCATGCGCAAACAGATCCACGACGGCGAAGCCGACATCCTGATCGGCACGCAGATGCTGGCGAAAGGCCACGACTTCCCCAACCTCACGCTGGTCGGCGTCATCAGCCCGGACGGCGCGCTCTACAGCGCCGACTTCCGCGCCTCGGAAAAACTCTTCGCGCAACTCACGCAAGTCGGCGGCCGCGCCGGGCGCGCCGACAAGGCGGGCGAAGTCATCGTGCAGACCGCCTTCCCCAACCATCCGCTGTTCCAGGCGCTGCGCGCGCACGACTACGAAATCTGGGCGCAGACCCTGCTGGCCGAGCGCCAGATGGCGGGCTTCCCGCCGTTCGTGTATCAGGCGCTGCTGAGCGCGGAAGGCAAGCAGGAAAGCGATGCCTACAACTTCCTGAAGCAGGCGCGCACTGCGGCACATGGAATTGCACATGCCGGTCGAAGTGTACGGCGTCGTCCCTGCCGCCATGCCCAAACGCGCCAACCATCACCGCGCGCAACTGCTGGTGCAGAGCGACAAGCGCAAAGCATTGGGGGAATTTTTGCGGGAGTGGAAGCCGATATTGGATGCGCTGCCTGCGAGCAAATTGCGCTGGGTGCTGGATGTTGATCCGATGGAGTTTTGAGGGGCGAAGAAGAGTTGTGCCGCTTTGGAAAAATGAAACGCAGTGGTATGGTTGGATCATTTCAGCGAGCCAGGGAGACAGAAATGCCACTCCATTATTCATGCAAAGCACCTCCAAAATTTACGGAGCTTTTGCACCCACATTCGCGTTGGGTGCGGCAATGAATGTGTTTGACGCGGAAGACAAGTACAAAGAACTTAACGACATTTTGGCTCGCGGTGATATAACGCGATCGACTAAAACAGACCTTGAGCGCTTTGCAGTTTTACTATCGAGGCCCGGTGCTTCGACGGCATTCGGTGGAAGTCAATTTCCCCAAGCGTGCGAAACGGTTCGCCTTATGCTTACGGTTCGTATGAGTGAGGAGCAGAATTTGCAGGCCAGAAAAGAGAGTCGGCTTGCTCTCATCATCGCGTGTGTTGCGCTACTTGCTGGAATACTCCAGACAGTGGTGTCGGTCTATCAGGCTTGGCTATCATTGCCCGTTGCGGCCCAGGCATCGCCACAGCCAACGCAAGAACTAGAATCCAAACTACCAACGAAGCCCAAGCAACCTGTTCCGCCAATTCCTAAATAGCTGGGTAGGGTGGGCACGCTTCATGTGCCCACGCGGTTGTTGAATCCCGCTGCCTCTACCGCGTGGGCAATAAATTGCCCACCCTACAATGCGCGTTTTTGTTGAATCCCGATAAGCTTCAATCGTCGCCTGGCACTTCGCAATCCGGGACGCCCGCCCAATCCGGTGGATATAAACCTTCTCTCACATATCGGTGTATGGTCGAATATGGCCAATCTGCGGCACGTTTGGCGTGTCCGTGCTTGACCGGATTGAAATGGATGTAATCGATGTGGCGGGAAAAATCGACGTCGTTACGGATTTGGTGTTCCCAGAATCGCCGCTGCCATATCGTGGACTCGCGGTGTTTGTTTTTCGATGAGTTCATCAAATCGTCACGCCGAAAATCCACGCAAGCTATCGAAACGGCGCGCTTGACGATTGCCCATCGAGTGGAAAAATCGGCATCCCCTTCGGGCAAGGTCCACACGCAATGCAAGTGATCCGCCAACAATACCCAGGCATCGATCACGAATGGGCGCGTGGCACGCACGCCTTCAATCGCGTTGCGCAAGGCATCGCGGAAAATGTCTTCGCACAGGATTGGTTGCCGCCGGTAAGCGACCACGGTGAAAAAATAGCTTGAGCCAGTGCAATTGGCTCAGCGATAACGAGACATGGTGGCGCAATGTTAATCGCATACGCCGCGTGGGCACAAACCCTGTGCCCACCCTACAACGGTAATTCCAAATATTGCAGCGACCAAATGAGCCAAATTTCATTACAATCGGGGGAACTGGCATCGCAACAGTTTTGTGGTGAGTGAAGCGGATAACAACATCGAAACCCATCGTTTCGGTTTGCGCGAAGGGGACTAATTTGTTGCCAAAGTATTTGAGCACAGTTTTTATCTCAGTTGTGTGCAGCCTGGCGTGTGGCTGCTCATCGCAGCAGGCCTATGGTATCGGCCAGGAATATCAGCGTAACCAATGCCTGCATATCCCGGACAAAGCTGAAAGCGACAGGTGCTTGAGCAAAATAAATACGAGCTATGACGATTACAAACGAGAAAAGGATTCAACCAAGTAACCGGGTCAGTCCTGAATTTCCTTGGCAACAAATTGCGCCAGCTCGACAACAATTTAACGCACAGAACTCATCCTTCCCTGCAACGCCCGTCAATAGGCGATCTGCAGGCTAATTGCCTGAAACGCGCCGTCTTTCCTTGTCTTGCACCTTGCATGCCTGAAGATACCTGTCTCTACTGGCTTCACGGCAAGGTGTCCTAAACACCCTCGGCTCGAAGCTGACGTAGCGCTACAATGTCACCCTGACAGGAGCATGGACACAATGACGAAAGAAACACAATTACTGGAATCCCTCGCCGCCATTACCGGCAGCGAAGGCGTACTGACAGGCGCGGATGCCGCGCCGTATTACAAGGATTGGCGCGGTCGTTATTCAAACGAAGGCTTGGCCGTGGTGTTCCCCTCCGATACGCAGCAGGTCAGCGAGGTGGTCAAGCTGTGTGCGGCGAACAAGATTTCCATCGTGCCGCAGGGCGGCAACACCAGCTTGTGCGGCGGCGCGGTGCCGCTGGCTGGAAATATTCGGCAGATCGTGCTCAACCTCTCGCGCATGAATCGCATTCGCGCGCTGGATGCCACCAACTACACGATGACCGTGGAAGCGGGCTGCAAGCTGGCTTCTCTGTACGCCGCGCCGGAAGCGGCAGATCGTTTGTTCCCGTTGGGTCTCACCGCCATTGCGCCGCACTGCGAGATCGGCGGCAATCTTTCCACCAATGCGGGCGGCCTCAATGTGTTGCGCTACGGCACGGCGCGCAACCTTGTGCTCGGGCTGGAAGTGGTACTGCCGGACGGGCGCATCTGGGACGGCCTGCGCAGCCTGCGCAAGGACAATACCGGCTACGACCTGAAGCAGCTGTTCATCGGTGCCGAAGGTACGCTCGGCATCATCACCGCCGCGGTGGTCAAGCTTTATCCCTTGCCCAAGTCGGTGGCGACTGCCTGCGTGGCCATCCGCGATCCGGCGGTTGGCGTGGCATTGCTGGCGCATCTGCGCGCCACCTGTGGCGACACGATCAACGCCTTCGAGCTGATCTCGCGCTCCAGTCTCGATCTCGTGTTCAAGAACATCGCCGACACGCATGAGCCGTTCCGAACCAAACACGAATGGATCGTCATCACCCAGCTCGCCGATGTCTTGCCGGAACCGCTGGACGAAGCTTTGCGCGATGCGATCAAGTCCTTCGGCGAAAGCATCGTCAATTTCGAAATCACCACCGACAATGCCCACGCCGAGCGCTGGTGGAAGCTGCGCAAGAATATTGCCGAAGCACAAAAAATAGAAGGTCTGAGCATCAAGCACGACATTTCCGTACCCATCAGCCGGGTTGGGGAATTCTTCGTGCAAGCGGGCGCCGCCCTGCGCAAGACATTTCCGGGCATTCGCATCGTCGCTTTCGGTCATCTCGGGGATGGCAACATCCACTACAACGCATCCATGCCGGATGCCGCGCAGAACAAGATGTTTATCGAACAGCATGAAGGCGAAGTGCATCGGCTGGTGTATGAAGTCGTGGCAAAACTTGACGGCAGCATCGCCGCCGAGCACGGCCTGGGGCAACTCAAGCGCGAAGAAATCACACATTACAAGAGTCCACTGGAACTTGAGCTGATGCGCAGCATCAAAAATACGCTGGATCCTTACGGACTGATGAACCCGGGGAAGGTCATCTAGCCTGTTGTCGAACATCCCCCGACGAAATCCAAGAAGGAGGCATTATGTTGCGCTTTGCATTGATGATTCTGTTGCTTGCCACACTACCCGGCTGCATGACGCAAGCCCAAAGAGCTGCCGCGGCACAAGCGGACGTCGACGACATGATCAAGGTCTACGGCCCGGCATGCGACAAACTGGGCTATGCCAAAGACACCGATCCGTGGCGCGAATGTATCCTGCGTCTTCGCACGCAAAACGACGCACGCTACTACAACCATCCCACCACCACGACCTGTGTGGGGCAGACGCGGGTTCTTCAACTGCACCAGCTTCTAGCGCGATTGGCGGGCCGCAATCGCGTATCGATTGCACAGAGGGTAGTTGAGGATGCGGATTTGGCTCCATAGTTTGGGCTGCACAAGTTGTCGGACAAAGTAGAAAACCAAAGGAGCGCACATGGCAAACCAGCCCGAGATTACCAACATGGCCCTGTTCTGCGATTTCGAGAACGTGGCGCTGGGCGTGCGCGACGCCAAGTACGCGCAGTTCGACATCAAGAAAGTGCTGGAACGCCTGCTACTGAAAGGCAGCATCGTGGTCAAGAAGGCCTATTGCGACTGGGATCGCTACAAGGAATTCAAGGCCACCATGCACGAAGCCGCGTTCGAATTGATCGAGATTCCGCATGTGCGACAGTCGGGGAAGAATTCGGCCGACATCCGCATGGTCGTGGATGCGCTTGATCTCTGCTACACCAAAGCGCATGTCGACACATTCGTCATCATCAGCGGCGATTCGGATTTTTCGCCGCTGGTTTCCAAGCTGCGCGAGAACAACAAGTACGTGATCGGCATCGGCGTGAAAGATTCCACGTCCGACCTGCTGAGCGCCAATTGCGACGAATTCATTTTCTACGACGACCTGGTGCGCGTGCAGGAAGCGAAAAAGAAACAGGCCGCCAAGAAGACGCCTGCCAAGGTGAAAGCCGAAACCGCGAAACCTGCCGCGGCGAAGAGCGAAGAAGACAAGAAGCAGGAGGCCATGGAGTTCCTGGTGGAGACCGTCGAAGGCCTGATCTCCGAACGCGGCTCCGACGAAAAACTCTGGGGCTCTATGGTCAAGCCCACCATGCAGCGGCGCAAGCCGGGCTTTACCGAATCCTATTACGGCTACCGTTCCTTCAAGGAATTGATCGAAGATGCGGAACGGCACAAATTGGTTGTGCTGGCGCGTGACGAGAAATCAGGCCAATACACGATTCGGTTGCCTGCCGCGGATTGAACGGGTTCGCCCGGCGTAAGTTGCTGCAATCGGTCTGTATGTAGTCCACATGCATGGCATCGACCACTCTATGCATACGACGCAACGTTTTTTATGTGATGAAATGCTTGGACAGCTATGCCGGTATTTGCGCGCCGCCGGCTACGATGCGCTGCTTGCCCGCAATGGAACGAGCGATGCAGCACTCCTCCGCCAGTGTCTGGATGAGCAGCGCCAATTCCTGACACAAGATACCCTGGTGCGCGAACACAAGGCAGCACGCGGAGTGGCTGTGGTCTTGCCCCACGCGAACCTTGATCAATTGATTGCGCTGCTGGATGAGCACTACCAACTGGATTGGCTAAAACATGCCTTTACGCGCTGCCTGGTTGACAACACCTGTTTGGTGGTTGCGGATGAAACCGCACTGACGCGCGTGCCGGCGGACGCAATCAAACCGGGCGAGCCGCTCTACCAGTGTCCAACTTGCGGACGAATATACTGGCGCGGTTCACACTACAAACGCATGCGCCAGAAGCTTGCCGCGTGGCAAGAAGCAAGACGGATCGTGAGTTAGATATTTCAAAAGGACGACTGCAATGGCAAAGTGGCTCGTTATTGTCGGCGTCATCCTCGTCCTGCTCGGCGTGGCTTGGCCTTGGCTGTCGAAGCTGGGCATCGGTCACCTTCCGGGCGATATTGTTATTGAGCGCAAAGGGTTCAGTTTCTATTTTCCGATAACGACCAGCATCATTGTCTCGCTGGTGCTGTCGCTGCTTTTATGGATTTTCAGAAAATGAATCGGGCGCTCGATAAATCTGCACTCGATGTATGGTCACTTGCAACAAACGGGAAATTGACTTTCTTGCACCGAGGCGTAATCTTTATCGCGGTATACCGAGTATTGGTAACCATGTCGTTGTAGCATGTAAACACATCAAGCAGTTCGATGGCGGACACTCAGTCGAGAACGAACCGCCTTCACTTCGAAATTCCCGGACGTATCAGGAATTCCCCAAGATGCACATCCAATGTTTTCAACGGCGGTATCGGCAATAGTTCGGCATACGGTTATTCAAATTAGGTTTTTTCATACTGAGGAGAATTAATATGTCACTACGAATAAATGATATAGCTCCGGATTTCAACGCGGAGACCACTAAGGGACCGATCAATTTTCACGACTGGATTGGAAATGGATGGGCGATCCTGTTTTCTCATCCCAAAGACTTTACGCCCGTCTGCACTACGGAGTTGGGCTACATGGCAAAGCTGGAGCCTGAGTTCAAGAAACGCAACTGCAAGATTATCGGCTTAAGCGTGGACCCGGTGGCCAACCACGCCAAATGGGCAAAGGATATCGAAGAGACGCAAGGCTACGCCGTTAATTATCCGATGATCGGGGATACCAATCTGGCGGTGGCAAAACTTTACGACATGTTGCCCGCGATAGAGTCGGGAACGTCGGAAGGCCGGACTGCGGCAGCGAATGCAACCGTGCGCTCGGTATTCGTCATCGGCCCCGACAAGAGAATCAAATTGATGCTCACTTACCCGATGACTACCGGCCGCAACTTCGACGAGATATTGCGCGTTCTGGATTCGATGCAATTGACGGCGGAGTTCAAGGTCGCCACGCCCGTCAACTGGAAGAGTGGCGATGAAGTCATTATCTCGTCCTCGGTATCCGATGACGAGGCGAAGGGAATGTTCAAAGAGGGCTGGAAAACGATCAAGCCGTATCTGCGCATGGTCAAACAGCCACACGCGACCAGGCACTAAGGCGCACTGATCCGGGTTGAATCTTCTCGCGGCTTATTATTGCGAGCAGAGAGAATTCCCCGGTCTTCATGCAAAATTATTTTCGTTGGGAGATCGTGGCGGGCGCTCAATACATACTTTGAGCACCCTCCCACTTTTGCCTTCACCCCAGACAAGCTGCGCAAGAAGGTGACATTTGACGTGTCCGAAATTGCGGCGGTTGGGTGTAATCGCAATGTCGGCTATCTGCTGCTTGAATTTCCCTCGCGCACTCCCCATATTATTTAGCGTCACGTTTCCGGCAGTTCCACTGCATGACAAGGGAGATGCCCATGAGTCGATTTGCACGTCCACATCTGCAGCTGATCGAGCAGCAACACACTACCTCCAACATGGAGTTGCGGGAAGGTACCCCGGTGTCCGCCGTGCCGGATGACGCCGATCTGCTGGATGCCTATTCACAGGCAGTGACCACTGTCGTCGATAGATTTGGACCTGCGGTAGTCAGTATCCACGCCGGGAAAAAAGTACAAGGGCCGGGCGGAGAATTGCACGGTAGCGGTTCCGGTGTGGCAATCACACCGGACGGGTACATCCTCACCAACAGCCATGTAGTCGACGGTGCGGCAAAAATCGAGATTCTCCTGACCGACGGAACGAGTGTCCAGGCAAGCGTGGTCGGACAAGATCCTCCAACCGATCTGGCCTTGGTTCAGGCTCACGGCGCGGATTTCCCCCACGCCGATCTGGCCGGAGGCAACGGTCTGCGTGTGGGGCAACTGGTCATCGCCATGGGCAATCCGCTTGGTTTTCACGCGAGTGTGTCTACTGGCGTAATCAGCGCGCTGGGCCGGGCCTTGCGCAGTCAGCAGGGGCAATTGATCGAGAGCGTGATTCAGCACACTGCGCCGCTGAATCCCGGCAATTCCGGGGGGCCGTTGCTGAATAGCCATGGCAAAATCGTCGGCATCAACACGGCGATTATCGCCAACGCGCAGGGCATCGGCTTTGCCGTGCCTGCCGCAACCGCGGCCTGGGTGCTGCCGCAGCTGTTCAAGTATGGGCACGTCAAACGCGCGTATCTTGGCATTGTCGGCCGCCAGCGGTCTTTGGGTCGGCGCACCGTGCGCTATCATGAGTTGACCGTGGATTCAGCGGTAGAAATAACCTCTCTCGACTCGGCGGGGCCGGCCTCGCGCGCGGGCCTGCATCACGGAGACCTGATCGTTGCCATCAACGACCATGTGGTGAATAGCGTCGACGACCTATACCGCTTCCTTTCAGAGTGGCCAGCCGGAAATGAACTGTCACTGACAGTGGTGCGGCATGCGCAGAAGGTTACCGTGGCCGCCGTGCCAACTGAGATGCAGCACTGAAACGCCCCGGAATATCGCTGGGCCTTTCCGAGGCAAACCAAGCTCCGTGCCCTTATAAAACCGGGGTATTAAATGCTGCGGAAACGGACTTCAACAAACCGCATCAACTTCTGTACGGCAACATAAACCAGCAATACCACCGCCAAGCTGGACAGGAAACCAGCCATCACATCCGCCGGGAAATGTGCGCCGAGACTGACTCTGGAAATCCCGACCCACAAAACAAAGACCACTCCCGCAATTCGCCAATTACGGTTCAGTACCGGCCACAGGCTGGCCGTGACGAGCATGGCAAAGGACGAATGTCCGCTGGGCAGGCTGTGGTGATACTCCGGTGCGCCGACAATAGTCAGCGTTCCAGGCGGCAACGCGAGAGGCGGGCGCGGAAAGTCGAGCAGCGGCTTCAAATATCCCAACAACAAACCGTCGAAGAAATAAGCCAGGCTGAATACCGCAATCACGGCTGTCCAGCGCGACACGCGAATCCGGTGATGCGACGTATCCTGAAACGGTGTGCTGACGACAACCAGAGCGAACAAGGCCAATACTCCGAGATAGAGCGGGAAAAGACTGTGGTCGCCCAGCGCGGTGCCGAGCAGCATGATGCTATCCAGCCCGGTAAACCGGACGTCGTTGATGGCATGAAACAGCCAGACATTGCCGCCGCCCCAATCGTAGAGAACTTCTTTCATGGTCAACGCCAGCTTAGGCTGCCGCCAGCGCCAAGCCCCACATGGCAAGACCGCCCGCTGCAGCCACACCGGCTAAGGCGAACAACCATTTCTTGCGCGTCAACACGGTGATCGACGCCAGGGAGATGGCGATCTGGATCAATGTCATGGATTGCGCCAACTTATGGTGGGGATGCATCGCGTGATCACTTTCCTCATTGGCTTTTTCCGATTCGGCTTCCAGTGCCTCGGCTTTGGCCTTGATCTCTTTCTTGTCGTTCTCGTATTTCTCGATCTGGGCTTTGTAGTAATCGTGCTTGCTCTTCGGCGCCATATCGGCAGCGAGCTCCATCAAATGTCCCTTGTTGCTTTTGGCCTGATAAAAGCTCCACTGGTCGGAAGCCTGCGTTTTCTTCAGCACGGCTTCGTTCTTGAACAGCATGGCTTGATTCTGTGTATCGCCGCCCTGGTAGCTGACGATGGCTCCCACGGAAGCCAGGATCGCGGTAAAGATCGCGACTTGTCCGCTTAACTTGTCGCCGCTGTGGGCGCCGTGCTCGACTGCGTGATCGTGTGCGCCGTGTACGTGAAATCCTTCTGACATATTAATTCCTTAACAAGGTTGGTTTGAAAATAGGCGCGCATTTTATACCGAGAAGCGGCAAATGCAGTCCGGAAAAGACGGCAGCCGCATGCGAGCTCCGGTCAAGACTTCGACGGATACTGTCCCGGAATCGTCAAACCGAGTTAGTAATAAGCGCTTAAAACAGGGATTTTCCCCGTGGGAAGCAACATGCCAGCTTGGCATGGGTCTTGCGGTATGCCTCAAGCCTGAAACGAAAACTTCGGGAAACTCGGGCAACTTTTACGGTTAAGCAATTTAAATGACAAAGCAAACTTGGCGACAGAGAAGAACGCGGACCTGCCGATTTGCCTCTTCACTCGGTTAAAGATGCGGACATGAGTGAACAGGATCTGAACGAGGAACGACTGGAACTTGCCCTGGAAGCAGCCGGTCTCGATCTGTGGGAAAACAACCTTGTTACGGGAAAGGTTACGCGCAAGGCGGCGAAAACCTTATGCGAACTCGGTTACAGCGACGAGGAAGCCGCTACCTACATCGACGATCTCTTCAAGATCATCCATCCCGACGACATCCCGCGCCTCAAAGCTGCCGTCAACGACCATTTGACGGGAGTCAAAGCGCAATACCGCTGCGAATTCAGGATCTGTTCCAAGCGCGGCAAGTGGGTCTGGTACGCCAATTACGGCAAGATCATGGATAACGCAAACAACAAGCGCGGCCAGCGGTTCATCGGTGTGACATTCAATATCGACGACAGAAAGCGCAGGGAAGAGGAGCTTGTTGTGCGCGAGCAGGAATCGCGCACGTTGATAGAAAATTCTCCCGATACGGTTGCACGTTACGACAGTAATTGTCGCCGCATCTATGTCAATTCGGCTTTCGGCGCAATGAGCGAGGGCGGCGTGGCCGCCTTGCTGGGCAGGAAGCCGTCGGAGTATCCGGGTGGGGCCGATTCGGATCTATACGAGGAAAAGATAAATGAAGTGTTCGCAAGCGGGAATAATTCGCAGTTCGAACTGAAGTGGATAGCCAAAGACGGCAAAGAGTTATGCAGCCATATCCGGTTGACGGCAGAGCGCAATTCGTCGGGCCACGTGACCTCGGTGCTCGGGATCGGACGCGATATAACCGAGCTGTACGAATCGAAAGCCAATCTAAGGCGGGCGAATGCGCAGCTTGAAAAAGTAAATGAATTGCTGCAATCGCAGGCGACCAGCGACCCGCTCACCGGCCTGCCCAATCGGCGCCTGATGCTGGACCGCCTAAAACATGCATTGGCTTCCAGTATGCGTAGCGGTCGGGAAGGTGCGCTCCTGTTCATCGACCTGGACAATTTCAAGACGCTTAACGACACGCTGGGCCATGGCGTCGGCGACCTGCTGTTGCAGCAGGTCGCACAACGCCTTGAATCCTGCGTGCGCGAAGGCGATACGGTGGCACGTATCGGCGGCGACGAATTCGTCGTGATGCTGGAAGACCTGAGTGAAAAGGATATGGAAGCGGCGGCGCAGACGGAAGCAGTCGGCGAAAAAATACTGGCGTCGCTCAATGAGCCTTACCAGCTGGGCAAGCACGAATACCTCAACAGTCCAAGCATCGGGGCAACCCTGTTCAACGATCACCAGCAGTCGATAGAAGAACTGCTTAAGCAGGCGGACATTGCCATGTACCAAGCCAAGAAAGCGGGCCGCAACGCACTGCGTTTCTTCGATCCGCAGATGCAGCAAACGATCAACGCGCGCGCCACGCTCGAGCATGAATTGCGCAAGGCGATAGAAGGTCATCAATTCCGCTTGCATTATCAAGTTCAGGTAGACAGCGTCGAGGAAGACGGCGTGCACCGGCATATCGGTGCCGAGGCCTTGATCCGCTGGGCGCATCCCGAACGCGGATTGATTCCCCCCGCACAGTTCATTCCGATGGCGGAAGAAACCGGGCTGATTCTGCCTATCGGGCTATGGGTGCTGGAAACGGCATGTGCACAGATCAAGACCTGGCAGGACGATGCGCTTACCCGCGATCTCGTGCTGGCGGTGAACGTGAGTGCGAAACAATTCCGCCAGGCCGATTTCGTGGCTCAAGTACAGGCAACCGTCACGCGCCATGCCATCAACCCGATGCTGCTCAAGCTTGAGCTCACCGAGAGCCTGTTGCTGGAGAACATCGAAGACACCATTGCCACCATGGACGCCTTGAAGGCCTTGGGTGTCAGGTTTTCACTGGACGATTTCGGCACCGGCTATTCGTCCCTGCAATATCTCAAACAGTTGCCGCTGGACCAGCTCAAGATCGACCAGTCGTTTGTGCGCGATCTTGTCTCCGATTGCAGCGACAGGGCGATTGTGCGCACCATCATTGCGATGGCGCACAGCTTGAAGCTGAACGTGATTGCAGAAGGTGTGGAAACTGTTGAGCAACGAGAACTCCTGCGGGAAAAAGGTTGCGTTCACTACCAAGGGTTCCTGTTTAGCAAGCCTGTCCCGATCGCGCAGTTTGATGCCCTGCTGAAGCAGGTCTGACCGCTTCAATTGCGGCGCAGGCCCATGTTTTGATCGCGCGTTCGAGGTCTAAAATGGCGCTTATCCTGACGCACTGCTTCCAAATGCTATAATCCGCGCCTCTTTACTTGGCATGGTGATGTTGCCATCCCTGATTACTTGTTAAGCCCGTTTCCCCCACCCGAACCCTGGTGGAACAACTAGCCATTCGACTAAGCCCGCAAGCGGGCAAGTCGCTGGTTATCCCCCGGCGGGAGAGGGGCCAAACGAGTCGCTACGCGAGATATATATTTACTTGGTGCTGTTTCATGTCCGCTGTCCTGAATTTCAAATCCCATTTGTCCGATCTGTTTGCGCAAGCCCTGCGCGTGGTTGCGCCCGAGCACACAGGCGCGACGGTCCTGATCGAACGTCCCAAGCAGGTTGTGCATGGTGATTATGCCTGCAACCTGGCGATGCAATTGGCCAAGCCTTTGCGCAAGTCGCCGCGCGACATCGCGAATGCGTTGATCGCGGCACTGCCGAAATCCGAGGTTATTGAAAAAGTGGAAATCGCGGGTGCGGGCTTCATCAATGTTTTTATTACGACTGCGGCCAAGCAGGATGTGGTGCACGGCGTGCTGCAGGCGGGTGCGGGCTACGGCCATGTGCATGTCGGTGCGGGACGCAAAGTGGGCGTGGAGTTCGTTTCAGCCAATCCGACGGGACCGCTGCATGTCGGCCATGGGCGCGGTGCCGCAGTGGGCGATTGCCTGTGCAACGTGCTGCATGCGGCAGGCTGGAACGTGACAAGGGAGTTCTACTATAACGACGCAGGCGCACAGATCGATAACCTGACGCTGTCCGTGCAATTGCGCTGCAAAGGTGTCACGCCGGATGATCCGTCCTGGCCCGAATCGGGCTATCGCGGCGACTACATTATGGACGTCGCTAACGCCTATATGGCCAAGGAGCCGGTAGAGGCTGACGATCAGCATACCGTCGGCAAAGGCGATGCGGACGACGCCGAAGCCATCCGCCATTTCGCGGTGGCCTACCTGCGCCGCGAGCAGGATCTGGATCTACGCGCCTTCCAGGTGGAGTTCGACGTGTTCTCGCTGGAGTCCGCGCTGTATACGGACGGTAAAGTTGAAGAAACCGTGAAACGTCTTATCGCCAGCGGCCACACCTACGAACAGGACGACGCGCTATGGCTGCGCACTATCGATTTCGGCGACGACAAGGACCGCGTGATGCGCAAAAGCGACGGCGGCTACACCTATTTCGTGCCGGACGTGGCGTATCACCTGGACAAATGGCGCCGCGGTTTCGAGCGCGTCATCAACGAACAAGGTTCAGATCACCATTCCACCATCACCCGAGTGCGCGCAGGGCTGCAGGCACTGGATGCGGGTATCCCCATGGGCTGGCCGGACTACGTGCTGCACCAGATGGTGACGGTGCTGAAGAACGGCGAAGAAGTGAAGATTTCCAAGCGTGCGGGCAGCTACGTCACGCTGCGCGACCTGATCGACGAGGTGGGCTGCGATGCGACACGTTATTTTCTTGCGGCGCGCCATCCTGATTCGCAACTGGTGTTCGACATCGACCTGGCGAAATCGCAGAGCAACGACAATCCGGTGTACTACATTCAGTATGCGCATGCCCGCATCAGCACAGTGCTAGCGCAATGGAATGGTGACCGGCTGTCTTTGATCAACGCCGATGTGGGCGTGCTGGATAGCGAATATGAAACGCAGTTGTTGCAACGCCTGATCGACTATCCGCAAGTGATCGAGACCGCGGCAGAAGACCTTGCGCCGCATCTGGTTGCTTTCTACCTCAAAGAATTGGCAGCCGATTTTCACAGCTACTATAATGCCTCGCGCTTCCTGGTCGAGGACGAGAAGCTCAAGCTGGCGCGCTTGGCGTTGATCGCCGCAGTGGCGCAGGTCATCAAGAACGGTTTGGCATTGCTGGGTGTCTCTGCGCCCGAAAAGATGTAACAGGACAAAGGAAATAACATGAGCGGGGATAAAGGAAAAGTAATCGCGGGTGTGTTTATCGGCATGGTGCTCGGCATTGCTGCCGCGGGCGGGGTAGCCTGGTTTTTGCTGAACAAAAAACCGAATGCATTCACCAACAAGGATCAGGCGAAACCCGCAGCACAAGTTGCGCTGCTGCCCACGAGCGGTGTCCCTATCGTCATTCCGCCTCTGGCCGAATCCGGTGTGCCCGAACCAAAACAACATTTTGAGTTCTACAAAGAGCTGACCGATAAATCGGATAACACGGCGCATAAAAATAACCCAAAACTTGCGCCGAAACCCCCGGTAGCTGTTGCAACACAGGCGCCAGTTCCGTCAGCGTCCGCATCGAAAGAGAGTTATTACCTGCAGGCCGGTTCGTTCCAGAATGCAGACGAGGCGGAGAAACTAAAAGCCAAGTTGGCGCTCTCAGGCTTCGAGGCTACCCTGCAGACGGTGTCAATTCCGGATAAAGGTGTATGGCACCGCGTGCGCCTCGGTCCGTACAATAGCAACGAAGCGGGCAGGACCATCGCGGCTTTGAAACAGAACGGCATTATTGCCACCCAACAACATGCCCAATGAACGGGCGTAATGATTCAATCAAGGAGACGAGCATGAGATTCTTCAAGCAATTGTTTGCAGTTTTTGCATTGTTGTGCGCGACCTATGCGCAGGCTGACGTGGTGGCCGGCAAAGATTACACAATTCTGAATGCGCCGCAGCCGATTAGCAGCGGCAAGAAAGTGGAAGTGCTTGAGTTTTTCTTCTATGGCTGCTCACATTGCTATCACCTGCATCCGTTCATCAGTGCGTGGGAAAAAAAGATGCCCAAGGATGTGAGTCTGGAATTCGTGCCGGTCATTTTCAATGAAAGCTGGGAGCCAATGGCGCATACCTTTTACGCGCTCGAGGCAATGGGCAAAGTCAAGCAATTGCACGACCCGCTGTTTCAGGCGTGGAATTCAAATGTCGATTTGAGCGACGAAGCGAAAATTTCCGAATTTGTGGGGAAATACGGCGTGGACCGCAGCAGGTTTGATGCGGATTACAATTCATTCACGGTGTCGAGCAAGATCGCGCGCAGCAACCAGCTGGTGCAGAACTATGGCGTGCGTGGTACGCCCACCATCGCGGTCGACGGCAAATACGTCATTAACGGATTGCAACCGCAGGAAACCATCCGTGTATTGGATGAAGTGATCAAGATCGCCCGCAAGGATCGCAGCAGGCATTAATGAAGGTCGTTATTACTGGCGCGTCGAGCGGTATTGGTCTGGCGCTCGCTCGCCATTATCTTGAAGGCGGCGCAACCGTCGCCGCCTTGGCCCGTCGCGGTGACCTGCTGCAAACCCTCGAAGTTGAATTTCCCGGTCAAGTGTATTGTTACGCGCTGGACGTGCGCGATGCACCGGCCATTCAGCGGTCGGCAACCGACTTTATGTCGCGCGCCGGCATTCCGGACATCGTCATCGCCAACGCCGGCGTAAGTCGCGGCACGCTCACCGAATACGTCGAAGACGAAGAAGTGTTCCAGAACATTATGGACATCAACGTGCTCGGCATGGTGAAGACTTTCCAGCCCTTTCTTGCGGCGATGCGCAAGGCAAAACAAGGGACATTGGTGGGCATCGCCAGCGTGGCCGGATATCGCGGCCTGCCCGGTTCGGGCGCCTATTCGGCGTCAAAAGCCGCGGCAATATCTTATTTGGAAAGCCTGCGCGTCGAGCTGTATGGCAGCGGCCTTAAAGTCGTGACTGTCTGCCCGGGCTACATCAAGACGCCAATGACCGAAGTAAATACTTACCCTATGCCGTTTATTCTGGAAGCGGGAACGGCAGCCCGTCGCATTGCGCGTGTCATCGAACGCGGGGACTCGTTTGCCGTAGTGCCGTGGCAAATGGGAGTGGTGGGTTGGCTTTTGAAACGATTGCCAAACCGCCTGTACGACTGGGCTTTCAGCAGGGCACCGCACAAGTCGCGGGAACCATCAGTAGGCTAGTCTGTCATCCCTCGGACCCATTCCAAGAGTAGCCATGACTCAATCGAGTTACTTCCAGTGCGCAGTTTTACGGGGATAGACCCCCCTTTTGTTAATTGCATGTAAAAGAATGCACGCGTAGAATTCACGCGATTTTAACAACTGTAATAATCCCAAGGAGTGTAAAGATGGAGAATGAGGCTTTAAGCAACGGTGACCGCCGAGATTTTCTGGTCAAGTTGACTTCAGTAGTTGGCGGTGTCGGGGTGGCGGCGGCCTGCGTCCCTTTCGTAGCGAGCATGAACCCAAGTCCCGATGTTCTAGCCAAGGCCGAGACTGAGGTCGACATTTCTGGCATTCCAGTGGGCGGAATGCACACTGTTGCGTGGCAGGGCAAGCCGGTCTTCATCGTGCGTCGCACCCCGGAAGAGATCAAAGCGGCCGAAGCGACCAACGGTGACATTGATCCCGAGGCGGACAGCAAACGCGTGAAGAATCCGGAATGGCTGGTCGTTGTCGCAGTGTGTACGCATATGGGATGTGTGCCGAACAAGGAAGGGGCAGGTTTTGTCTGTCACTGCCACGGTAGCCAATATGACGATAGCGGCCGCGTCACGCGTGGCCCCGCACCGAAGAACCTTGCAGTTCCGCCGTATCACTTTATTGCGGAAAACAAGATTCTTATCGGCAAAGAAGCTTAAGGAGGCCACCCCATGAAAACAAAAGTTATTAATTGGATAGACCAGCGGTTCCCTCTCACCAGCTTTGTCGAGCATGACCTGACGGGTTATCCCACACCGCGCAATCTCAGCTATTGGTGGAACTTCGGCTTCCTGGCCGGATTCGTACTCGTGTTGCAAGTTGCCACCGGGATTTTCCTGGCCTTCCAATACAAGGCCGATGTCGGCCTCGCATTCGATTCGATCCAGCACATCATGCGTGATGTGAATTACGGCTGGCTGTTGCGCTACATTCATGCAACCGGCGCCTCTGCTTTCTTCTTTGTGATCTTCGTCCACATGGCCCGCACGCTGTATTACGGTTCCTATCGTGCGCCGCGCGAATTGCTGTGGTGGACAGGACAGGGGCTGTTGCTGTTGCTGATGGCAACTGCATTTATGGGTTACCTGTTGCCTTGGGGTCAAATGTCATACTGGGGCGCAACGGTCATCACCAATCTGTTCCGTGCCACACCTTTCTTTGGCGACGAAGTGGTCATCTGGCTAAGGGGCGATTACACCGTAGGCGACGACACGCTGACACGCTTCTTCTCCCTGCACTATCTGTTCCCGTTCATCATCATCGGCGCTGTGGTCATACACCTGGTGGCGTTGCATACCGTGAAGAGCAGCAATCCGAGCGGTATCGATCTGGAGGACAAGCACAATATCCCATTCCATCCCTATTTCACCATCAAGGATCTGTATGGTCTGGGATTGTTCCTGATTGTGTACAGCACATTCGTATTCTTTATTCCGAACGCGCTGCTTGAGCCGGCCAACAATGTTCCGGCTAATCCGATGATGACGCCAAATCACATCGCACCGGAATGGTATTTCCTGCCCTTCTACGCGATTCTGCGTTCCGTTCCAAGCCTGGTTGGCGGCGTGGTGGCGATGGGTGTATCGGTGATGATATTTGCTTTCATGCCTTATCTGGATCGCTCGCGGATTCCCGGTGGAGCGCGCTACCGTCCGTTCTGGCGCGTGCAGTTCTATCTTTTCCTTCTGGATATGTTGGTGTTGGGATATGTCGGCTATGTTCCTCCGACCAGCCAGACCATCCTCCTCGGGCAAGTGGCAACGTTGTGCTATTTCGCGTCGTTCTTTCTCATCCCGTTCATATCCAGAGCTGAAGAGCGCTGGTTGATCAAACGCGGCTTGCCCCAAGAGGTGATGCACCTGATGGAGAGCGAGAGGAATGAGAAAAGCAAAAAAGGAGACAAGCAGTGAATAAGCTCATAACAATATTGGCTTCGTGCTTTATCGCAACGTCGGTAATGGCTTCGGAAGCGAAACTGGAAACAGTCAAGGTGGGCACTGATGAACAGACTATGGAGCGTGGCCTGGATACATTCATGGCCAACTGTAATTCCTGCCACAGCCTGAAGTACATCAAATACCGCAACCTGGTTGCAGCCGGCATGGACAAAGCCAAGGTTGACGCGTTGCGCGGCGACAAGCCGATGGGTGCCGCAATAATGTCGCAGATGTCGGAAGCCGATGCGGCACAGGCGTTCGGCGTCGCACCGCCCGATCTGAGCCTGATGGCACAAGCGCGGGACGGCGGGGTGAACTATGTGTATTCCTACCTGCTCGGCTATTACTCCGGCCCCGAAGGTTCAGGCAACCACATCTATCCCGTGACCAAGATGCCGGATATCCTCGGTATCAGCAGTGCAACGGATCCGGCGCAACGTGCCGAGATAGCGGAGAAGGCACGGTTGATCACCTCTTTCCTGGCCTGGGCAGCAGACCCGCATGCACAAGAGCGACTCCGCATTGGATATTATGTGCTTGCTTATCTGGTGGTGCTGACGACGCTGTTGTATTTCGTCAAGAAACGCGTCTGGGCAAAGCTGCCGGATTGACAATCGGAGCTGCGCTTCATGACCTGTCATGAGGCGCAGCAGAAATTTTTATTTCCGGTTGTATTCAGATGTAAGGGATTAAAAAACTGGCGGGCGCTTAGCCCGCCAGTTTCTTTTTCAGGATGTCGTTCAGTTGCGCGGGATTGGCTTTGCCCTTGCTTGCCTTCATGGCGAGACCGACGAAGAAACCGAACAACTTGTCTTTGCCACTGCGGTATTCCGCGACTTTGTCCGCATTGGCAGCGATGATTTCGTCCACCAGCACTTCGATGGCGCCGCTGTCGGAAACCTGCTTCAAACCCTTCGCCTCAATGATCGCGTCCGCTTCGCCGCCTTCCGCCCACATGGTGCGGAACACTTCTTTCGCGCCGGAGTTGGAGATGGTACCGTCGATGATACGCATGAGCATGTTACCGAGTTGTTGCGCGCTGATTGGACAACGCGTCATGTCCAGACCGTCGCGATTCAGTTGCGCACTCACTTCGCCGATGACCCAGTTGGCGCAAAGCTTTGCTGCGTATGGCTCAGCAGAAGGAGCGGCACCAAGATTAATGGCACTACGAACTTGAGAAAATAATGAATTAACCGAGTCCTCGAAGAAATCCGCCATCTCGCGTGACGCGGTGAGGATGCTAGCTTCATAGGCCGAAAGGCCGAGGTCGTTCACATAACGTGCTTGTTTGGCTTGCGGCAATTCGGGCAAGGTACCGCGAATCTGCTCGATCCACTCCGAAGAAATCTCCAGCGGCAACAGATCGGGATCGGGGAAATAGCGATAGTCGTGCGCATCTTCCTTGCTGCGCATGGCGCGCGTCTCGCCGGTATCCGGATTGAACAGGATAGTGGCTTGATGGATCTTGCCGCCGTTTTCTATGGTGTCGATCTGCCATTGCACTTCGTAGTCGATGGCCTGCTGCATGAACTTGAACGAGTTCAGGTTCTTGATCTCGCGGCGCGTGCCGAGCGGTGCGCCGGGTTTGCGCACGGACACGTTCACGTCGCAGCGGAACGAGCCTTCCTGCATGTTGCCGTCGCAGATGCCGATCCAGCGCACCAAGGTATGCAGGGCTTTGGCATAGGCCACCGCTTCGGCAGCGGAGCTCATGTCAGGTTCGGACACAATTTCCAGCAAGGGTGTACCGGCACGGTTCAGGTCGATGCCGGTTACGCCCTGCGAATTGCCGTGAACGGATTTGCCCGCGTCTTCTTCCAGGTGGGCACGCGTGATGCGCACTGTTTTTTCGTAAGGCTTGGCGATTGGCCGGACAGCGGTTCGACCTGGATGGTCAATGCGCCCTGTCCCACGACAGGCAGATCGAACTGGCTGATCTGGTAGCCCTTGGGCAGGTCGGGGTAGAAATAATTCTTGCGCGCGAACACCGAGCGTTGCGCGATATGCGCGCCGGTGGCGAGGCCGAATTTGATCGCGCGTTCCACTGCGCCCTTGTTCAGCACCGGCAACACGCCGGGCAGCGCAATGCTCACCGCATCCGCCTGTGTGTTCGGTTCAGCCCCGAATGCGGTCGAAGCACCGGAGAATATCTTGGTGTTGGTGGAGAGCTGGGTATGTACTTCCAGTCCGATGACGATTTCCCACTGCATTATTTGCTCCGTATTTCCTAGATGAAAGCGCGAGCACGTCATGCCGCTAGATACGTGCTTCGAATCTTTCTTTTGGATGCTCGGAATTATTCTTCGTGTTCTTCCCATTGAACCAAATACTTCTCTTGCCGATATTATTTCCGCTTTTATTCTGTACACATTCTTGAATAAATTCTTCTGAAGAAAGAATCCACATGCAAGGAAGTCCTTTGTGATCAAGCCTCTCAGAATAGAAAACGAAAAAATAGTTTTTTCTGTTTTCTGGAAAGTCGATTGCGGCAAACAGAGCGGCATCGCCGAAAACTACGTCTTCTGAGCGCGCTTTTATTTGAACTTCAATAAACGTACCGTCTGGTTTTCGAATTACAGCATCCACTCCGAAGTCGTCTACTAAAGGGACATAGACATCCAGCCCTTCTTTGAGCATTTTTCCAATAATCCAATACTCAATTCGTCTGCCAAATCCAGCGCTATGTCGGAAAGGAATGCTCATCAAACTTAACCAAGTTGCGGCGCGCGGTTGTGCCAGTCGGTAGCCAGTTGATATTGGTGTGCCACGTTCAGCATGCGTGCTTCATCGAAATAGTTGCCGATGATCTGCAAGCCCACCGGCATGTTGTTGGCGCCGAAGCCGCAGGGAATGGACATGCCGGGCAGCCCAGCCAGGTTCACCGCAATGGTGTAAATGTCGGACAGGTACATCTGCACCGGATCGTCGCCCTTTTCGCCCAGCTTGAATGCGGTGGAAGGCGAGGTCGGACCCATGATCACGTCGCATTGCTTGAAAGCGTCAGTGAAATCCTGCGCGATCAGGCGGCGGATTTTTTGCGCCTGCAAATAATAGGCGTCGTAGTAGCCGTGGCTCAGCACGTAGGTGCCGATCATGATGCGGCGCTTCACTTCCGCGCCGAATCCCTGCGCGCGGCTCTTCTCGTACATGTCGGCGAGGTCGCTGTATTCCGGTGCGCGGTAGCCGTAGCGCACGCCGTCGAAACGCGACAGGTTGCTCGACGCTTCCGCCGGAGCCAGCACGTAATACACCGGCACGGACAATTTGTGAATTCGGCAGGCTGATGTCCACCACGGTGGCACCGAGTTTCTTGTATTCGGCGATGGCGGCCTCGACCGCCTTGGCCACATCGCTGCCCATGCCCTCGGCGAAGAATTCCTTCGGCAGGCCGATGCGCAGGCCGTTCAGCGGCTTGTCCGTTCATAGTCGCGCGCGTAGTCTTCCTTGTCGCGTTGCAGCGAAGTGGAATCGCGCTCGTCGAACCCGGCCATGGTGTTGAGCAGCAGCGCCAGATCTTCCGCGCTGCGTCCCATCGGCCCGGCCTGATCCAGGCTGGAAGCGAAAGCGATCATGCCGTAGCGCGACACCACGCCGTAAGTCGGCTTCAGGCCGGAAATGCCGCACAGGGCGGCGGGTTGGCGGATAGAGCCGCCGGTGTCGGTGCCGGTGGCCGCCGCGCACAACCGTGCGGCAACGGCAGCTGCCGTGCCGCCGGAAGATCCGCCCGGCACGCGCGCCGTATCCCAGGGATTCTTCACCGGGCCGTAGTGCGAGGTCTCGTTGGACGAACCCATGGCGAACTCGTCCATGTTGGTCTTGCCGAGGTTGATCGCGCCCGCGTTGTTGAATTGGGAAATGACATGCGCATCGTAGGGAGATACGAAGTTGTGCAGCATCTTCGAACCGCAGGTGGTGAGCCAGCCCTTGGCGCAGAAGATGTCCTTTTGCGCGATGGGGATACCGGTCAGCGCATCGGCAGAACCTGCAGCCAGACGGGCATCCGCCGCGCGCGCCTGGGCCAGCGAAACTTCCGGGTTAAGCGTGATAAAGGCATTAAGTTGCGGATTCAGTTGGGAAATGCGGTCGAGATAGGTTTGCGTCAGTTCGACGCTGGATATCTTTTTGGCGCGCAGTGCCGCGCCCAGTTGTGCAAGGGTGGAATGGATCATAGGGTTACTCGATGACCTGCGGAACCAGATACAGGCCGTTTTCGACCTGAGGGGCGATGGCCTGGAAAGCCTCGCGCTGATTGGGTTCGGTGACTTTATCCTCGCGCAGGCGCTGGGCCACGTCCTGGGCGTGGGACATGGGCGCAATGCCCTTGGTGTCGACGGCCTGCATTTCGGCAATGAGACCGAAAATGTTGTTCAACTGGGCTTGGGCAGCTTGGAGTTCTTGGTCGTTCATCGCCAGCCGTGCAAGGCGGGCGACTTTTTCGACATCGGCTAAACTTAGGGACATAAACTGGTTTAAAGCTTTATCAAATCAGGCGCGATAGAGTATCATAAACCGCTTCTTTAGGCGCACACCTTCTACCTCTCAGGACCTGACATGTTAAGTTACTTCAACGGCTATTTTTCCAACGACCTCGCTATCGATTTGGGTACGGCGAATACACTGATCTGGTTGCGCGGACAGGGTATCGTGTTGAACGAGCCGTCGGTTGTAGCCATCCGCCAGGAAGGCGGACCCAACGGCAAGAAAGTCATCCAGCAAGTCGGCCTCGCGGCCAAGCAGATGCTGGGCCGCACTCCCGGCAACATCACCGCCATCCGCCCGATGAAGGACGGCGTGATCGCCGACTTCACCGTCACCGAACAGATGCTCAAGCAGTTCATCCGTCGCGTGCACAAATCCAGCATCTTCACACCCAGCCCGCGCATCGTCATTTGCGTGCCGTGCGGTTCTACCCAGGTTGAGCGCCGTGCCATTCGCGAATCCGCATACGGCGCCGGCGCACGCCGTGTGGAACTGATCGAAGAACCGATGGCCGCCGCAATCGGCGCCGATCTGCCGATAGAAGACGCGACCGGCTCCATGGTAGTGGACATTGGTGGTGGCACTACCGAAGTGGGCGTGATCTCGCTGGGCGGCGCGGTGTATTCCGGCTCGGTGCGTGTCGGCGGCGATAAGTTCGATGAAGCCATCATCAACTACATCCGCCGCAACTACGGCATGCTGATAGGCGAGAGCACTGCCGAGAACATCAAGAAGGAAATCGGTTCGGCTTTCCCCGGCAGTGAAGTGCGTGAGATGGAAGTGAACGGACGCAACCTGGCGGAAGGCGTGCCGCGCAGCTTCACCATCTCCAGCAACGAAATCCTCGAAGCCCTGACCGATCCGCTCAACAACATCGTCAGCGCGGTAAAGACAGCGCTGGAACAGACCCCGCCCGAACTGGGTGCCGACATTGCCAGCAAGGGCATGGTGCTGACCGGCGGTGGCGCGTTGCTGCGCGACCTGGATCGTCTGCTGATGGAAGAAACCGGTTTGCCGGTGGTGATCGCCGACGATCCTTTGACTTGTGTGGTTCGCGGATCAGGCAAAGCGCTGGAGCGCATGGACAAATTCAACAGTATCTTCACCAGCGACTGACAGGCATGGCAAGTAGCCGCCCCTTAATAATGGAACTCGCCATGCCCGTTCCCTCTCCTGTGCGTAGTTGTTGCCGACTTGTCGGCTTTACAACTACGGCCTACCCCTTGCGGGTGCAATCCTCTCCCACAAGCGGGCGAGGAAGCAAGCGAAGCGCTACGCGCGCTTCGCGTTAGCTGCACGGCTGCGCATTGGACGATACCCGTACTCTTCGGTTCTTTAATCGCGGCCCGAGTCCGGCTGCTCGAGTCGTATTTTTTTGCCTGCTCTCGCTGCTGCTGCTGTTTGTGGACGCCCGTTACCAGTATCTGGAATCCACGCGCAAGGTTCTTGCCGTGATTATCTATCCCTTTCAACGCTTGACCGCGCTGCCCGGAGAAACCGTGGGGCGCATCGCCGTCTATTTTGAAACACAAAGCCAGTTGTTGACGGAAAACGCGAATCTGCGCCAGCAGCACGACGCGGATGCGGCACAGATGGCGCAGCTGCAGGCGATCAAGACCGAGGACAACCAGCTGCGTATCTTGCAGGAACTAAAGCAGCGGGTTGACTACCAGATGCAAATCGCGGAGATCGTCTACGTAGAGCGCGATATCTTCAAACGCAAACTGTTTGTGGACAAAGGTTCGCAGGCCAACGTATTGGCCGGACAAGTGGTGGTGGACGATCAGGGCGTAGTTGGGCAAATCACCCGCGTGTATCCCTGGCTGTCGGAAGTGACCTTGATCACCGACAAGGACCACGCGGTGCCGATACAATTATTGCGCACCGGTTTGCGTGCGGTCGTGTTCGGATCGGGCGATATCAGTGAAATGGCATTGCGCTACATGCCGGTGAGTTCCGACATCGTGGAAGGCGACGTGCTGGTGACTTCCGGTATCGACGGCACGTATCCGCCCAACCTGCCGGTGGCGAAAGTACTCAAGATCGAGCGCGATCCGGCCTACCCGTTTGCGCGCATCACCTGTACGCCGCTGGCCGGTGTCGATCGGCATCGCGCTCTCCTGATCGTCTCCAGTGTGCCCGCACTGCCCGAACATCCGGCGACAGCCGAGACGAACACCGAACCGGATCGCGCGAAAAAGAGACTTAAGCGGAGAAATCCTTGAGCACTAACGTACCGAAAGACCAGGAGTTCTTGCTGCCCGCGAGTACGGCTTTCATCGTATTCAGTCTGTCCGTAGCCGTCATGCTTAACTGGTTGCCCTGGCACGGCTGGGCGCTGGCGCTGCGTCCGGATTTCGTGGCGCTGGTATTGCTCTATTGGTGCACGCACAAGCCGCATCGCGTCGGCATCGGCATCGCATGGTTGGTCGGCATCTTCGCCGACGTTGCGGATGCCAGCCTGTTCGGCCAGCATGCGCTCGCGTATACGGTGCTGGCCTTTGGCGGCATCGTGCTGCACCGCCGCGTACAGATGTTCAACCTGCGCCAGCAATCCATGCACGTGTTCCCGCTGTTGCTGCTGAGCTACGCCGCATACGCTGCCGTGCATTGGCAAGTGCGTGGTTATGTGGCGTGGGAATATTTTCTCGGCAGCGTGGTGTCGGCGCTGCTGTGGACTCCGATGACCCTGCTGTTGCAAGCCCTGCGCCGTCCGCGCCGCGACCCGAACGAACTTTGATCCCAGATACCGCCGTCGACCGCTCCCATGAGAATGCAGGCAAACAAACAGGTTTCAAACGCTATCGATGCTCGCCGTTATGGGGTGTCGTCGCTACGAGGCATATTGCACGTCCCTCGCAGCGCATGGCGGCGTTGCTCCTCCTTGGAATGGAACGACCATTCCGCGCCGTCGCGCCTTGCTTGTGACCGAAGGAATCCCTTCAGGGACACCGCGATGAACGCACACTACACCTCATTCGACAGCGGTATCTAGGATGAATCGTTACGTCGAGCTGAAGAACCATCAGCGCGAAATCTATTATTTCCGTCTGCGACTGGTGTTGAGCTTGGGCTTCGTGGCGGTGATGCTGCTCATCCTGCTGCTGCGTTTCTTCTACCTGCAAGTCATACGCCACGACTACTTCCACACCCTGGCGGACAGCAATCGCATCTATGTCGTGCCCATCGTGCCGAACCGCGGCCTGATCCTGGATCGCAACGGCGTGGTGATGGCGAAGAACTATTCCGGCTATACGCTGGAGATCGCGCCGGCCAAGGTGGCGGACATGAATGCGCTGATCGCCGAATTATCCAAGCTGGTCGAGATCACCCCCAAGGACATCAAGCGCTTTCAAAAATTGCTGACCGAGCGCCAAACGCTGGAAACCATGCCGATACGCAGTCAGCTCAGCGACGACGAAGTGGCACGCGTTTCCGCACAGCTGTTCCGCTTTCCCGGCGTCGAGATCAAGGCACGATTGTTCCGGGAATATCCTTTTACCGATGTGACTTCCCACCTCATCGGCTATGTCGGCCGCATCAACCAGAAAGACATCGATCAACTGGCGGAAGATGAGACAGCCTCGAATTACCTCGGGTCCGACTACATCGGCAAGACCGGCATCGAGCAGAGCTATGAAAAAGACCTGCACGGCGAGACCGGTTTCGAGCAGGTGGAGGTGGATGCCGGCGGGCGCGCGGTGCGCGTGTTGTCACGTACCGCACCCCAATCCGGCAGCAACCTGATGCTGACGCTGGACGCGAAATTGCAGGAAGTGGCGGAGAAGGCGTTCGGCGATTATCGCGGTGCACTGGTGGCGATCGATCCCACCAACGGCGAGGTATTGGCTTTCATCAGCAAGCCCGGCTACGACCCCGGACTGTTCATCGACGGCATCGACACCGATACCTGGGACGAGCTGAACAATTCTCCCGATACGCCGCTCAACAACCGCGCTCTGCGCGGGCAATATCCGCCCGGCTCCACCATCAAACCATTTCTGGCGCTGGCCGGACTTTATTACGGCACGCGCACCCCCACGCATGCGATCAGCGATCCCGGCTATTACATGTTGCCCGGCAGCCGACATCAATACCACGACTGGAAGGCGGGCGGACACGGCAGCGTCGACATGTTCAAGGCCATCCAGATGTCGTGCGATACCTACTTTTACGGTCTTGCGACCGAAATGGGCATCGACAACATGCACAGCTACCTGACGCGCTTCGGTTTTGGACAGAAAACCGGTCTGGACATGGAAGGCGAGACTCCCGGCCTGATGCCCTCGCCCGAGTGGAAAACGAAACGTTACCAGCAAATATGGTATCCGGGCGACACGGTCTCGGCCGGTATCGGTCAGGGCTACAACCTGGTGACGCCGCTGCAGCTGGCCTACGCCACCGCGATCCTGGCCAACGACGGCGTGGCGTTCCAGCCGCATCTGGTGAAAGAGATGCGGCAAGCGAGCGGAGGATCGGTGCTGACCGCGGTCAAGCCGCTGTTCGATCTCAAGATCGATCCCGAGCACCTCAAGCTGGTCAAAAGTGCCATGGAAGCCGTCACCAAGCCGGGCGGTACTGCGGTGATGGCCAGTTACGGCGCGTCGTATCGCATCGCAGGCAAGACCGGCACGGCGCAGGTGATCGCCAACAAGCAGGGTGAAAAGTACGACCCGAAAAAGATCTCCGAATACAACCGCGACCACGCCTGGTTCATCGCCTTTGCGCCGGCCGACAAGCCGCGCATCGCGATGGCGGTGCTGGTTGAGAACGGCGGTCACGGCGGTACCACCGCCGCACCGATTGCGCGCAAGGTTATGGATTATTATCTGCTCGGCAAAGAGCCGCAGCCCCTGAAGGTTGTGGACGACAAAGCGGCGGTTAGCGACTGAGTATGAACGCGAGACAAATAAAACAACGCCTGATGCAGAACCTGGACCCCGTGCTGTTGGCCGCACTCGGCGTGTTCGCGTTGGTCAGTCTGGTGCTGCTATACAGCGCGAGCGACGGCAACTGGATGCGTGTGCTGTCCCAGGCCGGGAACATCGTCGCGGCATTCGGCGCGATGTGGATGGTCGCCAACATGCCGCTGCATTATCTGATGCGCGCCGCCTGGCCGATATACGTGCTGGGCCTGATCCTGTTGCTGCTCGTGATGACCCCGCTCGGCGTGAACAGCCACGGTGCGACGCGCTGGCTCAACATCGGCATCGCAACCATCCAGCCGTCCGAGCTGATGAAACTTGCCGTGCCGCTGATGATGGCCTGGTACTTCGAGAAAAACGAGGCCACGCTGAAGCTGAGGAATTATTTTGTCGCGGCCATCCTGTTGCTGGTGCCGGTGGCACTGATCGCGAGCCAGCCCGACCTGGGTACCGCCATCCTCATCGGCGCCAGCGGTTTCTATGTGCTGTTCCTGGCCGGTCTGTCCTGGCGCCTCATGATCGGTGCCGCACTGGCGGCGGCCGCCAGTGCCCCGTTCCTGTGGTCTGCGCTGCACGACTATCAGCGGCACCGCATCATGATGCTGTTCGACCCGTCGCAGGACGCCCTGGGCAAGGGTTATCACACCATCCAGGGCATGATCGCGGTGGGCTCCGGCGGCATTCTCGGCAAGGGCTATCTGAACGGCACGCAGACGCACCTGGATTTCCTGCCCGAACGCACCACCGATTTCATCTTCGCCGTCTGGTCGGAAGAATTCGGCCTGATCGGCAACCTGTTGTTGCTGGCGCTCTATGTTTTCGTCATCGGGCGCGGCTTCATCGTCACCGCCAATGCCTCCACCTATTTCACGCGCCTGATGGCCGGCAGCATCACGCTCACCTTCTTTACCTACGCGTTCGTCAACATGGGCATGGTCAGCGGCATCCTGCCGGTGGTGGGCGTACCGCTGCCGCTCATCAGCTACGGCGGCACCTCCATGCTTACGCTGATGTTGGGATTTGGTATCCTGATGAGCATACACACGAACAAGAAACTCGTTAAAACCTAGGGGGACGATGATGAAAAGAGAATCGCTGTTGGTGTTGTTTGCCGCACTTGCGCTTGAGCGCCTGTACCACCGTGCAGAAAGAAACAGAGAAGCAGCAAGCTGCCGCCCCGATCGTGGAAGCTGGCGGCCCCGGCGGCAAACCGGCAAGCTACGCCGTCGACTGCAACTGCCGCTCCCGCGACGTCGGGCGGCGGATATCTGCCCGGAGACGGCCCCGGTGCCGATGCCGCCAACGTCAATATGGATGCCATCCCCGATGCAGTGCCCAAGGCAGAGCCGCTGCATCGCTATGCCAACCGTCCCTACTCCGCCCTGGGCAAGACCTACACACCGTTGCAAACAACCGGCAACTACAAGCAACGCGGCATCGCTTCCTGGTACGGCAAAAAATTCAACGGCCAGCGCACCTCCATCGGCGAGGTCTACGACATGTACGGCATGACTGCCGCGCACCCCACGCTGCCCATTCCCAGCTACGCACGCGTCACCAATGTAGCGACCGGCAAATCCGTCATCGTGCGCATCAACGACCGCGGTCCGTTCCTGCATGACCGCATCATGGACCTGTCCTATGCCGCGGCCTACAAGCTCGGCTTCATCAACAACGGCAGCGCCGAAGTCGAAGTGGAGAGCATCGCCGTCGGCGACAACGCGCCCGTCGCCAGTGCGGTTGAGACGCCTGCCGTCAACGTCGCGCCGATTGCGGTTGCACCCCTGCCCGAAACCGCGCCGAGCATACCGGTCGATACCGTCGGAAGTTCTACCGGGAAAATCTTCCTGCAACTCGGTGCATTCAAGTCCGCACAGGGTGCCGAAAGTTTTCTCGCCAAGATGAATGCAGAACTGGGCGATACCGGCAAGCAACTGAAACTGTACAGCAAGGGTGGACTGACCCGCGTGCACCTCGGCCCCTACGCCAATGAGAATGAAGCACGCGATGCGGCCAGCAGCCTCGCAACGAAGCTAGGCTTCAAACCTTTTGTGAGTTTGCACTAATGTACGCCGCCGCCAACGTCGTTGTCGGCATCGTTGCTCTCATTCACGTGTACATCCTCGTGCTCGAGATGTTCCTGTGGGAAAGGCCTTTGGGTCTCAAAGCCTTCGGCATGGACGAGAACTTTGCCGCCGCGACGCGGATACTCGCGGCGAATCAGGGTTTGTATAACGGGTTTCTGGCGGCGGGATTGTTCTGGAGCATGTACACCGGCGATATCCATGTGCAACGTTTCTTTCTGGGTTGTGTCGCGACGGCCGGGGTGTATGGTGCGCTGACGGCGGATGCCAAGATACTTTGGATACAGGCGGCACCGGCGGTGGTGGGGTTGGTGTTGTTGGGGTTTGTGCCGTCCTATTAAGAATTTGAGGCTTGTTCGTGCCACGCGCTACATAGGACCGTTCGTCCTGAGCTTGTCGAAGGATGGGCGAAGCCCGCTGGGCGTCTGGTTCCCTCTCCCACCGGGGGAGGGTTAGGGTGGGGGAACACTCGTTATGTTTCCTCTTATCTTAAAACCAACCCCGTCGGGGGTAGCCCGACAGCTAGTCACTTTTTCTTGCTTCGCCAAAGAAAAAGTAACCAAAAAGAAGGCGACCCCGGTGCGCCGCCCCTTCGGGGTTCCCTGCGTTGCTCGACTGGTCAGGCTTCCTCATAAACTCGCACGATCCGCTGCGCGTCCACGTGCTCAAACATATTCGTCAGAATTCCCTGACCAGCCTGCGCTACTCGGCGGCGCACAGGGGAAGAAAAAGCGAAAATCCAAACCACCGCGTGGGCACTTCGTGCCCACCCTACTTGGCTGCCCCATAACGTAAGCAAAACGAATATGATGCCGCATGACAAATCGTTCTGGAGGTCTTAGAGATGCCAGCAGAAAAAGAATTACCAGTTGTGGAATGGCTACTAGAAAGGCCACTATATAGTCCAATTGATCTGGAGAACGATGCTGATCGAGCAGTCAAATCGATACTCGAATACAGCAGTACACTGGATCTGTTTTGCCCCGGATGCAGACAAAATGCGACCTTCAAGCCAATAGTTACAGCAGAAACAAAAGAGAAAACCGCTGAAGAAGAAAGGCTAGTTAGGATAGGGCACTTTGGAGGTAACTATTTTCCACTAGCAGTTTGGCATTTACCATATTTCTCAAAGCGGATAACTTGTACTCGAAAACACCACCACGTGGACTTTCACTTTGTCATGAAGGACAAATCGCTAATTAAGATTGGGCAATATCCATCATTAGCTGACATAGCGATAGGAGATACCAGCCAATTTGACAAAGCACTTGGTGAAGAAAGGCTCCGGGAACTCAACAAGGCAATTGGACTAGCTTCTCATGGCGTGGGGATCGGATCATATGTTTATCTTCGCAGAGTATTTGAGTCTCTTATTGAAGAAGCGCACACAAAGGCAGCAAGTATTAGTGGATGGAATGAAGAGGAATACGAGAAATCCAGAATGAAAGAAAAGGTTTCTTTACTGAAAGATTTTCTTCCAGATTTCATCGTTCAACATCCTGAGATGTACAGCATATTAAGTCTTGGTGTACATGAGTTAACAGAAGACGAATGCCTGAAATACTTTGAGGCCTTGAAGAGCGCAATTCTTGTAATTGCAGAGGACAGGTTGCACAAAATCCAACAAGAAAAACGTCTTAAAACTGCGTGGGCACGAATGCCCACCGGCTGGTTTGGAGTTTTCGTTTTCCTTCCCCTGTGCGCCGCCGAGTAGCGCAGGCTGGTCAGGGAATTCTGACGAATATGTTTGAGCACGTGGACGCGTAGCGGATCGTGCGAGTTTATGAGGAAGCCTGACCAGTCGAGCAACGCAGGGAACCCCGAAGGGGCGGCGCACCGGGGTCGCCTTCTTTTTGGTTACTTTTTCTTCGGCGAAGCAAGAAAAAGTGACTAGCTGTCGGGCTACCCCCGACGGGGTTGGTTTTACAGGAACAGGGAATGCAACGACATTCCCCCACCCTAGCCCTCCCCCGGTGGGAGAGGGGACGAACCCCGACGGGCTTCGCCCATCCTTCGACTGGCTCAGGACGAACGGTCTCTCGAACGAAGCCTAAGCAACCCGCAACACCAACCCCTTCAAATACGCCCCCTCCGGAAAACTCAACAACACCGGATGATCCGCCGCTGCATGCAGCTTCTTCACGATCTGCGCATCCACCCCCGCATCCAGCGCCGCCCCCGCAATGATCTTCTGAAACAGATCATCGCTGATGCCGCCGGAACACGAGTAGGTGAACAGCAAACCACCCGGCCGCAGCAATTTGAAGCCGAGCAGGTTGATGTCCTTGTAAGCGCGCGAAGCCTTCTCGGCAAAAGCAGCAGTGGGCGCGAACTTGGGCGGGTCGAGCACGATGAGGTCGAACTTGCGGTTCTGGTCGCGCAGTTTGCGCAGGGCTTCGAACACATCCGCGCATTGCCATTCCGCACGCGATGCGTCGAATCCGTTCAATTCCGCATTGGCTTGAGCCAGTTGCAGCGCTTCCTGCGACGAATCGATGGAAAGCACCGACTTCGCATCGCCGCGCAGTGCATAGAGCGAGAAGCCGCCGGTGTAGCAGAAGCAGTTGAGCACGTCGCAATCGGCGGCCAGCGTGCCGGTCAATGCGCGGTTGTCGCGCTGGTCCAGGTAGAAGCCGGTCTTCTGTCCGGCTGCAACGTCCACTGCGAAGCGGATGCCGTGTTCTGTCACTTCCACTTGCTTCGGCAAAGCACCGCGCAGCACGCCGCTGCGCACGGGCAAACCTTCCAGTTCGCGTCCGTCGGAATCGGAGCGTTCGTAGATGCAAACGGGTGAACACAGGTCCTGCAGGATGTCGGCCAGTGTCTCGCGCCAATGTTCCGGCCCGGCACTTCCGAGCTGCATTACCAATACGTCGCCGTACTTGTCCACGATCAGGCCGGGCAGGCCGTCCGATTCGCCGTGGATAAGGCGCATGCCGTTGCTGTCGCGGGTCAGGCCCAGTGCACGCCTTGCCTTTAGCGCAGCGGCGATGCGGTTGCGAAAGAATGTATTGTCGATGAGATCCTTTTCATTCCACGACCATACTCGCGCGCTGATCTGCGACTTGGCGTTGTACGCCGCCCACGCCAGAAACTGCCCTGATGCATCCCGCACGGCCACGGTATCGCCGCTGGCAGGCGTGCCGTCGATGCATTCGATGGCACCGGAGAATATCCACGGGTGGCGGCGCAGCAGGGATTTTTCGCGGTCTGCCTTGAGGATGAGGCAGGGTCGCCCCATCGGGTTGCCGGTACGCAGCGGGGCAGAGGTATTTTTCGGCGCAGGCGCTTCGGTTTTCTGTTTATCGCGTTTCACGCGGTTGCGAAAATCGATGCCGCCTTGCGATGGGCGGTGCGGGGTCGAATGTGATTTGGTTTTTGGCGTGTTCATGTTTTCTTTTTGGCACGCGGATGCGCACTGTCGTAGATTTTGGAGAGGTACTGGAAATCCAGGTGAGTATAGACCTGTGTGGTGGAAATGCTGGCGTGTCCCAGCATTTCCTGCACCGCGCGCAGGTCGCCCGAGGATTGCAGCACATGCGTGGCGAAGGAATGGCGCAGCAAATGCGGATGCACGCCGCTGGCGATGCCCTGTCTGATGCCGCATTTGCGCAGCTGAAGTTGCACCGTGCGCGGGCTGATGCGTGCGCCGTTCTTGCCGACAAACAGCGCTGTCTCGCCCGCCTTGGCAATCGGCTCGCGCACTGCCAGCCATGCTTTCAGCGCCGTGATGGCATGGCTGCCCAGCGGCACGATGCGCGTCTTGTTGCCTTTGCCGGTGACGCGCACCGAGGCGTCGGCGAAATCCATGTCAATGGGGTCCAGGCTCACCAATTCGGCCAAACGCAAACCGGAAGAGTAGAGCAATTCGAACATCGCCTTGTCGCGCGCATCCAGCGGCGTTTGCACCTTCATTTCCACCAGCTGCACTGCCTCGTCCGGCGAGAGCGCATGCGGCAATGTCTTGGGCGCCTTGGGTGCGCGCAGGCCGACGCAGGGATTGCTCTTGCAGCCGTGGTCGCGCATCAGGTAGCTATAGAAGCCACGCCACGCCGACAGCACGCGCGCCAGCGAACGTCCGCCCAGGCCGCTGCTATGCAATTGCGCGATAAAACGGCGGATCTGATGGCTCTTGAGCTCGGGCAGCGGTGTTGCCCCGGCGAGTGCGAACAAGCGGTGGATGTCGCGCGCGTAGTTCTCCGCCGTCAGCGGAGAATAGTTGCGTTCGTTATGCAGGTAGGCAAGGTAGCCTTGCAGTGCGGCAGGAGTCTGTTCAGTGGCGTCAGACATGCAGGTTGAACGCACTGCCCAAAGTCTCGGCGATGCGTTGCAGGAACAGTGTGCCCATTTCCGGATAGAAACGTTGTTTGTCTTCGCTGGCCAGAATGAGCAGGCCGATGGTCTGGCCGTGGGCGCGCAAAGGCAGGTAGGCGAAAGAACGCAGATGTTCGGCCGCTTCGCCGAACCAGGGCAGGGTGTCGTGTATCGCGTGATGGGTGCACACGGGTTGCTGGTGTTCGTCGGCAAAGGCCAGCACTTCGGAACTGGGCGGCTCGTCCTTCCACAGGTGCAAGGCGACATGCGGAACGGCGAATACGTCGCGCAGGTTGTGCACGATCAGGCCTTGCAGGGTGGAGCGATCATGCGGGCCGAACAAGCGCGCAGTTGAACTGGTGCACTTTAAGCTGCAGCGCATCGTTTTCCTTGGCGAATTCCAGCAGATCGTGCAGTTTCTTTTCCAGCTCCTTCACGCGCTCGCGCAAGGTCAGCAGCTGACGCTCGCTCAGAGAGATGGTGCGACCGCCGTGCGGGTGGGGCAGGTTGATCTGCGACAGCATCTCCGCATGTTCTTCAAAAAACAGCGGGTTGTCCTGCAAATACTGTGCTACGTCTTCTGCTCTCATCTTTCGGTTACCTCTATAAATCCAAATTCGCGGGTATCCGCAGTGCGGATTTCCTGCATATTCATGCCGCGTCGCAATACTTTGCGCTCGTTACAAGTTGATTTCGCCCTCAAACACGTTGATGGCCGGGCCGGTCATCAGCACCGGCGAACGCTCGCCGGCCCACGTGATCTTGAGCGAGCCGCCGCGCGTTGCGACATGCACCGTGTTGTCCAGAAGCTTGCGCCGGATGCCGGCGACTACGGCGGCGCATGCGCCAGTGCCGCAGGACAGGGTTTCGCCGGCTCCGCGTTCGAATACGCGCAGTTTGATATGAGTACGGTCCACGATCTGCATGTAGCCGGCGTTCACGCGTTTGGGGAAACGCGGATGATGTTCGATCAGCGCTCCCTGCGTCGTGACGGGTGCGGCCTCGATATCCGTGACCACCTGCACCGCATGCGGGTTGCCCATGGAAACGGCGGTAATTTGCACGACTTCAGGGCCGAGTTGCAGCGGCTGAATCACTTCTTGGCTGTCGCTCACAAAAGGAATCTGCGAAGGGTCGAAAATCGGCGGGCCCATATTCACGGTGACCCGCCCATCGTCTTCCAGGTGCGGAGAGATCAGTCCGCCTTTGGTCTCCACGACGATCCCGCGCTTGCTGGTGAGTTTTTGGTCATGCACGAACCGCACAAAGCAGCGCGCACCGTTGCCGCACTGTTCCACTTCGCCGCCATCGGCATTGAAGATGCGATAACGGAAATCGGCATCGTCGCGCTGGGTTTTTTCCACCAGCAATATCTGGTCGCAGCCGATGCCGAAGTGGCGGTCGGCGATGAAACGAATCTGATCGGCCGACAAGGCAACCGATTGGCGTACGCCGTCGATCACCACGAAATCGTTGCCTGCCCCGTGCATTTTGGTAAATTTTAATGTCATCTCAATAGTTCTTTATATCTGAAGCAATCAGTCGTGTGGTCATTCACCATGCCGGTTGCCTGCATGTGCGCATAACAGATGGTGCTGCCGACAAATTTGAATCCGCGGCGTTTCAGTTCCTTGCTCATCGCATCCGATTCCGGCGTGCTTACTGGAATTTCGCCAAGGCCGCGCCGGGCGTTGTGCTTCGGTTTGCCATCGACAAACTGCCAGATGAACTTGTCGAAGCTGCCGAATTCCGACTGCACTTCCAGGAACCGCTGCGCATTGGTCACTGCCGCTGCCACTTTCAGCCGGTTGCGCACGATCCCGGGGTTCTGCAGCAATGTTTCTATTTTACCCGCGTCATAGCGGGCAACGCGAGTTGCATCGAACCCGTCAAAAGCGGCACGGTAGTTCTCGCGCTTGCGCAATATGGTGATCCAGCTTAGCCCAGCCTGTGCGCCTTCCAGGATCAGGAACTCGAAAAGCTTGTGGTCGTCGTGTACCGGCACGCCCCACTCGGCATCGTGGTAGGCCTGATACAGCGGGTCTTCCCCGCACCAGCTGCACCTTTTCACGTGTTTGATCCGCATAGCTGGGTGTGGTCGCGGAACATGCAGCGATTCATTACGACGGTGATTCCAGCTTGTTGTGCCCTCAGTGCGGCTTCCTCATGCACCACGCCGTCTTGCAACCACAAATTCTTGATTCCAAGCTTGATGCAGCTATCCACGATAGCGGGCACATGCTCCGGTGCGCGGAAAACATCCACGATGTCCGGTATCTCGGGCAGGCTTTCCAGATCGGGATAAGCCTTCTCGCCCAGCACCTCCATTACCAAGGGGCGCACCGGGAAGATGCGATATCCAAAACTCTGCAAAGCCTGCGCAACGCGGAAGCTGGGGCGTCCCTGGTTAGGCGAAAGGCCGACCACGGCCACGCTGCGTACTTCGCGCAACAATTTGCAGATGTCTTCGGGACTGGGATTGGCAAAACTCATGGCGCACACGATAGCATTTTTTGCGCTATCCGGCGCGGGCGGGGAATTGGAAAAACCGTTATACTGCGCGCCGTTCAAAGCGCTCGTAGCTCAGCTGGATAGAGTATTGGTTTCCGAAGCCAAGGGTCGTGGGTTCGACTCCCGCCGAGCGCACCATTTTAGAGTATTACCCCGTCCAACCCAATACACCAAGCCCGCTCAAATCCTAAAGGTTAGCGGGTTTTTTGTTTATTCTCGTTCTTCCGCGTTCATTGCAATTTACCAACAGATCGCGTGCACATGAACAAGCTTACGGATATTGTGGTTGGGAAGTCTAAACCTGAAGCTAATGCCTTTCCACCACCTGTTGCTAAAGCTGTGGCAAGTCAGATTCATCTAGCGCTTGTAAAACGCAAGGTATTTGCTGTGGCGTAATAATCGTTGCGGTAGATATACAGCAACTTCTTTCGCTAATTAAGAATTCTTGTATGTGGTATTGCAATAGGGATGAGCAAGCTGAGCATTGTCAGCAGTTGCGGCTCCACCAGCAGATTTTTCTTCTTTATGGTCAAAATGTATTGAATTAACGTGAATATATCCGCCGCATATTTTGCATTTAATTGCCCCAGCAAGTGCATCCTTCAAAAATGCTACTTGCTTCACGGCTTTTGAAAACTTAGCTCCATTGTTTTCATCATCCAAATCAAATTTCGTTAAGCTTTTGAAAACTTGATGGGACATAATGGATTGTTCAATTTGCGTCTCGTTATTATCGTTCCAGAGCCCATCAAGAATTAATTCGTAAAGCTCTCTTAAGCGCGAATATCCTTTCGCACCACTGCCAAATTTAGAAGTGAGCTGGTTGACATAGTTTTTATGTCGAATCAAGAATTCTTCAAACTTGCTACGCACATCCGTAAATTGCTTGAATTTGTTTTGTTCTCCAAATTTCACTAACAAGTCGCCAATTGCTAAGAGCGCTGTAGGCTGATGACGCCCTGATGCACTATAAAAATAAACGGCTGGATGAAGCCCTAATGAAGAAGGATGTACACCAGTAATTCGTTGGGACATGTCTTGCGTTCGCTTTAACATCTGAATTGTTAAGCTTCCGTCCTCGTCCGATGCGCTAGAAATACTTACATCCTTCCCTTTCTTAGTCGCGTCTACCACAGGCATGTGATTAGAGATATTCACTAAGTCAAATATCAATGGTAAAGTTTGCGCGCTGTATCCGCGACCAGCCACAGGAAGGTCAAGTGTTTTTATCGGCGTGTTTAGCGGTGGCTTGAACAATGCCGCGTATATATCTTTACCCACAGCTTCAATTTTCTGTTGCGCAGATGCCTCGAATTTGCCCCAGTATTTGTGTCCGGTAGCATTTCGTACAATCACGCGTGACGTAATGGCATTAGGTGAAAAGCGCGCGTTAAGAATTCTGAGTTCAGTTGTATCTATCGGGGTTGTTGCTTGATTGATTTTGAAGAATGCATTCTCTGCTTTCTTGGCATCCTCGGATGGAACCCATTGGAGATAAATTGGAAACGAACCAAGTCTAATTGCTTTCTCAAGTGCACCTGGAGTTGGTGAGTTCCCTTTTGCAGCATCCTTAATGTCCTGATAACGGCCAATTTCTTTGTCAATCAATTCTCTTGTCTTCCTTCCTGCGTCAATTTGCTCTCGAGGGATTGAATTGCTAAAGAAAGTATTTGAGATGGCCCCTTCGCCATAATCATTTGATACCCAAGCAATGAGCGCGCTTAGTCGATGTGCTCCATCGATAATAAATATATTGGAACCGTTTCCGCGCCAGCAAATAATGGCTGGTATCAAATCGCCATCAATGAATGATTTAATAAAGTCTGAAATCTTTCTGGGCGACCAGTTCGCCGTTTCACGCTGGAAATCCGGCTTACGGAGCGCGAGATAAGAAAATGCACCTGGCTCGAGGTCATTTATTTTGAATGTGGCCGCTTTCCCGCCCGTGTCTGACGAAGACCCCGCAACCAGAAAATCTTCTCGCGGAATTAACGCATCCAAATTGACTAAGTTTGTTGCCATTTCGTCCCCTCGGGAAAGATAATCAAAAAATTGATTTTACATTCCTTTTGCCTTGGGTACGTGCTGTCTAATTTTGCCCCAGAAATGCCCTTAAACCCTCCGAGTGCTGTGAATCTGCAACAATAGGGTCTATTCCCGAACAACCCAATCCAGTGCAATTGTTGGTAAGTTTACGAATATTGATTTGTCGATCCAGCAACGGTGCGCTTTACAACGAATCAATGTGATAGACGCCGAGCCAAATTCAGACTTGTGGTCATGTAATTCAAGATCACAAGCTTCCCTAAAAATAATCACGCTCCAGATTCTTTCCTGATCCGGCCAAAGTATTCCGACTTGGTTGACTAGAACGAACGTATTGAGCGTTGTTCATACTGCTCGAATTTTCAAAGCAAAAAAGTCGACTTCGGCTATCTTAAGGTTGTCATCACCAAATACTCATCAAACCAACAAACGCAAACAATTCGTCCTGGCTGTATTGCACTACCATCCATCTTTAGCCAGCTAGCACACACTAAGCTTTCTTCCATAATTGCCGATACATCTTTCACAGGTGCAAGTTTGTGAGGTTCCTGAATACGGAGGTGTGACATGACTACCACGATGAATATGGACGGATACGAGATTGAGCGCGCAGACGTTGCTGACGAGGGATATGGCGAAGAAGTAATGTGTGCGGGTTGGAATCCGCAACTGGAATTGGTTTGTAATTACCCTGTGATGGAAGTGGATAAGCACGCGTCTTTTGCGCGTGAATTGGCAAACGTGGATATCGCCACTTTCTTGCAGAAAATGTACACATTTCAGCGGTAAACAAATCTCCTCACGAGCGGGCTCTTTGCTGGGGCCTCTCTGTCTGTAAGCCTTATTTCAAGCGGGTTCGCGCATTTTGACTAAAGTGCTGCCAAGCGCTCTGTGATATTCTCTGCGTAGTTGATCCCGAGTCCTCCCATGAAATTCGTATTTCTCCTGCTGCTGGCGTTGCCGCTAGGTGCGCTGGCCGATCAAGAAAGTGATTTCCGCATTGCACGTGACGCGTTACGCACCGGCAATGCATCACGTTTGGACCAAGTGGCAGAAAGACTGAAAAGCACCCCTTTAGAGCCTTATGTGACTTACTACCAGTTGCGTCTGCACTGGGGAGCGAAGTCCACTCCGGCAATCAAAGCCTTTCTTGCACGTACCGACGAATCGCCGGTCGTCGATCAGTTCCGCGGCGAATGGCTCAAATTTCTCGGCGAGCGCGAAAATTGGACCGAGTTTGCCGAGGAATACCCTCATCTGGTCAACATCGATACGGAACTCAGCTGTTATGCCCTGCAATTGAGGCAACAGACCGACGCGTCTGGAGCGCTGACCGAGGCGCGCAAGCTGTGGTTCAGCGGGGACGAATTGCCGGATAGTTGCTCCCCCCTATTCAAGGAGGCGTTGAAGCAGGGTGTCATAGTCGAAGCCGATGTGTGGCAGCGCATGCGCCTGGCTTTGGAGAACAACGATACGTCTCTCGCCAGGGAACTGATCAAGGATCTACCCAAAGCGCAGGCATTTCCCCCAGCGGAGTTCAGTGTGGTCGCGAGAAATCCGCGACGCTACCTGGAAAAGACCAAATTTGAAAACGCGAGCACGGGACGGCGTTTGGCGGGACTCTTTGCCTTGCAGCGTCTGGCCAAGCAATCGCCGCAGATCGCGTATACGCGCTGGGAACATATAGCCAATTATTTTACCGAAGAGGAACAGCGTTACTTTTTCGGCTGGGAAGGTTACTCCGGTGCTCAAGCTCACGACGAGCGGGCCTTGCTTTGGTTTTCGGTGGCGGGCGATGCCGCGCTGAATCCGAGGCAACTGGCATGGCGTACCCGCGCGGCGTTGCGAGTAAACAACTGGCACGAAGTGTGGGAAAGCATAAGCGCGATGTCACCGCAACAGCAAAGCGAAGGTGCATGGCGTTATTGGAAGGGCCGCGCGCTCAAGGTTCTGGGACGGCCCGAGGAAGCGGAAGCGCTGTTTGTAAGCCTAAGCCGGGAATATAATTTTTATGGACAGCTCGCGGCCGAAGAATTGGGCGCGGCACCGGGCTCGGGCATGAGTTCGGTACACTACCAGCCGAGCGATGCTGAGATCGCAGCCGTCGAGGCTATGCCGAGCATACAGCGTACCCTGCTGTTGTATCGTATGGATATGCGCGTCGAGGCGGCAAAAGAATGGGCCTGGGCCACGCGAAATTTCGACGACCGGCAATTGTTGGTGGCGGCCGAATTTGCCCGTCGCAATGAGATGTACGACCGCTCCATCAACGCGGCGGATCGTACTATGCAATTGCACGATTTCAATTTGCGCTATCCCGCCCCATACCGCGAAAGCATGCAGGAAAATCTGCACAAGCACGGGCTGGAAGAGGCATGGGTGTACGGTCTGATGCGGCAGGAAAGCCGCTTTGCAACCATGGCAAAATCCGATGTCGGCGCGGTCGGTTTGATGCAGATCATGCCGGACACCGCGCGCTGGGTGGCGAGGCAAATCGGCATGAAAGGTTACCGCAAGGGACTTATCCATCAACTAGACGTCAACATCAAACTCGGTACTTATTACATGAAGACCGTCTCGCATCAATTCGACGACAATCCGGTGCTGGCGTCCGCGGCCTATAACGCCGGCCCGACGCGGGCACGGCAATGGCGCGGTACGCTTCCGATGGAAGGGGCAATTTACGTCGAGACCATTCCCTTCGACGAGACGCGCGACTACGTGAAGAAAGTGCTGAGCAACACCATGTACTATTCCAAGCTGTTCGGCCAAACTTCGCAATCACTCAAACAGCGACTCGGTACCATCGAGGCGCAGAACGCAAAGAACCAGAAGTCATATTTCGATGAAAAATAGCAATCTGAAAGTCTATTGCGTCGGCGGCGCAGTGCGCGACCAGTTGCTGGGCTTGCCGGTGCAGGATCACGACTGGGTGGTGGTCGGCAGCACACCGGAACAAATGGCTGCGCTGGGCTACAAACCGGTGGGCGCCGACTTTCCCGTATTTCTGCATCCTGAAACCCACGAGGAATATGCACTCGCGCGCACCGAGCGCAAGGTGGCACAAGGCTACAAAGGCTTTAGCGTGTATGCCTCACCGGAGGTCACACTGGAACAGGATCTGTTGCGGCGCGATTTCACCATCAATGCCATTGCGCAGGATGCGCAGGGAAACCTGATCGATCCCCATGGCGGACAGGCAGATCTGAAGGCCGGCATTTTGCGCCATGTGAGCGACGCATTCGCCGAAGATCCGGTGCGCATCTTGCGCGGCGCGCGGTTCGCCGCGCGCTTCGGTTTCACCTTCGCGCCGGAGACGCTTGTCGTTGATGCGCAAGATGGTGGACAACGGCGAGGTGGATGCGCTGGTGGCAGAACGCGTGTGGCAGGAACTGGCGCGCGGGCTGATGGAAAAACATCCCTCGCGATTCTTCACCACGCTGCGCGAATGTGGCGCGCTGAAGAAAATATTGCCGGAAGTGGATGCGCTGTTCGGCGTACCGCAACCGCCGCAATACCATCCCGAAATCGACTGCGGCATCCATGTCATGCTGGTGCTGGACGACACGGCCAACATGCGGCTATCCGCTGGAAGTACGCTTTGCCGCGCTGGGGCACGATCTTGGCAAAGGCAACACGCCGGAGGATACACTACCGCGTCACATCGGCCACGAGATGCGTAGCGTCGACCTGCTGCATGCATTATGCGAACGACTGCGCGTACCGGGCGAATGCCGCGATCTGGCCTGCTGGTCGCCAAGACATCACGGCAACGTGCACCGCGCCAGAGAGCTGCGCGCCGACACCATCGTGAAACTATTCGACAGCTGCGATCTGTGGCGCAAGCCGGAACGCTTTGCTCAAATGCTGCAAGCCTGCGAGTCAGATGCGCACGGGCGCACCGGGCACGAACACGATGCGTATCCGCAATCGGCTTATCTGCTGCGTTGCGCCCAAGCGGCACAGGCGGTGAATGCGGGAGAGATCGCGCGAGCCTGCCCGGACAAGAACCTGATTGCGGACAGAGTGCGTGAAGCGCGCATTCGTTGCGGTTGAAGCGGTCATCAAGGGTTGATAGCAGCGCGCCATACCTGGAGCTTGTTGGCATAGCTCATTCCTGCGTGGGCTGGACTGGTCGAAGGCAGTCGGTGGAATGTCGAGTGGCGGTAGGCTTTGTTTGCCCTAGTCACAAATTTTCTGAAACATTGTTCTGCCTTGCTTCCATTGAAGAATACATGCTTGATCTGCGGATGTTGCGCGAAGAACGACGTGAAGTCATTTTCGATCTCAGATCCTTTCCTGATATCGCGAATCCAGACTGGATTTCGCGCGTGCAGCATGACGCCAGTACATCCCATAGGGCGATGCGGGAAGACTTCAGAATATATAGTCTTTCGTCATATGGGTGAGATAAGGCTTGCACCAACCAGACTCACCCATGATTTTCCAGAAGGCGTTCTGCGGGAGGGCGTAATACTGATTTTTTTCCAGTGATATATTTCCGGGCATGCTACCCAGAATCAGCACTCGTTGCATCGGCTTTACTTATCGGTCCGAAACTGTGTCTGTGAGACATGCTATTCCTCAATCGGGAATCAAAGAGTGGTTACAAACGGCGCGAAAGATCGCCGCGCAGGAATCCCGCCAACGGTTGATCCACGCCTTTTCCCACTGCGATGACCTTGAAAAGTTCGCCCATTTCCGCCGGGCTGGTGAGTTTCTGGACCTGTGCGGAAAGCGGCGCGTAAGCCTTCACATCTTCAGGTGAAACTTCTCCAAGAAAGTCCGTCAGCCTGTTGTTGATCAAAAAATGCGCCTGTGAGGTGTAGCCCAGAAATTGCGCGCCGTGATCGATGGCGGCCTCGGCAACGGCCGTGAAATCCACATGTGCAGTGATGTCCTGCAAACCCGGCAGATAGAACGGATCGTCGTGCGAATGGTGACGGTAATGGCACATGAGCGTGCCCCGGCTGCGCTGCGGATGGTAATACTCTCCTGCGCCAAATCCGTAATCGATAAAGATCATTGCGCCTTTATGCAAGCGCTCGCACAAACTGGCAATGAGGCCGCGCGTGGTGAGCGAAACCTCGCTCAGATAATCATCAGGTACCTTGAGCTTCTGTGCAATGTCGAGCAGTGCCGGCGTATCCAGCACTCTGTCGTGCCATCTGAAATGGCTGTTCTCGCTAATTACGCCGCGTTCCAGGATGCGGCGACCGGCCCAGTACAGCAGGTGAACCGGAAATGCATCAAGCACCTCATTGCCGATCACTGCCCCGGAAATCGATTTCGGCAAAACATCCAGCCACTGCATGCGGTCGGCAAGATGAGGCAATTTCTTGTGCAGCAAGGATTGTTGACGCTCGCGCAGGTCAGCACTTACTTCCAATATCGAATAGCTCTCCGGCAGTGCGTCTAGTCGCTCCATTTCGCCCAAGATATCCAGCGCCAGCTTTCCGCTGCCGGCGCCGAGTTCCAGAATGTGCGGCGCACTGGCCTGCATGATTTCGATCAGTTGCCGCGCCACAGTGCGTCCAAACAGAGCGGAAAGTTCGGGTGCGGTGATGAAATCGCCCTCCGCGCCCAGTTTTTTCGATCCCGCCGTGTAATAGCCAAGGCCGGGCGCGTACAGCGCCAGTTCCATGAAGCGCGAAAAGGGTATCCAGCCGCCCTGAGCCGAAATATCGGTGCGGATGATCTCGCACAGCTTGGCGCTGTGGACGAGTGCATCGGGGTCGGGGATAGGCAGGTTGACGGTCATGGTCGGGTATAATTCAACAGTTGTGTGAGTTTAGTAGGGAATACGATGCAAGGCAAAACGGTATTGGTGACAGGCGGGGCGAAGCGCGTTGGCGCGGCGATCGTGCGCCGCTTGCATGCTGCAGGTGCGAACGTCGCGATCCACTGCCATGTTTCGCTGGACGCCGCGCTGGTCCTGTGTGCCGAACTGAACGAGAAGCGGCCGGATTCGGCAAGCACCGTGCAGGCCGATTTGCTGGATATACCCAGCTTGGCCCGCGTGGTGGACGAAACAGTCGGGAAATTCGGGCATCTGCATGCGCTGGTCAACAACGCATCGAGTTTTTACCCGACACCGCTGGACAAAATGAACGAGCAGCAATGGAATGACCTGATCGGCACCAACCTGAAGGCGCCTTTGTTCCTGGCGCAGGCGGCCGCGGCCGAGTTGCGCCGTTGCCACGGCTGCATCGTCAATATTGTCGATATTCATGCCGATTTCCCGATGCGTGGCCATCTGCTGTACAACATCGCCAAATCCGGCTTGGCCGGACTCACGCGCGCCTTGGCGCAGGAACTGGCACCCCAAATACGTGTGAACGGGATTGCACCTGGCATCAACCTGTGGCCGGAAAGCGCGGCGTGGCAAGACGAAGAACAGCGCCGGAAGCTGATCGCGCATACGCTGCTCAAGCGCGAAGGCGAGCCGGACGACATCGCCAGGACGGCGCAATTCCTCATCGCCGATGCGCCATACATCACCGGTCAGGTACTGGCGGTCGATGGCGGTCGCAGCATCACTCTGTGAGAAACAAATGAACGATATCAGCCAACCCGTGCATTTCGAGCACCACTCCACCAACTTCAACCGTCTCAAGGGCCGGCTGGAGAGTTCGGTCGGCAAGGCCATCGGCGACTTCAACATGATCGAGGACGGCGACACCGTGATGGTGTGCCTTTCCGGTGGCAAGGATTCCTACACGCTGCTGGATATCCTGCTAACGCTGCGCAAACGTGCGCCCATCGATTTCAAGATCGTGGCGATGAACCTCGACCAGAAGCAGCCCGGTTTCCCTGCGGACGTGCTGCCGAATTATCTGAAGAAGCTTGGCGTGGATTTTCACATCGAGACGCAGGACACCTATTCCATCGTCAAGGCCAAGATACCCGAGGGCAAGACCACCTGCTCGCTGTGCTCGCGTTTGCGCCGCGGCATCATCTACAAAGTGGCGGGAGATCTGGGTGCGAACAAGATCGCCCTGGGCCATCACCGCGACGACATGGTGGAGACGCTGTTCCTCAACATGTTCTTCGGCGGCAAGCTCAAGGCCATGCCGCCCAAGCTGGTCACCGACAAGGGCGACCACATCGTCATCCGTCCGCTGGCCTACTGCGCCGAGAAAGACATCGCACGCTATGCGCGCGGCATGGAATTTCCCATCATCCCGTGCAACCTGTGCGGCTCGCAGGAAAACCTGCAACGCCAGAACATCAAGGAAATGCTCACGCAGTGGGAAAAGGAATATCCGGGGCGCAGCCAGACCATCTTCACCGCCATGCAAAACGTCAAACCTTCGCACTTGCTCGATGCAAATTTGTTCGACTTCAGGCACATCCAGCTGGGTGCCACGGTGGAGGAAGGCGATGTTGCATTTGATCAGGAAATATGAAGTAAAATTTTCGAATTCGAAAACCGGGGTTTTTCAACCAACCTTGATTTGGAGTAATTGAATATGCATTCGTGGCAAATTCGCAGCATCAATGTCCTGTTCGTACTATTTCTGGCCGGGTGCGTCGCGCCGGTCAGCACCAATATCAAACCCTCTCCCGCGAATGTCGCCAAATACAACGACCTGTCGGATCTCAATGTCGTGGCTACCCTGGAAAAGAATGTGAACGACGCCAAGAGCGCCAACATGCCCTTCCTGGCGCCGAGTTATTTCCGCGAAGCTTCGCAAATATTAAGCGACAGCCAACGTGCGCTTGGGCAACAAGTCCAGAGACGTGCTGGTGAACAATGCGGCCAAGGGCGATGCCATTCTGGAAAAAGGACGCGCCGTCATGGCCATTGTGCAATATCGCTTTGCCAGGGAGCTGGATTACAAAGCGCAACTCGAGGAGTACAACGCACCCAGATTGTTGCCCAGGGAATATGAAAAAGTGATCGGCGGTCTGTCCGGACTCATCGAGAAAGTGGAACATGAACAGCCGGAAAACATCGACAACGAAAAAGAGGCCTTGCTCAGATCGATGCTGGACCTGGTGATCAAGACCGTACAGGAAGGAGCGTTGCGCGAAAGCCAGCTCATCAACGATGACAGCAAAGTGAAAAATGCCGACAAGCAGGCGCCGGTAACTTATGCAGAAGCGTTGCGCGTGTACCAGGACGCAAAGAGCCGGATCGCCACCGCGTATCGTGACAAAGAGCTGGTTCAACGTCTGGGTGCACAAGCCACGTTTGCCGCGCGCCACGCGCAACAGATCAACGAACGCGTGGCCATGCTGCAAGCCCGTCTAAAAATCAGCCCTGCCGGAGAGACCATTGTGGGCGGGGCGATGGCTAGCGCCAGCAACAACGGTGCCCCGGCGAATGCACAGCTCGATGGAAAACCTGCAGTCCCGGAGCGCCTGACCCTGGAAAAGGTCGTCTTGCAGGAAGAGGACCGGCTGCTGGCCATCTCCAACGCAATGGGGCTCAAAGATATGCGCGATCTTCCGCTGGAAAAACAAGCGGAGGCCATCAAGCACGCGGCCACAGATGCCGCAAACCAGCCGAACGGCGAAGCGGCCACCCAGGATTTTGAGGCGCGCCTGGAAGCGGCCAACAACGGGATTCAACAAGGCGTGGCGGAATTGGCGCAAAAAGACAAACAACTGGTTGAGAAAGATAAGCAACTGGCTGAAAAAGAAAGGCAGCTGACGGAGAAGGAGAAACAGTTGGCTGAGAAAAATACGCAGATCAAGAATTTGAAAAACAAGCTGCAATCCATGAAGCTGCTCTAAGAAGCAGCACGCCAATCAAGCTTCACGTCGTGAACAAAACAGGTTTTGCCGGAGCGATCAAGTTTGCTCCGGTTTCACCGCAATCTTGAAGATCACTTTGCGTACTTGCCCGTTTGAAACCAGCGGCGCATGTGCATCCTCCGGGAAGAAAATGCAGAAGTGGTCGGGCGGCACGACGATCCATGATGCCGCGGCATCGTGGAAGAAGCGGATGTCTCTCTCCATGCTGTGTTCGCTCACCGGGTTGTAGCAGTCCGCCAGCGGCTTCCAGCCCATCTCCTCTATCCCGTCCAGCACCAGCTGAATGTCGATGTAACGCCGGTGCGCTTCCAGCTTGGCGACTTCACGTGTCTTGCCCGGTGCATGTTCCACGATGGCGATCAGGTCTTCGCCGAGAACGTGGTAGCGGCCAGGCGCGAGGGCGAACAGGTCGGTATTGCGGATATAGTCGAACGCGCGCGGGAACAGTGGATGCAGCGCGGTGTAGCGGTCGGATTGGGAGATGTTGGAGAAGATCATGGAAAGATACCTTCTTTCAGATTAGATGAAACGTGCCACCATCCCTTTTGCCAGCTCACCCTGCAATGGTATCTGCACGCGATGTCCGCTGCCGGGAGCGACAGTGACCGTTTCGCCTTCGAGGTTGCGCATCTCGGTGAGCTGGATGATGTGGTTGCCGGACGGGTGGATGATCTCAAGTTTGTCGCCGACCTGGAATTTGTTCTTTACGTCGATCTCGGCAACGCCATTTGCGCACGCCACAATGTCGCCGACATATTGTTGGCGGAAGCTCTCGGAGTGGCCGCGCATGTAGTTCTGCTGCTCGTGCGTATGGTGGCGTTCGTAAAAGCCGTCGGTGTAACCGCGATTAGCCAGCGCATCCAGCGCACCCAGCAGTTCCAGATTGAAGGGGCGGCCTTTGACGGCGTCGTCGACGGCTTGCCGGTACACCTGTGCGGTGCGTGCCACGTAGTAGATGGATTTGGTGCGGCCCTCCACCTTGAGCGAATCGATGCCGATCCTCACCAGCTGTTCGACGTGCTCCACCGCGCGCAAGTCTTTCGAATTCATGATGTAGGTGCCGTGCTCATCTTCCAGCACGGGCATCAGTTCGCCCGGATGATCCTTGCGTGAAATGACATAGACCTTGTCGGCCAGCGGGTGACGCGGTTGCGAGCCGCAGTCGGACAGCGGGCTTTCGCTTAGCGCTTTGTCGAAATCGAAGTCGATTTTCTGGATGTCGCCGGTACCGTCTTCGACGGCGCTATCGACTTTGTAGTCCCAGCGGCAGGAGTTGGTGCAAGTGCCCTGGTTCGCGTCGCGATGGTTGAAGTAGCCAGAGAGCAGGCAGCGGCCGGAATAAGCGATGCACAGCGCGCCATGCACGAACACTTCCAATTCCATATCCGGGCATTCCTGGCGGATCTCTTCGATCTCGTCCAGCGACAGTTCGCGCGACAGGATAACGCGCGACAAGCCGAGCGATTTCCAGAATTTCACGGCGGCGTAATTGACTGTGTTGGCCTGCACCGACAGATGGATCGGCATCTCCGGCCAACGCTCGCGCACCATCGCAATGAGGCCGGGGTCGGCCATGATCAGCGCGTCCGGTTGCATTTCGATCACCGGCTGCATGTCCGCCATGTAGGTCTTCACCTTGGCGTTGTGCGGCATCAGGTTGCTGGCGACAAACAGTTTCTTGCCCAGCGCATGCGCTTCGCGGATGCCGATGCCGAGTTCTTCCAGCTTGAATTCGTTGTTGCGTGCACGCAAGGAATAGCGCGGTTGCCCGGCGTACACCGCGTCCGCACCGAAGGCGTAGGCGGTGCGCATCTTGTCCAGCGTACCCGCTGGCAGCAGCAATTCCGGTGCGCGCAAGATGCTCATCGGTAGCCCAGTCGCTTCAGGATTTCCAGCGAAGCGTTGGCCTGGTTCAGTGTATAGAAGTGCAGGCCGGACACGCCGCCCGCAATGAGCTTTTCGCACAGTTGTGTGACCACATCCAGGCCGAACGCCTGTACAGATTCGTTGTCGTCGCCGTAACTTTCCATGGTCTTACGCATCCAGCGCGGAATTTCCGCACCGCAGGTATCGGAGAATCGCGCAAGTTGCGAGAAGCGCACGATAGGCATGATGCCGGGCACGATGGGGGCGGTAACGCCGAGTTTGCGGCATTCGTCGACGAAACGGAAAAAGCCGTCCGCATTATAGAAATATTGCGTAATGGCCGAGTTGGCACCCGCATTCATCTTGCGTTTGAAGTTGAGCATGTCCTCGCGCGCCGAGTTGGCTTGCGGATGGAACTCGGGGTAAGCGGCGACTTCGATGTGGAAATGCTCGCCGGTCTGCGCGCGGATGAACGATACCAGCTCATTCGCATACTGGAACTCGCCGATGCTGTGCATGCCGGAAGGCAAGTCGCCGCGCAGCGCGACGATGCGCTTGATGCCCATTTCCTTGTAGGCGAACAGCAACGCGCGAACGTTGTCGCGGGTGGAGCCGACGCAAGACAGATGCGGAGTGGCGTTGTGACCTTCGGCGTGAATCTGCCGGATGGTTTCCAGCGTGCGGTCCTGTGTGGAGCCGCCGGCGCCGAAGGTGACGGAAAAGAATTCAGGCTTGGCCGCTGCCAGGCGTTGACGTGCGGCGGTGAGCTTGTCTACGCCTTCCGGTGTCTGCGGCGGAAAGAACTCAAAGCTGATCGGTGTTGTTGTGTTTCCCATTTTTTCTCACAAGTAGTTGTGCGGCGGCTGAACTCAGCGCCCAGGAAAAAATACTGTACAAGACTGCGCCCAATACGCCGTGCCAGAAACTGTCGACAGTAAACCCGCGCAGGATGGAACCCGCGAACCAGAACATCAGTCCGTTGATGACGAAGATGAACAGTCCCAGCGTGAGCATGGTAACCGGCAGCGTCAGCACCAGAAAGATCGGCCGGATGAGCGTGTTGACGAGACCCAACACGAAGGCCGCGATGAACGCCGCCATGAATCCGTCCACGTGTATGCCCGGCACGAAATTCGCCACGGCGATCAAAGCCAAGGAATTTAGCGTCCAGATGAGCAGTAGTCGTAGCAGCATTTTTTCATTTAACGAGTTAATAGGGGCGAACCTGACGTCCGCCCCTGGTCATCATACCCGCAACAAGAAGCTTAGTAGCGGTAGTGGTTGGCTTTGTAAGGGCCTTCCTTGGGAACGCCGATATAAGCAGCTTGCTGGTCGGTCAGTGTGCTCAACTGCGCGTTCAGTGTGGTCAATTGCAAACGTGCGACCTTTTCATCCAGATGCTTGGGCAAGGTGTACACGCCGACCGGATATTCCTTGGTGCGGGTGTACAGCTCGATCTGGGCAATGGTCTGGTTGGCGAACGAGGACGACATCACGTAAGACGGATGGCCGGTACCGCAACCCAGATTCACCAGGCGACCTTCGGCCAGCAACAGGATGCGTTTGCCGTCGGGGAAAATCACGTGATCGACTTGCGGCTTGATGTTTTCCCACTTGTATTGCTTGAGCGAGGCGACGTCGATCTCGTTGTCGAAGTGGCCGATGTTGCACACGATGGCCTGGTTCTTCATCTTCTTCATGTGGTCGTGGGTGATCACGTGGAAGTTGCCGGTGGTGGTAACGAAGATGTCGCCGAGTTCGGCGGCGTATTCCATCGTGACGACGCGATAACCTTCCATTGCCGCTTGCAGCGCGCAGATCGGGTCGATCTCGGTCACCCAAACTTGGGCCGACAGCGCGCGCATTGCTTGCGCACAACCTTTGCCCACATCGCCGTAACCGATGATAACGGCGACTTTGCCGGCGATCATCACATCGGTGGCGCGCTTGATGCCGTCCACCAGCGATTCGCGGCAGCCGTACAGGTTGTCGAACTTGGACTTGGTGACGGAATCGTTGACGTTGATCGCGGGGAACTTCAGTTCGCCGCGTTCATGCATCTGGTACAGACGATGCACGCCGGTGGTGGTTTCTTCGGTCACGCCCTTGATTGCGGCGAGACGGGTGGAGTACCAGGTCTTGTCGGTTGCCAGCTTGGCCTTGATCGACGCGAACAAGCAGGTTTCTTCTTCGGAAGACGGCTTGCTGATCAGCGAAGCGTCTTTTTCAGCGCGCGCGCCCAGATGCAGCAACAATGTAGCATCGCCGCCATCGTCCAGGATCATGTTGGACAAGCCGCCGTCCGCCCATTCGAAGATGCGGTGCGTGTAGTCCCAATATTGCGCGAGCGTTTCGCCCTTGACGGCGAACACGGGCGTGCCGGTGGCAGCGATGGCGGCGGCGGCGTGGTCTTGGGTGGAGTAGATGTTGCAGGACGCCCAGCGCACTTCCGCACCCAGCGCGACCAGTGTCTCGATCAGCACGCCGGTCTGGATGGTCATGTGCAGCGAGCCGGTGATGCGCGCGCCCTTCAGCGGTTGAGTCTTGGCGAATTCCTTGCGGATGGCCATCAGGCCGGGCATTTCGATTTCGGCGATGGCCAGTTCTTTGCGTCCCCAGTCAGCGAGGGACATGTCGGCGACGATGTAGTCGGTGAATCCTTTTACGGCAGCGTTCATGATTGCTCCATTCATCTAAAAAGTTAATGAATGGGTGCAGTTGATACGGGTGAACCACTTGCTCCGAGCCTGACGGGGGACTGGTTGTCCAGACCCGCTGCAGCACCCCTCGGAGGGTGGGTAATGCGAATTACAGACCTGCGTCGGCGCGCAATGCGGCTGCCTTGTCGGTGGCTTCCCACTTGAATTCCGGCTCTTCGCGACCGAAGTGACCGTAGGCGGCCGTCTTCTGGTAGATCGGACGCAGCAAGTCGAGCATCAGCACGATGCCTTTGGGACGCAGATCGAAATGCTTCGTGACCAGTTCAGTGATCTTCTCGTCGGAAATCTTGCCCGTGCCGTAAGTGGTGACCATGATGCTGGTGGGTTGCGCCACGCCGATGGCGTAGCTGATCTGCACCAGGCACTTGTCGGCCAGACCGGCCGCGACGATGTTCTTCGCCACATAACGACCGGCGTAGGCAGCAGAACGGTCAACCTTGGACGGATCCTTGCCGGAGAAAGCGCCGCCGCCGTGCGGGGCTGCGCCGCCGTAGGTGTCGACGATGATCTTGCGTCCGGTCAAACCGGCATCGCCGTGCGGGCCGCCGATGACGAAACGTCCGGTCGGGTTCACCAGATATTTGATGTCGCCCTTGATGAGTTCCTTGGGCAATACGGGCTTGATGACTTCTTCAATAACGGCTTCGCGGATTTGTTCCAGCGTCATTTCCGGCGAGTGCTGGGTGGAAAGCACCACGGTGTCGATGCTGAAAGGCTTGTCGTCCACATATTTGATGGTGACTTGCGATTTCGCATCCGGGCGCAGCCAGCTCAAGCGACCATCACGGCGCATCTGTGCCTGACGTTCAACCAGGCGGTGCGACAGATAGATAGGCAGAGGCATCAGCGTGTCGGTTTCGCGGCAGGCGTAGCCGAACATCAGGCCCTGGTCGCCGGCTCCCTGGTCGAGCGTGTCGTCGTAGGCTTTATCTACGCCCTGTGCGATGTCCGGGCTTTGCGTGCCGTAGCAGATTTGAACCGAACAACCGTCGGCATCAAAGCGCAAGTTAGGATCGTCATAGCCGATGCGGCGTATGGTCTCGCGTGCAACTTTGGCGAAATTCACTTGGGCGCTGGTGGTGATTTCACCGGCCAAAATAACCAGGCCGGTAGTGACCAACGTCTCGGCGGCGATGCGTGAATGTTTGTCCTGCGCTAGAATCGCATCCACGATGGCATCGGAAATCTGGTCGGCAACCTTGTCCGGATGGCCCTCGGACACGGATTCGGATGTAAAAAAGTATTCGCTCATGGCTCTCCGATTGCTGCTTCAATAGTTAAATGGGCGCGCAGTATACCAAATCCCCGCTTTTTGCTTTGTTAGGTTTTTATTAATGGTTATTCTGTTTGATGTGTTAGCGCGCCTGCCTTTGTCGGTATTGCACCGGATCGGCATGCTGTTCGGTTGGGTAACGTATCTATCCTCGGCGCGTTATGCGGCACGTTTGCGCGAGAATCTGCACAAGGCCGGCCTCACGCATTCGGAAGAAGAGTTCCGCAAGCTGTTGCATGCAAACGTAAATGAAGCGGGCAAGGGGGTCATGGAGCTGCCCTGGGTATGGCGGCGTCCGCTGCAAAATGTGCTCACCGGCGTCAAGCAATGTCATGGCTGGGAGCATATGGAAGCGGCACTTGGCCGGGGCAATGGCGTAATCGCTTTGACGCCGCATCTCGGCTGCTTTGAAATTATCAGCCTGTTTATCGCATCGCGGCAGTCGATCACCACCATGTATCGCCCTCCGCGTTGGGCGTTTCTGGACAAGCTGATGCACGAAGGCCGCGCCCGCGGGCAGACGAAACTGGCGCCGACCGATCTGGGCGGTGTGCGCCAGATGCTCAAGACGCTCAAGCATGGCGGCATCATCGGCGTGCTCCCCGATCAGGTGCCGGGTAACGGTGAAGGCGAGTGGGCACCGTTCTTCGGGCGTCCCGCGTACACCATGACGTTGATCGGGAAGTTGATCAAGTCCAGCAACGCAGCAGTGGTGATGTGCAGCAGCGAGCGCTTGCCGCACGGTGAAGGCTACGCCCTGCATTTTGTACCGCTGGTCATCGACATGACCACTTCCGTTCCGGTGCAGATCAACGCGGCGCTGGAGACCGTGATACGTGCCTGTCCCGCGCAATACCTGTGGAGCTACAACCGTTACAAAGTACCGCGCGGCGCGTTGCCGCCAGACACCGTGGGGGAGAAGTGATGCCGGCTCGCCTGGGTGTCCTTGTTTTTTGGCTGATCCATTTCCTTCCTTTTCCCGTCATCGTTGCCATCGGCAACGGGTTGGGGATACTGGCCTATCCTTTTGCCGTTGAACGCCGGCGGGTAGGCATGATCAACCTGAAACTGTGCTTCCCCGAAATGTCGGATGAGGCGCGCAAGAAACTCGTGCGTGCCCATTTCAAAATGTTCATGCGCGGCCTGATCGAGCGCAGCATCCTGTGGTGGTCGAGTGCGGAACGCATCAGCGGCCTGATCCGCGTCGAAGGCATCGAACATTTCGACGCGATCAAGGATAAACCGTCCATTTTGCTTACACCGCACTTTGTCGGCATGGATGCAGGCGGGCAATGGATCGCGCAACACACGGATACTGTGTGCATGTATGCGAACCAGAAGAACCGTTATTTGACCGAGTTGCTGTTGAACAAGCGCGGGCGTTTTGGCAACCAGCACCTCTATTCGCGTCAGGAGGGCTTGCGTCCCATACTCAAAGGGATGCGCAAGGGCATGCCGTTTGTGTATCCGCCGGACCAGGATCAGGGTGTCAAAGACGGTGCGTTCATCCCCTTCTTCGGGGTACCTGCCGCAACCATGACCTCGCTGCCGCGTATCGCGCAGATGACGGGCGCAAAGGTTGTGCCCAGCATCACGCGCCTGCTGCCCGGCGGCGAAGGTTATGTGCTGACCTTCTATCCGGCGTGGGAGAACTATCCGAGCGGCGACGACGTCTCCGATGCGCGGCGCATGAACGCTTTTATCGAAGATCGCATACGCGAGATGCCGGAACAATATTTCTGGCTGCATAAGCGATTCAAGACGCGCCCTGAAGGTGAGGAGAGGTTCTACTGATGAAATATCACGACCTGCGCGACTTCATCTCCCAACTGGAAAAGACCGGCGAACTCAAGCGCATCGCCGCCCCCGTCTCCACCCACCTGGAAATGACCGAGATCTGCGACCGCGTGCTGCGTGCGCAAGGGCCTGCACTGCTGTTCGAGAATGTCGTCGGGCACAAGATGCCGGTCCTCGCCAACCTGTTCGGTACGCCGCGCCGCGTGGCGCTGGGCATGGGCGAAGAGTCATCGACGGCGTTGCGCGAAGTGGGCAAGCTGCTGGCCTACCTGAAAGAACCGGAGCCGCCCAAGGGATTGAAAGATGCGTGGGACAAATGGCCGATACTGAAGCAGGTGCTCACCATGTCGCCCAAGGTGCTGTCTTCCGCCCCGTGCCAGGAAGTGGTGTGGGAAGGCAAGGACGTCGATCTTTCGAAACTGCCGATCCAGCATTGCTGGCCCGGCGACGTTGCGCCGCTGATCACCTGGGGGCTGGTGGTCACGCGCGGGCCGAACAAGTCGCGCCAGAATCTCGGCATCTATCGCCAACAGGTGATCGCGCCCGAACAAGGTCATCATGCGCTGGCTGGCGCATCGCGGCGGCGCGCTGGATTTTCGCGATCACTGCGAAAAAAATCCGGGACAGCCGTATCCGGTCGCAGTCGTGATCGGTGCCGATCCGGCGACCATCCTCGGTGCGGTTACGCCCGTGCCGGACAGTTTGAGCGAATACCAGTTCGCCGGATTGCTGCGCGGCAGCAAAACGGAACTGGTGAAATGCATGGGCAGCGATCTGCAAGTCCCCGCTTCCGCCGAGATCGTGCTGGAAGGCGTGATCCATCCGAACGAGACAGCGCTGGAAGGGCCGTATGGCGACCACACCGGCTACTACAACGAGCAGGACAAGTTTCCGGTGTTCACCATCCAGCGCATCACCATGCGCCGTGACCCGATCTATCACTCCACCTACACCGGCAAACCGCCCGACGAACCGGCCATGCTGGGCGTGGCGCTGAACGAAGTGTTCGTGCCGCTGCTGCAAAAACAATTTCCCGAGATCGCCGATTTCTACCTGCCGCCGGAAGGATGCTCGTACCGCATGGCGGTGGTCAGCATCAAGAAGCAATATGCCGGACATGCCAAGCGCGTGATGTTCGGCATCTGGAGCTTCCTGCGCCAGTTCATGTACACCAAGTTCATCATCGTGGTGGACGACGACATCAATGTGCGCGACTGGAAGGAAGTCATGTGGGCGATTACCACGCGCATGGACCCTGTGCGCGACACCTTGCTGGTGGAGAATACGCCGATCGACTACCTCGATTTCGCCAGCCCGGTGTCGGGCCTGGGCGGCAAGATGGGGCTGGATGCCACCAACAAATGGCCGGGCGAAACGCAGCGCGAATGGGGCACGCCCATCGTGATGGATGCCGCAGTGAAAGCCAAAGTGGATGCGATGTGGAGCGAGCTGGGATTGTAAGCGCGTGCACCGGAGAAAAGTTCTTTTGCATGAAACCAGCTTTGGCGGTTTTTTGTTGTGGGTGGAGCGAGGTTACGGCTCGATGCGAACGATGGCTGATTTCGAGATGAAGTCTGAATCGGGCTTGCCGTCCTTGGTAGTTGAACCGTTGGGCCTGTCTATTTCTGCAGTTAGCTGTACCAATGTGTGAGCTTTGAGGACAATCGAGTTCATATCGTCCAATTCTGCGTTGGGAAGCAATTCATATTCACCCGAATCATTTGCAAGTATATCAATCGTTTTGATCAGGTTCGCTTTGTCTTCATCCTCACCAATTACCGTCTCGACCTTCCTGTTAGTTGGTATTTTTTGGATGCGCAATTTAAAGCTGTCGCCATGCTTGCTGTTGAGCACAAATCTGAAGTTCCGCGGATTTTTTGAAATGACGTGCACGACCAAGAGTCGCAGGTTATCGTGGTATGGCAAGACCTTCGTTTCAAGTATGAGGTTGTCTTGCCAGTCGTCTGCTCCAGCTTTGCTGTATAGATAGAGTGCCCAAACGCCACCAACAACAAGAGCTATGAGCGTCAAAATCTTGAGCGCCAACTCAATCTTTTCTAACTTCTTCGGAGTAGCCGGGTGACGCCTGCGGCTCCTCAATAGATTGCGGGTTTTCATTCTCATATCCTATCCGGCTCTGTACCATGCCGCGGCACGGCACCCCGTGTTAACACCACCATCCCGCAAGCCCCGTCAGATGACGATCTGCAAGGCATTACATCGAAGATGCCCGTCATCTGGCAATATACCTGAAGATGGCCGTGCTTGTTGGTCTGCGGGCTAGCGCTTCTGCACCCACTCGATCAACGCGTCCTCCGCTTCCTTGCCGCGCTTGGCGTAGGGGCTGTTGATGAAGAACACCACGATCCACTCGCGGCCGCTTTGTGAGCGCACGTAACCTGCGATGGCCTTGACGCCTTCCAATGTGCCGGTCTTGAGGTGCGCGTGGCTGGCCGCGGGAGTATCCCGGAGACGCTTTCTCACCGAACCGTCCACGCCGAGGATGGGTAGTGAGGATTCCAGTTCCGCGCTCAGCGGATCGTCGTAAGCATGTTGCAGCAATGCGTCCATGCTGGCGGCGCTGATACGTTCCTTGCGCGAGAGACCTGCGCCATTTTCCAATACCAGTTCCGGAAAATGCAGGTGGTTGCGTGCCAGCCAGATTTGCACGGCTAACAAGCTGCGTTCAACGCTCATGTTCCCTGTCCGTTCCGAGTTTGCAGGGAACGATGCCTTGAGGATCGTTGGACTCGGCGCCTGTCCATTTGCTGAACTCGTCTCAGTACTGTCGGCGGTTGCGGGTATGGTTTCACCCAGCGTCAGGAACAGCTGACGTGCCATGACGTTGTTGCTGTATTTGTTGATGTCGCGAATGATCGAGCTTAACGGTTCTGACCAATGTGTGGAGAACAGTCTGGCCGTGGCGCTGGCCGCGCCCTCGCGCTGCTTGCCTTGCAGCGTTCCTCCCAGTTCCTGCCACACCGCACGGAACACACCTTCAACGTAGCGCGTGTGGGGCATCACGCTCAGGTTTTGTTCACGTTCGCCGCATCCGATCGGGTAGTCACCCTGCAGCACGACGCTATCGCCGCGCGGCTGCACGGAAAACTGGTCGTCCCAATAGTCGCAGTCCACTTTTCCATTATTGGGTGCAAGCTGATTTTCCAGCGATACGCCATTGATCAAGGGCTCGCTGATTACCTTCAACCCATCGTTGCCCGGCAAGTAACGCAGGCGCACCGTATTGAAATTGAGCAGCAACGCATCGGGGCTGACGTTGTAGGCCCGCATTGGGTCGTTGTCGAATTCTCCCGGGTCGTACTGCGGCAGATCGAAGTAGCTGCGATCCAGGATGAGATCGCCGTGTATCTCGCGCAGGCCGCGCGCACGCAGCTCGCTCAACCATAACCAGAACTGCTCGATCGTAAATTTCGGGTCGCCATAACCTTTGAGGATCAGGTTGCCGTCCAGCACGCCATCCTTCAGCTCGCCGTCGATCCAGGCTTCGGTTTTCCACGCGTATGCCGGGCCGAGCAGGTCCAGCCCGGCATAGGTGGTGAGCAGCTTCATGGTTGACGCAGGGCTCATCGCCTGCTGCGCGTTGATGCTGATGAGCGGCGCATGCTTGCCGATCTCGCGCACTTCAACGGCGATGCCGGATTGCGGAATGTTGGCTATTTTCAGCGCTTCGCGGACGGTCGTGGGTAGCGGCGCAGCATGGACATCGGCGACAAGGCAAAACAGGAGTGCGGTATACAGGTGCTTCATAGCAACGAATCAATCACTTTCAAGGTGCGCGTGACGAGCAATTGCATTTCGTCCGGGGCAATCACATAGGGCGGCATGAAATATACCGTGTTGCCCATTGGGCGCAACAGCAATTCCTGTTGCAGTCCCAGGCTAAAGCACCGCTGCGCGAAATCGGCATGCGGGGTGTCCACTTCGAACGCCCAGACCATGCCGGTGTTGCGGAAGTTTCTCACTTTTGGATGGTCGCGCAACGGCTGCACGACGCGGTTGAAGAACGCAGCTTTGGTGCGGTTGGAGTTGACCACATCGTCCTGCGCGAAGATGTCGAGGGTGGCCAATGCCGCACGACACGCCAACGGGTTGCCGGTATAGGAGTGCGAATGCAGGAAACCGCGCGCGGTCTGGTCGGCGTAGAACGCCTGATAGATCTCATCGGTTGTCATCACGATGGAGAGCGGCAGATAGCCGCCGGTGATGCCCTTGGACAGCAGCAGGAAATCCGGCGAGATACCCGCCTGTTCACACGCGAACATGGTGCCGGTCCTGCCCATGCCGACTGCGATCTCGTCCGCGATCAGGTGCACGCCATATTGTGAGCACAGTTCACGTGCTCGCGTGAGATAAGCCGGGTGATACATCGCCATGCCCGCCGCACCCTGGATCAATGGTTCGACGATGAAGGCGGCGATGCTGTCATGATGCGCTTGCAGATGTATTTTGAGCGCATCGGCGCAACGCGACGCAAATGATTTCGGACTCTCGCCGGGTTCTGCTTCACGACTATCTGGACTCGGCACGGTGGCGTTCTGTTTGATCAGCGCGCCGTAGGCGTCGCGGAACAGTGCGACATCGGTCACCGAGAGCGCACCCAGCGTTTCGCCGTGGTAACTGTTCTGCAGACTGACAAATTGAGTTTTCTGCGGGCGGCCGTTGTTGCGCCAGTAGTGTGCACTCATCTTCAGCGCGATTTCGGTGGCCGAAGCACCGTCTGATCCGTAAAAACAATGCCCCAGTCCGGTCGGCGCAAGTTCGTGCAGCCGTTCCGACAGTTGCACCACCGGTTCGTGGGTAAAGCCGGCGAGCATCACATGTTCCAGTCTGCCAAGCTGGTCGGTAATCGCGGCGTTGATGCGCGGATTGCAATGCCCGAACAGGTTCACCCACCAGGAACTCACCGCATCCAGATAACGTTTGCCGTCCGGATCGTATAGCCACACGCCCTCGCCGCGCGCGATGGGAACCAGCGGCAGGGTTTCATGCCGTTTCATCTGGGTGCAGGGATGCCATACGGCGGAAAGGCTGCGATTGAGGAGGTCGGAATTGGAACGGTCTGGCATGCGCGGAATCATAACGGAGTTTGCTGGGGGCGTAATATTAAGGCATCGACAACATTCCGGGAGGAAGCCATGCGTATCTTGATTACAGGCGGGACAGGCTTGATCGGGAGCCATCTGTGCAAGGCCTTGCTGGCGGAAGGGCATCAGCTGACCGTGTTGAGCCGACATCCGGAAACGGTCGCGGTCAAATGCGGTGCAGCCGTCCAGGCAATATCGTCACTGAATGAGTGGCTGCCGGATCGAACCTTCGATGCCGTCATCAATCTGGCGGGAGAGCCGATTGTGGACGCGTACTGGTCGCCGCAACGCAAGCAGGTGCTGCGGGACAGTCGCATTGGATTGACCGAGAAACTGGTGCAATGTATTGCCACCGCCAAACAGAAGCCTTCGGTCCTGTTGAGTGGTTCGGCGGTCGGTTATTACGGTGATAGCGGGGATACTGAATTACATGAGACCGCGTCGGCCGGAAACGACTTCGCGGCGCAACTCTGCGTTGACTGGGAGGCGGAGGCACTTTTCGCCGAGAATTCCGGCGTGCGCGTGTGCCTGCTGCGCACCGGCCTGGTGTTGAGCAAAAGTGGCGGATTGCTGGAGCGCATGTTGCTACCGTTCAAGCTGGGGTTGGGTGCACGCCTGGGTAGCGGCCGGCAATGGATGAGCTGGATTCATATTGCAGATTACGTCGCGTCAGTGCTGCGTTTGCTTAACGACGACCAGATGCGCGGCCCGTTCAATATGACTGCGCCGCAGCCGGTGACGAATGCCGAATTTACCCGTACGTTGGCCAAATCATTGCACCGGCCCGCTTTCTTGTTTGCTCCGGAGCCGGTTTTAAGGCTGGCCATGGGGGAACGCGCCGCACTGTTGCTGGAGGGGCAACGCGTGCTTCCTGCGAAGCTGGTCGCGGCAGGCGGACAATTTAAATATCCCAATCTTGCTGGCGCATTGGATGATTTGTTACATCAGTAACATCAAGCTTTTTATATAAATTTCTTCGTCGCCCTTGAATTCTGGTGGTACAGCCCCTATTATTAGCAGTCGCAGGCGGGGAGTGCTAACCAGTAGACTGGTTGGCTAGTCCAAATAGCAAGCAACGCTAACATCCCGCTCTCGTATTTATTCAACCCACTGTTTTTAGGAGATAAAGCATGAAGATTCGTCCCTTGAACGACCGTGTCATCGTCAAGCGTTTGGAAGCAGAAACCAAGACTGCATCTGGAATCATTATTCCCGATGCGGCCACCGAAAAGCCTGACCAAGGCGAAATCGTTGCCATTGGCAACGGCAAAGTCGGTGACGACGGCAAGCTGCTACCTATGAACGTGAAGGTCGGTGATCGCGTCCTGTTCGGCAAATATTCCGGTCAAGCCTTCAAGATCGACGGTGTTGAACTGTTGACCATGCGTGAAGACGACATCATTGGCGTAGTCGAAAAGTAATTTTTCGCCGGGCGAAAAATTCTTTCCGTTCCAAATAAATTTCAGGAGATAAAAACATGGCAGCTAAAGACGTGAAATTCCATGATGCAGCACGTGCCAAGATGGTCGTGGGTGTCAACATTCTGGCCGATGCGGTCAAGGTAACGCTGGGTCCCAAAGGCCGTAACGTGGTGCTGGACCGTTCCTACGGTTCTCCCACCATCACCAAGGACGGCGTATCCGTCGCCAAGGAAATCGAACTGAAAGACAAGTTCGAAAACATGGGCGCGCAAATGGTCAAGGAAGTTGCTTCCAAGACTTCCGACGTGGCCGGTGACGGAACAACCACCGCAACCGTGCTGGCTCAATCCATCGTGCAGGAAGGCATGAAGTTCGTTGCCGCCGGCATGAACCCGATGGACCTGAAGCGCGGCATCGACCAGGCAGTTATCGCCGCCGTTGCAGAACTGAAGAAGATCTCCAAGCCTTGCACCACCACCAAGGAAATCGCACAAGTGGGCAGCATCTCCGCCAACTCCGACACCGTGATCGGCGAGAAGATTGCTGCAGCGATGGAAAAAGTCGGCAAGGAAGGCGTCATCACCATTGAAGACGGCCAAGGTCTGGAAGATGAACTGGACATCGTGGAAGGTATGCAATTCGACCGCGGTTACCTGTCTCCCTACTTCATCAACAACGCCGACAAGCAAATCGCGGCGATGGAGAATCCCTTCATCCTGTTGCACGACAAGAAGATCTCCAACATCCGCGACCTGCTGCCCGTGCTGGAACAAGTCGCCAAGGCCGGTCGTCCGCTGCTGATCGTCGCTGAAGATGTGGAAGGCGAAGCGCTGGCTACTTTGGTCGTGAACAACATTCGCGGCATCCTGAAGACTGTTGCAGTCAAGGCGCCTGGTTTCGGCGATCGTCGCAAGGCCATGCTGGAAGACATCGCTGTCCTGACCGGCGGTACCGTGATCGCTGAAGAAGTTGGCCTGTCTCTGGAAAAAGCTACACTGGCTGAAATGGGCCAAGCCAAGCGCATCGAAGTGGGCAAGGAAAACACCACCATCATCGACGGCGCAGGCAAGCAAGATGCAATCATGAGTCGCGTATCGGCGCAAATCAACAAGCAGGCCGAAGAGTCCACCAGCGACTATGACAAGGAAAAACTGCAAGAGCGTCATGGCCAAGCTGTCTGGCGGCGTGGCAGTGATCAAGGTCGGTGCTGCGACCGAAGTGGAAATGAAGGAAAAGAAGGCGCGCGTGGAAGATGCATTGCACGCAACCCGTGCTGCTGTTGAAGAAGGCATCGTTCCTGGAGGCGGCGTTGCTCTGCTGCGTGCCAAGGCAGCGGTTGCCGGACTCAAGGGCGTGAACCACGACCAGGACGCCGGTATCACCATCGTTCTGCGCGCGATGGAATCGCCTATCCGTGCCATCGTTCAGAACGCAGGCGATGAGCCTTCGGTCGTGGTGAACAAGGTACTGGAAGGCAAGGCCAGCTTCGGTTACAACGCAGCCACAGGCGAGTATGGCGACATGCTGGTCATGGGCGTGGTCGATCCGACCAAGGTAACGCGCGTTGCATTGCAAAATGCAGCTTCCATTGCCGGTCTGATGCTGACGACTGCTTGCATGGTGGCTGAATTGCCGGAAGACAAGCCAGCCGGCGGTATGGGTGGCGGGGATATGGGCGGCATGGGTGGTATGGGCGGCATGATGTAATTGAACCTACTGCGCGGCTCGATTGCGGCGTTGCGCGGTGATCGAAATCCTCATGTACTAATGTACATTCCGGTTTCTGTGCTCCGTGCGCCTTGCACTCAGCGCTCGCTGGCGGTTCAGGCGCTTGCAACACCTACAAACCCCGCCTTGTGCGGGGTTTGTTTTTTATATTGCCCAGTGTGCGGCTTGCCGCTACAATGCGCGACTTCGTTTTACCCTACCCGTCAGGGAAGGGTGCAAACATGGCCTGGTAGCTCAGTCGGTAGAGCAGAGGATTGAAAATCCTTGTGTCGGTGGTTCGATTCCGCCCCGGGCCACCAGATTTCGCGTGCGGTAGCACGCAAAATGGTTTAACGGGGATTTGTCCCGGGCCACCAAACAAGATGCGGCTTAGAGATAATGGCTCTAGGCCGCTTTCTTTTTTGGCAGCTCAATATAAATTTCCATTCTCCTTATATATGTTCGGCTATGGCATCATTGCGAAACTGTGGCGCGGGGGCGTTCTTGGTTCGCAGTCGGGGGATGGATTTGCATGGCCAATATGCTGTTCTGGAAAAAGATGCTCAAGCGCGGGAACACCACCGCGCTTTCTTTCTTGCTGGCGACACTTTCCGTCTTCGGTGTGTTGTTCCTCTACTACACTCAGAATTCATTCCTGGAAGCGTTTGAAGCCAAGACCTACGATCTCCGGTTCAAGGACTTGCGTGGTCCGGTCAAGCCCAGCCCAAATATTGCCATTATCGCCATCGACGAGAAAAGCATCGCGGAACTGGGGCGCTATCCGTGGAGCCGCGATCACTATGCACAACTGATTGACAGACTCTCCGCGGACAAGGCGAAGGCCGTGATGTTTGATGCTTTTTTTCCCGAGCGGGAAAATTCGAAAAACGACCAGCTATTTGCGACAGCAACCAAGCGCGCAGGCAACGTCGTGATGGCGGTAGTTTTTGATTTTGATAAAAACGGCCAGGCGACAACCGTTACGCGCAGCTTGCCCGAGATAGAACGCGGGGCGATTGGAATCGGACACATCAACCAGTTGCCGGACGATGACGGCATCATCCGCCGCAATCCGTTGCTGATTGAGAAGGACGGAAAGCAAATTCCATCGTTGGGCCTGGTGGCGGCCATGCTTGCACTGGGTGAAACGAAATTTGTACCGGGTGACTTTGAGATTGCGGTGGGCAAACATCGCATCCCGGTAGACGGCGACTACCGGATGTGGCTCAACTTCGTGGGAGGCCCCGGCATATATCCACGCTATTCATTTGTCGATGTGCTCAAGGGGCGCGTACCGGCCGAGGAGTTGAAGGGCAAGATATTGTTCCTCGGCGCGACGGCGTTGGGTATCTACGATATGCGCGTCACACCATTCAATGGCAATACTCCCGGGGTGGAGCTGCATGCCACCATCGCCGACGACATCATCAGTGATCGCTATATTCGTCAGGGCGGGATTGAAGCGTTGATCGACATGGCATTCATCGTTGTCATGGGCGCGCTGGCATTCTTCCTGACAACCCGTCTGCGACTGTACGGCGCGATTCCGGCCACGGCTCTGCTGTTATGCGGCTACATCTGGTTCACCTATTACATGTTCAATGCAGGCCACTGGATCAACATGATCTATCCGGTCATGTCGGCAATTGTTTCCGTACTGGTCGGAGGAGGCTATCGTTATCTGGTATTGGAACGCAGCGCGCGCGAGATGCGTTCGATGTTTTCCAGCTACTTGTCTCCCAAGCTGGTTGCGCGTCTGGAAAAAGATCCGGAAGCAGCCAAGATCGGCGGCGACAACAAGGAAGTCACGGTCTTGTTCACCGATATCAAGAGTTTCACCTCGTTTAGTGAAGCCCACCCTCCGCAGGAAGTGGTGTCACGCCTCAATGAATATCTGGGTGCGATGGTGCATGTGATTGAACAGCACGATGGCACTGTCGATAAATTCATCGGCGACGGCATCATGGCCTATTGGGGGGCGCCCTTGACGCAGGCCGACCATGCCAAGCTGGCCATTGATTGCATCAAGGCCATCCATGAGCGGATGGAAGTATTGCGTGCGAAATGGCTGAAAAACGGTGTGGAGCCGTTCACTATTCGCGGTGGTATTCAATCCGGTGAGGTGGTGGCAGGGAACATCGGCCTTTCGGGCAAGAAGATGGAATATACCGTCATCGGCGATACGGTCAATCAGGCGGCCAGACTTGAAGGTACAGCGAAATACTATGGTGTTACTTTTCTGGTTGGCGAAGAAACTTATCAAAGAACGCGCGGAATGTGCCGATATAGAGAACTGGACAAGATACGTGTAGTGGGTAAGCAACTACCCCTTACCATCTATGAACCACTCGACGGATTATCCATGCTGGATTTGCCGACTGCGGGTCGTTTCGAGACCGCGTTGGCCTTGTACCGGGCAAGGGAATGGGAAAAGGCACGAGCGGCATTTACGGCTGTATTAGATGTCGCAAGCGAAGACAAACCCAGTAAAATATACCTCGAACGTTGTGGGTATTTCATGCAGAACCCACCTGCTGCAGATTGGGACGGCGTGTTCAATCGCGCCGAGAAATAAAGGCATTGATAACAATAGCCCGGGCAAACCTGGGCCGGACGAAATAATAGCCATTTTGAATAGGTCGGGAACATGAGAAACATATTCATCGCAATTTCATTCATTCTTTTTTCATCCGGCGTCTCGGCGGCAGATGCCGGTGCCGGCGCGACCAACGGCTTTTCCAAAGCCGACTTCCGCGGCGAGGTGCCTGCGCCAAAATTGCGCAAGTTGCTCGGGGTGTACGGCGGCAATCTTTATGTTTCAAAGCAGGATGGCGCAGTTGACGTCGTAGACAAGGAAGGCAAGTCGGTTATGACGTTGGCCGAGAAGAACGGTGACACGGAATTGCTGAGGAGACCGGAAGCCGTCTCGATCGCCAATGAAACCATCTATGTTGTGGACAGCAAGACGAACCAGGTCGTCATGTATGACTTGGCCAGCGGAAAATATTTGGGGCGCTTTGGCAGCAAGTCAGGCGGCAATCTCGCGAGCGAATTTGCACTCGATGAACCGCAGGGGATCGCGGTATTTGAAGGCGTCGTATACGTCGCGGACACCGGCAACGGACGCATACAGATGTACGGCATCAACGGTGTCTTCTTGTCCACGCTGGCAGTGAGCGCCACGCCAGCCAGCGTCGCGGAAAAAGAGAAGACATACAAGCCGGGAGAGCCGACCGATATCGGGCTGGATGCGGACGGCCGCATTTACGTGCGCGATGCAGATGACAAGTCGATCAAGATATATGCGCCGAACGGCCTATATCTGCGCTCGCTGCCCAAGAGCGGCAAGCCGGTCGCGCTGAGCGTGGCGGAAGACGGAATCTATGTGGCGATGGACGACAATTTCAATATCCTGAAATACGATTTCGACGCCAACCTTGCATATAGCTTCGGTTCGAAAGGAGACGGCAAGGCCCAGTTCAAGAGCCTGTCCGGTCTGGCCGTGGATAAGGCACAACAAGTGTACGTCGGCGATGCCAAGAAATTGCTGATCGATTCCTTTGTTGCCGAGGCCGGCAAGGCCAAAGATGTTCTGCCAAAAGTGGCGGGAAGGGCATCCGTAAAATGGCTGGAGAACATCGCGACGGAAGTCGGGCAGATGGCTTGGGATGGCAAGGACGCCTTCTATGCAATCGGCAAGGACAAGAAGAGTCTCGTCGTAATCCGTAAAAGTGTGGTCGCTGACGTAATCAAGCTGAATGACATGCAGCTTTCCGCCGTGACGGTGGATAAGTCTGGTGCGATCTGGGTCGTGGACAAGAAAAAATATCGCGCCGTAAAACTGGACCAGACCGGCAAGATCCTCATAAGTCTTGGCGCGGAAGGCAGCGGAGCGGGACAATTCGATAATCCGTCCGCGATAGCAATATCGACTTCCGGAATGGTGTTTGTGGCAGACCGTTCGAACCACAATGTACAAATTTTCCGTGAAGACGGCGTATTCCTGAACGCCCTGAATGGCGACAACTCGGCCAAATTAAGTTCTCCCGTCGCAATTGCGTTCGACCAAAGCGACAATCTGTACATTCTCGATTCCTCGCGCAAAAGTGTATTTGCCTATTCCTCCGAGGGAAAATCCCTGGGTGAATTTGGCCGGATCAAGGACGAGAGTCTGCTGTCGTCCCCGGTTTCCCTGATCGCCGCGAACGATGAAGTTCTGGTGCTGGACGGGAATCAGGTCAAGGTGTTTTCCCCGAAGGGCCAATTGGTGCGTAAATTTGGGGCCAAAGGCAACGGTGTGGGGGCGTTCGATGACCCGGTTGCCATTGCCTATGGCGGCGGTTCCAATTTCATGATTTCGGATATTGAAAACAAGCGGGTACAGGTGATGGCCAGCCTGCTTAAGCCCGAAGCACCGCAGCAACTGGCAGCACAGGGCAAGGTCCATTCCATCGAATTGCGCTGGGCACAGCCTGTAGCGTCCTACATCAAACAATATCGTATCTACCGGGCCAAGAGTGAGGACGGGAATTTCGTCCAAATCGGTACAAGCCCGAACAACCAGTTTGTGGATCAGGATCTGGATGCCGACGCGCATTACTACTATCGCGTCGGCGGGGAAACCAATTTCGGCTTCGAAGGCGCGACCAGCGCGATCGTGAATGGCGTTCCGGCCAAATTTGTTCCGTCGCCACCCGCAACGTCATCCGTGCAAGTGGCGACCACGCCGTGGCAAGTCAAAATCAACTGGGCCGCAGCCGATTCCAAATATTTCGGCGCTTACCGGATTTATCAAAAAGATGGTGAAAAGTTCATCAAGATAGGCGAAGTCACCCAGCCGGAATTCATCAAGGATGCGCTTACTCCGGAAACCAAGTACACCTACTACCTTTCGATATTGAGCAGCGACGGCACGGAGTCGGAGAAACTTCCGGTTGAGGCGACCACGCAAATTTTCAATCGTCCCCCGCTGGAAATCGAAGTGGTCCAGTTGCGCGACGTGTTCTCTAACTCCTACAAGATTTATGAAAACGACGGTGTAGGCAAAATCAAGCTGATCAACAATACCAACAAGAGTATGGACCGGGTCAAGGTCACGTTCCAGTTGCGCGATTTTATGGATTTCCCGACAGAAACCAAACTGGATAAATTGCTACCGGGAGAGAGTGCTGAAATCGCGCTCAAGGCAGTGTTCAACAACAGCATTTTGACGCTTACCGAAGACAGCTCGGTGCAGGCAATGATCGAAGCGAGTTATTTCGATAACGGCAACCGGGTGGCGTTCAACAAGACACCGACGGTAAAAGTTTACGACAAACATCGCCTGACTTGGGATGATCGCGATCGTTATGCGGCGTTCGTTACTCCCAAAGATCCCCCGGTGATGAATTTCGTTCGCTCGGTGGTCACTCAATTCAAGGAAACCAAGGACCTGGCACAATTGTCCGCTGCAGTATTCGACATGATGGGGGTGTACGGCATGACCTACATTCCGGATCCGACCAACCCCTACCAGATTACTTCGGGCAAGGTGGACACCGTCGACTATGTCCAATTTCCGCGCGAGACGCTGGAGCGCAAGTCTGGCGATTGCGACGACTTGGTCGCGCTGTATGCGGCCGCGCTGGAAAGCATGGGAATCGATACGCGCGTACTTGAAGTGCCGGGACATATGTTCATGATGTTTTCCACCGGAATCGCGGCGGACGACGACGGCTACACCATGGACAATATGTACGTGAACTACGAGGGCCATTTGTGGATACCGGTGGAAACCACGCTTCTGGGCAACGCATTTGTTTCAGCCTGGGAAAAGGGTGCAGCTACCTATTACAAGTGGAACGGCAAAGGCCTGACCGTGCTCGACGTGCACACATCGTGGGACAAATATAAGCCGGCAAGCTTGCCTGACTCGAACTTGAAGCAAAGCGACATATCCCGCGCCGATATCGAGAAAAAATTCCCGTCCGATCATATGTCTGTCCTGAAGATCAGTTCTCAGACCAAAACACGGCGCTATCTCAATATGATCAAGAAGAGCCCATCCGATGTCGAGGCTCACTTGCAAATGGGAATCATTCTGGCAAAGGCCGGTGACCGGGATGAGGCGATGAATTATTTTGACAAGGTGCTTGAACTCGACCCGAAAAACTCGGCAGCAATGAACAACCGCGGCAATATCTTCATGATCGAAGACAAGTATGCAGAGGCACAAAAGGCATATCTGGCGGCAACCCAGGCGTCACCCAAGGATGCCAACGTGTGGGTAAACCTGGCGCGCGCATACAAGGCGACCAAAGACGTCAAGAAAGCCAAAGCTGCCTTCGTCAAGGCACAAGCGCTCGATCCCGCTGTCAAAGATGAACACCGAGCGCTGGAATTGGAACTATTGAATACGCTTTGATTCGGATCTAGCGTAATATTTAGTGGGCATAAATGAAGGAGATACACATGAAAAAACTGATCGCGTTGTTGGTGTTGTTGGGCGTGATATTTGCAGCTCCGGTATACAGCGCCGACGACAATCAGGGCGTTTCGTTCTGGGAGCGCCTGCGCATGAAGATTGAGATGCTCACCCCCAGGAAAAAGATTGCCACGACCACGGCAGTGGGTGGCGTGCGCGGTTCCCAGGCAGATGCCGAAGAGGTCTATTGGAAAGGCGAAGCCAGCGCACAACCGGTCGACAGCGATGAGCTGACGGCCTTTAAGAAAGCTGTTTCTTTGGTTGATGCGGGGGATATGGCAGGGGCTCAGGCCTCGTTCGCGGATTTCGTCAAGAAGCATCCGGACAGCAGCTTGCGCGGCGATGCCGAATCGGCCCTGGCGCAGCTGCAACCCAAGAAATAATGCGGTCAAGGCCTTAGAGCGGGGTTGGCTGGTATTCGGGCCGTTCAGCCTCTATAATCCGCAACCTCGCAAAACCGGATAGCCGTTTATTCCCATGCAGTTATTTACTTTCGGCATTAACCATCAGACCGCGCCGCTCGCCGTGCGCGAGCAGATCGCGTTCAATGTCGAGACGCTGGACAGCGCATTGCGCGACCTGGTGGATAACGGTGCGGCCAAGGAAGCGACCATCCTCTCCACCTGCAACCGCACCGAGATCTATTGCAGTACCAGCACCCCGACCCAAGCCGTCGATTGGCTGGCGTCCTATCATCATCTGCCTGCCAACGACATTGAGCCTTACATCTACCGCCTGCCGCAGGAAGAAGCGATAAAACATGCATTTCGTGTGGCCAGCGGGCTGGATTCCATGGTGCTGGGCGAACCGCAGATACTGGGACAGATGAAACAGGCCGTACGCCAGGCAGAGCAGGCCGGCACTTTGGGATTCCTGCTGCACAAACTGTTTCAGCGCACCTTCTCTGTCGCCAAAGATGTGCGCACCCAGACCGAAATCGGTGCCAACCTTGTTTCCATGGCAGCGGCTGCCGTCAAGCTGGCCGAACGAATCTACCCCAGTATTTCCGAGCAGAACATCCTGTTCATCGGCGCGGGCGAAATGATCGAGCTCAACGCGGTGCATTTTGCCGCGCGCAATCCGAAACACATCACCGTTGCCAACCGCACGCTGGAACGTGCACAAGTTCTGGCGCGGCGCATCAATGGCCATGCCATCACCCTGAACGAACTGCCGGAGCAACTGGCGCACAACGACATCATTGTTACTTGTACTGCCAGCCCGCTGCCGATTCTTGGCAAGGGGATGGTCGAACGCGCATTGAAGCAGCGCAAGCACCGTCCCCTGTTCATCGTCGATCTGGCTGTGCCGCGCGATGTGGAAAAGGAAGTGACGGAATTGAGCGACGTATTCCTGTATACCGTGGACGATCTGTCCGATGTCGTGCGCGATGGGCTGGATGCACGGCAGGGAGCGGTGAAAGAAGCCGAGGTGATCATCGATTCCGGCGTCAACGAATTTATCCACTGGATGCAATCGCGCGAAATGGTTCCGACCATCCGTGCCCTGCGCGACCACGCGGAACGCCAGCGCCGCGCTGAAATGGAAAAAGCGCTGCGTTTGCTGGCCAAAGGCGAGAGCCCGGAAAAGGTGCTGGAATCGTTGAGCTCGTCACTGACCAACAAATTCCTGCACGCACCCACGCAAGCGATGAACCAGGCACAGGCAAACGAACGCGACGCGATACTGGAAGCCGTACACCGTATCTACCACCTGCACTCCCCCGAATGAAACCGAGTATCGCATCCAAACTCGCCCAACTGAGTGAGCGGTTGGACGAGGTGACCCGCCTGTTAAGCAGCGAGGAGGCGACGCGCGACATGGACGCGTTTCGCAAACTCAACCGCGAACGTGCCGAGATCGAACCGGTGGTCGGCCTTTACCATGCCTACCAATCCTGCGAGGCAGACATCGCCACCGCACAGGAAATGGCCGCCGATCCGGACATGCGCGAATTCGCGGACGCCGAGATCAAGAGCGGACGCGGGCGTTTGGAGCAACTCGAAGTCGAACTGCAAAAGATGCTGTTGCCGAAAGACCCGAACGACGAGCGCAACGTGTTCCTCGAAGTGCGCGCCGGGACAGGCGGCGACGAGGCGGCGATTTTTGCGGGCGACATTTTCCGCATGTATGTGCGCTTTGCCGAGCGGCGGCGCTGGCAGGTCGAGATCATTTCGGAAAGTCTGGGCGAAATGGGCGGTTACAAGGAAGTCATCGCGCGCATCATCGGCCAGGGTGCCTATTCCGTGCTGAAGTTTGAGTCCGGTGCACACCGCGTACAGCGCGTGCCGGCCACCGAGACGCAAGGCCGTATCCACACTTCCGCCTGTACCGTCGCGATCCTGCCGGAAGCGGACGAGGTGGGCGAAGTGGAGCTCAATCCGGCCGACCTGCGTATCGACACCTTCCGTGCATCCGGCGCGGGCGGGCAGCACATCAACAAGACCGATTCCGCGGTGCGCATCACGCATCTTCCCACCGGCACAGTGGTCGAATGCCAGGACGGACGTTCGCAACACCAGAACAAGGCACAAGCCCTGCGCGTGCTGGCGGCGCGCATCAAGGACAAGCAGGAACAAGCTGCGCACAGCAAGATCGCCGCCGAGCGCAAATCGCTCGTCGGTAGCGGTGACCGTTCCGAGCGCATCCGCACCTACAACTTCCCGCAGGGGCGCGTCACCGATCATCGCATCAACCTCACGCTATACAAGATGGATCAGATCATGGACGGCGAGATCAGCGAACTCACCAACGCCCTGATGGCCGAACACCAAGCCGAACTGCTATCCGCGCTGGCTGAAGACAACTGATGCTGCGCGCTATTCGGGACATCTTGCAAGAAGATGCCGCGCGACTGGATACGACGCTTAATCTTGGTACAACAACCGCGCGCATTGAAGCGCAATGCCTGTTGCAGCACGTCCTGAATGTCCCGCGATCCTACTTGCTGGCACACTCCGAACAGGTGTTGGATGCAAGCCAACAGGCAGCTTACGACACTCTGTTGCAACGTCGCTTGCTGGGCGAGCCTGTAGCCCATATCCTGGGTGAACGGGAATTCTTCGGATTGATGTTCAAGGTCACCCCGGACACGCTTATTCCCCGCCCTGAAACCGAATTGCTGGTCGAACTTGCCTTGCAGCGCATACCCGCGCATGGCCCTTTTCGCGTGCTCGACCAGGGCACGGGTAGCGGTGCTATCGCGCTTTCAATTGCGCAAAGCAGGCCTGAGGCCGAAGTGGTGGCCGTGGATGCTTCGGAAGCCGCATTGCGGGTGGCGCGCGAGAACGCCCGGCACTTGGGCATCGCCAACGCGAATATGTTTTACAGCAACTGGTTCTCAGCGCTGGCCGGGCAGCGCTACGACCTCATCGTGTCCAATCCACCTTACGTTGCCGCTGGCGACGTGCACCTTAGCCGCGGCGACGTGCGCTTCGAGCCTATATCCGCATTGGCTTCAGGTGCCGACGGGCTGGACGATATCCGCCGCATTATTGCAAGAGCGGGAGAGTTCCTGGCGTATGGCGCATGGCTCTTGCTGGAGCATGGTTATGACCAGGCCGATAAGGTGCGAACGTTACTTGAGCAGTTTGGTTTTGCCGAAGTATTTTCGGCCAAAGACATGTCCGGGATAGAGCGCGTCAGCGGCGGGATGCTGCCAAAATAATACGGGGATTCAATCGGTTTGGAGAGGGCATTTTCTCCCGGTCAGCTAAAGATATAGGTCGGTATATAGGCCGTTTGGCATATATGCAACTCCGGAGCGGAAACCTACAATCCATCCTGAGTTGTTAGAGCCTTTGAGTTGCAACCAACTCAATCTTTCATACTCTCCTCCTATTCTGGGCCATCGCAAGGTGGCCCGTTTTTTTTGCCCGGAGTTTAGGCGGCCAGCAACTTGCGCGCCCTTGAAATCGCTGCTTCGACTTGTTTTGGCGCAGTTCCGCCGATATGGTTGCGTGCAGCAAGCGAACCTTCCAGCGTCAGGACGGCGTAGATGTCATCTTCAATCTGACTGGAAAATTGTTGCAGCTCATCCAGCTTGAGTTCGGCCAAATCCACCCCGCGCAGCTCTGCGTAGCGAACGGCCAGAGCCACGGCCTCATGTGCATCGCGGAACGGCAGACCTTTCTTCACCAGATAATCGGCCAGATCGGTTGCTGTGGCGTAGCCCTGCAGTGCCGCCCTGCGCATGGCTTCCGGCTTGACGGTGATGCCGCTCATCATGTCGGCATAGATGCGCAACGTTTGGGTGAGCGTATCGACCGTGTCGAACAGCGGCTCCTTGTCTTCCTGATTGTCCTTGTTGTAGGCCAGCGGCTGGCCTTTCATCAGGGTGAGCAGCGCGACCAGGTGGCCGTTCACGCGCCCGGTCTTGCCGCGCACCAGTTCCGGCACATCGGGATTCTTTTTCTGCGGCATGATGGAAGAGCCAGTACAGAAGCGGTCGGCGATGTCGATGAAACCGAAGCGCGGATTCATCCACAGGATCAATTCTTCCGACAGGCGCGACAGATGCGTCATCACCAGCGCGGCGAGCAGGCAGTGAATTCGATGGCGAAATCGCGGTCGGACACCGCGTCCAGCGAGTTCTGGCATACCGCCTCAAAACCCAGCAGCTCGGCCACCATTTCGCGCTTGATCGGATAGCTGGTTCCGGCCAAAGCAGCCGCGCCCAGCGGCAGGCGGTTTACACGGCGGCGCGCATCGCTGAAACGTTCCACGTCGCGCTGGCACATCTCGAAATAGGCCATCAGGTGATGCGCGAAGCTCACCGGCTGCGCCACTTGCAGGTGGGTAAACCCGGGCATGATGGTGTGCGTGTGGTGCTGTGCCAGATCGAGCAATGCCGCCTGCAACGTCTTGAGCAGCAGGACGATATCGTCGATGGCGCTGCGCAGATACAAACGGATATCGGTTGCCACCTGGTCATTGCGCGAACGTCCGGTGTGCAGGCGCTTCCCGGCGTCGCCAACCAGCAATGTCAGACGTTTCTCGATATTCAGGTGGACGTCTTCCAGGTCGAGCTGCCATTCGAAATCCCCGCTGATGACTTCGTTCTCGATTTGCGCCAGGCCGCGCTGTATGTCTTTTAGATCCTGGCTATTGATGATGTCGCAACTGGCGAGCATCTGCGCATGCGCCAGGGAGCCCTGAATATCGAACAGCGCAAGGCGCTTGTCGAAATCAACCGATGCGGTATAACGTTTCACCAGTTCTGCCACGGGTTCGTTGAAACGTCCCGACCACGCCTGTTTATCTTGCATCGTTGCCATGTCTTGTCCAGAATGAGCGGCACTGAAAGGTCAAAATGCCGGAGACGCGCAGTATAAATCAAAACAATCAGCACAAGCTGTTGCCCAACTTCGTAAATTTGGGCACGGTAATGCGCATTGCGCTGCTGGTTAACGGCTTCGCGCTACTGTGCGTCGTGTTGCAATCGGCTTCACTCTACAACTTGCTGGACAACCTGCTGCAGCGTTCCGCACTGCTGGAACCCGTGCTGCTGAGCAGTCTGCTGGTGTTGTATTTACTCAACCCCATGTTGAGACGGGTGTCGTATTGGCAGGGTATGTCGAGCGTACTGGTTGTCGTCGCGGCGGTTACCGTAGTGATCGATTTGGCCGGTGGTGAGCTGTTTTCCGCGGCGGGCGAAATGGGAGCGTTTCGCTACATACGCCACGTGCTGGTGAGCGTCGCATTTGCGCTGATATTGCTGTTCTATTTCCGCCTGCGCGCACAGGCCCTCACGCCGGCGGGGCAGGACGCGAGGCTGCAAGCCTTGCAGGCGCGCATCCGCCCGCATTTCCTGTTCAACACCATCAACGCCGTGTTGAGCATCGTGCGTACCGATCCCAAACGGGCCGAGTCTGCGCTTGAAGACATGGCAGATCTGTTTCGCATGGCCATGTCCGATCAGGACGAGTTGGTCGTGTTAAGTAAAGAAGTGGATCTGGCAAAGCAGTATCTGGCGATTGAAGAATTGCGTTTGGGTGAACGCCTGAAAGTAAATTGGGATACGCAAGACATGCCGCCGGATGCCCTCATCCCGCCGCTGATTCTGCAACCGCTGCTTGAAAATGCCGTTTACCATGGCATCGAGCCGCTGGCGGAGGGTGGAACCATCGACGTGAGCCTGTACCGGAATACTGACGGACTGCACATGACCGTGAGCAATCCGGCGCAAAATCAAACTGCGGTGCGAACATCTGGCAACAAAATGGCACTTTCCAATATCCGCGAACGGTTGGATTTATTGTTTGACGTTGAGGCAAAATATGAGGTCGAAACCGATTCAAGTCATTATCAGGTGCATATCCTGATCCCCTACGTGAAAGAGCAGACAGCATGACCGACACGATCACCCTGCCGCTGACCGTTTTCATCGTGGATGACGAAATGCCGGCACGCAACCGTCTCAAGGAAAAGCTCGCCGACTGTGCCGCACAGTTTCCGCTGCAACTGGTCGGCGAGGCGGGCAACGGGCAAGAGGCGCTGGACAAGCTTGCCCAGACACCCGCTGAAGTGGTCCTGATGGACATACGCATGCCGCAGATGGACGGCATCGAATTGGCCCGCCATTTGAACAAACTCGAGCATCCTCCCCTCATCATATTTACCACCGCGTACGACAGCTACGCGGTCAAGGCATTCGAGCAGCGTGCGATCGACTACCTGCTGAAGCCCATCCGCCTGGGCCGCCTGTTTGACGCGCTGTCCCGGGCGCGCGATGCCGTGCCTATCCGCACGGAAGTACTGCAGGAACTCACCCCCGAAGCACGCAGCAATCTTTCAGCACACGAGCGCGGAAGAGTGCTGCTCATTCCCATCGAGCAGGTTCTCTACCTGCGTGCCGAACTGAAATACGTTACAGTGCGCACCGTCGAGCGCGAATATCTCATCGAAGAATCGCTCACGGCACTGGAAAAAGAGTACGCGGCACGTTTCGTACGTATCCATCGTAACTGCCTCGTGGCAAGAGACGCTATCATAGGGTTTGAAAAGGGCGGTGAAGAAGGTGAGAGTGGCTGGCTGATGATCGTAAAAGGGCTGGAAGAGAGATTGCCGATCAGCCGTCGGCAATTGGGAATAGTGAAGGAATACGGAAAATAAACCATGCGCGTACTTATTATTGAAGACAACCGGGACCTCGCGTCCAACATGTTCGACTTTCTGGAAACGAAGGGACACATCGTCGATGCGGCGGGAGACGGCATTACCGGCATGCACCTCGCCCTGGTCAACGAATACGATGCGATCGTGCTCGACCTGATGTTGCCGGGAATGGACGGGATCACGCTCTGCCGCAAGTTGCGCGAAGAAGGCGGCAAGGACACTCCGGTCCTCATGATCACTGCACGCGATTCGCTGGACGACAAGATCGCCGGACTGGAAGCGGGCGCGGACGATTATCTGGTCAAGCCGGCCGAGCTGCGCGAAGTCGAATTGAGACTGCGCGTCTTGTTCCGGCGCGGCGGGGACCACACGCAAAAACAAAAGAAGTTGCAGGTCGAGGATCTCTCGCTTGATCCCTTCACCTGCTCGGTTCGTCGCGGCAACAAATCGATCGATTTGCCGCCCATCCCGTACCGGATACTGGAGGTGCTGATGTCGCGCTCTCCCCAGGTGGTCAACCGCGAAGATATCGAACATGTCGTGTGGGGCGAGGGACGTCCGGACAGCGATTCGCTGCGCGCGCATGTGCATTTGCTCAGGGAGCTCATAGACAAACCGTTCGAGCGCAAGCTGCTGCGCACGATGCGCGGATTCGGTTATCAGGTAGTCAGTCCGGATGCTCCAGACCAATAGCCTGCGGTTCCGGGTCGCGATTTTTTACGCGATTTTCGGGGCCGGACTCAGCATTATGCTTGCAGCCGGTGCGTACATAACGGTAGAGCATATCGGGCATCAGCTCATGGATGAGGCCTTGACTGAAGAGCTGAACAAGCATGCCAGCGAATCGGTATTTGTGGAGCCGAATACCGTATCGATCAAGGGCTATGTCATCTCGCCCTCCAAACGCAGCCGGGATATTCCGTTGGAGGTTGAAGAGCTGACTCCGGGCACTTACAACATGGCGGTCGGAAATATCGATTACCGAATTTTGGTCATCGACAAGTATGGCGGGCGTTACATCATGATGTTCGATACCCAGCTGCAACACTTTCATGAAGAAGTTTATTTCCGCTATGTGGAGACGTTTGCCCTGCTCATGATCGTTTGTTCAGCCGCGGGCGGTTACTGGCTGGCGAGCCGCGTTACTTCATCCGTTACCCGCTTGGCCAGACAGGTCGGACAGGCCGACCCCGGGAATACAAATCTGGCTCTTTCCTGGATCAAAGAGACCAGCAACGACGAAGTCGGGGAACTGGCGCGAGCCTTCGACCGTTACTTGCGCCGCTTGCGGGAATTCATCGAACGGGAAAATTACTTCACGGCGGACGTCAGCCATGAATTGCGCACGCCGCTCGCCATCATGCTGGGCACGGTCGAAGTGCTGGAACAGGACGATACGCTTACGCTCAAGCAAAAGCAGCGCATCACCCGTATCCGCCGCGCCGCACAGGACATGATCGACCTGACCTCCGCCCTGTTGCTGATGGCGCGTGAGCACCTGGATACCTCAGATGAACAGCCGTGCCAGGTTGCTGAAGTGGCACTGGCCTGCGTCGAGAAACACCGTCACCTGATCGGTGACCGGCCGATACGCATGGAAGTGAATGTGCAAGCGGAGCCCAGCGTGCTCGTCGAACGCCCCTTGCTCGAAATCGTGATCGGTAACCTGATTCGCAATGCCCTGTTCCACACCAAAGCCGGCTCCGTCTTGCTCACCGTTGAAGCGGACAAGCTCACCGTACAAGACACCGGTGCAGGTATGCGTCCGGAAGAACTGGCGCGCGCGCTCGAACGTTATTACAAAGGCGCATCGAGTGCCGGAGCCGGTGTGGGACTGTCGCTGGTGAAGCGCATATGCGATCGTTACGGTTGGCGCATCTCGCTGGACAGCAAGGAAGGCGAAGGCACGGCTGCGGTAATTGATTACTCGGCTGAAGTACACACTTTATTAATCTCTTAAGAGCGTCCTTTCGGTGCAGATCTGTTGCAAAAACCGCAAATTAACGCTTATTTAACAAATCGTTGACAACGAATTGACTAATTTGTTGCTAGTATTCCTAGTAACTTGTGCAAGTAATCGGGGAGCACCGTTGCGCAGGGTTTTCATTTTACCTTTTTGCTCGGGGAACTTTATCCCTGACTTGATCAATTTCTGGAGGAGAACCGCAATGAAGAAAATCGTACTGTCTCTGGCAGGCGTAATGGCAGCAGCCGCATTTGCACCTGAAGCATCCGCCCTTCCCGTGTTTGCGCGTCAAACCGGCATGGCATGTTCCGCCTGTCACTTCCAGCACTTTCCGCTGCTGAACGGCTTTGGCCGCGCATTCAAGGCCGCCGGCTTCACCATGGTGGGCGCACAGGGCAAGATCGAGGGTGATCGCCTGTCCATTCCGGATACATCTGAATTTCGCATTCCTGACCAGCATGGGTTATGTAAAGACCAATCAGATTGCTGATACGACCGGTGTCCACAAAAAACTGCGGGTAACGGCGTTTTCTACCTTCCTGGTGCGAACGGTGAAGCGTCCCTGTTTGCCGGTGGTCGTGTGAGCGACTTTGCAGGCTGGCTGTCCGAAGATTACTTTGTCGGCGCGCTGCCGCTATCGACTCCGGCAAATTGGCAATCTTGCCGGAAGTGCGCGATGGCGTTCGTGCCGGTCTTGGTTCCGTTCACGACCAATGGTCAAGGCGCCTCCTACGGTTTTGAATACCTGAATACCGGTGCAAACGCCATCCACATGATCAGCAACACCGTGGGCAATGCCTCCGCTGCTGGCTGGCGAATTTGCCGCTGCCATCTCTGCGCAACAATACATCAATACCGCGACTGCGGCAGACTGGTGTTGCCGGTGTGGTGAACGGCGATATGGGTTTCATCAACGTGACCAAGTACAACATGACCGGTCTGGCGGGTGCACAATCCGCAAGTCTGGGTTCTACATATCGCACGCGGTAGCATACGCATTTGATATGGCCGGTTGGGATTCGGCTATCGGCGTGCAAAGCTGGCAACGGTTCGTCGCTGAATAATGGTGGTGTTGTTGCCGGTGTTACGCAGCAGTTATGCAAATCAGCAAAGCATGGGCGATTGATGGCCAGATGCAAGGGTACGTTGGGCGAAATGCCAGCTGGGCTTCTACTTCAGCTATGCAAAAGCCGCTGCAGACACCTACAGGTGCAGTCTGTGGCAAATGCGTTCAACGCAGGGAACGTACTGCGACCCGCAGCTCGTTCAACGTTGATGCAGAAATCGGCATCATTCCGGAAGTGGCTACGATTGGTGCAGCTATCCGTCGCGGTAAAGCCGGTGTTGCAGATGCATCGGTGGTTCCAACGCAACGGACAATGCCTACTACCTGACTGCGACCTACAAGGTCGCGCAAAACATGCTGGCTCGTCTGTCGTATGTCAACCAGAGCGGTACGTACTGGGATCTGCCTTCTGGCGTAGGTACTCTGACCAATGCTCAAAATGCAGGCAGCAACGTAACTGCTCTCAACATGTACGTCTTGTTCTAATTGCTTCTTTGCCCATCCGCCGCAGGCTTAGGCCTGCAGCGGATGGCGCAAGACAGTTAAAGCACGGCAGTAAAGAATTGGTGTTCCAATAATAAATTAAAAAACTACCAAGCCAGGTGGATGGGTTGCTGCTAGTTCGCGATCGACTGTGTCAGGGGGAAAGCAGGAGGTCGCACCAGAGAGGGCTGGCGCTTGGCCCGTCACACATAGGCAAGTAGTGGAAACCAGATTGGGGAGACTTCGGTCTCCCTATTTTTTTGCCCACGATATCTGTTCCGCTAACAATTGCGCTGGATTCAAGTGACCATTTGTTGCAGAAAACAGCTGCGTGGCTTGATACTTCGCGCGAATTTCACTAAATCTGCACACTGCAAAACTCTTGCTGTTTCAGTCGTTATTCGCATTAATAACCTTTAACTTTCAAGTAAATAGTTAACAACAACATAACAAATAAATAACTCATTCTTTATATTTTATGTCGCTAAAACACCAATTTAACGTCTGCTTAACTAATACTTGACGTAATATTTAACATTATCGCTGCTAGCATGCCAACCCTAACTTGCGCACATGGGTATTATTCCCGGGTGCAAGGGGAAGTTAGTCCAGTGTTTTGGATATCATAATTATTAGAGGAGAAACGCAATGAAGAAAATCGTACTGTCTCTGGCAGGCGTGTTGGCAGCAGCCGCATTTGCACCTGAAGCATCCGCCCTTCCCGTGTTTGCGCGTCAAACCGGCATGGCATGTTCCGCCTGTCACTTCCAGCACTTTCCGCTGCTGAACGGCTTTGGCCGCGCATTCAAGGCCGCCGGCTTCACCATGGTGGGCGCGCAGGGCAAGATCGAGGGTGATCGCCTGTCCATTCCGGATACATTGAATTTCGCATTCCTGACCAGCATGGGTTATGTCAAGACCAACCAGGTTGCTGATACGACCGGTGTCACAAAAAATGCGGGTAACGGCGTTTTCTACCTTCCTGGTGCGAACGGCGAAGCGTCCCTGTTTGCAGGCGGTCGTGTGAGCGACTTTGCAGGCTGGCTGTCCGAGATTACTTTGTCGGGCGCTGCCGCTATCGATTCCGGCAAATTGGCAATCTTGCCGGAAGTGCGCGATGGCGTTCGTGCCGGTCTGGTTCCATTCACGACCAATGGTCAAGGCGCATCCTACGGTTTTGAATACCTGAATACCGGTGCAAACGCCATCCACATGATCAGCAACACCGTGGGCAATGCCTCCGCGGCTGGGGCGAATTCGCCGCTGCGATCTCTGCGCAACAATACATCAATACCGCGACTGCGGCAGACGGTGTTGCTGGTGTGGTGAACAGCGATATGGGTTTCATCAACGTGACCAAGTACAACATGACCGGTCTGGCAGGTGCGCAATCCGCAAGCTCTGGGTTCTACGTACTGCACGCGGTAGCATACCATTTGATATGGCCGGCTGGGATTCGGCTGTCGGCTTGCAAAGCTGGAGCGGTTCAGTCGCTGAATAATGGTGGTGTTGGCGCCGGTGCTGACGCAGGTTATGCAAATCAGCAAAGCATGGGCGATTGATGGCCAGATGCAAGGGACGTTGGGCGAAATGCCAACCGGCTTCTATTTCAGCTATGCAAAAGCCCGATGCTGACACCTACAGGTGCAGTCTGTGGCAAATGCAGTTCAACGCAGGGAATATGACCCGCAGCTCATTCAACGTTGATGCAGAAATCGGCATCATTCCGGAAGTGGCTACGATTGGTGCAGCGATCCGTCGCGGTAAAGCCGGTGTTGCAGATGCGGCTGGTTCCAACGCAACGGACAATGCCTACTACCTGACAGCAACCTACAAGGTCGCGCAAAACATGCTGGCTCGTCTGTCGTATGTCAACCAGAGCGGTACGTACTGGGATCTGCCTTCGGCGTAGGTACTCTGACCAATGCTCAAAATGCAGGCAGCACCGTAACTGCATCAACATGTACGTCTTGTTCTAATTGCTTCTTTGCCATCCGCCGCAGGCTTAGGCGTGCAGCGGATGACCAAGCCACAATAAGTCTGGCAATAAAGTAAAAGGGGATACTTCGGTATCCCCTTTTGTTTTAGATCAGCAGTACAGGCTTGAACTTAACCGCTATTGCGCAACCCGGTTGCGATGCCGTTGATGGAAATATGGATAGCGCGTTTCACTTTCTCGTCCGTGTCGCCCGGCGCGGTGACGATGCAGCAGGGCCACCTGCAAGTGGTTGAGCGGGTCGATATAAGGCGTGCGGGTCAGCAGGCTGCGGGCGAAGGCGGGGTTGTCCTGCAGCAGGGTCTTGGTGCCCGTCACGGCGAACAGCATCTCGATGGTGGTTTCCCATTCGCTATTGATCGCACCGTAAATGCGGTCGCGCAGTTCGACGTCCTGTACCAGTTCGGCATAGCGCCAGGCGATGCCCATGTCGCTCTTGGATAGCACCATGTCCATGTTCGACAGCATGCCGCGGAAGAACGCCCAGTTCTGATTCATCGCCTGCAGTTGCTTGAGTCCGGCATCGCCTTCGCGCTCGATGAATTGCTTTACTGCGCTGCCGAAACCAAACCAGCCCGGCAACATCACGCGACTCAAGCCCCAGCTGAATACCCAGGGAATGGCGCGCAGGTCTTCGATGCGGTCGGAAGCCTTGCGCGAAGAAGGGCGGCTGCCGATGTTGAGCTCCGCGATTTCGCGTATCGGCGTGGCCGTGAAGAAGTAATCGGTAAAGCCGGGCGTTTCATACACGAGCTTGCGATAGGCTACAAAAGCATCGAGGCTCAGCGCTTCCATGATGCGGTGGAATTCGGGCATGGTGCTGTCCGCGCCATGGTGATGCAGCAACGTGGCCTCTATCGTCGCGGCGATCAATGTCTCCAGATTGCGGCGGCCGATTTCCGGGTTGGAATATTTGCTGGCAATCACTTCGCCCTGTTCGGTGATGCGGATCTGGCCGTTCACGCTGCCCGGCGGTTGCGCCAGGATGGCGTCGTAGCTGGGGCCGCCGCCGCGACCCACGGTGCCGCCGCGACCATGGAACAGGCGCAGTTCGATGCCGTGCTTGTCGAACACCTTCACCAGCTCGACTTCGGCTTTGTACAGTTCCCAGTTGGCGGTGAGATAGCCGCCGTCCTTGTTGCTGTCGGAATAGCCCAGCATCACTTCCTGCGTGTCCTTGCGGCTCGCCAGCAGCTGGCGGTACCAGGGGATGGAAAAAAGATCGTCCATGATGGCCGCGCCGCCGCGCAGGTCTTCGATGGTTTCGAACAGCGGGATGATGTTGAGGTGCAACGTGTTGCTGCCCTCGAGCAAGCCCACCTGTTGCAGCATCAATGCGACTTCGAGCATGTCGCTCACCGCGTCGGCTTTGGAAATGATGTGGTTGGGCAGTGCGCCGTGTCCGAAGCGCTTATGGATCGAAGCCGCGGCCTGCATGATGCGCAGTTCGCTCTGCGGAATTTCCGAATAGCGTTCGATGTCGGTCAGCAAAATCTTGTTGGCCTGCAGCGCATCCAGCAAAACCTTGCGCTTCGCTGCTTCGTCGAGTTCGGCGTAACCGGCCTTGCCCGAACTGTGCGAAAACAGCTCCGCCACAGTCTCTTCAAGGATCGCGCTGTGCTGGCGCATGTCCAGCGGGGCGAGGTAGAACCCGAACAATTCGGCGGCACGGCGCAAGTTGGCAAGCCGGCCACGGGCGAGATAAACCGCCCTATGCTTGAACAGCGAATCAATCATCACATCGAGGTCGGCAATGAATTCCTGCGACGTCGCATAGGGCGCGGCATTTTTGTCGATCGGCAGAAGTTGCGACAGGTCATGCCCGAGCTGCACGGCAGTTGCGAACAGGCGCGAATAGATCAGGATCAATGCGCGGCGGTAAGGTTCGTCCGCGCGGGCAGAGGCCTTGTCCGGCGAGGCATCCGACAATTTGCGCATTTCGGGAGTGACATCGACCAGGCGATCGGTCAGGCTCAGCCGCGTACCGAGCAGGTGCGTCTCCTTCAGATAGTATTCGAAGGCCAGCGCAGAATGCTCCTGCACCGCATCCAACATCACGTCATGGGTCACAAATGGATTGCCGTCGCGGTCGCCGCCAATCCAGCTGCCGACGCGCAATAGCGGAGGCACTTTGATGTCCTTGTCGAAGCGGTCTTCCAGCTGTTTTTCCAGATTCGCATACAGCTTGGGAATCTCGGACAGGAAGGTGTAACGGTAGTATTCGAGACCGTTGCGGATTTCGTCGCGCACGTTCAGTTTGGCGGTGCGCAGCATGCGCGTTTGCCACAGGATCAGCACGAAGCGATGCAGGGCTTCCTCGTTCTCGGCGAGATCGTCCGGGGTCATGTCCACGCGGTCGCGGTTGGAAAGCAGACTGGAGATGATGAGCTGGCAATCGAGAATACTCTTGCGCTGAACTTCGGTCGGGTGGGCCGTCAGTACCGGCGACACCAGCGCATTGTCCAGGAAAGCTTGCAGCGTCTTGTTGTCGATCTTCTTTTCCTGAAGACGATCCAGCGCCAATTGCAGCGTGCCGTCCTTGGGGGCGCTGCCTGCCTTGAGGTGAGCGCGATGGCGACGGTTGTGATGCAGGTCTTCGGCAATGTTGGAAAGCTGCGAGAAATAGCTGAAAGCCCGCACCACGGCCAGCGTATCGCTGGGAGAAAGCGCATCCAGCATCTGTTCCAGGGTCTCGCCGTCGCGCTCATCCTGCGTTTTGCGGAAGCGCACTGCGGCGCGGCGCACATTCTCGACCAACTGGAAGGTTTCTTCGCCTTCCTGTTCGCGCAATGTGTCGCCAAGGATGCGGCCCAACAGGCGCACATCGTCGCGTAAAGGCAGGTCTTTGCTGGAGATATCGGCTGGAGCGGAGATCAGGTTCATTATTTTCTAAAGTGTGTCGTCGGCGCAAAAGCGCGGCGCACCTGATAGAATGCGCCGCGCATAGACCGCATATAATGGTCACAAAATTATAGGAAAACCCGAATGAGTCAGGCTTCTTTTATTCCTCCAACCCGTCTGGTAATCGCTTCGCGCGAAAGCGCATTGGCTATGTGGCAAGCGGAACATATACGCGACAGGTTGCGGGCATTATACCCACAAACTTCCGTCAGCATCCTGGGCATGACGACACAAGGCGACCAGATACTGGACGTGACCTTGTCCAAGATCGGCGGTAAGGGCTTGTTTGTGAAAGAACTGGAGACCGCGCTGGAGAACGGTAGCGCGGATATCGCCGTGCACTCGCTGAAGGATGTGCCGATGAACTTGCCGGATGGCTTTGCGCTGGCCTGCATCGGGGAACGCGAAGACCCGCGCGACGCTTTCGTATCCAACAAATTCGACAATCTGGCCGCGTTGCCCGCTGGCAGCGTGGTGGGAACATCCAGCCTGCGCCGCGAAAGCCAGTTGCGTGCACGCTTTCCACATTTGAAGATTGAACCGTTGCGCGGCAACGTGCAGACCCGTTTGCGCAAGCTGGACGAAGGCCAATACGCCGCCATTATCCTTGCTGCCGCCGGATTGAAACGGCTGGGTTTGGGCGACCGTATCCGTGCCGTAATTTCGAGCGAGGACAGTCTTCCTGCCGTGGGCCAAGGCGCCTTGGGTATCGAGACGCGCGCCGACCGCGCCGACCTGAAAGCCGTGCTGGCGCCGTTGCATCATGCCGACACCGCTGCCTGCGTATTGGCAGAACGTGCGATGAGCCGCGCACTGGCGGGCAGCTGCCAGGTACCGTTGGGCGGTTTTGCCGAAGTGCAGAACGGCAAGCTGCGCATGCGCGGCTTCGTGGCCACGCCGGACGGCACGCGCCTGCTGCGGGCCGAGCACATGGGCGACATTGCGCAACCGGAGAAGCTGGGCGATCTCGTCGCACAGGACTTGCTGAAGCAAGGCGCAGGCGAAATCCTCGCCGCACTGAATGGCTGACCGGCCGCTGACAGGACTCAATATCGTTGTTACACGACCGCGTGCACAAGCGGCCGGGCTGGCCGGGCGCATCGAGGACGCGGGCGGCAAGGCGCTGTTGTTCCCTTTGCTTGAAATCGAAGCGGTAAGCGACAATCAGGCCTTGCGCGAACAGTTGTCCCGCCTGAAAAAGGCCGATCTGGCCATCTTCATCAGCCCCAATGCCGTGCGTTATGGACTGACCGCGATGCGCGCAGCGGGCCCATTGCCGGCCGCGCTAAAGATCGCCAGCGTCGGACAGGGAAGTGCCAAGGCGTTGCGTGAAATGGGCATTGAGCACGATCATTGCGCCGACCGAACGCTTCGACAGCGAAGGCTTGCTGGCATTGGCGGAATTGCAGGACGTTGCCGGAAAACAAGTCATGATCCTGCGCGGCGACGGTGGACGCGAATTGCTCGGCGATACGCTCAAGGCACGCGGCGCGAACGTGGAATACGTCACCTGCTATCTGCGCAGCAAGCCGGACGTGGAAGTTGGTGAGTTGCTGGCGGCGACGCCAAATGCGATCACGGTGACCAGCAGCGAAGCGCTCAATTATCTGTGGGAGATGCTCGAAGAAGCAGGCAGAACAAGGCTTGCAGCCGTACCGCTATTCGTCCCGCACGATCGCATCGCCCACGCGGCACGGCAACAAGGCTGGCAGCACGTAATGGTTACCGAATCCGGAGATGACGGACTGATGTCGGGTTTGATAGCATGGGCACACACCAAACGGAATTGACGCTATGAGCGAACCAGTACAACAGCCGGCATCCGCCGACAAACCCGGCACTTCAACCGAAACGACTGCACCTGCAAACCCGCCGCGCCCGCGCTACGGCAATCACATCGGCGATCTGCTGGCGCGCGTGACACTGACCCAGCTCACATTGGTGGTGCTGGTGGGAATCTTCGTCTGGCAGTGGCTGGACGCCCATACGCAACTGAACCAGACGCAACAGGAAGTTGCCCGCCGCCTGTCCGAAGTGGAGGCGGCAAACAAGACCAACCTGTTGCTGGTGACGCAGAACCAGGAACTCGTGCGCGAACTGGGCGGCAAGCTCAGCCTGCTGGAAAGCAAATATGCCGAGACCCAGAATCAACGCACCGCGCTTGAAGCTTTGTATCAGGAGATGTCGAGCAGCCGCGATCAGACCGCATTGGCGGAAGTGGAGCAGATGCTGCTGATCGCCGGACAGCAGTTGCAACTTTCTTCCAATGTAAAGGCGGCCCTGATTGCGATGCAGCAGGCCGAAAGCCGTTTGCAGCGACCCGCATTCGCGGTGTTGAAGAAACGTATCGCGCAGGATATCGACAAGTTGCGCGCATTGCCCAATGTGGATGTCCCGGGCATCAACCAGCGTCTGGATAGCGTGATCGCCGCGGTCGACGGCTTGCCGCTGGCTCAGGATGCGCGCATCCAGGCCCAGCAACAGCCATGTAACACCCGATCCTGCAGCGGGGGCATGGAAACGCTTCTGGCAAGAAGTGTGGCTGGAGGTGAGGGGCCTGGTGCGCATCGAGAATACGCAGCGCGAGGAGATGCCGCTGTTGTCGCCGACGCAGACATTCTTCCTGCGCGAAAACCTGAAACTGCGTTTGCTTTCGGCCCGCATGGCGTTGGTGACGCACGATGAAGTGAGCTTCCGGCGCGACCTGAAAACATCGCAGGAATGGCTCAAGCGCTACTTCGATGCCAAATCCGGCGCAAGCGCGCAGGCGTTGGGTACTTTGCAGAAACTTGCCGCATCCAACATCGTCATCGACATGCCGGACATCAGCGGCAGCCTGGAAGCAGTGCGCAACTATCGCGTCTCGCATGATCGGAGCGCAAGATGAAAAGTCTGCTGTGGCTGCTGGGATTATTTGCCGCTGCAGTTGCGGTGATGCTGGCCGCGCGCAATCCCGGTTATGTACAAATAGTCTACCCGCCCTACAAGCTCGAGATTTCGCTCACGCTGTTCGTGTTTGCCCTGCTGGCCGTTTTTGTGCTGGGTTATCTGCTGGTGCGCTTGTCCGTGGCAACGCTGCAACTGCCGGGCTTTGTGCGCCAATTTCGCGAAGAGCGCGTAGCCAGCAAAGGTCGCGCGGCGATGATGGAGGCGCTCAAGGCATATTTCGAAGGGCGTTTTTCGGCGGCGGAAAAAGCGGCAGTGCGGGCAATAGAGTTGGGCGAGAAGTCGGGACTCAATTCGATCGTCGCGGCCCGGTCCGCCCATGAATTGCGCGAGTTCGATCGGCGCGATGCTTATCTCGCCGCGGGCGAAGGCAAGACGGTAGGCGAATCCACCATGCGCCTGATCGCCAAGACCGAGTTCATGCTCGACCAGAAACAGCCGCAGTCGGCGCTCAGTTCCCTCAAGGAATTGAACGACACGGGCATGCACAAGCATATCGGGGCGCTTGGTCTGGAGCTCAAGGCTCAGCAGCAGGCGCGCAACTGGGATGCGGTGCTGGAAGTCATGTCGCAACTGGAAAAACGCAAAGCAATCGACAAAGTCGTCGCCGCGCAAATGCGCCAGCAAGCCTGGCTGGAAAAGCTGCGCAGCCAGTCGACAGACATCGCCAGTCTGCGTGCATTATGGAAGTCGATACCCGCCGAATTCAGGCAACGCGCCAAGATTGCCGCCGCCGCCGCTCAAGCGTTCAACAAGCTGGGCGATTGCAAGAGCGCGCAACAATTGCTGAGCGACAGCCTCAACGCGCAATGGGACAGCGAACTGGTCGCACTGTTTGGCGAATGTCGCAACGACAACAACATTGCGCAGATCGAGCAGGCAGAACGCTGGCTGAAACAACATACCGACGATGCCGGACTGTTGCTTGCGCTGGGCAAACTCTGCACGCACCAGCAATTATGGGGGAAAGCCCAAAGCTATCTTGACGCCAGTCTGAGCCTTGAATCCAGCCGTGGCGCGTATGCGGCACTTGGCCAACTGGCAGAGAAGATGGGCAAGCATGAAGAAGCGCTGGTCTATTTTCAGAAAGCCACGTAGTCGTCTTTAGCCCTATAGCTAACCTAGTTATCAGTCCCCCAAAGATATAGAAACAGTTCTATATCTTTTGGCATATGGTTCAAGCCGAGTCGCACTGTTAGAGTTCAAGCATTGAAAAATGCGCGCACAACTATCGTTCGGAAATCGATCAGCAAGTTGCGTCCGCTAAAGGAGACTCTGATGGAACGAGGCAAGCACATCTTGTCGCTGGGTATGATGGTCGCAATGATGAATTTGCTTTCGGCTTGTGCTTCAACACATTCAATCTCTGCGTCGGCGGTAAATAAACAGTACATGGAACAGGCCGAACAGACAGCCCCGTGTGCCCGACGAATATCTCGTTACGCTGGCGCCGAATGTAGATGAGGCCATCATTTACGAATATTTCAGACGCTTCGGTATCAAGTACGTCCACGATCTGGGCGAAGAGACCTACTTGCTGATCGTGGCCCACGATCCGGGGCCGCATGAGATGGATATGCTGATTCGGGATGAATCGCGTATCAAGCTGGTTCAGCCCAATCTCATTCATTGGGATTACCGTTGATTCGGCACTGAAACGGAAGCTGGGACCGGAGCTAAATCACAACCCCGCTTGGGCGTAATGACGCAAATCCGTTGAGAACAGCAAGCCGGGGTTGTCCTCAACGACGAAATGCTAGGAAATTTTTGCTTCGGTCTTGGGTACGTAAGTAAATACGTCGGAGTAGAAAGAGTCATTGGTCAGGCCGCGCTGCGTAGTGAATTCACGGTGTGCAGCTTCCACCACGACGGGAGCGCCGCAGGCGTATACCGCGTAGCCCGACAGATCCTTGAAGTCGTCCAGCACGGCCTGATGCACGAAGCCCATGCGGCCAGGCCCACTGTTCCTCGGAAACGACCGGCGTGAATTTGATGCCCTGCGCTTCCCAGTCATGCGCCTTGTCCAGCATGTAGAAATCGGATTGTCTGCGTACTCCCCAATAGAAGTGCATCTCGCGTTTGAAACCGATATGCAGCGCGTGTTCGATGATCGCCTTTACCGGAGCAAAGCCGGTGCCGCTGGCGACAAACACGATCGGCTTGGGAGAATCCTCGTGCAGGAAGAAGTTGCCGAGGGGGCCCTTGATACGCAGGATATCGCGCGGCTTCATGCCGTTGAACACGTGATTGGTGAATTCGCCACCCGCGATATTGCGTACATGCAATTCGAGCAATTCGTCGGCATGCGGTGCGTTTGCCAGCGAAAAACTGCGCGGCTTGCCTTCCTTTTGCAGGATATCGATATATTGTCCGGAGAGGAATTGCAGACGCTCGTTGGTGGGCAGCTTCAGATACAGCGCCATTACTTCGTTGGTCAGCTTTACCATCTTCTCCACGCGGCAGGGCAGCGTCTTTACCGTAATTTCCTGATCGCTCGTCACTTCGTGGCTTTCCACCACCAGATCGGTGAGCGGCTTGGCGCAACAGAACAGTGCGAAGCCGGCGGCCTTTTCTTCCTCGCTCAGCACGAAGGCCTGGGCTTTGCCGTAATCCACCGAGCCTTCAAGAATCTTGCCTTTGCATACGCCGCATGCGCCATTGCGGCAACTGTAAGGCAGCGTAACACCATGTTCCAAAGCGGCTTCCAGTACGGTTTCGTCTTTGCCAACGGGGAAAGTGTGGTTACTTGGCAGAATGGTGGTCTTAAAACTCATGGATACGTCCGGTTGAATAAAGGCCGCGATTTTAACGCATAATTACCCTATGGAACGACTGCTCATCATCGGTTGTGGCGACATCGCGCGGCGCACCATCCCGCTAATCGGCAAGCGATATCGCACCTATGCACTGACAAGGAATCATACGCAATGCGACAGCCTGCGCGCCTTGGGTGTCGTTCCGCTTGCGGGCGATCTGGATAATCGCAAAGGCTTGTCGCGCATCGCAGGGCTGGCGGATATTGTGCTGCATTTCGCGCCGCCGCCGAATGCGGGCACCAAGGATGTGCGCACACGGCATCTGCTTGCCGCCCTGTCGCGCGGTACTTTGCCCAGGCAGTTCATCTACATCAGCTCCAGCGGTGTATACGGCGATTGCGGTGGGTGCGTGGGTGAACGAAACGCACACGTTGCATCCGCAATCCGCTCGCGCACAACGCCGGGTGGATGCAGAAACGCAGATTCGCGCTTGGGCGCGGGAGAATGGCGTCAAGGCCAGCATCCTGCGGGTTCCGGGAATCTATGCGGAGGACCGGTTGCCGCGGGAGCGCCTGCAAGCCGGCATGCCGGCCATCCGCGCAGATGAAGACAGCTACACCAACCATATTCACGCCAGCGACCTTGCGCGCATTGTCGTCTCAGCGCTGCGTCGCGCCCAGAGCAACCGCGTGTATCACGCCAGCGACGACGGCGAGATGAAGATGGGTGATTACTTTGACGCCGTGGCCGATGCATACCAATTGCCGCGCCCGCCGCGTATTTCCCGCGCCGACGCGCAACGAACATTGCCGGAATCGCTGCTGTCGTTCATGAACGAATCGCGGCGGCTGACGAACGATCGAATGAAGCGGGAGTTGCTGGTAAGGCTTCAGTATCCGACGGTGCGGCATGCACTTGGATTTCACATGCACGATTGAAAGGTGCGAATCGCCCTGGCAATTCAGTCACGCGATTAACCTGAACGCAACGTGGTTGCTTCATCCTTCTACCCATTCTTTTGGAGGATTACAGAATGAACATTGCATCGACACCGTTGTCGCCGGACGAAGCCAAACGCATCCATGCCTATTGGCGTGCCTGCAACTACCTCGCCGCAGGCATGATCTATCTGCGCGACAACCCGCTGCTCAAACAGCCGCTCAAGCCTGAACACATCAAGAAGCGCCTGCTCGGCCACTGGGGCTCCAGTCCCGGGCCTGGCGTTTGCCTACATCCACATGAACCGCCTGATCAACAAATACGATCTCAACGCGATCTTCATGGCCGGGCCGGGACACGGCGCGCCCGGCGTGCTGGGTCCGGTGTACCTGGAAGGAACCTACAGCGAGGTGTATCCGAACAAGAGCGAGAACGAAGAAGGCATGCGCCAGTTCTTCAAGGAATTCTCGTTTCCGGGCGGCATCGGCAGCCATTGCACGCCGGAGACGCCGGGCTCGATCCACGAAGGCGGCGAGCTTGGCTACAGCGTGTCGCATGCATTCGGCGCGGCCTATGACAATCCCGATCTGATCGTGACGGTGATGGTGGGCGATGGCGAATCGGAAACTGCACCGCTGGCGACGTCGTGGCATTCCAACAAATTCCTGAATCCGATCCGCGACGGCGCGGTGCTGCCCATCCTGCATCTCAACGGCTACAAGATCAACAACCCGACCATCCTCGTCGCGCATTTCGCACGAAGAACTGGAGAGCCTGTTCAAAGGCTACGGCTGGACGCCGTATTTCGTGGAGGGCAGCGATCCGGCCTCCATGCACCAGGCGATGGCTGCGACCATGGAGCAATGCGTGCTGGAAATCCGTCGCATCCAGCAGGATGCACGCAGTAGCGGCAAACCGGATCGTCCGCGCTGGCCGATGATCGTGCTGCGTTCGCCCAAGGGCTGGACCGGCCCGAAAGAAGTGGATGGCAAGAAAGTGGAAGGGTTCTGGCGCGCGCACCAGGTTCCGATCGGCGACATGAAAACACCGGAGCATTTCGCCAAGCTGGAAGAGTGGCTGAAGAGCTACGAAACCTCCGAGCTGTTTGACGAGAACGGCACGCTTTTGCCGGAGTTGAAAGCGCTGGCTCCCAAAGGCACGCGCCGCATGAGCGCGAATCGTCATGCCAACGGCGGACTGCTGCGCAAGGCTTTGCTCATGCCGGACTGCAAGGATTACGCAATTGCCGTGACCAAGCCCGGCACCATCACCGCCGAAAACACACGCCCGCTGGGCAAGTTCCTGCGCGACATCATGCGCGACAACATGCACAACTTCCGCGTGTTCGGCCCGGACGAGAACAGCTCGAACAAGCTGGACGACATCTATGCGGTGAGCAAGAAAACCTGGCTGGCCGGCTATCTGCCGGAAGATGCAGGTGGCGGCGAGCTGTCGCCGGATGGTCGCGTGATGGAAATGCTTTCCGAGCACACGCTGGAAGGCTGGCTCGAAGGTTATCTGCTCACCGGGCGCCACGGCTTCTTCTCGACCTATGAAGCCTTCGTGCATGTCATCGATTCGATGTTCAATCAGCATGCCAAGTGGCTGGCCATGTCCAAGGCCGTGCCGTGGCGCGCGCCGGTGTCGTCGCTGAACCTGCTCATCACCTCTACAGTGTGGCGGCAGGACCACAACGGCTTCACGCACCAGGACCCGGGCTTCCTCGATCTGGTGGTGAACAAGAGCCCGGACGTGACGCGCATCTATCTGCCGCCCGATGTGAACTGCCTGCTGTCCGTTGCCGATCATTGCCTGAAGAGCACCAACTACATCAACGTCATCGTGTGCGACAAACAGAAGCACTTGCAGTTTCTGGACATGAATGCCGCCGTCGAGCATTGCACCAAAGGCATCGGCATCTGGGACTGGGCCAGCAACGACCAGGATGCAGAACCGGATGTGGTGATGGCGACTGCGGGCGACGTTCCCACCAAGGAAGCACTGGCCGCAGTCGTGCTGCTGCGCGAGCATTTCCCCGCTCTCAAGATACGCTTCATCAACGTGGTCGATCTGTACAAGCTCACGCCTGCCAGCGAACACCCGCACGGCATGAGCGACCGCGATTTCGACAGCCTGTTCACGCTGGACAAACTGGTGATGTTCAATTTCCACGGTTACCCCTGGCTGATCCATCGCCTGGCCTACCGCCGGACCAACCACAAGAATTTCCACGTGCGCGGCTACAAGGAAAAGGGCAGCATCAACACACCGCTGGAATTGGCGATCAGAAATCAGATCGACCGTTTCAGCCTGGTGATCGACATCATCGACCGGCTTCCCGCGCTGCATGTGGCGGGAGCGCACGTGAAGGAAAAGATGCTGAACCAGCAGATCGAATGCAGCAACTACGCCTATGAAAACGGCGTCGACCTGCCATCAGCAGATGGCTGGACGTGGCCGTTTTGAAACCGGGAAGAGTAAAGGGAGAAGGGACCGCTCCTTCGTCGCTCAAGGGTAAGAACGCGGAGGTTTTACCCTTCCCCTTCCTCTTCTCCCTTCACAGGGATTTAGCATGCCAACCATACTCACCATCAACAGCGGCTCTTCCTCAGTCAAGGCCAGCCTGTTCGGCGCAGATGGGTCCCGCCGCGATTTTCGCTATGGGCATCTGCGCGATCCGGCATCAGGGTTCGATCAGCTGCTGCGCGATCTCGCCGGGCAAACGCCCGATATCGTCGGTCACCGCTTCGTGCACGGCGGCGATATCGCCGATGCGGCGCGCGTGGTGGATGATGCAGAGCTGGAGCGACTAAGAGAGCATCGTGAATCTGGCCCCCCTGCATTTGCCGGGAAATCTGCTGGGGTTGCAATTGTGCAGCGAGCGATTTGATGCGACGCAAATTGCCTGTTTCGATACTGCCTTCCACACCACCATGCCGGAACTTGCCAGGCGGCTGCCTATTCCCGCTGCATATGGTTTGCGCCGTTACGGATTTCATGGCCTGAATTACGCGCATGTCGCTTCGGTGTTGCCGAGCTTGCTCGGCGAGCCAGCGTACGGAAATGTCATCGTCGCCCATTTGGGGAGCGGTGCCAGCCTGTGCCTGATGCGCGAGCTGCGTTCGCAGGACACCACCATGGGCTACACCCCGGCCGGCGGCATCGCGATGGGAACGCGCAGCGGCGATATGGACCCTGGTGTGATGCTGGAGTTGGCGCAGCGGCACGATCCCGTAGCACTACGCGACATCGTGTTTCATAAGATGGGATTGTTGGCCCTGTCCGACGGCGAGAGCAGTGAAATGAGCGATCTGCTCAACAGCAAGAGTGCATCCGCATCATTTGCTGTCGAATATTTCTGCCGGCAGGTCAGCGCGGCAATAGGCAGCCTTGCTGCCAAGGCGGGAGGTATAGATGCGCTGGTTTTTTCCGGCGGTATTGGTGAGAACGCCTCGACCGTACGCGCAGCGATATGCCAGACGCTGGGATTCATGGGCCTGCGGCTAAATCTTGTCGCGAACGAAGCCAACGCGACACGGATCGAAATCGCCGGTTCAAAACCGATATGCATCGTCGCCGCGGACGAAGAGCACATGATGCATGAGCTGTGTTTGAAGTGGGTGGAATAGAGCTCTGCTTCTACGGCGAAAGCGCGCCAATTCGTGACTCGAAATCCCCAATTCCAGCGCAAAAAATCAATCAATCTCGGAATCAACAGAATACTTCGCGCCGATCGTGACGAAATTGCTAACTGTACACATCAAACATGAAACCGATATTGGCCGTAAATCGCAGGAAGATGAAAGAAAATCAGAGCATCCTGGATAAGCAAGACAAGCGGCAATGCCAAAGAGGATGAGCGGTAGGATAAAGTTAATAAATCCCTGTCATAGTGCCACAACACGTTGTGCGACTAACACGTGGAGTCATATTTCAACTGTGACAAAAAAGGAGATTTAAAATGACATACAAAGACAGCAACAATACCAAGAAGGAAGACGTGACATTCACGATGGTTCTGGGTTGGCTGGCCGCCGCGGCTACTGCAATCGCAACCGTGGCCGGGATAGTTTCCTTTGCATAATTGCTGAATTCGAAGAAAAGTTTTGCAACAGAGGCGGTGAAAACCGCCTCTTGTCATTTGCACGGCGACTTTTTCCATTCCGGCTCCGAATGAAATTCAGCAATTGGGTAAACGAACGTGGAGTTATTCAATAGAATAACCGGCAGAAGCCAATCCATTTCGGTCATTCACCTGTCCGGCAAGCGGACAGTCAACCTTGCTAAATCAGCCTCAAACTCCTCAATCGGTACCGGTTTGCCGAACAGGTAGCCCTGATAGTGGTTGCAGCCATTGCCCTGGAGCAGGAGCTGTTGTTGCTCGGTTTCTACGCCTTCGGCGATGACTTCCAAGTTCAGACTCTGAGCCATAGCGATGATAGTGCGTACGATTGCCTGATCGTTGGCATCGAGTACCAGATCCCTGACGAAAGACTGGTCTATCTTTAGCTGGTTCAAGGGTAATTTTTTGAGGTACTGCAGCGAGGAGAAGCCGGTTCCAAAGTCATCCAATGCGAAACGGACACCAAACGCTTTCAGAGCATTCATCGTCGCGACCGCTTCGTCGATATTTTCCAACAGGATACTTTCGGTGGGCTCCAACTTGAGCATCGTAGGATCGATGGAATGGCGTTTTATGGCATCCTGAACTTCAGCCACGAACGTGGGCTCATGAAATTGCTTTGCGCTCACGTTGACGGAAAGGGTCAAGTCTTGCGTAAGTGTATTGAGCTGCCATGCTTTGAGTTGTGCGCAGGCAGTATCCAGCACCCACAGTCCGATTGGAATTATCAACCCCGTTTCTTCCGCCAAGGGAATAAAATTTGCAGGAGACACGATTCCCTGCTCAGGGTGCAGCCAGCGAATCAAGGCTTCAGCGCCCAAAGGGAGGCGTGAACTGTCTACCTGTACCTGGTAATACAACTGGAATTGCTGCTGTTCAATGGCTTTGTGCAGGTCGTTCTCGAGAGTAACGCGGGCATTGATAACGGACTGCATTTCCGGATCGTAGAATCGCAGCGCATTGCGCCCAGCTTTCTTGGCCTGATACATGGCGATGTCGGCCTGCTTGAAAAGTTCGTCCAACACGGTATCGTGACTTCTGAACAGAGTCACGCCGATGCTGGCTGTGCACTTGTATTCATGTGAGGCAAGTTCATAGGGGTGGTTGAGCACAGCGAGGATTTTAGAGCCGACGGATTCAGTCTGCGCGGCAGCCTCCTGCGTTTGATCGCTCAATCCTTCCAGCATCACCACAAATTCATCTCCACCCAGTCGCGCTACTGTATCGCCTTCGCGCACACTTGATTCAATGCGTCGCGCAACCTGCTTCAGGAGCAAATCGCCGATGTCATGCCCAAGGGTGTCGTTAAGAATCTTGAAGTTATCCAAGTCAAGAAACAGCAGCGCACCTTCCTTGCCCGTACGTGCACTGGATGCCAGTGCAAGCTTGAGCCGATCCAACAGTAGGCGTCGGTTTGGTAGGCCGGTCAGAGTGTCATAAAACGCCAGGTGTTGTATTTCTTCAGCCGCATCCCGGCTCATGGTAATGTCAGTGAGTGTGGCAACGTAATTCTTTACGATGCCTTCATGGTTTTTCACAGCAGTGATGCGCAAATGTTCTGGATAGACTTCATTGTTCTTGCGTTTGTTCCATATCTCGCCTTCCCAGGAACCCAAGCGAGTGATGCTCTCCCACATGTCTTCATAAAAGGCTGCATCCTGCCGGCCGGAACTGAGTATGCGAGGAGTCTTGCCGACGACCTCGTCCGCACTGTAGCCCGTGATCCTGGTAAAGGCGGTATTGACGCGCAGGATCATTGACTGCGCATCGGTGATCAGCACGCCTTCTTGTGTTTCAAAGGCAATAGCAGAGATGCGCAGTTCAGATTCAGCCTTCTTGAGCGCGGTGACATCACGCGCTGTAACCACAGAACCAACGATTTCGCCGTTATTGTCGCGAATCGGTGCATAGGTGTAGTTTCCATCCCACGTTTCTCCGGTATCGTGTCGTTTCAAAGTATATTCAGCGCCTATCGACGACTCGCCTCTTAGTGCGCGGGCAACGGGCCTATCTTCTAATGGTACGAATTCGCCGTTGCAGTACACATCAATTAACTTAGGAAACTCAGCAAGAGCCTTGGGACATTCGTCTTTGTTTTTAAACTTGTGGAACGTCGCGAAGGCAACGTTGAAATCGATAAAATTACCGTCCGAATCGGATATATATACCGCGTCAGTCATGTTAGCCAAAGCGGCCTCCAGTTTTACCTTGACTGACTGCACGGCCTCTTCATTTCGCTTTAGTTCCGTGATGTCGCGCGTTGTTGAGAGAATGCATTCAACACCATCGATGTCAATTATAGAGGCCGACATCAGGCCCCATATAATTTGACCGCTTTTACATCTGAAACGGGCTTCAAGATTTCGGCATATAGAATGTTGCTGTAAAGACTCAATCAGCCGAGTCCGATCACTTGGCTCAGCCCATATATTTAACTCCAGAGACGAGTGGCCGATGAGCTCATTGCGTTGATATCCAAGTATGTCGACGAACGCCTGATTGACGTGGATATACATACCGTCGCTCATGCGGTTGATGTTAATCGCATCTATGCTGGTTTCGAACGCTTTTCGATATCGGTCTTCACTTAGTCGTAAATCCTCGCGCGCCTTGCGCTGCTGTGTAACATCTTGAGTAATGCCACGCATTATTATTGGCTTGCCATTCTCATCACGCTCAGCTTGCCCTCTCGATCGCATCCAGCGAATCTCATCCGAGCTATTAATCGCGCGGAACTCAACGTCATATTCTGTTCCATGATCAAGGTGGGCTTGCGTGGCATCAACCACAAGTTGACGGTCATCCGGATGAACCAGCGCCAGAAAATCCTCCCAGGTTGGGTTGTCTATCTGAGGAAAATCCAGCAATGCAATGCAATTGTCAGACCATTGTTGCCTGTTGCTGATCAAATCGGCTTCCCAACTGCCTATGCCGCCAACATTCTGGCTCAGGCGCAAGAAAGTCTCGCTTTTATGCAATGCGTCGGTCGCAGTTTTGAGCTGAGTTACGTCGAAGAAGCTGGCTAACAGGGACTGTTTGTTGTCCACACGCAGAATCTCTGCCCCAAAAATGATCGTCTTGACGGACGAGTCCTTGCAGCAGATATTTACCTCGACCGCCTTAAAGGGTTCACCTGTGCTAATAGCATCTCTATAACTGCCTCGCCCTTGTTCAACTACCCATTTTCGGTAGTCTTCTTCCGGATAGGCGCGTAGTAGCCAATCATTTTGAGTGGGAATTTCTTCGGGAGAATAACCAAAGAGGCTTACAAATGACCTGTTGAGATAATTAATATTCCCTTCCGAGTCAAAGATCGCAAGTGGAACTGGTGATGCATCGAGTATTGCTTTGGCTTTTAATTCGCTATTAATCAGGGCTTGCTCGTATTGCTTCCGATCGGTTATATCTTGAATGACTGTGTGAATGTATTCTTGCTCTCCGATCTTGACTAGATCCATGTCGGCAACGCAGTATCTAACTACACCATTTTGTGTTGCGAATTCAAATTCTTTGCAGTGAGAAACACGAAATTTCTGGAGTTCGGCGAAAACTGTCTCGTGCCAGGTTGGGCTAAGTTTTAATCCGAGATCTACGGAGTTCTTGCCGACAGCATCACTTCGTGGGATGCCGAAAAATTGCACCCAAGCATCGCTAACTTCTACAAAGGCACCATTGGGGAAACTTGCTAAGGAGACGGGAAACGGCAATTGCCTGAACAGGGACATAAAGATCAATTCTTGATCCTTTGTTTTCGAATCTTTTTGCCCGTTATCGTTCATTTACAAAATACTGGCTTCTTAAAGTCGGACTTGTGAGCATTGAATTTCTACCACGTTACTCTATGTATGCAAGAGCAATAACTAGTGGTCAGAATACATCATTTTGCGAAGACTGCCCTTTATTCTATGCTGAAAGTCAAAACCGGAAGACCCATCGGACGGCGGAAGTTGGTGACTTGCTCATCAACGAACTAATTGCAAACTAGATTGCAGTATTCCTGCAACGTTTTTTTATCAGATCTGTATCAAATCTATTGAAGGTAAAGTGTTCTGCCCCGGATATCCTTGATTAGCCTGTGTGGCCGATAGCGAAAGTAAATTCACCATTTTTCACCGCCGCTAATCAGGCAATTCGTGGGTTGCGCTTGTGCGAGTTTGTCAATTCGCCCAACCTTTCTGTCTGCCAGCTTTGTACCCTGTCCCATGTGAAGCGCCACTCCCAATTACCCCACGGCGTACCCGGAAAGTTCATTCGATCTGCGTTGCCCAGATCCAGCACATCCTGCAACGGGAAAATGACCGTGTTTGCTGCGGATTCCGAAAGTGCATTGATCATGTCCCAGTTTATTTCTTTCCCGTCACTGTCCAAATAAAACTGGGCAAAATTCTTCTCATGTTCGCTGGCCGAGTTCCACCATCCAAGGCTGGTGTCATTGTCGTGGGTGCCGGTATAGGCTACGGTATTAACGATGTAGTGATGGGGTAAAAAATAGTTGCTGTCATTGTCGCCAAACGCAAATTGCAGGATACGCATTCCGGGCAGATTGAATTTGTCGCGTAACTCAATAACATCGGGTGTAATCACGCCCAGGTCTTCGGCGATGATAGGAAGCTCCCCGAAGGCCTGTTGGAAGGCCACAAACAGTTTTTCTCCGGGACCGGGCAGCCATTCTCCGCCTATGGCATTGGGTGCGCCGGCGGGAGTGGCCCAGTAACCTGCAAAACCCCGAAAATGATCGATACGGACCAGATCGCAAAGTTGAAATGCGTGCGTCAACCTCTGTATCCACCACGCGTAATTCGAGTGTTCATGTGCTTCCCAACGGTACAACGGATTTCCCCACAACTGCCCCGTTTTACTGAAATAATCGGGCGGAACGCCGGCAACAACAATAGGCCGACCGTTTGCATCAAGCTCGAACAGTTCCTGATGCTCCCATACGTCGGCACTTTGATAGGATACGAAAATGGGCACGTCACCAACGATGCGAATTCCACGGTCATTTGCATATTTCTTTAACACAAGCCATTGCCGGTAGAAACACCACTGGCAGAACTTGCAAAATTCAACCTCGTCTTTGTAGCGGAGTCCGGCAGCAGCGAGCGCGTTCAAGTCCCGCTTAACAAGTTCTTCCGGCCACAGGTCCCACTCTCGTCGCTGTTCATGGTGCTCTATTGCCTTGAACAGCGCAAAATCGTCGAGCCAGTGTTTTTCCGACTCGCAGAATTGCAGGTAGTCCGAGTATGCGCTGCTGCCGGGTTTGAAAAAAATCGCTGCGCGGCGAGTTGCAATCGCTCCATGCGATAGGGTTTGACCAAGTCAAAATGCACTCGATCAGAATTGAATTCCGGATTCGGGACTAATTCGCTTGAATTGAGCCAGCCCTGTTTTTCCAGCTCCACCAGATCAATCAGCAGGTGATTGCCGGCGAAAGCGGAGTTGCTCGCGTACGGCGAATTTCCTTCATCCACTTCGCCGAGAGGAAGCATTTGCCAGTAGGTTTGCCCGGCTTCGACCAGCCAATCCACAAATTGGTATGCACCCGCACCAAAATCGCCTGAACCAAATTGGCCCGGAAGCGACGTTGGATGAAGCAAAATTCCGCTTGCTCGTGTCGTAATCATGATATCGCTCGATATATTCTTGAAAACCAATGTGAAAACTCGAAAAGAGCGAATTGAGGCCAGTTATTATTATTCGTTATGACATATACACAACCAGGCAGAGTGCGACATTTGACATTACTCCCAAGGCATCAGTAGCATGCAAAAAAGGATTTCAAAACGTTGGTGGCAATCTATACAGCTCTGGCGATTGAAATATAACAGGAACCAACGGCTGCATATCCGGCACAAGGCCAAGGCACACAATTGCGCTCTTTGTGGCCGTGAAATTCCGGGAAGCGTTTCAGCCAGTCCGATTAGCCATTAGGTATTGAATATCGCGCTGCCTCTCCCTTTGTGTCCGTTGTGCTAGCAATTATTGTATTGGCGATGGTGGATTGGAAAGATGATATCTCGGATTTCTTGCCTGTCGATAGATTTGTAGTTGGAGCCAGCATAAATTATTAGCGAATAATTGCAAGCAAATATCCGGAATGTCCAATTGAACCGGTCTGGATTCTATCTTCTGCCTTGTTGGGGGTTATATGACTACTACTCTTGCATTTGACGTCTATGGAACGTTGATCGATACGCACGGCGTCGTATCCGCACTGGAAAAGCACGTCGCCACCAAGGCGCCGGAATTCTCGCGAATGTGGCGGGAGAAGCAGCTCGAATATTCATTTCGCCGGGGACTGATGCAGAATTATGAAAACTTCGCCGTATGTACCGGCAACGCGCTGGATTACACGAGTGCCTATTTCAAGCTCACACTGAGCGAGAAGGACAAGAAAGAGCTGCTGGGCGTATACAAGGTGTTGCCGGCATTCGACGATGTGGAAGCTGGATTGGCTCGTGCCAAGAAAGCCGGCTTCAGATTGTTCGCATTTTCAAACGGTAGCGCCGAGGCAGTGGAATCGTTGCTGGATAACGCCGGAATCAGGGGTTACTTTCTGGGTGTGGTGAGCGTCGATGAAATGAAGTCGTACAAACCGAATCCCGCTGTGTATAGCCATTTCTTAAGAAGAGCTGGTGCTACGGGAGCAGATGCATGGCTGATATCCAGCAATCCATTCGACGTTATCGGGGCGATCTCTTCCGGCATGCGGGCGGCATGGATCAAGCGTTCCCCCGATGCCATCTTCGATCCGTGGGGAATCGAGCCGACGCTGACCGCAAATAATCTTGTCAACATCGCCGAGCTGATCGAGCAGAAAAATAAAAGTGTCTGACAGCGTTACGGTGCCCAACGCGCATCCAGCAACCTGTCCTCGCGTTCTTCGGGTACCCGCTGCATGAACGGGCAATCACGACGGTGGATCGTGATCCCGCGGTCGCGTGTGACGTAGCCGACGATCGCATCCGGTTTGACCGGATGACAGCACTTTGCTGTGCGGATCATCAGGTTGCCTACGCCTTCAATGAGTACGTTGCCGCTTTGCGTGGGTAGCGCCTGAGTAGCAGTACTGCGCGGCGCAGGAGCAGGCGTCTCTTGCGCAATGGAAAGACTGACGCGGCGCGGTGTGATATCGCCGCGGCCCAAAGCTGCGAGCAGGTCGTCCAGTTTGTTGTAACGCAATTTTTGCGCGAGCTTTTCCTGGTTGATATCCGTCACGCCGATGCGGTGCAGTTCACGGTCGAGCAGCGTGCGTCCCTGCGCAACACTGTCGTCGAGATTCTGTTCGGCAGAACCAGTGGCGTACCTTGGCGCGAGCCCGCGGACTTTGCAAAAAGCCCAATCTGGGACTCAGCCAGTCGCGGCTGGGGCCGCCCTGTTTGGTGGTGAGTATCTCGACGCGCTGGCCGTTTTGCAGTTTGGTGTTGAGCGGCACGATGCTGCCGTCGATCTTCGCGCCGCGCGTACGATGTCCGAGATCGGTATGCACCACGTAGGCAAAATCGACGGGTGTCGCCCCTTTGGGCAGGTCGATCACCTTGCCCTGCGGCGTCAGCACATAAACACGATCCTGCAATAGTTCGTTCTTGAACTGTGCCTGCAGTTCCCCGCTGTCCGCCAATTCATCCTTCCACGCCAGGATCTGGCGCAGCCAGGCGATCTTCTCGTCCACTCCGCTTTCCGACTTCTTGTTCTCTTTGTAGCGCCAGTGGGCAGCCACGCCGAGTTCGGAATCGTGATGCATCTGCTGGGTGCGTATCTGCACTTCTACCGAAAGGTCGCGCGGGCCGAACACGGCAGTGTGCAGTGAACGGTAGCCATTGGGCTTGGGGCGCGCGATGTAGTCGTCGAATTCTTTCTGGATCGGTTGCCACAGCTCATGGACGATGGAAAGAGCCGCATAACACTGCTCAATGTTGTCCACAAGCACGCGTACCGCACGCACATCGTAGAGTTGGTCGAAGTCGAGATGTTTGCGCTTCATCTTGTTGATGATGCTGTAGATGTGTTTGGGGCGCCCGCTCACCTCACCCTTGATGCCGGCTGCCTTCAGTTTTTGCCGTAATTGGGCGAGAACATCGTTGATGTACTGTTCCCTGTCCACGCGTCGCTCGTCGAGCAGTTTGGCGATCTGTTTATAGAGTGCAGGTTCCAGATAACGCGTCGAAAGGTCTTCCAGCTCCCACTTGATTTGCCACACACCAAGGCGGTTGGCCAGCGGTGCGAAGATACTTTGCGTTTCCTGTGCGATCTGTTTTTGTTGTTCCGGAGTCGCGCCGGAGAGGTTGCGCAGGGTCTGCGTGCGTTCGGCCAGTTTGATCAGCACTACGCGGATATCTTCCACCATCGCCAGCAGCATTTGGCGTAAACCTTCGATCTGATGCGCCGATTCTTCCTTGTCTTTGGCGCTGGGGCTGCGCACTTCGCTGAACTGGCGTATCTGCTCCATTCTGGAAATGCCTTGAACCAAGCCGGTTATATTGCGCCCGAAGCGTTCGGTCAGAACTTCCGACCAGTCGGCCAGATAGTTGGGTATTGCATGCAATGCAGTGGCCGCGATGGTCTCGTGATCCATGTGCAGACCGAGCAGGATGGAAGCCGAGCCGAGTGCGTGCTGCAACAGGGGCGTACCGGTGATCTCCGATTTTTCATGATAGAGCGGCGCAGCGAATTCGCATGCGCGACGGATTACATCGATCTCATCGGGTGCAAAAACGCCGGACAGCGCAGCCAGCCAGCGCTGGATGTCGGCACTATCCTGGCCGGCGAGGGGGGGAAACTGATGCTGGATCGAGACCACGGGTTCGGGATGCAGCGATCAGGCGTTGCTCGTCTGAATCAGCTGTTGCAGTTTGTTTTTGGCGGCACCGGAGGCGATCATCTCGGCGGCTTTCTTCACGCCGTTCGCCAGGGTGGCAGACAATCCGGCCACATAAATCGCCGCGCCGGCATTCAGCAACACGATATCGCGCGCAGTGCCGGCATGGTTGTCCAGCACGCCCAGCAACATCGCTTTGGCTTGATCGACAGTGCCGACGCGAATGTCATCCAGCGGGGCGGACTTCAGCCCGAACTCTTCCGGGGTGACAGTGAATTCGTTCACCTGGCCTTCTTTCAGTTCGGCGACATAGGACGGGCCGCTGATGGTGATCTCATCCAGGCCGTCGCTGCCGTTGACGACCAGCACATGGTGGCTGCCCAGGCGTTGCAGCACGCGCGCCTGGATGCCGACCAGGTCGGGGTGGAACACGCCCATCACCTGGTTGCTGGCACCGGCAGGGTTGGTCAGCGGACCCAGCACGTTGAACAGTGTGCGCACACCCAGCTCTTTGCGCACCGGGGCGGCATATTTCATTGCGCCGTGGAAATTGGGCGCGAACATAAAGCCGATGCCGATCTGGTCGATGCTGTGTCCCACTTGTTCCGGCGTCAGGTTGAGATTGACGCCCAGCGCTTCCAGCACATCCGCCGAACCGCACGTCGAGGACACCGAGCGTCCGCCGTGCTTGGCCACGCGCGCACCGGCTGCGGCAGCAACCAGGGCGCTGGCAGTCGAAATATTGAACGTATGTGCGGCATCGCCGCCGGTACCGCAGGTATCCACCAGGTGGTCGCGCTGCGTCACTGGAACCTTGGTGGCGAATTCGCGCATTACAAAAGCAGCGGCGGAGATTTCGCCGATGGTTTCTTTCTTGACGCGCAAACCGACCAGGATGCCGGCGATCTGTGAAGGGGAGACTTCGCCGCGCATGATCTGGCGCATCAGCGACAGCATCTCGTCGTAAAAGATCTCGCGTTGTTCGATCAGTCGAACCAGTGCCTGTTGTGGCGTAATCATGGTTATCGCTTCCCTTCGAGAAAATTCTTCAGCATGTCGTGACCATGCTCGGTGAGGATGGACTCGGGATGGAATTGCACGCCGTGCACTGCCAGCGTCTTGTGACGCACGCCCATGATCTCGCCGTCGTCGGTCCACGCGGTGATTTCCAGGGAATCCGGCAGCGATTCGCGTTCGATGACCAGCGAATGATAGCGCGTTGCCGTGAACGGATCAGGCAGTCCGGCGAAGACGCTGGTGCCGTTGTGGTGTATCTGCGATGTCTTGCCGTGCATCAGCGTCTTGGCGTGGATGATCTTGCCGCCGAAAGCCTGGCCGATGCTCTGGTGGCCGAGGCATACACCAAGCAGTGGAATCTTGCCGGCGAAATGGCTGATCGCAGCGACAGACACGCCCGCTTCATTCGGCGTGCAGGGCCCGGGCGAAACCACGAGGTGCTGCGGATTCATTTTTTCGATCTGCTCGACCGTGATTTCGTCGTTGCGGTAAACCACCACCTCCGCGCCAAGTTCGGCGAAATACTGCACCAGGTTGTAAGTGAAGGAATCGTAATTGTCAATCATCAATAACATGTCGGTTCCTCCTAGCGGTGGGTCGGGGCATCGAGCCCGTCCAGCACCATCTCCGCTGCACGCAATACGGCGCGGGCCTTGTTTTGCGTCTCGATCCACTCGCTCTCCGGTACCGAGTCGGCGACGATGCCCGCGCCCGCCTGCACGTAGAGCGTCTTGTCCTTCACTACGGCGGTGCGCAGCGCGATGGCGACATCCATGTCGCCGTTGAAGGCGAGATAGCCGACCGCGCCGGCGTAGATGCCGCGCTTGCTCGGTTCCAGTTCGTCGATGATCTCCATGGCGCGCACCTTGGCCGCGCCGCTCACCGTTCCCGCCGGGAACGTGGCCTTGAGCACGTCCATCGCGGTAAGGCCTTGCTTGAGTTGCGCCTCGACATTGGACACGATGTGCATCACGTGCGAGTAGCGTTCGATCACCATCTTGTCGGTGAGTTTCACCGTGCCGTTTTGCGCCACGCGGCCGATGTCATTGCGGCCGAGGTCGATCAGCATCAGGTGCTCGGCCAGTTCTTTCGGGTCGGCCAGCAATTCATCCGCTAATTCCGCATCCTTCTGCGGTGTCTTGCCGCGCGGGCGCGTGCCGGCGATGGGACGCACGGTGACCGTTTCACCTTCTAGTCGCACCAAAATCTCCGGCGAGGAACCGACCACATGGTGATCACCCATGTCGTAATAGAACATGTAAGGCGACGGGTTGATGCTGCGCAGTGCGCGATACAGCGACAGCGGCGACGCGGGGAAGGGCTGCGACATGCGTTGCGACAGCACGACTTGCATGATGTCGCCGTCGAAGATGTACTGCTTGGATCTCACTACGGCCGCTTTGAATGCGGCTTCGCCGAATTCCGATTTGGCCTCGTGGCGGCGCATTTGCGGCGCATCGGGAATCTGTACCGGCTGGCGCAGAGCGCGTTGCAGGGCTTCGAGGCTTTCCAGCGCCGTGCGATAGGCGTCGGCCTGAGCCGGATCGGCATACACGATGAAGGTCAACTTGCCGGAAAGATTGTCGACCACCGCGAGTTGTTCGGTAAGCATGAGCAGGATGTCAGGCGTGCCGAGGACATCTGCCTTGGCGGTTTTGTTTAAACGCGGTTCGATGTAACGCACCGTGTCGTAGCCGAAATATCCTGCCAGCCCGCCGGTAAAGCGCGGCAAGCCGGACAGCGGCGCGACCTTGAAGCGCGCCTGATACTCCTCGATGTAGTCCAGCGGGTTGGCGACTTCCTGCGTGATTTCGCCGGATGCAGTGCTTAGCGTGACTTGCTGGCCGCGAACCGAGATTCGGGTTTGTGCCGGCAGGCCGATGAAGGAATAGCGCCCGAAGCGTTCGCCGCCCTGTACCGATTCCAGCAGGTAGGAAAACGGGCGGTTGGCGAGTTTGAGATACAGCGAAAGCGGTGTGTCGAGATCGGCAAAGGTTTCCGCCGCCAGCGGGATGCGGTTGTAGCCTTGCTTGGCGAGTGCGTTGAATTCTTGTTCGGTAATGGGGGACAGCATAAAGACCTCTCTAGTGATTTTCGATGAAGATGCGCGGACGTAAAGTCCGGTGATGCGAAATCACCATCGCCAGCAGGTCGTCTTCGAAAAGAGGTCGTTATGTGTCATGGATCAAACTAATTCAATAAGTTTCAATGCGGCAGGCAGGTCGGGTATCACGGCATCCAGATCCAGCCCATCCACCGGTTCACCGTGATTATAACCATAAGGGACGCAGAACACCGGACAGCCTGCGGCACGTGCGGCGAGGGCATCGTTCAACGAGTCGCCGATCAGCAGCAATTTCTCGACGGGCACGCCGAAGAATTTGGCGCTGTGCAACAACGGCAGCGGGTGGGGTTTCTTTTCCGGCAGCGTATCGCCGGACAGCACGATATCGAAATAATGCGCAAGGCCGACGCCTTGCAGCAGCGGGTCGGTGTAATGCGCCAACTTGTTGGTGATGCAGCCGAGCCTGAAACCTGCCGCTTTCATGGCATCCAGACCCTGCACCACGCCTCGCAAACGGTTTGCTTTGCAGCAACAGATCGGTGTAATGCTTTTCGAAGACGGGCAACGCCTTGTCGTACACGGCGGCATCCGGCTCGGCATGCATATCGCCCGTCAACGCGCGCTTGACCAGCCACGAGATGCCGTTGCCGATGTAGCTCATCAGCAGGTCTTGCGACACGGCAGGGCGTCCCATGTCGCGCAACATGCGATTGGCTGCCTCCGCCAGTTCCGGTGACGTATGCAGCAGCGTACCGTCAAGGTCGACAACGATGGCTGAAATGCCAAGCGGGAACTGCTTGAAACTCATTTACCGACTTTCGCCAACTCCGCGCGCAGTTCGCCGATGATGGTGTTGTAGTGGTTCTTGTCCTTTTCGTTGCGTTTGCCGAACACCGCAGAACCGGCTACGAAAGTATCCACGCCCGCCTCGGCCACTTCCTTGATGTTGGCCGGTCCAACGCCACCATCGATTTCCAGACGGCAATTGTATTTGCCTGCATCGATCAATTTGCGCACGGCACGGGCCTTGTCCAGTACATGGGGGATGAATTTCTGGCCGCCGAAACCGGGGTTGACCGACATCAGCAACACCATGTCCAGCTTGGGCAAGGTGTATTCCAGCACATCCAGCGGAGTGGCCGGGTTGAACACCAGCCCTGCCTTGCAGCCGCTTTCCTTGATCAGGCCGATGGTACGGTCGATATGCTCGGATGCTTCCGGGTGGAAGGTGATGTATGTCGCGCCGGCCTTGGCGAAGTCGGGAATGATGCGATCCACCGGCTTGACCATGAGGTGCACGTCGATAGGGGCGGTAACGCCATGCTTGCGCAACGCTTCGCATACCAGCGGCCCGATAGTCAGGTTGGGCACGTAATGATTGTCCATCACGTCGAAGTGCACGATGTCGGCGCCGGAGGCAAGCACGTTATCGACTTCTTCGCCGAGTCTGGCAAAGTTGGCAGAGAGGATGCTGGGTGCGATCTGATACATGGTTAATTCCTTAGGGTATTTAAAATTCAAGAGGTACATTTTACCCGAAACTCTTCCTGTCTTATCAGCACCTTTTGGCCGCTTAATGTTTGATGCTTCGTCATCGGGTATGCCGACGCAGGCGGAGTAAGCAGGCTCGGGCGCGGGAACTCCCGCTTTCCCGGATATTTCGTTTGCGCATCGAGTTGGCTCAGAGCAACTCGCTGTTAATCAAAAAAGCTGTTAACCATAAATTTAATATGGTTGTCGTACTAGGCCGTTATATAGGTATCGAGGGATATGTAATTCCACGGGTTTTGGGTATAAGATGCCTACTATGAATGGGTTACATGAATCCACGCAGAATTGAAGCAACAATAAAATGCCGGTCAACAGGGAGACCGTGCAACAACAAACGCGGATAATTAAATGGAACAATCCTTGTGAACCGATTCAACGAATTCCGTCTCGTCAACTCATGCCTAACGTTAGGCATGGCATCTTTGCCTGAAATTTTCGCAAACCGGTGGATGCCAGGGTCGGCTCAATAAAAATAAAACCGAAAAATAATATGCTTGATATGAACAAGTCCGAGATTCAACAGAACATATTGATGGGACTTGTTGTCTTGATCTTGTTGTCCACCTTATGGTTCCTCTACGACAAAACGCAAGCAGTCGATCTGAGCGAGCAGAACGAAGTGATGGGACTATTGAATCAAGTGAAAGAGATCGATAGTCGTTGGGACACGGAAGTTCAGCGTGCGCGCATCGATTTTTCCAGTCAGTCGGCGCCGTTTGTTCGCTCCGATTCCGGCGACAAGGCTCTGCGCGACATTACCCGGTTTGCCGGCCTGACTACCAGTAAAGCATTGAGAACAGGACTGCCCGAACTCAGAAGTGCAATCCAGCTCAAGTCCGAACTGGTTCAATTATTCATCACCGAAAATAGAAGCAACAAAACTGCGCTGCAGGAGTTGATTAAAACAATCGCAGAATTGCGCACCCAGCTCCAGGCAAAAAGATCTTCATCGGCGCTCTTACAGGCATTGAGTGAGCTGGACGAAACCGCGCCGCAATATTTTTTGCATGGGCAGGCGGTTCAGCGAGACAAGTTGCAGGAAGCCGCCGCCCAACTAGCCTCTGCGCAGACTGGTGGAGGTGAAAGAGACAGGATCGAGCAGGCGGTGCAGACCTTGGTGGGACAGGTTCCCGGCGAAATAGAACATTTTACCCAGTTGGAAAGACTGAGTACCGGACCGCGACTCATCAACTTGACGCTGTCATTCAACAACGAGCTGGAGGGACTGCTGCAGGAGAAAGAGCGTTACCGGATTTATCTGGTTTATTACGCGTCCGCTTTGTTGATACTGCTGATGTACTTCGGCATCCGGCTGAAGATTGCCAACCAGACCCTGGAGCACCGGGTCGAAGAGCGCACCCAGGCACTGTCGGATGCATTGAAACACCTCAAGGAGTCTGAGTCCCAATTGATACAGTCGGAAAAAATGTCTTCGCTGGGGCAGATGGTGGCGGGGGTGGCGCACGAGATCAATACGCCGCTAGCCTATGTAAATAACAGCCTGGGGCAGGTTTCGGAGCAGTTGCCGGGTATTGCCGATGCGCTGGATCACTGCGATAAATTGCTTGAATTGCTCGAGGCCGGCAATGATCCGGAGGGTTTGTCCCGGGAATTCCAGCAAGCAATCGAACATCTCGGTGTGCTCAAACAGCAGCATGTCATTCAAGAACTGACCGAGCTGGTCAAAGACGGCTTGTTCGGTACCGGACAAGTGTCCGAGATCGTGGGAAACCTGAAGAACTTTAGCCGCCTCGATCGCAGCAAGGTTTCCCACTCGAATTTGAATGAGAGTTTGAACAACACGTTGCTGTTGGCAAAACATATGCTCAAGTCGGTTACCGTGATAAAGAACTTTGCCGAAATTCCGGAGATCACCTGCGCGCCTTCACAGATCAACCAGGTATTTTTGAATCTCATCACCAACGCTGTGCAGGCAATGCCGGAAGAGCGCGGAACCATCACACTGGCGACACGCACGGAGAGAGATGGCGTTGCGGTCGAAGTAAGGGATGATGGAGCCGGAATTCCGTCTGACGTAATGGACAAAATATTCGATCCGTTTTTCACGACCAAGGAAATCGGCAAGGGGACAGGTCTTGGCCTGTCGATCTCCTACAAGATCATCCAGGAGCATGGCGGAAAAATAAGCGTCGAATCCGAGCCCGGTCTAGGCACAAAGTTTACGGTGTGGCTCCCGCTTACACCGCCTGATGAAGCCAAATTAGAGGTTTAGTTTATGAATTTACCTATTAAAAAAATCGGCAAATACGAAATTCAGGGCGAGCTTGGCGTGGGTAGCATGGGCATCGTCTATAAAGGCTGGGACCCGGCTATCAAACGGGAAGTGGCCATCAAGGGGCTCGACAGGAATGCTTATCCGGTCGGCGAGCGCGAAAGCCTGCTCAACCGCTTTCGTCAAAAAGCACAAGCGGTCGGCAGGCTGGTGCATCCGCGCATTGTTCAAATCTATGACTTTTATGAGGACGAGCATGCTGCTTTTGTCATCATGGAATTGGTGCATGGCAAGACATTGGCAGAGCATCTGGACGCCAACGAAAAATTCGGCCTGTGGGAAATAGGCCAGATCATCACCCAGACGCTGGACGGCATCGGGTATGCCCACGCGCAAGACGTGGTGCATCGCGATATGAAATTGGCGAACATCCTGATCAATAACGACGGGCGTATCAAGATCAACTTTTTGGGGATTGCGCGCATTGAAACACCCACATTAACGAAAGTGGGCGACTTGATTGGAACACCGTCCTACATGGCGCCCGAACAATTTGCCGGCGGCGAGATCAGCGCCAGAACCGACCTGTATTCGATCGGGGTGATTGCATATGAACTATTGACGGGCAGAAAACCGTTCTTTGGCAGTTTGACCACGCTCATGCAGCAGGTTCAATTCACGGTTCCCGACAAGCCATCGAGCATCAATACCCAGCTTTCGCCTGAAATCGACAAGGTTTTGCTCAAGGCCATCGCAAAAAATCCTGCCGATCGTTACCAGATTGCGAGTGAGTTTTCCGATGCCTTGAAAAGAGCCGTCAGTATTTCACTGGGTCTGGTCGATCGCAGGGCAACTGCCACGTTGCCCGATGCCGCCAAATTGCTCGATGCAGCACGCATGCTGCAAAAAGATATGCTGGATGAAAGCATCGAAAGCACGCTGACGAAATTGGACGACGAAAGATCCATCCTGATCAATACGGGAATCAAACAGGCGCGCTTGTTGATCGTCGACGACGATGAACGAATTCTTTCGGCGCTGAAATCGATCTTTCGCCAGCGCTACCACGTCTTTACCACCACCGACGGCAACAAGGCACTGGATTTTATAACTCGATACCATATGCACGTCATCATCAGCGACCAGCGCATGCCCATCATGCTGGGCGTGGATTTGTTGCGACAATCGCGCGAGATTTCTCCGCGCAGCGTGCGCATTTTGCTCACGGGTTATTCCGATCTGGCGGCGATCGTGGGCTCGGTCAACGAGGGCGAGGTGTATCGGTTCATCAGCAAGCCATGGGACAACCAGGCGTTGCAGTCGGTGGTGGCCGAAGCTTCCACCATCGCGCTGGAACTAGCGAACACCAAAACAGTGGCGCTACCGCTGCCGAATAAAATGAAGGCGGGCATTCTGGTGATCGACGAGGACAAGGAAATCTACAATGTCGTCCGGGAATTGATCGGCACGTTGTGCCAAGTGCATTACGCCGAAGATACGGACGCGGCGTTGAGCATGCTGGAAAAACACGAGATCGCCCTCGTCATTGCGGATGTGGAATCGAGCCTTGAACAATTGACCGTGATGCTTAAACTGCTGAAACAGAAATATCCGCAGATCCTTTCCATCATCGCAACCAACGCCAAAGATGCGGATCTGGTGATCGATCTCATCAATCAGGCGCAAGTGTTCCGCATCCTCCACAAACCGATCAACGTCACGACTTTGAAGGCGCAAGTGCACGCCGCCTTGCAGCGTTTTCTCATTTACCAACAAACGCCGGAACTGGTTCAGGCGCACAAAGTCGAGGTGCCGGAGAAAGTCCACACTTCCAGATTTGCCAGGAATATCCTGAAGGGGCTCGAATTATTACGCAGGTAATTTGATCCAATAATTCCTTGAAAACAAAACGCCGCTTGTCACATCGCGCAAAATACGGTGAAATGCGGCAATGGAAGATTCCTCACATTACCGCATTCAGGTTTCCGTGCAAGTGCGTTACCTTGCCGACCAGTCCGACGAGAGCGATAACCGCCACGTATTTGCCTACACCATTACACTCACCAACGAGGGCGAACATGCCGTGCAATTGTTGAGTCGCCACTGGATCATCAAGGACGCCAACAACCATGTGCAGGAAGTGAAGGGCAAGGGTGTGGTGGGAGAGCAGCCCGTCATCAAACCGGGCGAGAGTTTTGAATACACCAGCGGCACAGTACTGGCGACACAAGTGGGCACCATGTCCGGCAGCTATCAGATGCAAGTGGTGGATGGCGGCGAATTTTCCGTTCCCATTCCGCAATTCGTATTGAGCGTGCCGCGCGTATTGCATTAAGGAAAAATGAAAAAAGGCAAATTTGTTCGGCTGGTCCTGTTGTTGAGTGTATTGCTTGCTTCATGTCAGACGCCTCCACCACCGCCCCGAATTGTCGTACCTCCTCCGGTCGGGAAACCCGCACCCGATTTCATGGTCAGCAAGTGGGAGATGTTGCCGGATTGGGGCACACAAGATCTATCTTCCTCCTGGCCTGCGCTGCTGCAAAGCTGTCGCGCGCTCAAGTTCAGGCCGGTATGGCTGCCTATCTGCGCCGCCGCCGCGAAGGTTGACAATGACGACGTGTCGGCACAGCGCAATTTCTATGAGACCTGGTTCACGCCGTACCAGGTGTTCAATCCGGACGGAACCGACACGGGACTCATTACGGGTTATTACGAACCGCTACTCCAGGGTAGCCGCACGCGCAGCAAACGTTTTGCCTACCCTATCTATGGCCCGCCGGACGACATGCTCGACGTGGACATGGGTGATCTCTTTCCGCAGTTCAGAGGCCAGCATGTGCGGGGACGCCTGATAGGCAAGCGGGTCGTGCCTTACTTCAATCGCGCCGAGATCGATGCGGGTTTGGCGCCGTCGCTGAAAGGGCACGAATTGTTCTGGGTGGAGGATCCCGTTGAACTCTTTTTCCTGCAGATACAAGGCTCCGGCCGTATCGAACTGGAAGACGGAAAGCGCGTAATGATCGGCTACGCCGAACAGAACGGGCACAACTACGCTTCCATCGGCAAGAAGCTGATCGAGATGGGCGAACTCAAGCCGGAAGAAGCTTCCATGCAAGGCATCAAGAATTGGGCGGAAAAGAATCCGGAACGCCTGTTTACGCTGTTGGGACAAAACCCCAGTTATGTCTTCTTCCGCGAATTGCCCGACACCATTTCGGCACCGCTCGGTGCATTGGGTGTTCCGCTGACCAATGAATACAGCATTGCCGTCGATCCGCATACGATCCCGCTCGGCGTACCGGTTTTTCTCGCGACCACGCAACCCAACAGTGCCGAACCGCTTAATCGGCTGATGTTCGCGCAAGATACCGGCGGCGCGATCAAAGGGGCGGTGCGCGCGGACTTTTTCTGGGGATTTGGCGATATAGCCGCGGTCCGTGCCGGCAGCATGAAGCAATCGGGAAAGATGTGGGTGCTGTTTCCGAGGGGCGGGGAGCCAGCATTGAATTGAAATGTGCAGGGCGTCGACCTGCATGAAGTGCGCTGTGACTGGCTAGATATATCCCAACGCAGCCGGCTTCCCGAACAGCCATCCCTGGCCGAAGTCGCAGCCCAGTTCCAGCAACGCGAGACGTTCATCTTCGGTCTCGATCCCTTCCGCGACCACGTCCATCTTGAGCGAGTGCGCCAGCTCGATCGAGGCGCGGACGATCTTGGCGCTGTGCGGCGAGGCCAGCATCTGGCTGACGAAGGCCCGGTCGATTTTCATGGTTCCAATGGGGTAACGGTGCAGCGCATCCAGACCGGAATGACCGGTGCCGAAGTCATCCAGTGCGAGGGTACTGCCGGATTCGGTGAGTTTGCTCAGAAGTTGCAGCGCGAGTTCGGGATTGTTGATGATGACGGTTTCGGTCAATTCAAGTTTCAGCTCCGGTGCGGGCATCTGATTGCGATTGACGATGTTCCTGACTTCATCCACGAATCCTTCACCGGTAAGTTGAGACGGCGACAGGTTGACGCTGACAAAAGGTTTATGCTGGTTGATGCGTGAGCGCAATGTGGGCCAATCGAGACACGCCCGCTGCAAAGTCCAAAGTCCGATCTCGCGTATTTGCCCGGTTTGTTCCGCCACCCACAAAAAATCCATCGGCGAAACCAGTCCTTCGGTCGGATGATGCCAGCGTATCAGGGCTTCAAATCCGGCCAGGCGTCCGCTGGAGAGATCGCAGATCGGCTGATAGTACATTTCGAACTGCTCTTCCCTCAATGCTTCGGCGATGTCGTGGGACAGACGCAGTTGCTGGGTGGCAACGCCGCGCGTCGCATCGCGCCTGAAAATGGAAGATGCCGAAGGGTCAAAAGCGGGCTGGCTGCGCGTGGAGCGGAAGCGCTCAAGTATGGTCAGCAGCAAATGACGGACCACCGGGTCGGTTTTCTCCAGCAGTTCCTTCACCAGTTGACGCGGAATGGGAATGAGAACGGTGTCCTCGATGGCGCGCACGGTGGCAGTACGCGGTTTTTGGTCGATCAGCGCGATCTCGCCGAACAACTCTCCCTTGCCGATGTGCGATTGCTGTGTGCTACTGACATTGACCTCGACGCAACCGTCTTCGACGAGATATGCGCTGTCTCCGGGATCGCCTTCCTTGAAGATGATCTCGCCGGCAGGATAGGTTTCGCGATGCAGATTCTTTAACAAGTGATCTCCTGGAGAATTCAATTTACGCCTTCCGGGTGCCAGCCTTGGGCGACCTTGACTGCCCAGTCGTTCTCAAAAGCATTTTCCTGCAACTGTAATCGGTTTTTGCATTCGAGTGCATGAAGTGCTGTTGCCGGATGTGCGCAATCATTGGGTAAGTGCGCCTGCGCCAGCCATTTTCGCCAGGCCTGCTCCTTGGCTGTTTGCCAGGCCGCATTGCGCTGTTGGGCAAAATGGTTCTCGATGGGCGCGGCAACACGGTTATATTGCGTTTCGAACAAGTCTGGTCGAGCGGCCCAGGTAATAAGCCCGACCATCGCTGAGATCATGAACATTAGCAGGACCACATATCTCATTCGTACTTACCCAACGGTTGATTAGCCCAGAGTCCATAGAGCGGATAGGCTGGACACTAAATCAGTCGCGCCACCCGGTCAATATGCCAAACGGCCTATAACCAGCCACTTGGTTGTCGTTCTTTGACTGCCTAGTGGAATGGCTATGCAAGGCTAACCAGCCACTTGGTTGGCGTAGTTTGCCAAACTAGTCAGGGCTAGTTGTTCCATCAGTGGAATGGCTATGCAGGGTTCTAAATGACCGGTCGATGGTCTTTATCAGCCGGAAACTGACCGTCGTCGCGCCTATAGATTTTTGAATCAAGCACCAGAACGATGCCGAGCAAACTCTGAATCAAATAGAGTATGCCGGAAATGGCGTGCCATGTTCTGAACTGGGAGGCGTGCATGCTTTTCATCACGTCCAGCGGCAAAGCCTGTGCTTTGAGGTCAACCAGGATAGGTTGGAGGACGAATTGTCCGATAAGGACAAGCAGCAACATTGCGGCGATGACCAGGAAGGTCGTGCGCCGAAATGCTTCACGTCCGAATTGTTGAAATTGATAGACGAGCAAATAGAGTGCGCAGACGATACCGATGTAAGCCAGCAATGTGAACAACTGACCGGCCACGATGCCGGCCAGTTGGCGATCTGGCAGCATCTGGAACAGCGTGGGAACAACCACGTAGCCGAGCATCCACATGCCGCCTACCCACAAAGTCAGGCTAAGCGCGGCGAGGTATCGGGGCAGGTATTTCATGACTGAATAGCGTGACTACTTACTGTTGGTATCCAGTGCGTTGTTCAAATCGGCAGCAGGCATGTAACCGGGGTTGATAACACCATTTGCGAAGATCAGTGCCGGGGTGCCATTCACTTTGAGTTTTTTGCCCAGTGCCATTACTTGTGCAATCGGGGTGTCGCATTTGGCTGCAGCCGGCTGTACTCCGTTCAGCATCAAGTTTTCCCAAGCCTTCGCTTTGTCCTTGCTGCACCAGATAGCCTGAGATTTTTCGGCCGACCCTTCGAAGATGGGATAGAGGAACAGGTATAGCGTGACATCATTTACGCTCTGCAATTCATGTTCGAGCTTTTTGCAAAAGCCGCAGTTCGGATCGGCGAAATATGCCATCTTGCGGCTTCCATTGCCCTTGACACGTTTTACAGCAAGCTCCAGTGGCAACTTGCTGAAGTCAACGGCGAACAGCACACGGGCTCGCGCTTCCGTCAAATTACGTCGCCCGACCAAATCGAACATGCTGCCGTCGATAAGGTATTGCGCAGTCTGGTCGGTGTAGAAAATGTGATCCTCGGTAATGACCTCATACAGGCCGGCGACAGGCGATTTGTTCACCTGGCTGACCGGTCCAATGAGTTGCGCATAGTTCTTTTGCAGTGTGTCTTTGATGGCGTCTGCGGTCTTGTCGGTATCGGCAGCGTTGGCAAAAGAAATGGAAAGCAGGAATAACAGTAGAATTCTGAGCATTTACAAAGTCCTTAATGAATACATCAATTGAGTGCGTGCCGTACCAGCATCTTCTTCAGCGGTACGATCTTGTTGGTTGCGGCAAGGCCGAAGTTACGCAGCGTTCTCAGTAACGGATTATCGTTGACGAACAGGTTCTTCAGCGCATCCGTGGTGAGCTGCATGGACATGATGTCGCTTTGTCGGGCCTGCTCGTAACGGCGCAGCAGGCGCAAATCACCGCAATCCATTTCGCCGCGCTGCAGCAACACCTTCACCAACTCGCGCACATCGCGCAGGCCGAGGTTCACACCTTGCCCCGAGAGCGGATGCACATTATGCGCGGCATCGCCAATCAAGGCCAGACGCGGTTTGGTGAGGTGCGCAAGATTCAGCACGCGCAAGGCAAAAGCGGCGGGTGGAGTGATTACCTGCAAATCGCCCAAAATATGGTTGGAGGCGGCACCGACGCGGTTGCAAAGCTCATCGTGAGTGAGCGCCAACAACTCGGCGGACTGCTCCGGACTGACCGACCATACGATGGAAATGCGTTTTCCAGGCAGCGGCAGCAGCGCGAGTATGCCTTCCGGAGTAAACCACTGATAAGCGATGCCGCGATGGGCTTTGCTGATACTGAAGTTGGCGACCACTCCGTGCTGATGGTAGGGAGTCGGAACCTCCGGCATAAGGGTCTGATTGCGCGCCCAGGAATCGCGCCCGTCGGCGCCGACAATAAGCTTGGCGCGAATCTCGCGACCGTCTTTCAGTTTGAGGTGAGCTGCTTCATCCTGCAACGACATCTCAGCGCATTGGGCGGGTTGGATCAGGGTCAAGTTGTCCTGCTCGCTCAGCCCTTGCCACAACGCATGCTGTAACAAACGGCTTTCCACGATGAATGCCAATTCCGGTGCGCCAATCTCATACGCGCTGAAATTCAGCCTGGAACCGGTGTCGCCGAACACGCGCATTTCTTCCACCTGTTGCACGCGCGCTACATCAAGTCGTTGCCAGGCACCGCAATCCTTGAGAAAACCCACATTGCCGGGAGTGAAAGCGTATATACGGCTATCCCACCCCGAATCCAGGCTGGGTAAGGGCTGACCTTCAATCAATGCCAGGCGTAGTCCGCTGTTTTTGAGTGCGGAAGCGAGGCTTGCACCTACCAATCCACCGCCGATGATTGCAATATCGAATTCCATGGCGAAACTTCTCTTTGTCGTTGCCGTTTTTGCAGAAAAATCTCTACGCATCATAGCATGGGCGAGTTGATTAATTTATAATCGCCGCCCCCTTTGGAAATCACCATGCAAATCGGTCGCTACAAGCTCAAGAATAACCTCATCGTTGCGCCCATGGCGGGCGTGACGGACCGGCCGTTCCGCATGCTGTGCAAACGCATGGGAGCGGGCATGGCGGTGTCCGAGATGGTGGCCTCCAATTCCCTGCTGTACGGCTCGGAGAAGACCAAACGCCGCGCCAATCATGAAGGCGAGGTCGATCCCATCTCGGTGCAGATCGTCGGTGCAGATCCCGGGATGCTGGCGCAGGCGGCACGCTACAACGTGGATAACGGTGCGCAGATCATCGACATCAACATGGGCTGTCCGGCCAAGAAGATATGCAATGTGATGGCGGGTTCCGCCCTGATGCAGAATGAAAAACTGGTGGCAGATATCCTCGAAGCCGTCGTCGGTGCGGTGGATGTGCCGGTCACCTTGAAGATACGTACCGGCTGGGACAAGACCAACCGCAATGCGGTAAACATCGCGCGTATCGCTGAATCCAGCGGCATTCAGGCTCTGGCCATTCATGGTCGCACCCGGGCCTGCGCCTACACCGGCGATGCGGAATACGACACCATTCGCGCGGTGAAAGCGGAGGTAAACATCCCCGTCATCGCCAACGGCGACATCACGACACCCGAAAAAGCCCGCTTTGTGCTGCAACACACCGGCGCCGACGCGGTGATGATAGGCCGCGCCGCGCAAGGCCGTCCCTGGCTGTTCCGCGAGATCGAACATTTTTTGCAGACGGGGACGCACCTTCTTTCCCCGCAAGTTGGCGAGATACAGGCAGTGCTGATTTCGCATCTGGACGACCTGTATGACTTCTACGGTGAACACACCGGGTTGCGCGTGGCACGCAAACACATCTCCTGGTATACGAAGGGTTTGCCGGGTTCTGCTGTGTTTCGCCATCGCATGAATCAACTGGAGAGCGTGGACGAACAGATGCACGCGGTAACGGATTTCTTTGAAGAACAAAAAGCAAGCAGCGACAGGCTGTTGTATGAAGCGGAATTGGCTGCATAAGAACACGAAGTACAGCGGCTCGTTGCGGCATAGGCTTACGCCTTAACCAACGGCACGCTGGGCTAACAAGACTAATAATGGGGTGGCAGCATGACTGAAGATATAGGGATTAACGAGAACGACATTGCCAAGCATGTGCGCAAGGCGGTGAACGACTATTTCAAAGACCTCGATGGCGAAGAGCCATCGTGCGGCGTTTACGACATGGTGCTTTGTTGCGTGGAAAAACCGCTGATCGAGACGGTGTTGCACCATGCAGGCGGCAATCAGACACGTACCGCAGAATTGCTTGGCATCAACCGCAACACCCTGCGCAAGAAGATGCAGGACCACCGAATCAAATAATCCACGAAAGAATCCAGATGGCCATCAAACAAGCACTCATCAGCGTGTCGGATAAATCCGGCGTACTCGAATTCGCCCACGGTCTGCATGCCCTCGGCGTGAAGATACTCTCCACCGGCGGCACGGCGAAGTTGTTTGCCGACAACGGCGTTCCGGTCACCGAAGTGGCGGACTACACCGGCTTCCCCGAGATGCTGGACGGGCGCGTGAAGACGCTGCAGCCGAAAGTACATGCCGGCATCCTCGCGCGCCGCGACTTGCCGGAGCATGTTGCCACATTGAAGAAGCACGACATCCCGACCATCGACCTGGTGGTGGTGAACCTGTACCCGTTCGCGGCGACCATCGCCAAGCCCGGCTGCACGCTGGAAGATGCCATCGAGAACATCGACATCGGCGGCCCGGCCATGGTGCGTTCCGCTGCAAAGAATCACGCACATGTCGCCATCGTCACCGATCCGACTGATTATGCGGACGTGCTGGCCGAGATGCAGACCAACAAGGGCGAAGTTTCAACTGCCACCAAGTTCGATTTGGCGAAGAAAGCGTTCTCGCACACTGCCGCCTACGACAGCATGATCAGCAACTACCTCACTGCGATCAACAGCGACGGAACGAAGAGCGACTTCCCGGCACAGATCAACTTCAACTTCGCCAAGGTGCAGGAAATGCGCTACGGCGAAAACCCGCACCAAAAGGCAGCTTTTTATCGTGACCTTGTGCCGCTGGTGGGCGGCATCGCCGGCTACACCCAACTGCAGGGCAAGGAACTTTCCTACAACAATATCGGCGATGCCGATGCGGCATGGGAACTGGTCAAGACCTTCGACCAGCCGGCCTGCGTCATCGTCAAGCACGCCAACCCATGCGGCGTGGCGATTGCCGATACTGCGCTGAATGCCTACAAACTGGCGTATTCGACCGATACCACTTCTGCCTTCGGTGGCATCATCGCCTTCAACCGCGAGCTGGATGCCGAGAGCGCGACGCAGATCACCGCCAACCAGTTCGTCGAACTCATCATTGCTCCCTCCGCTTCCGAAGCCGCGCTGAAGGTCACCGCCGCGAAGCAGAACGTGCGCGTGCTGACCGTGCCGTTGTCCAACGCGCATAACCAGTTCGACTTCAAGCGAGTCAATGGCGGACTGCTGGTGCAGACACCGGATGCGCTCAACGTGCAGGCATCGCAACTCAAGGTCGTGACCAAGCTGCAGCCGAGCAAAGACCAGTTGACCGACTTGTTGTTCGCCTGGCGCGTGGCGAAGTATGTGAAATCCAATGCCATCGTATTCTGCAAGGACGGCCAGACACTGGGCGTTGGCGCAGGGCAGATGAGCCGCGTGGACAGCACGCGCATTGCCAGCATCAAGGCGCAGAACGCGGGACTGAGTCTGAAGGGTTCCGTAGTGTCGTCCGACGCTTTCTTCCCGTTCCGCGACGGTATCGACGTGCTGGCGGAAGCAGGTGCAAAAGCGGTCATTCAGCCCGGTGGTTCGATGCGCGACGAAGAGGTCATCGCCGCTGCGGATGAGCACGGGCTGGCCATGGTGTTCACAGGATTCCGTCACTTCCGGCATGAGCCAGAGGTGGGGGAGTAAGAGGAGAATCGTTGGTTCCTTTGGCATTTCTCTGGCTCCTATCTCTTGCAGAAGGGTTGCAATGAAGATTCTAGTCATCGGTAACGGCGGTCGCGAACACGCGATGGCCTGGCGCCTGGCGCAGGGCGCGAAGGTACAAAAAGTGTACGTTGCGCCCGGCAATGCAGGCACGGCGCTGGAAGAGGGCGTGGAGAACGTCGGCATCACCGCCATTCCCGAACTCATCGCATTCGTGCAACGCGAGAACATCGAGCTCACCGTGGTCGGTCCGGAAGCGCCGCTGGCGGCGGGCGTGGTGGATGCATTCCGCGCGGCGGGACTGAAGATATTCGGCCCGACCAAGGCTGCAGCGCAACTGGAATCATCCAAGGATTTCGCGAAGCGTTTCATGACGCGCCACAAGATCCCTACCGCCTTCTTCGAGACCTTCAGCGACATCTCAGCGGCCAAGGCGTATGTCGAAAAGCACGGTGCACCCATCGTGATCAAGGCCGACGGTCTCGCGGCCGGCAAGGGTGTGGTGGTGGCCATGTCCAAGCAGGAGGCGTTCGATGCCATCGACATGATGCTGTCGGACAACAAGCTGGGCGATGCCGGTGCGCGTGTGGTGATCGAAGAATTCCTCGAAGGCGAAGAGGCCAGTTTCATCGTCATGGTCGACGGCAAGAACGTGCTGGCGATGGCGACCAGCCAGGACCATAAGCGTCTGCGGATGGCGACAACGGCCCCAACACCGGCGGCATGGGCGCGTATTCCCCGGCACCGGTGGTCACGCCGACCACTGCACGCAAAAGTGTTGCGCGAAGTGATCCAGCCGGTGGTGCGCGGCATGGAAAGCGAAGGCATCACCTACACCGGATTTCTGTATGCGGGCCTGATGATTTCGCCGGACGGCGGACTCAAAGTGCTGGAGTTCAACTGCCGCATGGGCGATCCGGAAACGCAGCCCATCATGCTGCGCCTGAAGAGCGATTTCGCCGCCATTGTCGAACATGCCATCAACGGCACGCTGGACAAAGTGGAAGCGGAGTGGGATCGGCGCACTGCGCTCGGCGTGGTGATGGCGGCAGCGAATTATCCCGACACACCGCGCAAGGGCGATGTCATCACGGGCTTGCCGAAAAAACTGGAAGACGCGCATGTGTTCCATGCGGGCACGACTTTGCTGGACGGTAAAGTCGTTACCAATGGCGGGCGCGTGCTGTGTGTCGTGGCGTTGGGCGATATGGTGAGGCATGCGCAGAAGAACGCGTACGAAATTGCCGACCAGATTCATTTCGACGGTCAGCAGATGCGGCGGGATATCGGTTATCGCGCCATCGGCCGCAAATAAATATCCGTTCGTCCTGGGCCAGTCGAAGGGCAACGACATCATGATGAATCAATCCGGTCATGGTTCGACAAGCTCACCACGAACGGATTAATTCACGTTTCCATAACAAGAGGTGCTCGTGTTCCGCTCGACTGCATCTGCTCGATCAATAGCCGCCCACCTCAAACGCGGCGGCCTCATCGCCTATCCCACCGAATCCTGCTATGGCCTCGGTTGCGATCCGAACAATCGCCGAGCCGTGTTGCGCATCCTCAAGCTCAAGCAGCGTCCGCAACGCAAAGGTCTCATTCTCATTGCATCCCGCTACGGTCAGGTTGCACGCTACCTGCAAACGCTAACGCCTGCCGATCAGATCAAGTTGCAGCAATATGGCTCACAAGCCGTCACCTGCCTGATGCCAACCCGCCATTCTGCCCCGCGCTGGTTGCGCGGCGAACATGACACGCTGGCGGTGCGCCTCACCGCCCATCCAATTGCCAGGCAACTCTGCCGCAGCGCAGGCAGTGCGCTGGTTTCCACCAGCGCCAACCGCAGCGGTCAACGACCGGTGAAGACCTACGCCGAGTGCCAACGCTTATTCGGAAAAGCAGTGTGGGTATTGCGCGGGCGGGTGGGGAAACGCAAACAACCTTCCACAATACGCGCATGGACGGATGGTAAAATCATCCGCAAATAACAACGCATCAAACCGGAGAGAACATGGATAGCGCAGCCGTCAAAGAATACCTGCTCGAACTGCAGGAGCTCATCGTCGAACGTCTGGAACAAGTGGACGGCAAGAAATTCCTGCGCGACAAATGGGAACGCGCCACCGGTAGCGGCGGTATCGGCAAGGGTGAAGGCATCAGTTGCCTTATCGAGGAAGGCAACGTGCTGGAACGCGGCGGCGTGGCGTTCTCGCATGTGCAGGGCGACAAGATGCCCGCGTCGGCCACGGCGCATCGCCCAGAGCTGGCCGGTTGCAGCTGGGAAGCGATGGGCGTGTCGCTGGTGATGCACCCGCGCAACCCGTATGCACCGACCTCGCACGCTAACGTGCGCATGTTCATGGCGCACAAACCCAACGGCGAAAAAGTATTCTGGTTCGGCGGCGGCATGGACCTCACCCCTTACTATGGCTTCGAGGAAGACGCGGTTCACTTCCACCAAATCTGCAAGAATTCGCTGGCGCCGTTCGACCCTTCGCTGCATCCGCGTTTCAAGAAATGGTGCGACGATTATTTCTTCCTCAAACACCGCAGCGAACCGCGCGGCGTGGGCGGCATCTTCTTTGACGATCTGAGCGAGCCGGACTTTGATAGTTGCTTTGCCATCCAGCAAAGCGTGGGCGATCACTACCTGTCGGCCTATGTGCCGCTGCTGGAGAAACGCAAGGACACGCCCTACGGTGAACGCGAGCGCGATTTTCAGCTCTATCGCCGCGGACGCTATGTCGAATTCAACCTGGTTATCGACCGCGGCACGATCTTCGGCCTGCAATCGAACGGCCGCACCGAATCCATCCTGCTGTCCATGCCGCCATTGGTGAAATGGCGTTACGACTGGCACCCGGAGAAGGGCACGCCGGAAGCCGAGTTGTACGACAAATATCTTGTGCCGAAGGATTGGGTGTAATGCGTTAGAAGGAGGTCAGCATGCAACCTAAAGATCACTGGGAAACAGTCTATACAACGAAAGCCACCGACTCCGTAAGCTGGTTTCAGGAGCATGCGGATCTTTCGCTCGATCTCATCGAAGCGACGGGCGCAAAACCCGATGCGCGCATTATCGACGTGGGAGGAGGAGCTTCCCGACTGGTGGACGATCTGCTGGCGAACGGGTACAGCGATCTCACGGTGCTCGATCTTTCCGCTGCTGCGCTGCACGCGGCGCGCCAACGTCTGGGTGCGCAAGAGAACAAAGTGCGCTGGATCGAGGCGGATATCACCCAGGTTGACCTGCCTGCCAACCACTACGATATCTGGCACGACCGTGCCGTGTTTCATTTCCTGACTGAACAAAAACAGCGCGATGCATACGTGCGCACCGTGTTCAACGCGGTCAAACCCGGAGGTCACGTCATCGTCGCCACTTTCGGCGAAGACGGTCCGTTGCAATGCAGTGGTTTACCGGTGATGCGCTATCGTGCAGAAGACTTGCACGACGAATTTGGCGACGCCTTTACTCTGGTGAAGCATCAGAAAGAAGAACATCACACGCCATCCGGTACGGTACAGCAGTTTGTTTATTGCTACTGCAGGCGCATGAACTGGAACAGTAAATCCTGACCGTTGCCAACACGCTACCGCCCATTACCCGCCGGTGCGCGACATGAAGCGCACGATGCTGGAAGTCGGCTGTGTCAGGTCAAATATATGTGCTTCGGGTTTGACGTACGCAGCCTGCGCAATCAGTTCTTGCAGGCGGGTCTCATCGCCGGATCGTACTGCTGGCAGCAAGTCCACCATGCCCTCATTGCCCAGGCAGGGAAACAGTTCTCCGCGCGCAGTCACGCGCATCCGGTTGCAGTCTGCGCAAAAGTTGTGCGAATGCGGCGAGATGAAGCCGATGCGCGATTCGTAACCGGATACGCGACAGTAGCGTGCCGGACCGCCCGTGCTTTCCAGACTCGGGAAAACTTCAAAATGCTGTTTCACCTGCTCCAGCATTTCGGTGTTGCTGTAGTAGGAATCCGCATGGTGATAGCCGGTCTCTCCCAGCGGCATTTGTTCGATGAAGCTGATGTCTATGCCGCGTGTTAACGCGAACTGCACCAGATCGTTCGCCTGAAGATGATTGATGCCGCGGATCAGTACCGTATTCAGCTTGATGTGACGCGGCCCCCACACATCAATTGCCGCATCGATTCCGGCCAGAACCAGCTGCAGGTTTCCGGTACGTGTGATGCGGTGAAAGGTATCGGGATCGAGACTGTCCAGGCTGATGTTGACGCGGTCTATACCCGATTGCGCAAGCGGCTGGGCAAATTTTGTCAGCTGCGAGCCGTTGGTGGTGATCACCAACTCGCGCAGTCCGGCAAGCTCGCGTATGCGCGATGCGAGCCACGGCAGGTCCTTGCGTGTGAGCGGCTCGCCGCCGGTGAGCCGGATCTTGTCCACTCCGAGGCCGACAAAAGTCTTGGCAACCTGCAGGCATTCTTCCAGGGATAGAATTTCGCTGCGCGGGAGAAATTCCATTTTTTCGGACATGCAATATGTGCAGCGGAAGTCGCAGCGGTCGGTGACCGACAAGCGCAGGTATTTTACTTTCCTGCCGAATGTGTCTTGTATCGTATTCACGGGCTGCACCATTAAGTCAGAACTCAACCGGCCTTCTTTACCAGCATGAACGCTTCGCGCACCATAGGCGACAGCTCCATGTCACCGGTATCGCCGATATGCTGCAACAGCGCGAGACGCATGCGCGGATCCCAAGTCCTCTGGATATGTGCGGCGATATCCTTCACTGCCTGCTCATGATTGGGCATGGCTTCGAAGAAGGCGCCGATCTGGTTGGCCATTTTGATCAGGTTGGAAATATTCATGGCGCGTTTCCTTGCAGGCGTTTCGCATGGGTGTAGATTGAGCAGTTGGACCCGCGCAAAAAACCGACCAGCGTGAGATTGAGTTTGTCAGCCAGACGTATCGCAGCGGCAGTCGGTGCCGATACCGCGGCGAGGATGCCGTATCCCCGTGCCGCCGATTTTTGCACCATCTCGAAACTGGCGCGGCTGGTGATGATGAGCGCCCCTTCGGCTATCGCATCGACGGCTGCCAATGCACCCAGCGTCTTGTCCAGGGCGTTGTGGCGGCCGACATCCTCGCGCACTTGGCTGATGCTGCCGTCGGCAGAGACATGGCACGCGGCGTGCACGGCACCTGTCGTTTGTTGCAATAGCTGTTGGGCTGGCAGGCGGCGCATACCTTCATGCAATGCGGCGAGAGGGAAGGTTGCGCCGTCGGCCACGGGCGGCAGGTCGCGCATGACCTGCGTCAGGCTTTCCGCACCGCACAAACCGCAACCCGTACGCCCAGCCAGGCTGCGACGGCGCTCCTTGAGACGGGCAAAAGCGCCACCAGCGATCTCCAAGTGCAGCGTGATGCCGTCAGTCGCTTCTTCGATTTCTATATCGAACACTTCATTGCGCCGCTCTACGATGCCTTCGGTCAGGCTGAAGCCCAGTGCGAAATCCTTGAGATCAGCGGGTGTCGCCAGCATGACCGTGTGCGAAATGCCGTTGTACTCGAAGGCCACCGGTACTTCTTCTGCCACGGTGTCGACTTGCGACGCGCTTCCAGTACGCTGAACCGTCAGCTGAGTTTTCGCCGGCATGTTTTCAAGAACAATCATTTTGCGGTGGCACCGGCCAACAACCGGCGCTGTTCCTTGTCATGGCTGGCATTGCGCAGCTGCCATTCAGATGGTTGGTCAACCCGTACCAATTCCACTGCTGTCACCTTGTACTCGGGGCAGTTGGTGGCCCAGTCGGAGTTGTCGGTGGTGATCACGTTGGCACCCGACTCGGGGAAGTGGAAGGTGGTGTAGACCACGCCGGGTTGCACCCGCTCCGTCACCGTCGCGCGCAGAACCGTGTCGCCGGCGCGTGACTGGATACCGACCCAGTTGCCATCAATGATCCCGCGTTCCTCGGCATCGTGCGGATGAATCTCCAGCCTGTCCTCGTCATAGAAATGCACGTTCTTGGTACGCCGCGTTTGTGCACCGACGTTGTATTGCGAGAGCACGCGGCCCGTCGTCAACAGCAGCGGGTATTTGCGCGTCACTTTTTCGTCGGTCGGCACATATTGCGTGATGAGGAAACGGCCCTTGCCGCGTACAAAATGATCCACGTGCATGGTCGGTGTGCCGTCCGGGGCCTCGTCGTTGCACGGCCACTGCAGACTGCCCAGGCGATCGAGCTTGTCGAAGCTGACGCCGGCAAATGTCGGTGTCAGGCGCGCGATCTCGTCCATGATCTGCGACGGATGACCGTAGTGCATCGGGTAACCCAGCGCGTTCGACAGTGCCACTGTCACTTCCCAGTCGGCTTTGCCAGCCAGCGGCGGCATCACCCTGCGAACGCGTGAGATGCGCCGCTCGGCATTGGTGAACGTGCCGTCCTTCTCCAGGAAGGATGCGCCGGGCAGGAACACATGAGCGAACTTGGCCGTCTCGTTGAGGAAAAGGTCTTGCACTACCACGAATTCCATCGCAGTAAGCGCGGCCTGCACGTGCTGCGTGTTCGGGTCGGACTGTGCAGGGTCTTCGCCCTGACAGTAGAGTCCGAGGAAGCTTCCGTCGAGTGCGGCTTCGAACATGTTGGGAATACGCAAGCCCGGCTCGGACTGGATGCTGACGTTCCACTCATCTTCAAACAGACCGCGAGTAATGCTGTCGGAGACGTGACGGTAGCCGGGTAGTTCATGCGGGAAGCTGCCCATGTCGCAGGAGCCCTGCACATTGTTCTGTCCGCGTAGCGGATTCACACCCACGCCCTCGCGACCCACGTTGCCGGTAGCCATGGCAAGATTGGCGATGGCGATCACGGCAGTGGAACCCTGCGAATGTTCGGTGACGCCGAGGCCGTAATAGATGGCTGCGTTGCCGCCGGTCGCATACAGCCGTGCAGCAGCACGCACTTCGGCTGCAGGCACGCCGCTATCGGCCTCCAGCGCTTCGGGCGAATTGGCCGGGCGCGCGACAAACTCGCGCCAGTCGGCGAAGGCCTGTGTTTCGCAACGTTCGGCGATGAAATCTTCGGCAAGCAGCCCTTCGTTCACGATCACATGCGCCAGCGCCGTGAGCACCGCAACGTTGGTGCCGGGCCGAAGTTTCAGGTGATGGCTGGCGCGGACGTGGGGGCCGTTCACCAGATCGATATTGCGCGGGTCGACGATGATCAGCTTCGCACCTTCACGCACGCGCCGTTTGAGTCGTGACGCAAACACCGGGTGACCGTCGGTCGGGTTGGCACCGATGATCAGGATCACGTCGGACTTGTCGACCGACTTGAAAGTTTGCGTCCCGGCCGATTCGCCCAATGTCTGTTTGAGGCCGTAGCCGGTCGGCGAGTGGCACACGCGGGCGCAGGTATCCACATTGTTATTGCCGAAGGCGGTGCGCACCAGCTTTTGCACCAGATAATCTTCCTCATTCGTGCAGCGGCTGGACACCAGCGCACCGATGGAATTCTTGCCGTGCTTTTCCTGCACGCGGCGCAATTCCTTGGCTGTATAGGCGATGGCTTCGTCCCAGGACACTTCGCGCCACGGGTCGCTGATTTTCGTGCGTATCATCGGCTTGGTGATGCGGTCGGGATGTGTCGCGTAACCCCAGGCGAAACGGCCCTTGACGCATGCGTGGCCTTCGTTGGCTTGGCCATCTTTCCACGGCACCATGCGCACGACCTCGCTGCCTTGCATTTCAGCCTTGAAGCCGCAGCCGACGCCGCAATAGGCGCAGGTTGTCATGACTGAATGTTCGGCCTGCCCCTTTTCAATCACCGTCTTTTCGATCAGCGTTGCCGTCGGGCACGCGTTGACGCAGGCGCCGCAGGATACGCATTCCGAATCCATGAAGTCTTGGCTCTGGCCCGCCGAGACGCGCGATTCAAAACCGCGGCCGGAGATGGTCAGCGCAAAAGTGCCCTGCGTTTCCTCGCATGCGCGCACGCAACGGTTGCACACGATGCATTTGCCCGGATCGAAAGTGAAGTAGGGGTTGGATTCATCCTTCTTCGCGTCGGTAAAGTGGTTGGCTCCCGCCATGCCGTAGCGCACCTCGCGCAACCCAACCTCGCCCGCCGCGGTCTGCAGTTCGCAGTTGCCATTCGCGGCACAGGTCAGGCAATCGAGCGGGTGGTCCGAGATATACAGTTCCATCACATTGCGCCGCAGATCGGCGAGTTTCGCCGATTGGGTACGAACTTTCATACCGGCTTCGACCGGCGTCGTGCACGAAGACGGGTAGCCGCGCCGGCCTTCGATCTCGACCAGACACAAGCGGCAGGAACCGAAGGGCGCCAGTGAATCCGTTGCACACAGCTTGGGGATCATCATCCCGGCCTGGACAGCGGCGCGCATGATCGAAGTGCCCGCAGGCACGCTCACGGCGATGCCGTCGATGTTCAAAGTGACTTCGCGGTCAGCGACGACCGCGGGAGTGCCGTAATCGATGTCGTTCATTGGAAGTCCTCCGGAAAATGATTCAGTGCGGACAGCACCGGATATGGCGTCATGCCGCCCATGGCACACAACGAACCGAGTGCCATGGTGTCGCACAGGTCGCGCAACAGCGGAATCTGTTCGGACGCGCCGGCGCGTATGCGGTCGATGACCTCGACGCCGCGGGTGGAGCCGATGCGGCACGGCGTACACTTGCCGCAGGATTCGAGCGCGCAGAATTTCATGGCGTAGCGCGCCTGCTTCGCCATATCCACCGTATCGTCGAAGGCGACGATGCCGCCGTGGCCAAGCACGGCACCGATGGCGGCGAAAGCTTCATAGTCGAGCACCGTGTCGAACTGCGACTCGGGCAGGTACGCGCCGAGCGGACCGCCGACCTGCACGGAACGCAACGGACGACCGGAACGTGAACCGCCGCCATAGTCGTAGAGCAGTTCGCGCAGCGTGCAGCCGAACGGCACTTCGATCAGCCCGCCGTACTTGATGTTGCCGGCCAGCTGGAACGGCAGCGTGCCGCGCGAACGGCCCACACCCAGGTCACGATAGAACGCAGCGCCTTGCGCAAAGATGTCCGGCACGCTGGCGAAAGTGATGACATTGTTGATGACCGTCGGCTGCCCGAACAGGCCCGAGATTGCGGGCAGCGGCGGCTTGCTGCGTACGATGCCGCGCTTGCCTTCGATGCTTTCCAGCATCGCAGTCTCTTCGCCGCAAACGTAGGCGCCTGCGCCCTTGCGCACTTCGATATCGAAATCGCCCAGCCAGTCGCCCGCAGCTTCCAGCGCGGCGTTCAACGCAGCAATGGCATGCGGATATTCCGAACGCACGTAGATGTAGCCCTTGTTCGCGCCGACCGCGAGACCGGCGATCGCCATGCCCTCGATCAGGCAGAACGGGTCGCCTTCCATCAGCATGCGGTCGGAGAAGGTGCCCGAGTCACCTTCGTCGGCGTTGCACACGATGTATTTCTGCGCGGACTTCGTATCGAGTACGGTCTTCCATTTGATGCCCGTGGGAAAAGCGGCGCCACCGCGTCCCCTCAGCCCCGAATCCGTAACCTGTTGCACGATGGCAGCAGGCGCCAGCGTGCGCGCGAGGGCGAGACCTTTGCCGCCGCCGTGCGCCAGATAATCTTCCAGCGAAACGGGATTGATCACGCCGACACGGCGCATGGTGACGCGTTGCTGCTTCGCGAGATAAGGAACGGCCTCGATATCGCCCACGCGCAACGCATGTTTGCCGCCTTTGGTGAAGCCGGCAGCAAACAGGCCTGGCACATCGTCAGCGGTTATCGGGCCATAGGCAACGCGGCCCTGCGCAGTGTCGATCTCCACCAGCGGTTCCAGCCAGAACAGTCCGCGCGAACCGTTGCGCACGATGCGGATATTCAATCCGTTCTTTACCGCGTTGATGGTGATGGCAGTGGCAACCTCGTCGGCACCGAGTGCCAGCGCGGCTGCATCCCCGGGAACGTAAACGGTGACGCTCATGACTGTTCTCCCAGTGCTGCGACCAGCTTGTCGAATTTTTCCGGCGTCACGCGTGCATGCAGCGTTGTCTCGTCGATCTGGATGGCGGGGCCGATGGAACACAGACCCAGGCAATACACCGGTTCCATCGAGATGTCGCCGTGCTGCAAACGGGCCGCAGCATGCGCCGCCAGCGCTTCGCTGCCGTTCGCCTGGCAGGCTTCGGCGCAGCAAACGTGGACGACATGCCTGGGCGGCGGCGTGCGGCGGAAGTGATGGTAATAGGTGATGACGCCATGTACTTCGGCGCGCGACAGATTGAGTTCTTTTGCGATCAGCGGCACCGCTTCATCCGGCACATACCCCAGCGCATGCTGGATGTCGTGCAGTATGGGCAAAAGAGCACCCGGTTGTTGTTGATGCCGGGTGAAAATTGCATTCAATTTGGTGATCATGGTGATGATTCCGATCTACCGATATTTTGGGTAGCGATTTTTTACGAGTGACAATAACGTCGGTTACCAAATGCAGGTTGTATGTAACGACCTGATCCAAACCTTAAAGATGGTGTAGCTGTCTGGAGGGAGGAAGTAACCTCCCTCCAGATTTACGCAAACAGATTCATTACTCTCCGCTACTTGAAGAGAATGACAGCTTTCTGCAACGTCATCCAGATGCCCCAACCAAGAGGTATCCACACCGCCAGCCATGCAAGGAAAACCATCCCGCTGTGACTTGCTTCGTGCGCCAGCGCTTCGACATCTTTGACGAAATGCTGGTGAGTGTTGTCGGCTTGCTGTTTCTCCTCCTTCAGCTGCTCCTCCGTCATGTAGTGCTGTTCGGCTACGGACTTGACCAACCAGTTGCAGATGAATCCCAATACCAGAAGCCCGGCAAGGATATACATGGTGATGGTGTATGCATCGGCACGGGCTACACCGTGATCAAGCTGGTACTCGCGAATGTAGTTCACCAGTACCGGGCCGAGCACGCCCGCTGTCGCCCATGCCGTCAAAAGACGACCGTGGATGGCACCGACCATGCGTGTGCCGAACATGTCGGCGAGATAGGCGGGTACGGTGGCGAATCCGCCGCCGTACATCGACAGGATGACGCAGAACGCAGCCACGAACAAAGCAAGGCTGCCTGCTGCTGCGGTGCCCGGAATCGATGCATAAAGTGCGCAGCCAAGCAGGAAGAAGATGGAATAGGTCATCTTGCGGCCAAGCTTGTCGGAGAGTGAAGCCCAGAAGAAACGACCGCCGATGTTGAACAACGACAGCAAGCCGGTGAAGCCGGCGGCAATCGCGGCGATCTGTCCCTTTTGTGCCGCATCGAGATCGTTGAACGCAAGATTGACACCGATCAGTTTGCCGCCGAAGACTTCCTGCAGCAGCGGCGAAGCCATGCCGATGATGCCGATACCCGCGGTCACATTAAGGCACAGCACGCCCCACACCAGCCAGAACTGCGGTGTCTTCCATGCAACATCGAGGTGGACATGGCGGTCCGTGATCATGCTGTTCTTGGAAGCATCTGCGGGAGGCTGCCAGCCTGCGGGCTTCCAGTTGCTGGTGGGTATGCGGTAACCCATGGCGCCCGCCATCATGAATATGAAATAGATCACCGCAAGTGTGACGAAAGTTTCCCATACGCCGACGGAAGTGGGTGTGGCGAAGTATTTCATCAGTTTGTCGGCAAGGGGTGCGCCGATCATTGCACCGCCGCCGAAGCCCATGATCGCCATGCCCGTAGCCATGCCGCGGCGATCCGGGAACCATTTGATCAGGGTAGATACAGGAGAAATATAACCGAGACCGAGGCCGACGCCGCCGATCACGCCCGAGCCGAGCCAGAGCAGCCAGATCTGGTGGATATAGACGCCGAAGGCGGAAATCAACAGACCGCCGCACCAGCAGACCGCAGAAACAACACCAGCCTTGCGCGGCCCCACGCGCTCAAGCCAGCCGCCCCAGAGGGCTGCCGACGAGCCGAGAAATACGAAGAACAAGGTGAACATCCAGCCCAGCATGGAAATTTTCCAATCGCAAGTCGAGGAGAAGACTTCGCCGAAAAAACCGATATCCTTGGGACAGGCAACAGCCTGTGTGATGCCGATGGCCTTGGACAGCGGCAACCAGAACACGGAGAAACCGTAAGCCATACCGATGCAAAGGTGAATGGCGAGAGCAGCAGGTGGAACAAGCCAACGATTGAAACCGGGACGTGCAAAAGTATGTGCTTTGTCCAATATACCGGGTGTCGCGGGTGCTGCTGAAGCCAGTGCGTTCTCCATGTGATCGTCTCCGTTATTATTGAAAAATCCCACCGTACCGGAAAACTATTTCAAATTTGCTGATACGACAGTGGTTCAGATTATCTCCCCAGAACCAAAATTACGACAATTAGATTGGAGATGAAAGCGGGAAATACCGAAGGGCTATTCGTCTTTTGCGAACGAATCGTTAAGGCTATGTGCTTCTGCGAGTAGGGCTTCTATCATGGGCGAACGCGGCTCGCGCTGCGGTACGACCAGTCCGGTTGCCCATGCAACTGCAGGTTCAACCAGCGGCAATACTTGTACTCCCGCGGGAGTGCCGATCAAGTCCAGTACGCTGTGCGGCAGGATGGCCGACCAGGCGCCGGAACACACATGCGCCAGCATGCTGACGATGGAATTTGATTCAAGTGTGGGTCGAGCCGCGCAGTTAAGCTGGGAAAAAACGGCATCGATAGTCTTGCGATTCTGCATGTCAGGTGTAAGCAGGCACAGAGGTACTTGTGCCGCCTCGATCCAGGTTACGCTGTCGCGACCTTCGAAAGGGCCGCGCGACGGAGTCAAGAGCACGTGATTCTCGTTCCATAGCGGAATGGTAATTAACTGGCGCGCTGCCAGGCCGGATTCGACATAGACGATGCCGGCATCGATTTCAAAATCCTGCAGCCGGGAAAAGATCCCGCTGGTGGCCAGCGACAACACCTCGATCGACACCAGCGGATGGCGGCGCGAGAATGCAGAAGTGAGCGAAGCGACGACGGTCAATGCGGTGGGGATCACGCCCAGACGCAGATGCCCGGAAAGGCCGGTGCGCAGACTGGCCAATTCCTGCCGCAAGCCCTCTTCTCCGGCAACCATACGATGGGCATAATCGACAACGCATTGTCCCTCCGGCGTGAGCCCGGCGAATTGCTTGCCGCGTTCGACCACGGCAACGCCGAGTTCGGCCTCGAGGTCGCTGATCGCGGCTGAGAGAGTCGATGGTGAGATGTGACAAGCCAGCGCAGCGCGGCCGAAATGTTTCTCGCGGGCGAGGGCGATCAGGTACAGGTATTTGCGGGCGATCATCATATCGTGGAAGTCTCCATCATCGCCGCTTGAAAGGGATATGAATTATTGCGGATTGCCGGACTTCTTGCATTGCGATTCCATGAAGGGCCCCTGGTACTTTACCCAATTGTCGCCCGGGAGAAATCTGCGCGCAGATGATCGTTCTATCCGATCTGTTTATCCATTTGAACCACGGTGCTCCCGAGGCGACATGCATCGAGGCTGAAGAGTGCGAGCAAAGCAGAACTGCAAATCTTGTTTTCACAAATATCCTCTTCTACGAGAACAGGCCGCATTTCGAGTGCAATCCTGTCTATTGTGGCATCGCATCGATCTGTCGGCTTACGCCTGCCAGACGCCATATCCCGCTTCGCGCAGGCCAATGGCCAGTTCCACTTCCATATCGCGCGCGCCATCGTATGGCATCGGATTATAAACTGCGTAAAGTTCCGGCATCAGGCGCAGCCCGAATTTTTTTACATAGCGGTTGGATTGAATCCCGGCCTTATGCTTGTCGAAACGAACATCGGGGTCCAACCCCGTCATTCCGACATACACGCACGGCTTGCCCGTGACGTAATCGGGATTGGATTTCTTGAACCGACCTTCGTAAAGAACGTCTTTCGACAGCTCGATCACATAGACATGATAATGATTGCGGCGTCCCATCGCGGTGCAACGAAGTCGCGAAGCAGGGCAGGAATTACGACAACTTCAACTGCGCTTTCGACTTTCTGCCCGGTGCTGCCGGAGGAATGTATCCGGCCAGACGGCATCGGATGCCCTCGATTTTCTTGCCTTTCTCATACCGGGTTGAATGGCACGACATCACCTCGCCTTTGGCAGCAAGCTCGGCCAAATGGACGCGCACCTTGGCGAGTGAAATGCCAGTGGCTTCGGCAATTTCGGAATCAAAGCGCTCGCCACGCGTTTTCAGGAGCAGCAGTATTTCGTTCATAGTTAATACTCGATAAAGACTTGAATAACAGCGTAAAAATAAAAAGAGGCGACTTTCGCCTCCCCTATAGTACAACAAAGCCTGAAAATCAGACTTTAAGCAAGAAAAGCCCAGCTACCGATGGCAGCAGCAGCGGCAGCAAGCCACCCCAACGCCATATTGAAATTTGCATCTTCACGCCTGGAATAGCTTTCGTTCTTGTTGCTCATGCTAAAACTCCTTAAAAATCATGGTTGGGACAAATATTTCAAACCACACCCGGTCAATCTGGGCGCAAATTCAGACCCGGGATAGGATAATTAGTTCAAGCATGCGTGTTTCCGATCGCCGGCGTGTCGCGCGCATCGAGCTGTGGTCACGAACAGCGGGTTCAGGCTGTATGGTTGGTGTTTGTGCAGGGTCAGGGCAAATGCTGGATGCCGGTGATTTTGGCAGCAGAAACCGCAGCGGCGAGCGCGTCGATTGCTTGCGTGCGGGCAAAGCTCTTGCGCCAGGCCAAGGCGATACGGCGCGACGGTACCGGCTTGGCGAAGGGGATTACTTTCAGCAAGCGGCTGCGATAGCGCGCGCTGTTGGCCGATGCGGGCAGTACCGTAATGCCCAGACCGGTCGCAACCATATTGCGTATGGTTTCGAGCGACGTGCCGTGCTGCGGGTTGGCCCCTTTGCGGCTCAGATCGGGGCAGGCTTCGGCCACCTGGTTGCTGAAGCAGTGACCCGAATCCAGAAGCAGTACTTTTTCCTCGGCCAATTCATTCGCCTTGACGCTGCGCCGTTCTGCCCAGTGATGCACATTGCTGACCACCACCTCGAACGGCTCATCATACAAAGCCCGGGTCAGGATGCTCGGCGTCGCCAAATGGCAACGCGATGACGATGACGTCCAGCTTGCCGTTGCGCAGCATCGCATCGAGGTTCGCGGTGATGTTTTCCTCCACGTCCAGTGCCATGTGCGGCGCGACTTTCTTCAGCGCCGGTATCAGGTCCGGCAGCAGGTAGGGGCCAACGCTGTGAATGATGCCCACTCGCAGGGGAGCAGTGAGCTGGCTTTTGCCCTGCAGGGCGATCTCGCGGATGCGTTCGGCTTCTTCCAGTACACGCTGCGCCTGTTCGACGACGGCAAGTCCGACCGGCGTGATGCTGACGTCGCCCTTGCCGCGCTCGAATATCTTCAAGCCCAGCTCTTCTTCCAGTTTCTGTATCGCCAGCGACAGCGCAGGCTGGCTGATAAACGCCTTTTCGGCCGCGCGGCGGAAATTGCGTTCCTGGGCAACGGCGACGATAAAGCGCAGTTCGTTAAGTGTCATGACAGTTCCTTTTACGCCGTCATTCCGGCGGAGGCCGGAATCCAGCGTAGTTATTCAACATGCTTTTGGTTTTGTCCTGCTTTGCAGGATTTATTCAACCGACTGGATTCCGGCCTCCGCCGGAATGACGCGGGAGTGATTTGTATAGTAAATCAACCGGGTTTGAACAATCAATTGGATTGATCAGATGCCAACCTCTACATTGCGTCCGTGGGCAGCAAACCACTTCATTAACCGACAGCATAGGAGAGCAACATGAAACGACCAGAGATCAAAACGATAGCCAATCTCGAAGCCGCATTTGCCGGCGAATCGATGGCACACATCAAGTACCGCTACTTTGCCAAGATAGCACGGGCGGCCGGCGACGAGGAAACCGCCAAGGTTTTCGAAGAGACGGCAAACCAGGAAGTGCAGCACGCGCTGGGCCACCTCGACCTGCTGTATCCAAAAGCCGAGATGAGCACGGAGCGCTGCCTGCAGATGGCGATCGAGGGCGAGACCTACGAGTACACCGAAATGTACCCCGGCTTTCTCAAGACGGCGCAACAGGAAGGCGATGCGGCGGCAGCTTCGGAGATCAAACAACAGATCGCGGAATCGGAAGAACACGCCGCCCTGTTCAAGGCGACCCTGGAAAAAGCGGCCAAGCGTTTTGCGGCACTGGCCCGGGTGGAAGAACGGCATGCCAACCAGTACCGTGCCGCATTGGCAAAATTAGCGGCTTGATACAAAATAAATCGACAAGGAGAACAAAATGAAAGTTTGGCAATGTGTGGTGTGTGGATTCATCTATGACGAAACAGTGGGAATGCCGGAAGAAGGGATCAAGCCGGGCACGGCATGGGCGGACATTCCCGATAACTGGGCATGCCCGGACTGCGGAGTGGCGAAGGCGGATTTCGAGATGGTCGATGGTCTGAAAGAAATTCCGTTCGCGCTGAGAGCCGCCCGACGTGGCTGTCAAATAACGACAGCCACGTCGCCGGTTATCGGCAGGAACAGAATATCTGTTCGGGCCATATCGATAGAAACTGAGTTTTTTAGGAGCAATCCATGAACCCCATCATCGTGCTGGGCAGCGGTCTGGCCGGATACACCGTTGTGCGCGAGCTGCGCAAACTGAACCGCGATATCCCCATCACACTGGTGTCGCGCGACAGCGGCGATTACTACTCCAAGCCCATGCTGTCGAACGCTTTCGCGCAGAACAAGGACGCGGCAGCCCTGGTGTTGACGCGGGCAGCTGACATGGCGAAGCAACTCGACATCAAGTTGCTGGTGGAAACAGACGTCCACGCCATTCATCGCGACAACAAACAACTGGACACCACGTCCGGCATGCTGGAATACGACAGGTTGGTGCTGGCGCTGGGTGCCGACCCGATCCGCATTCCGTTGCAAGGTGATGCGGCACAACAGGTGTTGTCCGTGAACGATCTGGCGGATTACGCAAGGCTGCGCGACGCTTTGGGTACAGCCAAATCCGTCGCCATCATGGGCGGCGGACTGATCGGCTGCGAATTTGCCAACGATCTGGCGACTGCCGGATACGCCGTCACCGTCATCGACCCAGGCGCCTATCCGCTCGCCAGCCTGATGCCGGAACAAGCCGGCAGGCAATTGCTGGAGCCGCTGGCGAAGCTCGGCGTGACATGGCGCTTCGGCACGTCCGTGCAGAGCATAAGCAGACGCAGCAACGGGCTACACGCTCACCCTGGCCGACGGCAGCGGCATGCAGGCCGATCTCGGTGCTATCGGCCGTCGGCTTGCGTCCGCGCACCCAGCTTGCGCGCGATGCCGGCATCGCCGTCAACCGCGGCATTGTCGTGAACGAACGGCTGTGCAGCAGCGATGAGTCCATTTATGCGCTGGGCGACTGTGCCGAGATCGAAGGCAAAGTGCTGCCTTTTGTCCTGCCCATCATGCATGCCGGGCGAGCATTGGCGCGCATCCTGAATGGCGAAGATGCGAAGGCGGTATTCCCGGCCATGCCCGTGGTGGTGAAGACTCCTGCGCATCCCGTTGCGGTCTCTCCCGTGGCGCGCGACGCAATCGGTGTATGGCAAGAGATGGCGACGGGTCATGGTGTGAAAATGGGATTCGTCGACGCCTTGAACAACATGACCGGGTTCGTGCTCACAGGCGAATATGCGGGGGAGCGGAACGAGATGGCGAAGCTGCTTGCCGCGTAGCCAGCGTTGGGTGGAGAATCTGAAACAGAGCCGATGACGTTGGTTCTACGGTTTACGTTCCGGGAGTCTCATGAATCAAGTTCTGTCTCAGCTTCCGAATAATCTGCCGGTGCCGGTTGACGATGGCGCCGCTGACCATCTGGAAGGTTCACTTCTGCCCCATCTGGCACTGTTGAGTACAGATGGGGCGACCGTCAATCTCGCCGAGTTGCAAGGCCGTTGCGTGATTTATATCTATCCAATGACCGGTCGCCCCGACGTCCCGCTACCCGACGGATGGGACGGCATACCCGGTGCCCGTGGCTGTACACCTCAGTCCTGCAGCTTTCGCGACCACTATGCGGAACTCTCGGAATTGAATACCGGCGTCTTCGGGCTAAGCGCACAGCTCACCGAGTATCAACGCGAGGCGCGTGACCGGCTGCATCTCCCTTTCCAGCTGCTTAGTGACAGTGGATTGCAATTGAAGAGCGCTCTGCGATTACCCACGTTCAAGGTGGCAGGTATGGAGTTGTTCAAGCGTTTGACGCTGATTACGGAACAAGGGCGCATCAGGAAGGTTTTTTATCCCGTGTTTCCGCCGGACCGTAATGCCGATGATGTATTGGCATGGTTGCGGGAAAATACCTGACTCGTGCCTGAGCGACGTTGAAACGCAAGGTGTAATGGGCTGCATGTGGTACATCCACAATTCACCGTAAACAATAATCCCCCACCAACCCCGTAAACACCGCCGCCCCCAACCAGTTGTTATGCAGAAAAGCCGCGAAGCATTTTTCGCGGCTACGGTCCTTGATGAGTCTGTAGTGATGGAGCGCGATGCCTTCCGCGACGATCAGGCCGACAAAATAAACCAGTCCCAATCCCGCCATCAGTCCGGCCACTGCCAGCAACAGCAAGGTGATGCCATAGCAGATCATCACTGCCAAAACATCGTACTTGCCGAAGAACAATGCGGAGGAATGGATGCCGAGATGGATGTCGTCGTTCCGGTCCACCATGGCGTATTCGGTGTCATAGGCGATGGACCAGAAGATGTTGGCGAGCAGCAGCACCCAAGCGACGGCGGGCACTTCGCCGAGCTGCGCGGCGAACGCCATCGGGATGCCGAAGCCGAAGGCGATGCCGAGATAGGCTTGCGGGATGGCGAAGAAACGTTTGGTGAACGGGTAGCTCGCCGCCAGAAACAGGGCGGGGAAGGACATCAGCCAGGTGAGCGGATTGAGCGGCAGGATGAGCGCGAACGAAACGAGCGCAAGCACGACGGCGACCCACAGCGCCTCGCGCTCGCTGATTTTGCCGCTGGTGAGCGGACGGTCTTTGGTGCGCTCCACGTGCTTGTCGATGTGACGGTCGGCGTAATCGTTCACGGCGCAGCCGGACGAGCGCATGAGTACGGTGCCGAGCGTGAAGATGAACACGATGAGCCACGACGGGTGGCCGTTGCCTGCGATCCATACGCCCCATAGCGTCGGCCATAACAGCAGCAGGATGCCGATGGGGCGGTGCAGGCGGGTGAGCTGGAGATAGAGGTGCAGGCGTTCGGTGATGTTCATATTGATATTTTACGCTAACTCCCTCTCCCACCAACCCCTCTCCCGCTGGCGGGAGAGGGTGGCCGAAGGCCAGGAGAGGGTTAGGTACGCAGATAGTCCGGCTTGTTCGCCATCCACCGCTGCAGATGTGCCTGTGCCGCCTCGGGGAAATCGCGCAGCATTTCATCGGCAATGTCACGGGCTTTGTCCAGCAGCTTGTCGTCCTCGCCCAGATCGGCAAAGCGCAGCATGGGCACGCCGCTCTGTCTTGCGCCGAGCAGTTCGCCGGGGCCGCGCAGGCGCAAGTCCTGTTGCGCAATCTCGAAGCCGTCGGTGTTTTCGAAAATGATCTTGAGCCGGGCGCGGGCGAGTTCGGACAGCGGTTTCTGGAACAGCAGTACGCACATGCTTTCCGCCGCACCGCGCCCGACGCGGCCGCGCAGCTGGTGCAACTGCGCCAGTCCCATGCGTTCGGCATGGTCGATCACCATCAGGCTGGCGTTGGGTACATCCACACCGACTTCGATGACGGTGGTGGCGACCAGCAGTTGCAATTCGCCTGCCTTGAATGCAGCCATGGTCTGCGGCTTTCTCGGCGCTGCTCAATTTGCCGTGTGCAAGGCCGATGCGGATTTCGGGGAATATCTGCGTGAGTGTGGCGAATGTTTCCAGTGCGGTCTGCAACTGCAGCGCTTCCGATTCGTCGATCAGCGGGCATACCCAATAGGCCTGGCGGCCTTCGAGGCAGGCGGCGCGCACGCGTTCGAATACTTCTTCGCGTCGCGCATCGCTCACCAGCTTGGTGACGATAGGCGTGCGTCCCGGCGGCAGTTCGTCGATGACCGAGACGTCGAGGTCGGCGTAATAGCTCATCGCCAAGGTGCGCGGAATGGGCGTGGCGCTCATCATCAGTTGGTGCGGTTCTTGCACAACTCTAGACCGTTCGCCCTGAGCTTGTCGAAGGGCAGGTTTCGAGCGCCGCTCGTTCCTTCGACAGCTCAGGACGAACGGGGTTGAAGGATTCAGGGTGGACCGAATTGAAGTCGTTCCTTTGCCTCGCAGAGCCAGCCGTTGCTGCACGCCGAACTTGTGCTGCTCGTCCACGATGACCAAGCCCAGCTTATGGAACTCGACCGAGGTCTGGAACAGCGCATGCGTGCCGATGGCAAGCTTGGTATCGCCCTGCGCGATGCGCTCGGCAGCCGCAGTCTTGTCCTTCTTCTTCAGGCTGCCGGACAGCCACACCGGTTCGATGCCGAGCGGTGCCAGCCAGTCGCGCAGTTTGAGGTAATGCTGCTCGGCGAGGATCTCGGTCGGTGCCATGAAGGCAGCCTGGTAGCCGTTCTCGATGGCCTGCAATGCGGCAAGTGCGGCGACCACAGTCTTGCCGCTGCCGACGTCGCCCTGCAGCAGGCGTTGCATGGGATGCGGACGGGCAATGTCGTTGCTGATCTCGTGCCAGACTTTCTTTTGTGCGCCGGTAAGGACGAACGGCAAGTCCTTCAGCAGTGCATCGGTGAGCTTGTTGTGTGCCGCGAGTTTGGGTGCCACGCGCCGGCTGCGTTCGCGGTAGTGCACGCGCATCGAAAGCTGCTGTGCCAGCAATTCGTCGAACTTGATGCGCATCCAGGCCGGGTGGGCTCTTGCAAGCAGGGCATCCTCATCGATGTTGGGCGGGGGCTGGTGCAGCAGCTTTACGCTGGCACCAAATTCCGGCAGGCGCAGGCGCTTCAATATCTCTTGCGGCAATGTGTCGTCGAGTTCCAGCTCGTTCAGTGCGGCGTGGATATATTTGGTAAGCGTCGCCTGCGGCAGTCCGGCGGTGGTCGGGTAGATGGGCGTGAGTGCCTGCTTCAGCGGCGTGGATTCGCCCGCGCTGCGGCACTTGGGATGCACCATTTCGTCGCCGAAGAAGCCCATGCGCGGTTCGCCCAAGGCGCGGATTTTTTTGCCGACGGCGAGTTGTTTCTGTTGGCTGGGATAGAAGTTGAGGAAGCGCAAATACAGGATGCCGCTGTCATCCTGCAATTGGCACACCAGGCTGCGGCGCGGACGGTACATCACTTCGCTGTGGATGATCTCGCCTTCTACCTGTGCCGGAATACCGGGCGCGAGATCGGCAATGCGCGTGATCTGTGTCTCGTCTTCATAGCGTAGCGGCAGGTGCAGCACCAGATCGAACGGAGTGCGGATGCCGAGCTTGGTGAATTTGACTTGCGTGGCAGGGGGAATCTTTAACGGCACTGGTCCGGGTTCCGCTGGGGCTAGCTCGTCATCTTGGCGACTCGCTCGTCCGATACGCGCAAGCGGTCGGCAAGCGTGGCCAGGAAAACCTGGTTGAAATGCAACTGGCAGCGGTCGGAGAGTTGGTCGAGTTGGCCGGGCGTGATCTTCATCACGGTGACTTCGGTGGTGGCGGTGATGCTGGCGGAACGCGGCATCTGCTTGCGGCTGGTGTAGGACATTTCGCCGAAGATGGCACCGCTGCTGAGCGTATTGAGCAAACGATTGCTGCGCGACACGGTGACGCCGCCATCGGTCAGGATGTAGAACGCATCTCCCAGTTCGCCTTCACGCAACAGCATGGTCTTGGCCGGCTGCTTTTGCCATTCGCCGACGCGCAGCAATTCCCACAGCTCGAGGTCGGAAAAATCCTGGAACATTTTCAATTTGCGCAGCGCGGTGAATTTCTCGTTCTCGTTGATCTCCAGGTCGCTCTTTTCGAAATGTCCGAGCGCGGCCAGTTCGTTGCCGAAGTCGCGCCAGGTCGCAAAACGGTCGGCAGGCTTTTTTTGCAGGGCGATCATCACGATGCGCTCCAGTTGCGGCGGCAAATCGTTACGCAGCTTGGTCGGGCGGATGGGTTTCTCGTGCAGTATCTGCTGATACAGGTGCGCCAGATTTTTCGGTGTATACGGCGAATGTCCGGTGAGCAGGCGGTACATGACAACGCCCAGCGAATAGATGTCGGTCAGGTGGGTGATTTCGTCGCCGCGCACTTGTTCGGGCGACATGTAGTTGGGAGAACCGACGCTGTTTTGTGTTTCCTCGAGGTCGATGCGGACGGCGGCGCCCAGGTCGGCGATCTTGATCTCGTCCGGGTTGGCCAGCAGCAGGTTGGCCGGCTTGATGTCGCGATGGATTACGCCGTTGAATTGCGCGTAGTTGAGCGCGCGGCAGCATTTGAACATGTATTCGACCACGCGATCGAGCGGCAGCAAGTTGTCCGAATGGATGTGTTTTTCCAGCGTGCCGCCGGGTACATATTCCATCACGATATAACTCTTGTCGTCGCTGACGACCGCTTCATACGTGGTGATGATATTCGGATGCACCAATTTCCCGGCAAGTCCCGCCTCAATCTCCAATTGCCGGCGATTCTGTTTGCCGTTCTTCGGGTCGTTGATAAATGACTGCTTGAACAACTTGATGACGACTTCGCGATCCATGACCGGATCGTGGCCCAGATAGACCACGCTGGTTCCGCCGTTCCCGAGCTTCCGGATCAGGCGGTACCTGCCGAGCTGGGTATCAGGGGGCAATGAATGGCTGGGTGTATTCAAGGCTTAGTCCTGCAAACACAACACGCCGTCCGCCTCCACCAGCGCATTGCGCGGCAGGGAGGCGACGCCCACGGCAGCGCGGGCAGGGTAGGGCTGGTGGAAATAGGTCGCCATGACCTCATTCACCTTGGCGAAATGCGCGAGGTCGGTGAGGTAGATGTTGAGTTTCACCACATCGTTCAGGCTGCCTCCCGCCGCATCGGCAACGGCGCGCAGGTTCTGGAACACGCGGTGCACTTGCGCTTCGATGCCTTCAACCAGCATCATGGTATTGGGGTCGAGGCCGATCTGGCCCGAGAGATAAACAGTGTTGTCCACGCGCACCGCTTGCGAATAGGTGCCGATGGCGGCGGGGGCGTCGGGTGTCTGGATCACGAATTTGCTCGACATACGGGTCTCCTTGTAATTGTTTTAATTGGCGAGTTTTGCGAAACGGTCGTCGGCCATCCTGAGCCGGTCTGCCATGACGCGCAAAAAAGCCTGGTTGAAATGCAATTGGCAATGATCGGATAGTTTTGCGAGTTGTGCAGGCGAAATTTTCAATACGATGACTTCGGTGCCGGCAGTGACAGTGGCTGAGCGCGCAACGACCCTGCCGCTGATGTAAGCCATCTCGCCGAAACAGTCGTCACTGCGGATCAGGTTGAGCAGGCGCCCGTTCTTGGTCACGCTCACGCTGCCCTCGACGATGATATAGAAAGCATCACCCATCTCGTCTTCGCGCATCAACACAGTCTGCGGCGGTTGCTTCTGCCATTCGCCGACGCGCAGGATCTCCCACAGTTCGATATCGGTGAAATCCTTGAACAGGGACATCTCGCGCAGCGTGGTGAATTGCTCGGTCTGGCTGGTATCGAGGACTTTTTGTTCGAAACGTCCCAGCGCGGCGAGGTCGCTGCCGAAATCCTTCCAGTTCTGGTAGCGCTCACCCCTGTCCTTGTGCATGGCACGCAGCACGACGCGTTCCAATTGCGGCGGGATATCGGGACGCAGGCTGCGCGGCGTCGGCGGTGTGGCATGCAGGATCTGCTGGCACAGGGCTGGCAGATTTTCCGCCTTGAAAGGTGCGTATCCGGTAAGCAGGCGGTACATCACCACGCCCAGGGAATAAATATCGGTCTGGTGCGTCAGCACTTCGCTGCGCAATTGTTCCGGCGACATATAGCCGGGCGAACCGATGTTGCTGATTTGCGTCTGTTCGATGTCCAGCAGCAGCGCCGCGCCCATGTCGGAGATCTTGATGTCGCCGTCTTCGGTGAGCAGCATATTGGCGGGTTTGATGTCGCGGTGGATGACGCCGTTGAATTGCGCATAGTTCAGGGCGCGGCAGCATTTGAACATGTACTCCACCACGCGATCGATGGGCAGCAGGTTGCCCGGTTCGGCATATTTTTCCAGCGTGCCGCCGCTGACGTATTCCATGACGATGTGGCTGGCATCGTCGCCGATCATCGCGTCGTAAATCGCCACGATGTGCGGGTGCGACAACTTGCCCGGCGAGAGACGCTTCATTGTCGAGCTGGCGCTGGTACAACTTGCCCATTCTGGGGTCGTTCAATATCTCCTGCTTCAATATCTTGATCGCCACTTCGCGTTTTGCGAACGGGTCGAATCCGAGGAACACAGTGCTGGTCGCTCCTTGGCCGAGTTTCTTGGTGAGGGTGTACTTGCCGATTGCCCCGGGTTGTTGCATTTTCGTGTTCAGCTCGCTGAAGAAGTGCACAGAATCTACACGAACAAGCACCTGTTCCACAACTGCCGGGTGTCGATGTGAGCGCTGGCTGGCTTGTTGAAAGCACTGCTTTCGCCGATAATGCCGCGGCCTTGCTGCAGTCCAAAACCCTACTACCGGACACTCTTCATTGAATATTAGATTCCAACGTGCAGTCGACCATTGGGCCGGAATGCCGATCTGCTGGGCAATTTCGCTGTTTGAACGAGTTCGGTGCATGCTCTTCGGCCAACCGGCTGCCGCCCAACCCAGGCGCATCCTGATCGTATTGCTGTCGGAAATGGGCAGCCTGGTGCTGGCGCAGCCCATGTTCGCCGATCTGCGCAGACGCTATCCCGATGCCTCGCTGCATATCCTGATGTTCGCCAAGAATCGCGAAGTGCTCGATCTGCTGGGCGTGATGCCGCCGGAAAATGTCATTACCATCAGGGATAAATCGCTGGGCGGCTTTGCTGCAGACACCTTGCGCGCGATCCTCACGATGCGCCGCATCGGCTTTGATGTCGTGATCGACTGCGAACTGTTCTCGCGCGTGAGCGCCATTTTCTCCTACCTGTCGGGCGCCAGGATTCATGTGGGGTTCCAGCCGCACACGCAGGAAGGTCTGTACCGCGGCTCCTTTATCAACCGCCCGGTGCTGTACAACCCTTACCGCCATTTGTCGCAGCAATTCCTGACCATGGTCGCTGCCATCGAATCGGAGGGACGGCCGCTGGCCAAGGCTGCCGCGCGTGAAGTGAGCGCGCCGCCGCTACTGCAATTCGCCGCGGGCGAAGTGGCGCGCATCACCGCGCAACTGCATGACGATTTCCCTGTCCTGCAAGACAAGAAGCTGGTGCTGGTCTATCCCGATGGCGGCATCCTGCCCATCCGCGCCTGGCCGCCGGCTTCCTACAAACAATTGTGCGACGCGCTGTTGCAGGAAGGCTATGCGGTCGCGCTCATCGGCCTGCCCGATGCCAAGCCGCTGGCGCAGGAGATCGTGGCGCACTGCAAACATCCGATGTGCATCGACCTGACCGGCTATACCAAATCGGTGCGTCACTTGCTGGCGATCTTTCAGCGCGCGTCCCTGCTGGTGACCAACGACGGCGGGCCGGGCCAGTTCGCGGCGCTCACCCCGTTGCCCACGCTGGTGTTCTTCGGGCCGGAGACGCCGGCGCTGTATAGCCCGCTGGCGCCCAATATCCATTGCTTGTATACCGCGCTGTCCTGTTCGCCGTGCCTGACCGCCTACAACCACCGCAATTCGCCGTGCGACGGCAACAACCAGTGCCTGCAATCGATCACGCCGGCGCAAGTGCTGGTCAAGGCGCACGAATTGCTGCAACAGGGGCACTCCGCATGAGCACGCTGCTGAATTTGCATCTTTCGCTGGCTTCATTGTTCCGCCGCATCTTTTCCAAACGCTTTTTGAAATTCGGTACCGTGGGTGCATCGGGTACGGTCGTCAATCTCGGCATCTTGTACCTGGGGCAGGAACACCTGTTTCGCGACATGCAGCCGACCCAACTCAAGCTCAACCTGTCGCTGGCGCTGGCCATCTTCCTGGCTACAGTGAACAACTTCTTCTGGAACCGCCTGTGGACCTGGGCCGACCGCACGCAACACCACCACAAACCGTGGATCGCGCAATTCTGGCAATACACGCTGGCGTGCTGGTTGAGCATCGCGCTGCAGATCGTATTCACCAATCTGCTCGCGCCGCATTTCTTCTACCAGATCGCCAATCTCATCGCGATTGCATTGACCAGCGTCCTGAATTTCGTGCTCAATGACATCTGGACGTTCGGCCGGCTGAAATTCATGCGGCATGACGAGCCGCCGCGCAGCGATTGACCATGGATCGGCGGCTGGGCGGGACGCGTTTGCTTTGGTATGTCGCGGCGACATTGCTCGCCGTTTTTACCTATTTCTATGGTCTCGACAGCCAGCAAATTCCCAAGAACGGCGATGAGTACCCGTACGAGCACATCACGCGGTTGACCGCGGCCAGCGGGCACTTGCTGCCGCTGCAGTCCGAGCTCGACGGCATGCGCAACACCAAGCCGCCGTTGCTGTTCTGGCAGGGCATCGCCACCACACATTGGGGCCAGGACTGGGATTTGTGGCACCTGCGCTATCCGAGCGTGATCTATACGTTGCTTACTGCCTGGATGGTTTTCCTGCTCGCAAAGAAACTGTCGCGGCAGGCCGAGACCGGTTTTATCGCGGCGCTGACTTTCCTGGCTTTTTTCAGCACCTATCGTTACGGCAGGCCGTTTCTGGTCAATCCGCCGGAAGTGTTCTGGTTCTTCCTGCCGTTCTTCACGCTGCTGTATTGGCGCCCGTTCAGTTTCGATTCCAGACTGATAGTCCCGCTGTTGCTGGGCGTGGAGATCGGCATCGGGCTGTTGTATAAATCCTTTGCCCTGCTGGCGCCGATAGGTCTGGTGTTGGCCTGGTGGTATTTGCACCAATGCCGTTACGACTGGCGCGAATTTATCTTGAAAGAAGCCTACAAGCCGGTGTTGGCGGGCATCGTGGCGTTATCGATATTCGCATTATGGTTTGCATTCGATCCCGATCCGCAATCGGTATGGCGCGAATTCGTGGTCGGCGAGAACGCGGGCAAATTCGAGGCTCACGGCGATAGTTATTGGGCAAAATTGTTGTGGGGCGGAAGCAGCATCTGGACGCTGATGCTGGGCTACCCCATCAATGCCGGGCTGCTGGCGTTCCCGGTTGCGGCATTGTTCTTTGTCGCGCATCGGCATCGGTATCATCTCAGCGACGCAGAAAAGATGCTATGGATATGGATGGCCGTTCTGTTCATCGTGTTTGCTGTCCCCAGCCAGCGTTCCGCGCGTTACTTGCTGGAAGCGATGCCGGGCGTCGCGGTTTTATGCGCCTTGAACTGGCAGCGCATTCCGCGCTGGATATTCGTGCTCAGCCTCGTCGCCTCGGGCGCAGTGCTCGCCCTGCTGGCCTTCCTGGCGCATAGCCTGCAAAACGACGCGGGCGGGATGTACGGTTGGGGCTATTGGCTGTTGATGGGCGCTGCTGCGCTGCTGGCGTTGCTGGCGCTGGCCAAGTCTGTCCTCACACGCGATCTGGTCAACGTGGTGGTGTTGCTCACGTTCCTGTGCCTCGCCGCTTTTTTGCGGCCGTTCGACGGTGTGGCGGGAAACTATAGCGAGGCCGCCCAGCGCGAGGTTCAGGATAAAGAGGTGTGGGTGCCCTGCAATTTTCGCGCGCATGACGAGGGGGATCGCTTCATGCTGCCGCAGGCGCAGGTGCACGGTTACGACGAGAGCTGGAACCTGACGCCGGCCGAATTGGCCGCGCGTTACCGCTTCTTCGCGCTGCAACTCCCGCTCGATGCGGAGCCCTGTGCCGGCTGCCGGGTCATCGGGCAAAGACTGGAGATACGCGGCAGGCAAAGTTCCGCAGAGTTGAGCGCGATGCTCGGGGGGGATGTGTTTAAACATCTTTTCGTGAAAGAATTGCTGCTCGAATCGTCAAATGTGGATGCCGGTGTGCAAAATGCGAACAGGGAAGGGTGCCGTTGATGGTGGATATTAAGCGCGTGATCGCGCTAGTCATCGTGGTAGTGGCTTTCGGTTTTGGCATGTACAAGGCATGGCAACAACCCGGTCCGACCTTCGGATTCAGGCTGCCGGTCATCGATCCTCCCGTTGCACAAGCGGTGCCCGAGATAAAACCGCCGGTTCGCAAAAGACGCCGCCATTTCCGTCGCGACGAAGAGCCGAATGTCGTTGTTGGCCGCTTTGAAAGCCATTTCGCTTCTTCCCGTCTGCATGTTCAGGTTCACGCGTCTTCCCTCGTCGAGCTGAAGGATGGGTGCTCCGACAGTGCGAATGGACGTTACTGGCGAAGCCAGCCGATTGCGGGAGGAGGTCAATGCGGCCACTCCCGCACCAGAGGGCTCCGCCTCACCGTGTCGTGGCCGCATCCGCGCCTTCTGGTTCTCCGGCAGCCGCGAGGGCGCGTCCGATGTGACCATCAATAGCGCGGTATTCGATCCGGCGCGCGACGAATGGGGTCCCGAACAGGTTGTCGCCACCCGTTCGAGCACGCAGCGGGCGCTGCACCGTTACGTGTCCAAACTGGGCAACCCGGTGGTCGGACGCGCGGCAGACGGTACGTTGCGCCTGTTTTATGTGACGGTATCGCTGGGCGGCTGGGCCGGCAGCTCCATCACCATGATGTCTTCGAGCGACGACGGCGAGACATGGGGCGCGCCGCGGCGCCTGATCACCTCGCCCTTTACCAATATCAGTACGCTGGTGAAAGGCGTGCCTTTCCTGTACGCCGACGGTTCGATGGGAGTGCCGGTGTATCACGAACTGTTCACAAAATTTGCGGAGATATTGCATCTGGATATGGCGGGCAACGTGATCGACTTGCAGCGCCTTGCTCGGGGCGGTCAGGGCACCTTGCAGCCGGTCGTGCTGGTGAAGAGCCAGAACGAAGCATTGGTGTTGACGCGCTATGCAGGCCAGGACAATCCGCATCTTGCGCGCAGCATTTCGACCGAGGACGGCGGGCAGCACTGGAATGCAGTGGAAAAATCGTCCATGCCCAATCCCGATGCGGCGCTGTCGGCGGTGGCATTGCCGGACGGCAGGCTGCTGGCAGTATTGAATCACCAGGAACAGGGGCGCGACAGCCTGTCGCTGATGCTGTCTGCGGATGGCGGCCACAATTGGAGAGAGTTGCACCGCCTGGAAGAGATGCGCGTGTTGCGGGACAAGAAGCTGGATGAAACGCAATGCCTGCATATCGTGCACGGGTTGCTGCTGAATTCCGATGCGCGTCTTGCCGGGGTTCCCGATGCGACGCTGGACGAATACGTGGATTCTGCCAAAGCCAGAGTACGCGCAGACGGCGGCTGCAATTTCGAGTTTTCCTATCCCTACATGATCCAGGCACGAAACGGCGATTTCCATATTGCATATACCTGGAATCGCGTGTTCATCAAGCATGTCACCTTCGACCAGACGTGGCTGAACCGTCATTTTAAAAAGGACCTCGATGCGACTCGACACTGACCTGACCGGGCTGTTCGGCATTACATTGGCCATTGTCACGCTGCTGCTGAGCGTGCCGCGTGTACAAGCGCTGCCCTTGATTCGGAGAGCGGCCGTGCTGGCAACTGCGATCATCCTTGTGTCGATCCCGGTGTGGGGCGTTTCGTTCGCGGGTTTCGTGCGCGGCATGACCGGGGACCTGAGTATCGCAACGCTGCTGTTGCTGGGTTTGTCCCTGTTGCGTTCGTTCTCGAATCGTGTGTTGGTCGAAGATCGAAACAGAAATGCGCTGCTGCGGGCCGTACTGATAGTCGCCGCCGTGTTTTATCCTCTCATTTTGGGACTCGGCATGTTCGATCCCTATCGCCTGGGTTACGCCAATCTGTGGTTCATGCTGGCCTTGTTGGTGCTGGCGATCTGGTCGAGCCTGCGCTATTCAACCCTGCTTTCTTTAAGTATAGCGCTCGCCGTGGCGGCCTGGAGCGCAGGCTGGTACGAATCGCCCAATCTGTGGGACTACCTGCTTGATCCGTGGCTGGCGATTTATGCGTTTCTGGCACAAGGGAAATATTTGCTGGCACGATGGGGAAGGAAGACGCATGCCTAGTTTGAATCGCAACGATTACCGCACGCTGGCGTTGGCGGCCCTGGGCGGCACGCTTGAGTTCTACGATTTCGTGATCTTCGTGTTCTTTGCGGGGGCGATATCGAAACTGTTCTTCCCGGCCACCATGCCGGACTGGTTGAGCCAAACGCAGACCTTCGGCATCTTTGCCGCGGGCTATCTGGCGCGTCCTCTGGGCGGCATCATCATGGCGCATTTCGGCGACCTGCTGGGGCGCAAGCGCATGTTCATGTTGAGCATCTTTTTGATGGCGGTGCCGACGCTGGCTATCGGCCTGTTGCCGACTTATGCGTCGATCGGCATCTGGGCGCCGTTGCTGTTGCTATGCATGCGCGTGTTCCAGGGTGCGGCCATCGGCGGCGAGGTGCCCGGCGCCTGGGTGTTCGTCTCCGAGCATGTGCCGCAACGCCATGTTGGCTTCGCCTGCGGCACGCTCACGGCGGGATTGACGGGCGGCATCCTGCTGGGATCGCTGGTGGCGACCGCCGTGAATCGTGTGTATCTGCCGGCGGAGTTGCTGGCGGATGGTTGGCGCGTTCCCTTCATCCTCGGCGGTGTGTTCGGGCTGGTGGCGGTGTGGCTGCGCCAGTACCTGCACGAAACGCCGGTGTTCAAGGAGATGCAGGCGCGCCAGCAACTCTCCAATGAGCTGCCGCTGAAGACCGTGGTGCGTGAACATCGTCCTGAGGTCGTGCTTACCATGTTGCTGACCTGGCTGCTTTCCGCTGCCATCGTCGTCATGATCCTGATGACGCCGACCCTGATACAGAAACTGTATGCGATTCCCGCCGTGACGGCTTTGCAGGCGAACAGCATTGCGACTTTGTTCCTGAGTATCGGCTGCATCGCGTTCGGGGCGCTGGCAGATCGTCTGGGCGCAGGGCGTGTTTTGGCGGTCGGTTGCGTGGGCCTGGGCGCGACCTCGTGGCTGCTTTACCAGCAATTGGCTGTGGCACCGGAAAATATCTATGTACTGTACGGGCTGTGCGGCTTCTTCGTCGGCGTGATCGGCGTGGTTCCGAGTGCGGCGGTGCAGTTATTCCCGCCGGCGGTGCGCTTTTCCGGATTGTCCTTCGGCTACAACGTGGCTTATGCCGTGTTCGGCGGCTTGACCCCGGTACTGGTGAGCCGTCTGTTGCCGCTCGACCCGCAAATCCCCGTGCATTATGTGGTTGCACTGAGCCTGGTTGGCGTGGGTCTGGGTCTGTACCTGCGGCGGCGCGAGCGGGTTATCAGTTGACACCGCTTTATGCGACAATGCGCGACCCCAAAAGAGCGCCTGAAGGCGCCTGGTAGCATCCTAAATACATAACAGGAAGTGTCTTTGGAAAATTTCAAGCGATTACTCGAGCCGGACATGGCGGCTGTGGATGCGGTGATCCGCGCCCGTCTGCACTCCGAAGTGGCATTGGTCAATCAGATCGGCGAATACATCATCAACAGCGGCGGCAAGCGGCTGCGCCCGGCGCTGGTGCTGTTGTCCGCCCAGGCATTTGGCTACACCGGCAAATATCATCATGACCTTGCGGCAGTGGTGGAGTTCATTCACACCGCTACCCTGCTGCACGACGATGTGGTGGACGAATCCGAATTGCGCCGCGGGCGCGAGACGGCCAACGCACTGTTCGGCAATGCCGCGAGCGTGCTCGTCGGCGATTTTCTTTATTCGCGTTCGTTCCAGATGATGGTGAATGTGAACGAGATGCGCGTGATGCAGACGCTGGCCGATGCCACCAACGTGATCGCCGAAGGCGAAGTATTGCAGTTGCTCAACTGTCACGATGCGAGCGTGGATGTTGCCAACTACATGCGCGTCATTCATTGCAAGACGGCCAAATTGTTCGAAGCCGCGATGCGTCTCGGCGCGATCCTGGGCAAGGCATCGGCAGCCGATGAAGAGGCCGCCTCGAAATACGGCATGCACCTCGGCACCGCCTTCCAGCTGGTCGACGATGTGCTGGATTATTCCGCCGACGAAGCACAGACCGGCAAGCATCTCGGCGATGACCTGGCCGAAGGCAAGCCCACACTGCCCTTGATTCACGCCATGCAGCATGGCACCAGCGAGCAGGCCGCCGTGGTGCGCAATGCCATCGAGCAGGGTGACGTGGGCAAGTTCTCCGAGGTATTGACGATCATCCGCGACACAGGGGCGCTGGAGTTCACGCGGCAACAGGCCAAACTCGAAACAGAAGCGGCTTGTGCGGCTATCGCGTCACTGGAAGATTCTAAATACAAGCAGTGTCTGTTAGAATTGGCGGACTTTGCTGCAACGCGGCAATATTAAAGAAATGCCGCATGAGTCCGTTCGTAGTGAGCTTGTCGAATCATGTCTTCGGAGATTGTTCAGTGTTTCCTTAGTTTCACCGCAGGCCATCCGGCCTGTATGAGCGGGGTGTAGCTCAGCCTGGTAGAGTACTGCGTTCGGGACGCAGGAGTCGGAGGTTCGAATCCTCTCACCCCGACCAACCTAAAGTTGGTCTTCATTGTTTTCATATCCCTGTAAAAGTGCTGCTAACCATCTTATAGATGCGCCTGTGGTTGGGTGACCGCTTTATAAACAATAAGCGGACACAGAAAATTCAATGGGGATTTGTATGGTGCGACTGCTGTTAACTGCGGATTCAACCCGTCGATGCAACACACTAGAATTTGCGAAAGCGAAAGGAGTGTTGCAGATGAAACAAAGACCTCGCATCTATTACACGGAATCCCAGAAGGCGCTTATGTGGGATCGCTGGCAGAAAGGCGACTCACTCCAGCAAATAGCGCAGCTGTTTGATCGGAACCATCCATCAATCGAACGCATCCTGGCTGAGTCCGGCGGCATACGGCCGGTTCCACGACGGCGTTCTAGGCTGGCCCTGACCTTGTCTGAACGCGAAGAGATATCTCGGTCAGTCGTTGCCGGGGATTCAATCTGCTCTATCGCCAAGAAACTTGGTCGTGCTGCCTCCACAATCAGCCGTGAAATCGAGCGCAATGGTGGTCTGGAGTACTATCGAGCGAGCCAAGCTGACCAAGCTGCGTGGGATCGTGCACATCGCCCCCAACCTTGTAAACTGGTGAAGAACCGATCATTGGCACACAACGTGGCCGGCAAGCTGCAAATGTCATGGTCGCCGGAGCAGATTGCCGGGTGGCTGAAATGCGCCTACCCGGGTCAGGAGGATTACCAGGTGTCGCACGAGACCATCTATGCAGTCTTTACATCCAGGCCCGAGGCGCACTGAAAAAGGAGCTTCTAGCACATCTGCGGCGCACGCGGGTCATGCGCCGCTCGCGCCATCATACGCAGAAGACAGACAATCATGGCCGGATCACCGATGCGGTATCGATCAGCGAGCGACCAGCCTCTGCAGAAGACCGTGCCGTACCGGGGCACTGGGAGGGCGACCTATTATGTGGCAGCAAGAACAGTCAGATTGCGACACTTGTTGAGCGCCAGACGCGCTACGTGATGCTGGTGAAAGTTGCGGGGAAAGATACCGAGACCGTCTCAACGCATTGATCAAACATGCCCACAAGCTGCCGCAGGAACTCTACAAATCGCTGACTTGGGACCGAGGCAAAGAGATGGCAGATCACAAACGCTTTACCCTAGCGACCGACATCAAGGTCTATTTCTGTGATCCCCATAACCCATGGCAACGCGGATCGAATGAGAATACCAATGGCCTGTTGAGGCAATACTTCCCCAAGGGAACAGACTTGTCGGTACACTCGCAATCACAACTGAATGCCGTAGCCCGCAAGTTGAATCGGCGACCAAGAAAAACATTGGAATTTGAAACACCCGGCAGAACGATTTAACGCATGTGTTGCATCGACGAGTTGAATCCGCAACCCAAAGGAGACATAGTGGCTTCCCGAAACCGGACGTTCATTTTCCAAAGACCAACCATATAACGGTTACTAATATACCGAATTCCAAGAGCATTGCAGTAAAGCAGATCGCGTTAAGTTTACTGTCCTGAATCTTCAAAAATCGGAGACTCCAAACCATTTTCATTAACTGCAAGCGTGGCACTCCTAGATTGGATTGTGCCAAGTTTGGCTCCCCAAGATCGGTCCACAATTGACGATGTGATTGTTGTAGATATTGCAACAGAAAGAATCCATTCGCATATGAGGCAGCGAAGAGAATGAAGAAAATAGCCAGAGCATTCATAAGTCAGAACTTGAATCAGAAACCACGTTGTTAAACCGCAAATGTCGGTTGTTGGCCGGTTTTTGCCCATTGGGCAGAAGCTCTTTCAACGGCTACTTCCAACCCAACTTCGGACAAATATTGTCCAAAAATTATCCTTGTCTTATAGGTAAAAGGGGGCCACCATGGACTTGCCACACTCTTAGCTCACTCCTAGCCACTTCAGACTACTGGTCTGCTATCGCAACCGAAACATCAGGTGTGGCGTGTTCAGGCTCTCTCAACTCATACAGGAGGTGCTATCGTGATTTCAATACCATTGTTTGCCGTGATGTCTCCATTTATTCTGCTGTGTCTTATGATTATGTTTGCTGGAGGCAATCCTAAAACGTAGATAAGAATTCGCTCGTGTGATGCGAGCAAAGATTTTGTAGGCGGCTTGGCTTTAGTCAGGCCGTTTCTTTTTCTACCTCGAAACCATCGCCCACATTCTTCGTTCAAACGAACTGGTCGATTTCTGCCTGTCCGACGTCACTTTCACCAGCGACTGCATTCACACCCATAACAGACTAGCGTTTTCTTATATGGATGCAGTGCTCAAGTCGCATCAATTCTTGAATACGCATCAACTCGGCTCCTTTTACCTCAGTGGCATCCCCAAGAGCCGTAACCGTGCCGTATCGTTTATCCACGACGAAATTGCCCGCAATGGCATTACCTAAAAGTTTTTTACTAACGATAGCTCCAACAAAATAATTGGACGCAGGGTGTTTCTCGGACGGCGCCGAGTCTTTGATATCCACATCCGCCCCTTTTATACGTGCTGATTCAGCTATGGGCGAGACATACAAGAGGATACGGGCGTCATCATCGGAGAGCTTGGTAGATGAGCATTTCGACGATGCGTGCACACAGCTTCCGTAGAAAGCCAGAACCAGAAAGAATGAGTAACTCGCGAATATTCTTGTCTTCATTTGAAAATTGACTCCTCAGTCAGTAATTGGCTACATTCTGTCTGTGTGCTTTCGTTAAATCGAATGTCTCTTGTAATCGAAGCGACCATTCAACAACCGAATCGTGCCGCATAAGGAACATCATCTCAAGCTATTATTAAAATAAGATCGTAGCGGCGCTACGATCTTTGTCGGCGGCTATCTTAAAAGTGCAGGTGCTAAATAGCGAGATCACTTATTCCTCATTTGAGCGTGCGCAGTTGATCCAATTTGCTCGCCAATGAGGCGGCTGAGAGTTCACCCAGGTTGGTATCCACCAGTCGACCATGGGTGTCGTAGAACAGAGTGGTTGGCAGCGCAATGGACCCGACTTCGCGTCCGAAGTCCGCACTGGGATTGAGTAAAACATTAGCCAGGCTGAGTTGTGCGCCGGTGAGGTAGTTTCGGGCCGTGGTTCCATCTTCGCCTTGATTGGCAAAGATAAAGAGCACACCCTTTTCCTGTTGTTGAGCTGCGGCGAGTAGCGGCATCTCGCGGCGGCATGGCGGACACCAGCTCGCCCACAAGTTGACAACCATCGGCTTGCCGGCGGCCAGCGCGACAAGGTCTACGGGTTCGCCCGCGAGTGTTGTCAATGCCACCTTGGGCAGCGTCGTATTGTTCATTTTGCTTATTGCACCGAACATCGCTCCCCACGCGAGCACTCCTGCCATCAACCCCAGGATGAGCGGTTTACGCAGTGGCGCATGGCGCCAACCCCGCCAGACTGCCACCAGCAGTGCCGCGATCAGCCCGAACCAAGGTATGAAGCCTCCGTCGCGAAAATCCAGCATGGACCATGGTGCGCTGCGGTAACTGTCGAGCCAGACGGTGACGAATGCGATACGTGCCGCTAGCACGGCTGCGATCAGCATGTAGGCCAAGACGTTACCGATGCTTATTTGCTGGCTACGCCCGGCCATGCGTCCTGCCCACGCCGCGACTAGTAGTGCCACTATGACCAAAGTCGCAGCAACTGGTACGGGAAGAGATTCAGGATTCACTGTCAGCACGCACAACCTCCCGTTCTGGGTCTGATGTTGCCTGTCATCCAGAGATATCACGTGGACACATCCTGCCTGACAAATGTCGCATCTACAATCCCGGAAAATATCAGGCGTATGACAGGCCCGCCGCATTACCCTGTCATGTAGATATACCTCGAGAGCTACGAATACCGCCCCTGGATATTTTTCTCATGGATAACTTGAGAAGTTATTCTCCAGGAAGCGCGTAACGTTGTGACGATTGAAAGGCCGATGGCACTTGTTTGCATCAATCTAATTATCAACGGCAAACATGGCAATCTCACTCCCGGCGCGATTCCGGAGGCGCGTATATCAGCCTCGACGAGATCGGTATCAAGCTGGCGAAAAGCGCGGGCAACTGGGTCAAGGTCGGCGACCTGTGCGGCATCAAGACCCGGAACAATCCTTTGTGGTGGGTAGGTGTGATCCGAGACGTATCCACACCGATACAGAGAACACCGTGCATCTCGTCGTCGGCATCGTGGCCAGGAAGCCACTTTCCATCTGGCTGCGCGCGTTGGGCAAGGGCGCGGAAAAAGCCTCCAACTGGGAAACGAGTTCCGGCTCGTTCAAATATACCTACTTGCCCGCCATCCTGCTGCCGGACGCACATAACAGCTATCTCAACGCCACCATGCTCATGGAGTCCGGCGCCTTCGTGCCGGATAACTTCTACCAGGCGTTGATGGGCGAGAAAAGTCGCGAGATCAAGCTGACGCGCCTGCTCGCCGAGGGCGAAGACTACGAGCAGGTCGGGTTTGAATGGCTGCAGGGATAGTCAAAACAGGCTGGAAGCAAAGTGGAAAGGCGGCTAACATTCGTTTCCGCGATCCGCGCCTGATGCGCTTACCCGGTCGCCAACGACTATGACATCCATTTTGTACCCTTTCTTCTTCGATTCTTCCTTGCCCTATGCGCATTCTGATCAGTAACGACGACGGCTATTTCGCGCCGGGTTTGGCCTGTCTGGCCCGGCATCTTTCCGCTATCGCCGAAGTGGTGGTGGTTGCCCCGGAACGCGATCGCAGCGGCGCCAGCAACTCGCTTACGCTTAACCGTCCGCTCAATCTGAAGAAAGCATCGAGCGGTTTCTACTATGTCGACGGCACACCCACCGACTGCGTGCATCTGGCGGTGACCGGCATGCTCGATACCCAGCCGGATATCGTGGTGTCCGGCATCAACTCCGGCGCCAACATGGGCGACGACACGATCTACTCGGGCACGGTGGCGGCGGCGACCGAAGGCTTCCTGCTGGGCATACCCGCCATTGCCATCTCCATGGCCAAGCACGATCCCACCCATTACGACACGGCGGGGCAGGTGGCGGTGGAACTTGTGCAGCGTTTCATGACACAAACAAATTCACATCCCTGGCTGCTCAACGTGAACGTGCCGGACGTACCCTACGCGCAACTGCAGGGCATGGAAGTCACGCGCCTGGGCAAGCGGCACAAGGCCGAACCGGTGGTCAAGAGCAGCAATCCGCACGGTCAGCCCGTGTACTGGGTGGGCGCGGCGGGCAAGGCGCAGGACGCGGGCGAAGGTACGGATTTTTTTGCGACATCGCAAAACCGCGTCTCCATCACGCCGCTGCAAATCGATCTTACCCAATACAGCCAGCTGGATGCGGTACGTTCCTGGTTGGTTGCGGATGGGTCGCGCGAAGTGCCTGCCTCTGATGTTCCCCTTGCGGGAGGGAGCAAAGCTTGAACTTGCGTCACGCCGGCATCGGCATGACCTCGGCCCGCACGCGGGGCCGCCTGATCGAGCGCTTGCGCGCCGAAGGCATCGCCGACGAAACCGTACTGGCTGCGATGAGCGAAGTGCCGCGCCACATCTTTGTGGACGAAGCATTGGCGACGCGCGCCTACGACGACGTATCGCTGCCCATCGGACACGGGCAGACCATTTCGCAACCGTATATCGTGGCGCGCATGACCGAAGTACTACGCAACGGCAAACAGCTCAACCGCGTGCTGGAGATCGGCACCGGTTGCGGTTATCAGGCGGCGGTGCTGTCCAAGGTGGCAAAGGAAGTCTATTCCGTTGAACGCATACAGCCTCTGTATGAACGCGCCAGAAAAACGCTGCGCGAACTCAAGCTATTCAATGTCAATCTGCGCTATGCGGACGGTACGACAGGGTTGCCGGATGCAGCCCCGTTCGACGGCATCATCATGGCCTGCGCCGCACCCGCGCTGTCGGCCCTGCTGCGTGAGCAGCTGGCGGTCGGTGGTAGAATGGTTTTGCCGATGGGAACTCAGGAACAACACCTGTATCTGATCGAGCGTGATGAGAACGGCTTTCGCGAAACGCGTCTGGATGCCGTGAAATTCGTACCATTGGTGATGGGGAAAGCATGAACAAACCGATTCTGCAGTGGGGAACGTGGGCGCTGGCGGCACTTGTGCTGGCAGGCTGCGCCGTGACGGCACCGAATGGTCAACGCGCGCCCATTATGGAATACGGCGCGGCCAATAGAGCGGGCAACCCGGCGCCGCAAGCGGCTGTGAAAAAACCGGTGCCCGTGATGGATTCAACTTACGAGACGGTCACGCGCACATATACCGTGCAGAAGGGCGATACGCTCTACAGCATCGCCTTCTTCCATGGCGTCGACTATCGCGATGTGGCGGACTGGAATCACCTGGACAACCCCGCCGCGATCAAGATCGGGCAGCAGTTGAAACTGAACATTGTCGTTGGCGGTTCAGCGCCCAAAGACCTGCCCAGACCGGTGATGGCTTCGCAAGTGCCGGAAGCGGGCAGCACGAAGAGTTACCCCAAAGTGGGCAAGCTCACTTATACGGATAATGCGCTGGCACAGGCGGAACGTTTGCAGCACGATCCGGGTGCAGTGGTAGCGACGCCGGTAGTAACGGCCACAGCACCAGACAAATTGGCGCGTCCCGCAGATAACGAAGCGCCGCTGCAATGGGGCATGCCGACCAACGGCAAACTGGTCGCCGGATTCTCCGAGAGCGATAACCGCAAAGGCGTGGATTTCGTCGGTCAACGCGGCCAAGCCGTGGTGGCGAGTGCGGCGGGCAAGGTCGTATACAGCGGCAGCGGTCTGCGCGGCTACGGCAAACTCATCATCATCAAGCACAACAAGACCTACCTCAGCGCCTACGCGCACAACGACCAGATACTGGTGAAAGAAGGCCAGAACGTCAGCAAGGGCCAGAAGATCGCCGAGATGGGCAACACCGATGCCAGCCAGGTCGAACTGCATTTCGAGATACGCAAACTGGGCAAACCGGTGGACCCGGCGCAGTATTTGCCGCTGGCAAAATCCTGAGCAAGGCTTTTGGTCGCGAATCAACATGATGTCGTGGCCACCCACCAAACCGTTCGGGCTGAGCCTGACGAAGCCTATGCAGAGTAGTCCATTCACCCTTCGACGTTGCCTTTAGTCCTGAGCAAAGTCGAAGGATCAGGGCGAACGGGAAATTGGAATCGACGATAATCCGTGACTGATGAACTCACAAAACTGAGCATTACCGACCACAGCCGCGACAGTGCAGGGTTGCGCTATGTGTATCCGGTCGTCTCGCGCCGTGCAGGCGGTGTCTCCATCGGCATCAACCTGAATACCAACAATGCCTGCAACTGGCGCTGCATTTACTGCCAGGTGCCCGAACTTACGCGCGGCACCGCGCCTCCAGTCGATCTGGCTTTGCTGGAAAAAGAACTGGGCGGTTTTCTGCATGAACTGCAGCACGGCGATTTCATGCAGCGCGTGCCACCCGAAGCGCGCCGTATCAACGACATCGCAATTTCCGGCAACGGCGAGCCAACCAGCGCGCAGGAATTTGTCGAAGTCATCGAAGTCATCGCAAAACTCAAACCTGCCGATCTCAAGTTGGTGCTCATCACCAACGGCAGCCTCATGCAGCGTGACAACGTGCAGCAAGGCCTGCGCCGTATGGCGCAACTCAACGGTGAAGTCTGGTTCAAGCTGGATCGCGCCAGCGAAGCAGGCATGGCGCTCGTCAACGACACCAAAATGTCCATGGAAAAAGTGCAACAGAATCTCACCACCGCGATTGCTTGCTGTCCCAATACCTGGCTGCAAACCTGCTGGTTTGCACTGGATGGCATCGCACCCAGTGCGCAGGACGAAGACGACTACGTGGCCTTTCTAAAACGACTGTTACGTGGAGGCATCAAACCGCAGGGCGTGCTGCTGTACGGTCTGGCGCGTCCATCAATGCAGCTTGAGGCGCCGCGTTTATCCGCGCTATCGAACGAGGAGATGGAGAGTTTCGCCGCACGTATCCGCATGCTGGGTGTGGATGTGAGGTTGTCGGTTTAACTTTACCGGTTGAAGCGACTCGGGTTGCAGGGATGGGTAACTTGGGTTGCGAATGACTGGTTGAATTCGCTGATTGGAAGCAGACGTAGTATCGAAGGCAACTATAACTGCTTCGCAGAAAGAAGTCGGCCATTAACAGCCGAGCAAGACTGCCCCGGCACAATTCTCCTCCGCCAAGTAATTATGCTGCAATAAGCATTGAAGAACTGTATTTGTGTCGAGTAGCAGTGAAACCTACAAAGATCAGACCGCAAATCATTAACAAGCATTCGCTGGGTTCTGGAACCGCAGAGACACTGTTAATGGTGAACCCAGTTGACTCAAGATAATTATTTGCACTTAAGTAACCATAACCCGTGTTACTTATGGTTTGCGGAAGGCTAGCAAATGTGTTCAGGCTATCGGCGAAAAAAACAAAATAAAAGCCCGCCGTCTGATCAAGTACTTGAACTCCGTTTACTGTAAAAGTCGCAGCCGAGTCAAATCTCAGCATTGAATTTGGTATATCCCTTATTAGAAACCCACTGCTTTCAATCGTGTTTCCATTTATGTAAAAATCAATCTTGTATGGGGCTGACACAGTATAGAAGTACTGGTTCTGAGGTATCTGGGAACTGTCGTAAGACATCGTTCCGGTGAAAGCTTGCCCCAGAACTGGAACGCCAAGCACAGAGGTGGAGCCAATACTGTTAAACGCCCCGCTAAAATTGAACAGTTGTGACTGCTGTGCAAATACAGTCAATGGCAAGCCTAGAATAGTCAGCAAGATGAGTTTGATGAGTTCCCTGATTTGATTTTGCATTCTCATAATCTTTTCATCTTTAAAATAGAATTCATCGTTAGGGAAGACAGATTAATGTGTTTAACAAGTCGTGAACATGCGAAATAGACTTAAAACATGACCGTCAATAAACTCACATCAATTCACTAAGTGTGCGGAAAATTCGTGAATTCAAGTTCCATTAAGTTCGATGTGGACAAGAATGATCCATAATCGCGAAACATTGTTACAGTTACCCATTAGATAATCGGGTGAGGACTAGTCCGATCTTTGAATTCAAAAAATTGTGGTGCTGGCATTTATTCAGATTAAATAGCTAAAGCTGGACTATTACCGGTTGCACGCTATCTGGGAATCGTCAATGCTTGTTAGGGATTGAGTGTGGCGATCACGAGCGTCCGTTAACGGGAAGCCGGAATGACTCAAAGTTAATTCCCGTCCTTGATAATCCCATGTACCCGATGTCTCATATGTGGCCGCAGGCAGCCGTAACCCGGCTGCCTTTTCGTTTTTCGGAACGCTGCTAGAATAGCCGCCATTGCTCAATCGCGGGATATTCATATGTTGCTGTGGTTTGTAATTGCCTATTGGATTATTTCGGTCGGTATCGGTCTGTATGCCGCCACGCGGGTGCACAACACCCGGGATTTCGCCATTGCCGGACGTCACTTGCCGTTCTATATGGTCACGGCGACGGTATTCGCCACCTGGTTTGGCTCGGAAACGGTGCTTGGCATTCCGGCAACTTTCCTGAAAGAGGGCCTGCACGGCGTTGTCGCCGACCCGTTCGGCGCCTCCATGTGCCTGATCCTGGTCGGGCTGTTTTTCGCGGCGCCCTTGTACCGCATGAACCTGCTGACCATAGGCGATTTCTACAAGAAGAAATTTGGCCGCAGCGTCGAGGTGCTGACCACCATCGCCATCGTGATCTCCTACCTCGGCTGGGTGGGAGCGCAGATCACCGCGCTAGGTCTGGTGTTCAACGTGGTGTCCGGTGGCGACATCAGCAAGGTCGCGGGGATGTGGATCGGCTCCGGCACCATCCTGATCTACACCTTCTTCGGCGGTATGTGGGCGGTGGCGATCACCGACTTCATCCAGATGATCATCATTGTCATCGGCATGTTGTTCATCGGCTACGAGATCAGCGGCGAAGTGGGCGGCGTGGGCGCCGTCGTCAATCATGCGCTGGATGCCGGCAAGTTCCAGTTCTGGCCGGTCGCTGGACGCCAAGGAGATCATCGGCTTCGCCGCGGCCTGGATCACCATGATGTTCGGATCGATCCCGCAGCAGGACGTGTTTCAGCGGGTGCAGTCGGCCAAGACGGAAAAGATCGCGGTCTGGGGCTCGGTATTCGGCGGCGGCCTGTATTTCCTGTTCGCTTTCGTGCCGATGTTCCTCGCGTACTCGGCCACGCTGATCGATCCGAAAATGGTCAGCAGCCTGATCGACACCGATCCGCAGATGATACTGCCGCGCCTGATCCTGCGGCCCGAAGTCAATTTGTTTTTCCAGGTGATGTTCTTCGGCGCCTTGCTCTCCGCCATCAAGAGCTGCGCTTCGGCGACGCTGCTGGCGCCTTCGGTGACCTTCAGCGAAAACATCCTCAAGCCGATGCTGGGACACAGACTGTCGGACCGCCACATGCTGCACACCATGCGCGGGGTGACGCTGGTGTTCACCATCGTGGTGACTATATATGCGATGAATTCCAAGGCCAGCATCTTCAAGATGGTTGAAAACGCCTACCAGATCACGCTGGTCATGGCTTTCGTGCCTCTGGTCGCGGGCTTGTTCTGGAGACGTTCCACCACGCAGGGTGCGCTGGCGGCAATTTTTTGCGGCCTGTCGGTATGGCTTTCCATACTGATCTTCGGGCCGGACGACCCGTTCTTCCCGGCGCAGTTCGCCGGGGTGATTGCCAGTGCCATCGGCATGGTTATCGGATCATTGCTGCCCAGCATCGTATCCGGACCGCTGCCGCAGGAACCGGAACACGCCCGACTGCATCACCTTGCGGCCAGCCATACCGAGCATGTGGCCGAGCATCCGCGCCACCATACTTCACATCAAAGCGAGCAATAACGACGGCTGTCATGTTACTGTCATAATTCTTTCATATCATCGCGAGCCAAGAGCAATGATAACGATGGGGAAATGATGACGACTGCAAACATTCTGCTGGTGGAAGACGAGCCGGCGATTCAGGAGCTGCTGGCATTCAACGTGGCGCAATGCGGCTTTCGCGCTATTCAGGCTTACGATGTTCCGGCCGCACTGACCGAGATCAATCGCGCCTTGCCCGATCTCATTCTGCTGGACTGGATGTTGCCCGGTACCTCGGGTGTCGAGCTGGCGCGGCGCTTGCGCGCAGACCAGCGTACGCGTGATATTCCCATCATCATGCTCACCGCCCGCACCGACGAGCGCGACAAGATCCTCGGGCTGGAATCCGGCGCCGACGACTACATCACCAAGCCTTTCTCGCCGCGTGAACTGATGGCACGCATCCGTGCCGTATTGCGCCGCCGCGCACCGCAAATGAGCGACGAGACCGTGCGCGTGGAAGGGGTGGAGCTGTCGCCGACCACCCATCGCGTCAGCGCCAAAGGCCAGATCGTGGATCTGGGACCGACCGAGTTTCGACTCCTGCACTTCTTCATGACCCATGTCGAACGCGTATATAGCCGTGCACAGCTGCTCGACCAGGTGTGGGGCGATCACGTATTCGTGGAAGAGCGTACCGTGGATGTACATATCCGCCGCCTGCGCCAGGCGCTGGAACCTTCCGGACTGGATAACCTGGTGCAGACCGTACGCGGCAGCGGATATCGTTTTTCCAAGGAATAACTTCGGCGAACTGTCGTTTAGCTTCACCCCGTATAATGCGGCCGGTAAATTACTAAGGTTTGATAGTGGGCAATTTCTGGCAACGCGCTTTGGTTTATCCGGTATACCTTTTTCTTATTGCCTTGTTGCTCTGGGTGACAGTGGGAGCCTTGCCTGCCGCGCTGTTTTTTGGCATTGGCATGTCGCTGCGGCTTTACTCCCATTTGCGCAACCTTGCGGCTTTCGGAAAATGGCTGGCTGATCCCGATACACGTCCGGTGCCGGACGGTTCGGGTTTGTGGGTGGAAGCATTCTCGCAACTCAACAAGCTGACCAAGCAGCGTCGCAAGGACCGCGAACAACATGCCGCGGCCTTGCATCAAATGGAGCAAGCCACCTCGGCCCTGCCCGAAGGCGTAGTGATTCTGGGCGAAGGCGACCGTATCGAATGGTGCAATCCCCTGGCCGAAAGCCATTTTGGCCTCGATGGCGAACGCGATATCGGGCAGCAGATCACTTACCTCGCACGCCAGCCGGAATTCGTAAAATATCTCGCGCAGAACAGTTTTGCCGAGCCGCTGGTATTGCGCGGCATGCGACATGACGACCTCGTACTTTCCATCAAGCTCATCGCTTACGGCAGCAGCAAGCGGTTGCTTATCAGCCGCGACATCACACATCTGGAACGTATCGAAACCATGCGCCGCGACTTCGTTGCCAACGTCTCGCACGAATTGCGCACTCCGCTTACTGTGGTCAACGGCTTCGTGGAAACGATGCAGGACATGCCGAATCTGGAAAACGACATGGCGCGCCGTGCACTGCAACTGATGGGCGACCAGACCAAGCGCATGGAAAATCTGGTGAACGACCTGCTTACCCTGTCACGACTGGAGAACGAGCAGAATGCCCTGCAGGAAGAGAACGTTGATGTGCCGCAATTGCTGGCCACTGTGCTGGAGGAGGGAATGCTGCTGAGCAACGGGCAACATCAATTCAAACTGGAGATTGAGAGCAAGAGCAACGTCAGCGGAAGCATCAATGAATTGCACAGCGCCTTCGGCAACCTGGTTACCAATGCCATTCGCTATACACCGGCGGCGGGCGCTATCGTGCTGCGCTGGTTCGAGCAACCAGACGGGCATATGGTATTTTGCGTGAAAGACAGCGGAATCGGAATTGCTCCGCAACACATCTCTCGCCTGACAGAGCGGTTCTATCGCGTGGATCGCAGCCGCTCGCGTGAGACGGGCGGTACGGGTCTCGGTCTTGCAATCGTCAAGCACATTGCCATGCGCCATCAGGCCCAGCTCAACATCGTGAGCGAAGAAGGCAAAGGCAGCACGTTCAGTATCGTTTTCCCCGCGAAGCGACGCATAGCGGCAGAAGGCCCGGCAGATTTGAGCTAAGCAACCGGCGTGAAACTCACTCGCTCGTAGTCATTGCCTCTGTCCACACTGATACCCAGTATCACGCTCATTTTTGAATCCTCCTTCACGGCAAGATCAAGGTAGCGTCCGGCCTGGAACCAGTCGCGCGGAAGTACAAGGCTGGCCGGAATCTTGAGTTTGGTTATCTCCGGCAGCACCAGTGCCGCGGTTGCGCCTGAAAGCAGATTGCCGCAGGCGTTGCCACGGGCAACAATTGTCCGCGGGTCTCCCGGAAGATAGCGCACTCCAATGTAAAGCTGTCCGTTGCGTGTGGCGCTACTCAATGTGGTTACGCCCACTTTGTAGGTTTTTGCATCCGCTGTATGCACACAAACGATCTGGTTCATGCCCACGCGCTCGCCGGTGCCCAATTTGCGCAGCAGTCGTGCCTGCAACAATCCGTCATCTTCGACCAGCCAATCCTCGGACAGAAAGCCGATTTCCAGCAGATTGTGGTGGTCGGTCTGATCCAGCACCCGACCGAAAGTCTCGATCTGTTTCTGTGCATCCTTGTCCGAAAGACCGGGGATGTTGGGTGTTTTGAACGGCTTGCGCGAGATATGCGCGTAGATGCTTTCCAGGCCGAAGCACATTTTCGCTACAGGCACATCGCGCGGTTCGTCGACCAGCGATTCGGTACGTTGTTCACACCAACAGGCATGAAGCTTGTTGAGCAGATGGATGGAGTCCGTGCTGTCTATGTCGTCGCCAAGTTCGTTTTGCTGCGGTGATTGACCTTGCTGCAGCAGGATCGTCTTGACCCGAATCAGTTTGGACAGCGGAACCAGGGCCAGAAAACGCATGCTCGGGTCGGACGTCGCGCGCTGTATCGAAATCAGCCCGCGGACGCCGGCAAGATCGACGGCCAGTGGAGGCGCGTCTTCCCGGGTCATGCTGCATGTCGGTTCGACGGAAAAGGTGTCGCCCCAGTATTCAAGCCAGCGATCCACAATCTGCCACTGGTTGCGCCGCATGCCGGACAAACGCGCCCTATGCAGCAACAGCGTCTTCACATAGAGCGTAAGGCAGGAAATGGCTAGTCCGGAACGATTGAATTTATCGGCCACGGGTATTTTCTCGAGCCCGCGTTCCTCAATGTGTGCATAAATCGTGTGGAAAACCTGCCAGGATTTACCGTCAGGTTCGCACCCCGCACGCAAAAAATCCGCGATCTGCAGGCCGCTGTACAAAAGACAGCGGTGTGACAGCAACGCTTCGTCGGAAGCAAGTGCCGAATCTCCGGATTCCAGAGTCTGCAGGCAACGCAGATACCCGTTGAGCATGCTTTGCCACAGATTGTTGAGGGCGACGAGCGTTGTAAATTCTTCTTCGGCGAGGGGCAGTTTTTTTCCGAGCAGCTTCTTTGCGAATTCGGCTTGTACCGCATTCACCGTCTCACGCACCGCTTCCAGCGTGTGCAGACGATCCTTGCCGCGCATCGGATAGCGGTTGAGCTCGTCCAGTTGAGTACGCAACGTACCCTGTGCCAGATTCAGATTGGTCAGTTGCAACTGGCTCAACCATTTGGCACAGGAGGCCGCATCCTTGAAAGCGGGCTTGGCCAGGTCGTCGGTCGGTTCCAGGGAAAACATGAGGTTTTTTACAGTAGCACGCGCTCGATGCCGCCGTTGTTGGCTTTCGCCACATAGTCTTCCAGCCAGCTGGAACCCAACAGGTGCTTCGCCATTTCCACCACGATGTAATCGGTGGTCGTGCCCGCGTCATCGGTATAGCGGCTCAGGCCCTGCTGACAGGCCGGGCAGGAAGTGAGTATCTTCACCTCGCCGGTAAATCCGTCGGCCCGCAATGCGTCCGCTCCTTTGCGCATTTCCTCTTCCTTGCGAAAACGTACCTGGGTAGCGATTTGAGGCACACTCGTGCCGAAGGTTCCGGCTTCGCCGCAACAACGGTCGTTCAGCGTGACGGGCGTTGCCATGAGCTCGTTCACCACCTTGAGCGGCGCATAGGTCTTCATCGGCGAGTGGCACGGATCGTGGTACATGTAGCGCGTACCCTGCACGCCTTGCAGTTTCACGCCTTTTTCCAGCAAGTACTCGTGGATGTCGAGCAGGCGGCAGCCCGGGAATATCTTTTCGAACTGGTACTTCAGCAATTGATCCATGCAGGTGCCGCAGGACACGATCACGGTCTTGATGTCCAGATAGTTCAGCGTATTTGCGACGCGGTGGAACAACACGCGGTTGTCCGTCGTGATCTGGCTGCCCTTGTCTTCCTGACCTGCCGCTGTTTGCGGATAACCGCAGCACAGGTATCCGGGCGGCAATACGGTGATGGTGCCGATGTCGTACAACATCGCCTGCGTCGCCAGTCCCACCTGCCCGAACAGGCGTTCCGAGCCGCAGCCCGGGAAATAGAATACGGCTTCGGTTTCCTCGTTCACTTTGCGCGGGTTGCGGATCACCGGCACGATGGTGTTGTCCTCGATGTCGAGCAGGGCGCGCGAGGTCTTCTTGGGCAATCCGCCCGGCATCGGCTTGTTGATGAAGTGGATCACCTTGGCCTGGAGGGTCGGCTTGCCTACGGTGGCCGGCGGATGCGCCACTTGCGCGCGGAACAGCCCCAGATGCTTGGCGATGCGGTAGCCGATGCGCTGTGCCGCGTAGGCCCACTCGATCATCACTTTGCGCATGATCTTGATGGTGAGCGGGTCGGTGCTGTTCAGGTACAGCATGGAGGCCGCGGTGACGGGATTGAATTTCTTCTTGCCCTGCTTGTTCAGGAAGTTGCGCATCGCCACCGACACATCGCCGAAGTCGATGTCCACCGGACACGGCTTGAGGCACTTGTGGCACACGGTGCAGTGATCGGCCACGTCGTTGAACTCGTCGAAGTGCGCAATGGATACGCCGCGCCGCGTCTGTTCTTCGTACAGAAAGGCCTCGATCAACAGCGAGGTGGCGAGGATCTTGTTGCGCGGCGAATACAGCAGATTGGCGCGCGGCACATGTGTGGTACATACCGGCTTGCATTTTCCGCAGCGCAGACAGTCCTTGATCGAATCGGAAATCTTTCCCAGCTCGCTTTTTTCCAGGATCAGGCTTTCCAGCTCCATCAGGTTGAAGCTGGGCGTGTAAGCGTGTTCCAGGTTGCTGCCCGGCAACAGCTTGCCCTTGTTGAAGTGGCCGTCGGGATCGACCTTCTGCTTGTACGCGACGAAAGGAGCGACCTCGCTTTGTTCGAGATAATCGAACTTGGTGATGCCGATACCATGCTCGCCGGAGATCACGCCGCCCAGATCCCTTGCCAGACGCATGATGCGATCCACGGCACCATAGGCCTGCTGCAACATGGCGTAGTCATCGGAGTTGACGGGAATGTTGGTGTGCACATTGCCGTCGCCTGCATGCATGTGCAGCGCAATGAACACGCGGCTTTTCAGCACGCGCTGGTGGATGGCGGTGCATTGCTCCAGGATGGGCAGGAAAGTGCTGCCGCCGAAGGCCTGGCGCAACGGTTCGCGCAGTTCGATTTTCCAGGAAGCGCGCAGCAGGTGGCGCTGGACCGCATCGAACACGGTGACGGCATCTTGCGCGTCGACCGGTGCAAAAGGACAGGCTGAAAGCGGCGCATCCAGATTTTCCAGCAGCCAGGTCCAGCGCGCACGGACGTCGGCGATCAATTGCTGCGCAGCCTGCGGGCGGTTACCCAGCAATTCGGCGGCGCCCAGTTGCGCATCGTCCTGATAGCGCAGGGGGAGTTCACCGGCGAAGAATTCATCCAGTGCGTTCAGCAGTTTGATCTTGTTGCCCAGCGACAACTCGATGTTGATGCGCTCGATGCCGTCGCAATAGTCGCCCATGCGCGGCAACGGAATCACCACGTCCTCATTGATCTTGAACGCGTTGGTGTGTTTGGCGATGGCGGCAGTGCGCGCGCGATCCAGCCAGAATTTTTTGCGTGCCTCGGCGGTGACGGCGATGAAGCCTTCGCCCTGGCGCAGATTGGCCATGCGCACGATCTCGGAAGCCGCCTCGCCCACCGCGCGTTCGTCGTCGCTCACCACGTCGGCGATCAGCACCATCTTCGGGCGTCCGCTGCGCTTGGCTTTGGTGGCATAGCCCACCGCTTTCAGGTAGCGCTCGTCCAGATGTTCCAGACCTGCCAGGAAGATCGGCGTAGACGATGCATTGCGGTTGTTGAACATCGAGGTGATTTCGACGATGGCAGGCACTGCTTCATGCACCTGGCCGAAGAATTCCAGGCACACCGTGCGCGTGAACTTGTGCTCGCGGTGCAGGATGAAGCGCGCCGAGGTGATGACGCCGTCGCAGCCTTCCTTCTGGATGCCGGGCAGGCCGGACAGGAACTTGTCGGTGACATCCTTGCCCAGTCCGGCTTTGCGGAAAGCGCTGCCGGGGATGGTCAATATCTCCGGTGCGGCATGAGGTGTCTTGCCGTCCGCCTCAAAACGCGAGATGAGGAAGCGTGCATTTTCCACGTCGTGGATCTTGCCCAGATTGTGGTCGAGGCGTTCGATGAACATCCACAGCCCGTCGGGCGTGACCATCTTCCACGAAGCGAGGTTGTCCAGTGCAGTACCCCACAGCACGGCTTTCTTGCCGCCCGCATTCATCGCAACATTGCCGCCGATGCAGGAGGCATCGGCCGAGGTCGGGTCGACCGCGAACACCAGCTTGCCGGCTTCCGCCGCTTCCATCACGCGCCGGGTCACCACGCCCGCGCCGCACTGGATGGTGGCGTAGGGAGTCGTCAAACCGGGCAAGATCAGATGTTCGACCGGCAGACAGTGCATCCAGTTTTTCCGTGTTGATGACGGCAGAAAGCTTGGTCAGCGGGATCGCGCCGCCGGTGTAGCCGGTGCCGCCGCCGCGCGGGATGAGCGTCAGGCCGAGCTCGACGCAGGCGCGCACCAGCGGCGCGATCTCTTCCTCGGTGTCCGGATTCAGCACCACGAACGGATATTCCACGCGCCAGTCGGTCGCGTCGGTCACATGCGAGACGCGCGCGAGGCCGTCGAACTGGATATTGTCCTTGCGCGTATGGCGGCTCAATACGCGCAGGACGCGTTTGCGCAGCTGCAGCGTGTGTTCGAATTCGGAAGCAAACTGATCCACCGCCGCGTGGGTAAGATCGAGCAGGCGCTTCACCTTCTCATTGAGCTCCTGTTTGGTGTTGCTTGCATCTTCGGCAGCCACGCGGCGCGCTTCAATGGCGGCCAGGCGATGGCGCAAGGCGCCGATCAGGGCTTCACGCCGCTTGCGGTTGGAGAGCAGGTCGTCTTCCAGATACGGGTTGCGCATGAGCACCCAGATATCGCCGAGCACTTCGTACAGCATCTGCGCCGAGCGTCCGGTGCGGCGCTGTTCGCGCAGGGTGTTGATGATGTCCCATGCTTCGCTGCCCAGGATGCGCAGCACGATCTCGCGATCGGAGAAGGACGTGTAGTTGTAGGGTATTTCGCGTAGACGTGCGGTCATGATTTTTCGCAATTCAACAAGGTGGACATTCTACAGTATCCCCCGCCTTTGCTCGACCCTGACGCAGAAAACGGGTTAGCATCGGCGCCATGAAGCAGCCCAACGAAAGAAATTTGCGCTTGTTTTTTGCCTTCTGGCCAACCGCCGCCGAACGGGCTGCCATGGCCGAATGGCAGCTGCCATTGCGCGAACTGTGCGGCGGGCGGCTGATGCGGGTGGATACCCTGCATACGACGCTGGTGTTCCTCGGGGATGTGGCGGAACACCGTTTGCAGGCCTTGCGCCTGGCGGCACAGGAGGTGAGCTGTCGCAAATTCGAGTTGATCCTGAAGGCCGTACATTACTGGGGGCATAACCATATTGCCTATGCGGCGCCGGACGCCATCCCGCCGCAACTTGCTGAATTGGTGCACGAATTGGAACGGAGTCTGCGCAAACATCATTTCCATTTCGAGGCGCGTCCGTACAAGCCGCATGTCACCTTGCTGCGCAACGCGCAGTGGAGCGATGCCCATTTGCCGCCCATGAAGGCCGTCAGCTGGCAGGTCGACGATTTTGTGCTGGTACAGTCGTTGCATGACGAACAAGGTGCCAAATATGAAGTGCTGGCGAACTTTCCGTTGCAGCAAGCCTGATGCGTATCTGGTCCATCCATCCGCAGCATCTCGATGCAAAAGGCCTGGTCGCCCTATGGCGCGAGACGCTGCTGGCGCAAAAAGTGTTGCTGGGCCAGACCAAGGGCTACCGCAACCACCCACAGCTTCAGCGCTTCAAAAGCCATGCCGATCCGCTCGCGGCGATCGCCGCCTATTTGCAGGCCGTGCAGCTCGAAGCCGCGCGACGCGGCTACAACTTCGATGCGAGCAAGATTTTGCACACGGGCTCTGCAGTCAAGATTCCTGTCACGGAAGGACAAGTTGCGTACGAGTTGGGGCACCTGAAGGCAAAGCTTAAAGTGCGCGACTTTGCCGCGTATGAAAGGCTGACCAATAACGCCAACCCCTCCCTCCATCCGCTGTTTACGCTGATCGACGGCGGGATCGAGGACTGGGAAGTGCTGTGACTACTCTTCCAGCAAGCGTTTGATCACCGCACCCGCCAGCATGTATCCGAACAGCGGCGGCATGTAACTGATGGTCCCGTTCACCGCGCGCGGCCGGCCGCGGCCGGTCGGTTCCGGCGGCAGCGGCTTGCTCGGGTGCTCGTCCGAAAATACCGTCAATATGCCTTTGGAAATCCCGTGATGCTTGCGCAACTTGAGTCGCATCTGCCGGGCCAGCGCGCACTTGTCCGTCTTGCTGATGTCCGCCACCTTGATATGCGTAGGGTCCAGGCGGTTGCCCGCGCCCATGCTGGAGGCAACTTTCAGGCCGCGTTTGTGGCTTTCCACCACCAGCGCCACTTTGCACGACAGCGAGTCGATGCAATCCATCACGTAATCGGTGTCGGCCGGCACGAGGTCGTTCACGTTGTCGATGGTGAGGAAGTCATACAGCAAGGTCACCTGGCATTCCGGGTTGATGTCGGCGATGCGCGCCCGCATGAGATCGGCCTTGGATTGTCCGACGGTGGAAAGCAAGGCAGGCAATTGCCGATTGATGTTGCTGACCACAACCTTGTCGTGGTCGAGCAAAGTGATGCGGCCGATGCCCGCGCGCGCCATTGCCTCGGCGCAATAGGAGCCGACGCCGCCGAGCCCGGCGATGAAAATGTGCTTGCTGCGCAGTTTTTCGATACCCGCATCGCCGAGCAGGATGTGGGTGCGGGTGAATTGGGGTGGGGTGGTGTTTTGCATGGGGCGATTATACGGGTGCCGGCCTTAATGCCGGCAGCACAGACGTGGAATTTTCCGTGGTTGCGCGCGCAACCTCTTCCACCGGCATTCCCCTTAATTCAGCCAGGGTCTGTGCGATGCGCGGCAGGTACTTCGGCTCGTTTGGCAACCCGCGCTCCAGAAAATCCGGCGGGATGTCCGGCGCATCGGTCTCCAGCACGATGCTGTCCAGCGGCAAGGTCGCGGCGAGTTCGCGCAATTTGGTCGCGCGCGAATAAGTCATCGCGCCGCCGAAACCCAGCTTGAAACCGAGCTTGATGAATTCATCCGCCTGCTGGCGGCTGCCGTTGAAGGCATGGGCGATACCGCCACGTACCTTGATCTGGCGCAAGTGCTTGAGGATCGTGTCCTGTGCGCGGCGGATATGCAGCAACACCGGCAGGTCGAAGTCGCGTGCCAGTTTGAGTTGTTCGACGAAAAAGTGTTCCTGCCGGGTCTGGTTGTAGTGCGGGATGAAAAAGTCCAGGCCGATCTCGCCGACGGCAACGGGCTCATGCCGCGTCAGGCAATCGCGTAGCGTATCCAGATCGCCCGGTACGGCATCGTCCGTATACATCGGGTGAATTCCGTAAGCGGGCGAGCAGATCGGGTGCTGTTCGCACAGTTTGTGCACGGTGTCGAAGTTGGATCGCGCCACCGAGGGGATGACGATGCGGTTCACGCCGGATGCAACGGCATTGCGCACGACGTCGGCTTGGGTGTTGCCGAATTCGGCAGCGTCGAGATGGCAGTGGGTGTCGGTGAATTGCATGCCCTCTCCCTAGCCCTCTCCCGCATGCGGGAGAGGGAATGAATTCCCTCTCCCACTTAATCCAGCGTCAGCACAATCTTGCCGACCCTGTTGCCAGCTTCAGTCATCAGGTATGGCTTTCATCAAGGACGCTCCCGGTGTTCACGATGTCGCCTATGGTAAACTCCAAGCACTCAATTAGCGAGACGACACCATGTCTGGAAACACTTTCGGCACGCTCTTTACCGTCACCTCTTTCGGCGAATCGCACGGCGCGGCCATCGGCTGCATCGTCGACGGTTGCCCGCCGGGAATGGAGCTGAGCGCAGCCTACATCCAGATCGAGCTGGACCGCCGCAAGCCCGGCACCTCGCGCCACGTCACGCAGCGCCGCGAATCGGACACGGTGGAGATCCTTTCCGGTGTGTTCGAAGGCAAGACCACCGGCACGCCCATCGCGCTGCTGATCCGCAACGAAGACCAGCGCAGCAAGGACTACGGCGACATCGCCGACACCTTCCGTCCCGGCCACGCCGACTACACCTACTGGCAGAAATACGGCATCCGCGACTATCGCGGCGGCGGTCGTGCCTCGGCGCGCGAGACGGCGGCCGCGTGGCGGCGGGTGCCATCGCCAAGAAATGGCTGCACGAAACCTACGGCGTCTCCGTGCGCGGCTACCTCATGCAACTCGGCGAGATCGAGATTCCGTTCAAGACCTGGGCGGACGTGCACGAGGACGGCAACAGTTTCTTCGTGGCCGATGCGACTTATGTCGCGCAGCTGGAAGACTACATGGACGCGCTGCGCAAATCCGGCGACTCCATCGGCGCGAAACTCGCCGTGGTGGCGCACAACGTGCCCGTGGGCTGGGGCGAGCCGGTGTTCGACCGGCTGGATGCCGACATCGCCCATGCGCTGATGGGCATCAACGCGGTGAAGGCCGTGGAGATCGGTGCGGGTTTCGGTTGCGTGACCCAGCGCGGCAGCGAACACGGCGACGAACTCACGCCGAACGGATTCCTGTCCAACAACGCGGGCGGCGTTCTCGGCGGCATCTCCACCGGGCAGGACATCGTCGCCCACTATGCGATCAAGCCGACTTCGAGTATTCGCATCGAACGCAACTCGATCAACAAGGCGGGGGAGGCGGTGAAGGTTTCGACCGAAGGTCGGCATGATCCTTGTGTTGGGATTCGGGCTACGCCGATTGCGGAGGCGATGTTGGCGTTGGTGTTGATTGATCATGCTCTGCGCAATCGCGCGCAGAATGGGGATGTGGTTTGTGAGACGCCGAAGTTGCGTTAAGCACGATATGATACCTCATGCTGTTGTCATGGTGTCGCCGACATGAGCAGTTATGATCGGCGCGAGCATAGCTTTCAGGGAAGCGAGCGAGGATGTCTCTGCGGTTAAGACGAGAATTCCCGACAGCAAGTCGACGGATCTTATCCCATCTTTATGCAAGTCAGATTCTGATAGTTGCATGCACATTCGAGGCAAATGTACCACTGCAGAATGGTGCAGAACGCATCACATTTCCGTACTTGATCGATGTTGCACATCTCGCCGAGATTGCAGATCAGCAGCTGGTCGGAAAGTGCTGGCTCGCTTCAGCTATCACATTCAAGCGAGAGATCCAGTCGAAGGGTAATCAGTCGCAAGAGTTGATAATGCTATCGGAATTTCATCTACCAGAGTAAAACTCAAAATAATCCGCTGTTATGCAAGATGAATATTGAGAATTGGCTAACTGCTAACTTTCCGATCACGTAATATATCGTGAGTCAGAGGCTTGTCACAGCATACCATGAAAACGCACGAGGCATTACGATCACGAAAGCAATGGGTGGAGCTATGAGCGTAGGCGCCATACCCATCGAAAACCGCCGGGGGTTGCCCGGCAGCAAGTTACCTTTCTTGTCTTGCCAAGAAAGGTAACCCAAAGAAGTCGCCCCCGGTTTGCCGCCCCTGCGGGGTTCCCTCGATATTTCGCCAACAAGCGGGGCTGCGCAACTCGCCCTAGTGAGGCACACAAAACGTGCCCCACCGCGGAGCTCAAACAGTGCTCGCCTAAACCTCCGCTTGTTGGCGAAATATCGAGGCGGCGCACAGGGGAAAGAAAGTCAAAAGCGGTTTTGTGTGGGCAAAGTGCCCACGCTTTTCTTTGTGAGTAGGTGGGCGCTTTGCGCCCACCTATGGTTTGGAGGTTTTGTTTTTGAATTTGGTTTTCGCTTTTCTCTCCCCTGTACACCGCCGAGTAGCGCAGACCAGACAGGGGTAGTCCGACGAATATGTTTGAGCACGTGGCCGCGTAGCGGATCGTGCGAGTTTATGAGGAGGCCTGTCTGGTTGAGCAACGCAGGGAACCCCGCAGGGGCGGTGCACCGGGGTCGCCTTCTTTTTGGTTACTTTTTCTTTGGCGAAGCAAGAAAAAGTGACTAGCTGTCGGGCTACCCCCGACGGTGTTGGTTTTGCGGAACGTTCATGCTTCGACAAGCTCAGCACGAACGGCTGTAGTTTCGGGCTTCGCCCATCCTTCGATAGGCTCAGGACGAACGGTCTCTATGTGATTTACGGTAACATCACACCAATGAACATCTCCCACCAAGCCAAATGGCTAACCCTCCTAACCCTGCTCATCAACGCAGCCGCCATGCTCTCCCCCGTCATCAACGGCGGCGATTCCATCACCTACGCGACACTGTCGCAGCACATCGCGCTCAATAACGACTGGGCCAACCTGGTGCTGGACGGGCAGGACTGGCTGGACAAGCCGCACATGCCGTTCTGGATCACGGCGCTGTTTTTCAAGATCGGCGGCGTCAGCGCGTTCACCTACATTCTGCCGGGCTTCCTGTTCCACCTGATCGGCGGCTATTACACCTGGCGCATCGCGCGCCTGTTCTATGGCCGCGAGACGGCATGGCTGTCGTTGCTGGTGTATGTGTCGGTCTATCACTTGATGGATTCTTCCATCGAGGTGAAGGCGGAAACCTACCTGACCGGTTTCATCATGGGTGCGTGCTATTACTGGCTGCGCTACGACGCCCAGGCCAAGATTCAATATCTGTTGCTCGGTGCGCTGTTCAGCGCCTGCGCGGTGATGACCAAGGGGGTGTTCACGCTGATCACCATCACCAGCGGTCTGGTGTGCATGTGGATGTACCGGAAGCAGTGGCACAAGTTGTGGAGCGGGAAGTGGCTGCTGGCGCTCGCGCTGTCGCTGCTGTTCACCGCGCCGGAAGTGATCGCGCTGTACCGGCAATTCGATATGCATCCCGAGAAAGCTGGTGTTCGGGCAGACGCATGTTTCCGGCATCAAGTTCTTCCTGTGGGACAGCCAGTTCGGGCGCTTCTTCAATACCGGGCCGATCAAGAACACCAATGGCAATCCGTTCTATTTCGTGCTGGTGTTCCTGTGGGCGTTCCTGCCGTGGGTGGCTGTGTTTGTCGCGGCGATGGTTTCCGGCGTGCGCAAGTTCTTTGCACCCGGCACCGAAGGGCAGGCGCGTTTTGTGTTCCTGTGCGGTGCGTTCTTCGTCACCTTTCTGTTGTTCAGCGCCACCAGTTTTCAGCTTGATCACTATACGGTGATCCTGTTCCCGTTCGCGGCTATCCTGTGCGGCAAATTCCTGCATGACTGGCTTGCGCAGGCGGGCCAAGGGCGTGCGTTGCTCATCGTGCAACTAGCGTTGACTGTCTTGCTGGTCGGGCTGGCAGTCGGATTGAGTGTTTACGTGGCGAACCCCATCGTTATGAGCGTAGTACTGGGAATGCTCGTTGCCTTGCTGGTGTACGGCTATGTCACGCGCAAGCAGCTGCGCGCGGGTGCTGTGTTGGCGTATCCGGTGTTCGGTATCGCGATGGTGTATGCCTTCCTGGTGCTGACCAATGCGCTGACCTTCACTGCCTACAGCGTCGCGCACAATGCGGCTGTGCAATTGGCTGGCAAGCCGGGTGCAGCCGGTCTATGTCTACCAGATGGATATCGTGGCGCGCGAACTCGGTTTGTATGTTCCTTCGCCGAGTTATGCGGTGGATGATCTGTCGCAACTACCGAGGACAGGACGCTATTATTTGTTGGTCAGGCAAGCGCAGCTTGCGCAGATGAGACAGCGCTTGGGAAGTTTCGAGCAGGTCGGGCAAGGCGAATGGGTGATACACAAGACGGGTACTTTCCCGCGCTTCCTGCGTCTGGCGAAAGGCACGGAACCGCTGGAAGATATCCGCATCCTGCAAGTCGATGGCGTGAAGTGATGTGAACTGCCGGCCGCTCAGGCAGGCTTATTCCTTCACGCGCTGGTAAAGCCGGAAGCGTTCGTTCTGGTCACCCTTGCGGCCACCTTCCCATATCTTTTCCCAACCGATCTCGTCTTCGATCGGCTTGGCGACACGGTTACCCTGTACCAGCAACAGCTCGCATACACGTGTAGCCCTGTGGCGCGGGTTGATGTCGCCGAAGTATTCCAGCATGGCGCGCTGGCTGTCACCGATGCGCACACCCGCAATGCAGTTGTAATGTTGCGGCAGATTCTCTTTGAGATCATCGACCATGTGGCGATAACTCTTGCCGGTGTCCAGCCAGGGCAGCCACAGGGTCATGGTGAGTATCCACAGCAGGGTCACACCGGACGCCCAGTTGATGAGCGAACGGCGCACCGAGCGGCCCACGCGCCATACCAGCACGATCCATAACACGGTGACCGCGATGGCGATCCCGAACGAAATCGGGTGGAAGGACGGTTCGAATCCGGGCTGGTAGTCCTTCAGCACGTGGGTGATCTTGGCGCCGTTGTCGAGCAGCAGGCCGGCCCAGCCCCACCACAGCGCGATGGCGAGCAGGGCAAAAGTCATGATGCCGAACCAGTCGAGTGCATTCGCCGCACCGCGGCGCACGGTGGACAAGGCCGCGGTGGCCAGGAGCGAGATCGGCAACAGCATGGGCATGCCGTTCTGGTCGTTGATATCGGGCACCAGGCTCAGCACGACCAGCATGACAACGAAGCTGACCAGCAATAGCTGGAACTCGCCCTCCTGCACTATCCGTTTGCGCACTTCCCACACCGTCCACGCCGCCAACGGCGCCGCGGGCCAGGCCAGCCACGGCAAGGCCTTGAGGTAATAGAACACTTCAGTAAATTTGCCGCTGCGGGCGTAGCTGAACCAGCGGCCGACGTTGCGCGTCCACGCCCATTCGATGAAGAGTTCCGGGGAGTGCGAAAAGAGCAGCCAGGGCCAGACGACGAGCCAGGGAAGCGCGCAGAGCAGCGCAATACCCAGAGTGGTGAAATAGGTGCGCGTGCGCCAATTGCGGAAAAACAGCAGACCGCTGCTGATCAGCAGGAACAGCATCGGTGCGATGACGCCCTTGCTCATGAAACCGATACCGAGGCCGATAGCCAAGGATCACGCCGGCCAGTTTTGCGCGGCGCGGGCTGAGCGCATAGCCGTACAACATCATGGCGCAACCGGCGAGCAGGGCGTTGTCGGTGAGTATTTCGTGCGCGTGGATCAGCATGCCGAGGCAGCCGATGAGAATGATCGCGGCGGGCCAGCCGCGATTGTTGCCGAACAATTCGCGTCCGGTAAAACCGACAAACAGCAAGGTCAGCGCGGTGTAGAAGCCGGTTGCCAGGCGCGCGCCGTCATGCAGCGGCAGGACCGATGCAAATGCTTGGGCGAACAGGGCGGCAGTCCAGTAATACAGCGGCGGTTTGTCCAGATAGGGTTCGCCCGCGAGTGTCGGCACGATCCAGTCGTGGCTCTGGATGATGTGATAGATCAGTCCGAAGCCGTAGGCTTCGTCCGGCTTCCACGGATCGTGCCCGACGAGTCCGGTGAGCACCCACGCTGCACACAGCAGAAACAGGAAACCCGCTTTGATCGGCGTGATCTCGGGTTCTTTCAACTTGGTGTAATAAGCGTACATCTTGTTTTTTTATTCGATGATTTTGAGTGTTGGTCCCGCTGCCGGTTCGCCTTGCGGATGTTGCGCGTTGAAGAGGCGAAGTTAACTTTCTGCATTCTTACCTAACGGCGAGCGTTGCGCTAGCTCGGTGCTGCACTGAATTGAGAATGGCTTTACGGTCGGAATAAAAGAAAAAGGCAGCGAACGCTGCCTTTTGATCTTTACTCCTGATGAAGTTCCATCAAGCGGCGGTCTTGGCGCCGGTATTGTATTTGTTGCGGAATTTCTCGATACGGCCCGCTGTGTCCACGATCTTCTGCGTGCCGGTGTAGAACGGGTGGCACTCGGAACAAACTTCAACGTGCAACGCTGGTTTGCCCATGGTGGAACGGGTTGTGAACTTGTTGCCGCAGCTGCATGCAACTGCGATCTCTTTGTATTCAGGGTGAATGGCGGCTTTCATTTTGTCTTCCTTGCTAAAGTTAGGCGCGGCTTTTGTACGCGCACGGATACCGTTAAGGGGGCGCATTATCCATAAAAAGAGGGGGTTGGGCAAATCCTTCTTGTGGGAGGCCTAACGGACCTGTCCGCGCTCAATGCTGATCCCGACCATTTTGCAGTTGCGAATGGCTTGCAGCTTGGCAACGCTGACCCTGACCCAGGGCGCATTGAAGTCCTTGAGGATGATCTGGGCGATGTGTTCGGCCAGGGCTTCCAGCAGGGAAAAGTGCCCGTTGCTCAATACGGTCTGTATATGTTGCGCCACCTGGGCGTAATCAAGAGCGTCCTTGATGTCGTCGCTCTGGCAGGCGCGGCTGTTCGGCAGGGCGATCTCAAGATCGAGTTGCAAGGTCTGTGGTACGCGCTTTTCCCGCTCATATATACCGATGAGTGTGACGACTTTGAGTTCGCGCAGAAAGATGATGTCCATAGGTGAAGCCATTCGTTTGGTTGCCGTGACGCATTCAAGTAAAATCCGCCGCTCGCATTTTAAGGTATTCCAGATGACCACTCTTATCTTTGTTGTATGCGCCTACCTGTTGGGGTCGGTTTCTTTCGCGGTGCTGATGAGCAAGGCGTTTGGTCTGGCCGATCCGCGTACTTACGGTTCCGGCAACCCCGGTGCGACCAATGTGTTGCGCAGCGGCAAGAAGGCGGCTGCGGCGCT
>CAVQZH010000007.1:0-5000 GCA_963718345.1 uncultured Pseudomonadota bacterium | reverse complement strand
GTCAGGATGTTGGCTTAGAAGCAGCCATCATTTAAAGAAAGCGTAATAGCTCACTGATCGAGTCGTCCTGCGCGGAAGATGTAACGGGGCTCAAACTATGCACCGAAATCGCGGATATGTACTTGTACATATGGTAGGAGAGCGTTCTGTAGGCCTGCGAAGGTGTCTGGTAACGGATGCTGGAGGTATCAGAAGTGCGAATGCTGACATGAGTAGCGATAAAGGGAGTGAAAGGCTCCCTCGCCGAAAGCCCAAGGTTTCCTGCGCAACGTTCATCGGCGCAGGGTGAGTCGGCCCCTAAGGCGAGGCAGAAATGCGTAGTCGATGGGAAACAGGTTAATATTCCTGTACCTCAATGCAATGCGATGTGGGGACGGAGAAGGTTAAGCAATCCAGGTGTTGGATGTCCTGGTTTAAGCGTGTAGGGAGATCTCTTAGGCAAATCCGGGAGGTCAATTCTGAGGCGTGATGACGAGTGCCTTCGGGCGCGAAGTTGCTGATACCAAGCTTCCAAGAAAAGCCACTAAGCTTCAGTTGTATTGAGACCGTACCGCAAACCGACACAGGTGGGCAGGATGAGAATTCTAAGGCGCTTGAGAGAACTCGGGTGAAGGAACTCGGCAAATTAGCACCGTAACTTCGGGAAAAGGTGCGCCCCGATAGAGTGTAGAGACTTGCTCTCGAAGCTCGATGGGGTTGCAGTGAAATGGTGGCTGCGACTGTTTAATAAAAACACAGCACTCTGCAAACACGAAAGTGGACGTATAGAGTGTGACGCCTGCCCGGTGCTGGAAGATTAAATGATGGGGTGCAAGCTCTTGATTGAAGTCCCAGTAAACGGCGGCCGTAACTATAACGGTCCTAAGGTAGCGAAATTCCTTGTCGGGTAAGTTCCGACCTGCACGAATGGCGTAACGATGGCCACACTGTCTCCACCCGGGACTCAGCGAAGTTGAAATGTTTGTGAAGATGCAATCTACCCGAGGCTAGACGGAAAGACCCCATGAACCTTTACTGTAGCTTTGCATTGGATTTTGAATAGACCTGTGTAGGATAGCTGGGAGGCTTTGAAGCGGTGTCGCCAGACATCGTGGAGCCGACGTTGAAATACCAGCCTGGTGTGTTTGAGGTTCTAACCTAGATCCATTATCTGGATTGGGGACATTGCATGGTAGGCAGTTTGACTGGGGCGGTCTCCTCCCAAAGTGTAACGGAGGAGTACGAAGGTATCCTAGGTACGGTCGGACATCGTACTGATAGTGCAATGGCAAAAGGATGCTTAACTGCGAGACTGACAAGTCGAGCAGGTGCGAAAGCAGGTCATAGTGATCCGGTGGTTCTGTATGGAAGGGCCATCGCTCAACGGATAAAAGGTACTCTGGGGATAACAGGCTGATTCCTCCCAAGAGTTCATATCGACGGGGGAGTTTGGCACCTCGATGTCGGCTCATCACATCCTGGGGCTGTAGCCGGTCCCAAGGGTATGGCTGTTCGCCATTTAAAGTGGTACGTGAGCTGGGTTTAAAACGTCGTGAGACAGTTTGGTCCCTATCTGCCTTGGGCGCTGGAAGTTTGAGGGGACCTGCTCCTAGTACGAGAGGACCGGAGTGGACGTATCTCTGGTGTACCGGTTGTCACGCCAGTGGCATCGCCGGGTAGCTATATACGGAAGAGATAACCGCTGAAAGCATCTAAGCGGGAAACTCGCCTCGAGATGAGACTTCCCTGGAGATTCGATCTCCCTGAAGGGTCGTGGAAGACTACCACGTTGATAGGTCGGGTGTGGAAGCGCAGTAATGCGTTAAGCTAACCGATACTAATTGCCCGTGCGGCTTGATCCTATAACATTAGGTTCAGTTGCAAGTAGTGTGAGTTTCGCAACAATCAGAACACATCTTTACTTCTTCCAAAATTACATCAGGCGCTGAGACTGAAACCAGTTTCGGCGATTGATACCAGTTATGTCTGACGACCATAGCAAGTTGGCCCCACTCCTTCCCATCTCGAACAGGACAGTGAAACGACTTCGCGCCAATGATAGTGTGCATTACGCATGTGAAAGTAGGTCATCGTCAGACTCCTTACAAACAACCAAGCCCTCCTCGTGAGGGCTTTGTTGTTTTATAGGTTTGAAAAGTAGCCTCAAGCACAAGCATGGCGGTATGCAGCAAAAAATGAGGTAGGCTTAACTTTACTGGAGCCATCAAGCCTGCAGGATCATGCTCAATACGCAGACATGGCAGGCGAGCTGTGCCGTTTTTGCATGTGCTAGAATCAAAAAAGCATAGTTCCTGCATTATCAAAATAATTTAGCGGTTCTCCAACTTGCAACCTTTAGTCATCAGCCATTGCACACTAGCGAACAGCCTGGGGCTAGGATTGTCGGCAACAATTGATGCTCTGCGCTCGCGCCGGTCCGGATTGATTCCATGTGCATTCGAGGATGTGGACCTGGAGACCTATATTGGCAAGGTCGACGCGGCGGATAACTGTCTTATACGCACCGATCTGTCCAGCCTACGATTGCCGCAATAATCGCCTTGCCCAATTGTGCCTGGAGCAGGATGGATTCGTCGACATGATCGAGGCGACCAAGAAAAAATACACACCAGGCCGTATTGGGGTGTTCCTCGGTACCAGTACTTCCGGAATATTGCAGACCGAGTTGGCATATCGTCACCTTGATCCCGTGACCGGCGCATTGCCGCCGGATTTTCATTACGCAGAGACACAGAACTCCTACTCCCTCGCAAATTTTGTCACGCATTACCTGGGGCTGAACGGGCCTTCCTTTGTCGTGTCTTCCGCGTGTTCTTCGAGCGCCAAGGTGTTCGCCAATGCGGCACGCATGATGGCTGCAGGTATGTGCGATGCGGCAGTCGTGGGAGGCGTCGACAGTTTGTGCCTGAGCACGTTGTACGGCTTCAATTCATTGGGCCTGGTGTCGCGCTTTCCTTGCCGACCGTACGATGCTGAGCGCGACGGGATTTCGGTCGGGGAAGGCGCAGGGATTCGTGTTGCTCGAACGTCCACCGCGGCGCACAACTGCTCCGAATGCCATGATGCTACTCGGCGTCGGCGAGAGCTCGGATGCGTACCATATGTCCACCCCGCACCCGGAAGGTCTGGGTGCCAAACTGGCAATGCAGCGCGCGCTGGACGCTGCAGGATTGCGAGCAAACGACATTGACTACATCAATCTGCACGGCACGGCGACAAAATCGAACGATGCCAGCGAAGGCAAAGCCGTGGCGGACGTGTTCGGCACGAATGTTCCGTGCAGTTCGACCAAGGGCTGGACGGGCCATCAGTTGGGCGCCGCAGGGATTACCGAAGCCATTATTTCCATGCTGGCAGTCGAGCATGATTTTGTGCCGGGAAGTCTGAATACGCAGCGCCTCGACCCCAACATCGCAATCAACTACCAGATTGAAAACAGCGAAGGCAGAATCAACCGAGTGTTGAGCAACTCCTTTGGATTCGGCGGCAGCAATTGCAGTCTCATACTTGGGAGGCAGCCATGATGCGTTGCTTCGTTGAAGGAATCGGATTGCTGGGCCCGGGACTGGACGGTTGGTCGGCAAGCCGCGAAGTACTGGCAGGCCACGTAGCCTATATTGCAGCACCGACGAACCTCCGCGCCAGCGACATGCTGCCAGCCGCAGAACGCCGCCGTGCGGGCGTGCCGATCAAGCTCGCGCTGACCGTGGGGCAGGAAGCGTTCATGCATGCCGGACGCGATACCCGGACCGCTGCCACGGTGTTCACCTCTTCCGGCGGCGACAACGACAACGTACATGCCATCAACGGCATACTCGTGACGGCGCCGCGCGAAGTATCGCCCACCCGGTTTCATAATTCCGTGCACAACGCAGCGGCGGGATACTGGTGTATCGCTGCAGGCACACATGAGCCTTCCACCAGTTTGTGCGCACACGACGCAAGCTTTGCGGCGGGCCTGCTGGAATCGGCCACGCAAGTGACGGTGGACGATGCCGTCGTGGTGTTGATCGCGTACGACCACCCTTATCCGGAGCCATTGCACGCAGTGCGGCCGATCACAGCGGCCTTCGGCATGGCCTTGATCCTCACGCCGCGGCAAACAGCGAAATCCCTGGCGGCGATTGAAATTGATTTTGTATCCGGCAAGACACTGGAGACCACGATGCAGGACATCGGGCTTGAAACGTTGCGCAGCGGAGTTCCGGCAGCGCGCGGACTGCCCCTTTTAGCGGCACTGGCCGCCGGCAAAACGGCTCAAATCGACCTCGCTTACTTTGACGCCAATCATCTCAACCTGCGGGTGACTCCATGCTAGCGACCAAGGCGGAGATCGCCACAGTCATTCCGCATTCGGGCTACATGTGCTTGCTCGACGGTGTGCTGGAATGCGATGCGCAACGCATACGCTGCATCAGCAGCACACACCGCAATGCCGATAACCCGATGCGTTCCGGCGATGTGCTGCTTGCCTTATGTGCTATCGAATATGCGGCACAAGCGATGGCGGTGCACGGTGCGTGGGATGCCAAGTACGAGAAAAAGCCGCGCGCCGGTTACCTGGCTGCACTGCGCGACGTCTCCTGTCATACCATGCGTCTGGATGATCTGAGCGACGATCTCATCATTGAGGCGGAGAAAGTGATGGGCGACGAAGCGCGCGTCATCTACCAGTTCAATATCCATGCCGGGGCAACCAAGATCATGAGCGGACGCGCCACGGTAGTACTGGATGCCGACAAGGCGGGCATATGAAACGAGCACTGGTGACAGGCGGCAGTGGCGACATCGGAAGTGAAATCTGCCGCAAGCTCGCGGAGCTCGGTTATCACGTCTATGTGCATGCCAACAGTTCACTGCAGCGCGCAGAAGAGATCGTTGGCGAAATCAAGGATGCAGGCGGCAGTGCGCAAGCCATCGCCTTCGACGTGGTGAATGCCGAACAAACACAGGGCGCGCTGCAAACCGTGCTGGCAGAAGGCGCGATACAAATACTGGTG
>CAVQZH010000006.1:0-65578 GCA_963718345.1 uncultured Pseudomonadota bacterium | reverse complement strand
GCTCCGGCGGCATGCGTCAGGCGCTCGCGCCCGACGGTCGCAGTCGCCATGGTTTGCTGGCGGATGCCGTGCGGCGCAAGGAAGCCGTGATCGCACAGCAGGAGTCGGTCATCCTGCAACGCCTGTTGCGTCACGGTGTGGCGCTGATCCCGGGTGAGGCATCGTTTGTCGATGCGCATACAGTCCTGGTCGCAGATGTTGCGGGCAATACGCGCCGGATTTCTGCGGATGTCATCATTCTTGCGTGCGGCTCCAGACCGCGTCGACCCTCCAATGTCCCCTTCGATAAAAAGACAGTGCTGGACTCGACATCGATTCTGAATCTGCGCCACTTACCGGACAGCCTGCTGGTTGTCGGCGGCGGCGTCATTGCGTGCGAATTCGTCTCGATCTTCGCCGCGCTGGGCGTGCAAGTCTGCGTGGTGGATAGCCATGCACAATTGCTGGAATATTTAAGCGAGGATGTCGTCGGCGTGTTGGCTGACAGCTTTCTCGGCTTGGGCGTCAAGTTCTACATGCAGGAACGCGTTGCCGAAATTCGCCAGGAAGGGAACGCTACCGTCACCGTACTGGAAAGCGGAAAACAGATTCGTACCGACGCTGTACTCTACGCGCAAGGCAGAGAGCCCAACAGCGGCGGGTTGAATCTTGACCAGGCAGATATCAGACGCGCCGGACGGCTGGATTTCGATCAACCGGCATTTTCAAACCAGCGTGCCCCACATCTACGCTGTGGGCGATCTGATCGGTCGCCCGGCTCTGGCCTCCACCGGCATGGAACAGGGACGCGCGGCGGTGCTGCATGCCCTGGGCGGTACCGAACATGTCACGGCAGACAACTTGCCCATGGCGGTATACACCATTCCGGAAATCTCCTATGTCGGCAAAACCGAAAAGGAAGTCCAGCATGAGGGCATTCCTTACATCGTAGGACGGGCCTATTTCAAGGATAGCGCACGCGGACAGATCATAGGCGACGCGCAGGGCATGCTGAAGCTACTCGTGGATACGCGTAATGAAAAACTGCTGGGCGTGCACATCGTCGGCGAACAGGCCAGCGAGCTCGTGCACATCGGACAACTGGTAATGAACCTGCACGGTACGGTGCGCGACTTGATCAGCAACGTTTTTAACTATCCCACTCTGGCCGAATGCTACAAACTTGCTGCACTGGATTGCACGCATCAACTGGAACAGCGCAAACTTTCCCAGCACGCGTAAACAAAATCGGTCAGTTGAGATTTCCGTAAAACGAGGGCTTGTGCCTCCGGCCAGGTTGCAGTCCACCTGCCAAATGCCCGACACTGAAGGATCTATAACGGAAGGTCTCTTTTTAGAAGTTTGATCAACGCGTTGGCACTGGCATCCAGTTTCGATTCTGGATATTTCCGGCAATACACATCGGTCCAATCTGCAATCGATATTTTGTCGGAATTTTTTATAAAGTCTCGCTCGAGCATGTCGCCATATTCTGCGTTAGCTCCGGAAATATAACCATTAAGCCAGATGGCATAGGAGTCCGCTTCTGCAGGCCTATTCTGCCTGTCCATCCACTGCTTGCAGGAAATATTTCCCAACACCGTGCCAGCAACTGCATTGCCCGTCATGTTGGCGAACGTCAGAATCAACAGCATTGCGTACATCGACAGTTTCATGGCGTCACCTTGGATGATCTTCACGGACAGACTCGCAAAACAGTTTATTCCTTTTGCAAGAAGCGGGCGATAGCGTGACGACAGATAGTCATTTCACAACTTGGCTGCAGTGCGTATTAAAGTGCAGGAGCTGTTGATTGAACACCACTAGCAGCAGCACTGGATGCAGGAGTCGACGCTTGCACACCGCTAGCAACTGCATTGCCGGCTTGCTCTTCATGTGCCATTTCTATCACTTGTTTGCGTATATCAGGACGAACTTTTTTGAATGCAAGGAATTTTTCCCGTGCGCGCCGCCGCTGTTCCGGCGTCAATCCGGCCCATTTCTCCAGCCTGCTTTGGAACAGCTTTTTTCGGGGCGGAGTGAGTTGCGGATACTGATTGGCTGCAATCAACAAATTCCTTTGCAGCTTGGACGGCAGGGTATCCCATTGTGTTGCCAAGGGCTGCAGGGCCTCTTGTTGTTGCGCAGTAAGGCGAGCCCAGGATTTGTAAGGCTCTGCTGCCGCGGGATTTACCTGCAGCAGCAGAGCAATGCAAATTGCAAATATTGAAATGCGACCCATCGTCTTGACTAATACGCCAACCGGCATTTGGATTCAGCAATCATCGTACATGCTGCCAGAACACAAATAATGACGTTGGGCTTTTGTCAGTTCAATTATTTAAGATCGTGAACGAAATCAACTCTGCGGTTTTCCTTCCAGCACTTTTCTTCATGGCAGGTGAGACGTGGTTTTTCCTCGCCGAAGCTAACTACTTTGATTTGCGACGCTGGCACGCCCATTATCTCCAAATTCTTTTCGACGGCTTGTGCGCGTTCATTTCCCAACGCCAGGTTATATTCGGCACTGCCGCGCTCGTCGCAATTGCCTTGGAGTGTGACAACGTCATTTCCATGACCTTTCAGGAACTCGGCTTGCTGCTTAACAGCCGCTTGAAACTCGGGTTTGACCACATATTTGTCAAAATCGAAGTAGACACTTTGTTTCTGAAGCGCATCAATTTCAGCTTTGAGCTTGCTGTCGGACACTTCAGCTTCTGCTGCCGGAGATGCAACAGGGCCGGCAATTGCCGGGGCATTTTTCTCATTTGCTTGAGCAGGCTGGGACGTCTCTGCTTTTTGAGTGGAAGCACATGCGGCCACCAATAATGAAACCAGAATAACTGCGATTTTTTTCATAATATTTTCCTTAACTGAAGCAATTGTAAATTTTTTGTTAAATTGAAACGCGATAAAGCTATACCAATAACGTACGGTGGATTAATACGTTGACATAAATATATATGTTATAAATATTTAATGATGGAGACACCGACGCGCTGCGCCTTTACGCACTGACAACGTGTGGTTTGGACATTCCATACCGTTTTTTTCAACTCCATCCGACCGTACCTTCTGATTTTGGTTCAATACTTGCGGAATGAGCAGGTTGAAACAAGTGCGCCTCACCTTACGCCTGAAAAGAGCTGCTTCACTGCAGTACCTTGGACCTATGCTGCCTCGGTCCGCTCGCTCAGGGATATTCCGATCATCTCGTCGCAACATTGTGGTAGTTGAATTCCCTATGGTGCAACCGCCTGCCTGAAGGAACCATTTGCAAAAATGGTAATCGTATCAGGCCGCAGATGTCTGTGCGTTTGCATACAGACGAAGTAATGGACTTTCTCAAGGAGATGTGCGCGATGGGATTTTTCAGGATATTTCCTGCGGCTGCCGGAATTATTGCACTAACGGCCACCGTAAGTTTTGCACGCGATCAACGCGAGTGCGAGGAAGAGGGCTTTTGCAGACCGACAATAGCCGAATGTGCAGCAACCGGAAATGTCGTTGATGTTTCAAACAACGCATTACCCGTTGCAGGAAATGGTGAAGGGGGAAATGTGTACCAGGTGGCAATCACCCGCGGTGTCAAATCATGGCTGGTGTATATCGATGCCTACACCGGAAAAGTTCTCGACAGCCGTGATGTTTAGCCAATTCGTGCTTGAACTGCGCCTCTGAATACACTCGATCAAACGAGGTTGCAAGGCTGAAAAGTTGGTAATATTGACGCACCCGCAATTATCAAAAAATACCAACAGATGCTTTTCGCCAAAATTAGTATGCCAGTTTTGCAAGCTTTGGCTTTCCCCGTAATCGTTTTGACACTGGGCATGCTGAACGGCTGCACAACCACCACCTCCAGCGGAGCAGTTGGCGCCAATCGTCCGCAACTGATGCTTATTTCATCTGCACAACTTGATCAGATGGCGGCACAAAGCTATGCCAAATTGGCGTCCGATGCCGTAGGCAAAGGAAAACTGAATGCGGATCAGGCGAATGCTGCAGCGCGTGCGCAAGGTGGCCGCCCGCCTCGAACCGCAAACCGCAGTTTTTCGCCAGGATGCGCCGGGCTGGAAGTGGGAGGTCAATGTCATATCGAGTCCCGAGCTTAATGCCTTCTGCATGCCGGGAGGAAAGATCATGTTTTATTCCGGCCTGATCGACACTCTCCATCTCAGCGACGACGAGATTGCAATTGTGATGGGACACGAGATTTCGCACGCCTTGCGTGAACACTCGCGCGAACAGGTATCGCAGTCGATCGCGGCCAAAACCGCGATCAATATCGGCGCGGCCCTGCTCGGTCTTGGCGGGGGATCGGCAGACCTTGCCACTACCGGGTACGAGAATTTTATCGCAACGAAATTCAGCCGCAACGACGAAAGCGAAGCCGACAGGATAGGCCTGGAGCTTGCCGCGCGTGCCGGATATGATCCGCGCGCGGGGGTCACGTTGTGGCAGAAAATGATCCAGGCCAGCAAGGGCGGCGGACGGCCCCCGGAATTCCTGAGTACGCACCCGGCGGAAGAAAATCGCATCCAGCAAATACAGGCCTTGTTGCCGACTGTCATGCCGCTTTATGAGAGCGCACGCGATACGCACTGAATCCACGGCAACGCATCCAGCCTGCTGTATTTTGGTATCCCATTCGAAAGCAGGTTCTGAGTTGAATTATCCGTCGCTATTTGCGTCCGAAATGATTCGTTCCTGCCACACCTTGTTTGCCACGCATCTTCTGCGGTTCGGACTTCGCCGGAGCGGCCATCAATTTGCGACTTCTGCCGCGCATCGAATTCCCCGTGTTTAACATGTGAAATCGAGCCGCTCAAGTGTTACAGTTAAACCATGCAACTCTCGTTAATCCGGCAAGGGGGAAATCATGGGCATGGTTCAGGAATTCAAGGAATTTGCGGTCAAGGGCAACGTCGTTGATATGGCCGTTGGTGTAATCATCGGCGGCGCATTTGGAAAAATCGTTTCTTCCCTGGTCACCGATGTCGTCATGCCGCCTATAGGCGTGTTGATTGGCGGCGTTGACTTCTCGAAACTGGCATTCACCCTGCAGGAAGCCACAGCAACGGCCCCGGCCGTCGTAATAAGCTACGGCAGATTCATTCAAACGGTGGTGGACTTCACCATTGTGGCTGCGGTTATTTTCATGGTCATCAAAGGTATTAACTCGATGAAGAAAAAGGCAGCGGAAACAACTCCGACAATTCCGGTAATACCTGCGCAGGAAGTTTTGCTGACGGAAATTCGCGATCTGCTAAAGAAATAATCCGGCAAGTTCGTCCCGATTGGCGATCAACATGCGAAAGGGGGAATAAATGAATATCGAACTGTATATCGCGATCATGGGAGGTTTCGTCCTGTCCTTCTTTCTGATGGTCAGCGAAATCGTATTCATGCGCAAACGACTGGTCGGAATTCGAGCACATCTGCAGCATTTGTATCATTCCGGCAAGTTCATACGGTTCACGCTTTCCATCTGTGCCATTTCTGCATTTTTCCTGGTTCAACCTTTGATTGTCGGTTTTCTGGTCGTCATGGCGCTGGATAATTTCAACCCCGCCTTCTCAGGTTCCGTTATTCGTGAAATCAGGCACGGTCTGATGGGACTGTTCGGTTAGGACTGCGCGCCGGGTCGTTTTCGGCAAACGCCATATCTTGCTGCCTGCCTGAATGAGCTACTTCTTCGCGCTGATGGCAGTGAGGATGCCCTGCAGGATGGCGACAGGCGTTGGCGGGCAACCGCTTACCACGACGTCCACCGGAATGACGTTGGATATCTTGCCGCAGGTGGCATAGCTTTCGCCGAAAATTCCGCCGTCACAGGCGCAATCTCCAATCGCCACCACCAGCTTCGGTTCCGGCGTGGCATCGTAAGTACGCTTCAGGGCGATTTCCATATGCCGCGATACCGGTCCGGTGACCAGCAGCAGGTCGGCGTGGCGCGGGCTGGCAACGAACTTGATGCCCAGTCCCTCCAGGTTGTAATAGGCATTGCTGATCGCATGAATCTCCAGTTCACAGCCATTGCACGAGCCTGCATCGACCTCGCGAATCGCCAGCGACCCGCCGAATACATCCAGGATGTCCTGCTGCAGGCGTTGCACGACGAGCCGCAACGCCTCATCCGTTTGCGGCGGCGCTTCGGTCTTGATGCCCGTCCTGACAATCTGTTTCAGTATCTGGTACATCTGTTCACCTCTACAGGTCTTGTCCCGAATAACTCAGGTTGAACGACTTATTGATGAGCGGAAAATCCGGCACGATGTTGTCGATGATGGCGTGCTCCAGCACCGGCCAGTTCTGCCAGGACGGATCGTGCGGATGCACGCGGGTGAGGTTGCCTTGCGCATCGGTATGCATCGCCACCACCACTTCACCGCGCCAGCCTTCCACCATGCCGATGCCGAATCCGTTCGCCGGCAACGTTTCCAGCAACTTCGGCATGCCTTCTTCATAGATCAGGTTGACCAGAATCTCGCTCTGCAAGCGCAATGACTCGAACAATTCATCGAAGCGCACGATGACGCGTGCCGCCACATCGCCGTTGCGGTATGTTGCCATTTGCACGTCCAGCTTGTCGTAGGGGGCGCAGGCAAACTGCACGCGTGCGTCCCAGGCCTGTGCACTGGCACGCCCGGCCAGTCCGCATAAACCGAGCTGCGCTGCCAGTTTCGGCTCGACGCGCCCGGTGCCGATGAAGCGATCCTGCATTCCCGCATGTTCTTCGTAAATACCGCGCAGGCGACGCACTTGCCGTTCCAGCATGTCGCATTCCTGCTCGATGATGTGCTTGCCTTCAACCGTAAGATTGACGGTGACACCGCCCGGAACGATCTTGTCCATCAGATAACGATGGCCGAACACCGTTGCATTATTGCGCAGCACCTGTTCCTTGAGTATCCAGAATTGCGAGAGGCCGAACGCCAGCGCGACATCGTTGCCCAGATAGCCCAGGTCGCCCAGATGATTGGCTACGCGCTCGCGCTCCAGCAACAGCGCACGCAGCCATACCGCGCGACTCGGCGGCGTTATCTTCGCAACGCTTTCAGCAGCCATCGCGTATGCCCAGGCGTAGGCCACCGTGCTGTCCCCGCTCACGCGCCCGGCCAGCTTCGCCCCCTGCTGCAAGCTCATGCCCTCGAACCGCTTCTCGATGCCCTTGTGCGTGTAACCAAGACGTTCTTCCAGGCGCAGCACGCGCTCGCCGATGATGGAGAAACGGAAATGCCCGGGCTCGATGATGCCCGCATGCACCGGGCCGACCGGAATCTCATGCACGCCCTGCCCCTCCACTCGCACAAACGGATAATCGTCCGGTTCATCCACGCGGCTGGCGCTTGCATCGAAATCCTTGCGCAGGGGAAAACTGCCGCTGTGCCAGGCACCGTGACGCAACCATTTGCGATGATCGTGTCCTTCCTGCGCGTAGATGCCGAGCAGGTCGTAAGCCGCGCGCTGCATGCGATTGGCCGCCGGAAATATCTGGCTGATGTCCGGATATACCGGCTGTTCGGCCGATAACGACACGTTCAGGCAGACCATGCCGGTTTCGTTGAGCAGCAACACATGCAATATGAATGCGCCCTTGTGTTGGCGTGCGTCGCTGCCCCACAGCGCCACCAGCCTGCCGCCGCCGTCGCGCACTTGCTGACAGATCGCGTGCAGGTCGTCAGGCGCGATATCACCCACCCACGCCGGCAATGCGTCGGTCAGTCTGGTCAATTTCAGGTTGGGATGTTTGATCGGCATATTCGTTTATCCCAGAAGCGCCGCCGCCTGCCGATACCAGTCGGCCAGATAGCGCGGCATATACAAGCCGAGCATCAACACCAGCAGCAGGTGCGCGAACACCGGGATGAGCGCGGGCGGATGCGGCAGCGGCTTTGCAGTCGTCTCGCCGAACACAATGGGCTGAATCTTGCCGAAGATGGCGGCGAACGCAACACCCAAGGCCACCAGCAGGATCGGCGTGGTCCACGGATATTCGTGCATGGCGGTGGTGATGATCAGGAACTCGCTGGCGAACACGCCGAACGGCGGCATGCCGAGGATGGCGAAGGTGCCCAGCGCCAGCCCCCAGCCCACAGTGGGGCTGACTTGCAACAGGCCACGGATATTCTCCATCACCTGCGTACCTGTCTTTTGTACCGCATGGCCGACGGCAAAGAAGATCGCCGACTTGGTCAGCGAGTGCACCGTCATGTGCAGCATGCCCGCGAAAGTCGCCACCGGCCCGCCCATGCCGAAGGCGAACGTGATCAGACCCATGTGCTCGATGGAGGAATAGGCGAACATGCGCTTGATGTCTTTTTGCCGGAACAATGAGAACGACGCCACCACCACCGAGAGCAGGCCGAAGCCCATCATCAGGAAGCCGGCAAAGTGCGTCCCCAGCGAACCGTCCACCAGCACTTTGCTGCGCACCACCGCGCACAGTGCGACGTTGAGCAGCAGACCGGACAGCACGGCCGAAACGGGTGTCGGACCTTCCGCATGCGCATCCGGCAACCAACTGTGCAATGGCACCAGACCGACCTTGGTACCGTAACCCACCAGCAAAAATACGAACGCCAGTTTAAGCACGGTCGGCTCCAGACTGCCCTTGACCTGGTTCAGGTGCGTCCACAGCAGCGCTGTGCCGCCTTCGCCCAGCACGCGTTCCGCGGCGAAGTACAACAGGATGGTACCGAACAGCGCCAGCGCGATGCCCACGCCGCACAGGATGAAATATTTCCATGCCGCTTCCAGGCTGGCCGGCGTGCGGTACAGGCTGACCAGCAACACCGTGGTCAGCGTCGCAGCTTCCATCGCGACCCACACGATGCCCACGTTGTTGGTGGTCAGCGCCACCAGCATGGCGAAGGTGAACAGTTGATACATGCTGTAGTAGAGGTGCAGCATGCCGATGGAAAGCTTTCCATGGTGCTGTTCTATGCGCATATAGGGACGCGAGAACAGCGAGGTGGTGAAGGCGACGAAAGCAGTCAGCGCGACGAGGAAAACATTGAACTGGTCGATGAAGAACTGTTCGCTGAAGGCGACCTGCGGGCCGGCATCGATCACGCGCATGGTCAAGACCACCGATGCGGCAAACGTGAAGAAGCTCATCAGCGAGTTGAGTTCGGCCGCCCATTTGCGCGAACCGAACACGGCCAGCAGTCCGCCGCCCAGCAGCGGAGTCAGCAACAGCGTCAGGAGTTGCAGGTCAATCATCCTTGAGCTTCTCCATGTGCGTGATGTCCAGGCTATCGAAAGTTTCGCGGATCTGGAAAAAGAAGATACCGAAGATGAAGGTGGCCACCAGCACGTCGAGCGCAATCCCCAGCTCCACGACCAGCGGCATGCCCTGCGTGGCGCTGGTCGCGGCAAAGAACAAACCGTTTTCCAGCGACAGGAAAGCAACCACCTGGGTGACCGCTTTGCGCCTGGTCAGCATCATCAGCAACGACAGCAACACGCAGGCCAGCGCGATGCCGACCAAGCCACGCGTGAGGCCTTCGGCCAATTGTGCGATCGGTGCCGCCAGGTTGAATGCAAAGATCACCAGCGCGATGCCGACCAGCATGGTGGCGGGAATATTGATCAATGTCTCCACATCCCAGCGCACATTCAATTTGCGTATCAGACGATGCAGCAACCACGGAAGGACCAACACTTTCAGCAGCAGCGTAAGCCCGGCCGAATAATACAAATGATGCTGTGCCGTGGAATAGGCGACCACAAAGGTGCTGAACGCCAGCACGAAACCCTGCAATGCGAACAGGTTGATCAGCGACAGGATGCGCCGTTGCGAAAGCATGGCAAACGAGATCAACAGCAGCAACGAGGCCAGCAGGTTGACGAATTGCAAGGTAAGGGTCGTCTGCATCAGGCACCCAGCAGGAAATGGATCAACAAGCCCAGCACCGCCAGCAGGAACGCGGTCCCCAAAAACTCCGGCGCGCGAAAGATGCGCATCTTGGCCGTCACTGTTTCCAGCACAGCCAGCCCTGCGCCCGCAAACAGCAATTTGAGCAACAGGAACGCGATCGCCAGCGGCAAGCCCGACCAGTTTCCCACCTCGGCAATACCGTATGGGACGAACAGTGCGATACCGATGGAAATGTAAGCAAACAATTTCAGGCTGCTGGCCCATTCGATCAGGGCCAGATGACGTGCCGAGTACTCCAGGATCATCGCCTCGTGAATCATGGTCAGCTCAAGATGGGTGCTCGGATTGTCCACCGGGATGCGTGCATTCTCGGCCAGCAGCACAATCACGAATGCCAGCGCGGCAAAGGCCAGACTCGGATACAGCACGAACTGGTGGTAAGCCAGGGATTCGACGATGCGCGGCAATTGGGTGGAATGGCTGATCATCGAGGCGGTGAAGAACACCATGAGCAAAGCGGGCTCTGCCAGAAAAGACACCAGCATCTCGCGGCGGGCGCCAAGCGAACCGAACGCAGTGCCGATATCCATCGCGGCGAGCGCGATAAATACCCGCGCCACAGCGAACACACCGACCAGCGCAATCACATCAGCGGCCCGCGAGAACGGCAGATCCACCGCGATGATCGGGATGATGGCGGCAGCCAGCCACATGCAGCCGAACACGATGTAAGGGGTGACACGGAATAACGGCGAAGCGTTATGGGCTAATACTGCATCCTTGTGGAACAGCTTGCGCAGCACGCGATACGGCTGCAGCACGCCCGCGCCCGACCGGTTCTGCAGCCATGCCTGGCACTGGTTAACCCAGCCGGACAACAGCGGAGCAAGCAACACCACCAGCAGCAGTTGTGCCAGTTGGAACAGGATGGCAAAGACGAGATCGAGAAATTCCATCACACAAATACCAGCAATACGACCAGCGTGACGAAGGTATAGGTCAGGTACAAATGGATGCGGCCGTGCTGCAACAGCGATGCCCAGGAAGAAAGCCTTTCGGCGAGGTGCCTGACCGGAACATACAAGATGTGCCACAGACGATCTTCCGTTTCGCCGTGATAACGGGGATGCATATCGAACGCGCTCGGCACTTCCCGTTCGATACGAAAGAACGGTTCGAAAATGCGCCGGATCGGTTGTCCGAAACCTTCTGCGGTGTCCTGCATGCGCGCCGTCTGCGCCGGGAAGCCGCAATCCCACGCTGCACTGCGACGCATGCGGCCGTGATAAAGGCGCCGTACCAGAATCGTGGTAAGCAACATCACGCCAAGCACGGCCAGCAGGAAATACAGCGGACTGTAGCTGGCACGTTCCGTATCCACCGGCGCGAGGAATATCCAGTTGGATGCGGCGTTGCCCAGGTCGGAGCCAATCAGGGAATGCGAAACGAGATCGATTTGTTGCACCACGAACACGGGTGCAAGACCCAATGCAACGCAACCGAGCGCCAGCCACACCATCCCGCTGCGCTCCCAGGTGCCCGCGTCATGCGCATGATCCAGCACTTTCTCGCGCGGTCGGCCGAGGAAAATCACACCGTAGAATTTCACCATCACATAGGCGGCCAATGCGGCAGCCAAGGCGATCACCCCGGCCGCCACCGGCACCAGCATATTGATGTAACTGTTGGGCAAGCCCGGCGACAACAGGAACGCCTGCAGCAGCAGCCATTCCGACACGAATCCGTTGAGCGGCGGCAGCCCGGCGATGGCCAGCACGCCGACCAGCATCAACACTGCCGCCCACGGCATGTGATGGATCAATCCGCCCAGTCGTCCCATGTTGCGCTCGCCGGTCGCATGCAGGATGGAGCCGGTGCCGATGAACAGCAGGCTCTTGAAGAAAGCGTGATTCAGGCTGTGATACAGCGTGGCGGTGAGCGCCAAAGCCGCCAGCGCGTGTTTGCCGTAAACGTGGAAGATGATGGTAAGGCCGATGCCCACCAGCAACAGCCCGATGTTCTCAATGGACGAATAGGCCAGCAGCCGTTTCATGTCGCCCTGCACGGCCGCGAACATCACACCGAACAGCGCGGTGAACAGACCCAGCGCCAAGGCGAGTACGCCCCACCACCACAGCTGGGTGCCGAGCAGATCGAAGGTCACGCGCAGAATGCCGTAAATGGCGGTCTTGAGCATCACGCCGCTCATCAGCGCCGATACCGGTGAGGGCGCCGCAGGATGCGCCTCCGGCAACCACACATGCAGCGGCACCACGCCGGCTTTGGCGCCGAACCCGAACAAGGCCAGCAAAAACGCCGCGGATGACCAGAACGACGTCAGGTGCGCGGCGCGCATCGCATCGAATGTGTAGGCGGCAATGCCGTTCCCGCCTTGCATCACGCCGAAGCTGAGCAGAATCGCAATCGCGCCGACATGCGCGATCAGCAAATAGAGATAGCCGGCCTTGCGGATTTCGGGAATGGCGTGATCGGTGGTGACCAGAAAATAGGAAGACAGCGCCATGGTTTCCCACGCCACCATGAACATATAGGCATCGTCGGCCAGCAGCACCAGCGTCATGCCGACGAGAAACAGGTGATATTCAAGGCAAACCAGACCGAGCGTACCGCCCGCCATGGTTTTGAAGTAGCCCGCACTGAACAGCGACACGCCCAGCGACGCGCCACCCAGAAGGATCAGGAAAAATGCCGAGAGCGGATCGAGGCGAAGATGAAAAGGAAGATCGGGCAGACCGAGCGGCAACACCAGGATATTGGGGGTTGCTGCAAGCGCCCACAACCCCGTGACCGCCAGCATCAGCGAAATCATAGCGCTGACCGGGAAAAATGACGTTATTGATCAACCGCGGTGTACGTTGCAGGAGCAGCCCTGCCACCCCGAGCGCAATCCAGAACTCAACCAACCAGCCAACGACATCCAGCGGTAATATTCCAACAGCGCTCATCTGGTATTACCTGTGCATCCCTCGATTGAATTCGTATCCGACTCGCTGGCGATTCTACTCCAGCGTTTGAACGCAGTTCAAGGATTGTCAGTCTTTGTCGGCAATTCGGCCTCGAAACCCGCTGTTTGCGCACTCGTTCAAATCGGCCTGCGCAGAAATGACGCGGCCAGGCAGGGAACCTATCCAACGCGAACCGCGAGGATTACACGAATACTCGACTATTGCACGACACTCACGCCGGTCACTGCGATGCCCACCTGCTGTTTTGAAATTTCTGCCGCCAGTTCATCCTGGGTCTTTTTTGATTTGAATTTTTTCCACGCAGACGGATTATTGCTCAGGCTGTTTTTGACCGCGGCTTCGGCAAGTTTTTCCGTAGCCGGCTGATCCAAACCGACCAGCACGAACATTTCTCCGTCCGGCGCCACAATGTTCATGAATATGCGGGAGCCATCCAGCGTCTGATCTGTGAAATGACCGATGACCGAAGCCGTCGCGCCGTCAACCGCATCTTCGCTGCCGGCGGTTATCTCGGCATATTGCCTGATCATGTTTCCCACATGCACTTTCATGTTCCGTGCGAGTTGGACACGCGCCTTGTTTGCAGCAATCTGCTTCATGAATGCAATGCCTGCATCCGACCTCTCTGCCGAACCCACCGCGCCTACGATCACACCTTCAACACGGCCATCGCATACCCACTGGGGAGCCTCATTGTCGGAATCCGGAAACACGCACGCGGCCACTTTTTCCACCTCGAGCGGCGGAGTTACGCATGCGGAAATACCCAGTGTGAGAACTAACGTGAACAACGCTTTGGTGATCTTGGACATTTAGGGACGCTCCTAATCTGAATAGGGAAAATCAGCGCAAAGCGCAACGATGGCAAATTGTAGATGAATTTTCAGCGCCCACTGTTACACATTAGAGAATTCCAGAGTATCGATCTTAAGCGCGAAAGAAGGAACACGATAGTTCGTTCCGCGCCAAAGTCAAACCATTGCTGCGTTCAGGGGAATCGCCGCGAACGCCTGCCGTTAATTTATTGGTTCCGTGGGTCAGACACTACAAACGACACAATGCTCAACGCTTTTTAAACCAGGCCAGGAATTCCGGGGCCGGCATTGGATAGGCGATGCCATAGCCCTGTCCGTAAACGCAGCCCATTTCAACAAGCGTTTTGACCAGTAGCGGATCTTCCAGACCCTCGGCTACTGTCTGCCTCTTGAATGCTTTGGCCAACGCGATCACACCCTGCACAATAGCGCGGTCGCCTTCGTTTGTGGCCATGTCTTGTACGAAAGACTGGTCGATCTTGAGCGTATCGGCCCCCAGTCTGCGCAAATACACCAGTGATGAATAGCCGGTACCGAAATCGTCCAGTGCGCAGCTGACTCCCAATTTGCGACAGGCTTCGATCACCGCGGAGGTTTGCCCGATGTCTTCCAGTGCCGCCGTTTCCAGCACCTCGATCTGCAGTCTGCCGCGGGGCAGTTGCGGATACTGCTCAAGCTTGCCTTGCAGTTCCGCCACAAAGTTCGGGGATTGCAGATGGCCCGCGGAAATGTTGATGCTGACCGCCAGTGCAACGCCGGACTGTTCCCACGCATGAAGTTGCGCCAGTGCATGATCCATCACCCAGTTGCCGAGAACGGACTCAAGCTCGGAATTCTCGATGCTGGGCAGGAATGCCGCCGGATGCAGCAAACCCAGGTCCGGGTGATTCCAGCGGATCAGCGCTTCCGCCCCGACGACCTTGTCGTTCGCCAACTCCAGCATGGGCTGGTAATACAACTCGAATTCGCCAGCCTCCAGCCCCTTTGCGATGCGCCTTCTGGACTCATGCAGCACACGCACGCGCTGGTCGTGAACGGCATCGTAGAGGTGATAGCGGTTTTTGCCGCTTTGCTTGGCGGTATACATGGCCTGGTCGGCATGGCGCAACAACGTATCTCCATCCTCATCGTCGGCAGGATAAAAGGTCACGCCGATACTGGCCGACACAGCGACCAGATTGCCGTCGATCTGCATGGGTGCGGCGATCGTTTGCATGATGCGGTCGAGCACCTGGTAACACTCGGTCTCCTGCGCCAGATCGTTGAACAACACCACGAACTCGTCGCCGCCCAGACGTGCCAGGGTGTCGCCCGCCCGCAACACTTCCTGCAGCCGGAAAGTGATATCCACCAGCAACAGATCTCCCGTCTCGTGCCCGTATCGATCATTGACGACTTTGAACCCGTCGAGGTCGATATAACAAATGGCCAGCAACTTGCCATTGCGCTGCGCATATGCAATGGCTTGCGCCAGACGATCCGCGAGCAGGCGCCGGTTGGGAATTCCGGTGAGCGCGTCGTAGTTGGCAACATGACTGAGCTCGGCTTCATGCTCCTTGAAATAAGTGATATCAGAGAACACTGCCACGTAACGCTGCACCCTGCCCGCATCGTCGCAGATGACAGAAATTGAAAGCAGCTCCGCGTATATCTCGCCGTTCTTGCGCCGGTTCCATATCTCGCCGCGCCACGCTTTGTCATGTTTCAACGCTGCCCACATTCCGGCATAAAATGCCTCGTCTTGCCTTCCCGAACTCAGCATCCTGGGATTCCGGCCCAATACCTCGTCGCGGTCGTAACCGGTTATCTGTGTGAACGCCGGGTTCACGTCGACGATGATGTTGTCCGCGTTAGTGATGACGATGGCTTCCTGGCTGTTGTCGAAGACACTGGCAGTGACGCGCAATCCGGCCTCCGCCTGTTTCAATTCGGTAATGTCGCGCCCGATGATGACCAGCCCCTTGCGCCTGCCTTCCGTGAAAAACAACGGCTTCTTGATAACGTCAAAATGCAGTTCCCGTCCGTCCGGCACGGGAATGATTTCAGCCACGCGCGTGACTCCGTCCGCCCGCCAGGCTCGCTCATCTGTTTCATGGCAACGCAGCATTGCGGTCCGGTAATCCGGATCAGCCATCTCGGCGAGCTCCCGGTCGGTCTTGCCCCGACAGTCCAATTCCGTCAAACCGAACACTTGTCGTGCCGACTGATTGAACTCCATCCAGCGTCCTTCGCCGTCTTTGAACTGGATTGCATCGGGAATGGCCTCGATCAGCGTGCGCAGCAATTCTTCGCTCTGCCGCAACTTGCCCGATTGCTCTTCCACCAGGCGCCGCAGATCGTCTTTGCTGCGGCGCATTTCGGTGATGTCCACCAGTGTCCCGATGATTGCCGGTCGTCCCTGGTATTCGATTCGGCGTCCATGCGCATCGACGATCATCAACGAACCGTCGCGTTTGTATGCGGTGAAACTGTAGCGGGTCGAGTCCAGCTCGCCCTCGACCCGGCGCCGGATATTTTCCTCGACCAGTGCCCTGTCCTCGGGTATGACCAATTGATTGGCGCGAACGACATCCACCAGCTCTTCCGCATGGCTGTAGCCGAACATGCTGAGCAAGCCTGGATTGGCATAGCGGAAAACACCATCCTGAATAATGTAGATGCCCACCAGCGACTGCTCCACCAGCGCACGGAACTTGGTGGACTCTTCCACCACCAGCCCCTCCAGGCGCTGCCTGTAATCGTCCAGTTGCAGCGCGGTCTGTTTGCGGCGCGTAATGTCGCGTGCCACGCCCAGTACACCGATCAGTTGTCCCTGGCTGTCGCGCATCGGCGTCTTGATGGTCTCGAACAAACCGCGATATCCGTCTGCGGCAAAAGTCACCCACTCTTCATTGATGCTCGACTTGTCCGCCGCCATCGCCTTGCGGTCATGTTCGCGGAAGGAGTCCGCCATCTGCTTGTCCACAAAGTCGTAGTCGGTCTTGCCCACGATCTCCGCTTCTTTCGCCCCCACCAGGAGTTCAAAGCGCCGGTTGCAAGCCAGATAGACGCCTTCGACATTTTTCAGCCAGACCAGGTCGGGAATGGTGTCGATGAAGGTGCGCAGAAATATCTCGTCCACTTCGAACTTCTCATCCAGCAATCCGGACGCCATCGTCTGGGTCAGGTCGTGTTCGCTCACCAGGCCTACCATCTTCCCTGCACCATCAACTACCGCCAGATGGCGCAGTCTCTTGGCAAGCATCTGTTCGGCCGCCTCGTTGATGGTGGCATCGCTCGGGATAGTCTGCACCGGCGCGGTCATCACTTCCGCCAGCGTGACGGAGACCCGTTCCGGTTCGCGCGCATAGAAGCGCACCACGTCTCTTTCGGTGACGATGCCAACCGGCTTCTCTTCTTCAACAATCACGACGCAGCTTGCGCGCTGGGCCTGCATCAAATTGAGCGCCTGCATCAGGCTGCTATGTGCCGGCAAGCTGGTGACAGAACGTTTTGCGACGGAAACGACCTGACGCCGGCCAGCCAGCACGGTCAGATTCAGATGTAGGCGAAAATCCGTTTCACTGACCACGCCTGCGACCGCACCGCCTTCATCCACCAGCACCAAATGACGGATGCCCTCGCGCATACAAGTCTGATAGGCATCCAGACAATTCGTGGCGCCGGACATGACGACGACGGGCGAGGACATGCAGGTACGCAACGGCGTTTCCCGCGGAGAAGCCGCACGCATGGCATGCAGGATGTTGCGTTCAGTCAGGATACCGACCGGATGCCTGGCTTCGTCTGTGATCACAATGGAAGAAAAGCGGCGCTGCGCCATGATTTGCGCGGCTTCGCCGATGGTCGCTTCAACCGGAAGGCAGGTGACTTCGCGCGTGGCGATGTCTATCAATCGATGTTGTAAATTCATTTTCCCCTGATCATGCGACCCGCCGCCCTTGCACTGGAACGAAAAAATTGCGGTGTCGCATGTCCCCTGTAGCTTGGTGAATTATTATTCTTGCCGAAAAACCGGCAATACGATTTTGTCGGCCATGCCGTACAAATACAGGCCGGAAAGGCTGCGCTCCCTATGGCTATATTGATTATAAGGTTAAATCATTAATCCAGAAGTGGACTTTGGGGCTGCGCGTGCTGCGTGGGAGGCTGCGGGGTGACTATGAATAAACGATTTGCACGTTCTGCCGGCCGCACAATAGCCGCAGATTTTCCAGCAACTCGTCCGGAAGTGTGACTTGCCAAGCCTCCCCCAAGCGGAGCGGAGCGCTGCCGATCAGGTTGCTGTAATTGATCTGCACCGGGCATTGGCCGCCGCAATAAGGTTTGAGCAGTTCAGCCAATTGCGGCACACGCAGCTTATCGTCGATTGAGCAGGTCAGGTCCAGTCGTTTGGCGAACACGGCACGGGCCGAGGCGAAATCAAACAACTCCTCCGCAGTGACGCGCATGTTGCCGGAATACTCGTCCAAATTGGCTTTGCCGCGTACCACCAGCAATTCATCGTCGCGTATCCAGGGTCGGTTCGCGTCATAGATATCGTTGAACACGGTCATCTCGAGTTGCGCACTGCCGTCGTCCAGCGTCACCACCGCCATCTTGCCGCGCCGCGTTTGCAGGATGCGTACACCGCTCACCATACCGGCCAGCACCAGTTGCTTCGCGTTGTTGCGGCGCCCGCCGCCTCCGCCATAATTTCCGTTGCCGGAACTCGGCGCGGGAAGAATATCCGGTGTGACGTCCGCCAGTTTAAGTGTGACGAAGTTAGACAGTTCTTCCGCGAACTCCTGATACGGATGGCCGCTCAGATAAAAGCCCAGCGCGGTCTTTTCCTGTTGCAACTGTTCGCGCATTTTCCAGCGCGGCACCTCCGCCATCTGCACCGGCATCGCGTGCGCCTCGTCGTCACCGAACAGGCTGTTCTGGTTGGCCGCGCGCGCTTTCTGCTCGGCGCTGCCCAGCGCCGCATCCAGCGACGCAATCAGCTGATAGCGATGATCGTTGATCTTGTCGAACGCGCCCGCCCTGATCAGCGCCTCAATGGAGCGGCGATTGACGATGCGCTTGTCCACGCGATGACAGAAATCAAACAGGTTCTTGAATGGCCCGTCCTTGCGCGCAAGAACGATGTTCTCCACCGCCGCTTCACCCGTGCCTTTTACCGCGCCCAATCCATAAGCGATGGTCGTTGCATCCACGGGCTGGAAACGGAAGCACGATGAATTGATGTCCGGCGCCATAATGGTCAACCCTTGCTGCACCGTATCCTGGTAGAAGAAACTGACCTTGTCGGTATTCACCATTTCCGAGGTCATGGTCGACGCCATGAACGCGGCGGGATAGTGACATTTGAGATACGCGGTCTGGTACGCCACAAGTGAATATGCGGCGGCGTGCGACTTGTTGAAACCGTATCCTGCGAACTTCTCCATCGTGTCGAAGATCTCGTTCGCCTTTTTTTCCTCGATGTTGTTCTTGGCCGCACCCGCCACAAAGATGCTGCGCTGCTCGGCCATTTCCTCGGCCTTCTTCTTGCCCATCGCGCGGCGCAGCATGTCCGCGCCGCCCAGACTGTAGCCCGCCACCACCTGCGCCGACTGCATCACCTGCTCCTGGTACACCATGATGCCGTAAGTGCCGCCGACCACTTTCTCCAGCAGCGGATGCGGAAGGATCACCTGCTGGCGCCCGTGTTTGCAGTTGATGTAATCGGGAATGAAATCCATCGGGCCGGGACGGTACAGCGCGTTCAGGGCGATCAGGTCATCGATGCAGTCCGGCTTGGCCTTGATCAGCGTGTCCTTCATACCCCGGGATTCGAACTGGAACACCGCCGTGGTGTTCGCCGTCTTGAAGATCTTGTCGTAGGTCGGCTTGTCGTCGAGCGGAATGGTATCAATGTTGAAGTTCTGCGTGCCTTCGACGCCAGAGCCTTTGATGTAGCGCACCGCCCAGTCGATGATGGTCAGCGTACGCAAGCCCAGAAAGTCGAACTTCACCAGGCCGACCGCTTCGACGTCGTCCTTGTCGTACTGGCTCACCGTGCTTTCGCTGCCCTCGGCGCAATACAGCGGACAGAAGTCGGTAAGCTTGCCGGGCGCGATCAGCACGCCGCCCGCGTGCATGCCGACGTTGCGCGTCAAGTCTTCCAGGCGCATGCCCAGTTCCATCAATTCTTCCACGCCCTCTTCACTGGCGATGACGGCGTTGAACTCCGGCTCCATTTCGCGCGCCTTCGCCAGCGACACCGGCTTCACGCCTTCCACCGGCACCAGCTTGGAGAGCCTGTCGCACAGGCCATAGGGAAAATCCAGCACGCGGCCGACGTCGCGGATCACGCCCTTGGAGGCCATGGTGCCGAAGGTGGCGATCTGCGACACGTTCTGCACGCCGTATTTGTGGCGTACATATTCGATGACGCGCTCGCGCCCGTCCTGACAGAAGTCCACGTCGAAGTCGGGCATGGAAACGCGTTCCGGGTTCAGGAAGCGCTCGAACAGCAGTTCGTAACGCAGCGGATCGAGATCGGTGATGCCGAGCGAATACGCCACCAGCGAACCCGCACCGGAACCGCGACCAGGACCGACCGGCACGCCATTGGGGAATTTTTCGTCGCGGAAAGACTTGGCCCAGCGGATGAAGTCGGCCACGATCAGGAAGTAGCCGGGGAACTTCATGTTGATGATGGTGTTGACCTCGAATTCCAGGCGCGCCTGATACTCCGGCATCTTGGCCGCACGCTGCGCTTCATCGGGATACAGATGCAGCATGCGTTCCTGCAGTCCGCGCTGCGATTCGCTGCGCAGGAAGTCGTCCAGTGTCTCGCCGTTGGGCGTGGGGAAATCCGGCAGGTGCGGCTTGCCCAGTTTCAGCGTGAGATTGCAGCGCCTGGCGATCTCCACGCTGTTCTGCAGCGCCTCCGGCAGGTCGGCGAACAGCTTCGCCATCTCGGCCTGGGTCTTGAAATATTGCTGATCCGTGAATTGCTTCACACGGCGCTTGTCGTTCAGCACGTAGCCTTCGGCAATGCACACGCGCGCCTCGTGTGCCTTGAAGTCGTCGATGCTCAGGAATTGCACCGGGTGCGTGGCAACCACCGGCAGCGCCAGCTCGGCGGCCAGCTTCACCGTATCGCGCAGATGCGCTTCCTCGCGCGGCGCGCCGTAGCGCTGCACTTCCAGATAGAAACGGTTGGGGAACAGCCCGGCATATTCCTGCGCGACGACTTTCGCGCTCGCCGCATTGCCGTTCATCAGCGTCGCCCCGACTTCGCCCAGATGCGCCCCGGACAGGGCAATCAACCCGTCTGTTCCCGCGCGCAGCCACTCTTTGCGTATCTCGGGACGGCCGCGATACTGGTTCTCCAGATAAGCTTGCGTGATCAGCTCGCACAAGCGCAGATAACCCGCGTGTGACTGGCACAACAGCAATAAACGGTACGGCTGATCGCGCACCGCATCATTGGTCACGAACACGTCGCAGCCAATGATGGGCTTGATACCCGCGCCACGCGTCTCCTTGTAAAACTTGACCAGCCCGAAGACATTCGAGAGATCAGTGAGCGCTAACGCCGGCATTGCATCTGCCTTCGCTGCGCCAACCGCTTCACCGATGCGCACGATCCCATCGGCGATGGAATATTCGCTATGCAGACGAAGGTGGACGAAGGAGGGGTGCATGATTGAAGACGAAATTTTAGACGCGAATTTTACCACCGCGAACACGATTCAAAGATGGAAATATACCCCGGCAGAAACTGCAACATTGCGTAGATTGGCGTATTTACTGGCATTGCGCCACAGCATGCGCACGGAAAGCTTATTTTATCGAAACTGCGGATCAATCGTGATTGCGCGGCGCATATCCAATCAGCTTCGTGCGGTAGTAAGCGCCAGCAGGAACCATTTGCGTGTGCGTCTTACATAACGTCATTACGGGTTTGCTGCGCCTTTACGGAAAAACGGGCTCACAGTCTGATCAATATGCAGAGTCGCACAAGGTACAATGCGCAATTAACAGCCCCATCGGGCTTATTCAAATTAGTCAATATCCAAGGAGGCAGGGCATGAAGCGGGTAACGGTATTATTGCTGGTGTTTGGAATGAATCTCGCGCATGCGGAAGCAGGCAGACTGTCAGCGCCCAACAATGTCAAATGGAAAGAAGAGTGTGGCAGCTGCCACATCCCCTACCCTCCGCAAATGTTGGCGGCAGACAACTGGCGCAGCCTGATGGGAGGATTGGACAAACACTTCGGGGCAGATGCATCGCTCGGCGCGAAGGACAACAAGATGATTCTTGATTTTCTGGAAAACAATGCGGGCAGCGGCGATCAATACCGGGCAGCCAGCTTGCGCATCAGCGATACACCCTGGTTCAAGCACGAACACCATGTAATCAATGCAAAGGAATGGACAAATCCCCAGGTGAAAAGCCGATCCAACTGCTCCGCCTGCCATGGCAAGGTTGTCCTGGGCGACTGACAAGCATCCGGCCTGCATGGGCCGGCAGTCTGAACAGAATTTATTGAGTCCCGTTCTTGCTCCGTTCCCGATACACGCGCTCTATCGAGACTGAAAGAATAGCGACGTCCTGCAATTGCAGATCTGGAAACGCATCGTGCAGTACGACTCTGAGAAAATGCGCGGGTCCCGGGTTGGGAAGAGTCTGACTCGAATCAAGCAAAGGATAAGCGACCCGGTAAGCATGCTCGAACACGTCACGCAAATGTTGGCGAGTGCGGCGCTCGACTCCGACCTGTCTGCCTGCGGCACCTGTTTCTATCGAACTGGTCACGGCAACACCTTTGTAAACAACAAGAATGACACCCTAACCAGCCTCCAGGACCGCGTCAATATGCACGTTAAATACTAATTTTCACTTTAATATTCCTTCAAAGAGCAGCTTTCCATATTGCTAACGGGAGGGATTGTTCAGCTTTCGCGTTGCATCCGCGAAAGCTTCATCCCTTCGGGACCGCCCTGTGGGCGTCCTGCGCGAGCGGTGCTCGCTGGTCGAACCCGGAATGTTCGTCCACACTTCCACTTCGCCAAATAAAAAACCGCCCACAAGGGGCGGTTTTCTATTTGGCGGAGAGGGAGGGATTCGAACCCTCGGTAGGCTCACACCTACGCCTGATTTCGAGTCAGGTACATTCGACCACTCTGCCACCTCTCCGGATACTTCCCCGCAACACGCGCCAGACTACGCTCGGTGCCGCGAGGGCGCGCATTTTACCAGCAACATTTGATTTTCGGGCAGAATGTTCGCCATGAGAAGTTTGCTCCCATTACAACTTGCGGTCGTCCTTGCGCTGGGCGTCTGGCTCTGGATGAAGACCACCGCCGTCGATCCCCTGCCAGACTGGCATCAGGGTGAGTTGGTGGTCATCGTACCGCCGGTCGAGATGGAAGCCGAAAACGCCTTTGAAACCGAGCTGGCCCAACAGTTTGCCCAGCAGTTGCAGGTAAAGTTGCGAACTGTTCCGCTGCGCGTAGATCAGGAGATGCATGCGCTTGCCGCGCACAAGGCGCACCTGGCGGCTGGTGTGCGCAGTACGACCGATTATGCCTTGCGCTTCGGCAAGACTTATCAAACTCTGGAAGAGTTGCTGATATGTCACGGCTCCACGCCGGACGATCTCGATGACCTCGAAGGTCGCAAACTGGAAGTTTCTGCCGGATCGCCACAGGAGGCGGCATTGCGCGAGGTGCGCCACGAACATGACAAGCTGGCATGGAAATCCAGGAACGACACTTCACCGGACGAACTGCTGGAGGAAGTCGCAAACGGCAAACTCGACTGCACGGTGGCCAACGAAGAACAACTCGCAACTGCGCACAACTTCTATCCGGAACTGGGTGTGCCTTTGGATATCGACTCGCCTACCGACTTGTCCTGGGCCTTCCCCGTCGACGGAGATTCCAGACTGTTCGACGAGGCGCAACAATTCTTCACCCGCATCAAACAGGACGGGTCCCTGCGCCAACTGATCGACCGCTACTACGGACACAATGACCGTCTGGACACGATGGATGCCGCGGCGTTCATTGGCCAGACCCGTATCCTGCTCCCGCATTTCAAACACTGGTTTAATGAAGCGGCCGACCTTACCGGCATCGAATGGCAACTGCTTGCCGCGCTTTCATATCAGGAATCGCACTGGAATCCCAACGCGACCTCGTACACCAATGTGCGCGGCATGATGATGCTGACCGAGGACACCGCCGACCGCATGAACGTGGAAAATCGTCTTGACGCGCACAGCAGCATACTCGCCGGGGCGCGCTACCTGCAATTGCTCAAGGAACAGTTGCCATTGCGCATCAGCGAAGAGGACAGGCTGTGGATGGCACTGGCCGCCTACAATCAGGGCATGGGACACCTGGAGGATGCTCGCATTCTGGCCAGCCAATCCGGGCTGAACCCCGATGTGTGGGCAGATGTAAAACGCATGATGCCTTTGCTGTCGCGCCCGTCCTTTTACAAAAATGCGAAGCACGGCAAGGCGCGCGGCGGCGAGGCTGTCATTCTGGTCGAGACTGTGCGCTTGTATCAGGACATGCTGAAGCGGCTGGATGCGCAGGAAAATCTGTACCAGTTGCCGGCAACCCTGAAAAAAAGTTTCGTTGGCAGTCTCATCAACTAGGTTTAACGTCGCGCGGCCAGCAGGAAGCGGTTGATCTCCAGCGCGACGGCCGACGGCGCCCATCCCGGGCTGATCGCCAGCAACTTGTTCATGATTCCCGGTACTACCACTCCGCGCCCGCGCTGCATTCCCCGATAACCGGCAAGCGCCACTACGCTTGCCTCCATGGGTTTTGTCCAATGGAACAAAAGCGTGTTTTGCGCCCTGGCAGTTTCCTCGAACCCGGTGCGCGTTGCCCCCGGACACAACGCCGTAACACTGACTCCGCTACCGCGCAATTCGCGGCGGATGCCGCGCGAGAAGGACAGCACGTAACTCTTGCTCGCGTAATACACCGACATGCCCGGACCACCGGGCTGGAAACCGGCCAGCGAGGCCACGTTGAGAATTTTGCCATGGCCGCGGGCGATCATCTGCGGCAGCGCGTGGCGCGTGAGCGAAGTCAGCGTGGAAATGTTGAGATGGAGCATGCGCTCGATAACTTCGGGCGATTCACCGGAAAAATCGCCCGTATCGCCGACACCCGCGTTGTTCACCAGCACTTCGATGTTTGGGTGTGATGGCGCTGATCGCCTTCCACAACGCTTCGCCCGCATAGGGCTGGGCGATATCCGTCTGAATAATGCGTACCGCAATGCCATGGGCATTTCCAAGTTCGTCGGCCAGCTTCTGCAAGATCTCTGCCCGCCGCGCCGTCACGATCAAATCATATCCGTCTGCCGCGAACAGACGCGCCAACTCCATCCCTATCCCGCTCGATGCACCGGTGATTACAGCTGTTGCTTTTGTCATGGGATCTCCTTCAACTTACATCTGCCGGAACAAATGGGCATAGCTGCGACTGACCGCCATTTTTTCCGGCCTGTCGCGCAAATGTAAGCGAAACCTTGCCCAGAAGATCGTGATGCGCCGAGACAATCTGCTTCACGTTCACCACAGTTCCGCGATGCACCTGCCAGAACTGTTCCACGTCCAGTTGCACGATCAACTCCTTGAGCGGGGTGCGCAACAGCAACTCCGCGTCTCGCGTCAGTACCGTGGTGTATTTGTCGGCGGACTGGAAATAACACACCTCGTCCACTGCCACCATACGCACTGTCTGGCCCACTTGCGCGCGAAGCCAGCGCAGCGGTTCCGCCCTGGCAGGCGTGACCAGAAGCTGTTGCAGTCGCGTCAGCATTGCTTCCGGCGCAAACATGCTGTGCTGTTTCAGGCGCGCTACGCAACGCTCCAAACGCTCGTCGGAAACGGGTTTGAGCAGATAATCCACTGCTGCCTGCTCGAAAGCCTGCACCGCATGGTCGTCGAAGGCGGTGACGAATACCAGGCGGCAATTGCCGTCTGCAGAACGCGCCGCATCCAGCCCGCTTAGTCCCGGCATGCGGATATCGAGAAAAGCGATATCCGGCTTATGTTCCGCCAGCGCTTCGGCAGCCGCCGCGCCGTCATGCAGCACGGCCACGATCTGCAACTCCGGCCACAGCTTCGTTACACGTCGTCTCAGATCTTCCGCCAGGTGTTGTTCGTCGTCCGCGATGATGGCTCTCATGTTATCTCCGCGCAGGTAATTCCAAAGTGGCGACCGTACCGCCCTGTTCCCCGCTTTGCAAGCCCAACTTTCCCGCGTCCCCGAAAAGAGTCGTCAGGCGTGCACGCACGTTTGCCAGACCGGCTCCGGCGCCCCCGGCGGCGTCCATGAGGCCGACGCCGCTGTCTTGGACTTCGATGCGCAAGATATCGTTACCGATTCGTGCGCCGATCGCAATCTCGCCGCCGCCGATCTTGGGCTCGATGCCGTGGCGCACCGCGTTTTCCACCAGCGGCTGCAACAGCATCGGCGGAAAGGAGGAAAGACGGGCTTCTTCAGGCACGTCAATGCGCCAGCGCAGGCGCTCGCCGAAGCGGATTTTCAATATCTGCAAATAGTTTTCCAGCATGTCCAGCTCATCGCCCAACGTGGCATGGTCGCTGCGAGCGCGCACCAGCGCCACGCGCAGCCAGTCGTTCAGTCGTTCCAGGAGTTTCTTTGCCAGCACAGGATCGCTGCCTATAAGGCTGCTGACATTGGCCAGCGTGTTGAACAGAAAATGCGGCTCGATCTGCGCTTGTAGCAATTTCAGGTTTGCCTCGATCTCGCGTTTCTCGCTTTCGCTTTGGATGAGCTGGCGCTTTTCCACTTCAGACTCGATCTGTCGCGAAAGCAGCAGAGTGATACTGCCGATCAAACCGAAAAACAATCCGATCAACATTGTCGACCAGACGAATTTGTCACTCCAACTCCCCACCCCGGTGATGGCAAAAGCCAGCGTCATTCCCATTGCCACGCTTCCCGGCAAAGTGACGCTCAACACTGCCCACCGCACAATCGAACTTTGCAGAAGATGGACGGCCGTAGCGTTGATCGCTGTCACAGACAATCCGATGCATTGGGAAAAGATAAAGTTAGTCCAGAACCGCTCGCCCGGCATGAGCATGGACAGCACACCTGCGATGGCCGTGTTGAAGACAAGAGCGGAGATCAGATAGGACAGCGCTTTTTTCATGCCAGGATTATCCCACGGTCACGTCAGTGCAAACTTCAACCTTGAAGTATGCATCTCCCGGCGAAATATCTCCGGAACGCGGAACTGATTCGTTTGGATGAGAGTGCAAAACGATTTTTTCAGCGATTCGCACGCACACTGTCGACCACCGATCTTACCGCCTCGATAACGATATCGGGCCGGTCAAACTGGATGTAGTGACCCGCGTCCGCAACCAGTTGATGCCGACTATTCGATGACCAAGATGCTTCTTCATCATGCATTCCCTTCCAGATTTCCTTGTACTGTCTTCCCTGCTCGGGCGTTAGCTTGAGGGAGGCAAGCGCCTCTTGCGGGAGCGGCGCCATCGAAGTCAATACATATAGCGGACGATTGCCAAGTTGCCTGAAAGGTCCCGCTTCGGCGAGCGTCTCATCCAGGGACTCGATCTCTTTGAGCATGGAGCCAAGCGAAGTCGGGGCATAGGCAGCCATTGTCCGAATTGCCTGAGGAGGCTGGTTCGGCACACCCTTTGAAGACAAAGGCGCCACCCGAACGGCTCCGCTCCAGGCAAATGCCGCTCCTGCCTTGATCAACATAATCATGCTGGATGGAGAGTACGTGGTAACTGCCTTGAAGCGCTGCACCTGATCCGGGTGCGAGGTATCCACAAAAACCAGGCCTGCCACATCCGAACCAAAGTATTTTGTGTAGGTCATGATGTAGGGGCCACCAAGCGAATGGCCGACCATTACAAACGGAGGTTGTTCACCCGCCTTGGCCAGGGTGGCATGCAGATCTTCCGCAATGGTCTTCCCATTCTGGGGGCCGTCTCTTCGGATCGCTCCACATGATTCCGGCACGGCTATAGGCACACGCTCGCGTCGTTTTGGCGATCTCGTCATGAACCGCAGACCAGCTTAACGAACCGTTAATATCCAGTCCCGCTTCAAAAACAACGGTGGGTGACCCGGTGCCTCGGCAATCCAGTTGAATCCGCCGTCCGCCGATGTCCACCAGCTTTCCTTGCGCTGGAAACTCTCGGGTGGCACGACTCCTGCTCGTCATCTCGTAAACAATACCAACGATAGTTACCAGCATGATGAGTGAGACGATTGCCGCAACGCTATACATGATCCACCTCTTCATGATTTGCATCCTTCAGTTTTAGTCGACCATGCAGACCTTCTTAAAGCTCCGCGTGCGACTATTGCCTTCCCGCTACCGGAACCTTTGGCTGCTCGACCAGCCAATTGTCCCCGTCAGGCATTGTCTTCGGAAATTTCAGCACGGCGTAACCCGAACCTCTACCGTTACCGGTTCCCTTCACCGCGTGACTCAAGTAAACGCCAACCTGTCCGCGACTCAGATCGATCGATTCCACCGCAAAATTCAACGTGGCAGCCATGTTTCCCACCACCATCCAGTTGCAATAATACGGCTGGAATTCGATGGAAATTTCGTTCGGCGCATGAACCGAAAGCGTACCTGTCATAGTGTCGCAAGCCACCGGGGTCCAAATAAAAGTAAGGGGCATTTTCGCCTTCAGGCTTAATTGACCCGGTTGCTTGCCGATTGCGATCTCGCTAAAGACGATGCTTTTCGCGCAACCGTTGCCTGGCAATATGCCTCCCAGAACAAAATAACAAAAACCTACACTCTCGCAAGTGCGCGTCTTGGGATCCGAGTTGCAAATTGTCACCGGTTCGCCTTCATTTGCCTTCAGGAGTTGCTGGAATCCGGCGAGCAACTGTACCGTGGAGTATTTCTGATCGGTTGAACCGCAATCTGCTGCAGTACAGACGTGGACTGTCTTCACCGCTTGTTGCTGCGGTATGGCAGTACAACCTGCGACCAGCAGCGCCGCTACTATAGTAACCAACAACGACCAACGATTCGTATCCATGGTTCCTCCCTTGACTTTCAGTTGACGGTATCGCGCTTCAATTTGGCTAAATGAAATCCTGCATCAATATAATCAGGCAATGTTAAACAACGGAGCGAAAAGCGATGAAGCGCGAAAAACGAGGAGTGAACTGCTCTGCGCCCGGATTAATCCAAATCACGGCAGGGCTACTTTCACTCCTGTAGTGACGCTGCGTGCGACCAGCGAAGAAAATTCCTGCCTTGCATTGCCGACCGGCAATACTGCCAGGACAAAGATGCTGATGCGCGTGCTCAACACCGTTTCGCCGTAGCCCGCCAATTCATTGCCGCCATCGGTGATATTGCGCGTGTACATCAAGCGCCAATACCCGGATGCCTCCATCATGTTGCTCTGCCATACCAGATGCAGGTAGTCGCGTCCCAACAGGCGCGGGACGAACGCCAGGGCCATTCCCGGCAGGGTAACTGCGCGTTGAAAGTAGGCGTCCTCCTGCGCTGACGTGTAGCCGTGATCTTCGTGCAAATATTCTGCAGCCAGGGATTTCCCGTCCTCGAATGTATAGGACTCACCGACCAAAGAAGTCGTGCTGCGCGAGGCCGGCGTCGCCACGGCAAACGGTTGCGTACTATCCGCGGACGATTGCAGTGCGAACACACGTGCGGAAGAACCCACTTCTCCGTACACCATCAGCGCATCGCTCAGCGTCACCTGCCCGTGTGCACCGTAGAAGGCGGGCAAGTTCGGCGCTTTGACCGTAACCAGGCCATATGACCACGCCTCTCCACGTTGGTCGAATTTCACCAACCAGCTTTCGCGCCACATATCCGGCTGCGTCGCGCCGTAGCCGGAACGAACGATACGCGCCAGATTGACGCTGTTCTGCATGTCCGGTGTCCAGGAAAGCTTCATCACATCCATACCGACCAGTTCGCGCAACGGATCGGTACGTCCGTTATCGAAATAGAACGGGCTGGAAGGCGAACGGAACTGCCCCGCTCCCCAGTTCAGCACATCACGTCCTGCCGCGACGTTCCAACCTTCTGCCGCCCGCACGCGTACCTGCCACAAGCTGAAATAACCTTCATTCGGATGCTGGGTACCAAAGCTATTTTGCGTCTCGCGCAACAGGCCGATGGGCCGTGCGGTCAACCGCACATTCTCGTTCTCTGCCTGGACGTTTAGGCGCAGTTCGGCAGTATCGCTGCGTTGCGGCAACGCCGCGATCCGATTACCCGGATTCAACACACTATCAGCGCGCAAACTCGTGTTGTTGGCGTAGCCGTAGAGGGTTCCGTCCCAGGAAGTATGCCAGTCGGATTCCGCCATGGAGGCTGTCGATGCAAAAATGCACAATACAAGAACGGCCAGCTTCACTGCATCTGTCCGAGATCGAATTCGGATGCCGCGATTTTTTTCACCTTGACGGTGCCGAACTCCATCGTGGTCTCGGCATCGACCAACGCATCGCGGATGGTCATCTTGCTGACGAAGGGAATGTGCTTGCCATCATGTTCGATGGCATTGTTGTATTCGAAACGCGCGGTCTTGAGTAGCTTGCCGCTCACCGAATAGAACTCGGCCTTTATGCCGACGACGCGCTTGACTGACACCCAGTAACGAATGCGGTCGTAAGTGGTGCGTTTGTGCTTTGCGGTCAAGTCGAGCACGTAGCAGGCCTCGCCGTCCAGCGTTTCATTCCCGTTCATCTGCGCATCGTAATCGCCGGCATAGTTGGTCGCGGCAATATCGCCATTGGATGCCTGCCCGCTCATGCGCTGGCGCGGCGAAATGGGAATCGGCTTGGACAGGCCCGGACGCGTGAGCCACATGTTGCGGTCTACTTGCAATATCTTTGAGCCCTTGAAGCGCGCCGGCTCCTGCGTCTCAGCCACGCTGGAATCGTCCACCGCCTTGACCACCAGGCGCTGTGGTTCATCCGTGCGATCACCGTCGCGCGACCGCACTTTGATCTCCCACACGATGCCCGGTAAGCCGCCACCGCGTGCCTGGTCGGAGTCTTTCAGGATGTTGTGCGCATCGGGCGCCGCGCAGGCTGACCCAATCCAACCAGACAGCCCGAGCATCAATACATAAACGATATTTTTCATGAATACTTCCTCACACATGACCCAATGCATCGATGATGTCTTTCTTCGCTGCCCGCCTGGCCGGCATATACGCAGCCACCGTACCCACCACGCCCATCAGCACGAAAGTGAACAGCGTACGTCCCGCATCCAGATCGACCAGCAGCGGCACCGGACTGGCACTATTGGGCGGAGTGTAGGAAATGTTTGCAATGTTGACGCCCCAACGCACGGTGAGTGCGATCGCAAGTCCGCTGATACATCCGATCAGGGTCAGCAGCATGGACTCGGTCGTAAACAAGCGCACGACGCCCCGGCGTTTCAAGCCGATGGCGCGCAGCGTGCCGATTTCGCGCGTGCGTTCCACCACCGTCATACCCATCGAATTCGCCACGCTCATGACCACCACAGTCAGCACGATGGAGAAGATGAAGCCGAAGATCATGTCGAACATGCCGTGCACCTGATTGTAGAAATCCGACAGCTCTTGCCAGGTCATGATCTCCACATCGAATCCCGCAGCTTTCAACGTCGTTAGCAGATGCTCCCGCATCGCCGCGGTCTGGCTTGCGTCATCCAGCAGGATAGTCATGCGATCCGCGCGGCCTTCCGCGTCGAGCAGCGTCCGCGCCAATGCCAGTGACACAAAGGCGAACTTGTCGTTGCTGCCGGCGTTGCCGGTGTTGAAAGTATGGCCCACAACAATATCCAGCGCGTTAGCCTGGCCGGTCAGGGTATCTACCAACACCTGAGCCTGCCCGCCGACGGTGAGGTGCAACATCTCGACCAGACCTTCGCTCACCTCGACTAAGTCGCTATGTGCAGGATCGAGCTGCTTCTTCACATTATTGTACATGCCGCTTTTCCGCTCGGTATCGGTCAGCACGTTCTGCTGCAAGCGTTCCATCGCGGACGGCTCGATGCCCTCGGCGATGAAGATGGTACTGGCACGTCCGTTACTGATCAGGCCGCTCATCGCGAGGCGTGGCGAGATCAACTCCACATGCTTTTCATCCTTTAACAGCCTGGTGATCGCTTCGACTTCCGCCGCAGTCAGCATGTAACGCTCGGGATCGAGCTTGCCCTCCTTGCGCATGCCGCGCTTGCTCAGGGTCAGGTGTCCCAGCATCTCGCCGTGTATGGATTGACGCGCGAGGCCGTCGTAGACATTGTGCGTATAGCCGGCAAACAAAACGATGGCAGAAAAGCCAAGCGCGATGGCGAGCAGCGTCGTCAGCGAACGGCGGCGGTTGCGCAGCAGACCGCGCAAGGCGAGTTTGAACATGTTCTTCATGCTGTCACCTCATCGCTGACGATGTTGCCGTCGCGCAATAGTATTTTCCTGTCCACATGATCGAGCAGACGCTGGTCGTGTGTGGTGAACACAAACGTCACTTTGCGTGCCCGGTTCATTTCGCGCATCAAGTCCACCACCATGCGGCTGTTCTCGGAATCCAGGTTCGCCGTCGGTTCGTCGGCGATGACCAGCTTGGGATTCACCACCAGAGCGCGGGCAATGGCGACGCGCTGACGCTGTCCGCCGGACAATTTGTCCGGCAAAGAATCCTTGAAGCGCTCCAACCCAACATCCACCAGCGCCGCGGCGGCACGTTCGCGCGCCTCCTTTTCTGTCACTCCTTGAATCTGCAAAGGCAGCATCACATTTTCCAGCGCGGAAAGCACGGGTACCAGGTTGAAGTTCTGAAACACAAAGCCGATTTTCTTGCCGCGGAAGTCGGTGAGTTCATCGTCACTCAACACGTGTGTGTCCTGTTGGTCAAAATGAACTTCGCCTTCGGTCGGTGCGTCGATCAGGCCAATGATATTCATCAGGGTGGATTTGCCGCTGCCGGAAGGGCCCCATACAGCAAGAAACTCGCCCGCGTGAATGTCCAGCGATATGCTGTGCAGGGCATCGATGGTGGTCTCTCCCAGCAGAAAGCGGCGTTTAATATTGCGCAATTTCAGGATCGGCGGATGTTTGGCGCTATCGTTCATGTGAGCCTCAATATAGTTGAATTGATTTTGTGACAATATCCTCGCCGATCTCAAACGCGGCCGCACTGAAATCCGGCGGGCCGAACATGCCGCGCGCATTGTTGGAAAAACCGAATATCTCTTTGGGCACGCCCAGGAAGTTCTTGTCCAGTCTGCCGTTTCTGTTGTTATCGACATATGCAGCCACCGCATATTTCCCCGGCGGCAGATCGGGAACAAGCACGGTCAACCGGTCGCTCGTCGCCTCGTTTACGATACCCCGATAGAACTTCTCGTCGAAAGGAAACTGCTCCGGCGCACTGGCGGAATAGATAGCAACCCGTACCTGGTTACCCGCCATGCCTTTCCCTTCAAGCTCCAGCTTCAGCTCCCCAGCCTGGACGGAATAGGCTGATAACAGAACGGCCAAGAACAATGGATATTTCATAGCACCTCCTGCACCAATGACAGGACGCAATCTAAACGAGCTGGATGGAACTGGGTAGCACATTGCGACGAAACGCTGGAATCGCGCCGCGAATTGATAGGGAACGAACGGGAAATACGGTTTGTTGCAGTCCAAATTAATGGATGTTTGCGCTGAGGGTTTGAAATGGTCGCTTCACTGCCCATCCAATGCGCACATTACATTGCACATTATTTGGCCTGCCATTCCTGGCAGAATTTCCTTGTATCTGTTAGCCACTCATAGAAGTCGCCGGTAAATCCATCAACATCCGCAAGGAATTCCTGCTCGCCGTGCGCCAGCGGATTCGGTTGGCGAGCCCGACGCGACATGCGGACCAGTACGTCGGCAATGCCGTCAATATGCACATAGCTCGTCAACCAGTCCTCCTTCGCCATCAGTTCCAATGCCGGATGCGCGGAAACGGGGAGGTCGTTCAGTCTGTCGTGGACCAACCGATAGACGTTCTCACAATATTCGCTCAGTGGCTGCTGATGAATGGCAGTCCAGTTTCGTGCCAGCAGATGGTCGTAGAACACGTCAACAAGTACGCCGGCATAGCGTCTGCGCTCCGCGGAGACCCGCGAGCGGCTGCGATTGAAGGCAGGATGCGATTCCGCAAAGTGATCGATGGCGCGATGCAGGACGACGCCCCTGGCCAGATCATCCGGTAATGTCCCCGGCAGTGGCCTTTGATCCAGTCCCCCACAACTCCGCCAACGATGAGGGCGGGCGTATCGCCGGCCAGCAGTGCATGGGCCAGAAAATTCATGGCCGACTTTGCTGACAAGAAAGAAGATAGGCAAACATATTGTTACGATCGCGAGTTTGTAACGTGGCCCAAGTCGCTTTTGGTAGCGCGAACTGGTCTCAGGAACGCAGAATACCCAACAATGCCTTTGCCGGCCATTCGAGCAGAAACCAGAATGCGGAGAATGCGAAGAGATACAACAACGGGTTAGCCTGTTTCTTGCGCACCCCATCTGCGCATACAGCGAGCGCCAGGATGCACATGATTCCGCCGACAATGATGGAGACCTTCATCCCGAACGAGTATTTTATTTCCTCTTGCAGATGGGCCTGCATAAGAAATGCAACACTGAACACGCCGACCAGGAACCATGGGATTGCGACCAGCAGCACAACCAGGACGAGTTCGACGAAGCGGAGTGAGTTCCATGCCGGTTCGCCGCGCGTCGACCGATCAGATCGCGTTGATGGAAGTCAGCCCGCCCATGTAAGGGCGCAACACTTCCGGCACCAGCACGCTGCCGTCGGCCTGCTGGTAGTTCTCCAGCACTGCCACCAGCGTGCGGCCCACTGCGAGGCCGGAACCGTTGAGGGTATGCAGCAACTCCGGCTTGCCCTGCGCGTTGCGGAAACGCGCCTGCATGCGCCGTGCCTGGAAAGCCTCGAAGTTGGAGCAGGAGGAAATCTCGCGATAAGTGTTCTGCGCGGGCAGCCACACTTCGATGTCGTAGGTGGTCGCGGCAGAAAAACCCATGTCGCCGGTGCACAGCTTGACCACGCGATACGGCAGGCCAAGCTTCTTCAAAATCGTTTCGGCGTGGCCGAGCAGCTCTTCCAGCATCTCGTAGGATTTTTCCGGATGGACGATCTGCACCAGTTCCACCTTGTCGAACTGGTGCTGGCGGATCATGCCGCGCGTGTCGCGGCCGTAGGAACCCGCCTCGCTGCGGAAGCACGGCGTGTGCGCCACGAACTTCAGCGGCAATTTTTCCAGCGGCACGATCTCGTCGCGCACCATGTTGGTCACGGGGACTTCGGCGGTGGGGATCAGATAGAAGTTCAATCTCTTCAGATTCTAATCTTGCATTCTTCTGCGCCGCTATACATCCGCATTTCAATGACTTTTTCCACCAGCATATGCTGAAATAAGTCTTCCTCGAACTTCGGCAACTGTCCGGTGCCGCGCATCGACTCCGCATTCACCATGTAAGGCACATAGGTCTCGGTGTAGCCGTGCTTCTCGGTGTGCGTATCCAGCATGAACTGCGCAAGCGCACGGTGCAGCCTGGCCAACGGTCCTTTCAGCAGCGAGAAACGTGCGCCGGCGATCTTGGTCGCAGTCTCGAAATCCAGCCCGCCCAACCTTCGCCGATGCTGACGTGATCCTTCACTTCGAATGCAAACTTGGGCACTTCGCCGACCTTGCGCACTTCGACGTTGTCCGCTTCCGACTTGCCAACCGGCACGCGTCGCGTGCGGCATATTGGGAATGACCGCCAGAAACGCATCCACTTCTTGCAATAGTTGCGGCAGCTTGGCTTCGAGCTGCTTCAACTCCTCGCCCAGCGCACCCACCTCGGCCATGATCGCCGACACGTCTTCGCCCTTGGCCTTGGCTTGCCCGATCAGCTTGGACGATGCATTGCGCTTGGCTTGCAGCTCCTGCGTGCGGGTCTGGATGGTCTTGCGCTCGGCTTCCAGTTGCTCGAACTTCGCGGTGTCCAGCGTGTAACCGCGGGTGGCCAAACGTACGGCTGTAGCTGCCAAGTCATTGCGTAATGTTTGTATGTCTAACATCTTTACTCCTGGGTAGGTCGGGTTAGCAGTTTTATCGCGTAACCCGACGTTGAATTCTGACTAGGGTTTGTCGGGTTACGCTACGCTAACCCGACCTACATTTTTTCCTTGTTCTCTGCGGCTAATTCTTGTTTTTCGCTTTTGCATCCAGCTCACGCAAATGCGCCAGCTTCTCCGCAATCTTCGCTTCCAGCCCGCGCTCGGTAGGCTGATAGAAGCTCACTTCCGGCATACCGTCGGGGAAATATGTTTCACCCGCCGCATAGCCCTCTGCTTCTTCGTGCGCATACCGGTAATCCTTGCCGTAATCCAGCTGCTTCATCAATTTGGTCGGCGCGTTGCGCAAATGCAGCGGCACTTCACGCGAGCCGTCCTGGCTGACAAAGGCGCGGGCGGCATTATACGCGACGTATCCGGCGTTCGACTTGGCGGCGACGGCGAGATACAGCACGGCCTGCGCCAGCGCCAGTTCGCCCTCCGGCGAGCCGAGGCGTTCGTAGGTCTGTGCAGCGCTCAGCGTGATGTCGATGGCGCGCGGATCGGCGAGGCCGATGTCTTCCCACGCCATGCGCACGATGCGCCGCGCCAGGTAGCGCGGATCGGCGCCGCCGTCCAGCATGCGCACGAACCAGTACAGCGCCGCATCGGGATTGGAACCGCGCACCGATTTGTGCAGCGCGGAAATCTGGTCGTAGAACGCTTCGCCGCCCTTGTCGAAACGGCGCAGGTTTTGTGCCAGCGTGGCGTCGAGAAACTTGGTGTCGTATGATCTTGCGCACGTACTTCTGCGCGCAGTCTTCGCGCGCGCGGTCTGCAATTGCTCCAGCACGTTGAGCAGACGCCGCGCATCGCCATCGGCATAGCCGATGATGCGCTCCTGTGCTGCAGCATCGAATGAAATACCCGGCAAAGCTGCTTTCTGCGCCCGGACGAACAACTCGGCCATCTCGTATGCAGAAAGCGATTTCAGCACATACACCTGCGCACGCGACAGCAGCGCGCCGTTCACTTCGAACGACGGGTTCTCGGTCGTCGCGCCGATGAAGGTGACCAGCCCCTGTTCGACGAACGGCAGAAAAGCATCCTGCTGCGATTTGTTGAAGCGATGCACTTCATCCACGAACAGGATGGTGTGACGGCCGTGTTGTTGCAGCGTAAGTTCGGCCTGGGCGATGGCTTCGCGGATGTCTTTCACGCCGGACAGCACGGCCGACAGCGGCACGAACTCGGCATCGAACGCGGATGCCATGAGCCGTGCCAGCGTGGTCTTGCCCACGCCCGGCGGGCCCCACAGGATCATGGAATGCAACTTGCCCGACTGGAATGCGAGACGCAGCGGTTTGCCCTCGCCCAGCAGATGCGATTGGCCGATGACTTCGCCGATATTCTTGGGACGCAACCGCTCGGCAAGCGGTGCGGCGGGTTTGTTGCCAGCAAACAGATCGGCGCTGCTCATTACTCGCCCAGTACATCCGCACCCTTGGGCGGCACGAACTTGAACTGTTGCGCGCCGAAGGACGGGTTGTTCTTCAATTCCGTGAAACGCAATACGGTGTGATGACCAAAAGCATCGTACAACTCCATCACCACCAACTCCGACTTCGCGTTGAACGCCATGAGTATCTTCTGGAAATTGGTTTCTGCCGCTTTCGGGGTGGCCTGCAGCCATTCCAGGCCATCGCGGTCGTCGATGTTCTTTAGCGCAAAGTCGCGTTCGATCTCGTTGCTGCCGGAGAGCAACGCCGCCGGGCTGCTGCCGAGTGCGGCATCCAGTTTCTTTACCGTGACCTGGTTCAGGTCCATGTCGTACATCCAGAACTTCTTGCCGTCGCCGACGATGAGTTGCTCGTACGGCTTTTTATAGACCCAGCGAAACTTGCCCGGACGTTCGAACTGCATGGTGCCGGAGGCGCTTTGAATGCGCTTGCCGTTCTTGTCCTGCACTTCCTGCGTGAAATTGGCCTGCGCAGAATGCGTGGCAGCAACAAAGCTGTGCAGTCTTCTCGATTGCGCTTGCATGTGCATCAAGTGCGGCAAGAAGCAGTGCGGCAACACATAGTTTTTTCAGCATGTTATTCCGATCTCGGATGGTGCGAGCACTTCGCGATTGCCGTTGCTTTGCATCGTCGACACCAGACCCGCCTTTTCCATCTGTTCGATCAGGCGCGCAGCGCGGTTGTAGCCGATGCGCAGATGGCGCTGTACCAGCGAGATGGAGGGACGGCGCGTTTTCATCACGATCTCCACGGCCTGGTCGTACAGCGGATCGGCTTCGGCATCGCGCACCGCCATCCAGCTCGCCGCCTTCCGCTCCCGCTTCATCCAGCGAGGTCAGCACTCCCTCGATGTAGTTCGGTTCGCCTTGCGCCTTGAGGTATTCGGTCACGCGATGCACTTCCTGGTCGGAGACGAAGGCGCCATGCACGCGTTGCGGATAGCCGCTGCCCGGCGGCAGGTAGAGCATGTCGCCCTGCCCCAGCAGCGCTTCCGCGCCCATCTGATCGAGAATGGTGCGCGAGTCGATCTTGCTCGACACCTGGAACGCCACGCGCGTCGGCACGTTGGCCTTGATCAGTCCGGTGATCACATCCACCGACGGACGCTGCGTCGCCAGCACCAGATGGATGCCGGAGGCGCGCGCCTTCTGCGCCAGACGCGCGATCAGCTCTTCCACCTTCTTGCCCACCACCATCATCAGGTCGGCGAGTTCGTCGATGAAGATGACGATGAACGGCAACTCTTCCAGCGCCTCGGGATTATCCGGCGTGAGCGTGAACGGGTTGGTCAGCGGCTTGCCGGCCTTGATCGCGTCGCGCACTTGCTGGTTGTAGCCGGCGATGTTGCGCACGCCCAGCGCCGACATCAGCTTGTAGCGCTTGTCCATTTCCTGCACGCCCCAGTTAAGCGCGGATGCGGCCTGACGCATGTCGGTAACCACCGGTGCCAGCAGGTGCGGGATACCTTCGTACACCGACAGCTCCAGCATCTTGGGATCGACCAGCAGCAGGCGCACCTGCTGCGGCGTGGACTTGTACAGCAGGCTCAGGATCATGGCGTTGATCGCCACCGACTTGCCGGAACCGGTGGTACCGGCCACCAGCACATGCGGCATCTTGCCCAGATCGGCCACCACCGGCTTGCCGGAGATGTCCTTGCCCATGGCCATGGTCAGCGACGAGTTCATTTCGGCGTAGACCTGCGAACCCAGAATTTCCGACAGGTGCACGATCTGGCGTTTCGGGTTGGGCAATTCCAGCGCCATATAGGCCTTGCCGGGAATGGTCTCGACCACACGGATGCTGACGACGGACAACGCACGCGCCAGGTCGCGCACCAGATTCGTGATCTGGCTGCCTTTCACGCCGACCGCGGGTTCGATCTCGTAACGCGTGATGACCGGGCCGGGATAGGCGCCGACCACTTTGACTTCCACGCCGAAATCCTTGAGCTTGCGCTCGATCAGGCGCGAGGTGAATTCCAGCGTCTCGGCGGAGACCACTTCAACCTGCTTCTTCGCCTCGTCCAGCAGATGCAAAGGCGGCAGATCCGAATCCGGCATATCGGCGAACAGGGAGACCTGCTTCTCCTTCTGCACCCGTGTCGAACGCGGCACTTCAAAGACGGGCATCTCGATGTGGATAGGCTCATGCTCTTCCACACGCTTCTTTTCTTCTTCCACCACGACGTTGCGCACTTGCACCGCCTGCGCGCCGATGCGCTTATCCTGCCGGGTCTGCCAGGCGTTTCGCGCTGCCATATAGGCGTCTTCCAGCAGTCCGCCCAGCCAGTCGGCAAAACGCAGCCAGGACAGACCGGTATACAGGCTGAAGCTCACCACCATCAGCGCGATCAGGAACAGGGTGGCGCCGATATAACCCAGCGCATGCGACAACACGTTGCCCAGCACTGCACCCAGCATCCCGCCGGGTGCCAGCGGCAATGAAACCTTCCATGTATAGAGACGCAAGGCTTCCAGCGCGCTGCTGGAAAACAGCAACACCAGGAAACCCAGCAGGGAGACCCACAGCGCGCGCTGGTCGAAAATACTGTCGGCGCGGATGCGGTGATAGCCGGCCCACACGCGCTGCAACATCAGCGTTACCCACCACCATGCGGAAAAACCAAACAGATAAAGCAGCACATCCGCCAGCCATGCGCCGAGTACACCGCCCGGATTATGTGTGATCGCGCTGCTCGCGCTGTGCGACCAGGAAGGATCGGCGCGGTTGAATCCGAACAGGATAAGGATGAGATAGAGCGCCACAGCCACCAGCAACAACCAGCGCGATTCGCGCAACAAGCCGAGCAACCTTTCCGGCAGAGGCGGGCGCGGGCTTTCGGGCAGCGCCATTAATTGCCCTCGGAATCGTTGGGGGCCGGCGGCAGGAATCCGAGGCGGCGTGCCGCGCTCACTGCTTCCAGACGCGAGTTGACGTGCAAAGCCTGATACACGGCCGCGGTGTGAATCTTCACCGTGCCCTCGGCCAGGTTCATCTTTTTGGATATCTCTTTATTGGCCAGACCTGAAGCCAGAAACGTCAGTACTTCGAGCTGGCGCGAGGTGAGGCCGAACTTGGCGGCGCGTTGCGAACGCTTGTTCACCAGGGTCTCGCCCTGGTCGACATTGCTCACCGCTTGCTGCAGCAGCTGCGGCGGCAGATAGACGCCGCCTTCCAGCACCATGCGCAGAGCCGACAACATGATCTTGCTTGAAGACATCTTGGAGATGAATCCCATCGCGCCGGACTCCATCACGCTTTCGATGTCGTCGCGGTGATCGGATCCGGAAACCACCACCAGCGGAATATCGGGATGGCGCAAATGAAAGAACTGAATGGACGGAACACCTTCGCTGCCCGGCATATTCAAATCCAGCAGCGCAAGATCGACATCGGTATGGTCATGCACCAGCTGCAATGCTTCCTGAAAATTCCCGGAATCCAGAATCTCGACTTCGTCAGCAAGTTGCTGTAACACATAACGCATGCCATCGCGAAACAATGCGTGGTCATCCGCCATAAGCACCTTGATCTTCATCTTTTCCCCCTCAATACTTCGGCACCCGCAATCATACCACTCCCGACATAGGCTTCTAGCTTTCGCCGTACAGCGCAAAATGCATCATCGCGCGCAAGCGGATCGGCGCGATCGGCTTGTGCAGCAGTATCGCCCCGCTGTCATGTATCGCCTGCAGGGTCTCGCTGGCGGTATCGCCGGTCAATACCACCGCCGGCAGATCCTTGCCCCACAGTTCGCGCATACGTTTGATCACATGAATGGCGGTCATGCCGTAGGGCAGGCGGAAATCGCATACCAGCAAATCGGGGCGCAATTCGGCCACATCCAGTTTGCGCATCACGTCTTCCGCATGTTCTCCCGCCACAACCCGGCATCCCCATTGTTCCAGCAGGTCGGCCGTCACATCGCGGATATCCGGATCGTCTTCCACCAGCGCCACAACGCACCCGCTCAGATCGTATTGCGAATGGGTAATCACGAAAGGTTGGGCGAGATTCGCGCTGTTGCCTATCGGAATCTCGAAGCTGAATACCGAGCCGATCCCCGGGTTGGAACTGACGCGCACCTTGCATTCCAGCAGGCTTTCGATCCTGCGCACGATGGACAGACCCAGCCCCAGCCCTTTGCGCCGATCCCGATGCGGATTGTCCGCCTGATAATATTCTTCGAAAATATGCGGCAACGTCTCTGCCCGGATGCCGATGCCGGTATCGGCAACTTCCAGGCCTACCTTGCCTATCATGCAGGTGCAGCGTACAACCACGCCGCCGGTGTCCGTGTAACGAATCGCATTGGAAATGAGGTTGCGCAACATGCGCTCCAGCAGGAAAGGATCGCTGTAGATCACCACATTGCAGATATTCTGCGGACTACACTCATTGCCGTTGCAGATGGGTAGCTGGAAACTCAGTCCTTTTGCCTGCGCCAGCGGGGCAAAATCGCTGTAGATGCGGTCGAACAGGGAACCCAGCATGAAATGCTGCTTGCGCGGCTCGACGATGCCCGCATCCAGCCTCGATACATCCAGCAGATCGTCAAACATGTCGACCAGCGCATTGACCGATTTGCCGATCTGCCCCGCCAAACGGACCGTTTCCGCTTCCCTCGCCGTATCCTGCAAAGCGTCGGAGAACAAGCGCAAAGCCTGCAAAGGCTGGCGCAGGTCGTGGCTGGCAGTGGCAAGAAATTTGGACTTGGCCTGGTTGGCCTGCTCTGCCACCAGACGCGACGCTTCGGCATCCCGCTTCCGCTCCAGCAGCGCGCCGACCAGCAGCTCATTCTCGAATCTGCGCCGCTGCGATTGCTCAAAGGTGCGTATCAGCTCCAGCGCGGACTTCAGCACGAAGGTACAGAACATGCTCAACATGGCGAACAGTATCCAGTGCGTGGAATCGTTTTCCCACGCGCAGGCGTCCCAGCAGCGGCAGAATCATGCGCGATCAGGTAGATGAACATCGACGGGGGATGGAACGGGTTGCTGGTCGCGGCACCGGCAGACAACCCCATCACCACGCAGATCAGCAGCGCCTGGTAAGCCAGGTCGCCGGGGACGAACATCAGCACTCCGGCGCTGCCCCAAGTGACGGCGGCCAGCGCGGTCAGCCTGCGAAAAATGCGATCCCACAGGATATTCTGGGCGACGGTCTTTGTGAGCGTACGCCGCTGGCGCCAGAAAAAATACTCCATGGCATGGACGCAATAGACCGCCACCAGCCACGCCTGCAACGCGCCGTGGGATATCTTGTCCCACATCAGCATCACCAGCATCGGTGCCAGCACCAGTTCTGCAACCAGCATCAGCGGATAACTGTCGATGCGCGCGCGCACCTGCTCTGCGCGTATCGGCAGGTTCTTTTCGTCCAACTCGAAACGCAACAGATCGATCAGCGTGCTCATCTGAAGGCGAGCAATAACCTGATGTCCTGCACCCACGAATCCGAATGTTGCCAGAACGGCGACAGCAGTATCGGACGCCCCCTGGGCGCAATGAAATAGGTCCCGGCCGAGTGATCCAGATCGTAGCCGCCGTTCTTGTTTGCATGTTTCTCGTAGGTCACGCCGAATGCCTTGGCCGCTTCGGCAGTTGCCGTACTGTCGCCCGACAAACCCTTGAAGGTGGGATTAAACGCGGCCGGATATTTCGCCATCAGTTCCGGTGTGTCGCGCTCGGGGTCGAGCGTGATGAACAGCACCTGCACCCGCTCCGCATCCTTCCCCAGTTTGCGCATCATCTGCGCCAGTTCGGCGAGTTCGGTCGGGCATATCTGGGGGCAATGCGTATAGCCGAAGAACAGCACCACCGCCTTGCCGCGAAAGTCCTCCAGACTGACCGGCTTGCCGCTTGCATCGTTCAGGTGGAAATCTGCCTGCGCATATTTCGCCGTCACGTCGCTGGCCTGGAAGGGAGAAGGTAGTGTTTGTTCGCCACACGCGGCAAGCAGGGACAACAGCGAGAACAGCAATAAGTTACGCAGGGACATGACAGCTACCGCTCCACCCGTTTACATAAAATGTGTATCCGACCTTGGTCAAACCATACACGCCGAACAACGCTACCAGCAACCCCGCCGCCAGCCGCATGCGCGGCGACTGCACCCAACCCTTGACGCTTTCCCAGAACAAGCCGATCGCCAGCAGATTCGGCAAGGTGCCCAGACCGAATGCCAGCATGATCAACGCGCCGCGCGCCGCGCTGCCGCTCGCCAATGCGGTAAGCAGCACACTATACACAAGACCGCACGGCAACCACCCCCACAGCGCGCCCAAGCCCAGCGCACGCGGCACGGTATTTACCGGCAGCAACCTGGTCGTATACGGTTGCAGCTTTTGCCACAGACCTCCGCCCAGGCGTTCAAGTTGCCGCACCGCACCCCACACGCCGGCCAGATACAGACCGAGCACAACCAGCATCAGGCTCGATAACGTAAACAGCAGGTGCTGCACCGGTACCGCATCGCGCATCAGCAGGCCGGCCTGACCCACTGCACCGGCCAAGGCGCCGGCCAGCGCATAGCTTGCAATGCGACCGCTGCTGTAGGCCAGATGGAAGGGCCAGCGTGCGGTATCTTTCGGTACTTGCGCGGTAAAAACACCGACGATGCTGCCGCACATGCCAAGACAATGTACGCCGCCCAGCAGTCCGACCAGAAATACCGCAATAAGACTGAATTCAACCATCGATTTCTTTTTTCTCCAGCAACTTCAGATCCAGATGTGCCGCCGTGGCATTTGCATCGGGTATCGGCTGATAGGGAATCACTCCCAGCAATGGCGCCGCAATGCGCTCGCGCAAGCCTCGATATTTTCCTGCAACGCGGGCATGCCCGCCTTCGACACGTTACTGATAGAGCTACTAGCCATTCGACTAGGCAAGCCAACAACGCTCGCCAAGTCGCTGGTTATGGCAGAGCCAGCCGTTTGCGGGAGAAGGCGGCCGGACGGCACTCCCGCCCCGGATGCTTCGCAACGCCGTGTCGTACCGTCCTCATCCAGCACGTTGGCCACCCAACCCGCGCATTCTAGTTGGTATTCGGCGATGGCGCGCGTAGTCAGCAAGGCATGATTCAGGCAGCCCAGCCGCATACCCACCACCAAGATGACAGGCAGATGAAGCTCGCGGGCGAGATCTGCACTGTCCTGCTTGTCGTTCAGCGGCACGCAGAACCCGCCCGCGCCTTCCACGATGACTTCATCGGCCTGCCCCGCCAGTTCGCGGTACGAGGCCAGAATGCGTGCGAATTCGATGCGCACTCCGGCGTGGCGGGCAGCCAGATGCGGTGCGATGGGACGAAAGAAGCAGTAGGGATTGATCTGGCCGTAGGTGGCTTGCACGCTGCTTGCTGCACGCAGACGTTTGGCATCCTCGTTGTGATGGTCGTCGTCGCAGCCCGCCGCCACCGGCTTGAATCCGGCCACGCGCTTGCCCTGTGCCGCAAATGCGTGCAGCAATGCACAACTCACCAGCGTTTTGCCCACTCCCGTGTCGGTGCCGGTAACGAAATAACTCATAATTTGAAATCGGTCCTGATGATCGCGCGTCCGTCGTGTGTCACTTTCGGCGCTGGTTTCCAGGCGTGTCCATAAACGATCTCGAAGGTTGCGGGCAGTTTGCCGTCGCGACGCAACTTTTCGTAATTGTCCGTGACGCGCCGCCATGCGGCCTTGCCCATCAATCCCGGCGCCCGTCCTGCGGTGGCATTATGCGCGCCGATGCTCTTGAGGTCCTGCATCACGGCCCGCACATCATCGTAAGTCAGCGTGATCCTTTCCATCTCCATCACCGGATCGGCGAAGCCGGCTGCCACCAGCATGTCGCCGATGTCATGCATGTCGGCGAAACGATTCAGATGGTTGTAGCCGTCCACATCGTGGAAGGCGGTACGCAATTCGTGCAGGGTATCCACGCCGAAACTGGAAAAGATGAGCAGACCTTCCACCTTGAGCACGCGTTGCAGCTCGACAAAAGTCGCGGGAAGATCGTTGCACCATTGCAGGGCAAGATTGGACCATGCCATATCCACGCTGTTGGCGGCCAGGGGCAATGCCTCGACATCGGCACACAGGAAATTCTCGCGTTTTCCGGCAAACAGTTTTTTCCACCAGCCCGAGGTGCCGCGCGCCACCTGCAGCATACCGATGGCGATATCGAGCGCGGTGATCTCGGCTTTCGGATAACGCTCGCCCAGTTGGCGCGTACCCCAGCCCGTACCGCTGCCGACATCCAGCACGCTGTGCGGCTGCAACTTCATATAGTCCAGCCGCTCCAGCATGCGCGTACAGACCTCGCGCTGCAGAACCGCCGCCGCATCGTAATCCTGCGCTGCCCGGCTGAACGCTTGCCTCACCTGCCGCTTGTCGATTTCAAATTCATTCATGCAGAAAGCTCTTTATATGTTGGACAAAATAATCCGGATGCGACAAAAACGGCGCATGCGCGGCGCCGGCAATATTGACCAGGCGTGCCGCGGGCAGGGTCTGCGCCAGCCACGCCGACGCTTCCGGCGGCGTCAGTTTGTCGCGCTCGCCTGCAATCACCAGCGTCGGCTGCCGGATATCCGGCACTTCTTCACGCAAATCGGCATCGCGCAGAATATCCAGTCCGGCGCGCAACGCATCCATATCCGGTTCGCCGCGGCTGAACAAACGCTCGCGCAGTTTCGTCAGCAATTCTCGTTCGTTTTCGCTACCCCGCAATTGCAGAGCAATGAATCGGCGCAGGGTCGTCGCGTAATTCTGTTCAAGATCGGCCGAGAATTGCTTCAACACTTCGCTTTCCATGCCAAATGTCCAACCTGCACGTTGGGTAAAGCACGGCGTGCTCGCCACCAGGATCAGGCGCTGCACTCTATCAGGTTCGCGCGCCGCCCAGCGCAGCGCGATCTGCCCGCCCAGCGACCAGCCGCAGACGGTGAGCGGTTCGCTGAACTGCGTTGCAAGTAACTCAACGATTTCATTTAACAAATCCTGCTCCCTCTCCCTCCGGGGGAGGGTTGGGGGAGGGGGATGTGCTTGGCAAGGAATGCGTCCCCCACCCTAACCCTCCCCCGGAGGGAGAGGGGACAATCGCCATCTTCTCCTGCGGAGGAAGATCGATCATTGCACTCCTTCCGTATCCCGGCAGGTCAACGCTATGCACCCTGAAGTCCGCGGCCAGTTTCCGCGCAGTATCTTCCCACACCCCTGCGTGCATGCCCCAGCCATGAATCAGCAATAGCGGCGAACCGCTGCCGCTGCTCTCAACATGCAAGTTCATGCAATGCCCCAATAAGTTGATCCACATCTGCTGCGCTATGGGCTGCCGATAGCGTGATGCGCAGCCGCGCCGTGTCCTGGGGCACTGTAGGCGGACGTATCGCGGCGACCCAGATGCCACGTTCGCGCAAGCCTTCGCTCATTTTCAAGGTTTGCATGTTGTCGCCAATCAGCAGCGGCTGAATCGCGGTAGACGATGGCATCAGTTGCCACGGCAGATCGGACAAACCGTTGCGCAGCTGCGTAACCAGTTTCTGCAGATGGCCGCGCAATTCGTCGCCCTGAGCAATCAATTGCAGGCTTTGTGACAGTGCGACCGATAAGGCCGGCGGTGTCGCCGTGGTGTAGACGTAGCTACGGGCGTGATTGACGAGCGTGTCGATGACCGCTTGTTCTGCCGCGACGAAAGCGCCGGAAACCCCGGCCGCCTTGCCCAGCGTCGCCATGTAGATGATGCGTGCGGACGCGATGCCGAAATGCGCCAGCGAGCCGCGTCCCTGTTCACCCAGCACGCCGAAGCCGTGCGCATCGTCCACGTACAGCCACGCATCATGCTGCTCGCACAATGCGAGCAATTCCGGCAATAGTGCAATATCGCCATCCATGCTGAACACCGCATCGGTGATGATGAGTTTGCGCCCGCTATGCGTCTGCTGCCAGCAATTGCGCCAGCTGTTTCATATCGCCGTGCCGATAACGTTTCATCTCGGCACGCGACAGCAGCATGGCGTCGTTGAGCGAGGCGTGATTCAGCTTGTCGGCGAATACGCTATCGCCCTTGCCGACCAGTGCCTGGACGCAGCCCAGGTTCGCCATGTATCCCGTGGAAAACAAAAGCGCGGCAGGTTTTCCGACGAAGGCGGCAAGCTGCTGCTCCAGCTGATGATGCGGAGCGAAGTGGCCGCTTACCAGATGCGCAGCCCCGGCACCCACGCCCCACTCCTGCGCGCCTTGTTGCAGCGCTGCGATGAGTTGCGGGTGATTGGCGAGGCCGAGGTAATCGTTGCTGCAGAAGGCCAGATAGGGTTTGCCGTCAACGACGATGTGCGGCGACTGCGGCGTGTCCAGCGTGCGGCGGCGTGCGCAGCAAGCCTTGCCCGGTGCGTTCGTTCAGCTCTTTTTGCAGTTCAGTGAAAGGCATTTTTTGCCACCGCCGTCACAGAATAAACGGAGAAAATCAATACAGGCTGACTGTTTCTCCGTGATCCGTGCCTGCTCTGTGCCTAACGGTGTTGATCAGCAAGTGGGTACATACCGAGCTTGTCCAGCAACGCCCTGTCGCGGTCCACCTCCGGATTGCCGGTCGTCAGCAGATGGTCGCCATAGAAAATGGAATTGGCGCCGGACAGGAAGCACAGCGCCTGCACCGCATCGCTCATCTCGCCGCGCCCGGCAGAGAGCCGCACAAAAGCCTTCGGCATGGTGATGCGCGCCACGGCGATGGTGCGCACGAAATCCAGCGGGTCGAGGTCTTCCGTATCCGCCAGCGGCGTGCCTTCGACCTTGACCAGATTATTGATGGGAACACTTTCCGGATAGGGATCCATGTTGGCCAGTTGCGCCACCAATCCGGCGCGTTGCGTCAGATTCTCGCCCATGCCGATGATGCCGCCGCTGCACACATGCATGCCGGCATTGCGTACGCGCTGCAGCGTATCGATGCGATCCTGATAGTCGCGCGTACTGATGATGTTGCCGTAGAACTCCGGCGCGGTATCCAGGTTGTGGTTGTAATAGTCCAGCCCGGCAGCGCGTAGTTGTTCGGTCTGCTCGTCGTTCAGCATGCCCAGCGTCGCACAGGTTTCCATGCCCAGCGCACGCACTTCCTTGACCATCTCCACCACAGCCTTCATGTCTTCGCCGGAAGGTTCGCGCCACGCCGCGCCCATGCAGAAGCGCCCGGCACCGGCTTGCTTGGCGGCCTTTGCCGCTTTCAGCACCTCGTCAATTTCCAGCATCTTTGGTATTTTCCACCCCTGCGGAGTGGTAGGACGACTGCGAACAATAGCCGCAGTCCTCGGCGCAGCCGCCGGTCTTGATCGATAACAAGGTGGAAAGCTGCACCGCATTCGGGTCGAAATTCTCGCGATGCACTTGTTGTGCGCGATACAACAGGTCGGCGAAAGGCAGCTTGAACAGGGCCTCGACTTCTGCAACGCTCCAGCGCTGCGGCGTGGTTTGGGGTTGGGCGGGACGGGCGAATTCGACGGTTTTGGTTTGCATATATAAGTAGGGACAAGCAAGTAGAATGGCAGGGAGCATCTTCGCCCCTGAACTCCAACAGGATCGGAACGACTTGTCTATTTTATCCCATCATCTGTTAAACATCAGTGCAAAATTTATGCAGCTGCTGCCAGCGCAGCCTTGTCTTCTATGCGGCGGGGCCAGCCACGCAGGTCTGTGTTGCGCCGCTTGCGACGCCGAATTGCCGCGCCTGCCGCGGGAACACTGCCCGATATGCGCCCTGCCAACGCTGGCTGGCAGCGTGTGCGGCGAATGCCTGAAGCAGCTCCCACCCTTCGACCACACGGTTGCGGCATTCAGCTATAGCTTTCCCATAGACAAGCTGATCCAGTCGCTCAAGTTTCACGAACGTCTGGTGCTGGTCAATTATCTTGCCGATTCAGTGGTAAAAAGGGCGGACACAAAACCGGATTGGCTGGTTGCTTTGCCGCTGCATCCGGTGCGGTTGCGCGAGCGCGGTTTCAACCAGTCCCTGCTGCTGGCGCGGCGGATCTCGCGCCAGCTGGGCATTCCGCTGCTGAAGGATGCCTGCGAAAGGGTGCGCAACACACCGCCGCAATCCTCACTGCCATGGAAGGAGCGCGACAAGAACATGCGGCAGGCGTTCACGTGCAAACTTGGACGACAAAGTGCGCGGCAAGCACGTCGCCATCGTGGACGATGTGATGACAACTGGAGCGACGATGGGTGAGTTGGCGCAAGCTTTGAAACTCGCCGGCGCAAGCGAAGTCAGCGCCTGGGTGGTGGCGCGAACATTACCCCACGATCACTGAACAACTGCAGCAGGACCAATATCTTTGAGTTTTTGCTGGACGTAGGCCTGCAACTGGGGATTCAGGCTATTCGATGCCAGCGCGCGCTGGTAGGCGCTGCGGGCGTCTTCGTTGCGTTGCAGCGCTTGCAGCGAGATGCCCATACCCATCAACCAGATGCCGTTGTTGGGCACCAGTTTCAGCGCAACCTGATAATGGGCAACGGCCTCGTCATGACGATTCTCGCGTTGCAACAACGCAGCCAGGAACGCCTGGTAATCGGCCTGGCCTTCGGCATAGGGCAGGGTCTTTTGCAACGTTTCCAACGCCAGGGGAATTTCGCCGCGCTCAACCTGCAAACGCGCCAGCAACATGCCAAACGAAGCATCGTGCGGATCGCGCTTTATGCCCTTTAGCAGCACGCGCTCGGCGTCTGCGTTGCGTTTTAGATTGATCAGCAAACCGACCCAGGCGCGGCGCGCGTCCTTATACGACGAATCGATGAGCAGGGCACCTTCGTAGCCTGCCAGTGCATCGTTCATGCGCCCTTCCTTGACTGCCAGATTGGCTTTCTGAAATTCGCTTTCAGCCCGTTGCAGCGAGGTGATTTTCTTGTATTGCTGCGGGTCCGGATTATCCGACGGCAAATCTTCGGCGTTTTCAGCCAGTTGTTCCGCTTTAGGTTTGTGCCGGCGCTGCACATTCTTCCCGGCCACCGGTGCTGCATCCGGAGGTTCTTCGCTCTTCACGTCGAGCAGCGGTTTGCCATGGAATTGGCCGGAAACCTGGGCGGCGAGCCCGACTCAACACTTGCCACAACGGACGCAGATGCTGCGAGCGCCACGGCACTGGCTGGCTCGACCGGGACAACTTTCACGGGCACCACCACCACGTGTGGCAGTACAGGCTTATCCGATTGCGCCATATACCACTTGAGCGCAGCCAACGTGATCAGCGTCAGCGCGATCGCCAGTATTGCGTAGCGTTTCACATGTGACTGCTTGCGTGGCGGGACGGGCCGAATCGTGTCTTCGCCCAGAGGCACGTTTGCCCCCCGGCTCTCCAGCTCGTTCAATACCTGATTGATGAGGCTCATCGCAGCCAGAGACCGAACGAAACCAACCCGGCCAACGCCGCTGCCGCCGCGCCCCACCAGCCCCATACCATCCAGTCCCTGTGCGACTCCGGGGTGTCGGCGGCGGCTTTGCGCACGTGGCTTGTCTGTACCTGCTGGCGACCCTCGGCATAGGTCAGCAACATCGCCTTGTGGGCGATGATATTCGCCAGTCTTGGCGTACCGCGCGTGACACGATGCAGCAGATTGACTGCACCCGAACTGAACAACGTCTCGCCCTTGAATCCGGCCACAGCCAGACGGTGGCGCAGATAACGATCCATTTCGTCCCGGTGCAATCCATTCAGCACATATTGGAAGCTGATGCGCTGGCGCAACTGGCGCACCGAATTATGCTTGAGACGCTCATCCAGTTCCGGCTGCCCGAACAACACGACCTGCATCAGCTTGCGTTTCTCGGTTTCCAGATTGGTGAGCAGGCGCAGCACTTCCAGACTTTCCAGCGGCATCGCCTGCGCCTCGTCCAGACAGACCAATACGCGCTTGCCGTCGCGGGCAAAATTAAGGAGCGTGCGGGTCAATTCTTTCAGCAATTGATGCTGATCGAATGAGTTGTCCATCTCGATGCGAAACTCGTCCGCCAGTGCCAGCAGCAGGCTGCGCGGTTCCAGATAGGGATTGGGGATGTAGGCCGTGATGAACTTGGCCGCGTGGCGTCCGCTGATTCCACCGTCCTGCGTGCCAATCGCAGTCGTAGTTTCACGATCACTGCTGAGTGTTGCCAGAAATTTCCGGCACAGCAGCGTCTTGCCGTTTCCCACTTCGCCGACGATCTTGATGAAACCTTCGCCGGTGCGTGCCGCCACCAGCAAAGTGTTCAGGCCTTCCTGATAATTTGTACAGGCGAAGAAGAAACTGGTGTCGGGCGTCAGCGAAAACGGGGGTTCGCGCAAACCGAAATGCGCAAGATACATGATGCTATTTGGAAAAACCGTTGATGCGGTCGCGACTATGCGCGATATCAGCCGACCAGTCCTTGTCGCTGTCCACCACGGTCGGCTTCAGCAGGATCACCAGCTCGCGCTTCTCGGTATGCTTGTTGGTTTGCCCGAATATCGATTTTGGCAACCCCGGCAATCCGGAATCGTCGTTGGTCTCCGCCTGGCGCATCAAACCGCCGATGGCAACGATCTGTCCGTCGCGCGCACGCACGATGCTGTCCGTTTCCGAGACATTACTCGATGCCAGCGGAAGGTTCATAGTTCCATTAGTAGTACCCAGATCAACCAGCTTGTTCACAGTTGAGACCGTGCTGACCGACGGATGCACATGCAATATGATCTCATTGTTCTCGTCGATAACCGGCGTCACGTCCAAGGCGATGCCGGAAAAGAACGGTTGCACCTTTACCGTCGGCGTGGTCCCTGCCACGCCTATCGTCGATTGCGTACCACCGGTGACTTCCGTCACGAAGAACTCGTCCGTACCGACTTTGAGTACCGCCTTCTGGTTATTCAGCGTAGCGATGCGAGGACTGGACAGTACATGCACGTTACCTTGCGACTCGAGGAAATTCAACAACGCGGCGAAATTGCTGGTCTGGAAAGCTAGGCCGAATAGCGAACCGGCTACGGTGCCGGAGGGCAACGACGACGCTACGGTCGGCGCCATCGAAGCGCCTGGTGTCGCGGTAAGGACCGTATTCGACAGCGCAGATGCCGTGCCACCGCCCGCGGCCAATGTACTTCCGGGACTGCCGATACCGGCAGTCGCATGGCTATTCGGTCCGTTCTTGAACACACTCCAATTCACGCCGGACTGGAACGAATCGTTCAGCTGTACTTCGACGATCTTCGCTTCAAGTATGACCTGACGGTCGATGGATATCTGGGAAGCCTTGAGGTAAGCGGACACATTCTTTAATTCGTCCGGCATGGCACGGATCACGATCACGCCCGACATCGGGCTGATGATAACGCTGCGACCTTTTTCGTCACCCACGATCGCTTTCAGCGCGCTGCTCAATTCGTCCCAAAAATCGGTTTTGGTCGTCATTGTCACTTTGCTGCTGTCGCGGTTATTGCTGTTTGCGCCGGTACCGGTTGTCGGCACTCCCGGTTGACCGGTTACAACAGCGCTGTCCGCAACCGAGCCGGAAGCCACGCGCAGGGAAGACCTGCCATCACGCTGACCGGTCAGATAGCTCACCTGAAACAGGCGCGTCTGCAAGGTCAATGGCTGGATGTAGATGCGCGTACCGTCCACCTTGTAATCGTAACCGTACATTTCGCGTATCGCTTCCAGCGCGTCAAACACGGTCACGTCTTTCAGCGTGAGCGAGATGGTACCGCTGACTTCGGGATGCACCAGCACGCTGTAGCGCGTGCCGGAGACAATGGCCATGAATACTTGCTTGGCAGGCGTATTGTTGACTGCCAGGTCGAATTTGGGTTCCAGCGGCTTCGTATCGGTGAGGGCGGGCACAGCCAGCGGCGGCAACAACGCCTGATCCACGGCCTCCGGCTTGGCCGGCTCGTGCGATGCGACAGCGGCATCCATCTCTTGGTTGATCTTCGCTGCCGTCGCTCCCTTGGAGCCGCCCGTGGAGGCGCACGCAGATAAAAACAACACGGCCATCATTCCCAATACTTGTTTCATTTCATTCCTCCTGCAGCGCTCGCCGGCAGACTGGTCTGCTCCGGCGCCTTATCTTGTGTCTCGCCCTCTTGCCGCGGCATTTCGTTCTTTTTGATGCTCACTTTTGGGAACAGCTCCAATACCCGTCGTCCGTGCGCATTTTGCAACACCACGCTGTTCTCGCGCACTTCGACCAGCCTGGAATCACCGGACTTGTCGCCCAATTTCAACGTTTCGCCGTTGATAATGGCGGCACGGTATTGCGGCGAGATGACGACGGACTGCAATCCCTGCGGCACTGCCTCAACCGGCACCGCCTCACCCACCCCACTCGCGCCGGTACTGTTCAGGTCAATGGCGGGACGGGTCGGGTCCGGCAGAGTCTCGGCTGCCGCGACTTGGGCTAGGCCGAGCAGCAGCGCTGAAATAAACGTCTTCAAACTTGCAGCCATGTCTTGTCCAAACTCAGTGTGTATAGCGTCAGCGTCAATTCCACGACAGGGTATTGCACCACGCCCATTTCCGCCGCCCCCCAATACATCTGCGTGGGCAACTTTTCCAACGCCGTCAGATACAACAGCAGGTCGGCGTAACTCCCGCGTACCGTGATCTTTACACCGTGCTTATAAATCTGCTTTTCCGCTCCCGCCACCTGAACCGCGGGCGCATCGGCAGAAGGCTCAATCAACAAACTCACCGGCAGGGTGTTCAGGGAGACCAGCTTCAGGCGATCGTTCCGGTTCAACACCTGCTCAAGCAGTTGCGGCATTTTTTCGGGCGGTACGAGTTTGTCGCGCCGATCTTTCAGGTACGCATCCCCGTCTGCAATCTGCTGGTGCAATACACGAATACGCTGGCGCTCGGGTGAGTTGGCATCGGCCTGTCTGGCCTGCAACAACGCTGCAATCTGCGCCTGCACTTCCTTCATCTTTTCCTGTTGCTGGACAACCTGAGCGGACAGCATTTTCTGTTTGTCCAGCTGCGGTACGAACAGCAAGGAGTCGATCATCGACACCAGCAGGAATGCAGCTGCCGCAAATATCAGGGCGCGCTCGCGCAAAGACATTCCGTCAATCTTTGCAACGATCTTGTCGAGCTGCGCTTTCAGATTCATTTCTTTGCCTCTTCGATGGCCGTTGAGCGCAGATTGAATTCGACATAGCGCGGCACGAGACGGTCGCCATCCTTCTTCGGCTGTTGCATCTGCAACGTGGAGAAGGTCTTGCCATGCATGGCCTTTTCTTTGCCCAAGCGCTGGATATATGAAGGTACAAGTTGCGGATTCACCACCGCCCCGCTCATGCTCATTTGCGTTCCGTCACCGGTGATGTTGAAACCGGTGAGCCACAATCCATTGATGGTTTCCCGTGCGAAAGCACGCATGTATTCAGAATAGCCTTCGGTGTTGCCAATGGCACCGCTCTTCAGCATAGCCAGCACGGCCTCTTGCGCTTTCGCCTGCGCTTCCAACTGCTTCAGCTCATCCTGCAACAACTGGCCGGAACGTTGCAGCGAAAACTCGTTGGTCACGCTGACCAGCCTCGCCTGTTCGGCCGTGTAGCGCTTGCTCATTTCATCCGCCTGCCTGGACAACTGCGCGACTTGATAGATCGCATAGGCGTAGAACAATAACGATCCAAGCAATATCAAACCCAGCGCCTGCAACATCGTGACCACAGAAAAATACTTCTTCTGCTTCATAAAGATCGGGTTGAACAGATTGATCTGCTGACTCATAGCGCCTTCTTTTCCTGACGCAATGCCGCGCCCAGCACAGGCAAGGCGTAGCTCGCAAATTCACTGTCCGCCAGTTCCGGCACCGCAAAGATATCCATGCCTTGCGCCAGATCGAGCATCTCGACGGTCATGCCCAGATTGTTGGTCAGCAGCTTGTCCAGCCCCAGCGTCTGCGGCGCGGAAAGCAATATGCGATTGACAGGAATATGCTGGAACTGGCGGTCGAAATAATCCAGCGAGCGCTGCAATTCCAGCTCGACCCGATCCAGATACTGCTGGCGCAGGTTTTCGTCGGCATCCAGCAATTGTCCCAGTGTGATATCGAGCCGACGCGCCAGGAACAACTCGCCGTCGCAAGTAATGGTGAGCAGCGCGCCCTCATCGCCGAACGTCAGCAGTGCCACTCCGCGACCTTCCATCTCGAACAAGGCCGCGATATTGCGTTGCGCGGTCTCCGGTATGTCGATCACACTCAACTCGATCTTGGCTTTTTCGAACAGCGCAATACGTTTGCGTATGGTTTCGTTGGAGGCCGCAACGGCATAGAGGGATTGCGGGCGATCGCTGCCGTACTTGTTGCTCGGTATCTGCAACACGTCGATGGTGGCGTCGTCCACATGGTAGCTGAGTGTATCTTTGATCTTCCAGCGTATCGCCGTCTTGAGTTCATCGACAGGCACATTCGGCGCGTCCACCATCATCAACTGGTACTCGTTTGCCGACAGCAAAGTGGTGAATCTGCAATCATCGAGTTGCGCATCCTTGCGCACCTTTTCCAGCGCGGATGCAGAAACCTCGGACAGTGGATAGAAAGCGCACTTCGCCACTTGCGGACGTGTACCCGCATATTTGACCTGCGCGATGTGAATGCCCCGCTTGCTGATTACGACAGCGACCCACCCGCTGTCGCGGCTACTACGCTGAAAAACTTTGAATATTTGTGGAATTTCCATAATTAGCGTGAAGTTAATGGACTAACCCATTGCTGTCAAGGGATTTTATATATTCTCATGTCCATCGTTGGACATCTTTTGTCCGCACTCCGACATGTAGCGACAAATCTGCCAGTTTTAGTAATTTCTGGCAGACGCATCAGCTGTCAAAATGCAGACATCAATAACTTTCCCGGCGATCAATGAAACTATTACTGCTCTTGTACACGCCGAAGGTAGCCGTGCCGGGGATAATCGGCTGGAGGTAACCAGGAGCTGTAGGACTAATCGTTGCGATCCCCGTAACGGTGGCGCCGCCAGTTGGCTTGGCTAACTTGATAGTCAACTGACCCGCCAACATACCGCTTGCGGGACTTCTGCTAGCCGAGGTCGTGCTGCCTGTCGGATTGCCATTTTTATCAAGCAATGAGTATATTGCCGCCAATGTCAGATTCGTCTGGTTATCCGTAATACTGTTGACCCATCCGCTCGCGGTGTAGTACTGCGCTGTTGCTGATAGCGACAACGGCAACAGTTCAGAACCGTAGGCATTGGAAACCTTGATGCGTCCATACCTCTCCTCGGTTCTGCCGACTTTGGTGTGATTATTCGCGCCCGCCACCACGTTCACCGTATCCAGATCGTAGATTGTGGTCACGCCATCGCTGTCCATTGGCGCAATGCCGACATCGAGTGCGCTATATGGACCGTCACCGCTTGCTCCGCGGCTGATCATAAGCGGCGCAATCACATTCGCAGTCCCCAAACATGCCGGACTGGGCGTACAAGTTGTAAGGAACTTACCCGTTACGGCAGGCAACCCAGTTGTGCTGATTCGCGCGGTCATTGGCACGCGCACGCCAGGTAAACCTGGGTTGTCTATTGCCCCCAGATTGAGTACGCCGGCAATGGTCGGATCCAGTTTTGCCCAAGTAGCACCTGCATAATTTTTCGTCGTGGTATTGCCCGCAGACTGTGCGGTCAGTGTGAACAACGCATTCATTTGCTCACCCATATAGGTAAACGCAACAACGTTGACGGGAGAGTTGGAAACGGTGGTAGTGGCATTGATCGCCAGCGTCACTGTCAAACCGTCGGCGCTGACTGATGCAGCCGTGGTTGTCAGGATTCCCCCTGCCACACCCGCCCCCGCTATGCTGATCACATCGTTAACTTTGACACCCGCCGCTGAAGAAAGCGTTAATGCGCCTGTCCCTGCAGATACTGAACCTGTTATTCCATAGTCGGCACGGTTCACGATCGAATTTGCGCTAACCGCAAAGTGATCCGGAACGAAACGTCCGATCACTGCCGTGGTGGTGACCAAACCAAAATTGCAGCCATATTTTCCGCTAGCGTCCTTGGTATTCGAATAGCTATCTAAAACACAATCGCCCTTGGTGCTGATGCTGTCTATCCCGGTCCAAGTAGCCGCTCTAAGCGCATCACACTGGGCCGGAGTCAATCCCGGCGTCGTACATTCATCCGCTGTCGCTACACCGTCGTAAACTCCGCGCCGCGACGTTGTGTCCGTAAGCGGATAGCCTGGCAGCGTGAAGCCGCCCACTTCGCTATAGGTAAACGTTTTGCCGGTTGCTGTCGACGCGGGTGCCGTTGCAGTCGCAGGCGTCGCTGAAGTCGCTGCCGGAAAAGAACCTGTTACCACCCCTGCGTATGTGGCGGAGCTGGCGATGACCGCGTTATTTATTTTCATGACGCCGGTATATCCGCTGGGACTGTTGGCTACACCTGTTGTGTATGCGGACAAAACAAAATTGCCGCTGCCTGCTTTGAATATCGGACTGCCGGAAGAACCGGTATTGGTTGCGCCATTACCCGCACCTGCGGGGGCATCAAAGGATGTCACCGATGCAATACTCAGCGGCCGTACCGAAAACGAGTCGACGGAACATGCAGGCGCGGTGGAGGTAAAGGCGGTACAGGCAGAAGTAGTACACTCCTTCATGACGGCAATCAGGTTCTGCCATGACGAGTTGAGGGTATACGCCGGGGATAACGAAGCACCCGGACCGCCCTTGGCAAAGGTGACTATTTGGGTCGCACCTGCCTCCGCTGCAGACTTGCCGGTGCAGGCGCTGTTGCAGGTGCGGGCGGAATCGGGACCGCATGCATTATCACTGTTGTCGACAATATTCACCTGTGCGTATTTCGCGTTGGCGACAGAATAGTTGCTGGAGATACCAGTGCCGGCACTATTCAGCGCCGCCACCCAAAGCTTGAATGTATTCGCCGCTCCAATCAATTTCGTAAAAACGTGGCCGGTTTGGAAATTCTGAAAGGCAGGAATACCGCTAGCTATTACCGGATATGCCTCGTCGATAGCGGAAAAACCGCTTGCCGTTCCACCGGTAGGTGGCAAGAAGGTTTGTGCGCATATGCGCAGGCTGCTGATCTCGTGGATGTTGTTGGCACCGCCGGTAGAACCGGTGAAGGATATCTGCCAGTTGGCCGGAATCAGCGAGGAAATCCAGCCTTGTCCCAAAGCGTAGTTAGCTTCGGTATAGGCGTTGAATCCGCCGCCCCCCCCAAAAACGTTGGTGTAATTTGTGCCATCCTGGGTGGTGGTATCCCGATTCACATACACCAAAATCTGGTTGGTAGCCGAATTTCGGGCATCCACAATAACTTGATACATATTCCCCGGGGCCGCAGTTGCAGAGGCGCTATTGTCTATGTTTCCGACAGCCAGGGAGCCACCCATCCAGCGGTAACCATTCTGCGCTGAGCCTGGCCCCCGAACGCCAACTGACTGCGCAGTGGCACCCGGACCGAGAACCCTGCCCTCGGTTGCTGCCGAGTAGTTGCCATACTCATCCATCGCCACACCGATCCAGCCGCCGGCGAATCCGGGGCATCCGCCAGCAGTCGCGCAGTCCGAACCTGGATTCGATTTTTGCGCGAATCCCAGAGAACCGCCGAATGCCCCCGGCACCGCCGGCACCGCATAATCAGACAGCGTCACGGCAATACCGTCGGCTCCACTCCCGTTATAGGCATATTGCTGGAACTCGACCGAAATGTAATTGCCGGCAGCGGGAAAGATACCTGGCACCGTCGCCGCTTTGGCGTTCGAGGCGGTATTGTTGGTCAGGCGCAGATAACCGGAATTCACGATACTGGGCGGTATCAGGGTAGTATCGCTGGAGGACACCTTCCAGTCTGCACCAAAAATGGTAGAAGGATTCAGCGTGGCTCGCGCAAAAGTGTCGCACTGGCAGGTAACCGACACGGTCGGGGGAGTGTTTGCAGGAGGTGTGCAGAAAACAGGGCAAGTTGAGGTCGTAAAGGTGAGATCGCCGCCATTGGTCGTGCCCGCGCTGTTCACTCCCTTTACCCGAAAGTGGTAGGTCGTGCCTCCGCAAGTCAATCCCGTTACGGCGGCGGATACCGCAGTGCCACTTGCCCCGGCCGCCAGCGGGCTGCCCGTGGCTGTAACGGTGCTACCGTAACCGGTAGTCAGACCGTAATCGAATGTAACAGTAGTGCTTGCGCCGTTGCTGCTCACTGTACCGTTCAGTGTCGCCCCTTTGGCCAGTATCGAGGATGCGGCAAGAGTAGTGACAGAGGGCACACAAGCCGGTGTAGTAAAGGTGAGGTCGCTGCCATTGGTCGTCCCGGCACTATTCGTGCCATTTACTCGAAAATGGTAAGTCGTGCCGCAAGTCAATCCGGTTACTGCTGCAGAGACAGCGGTATTAGCAGCATTAGCGGCCAGCGGGCTTTGCGCAGCAGTTGCTGAACTGCCGTACGCGGTTGTCAATCCATAATTGAAGGCCACTGTAGTGGTTGCGCCGTTACTGCTCACCGTGCCGTTCAGGGTAGCACCGGTGGAAATCAATGACGTGGCTGCATTTGAAGTTACTGTAGGTGCTCCAATATAAGTGATGGTTATCTGACCTGCTGCGCCGTTACCGCCGTTTTGGTTAGTATTGCTCTTCGCGCAGCCACCACCACCACCACCACCGGCGACATTACCGGCACTGCCGGCCCCCTGTGCTGTTGTTTCTGTAGCACCCGCGCCGCCGCCTGTTGCCGTACCAGACCCCGCTGTATTACCGCTCGCATTTCCGCCCGCACCGGCGCTACCAGCGCCACCACCGCCTGCTCCTCCAGCACAAGTGCTGGTACCTGCCGCACCAGCTCCACCTGCATAGACCACATTACCGACCCCACCTGCTGTGGAGCCAAGACCAGCCGTGCCGCCTGAACTATTTGCCGCCGCAAGCCCGCCGCCCGCACCTCCTTTTGCCACTACGGTAGTGGCGGCAAAAGTCGAATCCCCGCCCGTACCGCCTGCCACAGTATTCCCGCCCGTTCCTGCCGCGCCAACGACATAGGCATAGGTATTACCTGGTGTCACCGCGACCACTGTGCTTACATATTGCCCGCCTGCTCCTCCGCCCCCCTGTGCTGGATTGCCAGTGCCGGCGCCGCCGCCACCGCCCCCACCCCAAGCCTCTACAGTGACAGAGGTCACGCCTGCCGGTGCAGTCCAGTTTCCCGATGCGGAGTAAGTGACAGTTACCGCTTCGGCACTACCTGCCAGCAAACCTAAAAGTAAGAGTATCGCTTTCGCACTGTTATTCATTTTTCGCTCCATTTCGCAGGAATCATTGCATCACAGCAAACGAAATTCCTACATCTTCGCGTTCACAACGCGCTCAACGTAATCCGCCGAACCCGGCATACCGTACACAGCGCTTGAGGCGATGTTGTATGCCCATACCGCCACAACCCCGCTGCCGGCATTCACGGCATCGCTCTGCACCGCCGCGGTATAACCCACCCATACAGTAAATGGCGCCAGATTGCCGGCAAGCGCGCTTCCCGTGCCGGGCACAAATCTTGGACTGAACGCAACCGCCGTACCTGGAGGACTGGTTGCGATGTTGTACGCCGCCCATTCAACACCGGCGTTGGCTGCCTGATAAGCGCGCGATCCCATCACATCTATTGCCAGATCTTGATTTTGCGCGGTAGAAAAGGTGACCATCGCAGCTCCCAAGGCAGCCAGCACCACCAGCAAAAAAATGGCAGAGACCAGACTGAAACCGAGTTGCACTTTATTACTTTTCACTTCTTCCTCACGGTATGTTGTTCACATGAATCTCGTGGTACAGGCTCACGCTTTCGTTGCCGCGCGTTATGGTAAGCGCGACCGCCACCAGACTGTTGCGCTGATTGCTGGTGTCGTACACAAAATTGCATGCAAACACATTACTGGCAAGAATGGCAGTCGAGCCGCCAAGCGCTGCGGGGGCCACTTGCCCGGTGTTGAAGCTGTAATGCCAAATCCGCGTGAGTGCACCTTGCCCGTTCCCGTTTGGGTCCAGCGCTCCCAATGTGCCAGTACATGCATAAGTCACTGCTTGCTGATCGGACGGCACAACGTTGAAACGATGACCGTCCACTTCAGCCAAGGCGGGAAATTGCGCCGCGCCCGCCATTACCACGGCAGACTGCGCTCCCACTCCACCGGTGTAATCACGCAAAACCCCGTTTACTGGAACACCGGCAACAATACAAACATTCAATTTGCAGTAGGGTGGATTTCCAGTTGACTGGGTGCTGCCGACGACAATGCTATCTCCCGCCGAAAAAGTAATGGGCGAACCGACGATCTCGAAACAAGCGTCCGCCGCATCAAAATTCAGCGCATCCCCCAAAGAGTTTCCCAGCACGGCTGCGCAGCCTCCTGCACCATTGGTTCTGTCAACGCGGTAGCGCCCGCCATCCCTCGTCGGCAAGAACTCGATATATGTCGAACCCGCCGGAGAAGGAGTACGCACGCTATTCGGCACTGCCGTGCGCAGATCGCGCCCCAGCCGCCGCAGGGCCGTATCGGCAATGTCGGACATCTCGGCGCGGCGCGCGCTATCCACATAGCCCTGCACCGGCGCGTGGATGAACATGGCCACCATGCCGCCAATGATGCCGGTGATGACCATCACCACGATCATTTCGACGAGTGTAAAACCTCGATGTGATTTCGGGTACCTATACATCAATTACCTGCCCTATAACCCGTCACGTCTACAGTCGCCGTTGTAGGATCGGCGACAGTCACGGTAATCATCACGCCGCTGCCTGCGGGAATTGGCGTTCCACCCAAAGTGGGAGCGGCCATATCAGCGATGCGCGTCACAACCACACCGGTAATGTTGTAGCTTGCCAATGCCGGAATCACCGCGTTGGCGACTGTAAACTCGCGAATACCCGCCGTGGTTTTATATCCGTTGTAATCGCACACTGAACTCGCTCCGGTGCGCACTGCATCCGCAGCCAAGGTGCCCACACAGGCAACACCGGACAAATCTTGCAGCTTGATCTCTTCCAGCATCGACTCGCCAATTGCCAGCGCCTGTTTGCGAATAAGCGGGTCGGCGCTATGCGTCATGACCTTGTTCATCACCAGCAATATCCCTGCCAATGCCACACTGATGATGACGATGAACATGATGAGTTCGATGAGGCTGATACCGCGCTGCAACAGAGAGGGTGACTTAGCGCACATAGCCGGTCTCCCTCCAGATCGTGATGGGATCAGCATTGCTTATTTGTACCACTTGATTCACCGCCAGTACGGCAAGCGTATTACCGCAGACTGCCTGTAGCTCGTTCCTCACTGTCTCTCGGCTTGACCGAGGCAATCAAAACTGAAGTTGGTGGGGTGGGACAGAAGGTAACTTGAGTACTGGACGGATAGGTGCGCCGGACGGGCTGGCCAATGCCCGCTCGGTGGCGCAGTCGCTGTTCGAGCCATAGGTCAGAGCGACGACGCTGTCCTGCTGAAACGTACGCATACAAAACGTCGCTGCGCGATCGCCGCCTTTTGCGCATAGCGCAGCGTCGAAATCACCTGGTCATGGAAAGCGCGACTATCGTACCCTCCCCGGTCAAAGAATCGCGGTATTGCCACCACCGAGATAATGCCCAAGATGACCATGACCGTGATCAGTTCCACCAGCGTGAATCCGCGTTGATTTTTACCCGACGAACCAAACACAACACCTTGTGCCTGAAAATCGAACGATTATCCGGACTTTTGCTTGATCGTCTCGACTTGTTCAGCACTCAATCGCATATCCAATAATCCTTGAAACCGCGTATTAGCGGGATTTCAGTGTAACAAAAAGCCTCCGGCGACACACAAAAAACAAGGGAGGCCGAAGCCTCCCTTGTAAATCCTACGCGTCTAATGCAACTGCAATCAGGCTCCTAGCCGGTAATTAGCAATTGGTGTTCGGACCGGAATGCCGGAAAAAACCAGGCGAGATACCAACACTGCTTCAGTGTAGGTAAACTTGGCAAGATGCAGGAAGCGAAGCACCCTTGGCTTGCACCGTCAGGACCGTACTCAGCCACACTGACGAGGTAGTCATTGGCAGAAAGGTTGGCGGCAGTCTGAATACCTGCAGCGGTCGGATAATAATTTGACATAGTAATCGTACGCTTACACCTTCCATCGACACCGCAACGTTAGCACCCGAAGCTTGCCATAGGGCACTGCGCCAAACCACGCAGCCGATCTCACCGCCCCCAGCGCACCCTGCGCGGACGCAAAACGTGCATCTCACTCAAATCAGCAAATTTCGGCAGTGCAGTCGCCGCCAAGATGCCCAAAATCACGATCACCACGATCAATTCAATCAATGTAAAACCTTTTGCATTTTCATAATAATTCTCTCCTGGATATTGAAGGCCGCAGCCTTGTTATTGCGTCTTCCCCCTGCTCGCTCAATGCCGCAGCATCCAGCGTCAAACAGGCGCAGCGACAATCTAGAGAAAATCAGAAATTACAAGTAAAATCGCTCTTAGGGCAATGGGTTAGAGTAAACTGTTAATGTATTACTGACGATAAATCAACATTACTGACGGAAGGTCAACGGTAATGGCCGAGCCAGAAAGTAAGCAACGCAAGTGTGTAAAGACTGCCCAACACCAGCAAGACACCCGCTTGCCGGTTGTATTTAAAGGTGTATTCATCCAAACCTTCGCGCCGTATTTCCAGTGATTTCAGTCCCCGCCGCAACGAAACCCAACGGTTTGCGCCGTGCTCGAAGTCTCGCAACATGCTGGGACGCAGCAACAAAAGCAAACTGACAAAAAGCCGCAAACAAAGCACCCGACAAGGCGCTCAACACCAATGCGTCCAGCAATCCGCCAACTAAACTTGGCGGCAACGCAGAAGTGCCTGGAAAGACCTGCGATCGCGCTTGTCCGATCCAGACCGAGTGTAAATGCATACAGAATATAGACAGACCCCGCAATATCAGCCCCGCACAGACACGGTGATGACGATAAAACCACGGATCGATATCGATACTTCGATCCAGCGTTTGGTCCAAATGGCGGGTGCTTACCCAGCGATTGAGGATATCGCCGATCTTGCGCAACCGATGCGGGCTTTGTATCAATAACCCGCCAACCACCAGACCGGCCAGACTGCCCAGCATCAAAAACAATACGGCTGAACGCAACAGCAAGGATTCAACGATGGGATTCACAAGCACCTCAATTAAACCAGCGGTAAGTCTCGGTCGGCTCGAATAAGGTCGAGGTCAGTGCTTTCTTAGCCCCACACGAGCCACCCTGCGGGGATTCATATTCAAGCCTGACGTGCTACCGCACCCACTTCTGACCGTCTTTGCCCGGCGTGAAATATTCGCTGCGATCCAAGACGTAGATCAGCTCGTGCGACTTCAGATCGAACAGCCAACTTCCCGGCGGAACCGTCTTGGGTGTGGGATCATAAAACTCGCCGGCGTAATTTTTGGGCTTCTGCTGTAACCAACCTATCGGATTGTCCGTCGCGAGCGCACTCAAATTCTTTGCCGTTGTGGCGCCGTGAGTCATGAGCGAACCATAGCGCATGACCAAAGCGCTCTGAATCGCCCCGGCCGTCTGCTCCATGACTGTTTTCTCGGCTTGTTCCTGATAATAAGGAATACGGCTGAGAAACATACCCGCCAGAATCGCAACGATACAAACAACGGTGATGAGTTCGAGTAGCGTAAAACCGCGTTGCGCTTTCATCGGTGCAATGCCACCTTGCCCAAGTCCCACATCGGCAGGAATATGCCCAGCGCAAGGATCAGCACCATGCCGCCCAGCAAGACGATCATGATGGGTTCGATATTGGAGCTCAGCGTCTTGATCTCGTATTCCACTTCGCGTTCGTACATGCCGGCGATCTCGAACATGAGGCCATCCATGTCGCCTGTTTCTTCACCCACGGCGATCATCTGCAACACCGTCGGATTGAAAACGCCGGTTGCGGCAGCGGTACGCAAGATGCTCTCGCCACGCTCAACGCCGTCGCGCATCTGCTCGACACGGCTGCGCATGAATTCGTTATCTACTCTCCAACGCGACCGAATTCAATCCTTGCACGATGGGAACACCACTCTTGAACGACAGCGCAAGACTGCGTGCAAACCTTGCCAAGGTCGCCTTCATGATGATCCTGCCCGCAATCGGAATATGGAGCTTGTACGATTCCATTCATAGCGTCCGTCCACGGTATTGATCGATGAACGAAATGCGACTACAGCGCCGATCAGTAGTGCCAACATGATCGGCCAATACTGCACCATGAAGCTGGAGAAA
>CAVQZH010000005.1:0-223459 GCA_963718345.1 uncultured Pseudomonadota bacterium | reverse complement strand
GCAACACGGACGGCCATCGCAAGTGGTCGCACACCGGCGGCGCGTCCGGATTCCTCAGCGAGAACCTCACCCTGCCGGACGATAGGATTTCAGTGACCGTGCTGACGAACAGCGAAACCGAGGCCTTCCGCCGCATCGCCCGCCAGATCGAAGGGATTGTGGCGGTGAAGGCGGAGGACCCGAAAGCGGCATCCTGCCTGGAGCTGGCTAGGCGAATGTTCACGGATCTCCAACAAGGCAAGGTCGATCCCGCGGCGCTCACCCAAGACGCGCAGGCTTACTTCACCGCGCAGGTGCTGGCGGACTTTGCGGCTTCGCTGGCGCCCTTGGGAGAACCTGCGGAGTTCCGCCAGCGCGATGCGCAGGAGCGAGGAGGAATGACGGAGCGGACCTTCGCGATTCGCGCCGGCGGGAAGTCCTTGACCCTGTCCACCTACTGGACTGCAGAAGGAAAGATCGCCCAGTACCTGATCCGCCTGGCGGCCCGGTAGGTGGTGCACGCACTCGTCGTCAATCTGTGAGGCGGACACCCTCGATCGGGTAGAGTGACGGGGATGGCGCCGATAGCGACGGCCGTTCGCAGTTGCCCAGGCGGGAAAGCGCCGGGCATGCACTCCTGTAAACGGAGGAAAAGATCTTTTGCATTAGCGTCGGGCCGTTCGTTGAGCCACTGTTGAACCTGCGGCCAGACGGCTTCAAATGGGTCCACACGAGTACGATAGGTTCGTGGCCCGGTGCTTCTCTTGCGATGTGTCGGACGCACTTCCCCATCGCGCCACAGCATACCTCGAGAAGAACTCTCCACACTTTGGTGGTGGGAGAGCTACCACGGTCACTCGGAAAAGAATTCAGGCGCTTCGTAAGCAGCGGGGGTGGTCGCAAAATATTCCGGCCTGCCTTCGCTGTTGAACCGTTGTCCTAAGTCCCGCATTTGGTTAAGCATAACCATGGGTATCGACTCCCAAAAGGGTGAGAAAATGTGAAACGCACGGTGGCCGGAGGAAGAGATCTGCAATTCGATTCGAACACCTGGAGTCAAATCGTCCTCTTACATATCGACAGACATGATGACGGACCCCAAATGCGAGGCTCGATTGGTTCTTCGGGCCCAAAGCGGTGATCGTGACGCTCTGGAGCTTGTTCTTTGCAACGTGCAAGCGAGTCTACTCCGGTACATTTCTGGCGTAGTTGGACGTTCGGGGGCGGAAGATGTACTTCAAGAGGTTTTCCTGAAGATCTGCCGCCATCTTAAATGGCTTCGTGAACCCGAGCTGTTTCGCCCTTGGGCCTATCGCATTGCTAGCCGCGAATCGTTCGCGTATTTGAAGCGCGAGAGACGTTGGGCGAACTGGGACGGAGAGACCGTGGACGAATGTCCCGCTCCCCCCGATCCACCGCGGGCTGAGTTGTTCTCAGAAGTGCCGGAGATGCTGGAACGGATTTCACCGGGGAGCCGGGCGGTTCTGCTCTTGCACTATGTACAGGACCTGCCGATCGTTGAAGTAGCAGCAATTCTCGATATTAACATCGGCACGGCTAAGTCCCGTTTGGCCTATGGCCTGTCATGTCTTCGAAAATTGATAGAAAGGTGCAAATAAAACTATGACACAGCAAACAGAAAATGCTCTTCGCGCATCCCTGAATCAGGTCGACCGGGAACGCCGACGTGCAACAGTGATGCTCTTCGCACTCCTTGGTCTGACTCTCTTCTTTTGGATCGCGATGATATTCGCCAAGGATGATCACACCGGACTGCCTTTGGGACTGGCGGCAGTGATGGGCACTGTCTACGTCGCCGCTATGATGGCGGCTAAGGCGTCCCACGACAACACGCGGACAATTCTTAAGGCTATCGAGCTACTGTCTGACAAGAATCACAGCATCTGACGGCTACAAGCCCGGCGGAGGGTGGGTGTAGACTTCCCACACAGAGAGCTTGCTGCGCGGTCGGTCTCCGCGCTGCTCGCCAATCGGGCCCCGTCTAGCCGGCACTACGTTCGTCGCCCCGCGGTCGCGGGAGCCGCGTTGCGCGGGCGGGCGGATGGCGCTGGAAGCAGTGGCTCTTCGAGCGCGAATCGCGCAGCTGGGGCGAAGGCGCCAGCGGAAGCCGACCCGGTTGGCGATTCCGCTGCTCCCGGACACCCGTTCTTCACAGGACTAACCCTCCCGACGCGGCGTGGCAACGATACGAAGCGCGTCGGTCACGGTGCACCACCGTGCAAACGGGTCCGTGCACGGCGGTTCGAAGCTCAGCGCGGGTATCCATCGAGGTTAACGTTGTTATTGCTCTGGGGCGTTCCTCGCGACTCGCCGATTGCGGCAGTATAGGTTGGCGGCCATTCCAAACGCTCCCTGTTTCCGATAAGATGTCTACCAATTGGTGGCCGTGGATGGCCAAAGTCAAATCTCTTGGAGGAAAGCATGCTTGAGAATCAAGACGAACTGAGGGGGAAGCTGCGCGGCGAATTGATCCTCGCCGGGGATGCAAACTACGACGAGGCGCGCAAACTTTACAACGGGATGATTGACAAACGCCCTGGCGCGATCGTGCGCGCAGTGGATGTGGCCGATGTCATCGCCGCTGTGAACTACGCACGGGACAACAACCTGCTGCTGGCAATTCGCGGCGGCGGTCACAACGGCCCCGGTTTGGGGAGCTGCGATGGCGGTCTGGTAATCGATCTGTCCCGCATGCGCGGCGTGACGTGTCAATCCGCGAACGAAGACGGCCGAGGTGGCCGGCGGATGCGTATGGGGCGATGTGGATCATGCGACGCATCCGTTTGGACAGGCGGTTCCGTGTGGCTTCATCTCCACAACCGGTGTGGGTGGCCTGACGCTGGGCGGCGGCATTGGATACCTCACGCGAAGCTGCGGTCTCACGATTGACAATCTGCTTTCCGTAGACATGGTTTTGGCCGACGGCAGCTTTGTCACGGCCGACGAGGAGCAAAACTCCGATCTCTTCTGGGGCGTGCGCGGCGGCGGCGGGAATTTCGGGGTGGTGACCTCCTTCACGTTCCGCACGCACCCGGTCGGTACCGTCACTGCCGGGCCGATCTTCTGGCCGGTAGAGGACGCCCCGGAAGTGATGCGCCGGTTTGAAGACTTCATTACCGACGCTCCCGAGGAAATCAACGGGTTCTTTGCCTTTCTGGTTGTGCCTCCCGTACCGACTGTTTCCGGCGGAGCTCCACATGCGGACCGTCTGCGGCGTCGTATGGTGCAGCCGGGCAGATCCAGCGCGCACTGACGAGCTTCTGAAGCCCCTGGAGAAGTGGCCGAAGCCGCTCCTGCGTGGGCTGGGCCCCATGCCGTTTCCAGTCTTGCAGAGCCTGTTCGATGGATTGTATACGCCAGGCCTGCAATGGTACTGGAAGGCCGATTTCGTCGATCACCTGACGGACGCGGCTATTGCCGAGCACATGAAATACGGTACGAACCTGCCAACGATGTTCTCCACCATGCACCTTTATCCGATCAACGGTGCGGTGCACCGGGTGAAGAAGGAAGACACCGCCTTCAGCTATCGCGGAACGAAGTTCGCGGAGGTGATTGTCGGAGTCGATCCGGAGGCGGCGAACCGGGACAAGATCTCCGGCTGGGCGCGGAGTTATTGGGAGGCGGTCCATCCCCACTCGGCGCCGGGCGCTTACGTGAACTTCATGATGGAAGAGGGGACCGGCCGCATCGAAGCCACCTATGGCGAGAACTATGCACGGCTGCGGCAGGTGAAGGCGCGATACGACCCGAAGTAACCTGTTCCGCGTGAATCAGAACATCGAGCCAGCGACGGCCGCGGCTGCAGAGCGGTAGCAACCTGGAGGTCACGCAGCTTGAGCACCTAAATGTCCCCGGACTTTTGGATGTTCCGCCCGCAGCATCTGCCGAATGCTGCAGCGGCTGACGCGGTGCGCGCTGACGTAGGCCCGGAAAGCAGGCCGCCGGAATCCCGACCCAGAGGAAGTCGGCGCAGGCAAATGGCTGAACGGTCCGTTCAAGATTGCCATCGAGACGCCCACTATCGCTGCCACGACGACCGGGAAGGCGCGGACCATCTGGAGCATGATCTTGACGGAGTAGAGCGGGCTGTACGCAACAGGTCACGTCGAGATCCGGTACAGCATGGCATCACCCAGCCAACCATCCGGGAAGGCAAACAAGCGCGACATGTGTAGTGCGATGTCGCGGGTTTCGCGGTCCTCGCGGGCATAAATGCTATAGAGCATCAGGATTTCATCTTCACCCGGTTGGCGGTCATCCACCAGAACCAGGCTGTCGCGGATCAGGAGCCCGCTCTCCTGGTCGACTTCGCCCAGATAGACCGGATAACGCGGGCGGTTGCCGCGCGGGTTGGTCGCGCAGATATGGCCCAGCCAGTAGAGCTTGCCGTTCGAATGCCGCAGCAACTGCGAACAGGCGCTGGGCGAGAAGAACGGCTCGCCGTCGTGATAGGTCCAGGGCATCGGTTTGGTCCAGTGCCAGCCGCCGTCGTCGGAGTACGAAACCCAGCGATAGCCCGGCAGGCTGGGCTTTTTGTCATTCGAACCGCGCAACACGAGGATGAGGCGGCCGCCGGCGAGCGTTGCAATGGTCGGCTCGTCCATGCCGCGCGTGCATCGTTCAGGGTCACCCTTCACCGGTTCCGCCGCCTTCCACACAAGCCGCTTTCCCCTCCATCTGGCCGTGCAGTACGATGGCATCGGTATACGTGTAGCCGCCAGTCGGGTTGTATAAGTTTCCATCATCCCCGAGCGGGGTGACAATCGCCGGCAGCAGAATGGATCCGTCATTCGCCGTGATGGGGAGTGAAGGCGACGTCGCCGAGCATCACCATGTTCTTGCCCGTGTAAATGCCGGGCAGCGGATGCCGCGCGTCGAACCCGGCGCCCTCCTGAATGATCTGGTGGACCGCGCCGTCGACCCGGTAGAAGACGTTCCATTGCTGCATGCCTTCGAGCGGATTATCGGTGGGCAGGATGCCTTCGTTCCAGAACTCGAGAAAGCGGCCGGTTCTCGGATCGATAAAACAGGCGCGGGGATGGCGGCGGAGCATCCCGCCAGGGCGACGCTCGCCGGTTTTCCTCGGTTGGGGTGTGCTCCAGGTGCGGCCGTTGTCCTTCGAATACCGGTAGTAGGCCACATCCACCGTATCAGACCGGCTGAAGCGCTGTTCGATGGATAGCATGGCTCCGCCGAAGGCCTGCGTGTAGCAGGCATGGGCTATGACCGCCGTGCCTTTGCCCGGCGATCGGAGGAACACCTCCCGTGAAACCTGCTGGCGCGCTTCGAGGCACGCCGTGGGGATAGCAAGAAAGCTACGCCGGGTCATTGAGCTCCCTCCAGAGCTTCGATTCTACTGATAATCGATCGCTCAATTGCAAGTAGTGTAGTAGTCTAGCCCCAAAAGGGGAGCATCGAGCGGCTCGAAAATGGAGTAAACGTGAAAGTAAACGACAAAGTAGCCTCCAAAACCCGGTTGACGAGATGGTAGCATATCGGTCCGGGCTTCGACTCCAGGCTATGTCATGCTGGAAGGAGATGGCCGTCCTGCTTGAGCTGTCTCCGCTCTGCGCAAATCGTTTGGCGCGCGCGCGCTGTTCGATGATCTTTCCCTCAGCCTTTCCGAAGGCGACCGCACCGGCCTGATCGGACCGAACGGCAGCGGCAAGACCACGCTGCTCGAGATCCTGGCCGGCAAGGAAGCGCCCGATGACGGCGTGCGCGCGCTGCGCAAGCTGACCCGCCTGGCCTACGTCCCGCAGGATTCGCTCTTCGAGCCCGCTGCGACACCGTACGCTCCGTGCTCGCCGCGGCGCTGGCCGGCGCTGCCGCTGGAGGAAGAGGAGAAGAGACGGCGCGCATCGCAGGAGATGCTGGGCCGCGCCGGCTTCGAGAATCCCGATGCGCCGGCGGCATCCGCTCTCCGGCGGCTGGAAGAAGCGGCTCGCCATCGCCGCCGCGCTGGTGACCGCGCCCGACGTGCTGCTGCTCGACGAGCCCACCAATCATCTCGACCTGGACGGCATCCTGTGGCTGGAGCGCGCGATCGGCATGGCCAACGCCTGCCTGGTGGTCACGCACGACCGCTATTTTCTGGAGAACGTCGCCACCCGGATGGTCGAGATCAATCCGGCGTATCCGCAGAGCGCGTTCCAGGTGAAGGGCAACTACAGCGAATTCCTGGAGAAGCGCGAAGAATTTCTTCGAGGCGCAGTCGAAGCAGCAGCAGTCGCTGGCCACCAAGGTGAAGCGCGAAGTGGAGTGGCTGCGCCGCGGGCCGAAAGCCAGAACCGGCAAATCGCGCGCCCGCATCGACGCCGCCGGCCGCCTGATCGAGGAACTGGCCGCAGTCAACGCGCGCAGCCGCACGGCCACCGCCGCCATCGACTTCACCGCGTCCGACCGGCAGACCAAGCGCCTGATCGAGGCGGAGGGAATCTCAAAGACGCTGGGCGGCCGCCGCCTCTTCCGCAATCTCGATCTGCCTGCTCTCGCCCGGCGTCCGCATCGGCCTGGTGGGACCGAACGGCAGCGGCAAGACCACGCTGCTCAAGATCCTGGAGGGCCGGATGGAGCCCGACGAAGGCACGATCCGGCGAGCCGACGTGCTGCGCATCGTGAGCTTCGCGCAGGATCGCACCGAGCACCTGGACCTGGAGTCAGCCTGCGCCGCTCGCTCTGTCCGGAAGGCGATTCGGTGATCTATCGCGGCCGTCCGATTCACGTGGCGGGATGGGCCAAGCGATTCCTGTTTCGCAGCGAGCAGCTCGAGATGCCCGTCTCCAGCCTCTCCGGAGGCGAGCGGGCGCGCGTCCTGATCGCCCGCCTGATGCTGGAGACCGCCGACGTGCTGCTGCTCGACGAACCCACCAACGATCTCGATATTCCGACGCTCGAAGTGCTGGAGGAGAGCCTGCTCGATTTTCCGGGCGCCCTGGTGCTGGTGAGCCACGACCGCTATCTGCTCGACCGCGTATCGACCGTCGTGGTGGGGCTGGACCCCGAGGGCGAGGCGGGCATCTTCGCCGACTATTCGCAGTGGGAGGCGGCGCGCAGCGAGCCCGCGCCGGAGAAGGCGGCCGCAAAGGAGCGCGCGTCGCCGAATCGCCGGCCGGTCCGAAGAAGAAGCTCTCCTACATCGAGCAGCGCGAGTGGGACGCGCATGGAAGCAGAAGATCCTGGACAGCGGAGCAGGATCTGGCCGAGTGGGAGGCGCGAAGTGCAGGACGCCGCGTCGGATGCGAAACGGCTGCCGGAGGTCTACACGAAGCTGCAGCAGGCGCAAAGGCAGCGTCGAGCAGCTATACGCGCGCTGGGCGGAGCTGGAAGCGAAAGTGGCGCAGTGAGCAGGCCGGGGCTCAGCGTGAGCTCGTCTTGTATCCTATGACGGCGTCCAATGGCACGCCAGTTCTCCTACCCTCCACCTGCTCGAAACCTGCCTGGCGCAACAGCGCCTCATACTCGGCGAAATTCCGCTCCCGGCCCTCCGTGCACACCAGCATGTTGAGCGATTGCATCGTCGCATTCACAGGCCCCGTCTTGTCATCGGTCAGCAGCCGCTCGGCAACCAGGATCGCGCCCCCGTCCGGCAAAGCCGCATGGATCTTCCGTAGCAGCGTTTCGATCTTCCCGTCCGACCAGTCGTGCAGCACGCGGCACACGGCGTAGAGATCGGCCGCGGGCAGGGGATCGGTGAAGAAATCGCCTTCTAGCAACTCGATGCGCGCGGCGGCCGGCGATTCGCTCACCGTCTCTCGGGCCATCGCGATCACCCGTGGCAGATCGAAGACAGCGCCGCGCAACTCCGGATAACGCTCGCAGGCGGCGATGGGCAGGTGTCCGGTGCCGCCGCCCACGTCGACCAGCCGCCGGAATCCGCTCAGGTCGAACGCCGCCACCACCTGTGGCGAGCTGAGCAATCCGAAGCCATGCATGCCGCGCAGAAACGCTCGCGTCGCTTCCTCGCTGCGGAAGAAGCCGCTGAAGATCGGCCCATCCAGGTCGAACGTCTGCCGCCAGCGATGCGACCCTTCGCGGACGGCGTCGTCAAGGTGTTCCCACAAGCGGTAAAGCACGGTATCGGAGTATTCGATGTAGCCGGTGAGCGTGCGCGGGCTGTTGCGCGTGAGATAGACGCCGGCCACCGGCTCGTTGCGGTATTTGCCATCCTGCTTGGCGAGAAAGCCGAGGCCGGCGCAGGCGTCGAGCAGTCTCTCCAGGGCGGCGGGCTGCGCGTGGATGCGATCGGCCAGTGTGGCCAGGTCCGCGGGAGCTTCGGCCAGGATATCGAACACGCCCAGCGCGACCGCGGTAAACATCGTCTTCGATCGGCGGAATGCATCGATCAGGTCGGTGACGGGAGAAGGATCGGGAAGGCTCATGAGGTTCGAAAATGATCGTACCCCAACGGCTCGAGCGGCGTCGGCCGCCTGCCGCTGGTGGACAGCAAAACATCACCCGCGCGCCCTTGGCGTACGGTGCCAATGCGCGTCAGGGGCAGGTGATCGTACCGCGCCGGCGGCTTCGCATTGCCGGGTAGCGTGAACAGGAGTTCATAGTCTTCGCCGCCGTGAAGCGCCTGCCGTAGCGTGGCCCCCGGGAATCTCGGGGGCGCGACGACCTCGGCAGCCACCCCCGACGCCAGGCACAGGCGATGCAGGTCGAGCGATAGCCCATCGCTCAGGTCCATAGCGGAAGTGGCGTGCAGCTCCTCGCGCAGCATCCGGCCCAATGCCAGTCGTGGTTCCGGACGCAGGTGCCGTTCGTGGGCAGCGCCGCGGCTCCGCTCGAGCCCCAGGGCCGATCCGCCCAGCCGGCCCGAAACGTAAATGCCGTCACCGGCTCGTGCGCCGTCCCGCCGCAGCGCACTGCCTCGCGGCACAGCCCCGCAGACTACGATGTCGCAGGCGAACTGCCGGCTTCGAGCCAGGTCGCCGCCGGCGAGAACCGTCCCGGTCCGCCCGGCCAGCGCCAGCAACCCGTCATAAAACCGTTCCAGCCATCGCTCGTCCGCCCAGCGCCCGACGGCGACCGAAACCAGGCAGAAGCGCGGCACTCCCCCCATCGCCGCGATATCGCTCAAACCGCGGGCCAGCGCCTTATGGCCGACATCCTCGGCACCGTGCGTTTCCGGACGGAAATGCACGTCTTCCAGCAGCATGTCCGTGGTGAATAACAGGTCCTCTGCCGAGCCACGCGGGCGCAAGATAGCGCAATCGTCTCCGATCCCGAGCACGAGCCGCGACTCCGGGCTCAGCTTCACCCGAGTGCGGATTTTCTCCACAATTTCCGCTTCATTTGCCATAGATCGAAGGATAGACTCGCATTGCTAGCTACCAGCTATACGCAAGATTCTAACGCGATTCGACTTGACCATCCGATTCAGACTCTGAGACAATAAGGTGGCAGTTTGAAATGGTTGTTCGTCCGCGCCACTGAAGTTGCTACGACAGGCTACGAGGGACTCCCTTCGTAGCTTTTTGTTTTTGGGACCGAAGGAGGTAAGGGGCGAACAATGATCAGGAGAAGATGTAGTGAAAGAAAAAGGTGTTGTGAAATGGTTCAATGCCGCAAAGGGATATGGTTTCATCCAACGTTCCAGCGGTGATGACGTGTTCGTTCATTTTTCTGCTATCCAGGCGAACGGGTATCGCTCGTTGGATGAAGGCGCGGAGGTGGAGTTCGAGGTGAAGCAGGGACCAAAGGGTCTGCAGGCCGAGAACGTAATAAGAGTCTGATCGGTTCCCAAATCTGAAAATTTCGCAAGGGCTCCGGGACTGCCGGAGCCCTTTTGATTTTCCGGGGAGGAAACTACGGCTCCAGGTAAATCCGCACGCGATTGCTTTCCTGGCCGTCCGCGCTAATGTAGAGTTCAGCCGGTCCCGCATTCACGATGGCCGGCAATTGCAGCTCGATCAGGTATAATCCCACGTAACCGCCCGCCAGGGTCGCTCGCGTCACCTCCACGGGCGCCCGATCCAGATAAGCGCGCACCGTAGCCGCAACCGCCGGCGGCTTATCCAGCGGAGCCGCCATACCTGTGGGCCAGTCCGGCCGCACCTTGCCCAGCCCTGTGGCGAAAATCTGAATCCGGGCATTGGAGTGGGCCGCATTGCGGGTGTCGAGCATCAGCTGCGAATCCGCATCCTGGATCATCGGCTCGCCGTCGCGCCCGACGAAGATCGCCGGCGACACCGGCTGCACCGCCAACCCGATCGTCATCTGCCGGCCGGACGCATCCAGGGCCAGCGGGACGCTCGGCCCCGTTGCTTCAAACGGCACCTGGATGTGCGATTCGCTGTCCGAGGCTTCCAGCACCGGGAAGTTCAGGTCGCCGGCCTTGGCTGAACTCACCCGCGCTCCGAGCACACTGACCAGCGATCCCGGCGCTGCCGGACGGCCGCTGAAATCGGCGGCGTTCACCAGTCGCACTGTCAATCTGCGGTGCGGAGCCGGCTCCGCGAACACGCCGTAGCCGTCCAGCGCGACATAAAGCTGGCTGCCCGTGGGATCGAGCTTTACGTCGCGCCCATGCGCGTTCGACCATCGCGCCGTCAGGGGCGTCCAGGTCAGCGCGGGTTGGCTGGCATTCTCCAGGTCGGTGTGCGTATAAAAGACGCCCGCATCCGTCGCCACGTATACGGCGCCCGCGGCGCGTTCCGCCGTCACCGCGTGCGCCGGTCCGGCCGGCAGGCTTTGGCTCAGGTCATCCCAGAACGTGCCGCTGTTCGTAGTTCGCCAGACGCGGCCGCTGGACCCCGCCACCGCCGCCAGAGCCACGCGCGGTTCCGCGTCGTCCACAAAAATCCCCTCCACCGGTCCGCCGAACGCCGCGGTCTGCCCTGTGGGCTGAAAGCTGCGTCCGCGATCGAGGGAGATAAAAATGTAACCGTCGGCGGTTCCCGCGTACACTGTATCTCCGGAACCGCCGTACGAGATCACATCCGCCCGTGTCAGGGAGGAATAGGCGCGCCTTGTCTCGGCGTCTTTCGCCATCGTCGCCGGCCCGAGCGGTTGCCACCCTGCCGGATTTCCCGGCTGCCATTCCGCGGGACCGATTCCGTCCACCAGAATTCGAGCTCCGTTTGCACCGCTCGGCAAGGCCAGAATCCGCCGTGCGGCCAGGTTCGGCAGTCCCTGGTTCAAGCCGGTCCAGGACAAGCCGCCATCCATGGACCGCCAGACTCCATAGTCGTTCGCCACCACGATCTGATCCGGATCGCCGGGCGAAACTGCCAGGCCGTGGTGGCCGGGACCGATGACCGACTGGTTGCGATAGGACGTGAGATTCATCCAGGAGACGCCGTCGTCGTCAGAGCGAAAAACGTGTTGGCCTAAGGCGAAAACCCGTGGACTGGCCGCCGTGCCGATGAGGCGCACGTTCGCCGCGGGCACTCGCGTCACGTTCACTGGAGTCTCGGCCGGTGGCGCCGGAGGGGAAACTGCCGGACTCCACTTCTCGAAATCGATAGTCTGAAAGACGCTACCCGAGTGCGTTCGCGCAAACAGGCGAGAGCCGTCCGCCGCGTACCACACCGCATCGACGGCGCCGGTGGCAGGGGCCGCCAGCGCGAGGTCCAACGCGTCATTGCCGATCTGCCGCCATTGCTGCGGGGCAGGGTCAGGCGCGGTTTGCCCCCACAGCATGCCCGCCGCGAAGACCGCGAGCACGCCCGTCTGACACAGTTTTGTTCCCTTATGACACACAGTCGAGTCCTATTTTACCGCATTGCTGCCCGGCATCCACTCCCAAAGTCGTTGTATTCGTTGTATTTGTAGATAAATTTTAATGTAGGCGCTATATGTGCTCAGCAGGTTTGGTGCTAGACTGATCTTGGTGTTTTGTCCCGGGGCAATGCAGAGTCCAGGACTCTGAATTATTATGCTGCGTCCAATCACCGGTCGATGGGCGGTCCCAGGCCTCCTGCTGGCGATCCTGCTCGTGGTGTGGCCCGCCCCGTTGCGAGCCGCGGACGACGGTTCGGCGACGGTCGTGACCCTGGTCGGCCAGGTTTCCTGGCTCAAGGACAACATCGAACCCTGGACGCTCAACCTCAATGACCGTGTGCCTGTCGGCCGCATCATCATTACGGGTCCCGACGGCTACGCGATGCTGCGGGTTTCCGACGGCAGCACGTTCGAAGTCTTCGCCAATTCGCGGACGCAATTCCGGCCCACGCGCGCCAATTGGACGGATATCATCGAGGTAATCCTCGGCCACATCAAAGTTCACATCCAGCATTTTGCGGATCGCCCGAATCCCAACCAGGTGCACACACCGACCGCTGTGATCTCCGTGCGCGGCACCATCTTCGACGTCGATGTGAAGGATGAGAACGGCACCACGTTCGTCAGCGTCGATGAGGGCTTGGTTGGAGTGGAGAACCTGACCGCGCCCGGCCCCTTGAAGCTGCTGCATCAGGATGAATCGATCACGGTATTCCGCGGTATTCCGATGGCGAAGCTGACCGATCATTCAGGCGCCGCGCGGGTTGCGTTGCGCGCGGCCACCCAGGCGCTCTACGAAGCCATCTATCGCACTCCGAAGCCGACGGGCACTATCGGCGGCGGCACCACCGGCACGCCTCTGCCCGGCGATCCCGGAAAGAAGAATCCGCCACCTCCGCCGCCCCCGCCGCCTCCTCCTCCACCACCTCCGCCAGGCTTCCTGCCTAATGGCCTACTGATTCCCGGTGCGCTCGATACGCGCGGAGTCAACCAGCGAACCGCATCCGCCCTCTGGCTGGCCGCTGCCACCGTGCTCTAAATCACAGCCCCCGATCCTTACTCGTTTGGTAGATTGAAGAGAGGCACATGAAATCTGCCATCGCTATTCTGCTTTTCACCATCGGAGCGGCCCCAGCTCAAGTGCAGTCGCAGCAAGCCATCGATCTCCGGCCGATCCTCGACAATATCTCCGCGCAATCCAAGCGGCTGATTCCGATCCTGGAACAGATCGACCCCAACGTCTGGATCACGGCCAAGGGCGCGCCCGATCAGTACGTGCATCAGTGGCGTTCCAGCCAGGACCAGCTCAAAGGTCTGATCGCCGACACCGCCAACCTCAGCCAGGAACCCGATCGGCTGCCCGCCGCACTGCAGACCTACTTCCGCGTGCAATCGCTGCAGATGATGCTGCAATCGCTGGTGGAGGGCATCCGCCGCTATCAGAACTCCGCGCTCGCGGACCTGCTGGCGGGGGTCGCCGCCGAGGGCAGCGCGGATCGTGAGCGGTTCCAGCAATACATCGTCATGCTGGCCTCCGAGCGCGATGAGATGCTCGGCATCATGGATCACGAAGCGCAGCGCTGCCGCTCGGTGCTCTCCAACCAGGGCACTCCGGTGCCTCCGCGGCCCGCAAGAAAGTAAAAGGAAAATGCCATTCGCCTGTAGTATCTGTGAAGAAGAATCGCTGCGGATCTGTGTCCGCTGCACCAAGGACACCTGCTCCAATCATCTCTGCGAGAAGTGCGGCTGCTGCAGCGATTGCTGCGACTGCGACGTTCCGCTGGACGATCACGAGCCGATGCACGCCCCGATGATTCACGCGGAAGCCAGGCCCGATCCGGAAACCGAGCCGGTGCCCGAACCCACAATCCACGTCGGGAGCGCATATCCGATCCCGAAACGATAGGGGAACCTGTGATCCACGCCGCGGAGCCCAAGCCGGATCCCGAGCCCGAGCCGCCGCATCCGTCACCGGATCCCGATCCGTTCCCCGGCGACGAACCCGACCAGGAGCCAGGGCCGGTCGTCGGCTGACGATCACCGGAGTTGGCGTCCTGCGCGGCTAACGCCTGCCCGTAAACGTAGCCGCCCATGCCAGCAATGCGCCCGCGGCCCCACTGAGCAGCATTACCGCGGTATGCCAAAGCATCACGTGCGGCGCCTGGAAATTCGGACAGTGTATCTCCAGCATCGTTAAACCGGACAGGCCGGCCAGGGTGCCTGCTACCAAACCCGCGGCGACCGGATTCACGGCAAAGCCGCGGCGGAGAATTAACCAGCTTGCCAGGGCGGTTGGAATCGCGTACAGCAGGCCGGCCTTCAGGCAGGCGACTCCCTGGTGCACAAAACGGTCAGTTCGGTAATCGTGGAACAGAACCGCGAAGATGGCAACGAGCGCCAGGCTGCCCGCCCCCAGCAGGAACCCCGGAGCTACGCGACGCCGGCTTCCAGGAGTCATTTCGGTTACCGATTGCGTGGCCGCCAAACCTATAAGGATCGCCAGTGCAGGGAAGATGAGCCCGCGTTCCAATGCGTCCAGCTTTTGAATCCCTTTGGTTCCGAGCAGTGCCGCTCCGGCGACAGCAACGGCCGCGCAGATCAACCCCAGGCCGCCCGCCAGCATCCATACCGGCGGCAGCGGACGGACCGGAGCCAGCGACTCCCCGATCGAACCGGCAATGCGATCGAGCAGCGCGGGATCCACGTCGCGGGGAGGCTGCGCGGCCCGCTGCAGAACTTCGTCGATCTCCCTATCCTTCACGAAACCACCCCCGTACTCGCCGTTCCCCTCCCCATTGCGCTCAGGCGCTCCCGTAACTTCTCATAAGCCCGGTGGGCCTTCTGCTTGACCGACCCCACGCTCGACGACGTGGCCCTCGCCACCTCCTCGAGCGACATCCCCTCGATCTTTAACATCTCGACCACTTCGCGCTGGCTCTCCGGCAGGGGCGCCAGCAGCGCTTCCAGATCCGAAGTTCCGCTGGCCGGCGGCGGCGCCGCTACCCCATGGATTTCGTCCAGCGGCTCTTCGCGAGCTGCCGTCCGGAGCGATTTTCGAAAATGGTCCACGCGAATGTGCCGCGCAATCGCATACAGCCACGGCAGCACCGGTTCCCCTGCGCGATAGGTGTGGCGCACCCGGTGAATGCGCAGCCAGGTTTCCTGCAGCAGGTCGTCGGCATCGCCCCGGCTGGCGAATTGGACAAGGAAGAACCGATGCAACTGCGGGCTGAGGCGATGGACCAGGGCGTTGGCTGCGGCATGATCACCCTTTTGGTAACGAACCATCAGCATTTCCAGATCGCTGTCCGGGGACATGGGTGAGAAGCTGTTCACCCATTATGACAAGGATCGCCGAGCCCGCGCTTGCTTTCCCGGCGCCCCCCGCCGAATCGGGATCTCACAAAACGATTCGTTCAGTTCCCGCCCGTAACCACCGCCACGCCGTTCGCCGCGCCGCTGATCGTGGCCGCCGGCTGCGCCAGCGTCAGGTTGCCGTCCTCGTCGACGCTGAAAATTGACACATGCGAGAGCGTGCCATTGCCGTCCAGCACGGCCACCAATCCTGCTCCCGAGGCGATATCGGTCGGGGCGCCGCCCACCGTTGCGGCAACCGCCGCGTCTTGCACGATCTTCTGCCCATAGACGGCATAACGGGAAATGTTCTTGCTCGGTGAATTACTCGAAAAAACAAACGGCCCTTCCAGGGTCAGCCAGCACGGGGAGTGCGGCCCGTTGGCGCCGGCGACGGAGGTCGTGGTGGTCAGAACCTTTCCATTGCGGACCAGGCTGGTCTCATCGGCATGTGCGATCGTGACGTAGGCGTTGTCGCCGCTGGTCACCAATCCGAACGGCGTATTGACATTCGAGGGGATGCCCTGTACCTGCGTCGCGCCTCCGTTCACGGCTCCGTCGGGAGTCAGGTTCACCGTCTCTATCATGTTGCTTTTTTCCGTGACGATCAGTTGGGTTTGCAAAAAACCGACCTGGCCCGAGGACCCATCCGCCGTCACCAATCCCGCCACGCCGTCGGGACTGGGACTTACAATAGGTCCAAACATCCGATGGGACTCGACCTTGGTCGTCCCCAGAATGTAGAGATGGTTGTTGCCGAAAGCGACGCTGACCGGGCTCGAGGTAGTCGGCACCGACTGAGTCATCTCGAAGCCGCCAATCGCGCGTGCAAACAGAGATACGGAGTTCGAACCGAAATTCACGACGGCGACCAGATCACCCATCGCCTGGATGCCGCCGGCGTTGCCGCTGACGCCACCCTGTCCCCCGGTGGGAACCACCTGGATCAGTTTGCCACTGGTGTTGTACACCATGAGTTGATTCCTGGTCGCGTTGTTGGACGCTGTTACCACAAGAGTATCGGCTGCGACGGCGGGGGCCGCGGCCAGGATCGGGACAAGCACACTTAAGAGATAGGACTTCTTCATCGTATTCTCCTGAAATGGAAGATCAATGAGCGCCGCGCGACGACTACACGTTGGCGTTGGCCCTGGCGAGCGGAGCACGCATTGTCAGCAGTTCTTTCGCTGAGGTCTGGAGAAAAGTTACGCCGTTTCCGCGAGAATTTCTGTTGGTTCGTTTGTTCGGAAAACCACAGTGGATCCGCGAGACTGTTTACACCGTGATCCAGGTAACAAAGCTCTGGCGGGCTGCCATAGTATACTCACTCAGATTTCGCCTGATCGCGCGGATTTCGCTGCGCAACCCGGAGGATGGCTATGAAAAAGTGGATTTTGGTGGGCGCCCTGCTTATGGGGTCGAACATGTTCGCTGCCCAGATTACCTATGACGTGATCATGAATGGAGCGAGTGAATTCCCGCCCGTCATAACCCCGGGCACCGGCTTCGCCATAATCCGAATCGATACGATAGCCAATACCCTGTCGATCCTTTCTGACACGTTCTCGGGCCTGACGAGTGGCACAACCGCGTCCCACATTCATTGCTGCACCGCCACCCCCGATACCGGGACCGCAGGAGTCGCCACCACGATTCCTTCATTCACCGGCTTTCCGATGGGCGTGACGTCCGGGTCGTTTACAACCACCCTGGACCTGACCATGGCCTCCAGTTGGAATCCCAGTTTCGTCAGCGCGAACGGCGGCACCACAGCGGGCGCCGAGGCGGCTTTGTTCGCTGGTATCGCCGCCGGGGAGTCGTATCTAAATATCCATACAAGCCAGAATATGGGTGGTGAAATTAGCGGCTTTCTCACACCGGTGCCTGAGCCTGGTAACCTCGCTTTGACGGTGGCCGCACTAGCCGGATTAGCGCTTATGCGCCGCCGGCGCCCAACTACTTAGCGTTGGCCGCACACAAACTTCACCGCGCGTGAATTACCTTTGGGACGTCGGCTGGGCGTACCGCGACCGCTATCGACAGCAGTTCCAGAGCGATCCTACTTATAGGCCGCCTCGATCTGCTTCTTCAGAAACGCGAAGTCGCTTGCGAGGGCTCCCAGCATATCATCCGGTTTGTATTCGCAGTGCAGCGAGACCGGTCCGGTGAATTTCGCCGCCGCCAGCATGGAGAAGACCTGCGGCCAGTCCACCATTCCCTGCCCCAGCGGGCACATCTTCATCCGCCATTTTCCGGCGTCCTTTTCCCAGTAGAAATCCTTCACCGCGAGCATCTTCAGCCGCGGCAGGGCCAGCCGCAGTGCGATGTTCCAGCCCGCCACTCCGCCCTCCGCCGTGGCGTGGCAGGGATCGAAATAGTAGCCGGCCCAGTGCGCATCCAGGCCCTGGATCATCGCCCAGGTATCCCACACTGCCTCGCCCACGTGATCGCCCGATTCGTTATGGAATCCCGCCGCCATGCCGTACGCCCGGCCGAGCATGGCCACGCCCGCCGCCTGCGCCCGCACCTCCGCCAGCCGCTTCTCGATTTCGTTCCCCGGCCCATACGACCAGTAACCCGGCTTGAAATAGCCGACGCCGCTGTGTCCCGCTATAGCGAGAATCGCGCGCGACGCGAACGGCGTCGGCGACGTGATATCGGTGGTGATCATTCCCACTTCCACGCCATCGCCGCGCAGGCTCTCGATGGCGCGCATCATATCCACCTGCACCTTGTCCGGCTCGACGTGGCCGCCCGGCCGCACCGTCAGGTCACAGCCTTCGAACCCCATTTGCTTGATGACGGAGCCGATCTCGACGTATTCCAGCTTCTGCAGGTACTTGGAAAACAGGCACAGCATCGGTCGCGTGCGCGGCGGCGCTGAGCGCCGGTTTTCGGCGGCTGCTGCCCTTGGGCTTGCGCAGCCAGTCCCGCCGCCGTGGCCATCCATGCGCGTCGCGTCAACGCCATAATCTATCCCAGCTTGTAGGGTGCACGATATTTGTACTGCAGCAATTTGTTCGCCGCTTCATGATTCGTGAACCGCTCCGTGCGGCTGTCCCATTCCAGGTACGTTTTCGTCTTATGCGCGATGTTGCCGATCAGCGTGGCCGAGGTCGACCGGTGGCCGATCTCGATATCGCAGTTGCAGCGCGCGCGGCTCTTCACGCAATCCAGAAAATTGCGCGCGTGGAAGGCCGTATCCTGGCTGCCGTCCATCTTCTTCGGCTGCATGACCGGCTTTCTTCGACGGATTGTAGGCCTTCTCCGTCACGCGATCGAGCGGCGTCCGCGCGTCCGAAGTCCAGTCCGTCACCTTCTCCGGCACCACCTCCCAGCTTGCTCGCCGTGAGATGTACATGGTGCCCTTGGTGCCGCGCAGTTCCATCTCCGATCCGGGCATGCTGTTGCCGGGCGCGGAGTTGGCGTTGTACTGCGCGAACATCACCAGCGTGCCGTCGAAATCCCAGATCACTTCGAGCGTGTCCGGAATCTCGCGATTGTCCTTCACCGCGTACTTGCCGCCCATCGCCACCACGCCTTGCGGCGCTTCCTTGCCCAGGCACCAGCGCATCATGTCCATGTAGTGGACGCCGAAGTTGGTCAACTGGCCGCCGGAGTAGTCGTAGAACCAGCGGAAGTTGTAAAACGTGCGGTTCTTGTTGTACGGCACTTTCGGCGCCGGACCCAGCCACTGGTCCCACTCGCCGCGTTCGGCGGGGCGCTGTCCGGCGGGATTGCCGATGCCGTTGCGGCCACTCGATTCATGATGTGGTAGGCGCGCGCCACCGTCACCTGGCCGATGCCGCCCGAGCGCACGAACTCCGCCGCCTCCTTGCAGAACGCCGCCGAGCGGCGGTGGATGCCCACCTGCGTCACGCGTGTTCGTGTGCCGCGCCGACTCCACCATTTGCCGCCCCTCCGCCACGGTCAGCGAGAGCGGCTTCTCGACGTACACATCCTTGCCGGCGTGGCAGGCGTCGACGAACATCAGCGCGTGCCAGTGATCGGGCGTGGCGACTACCACCGCATCCACGTCCTTGTCGTCGAGCAGCTTCTTGTAATCGTGATACTTCTTCGGTGTCGCGCGCGATTTCTTGATGGCGAAATCCATGTAGTCGTCGCGCAGGTCGCAGACGGCGACGGTCTGCTGATCGCCATGTTCCAGGAACGCGTCGTGCACCTGGTCGCCGCGATTGCCGACGCCGATGTAGCCCATGCGCACGCGGTCGTTGGCTCCCAGAATCCGGGAGTAGCTGAGCGCCGTCGCCAAGCCGGCCGAACGGGCAAAGTCTCTTCGGGAAAGCCTTTCCATAGCCACTGCTATTCTAATCGAATGCCGCGCTCCGCTTCTATCGAGGTACACGGGCACCGTGGCGCACGCGCTGTCCGGCCGGAGAATACGATGGCGGCCTTTCGCTACGCCATCTCCGCCGGCGTCGATTTTATCGAGATGGATGTCCAGGTATCGAGCGACGGTGTGCCGGTGATTTCGCACGATCCGCTGCTGCGCTCCGGCGAGACCATCCGCCGCCTGTCTTTCGCCGAACTGCGCCGCCTCGATCCCACGGTGCCCACGCTGGACGAGGTGCTGGCTCTCGATGGCGTCCGCTTTAATATCGAGATGAAAAGCTATCCGGAAGCGCCCGAGCTCACACCGCCGCCCGCCGAATGTGCCGCACGATTGCTCTCCTCCATCCACCGGCATGCTCTGGAAGCGCGGGTCCGTGTGCAGTCCTTCGACTTTCGCGTGCTCCACTCCATGCGCCAGCTGGCGCCCCAGATTCCCCTTGCCGCGCTGGTCGAAACCGACACGCCCGATTTCGTCGCCGCGGTCCGCGAGGCCCGGGCGGATATCATGGCGCCCGAGTTCCCCATGGTGACGCCAGACAAGGTCGCCGCCGCGCGCGCCGCCGCGATCCCGGTAGTGCCGTGGACGGTCAACACACCTGCGGACTGGGAGCGGATGGTAGAGGCCGGCGTCTCCGGTATCATTACCGACGATCCGGCCGCACTCATCGCATGGCTGCAGGATCGCGGCCTGCGCTAGAGTAGTTTCATTGTGACGGGATTACTCCGGGTAACACTTGTAACCTGCCTGCCGCTGGCTCTCGCGGCGCAAACGGCGACCTACGTCGGCTCGGCCGCCTGCAAGACCTGCCACCCGCAGATCTATCGAGCGCTGGAAGAAGACGCGCATGGCCAACGTCGTGCGCGATCCGAAAGAACATCCGGACGCCATCATTCCCGACCTGACCAAGCCCGATCCGCTCGTCACCTTCACGCAAGGACGACATCGCGTTCGTCTACGGCAGCAAGTGGAAGCAGCGCTATTTCAAGAAAGTCGGCGACGATTACTTTCCGCTCGCCCGCGCAGTGGGACGTGACGCACCAGGTCTGGCGCGCCTACTTCGTCAAGGAAGGCACCGACTGGTGGGTGCCGTTCTATCCGCCGGACAACATGCAAGCGGCCCACCGGCCCGCTCTGCGACGGCTGCCACTCGGTGAACTACAACATCGCAGACGAAGACGGTGACCGAGTGGAACGTCGGCTGCGAGACGTGCCACGGGCCCGGCAGCGAGCACGTCGCGAAGCCGTCGCGCGCCAACATCGTCAATCCCGCGCGGCTCGATTCCGTGCACGCCAACGACGTCTGCATCCAGTGCCACTCGCAGGGCCAGCCGCTGACGAATCCGATCGCAGGGCAAGTACTACGACTGGCCGGTCGGGTTTCCACGTCGGCGGCGAACCTGCAAGGATTTCTGGAAGCTGGAGGAGCACAAGCTCGGCGAGACCACCTTCACGCACTTCGCCGACGGCACCGCGCACAAGAACCGGATGCAGGGCAACGACTTCGTCTCAGAGCGTGATGTACACGCGCGGCGTCACCTGCTTCAGTTGCCACGACGTCCACGGCACGGCGAACGACGCCGATCTGCTGAAGCCGGCCAGCGTCATGTGCCTGGAGTGCCACGGCCCGAAGTCGCCCAACGGACCGCACACCGCCACCATCGAGCAGCACACGCATCACAAGGCCGGCAGCACCGGCAACGAGTGCGTCGCCTGCCACATGCCGAAGATCGAGACGACGCTCGGCGACGTGATGGTGCGCAGCCACACGTTCCGGTTCATCTCGCCGGCGCTGACGGAAAAGCTCAAGATGCCGAACTCGTGCAATACCTGCCACACGGACAAGTCGCCCAAGTGGGCGCTGGACGAGCTGAAGAAGTGGCCGGAGTTCTCGCCCTGGCGCATGGGGAATTAGCGTCCGGCTCTATTCGGAGCGATTGACTTCCGCGCCCAGCCGGCCCTCCGCCAGCAGGATCTTAACCCTGCGTCCCGGGTGGGGCTTCGGCACTCCGCTTCACAATCCCGCCCTCTTCCTTGCTGACAATCGCGTAGCCGCGCTGCAGAATTCCGCAGTGGGCTCAACTGCGACAGATTGCCCGCCAGCCCATCAAGCGTCCCGATCCGCCGCGCGAGTTGCAGCCGCACAATCTGCCCGGCCTTCGACTCCGCCGCATCCAGCCGCCGCCGATCCGACGCCAGCCGCGGCCGCACGTCGAAGTAGCGCAGGCGCGATTCCAGCGCACGCTCGCGCCGCCTCGATTCCTCGATGCGCGCCCGCATTCCTTCCCGCAGCCGGTAATCCAGTTCGTCGATCCGCTGCAAACGCCGCCCGATCGCGCGATCGAGTAGCGACGTGGCCCGATCGATGCCGCGCTGGCCCAGCCGCCTCGACGCCATCGCCAACCCGTAACGCAGGGCCTGCACCAGTTTGGCGTGGCCGGCGTCGATCCGGTCCATCAGCTTCCTGGCGCGTGCAGATCACCAGCTCCGCCGCGGCCGAAGGCGTGGGAGCGCGCAGGTCCGCCACGAAATCGGCGATCGTGACATCGGTCTCGTGCCCTACCGCGGAGACCACGGGCACGCTTCGAAGCCGCGATCGCCCGCGCCACCGCTTCTTCGTTGAAGGTCCACAGATCTTCGAGCGATCCGCCGCCGCGCGCCACAATCACCACGTCCGCCCAGCCGGACCGGCTGAAGTATTGCAAGCCGCGGCAGACGTCCTCCACCGAGCCTTCGCCCTGCACCAGCGCCGGATACAGCCGGATGTGCAGGCCCGGAAAGCGCCGCGAAAGAATATTCAGCATGTCCTGAATCACCGCGCCGCGCGGCGAAGTCACGATGCCGATGCGCCGCGGATACTTCGGCAGCGGCCGCTTGCGGGCGGCCTCGAACAGACCTTCCGCCGCCAGCTTTTTCTTGAGCTGCTCGAAGGCGAGCTGCAGCGCCCCGTGGCCCTGCGGCTCCAGCAACTCCACCTGCAACTGGTATTCGCCGCGCGCTTCGTAGACGTCGAGGCGGCCGCGCGCCAGCACCGCCAGCCCGTCCTGCGGCTTGAACTTCAAATAGCGGTGCGCGGAGCGGAACATCACGCAGCGCAACTGCGAGTCCAGTTCCTTGAGTGTGAAGTAATAATGACCGCTGGGCGCCAGCTTCACGCCCGGAGATTTCGCCCGCCACCCAGATATCCTGAAACTCGCGATACAGCAGGTCGCGGATGGCGGCATTCAGCTCGCTGACGCCAACCACGCGCCGGCGCGGCGCGAAATCCAGGACGAATTGGTCTTCCACGCCACCATCATCGCGCGATTCGTTACTTCGCTTTCAGCGCCTTCTCGATCTTTTCGTTCAGCGCCTTCGTTTCCTTCGACTCCGGCACCGTTTTCAGAGCTTCCTGGGAGCGTGTGCAGAAGATTTTCATCTTCTCCGGATCGTCCAGTTTCTGCCGGCCGTAAAGCGACGATTCATCGTACAGCGCGTTCGCCATCGCGGTCACGAACACCGCCCGCGGCACCTTCGCATCGGGAGTCTTCAGGATCTCCGCCGCCCTGGCAGTATCGTCGGGAGCGCCGGCGGCCGCGCAAGCGGATAGCAAAACGGTGCGCTCGATATTCTGCTTCTGCGCCGCATCCGCGTCGGCCGGCGTCGGCGCGACGCCGCTCGCGATCTTCGTCAGCATCAGCGGCGGCGAAGCGCTTCCGGTCGGAAAGGAGAATGCCAGGGGCACGCTCTCGTCTTTGCCCTTCTGGAAAACGGCGAGCACTTCCGCGAAGTGCAGCGACGCCTGGCTGGCCTGGGTCCGATATGCGCTCATGTTCCTGCGAAAGCTGGAATCGGACTTGTTGGCCCGGGCGCCCGTTTCGTAACGGTCCGCCAGTTCCATGTTCCCGCGAGCTATGCCGGAGGTAAGCACCAGCAGCCAAGGGCGCGCCTTGGCGGTGAACTCATTATCCGAGGCCGTCACCTTGTCCAGGTTATCCACGGTCTTGGCATAGTCCCCCGCGGCGAAGGTCTGTTTGGCCGCCGCCCAGTCGTAGGCGGGCGTTCCCTGCTGCGGCCCGCTGTCGCTCGAACAGGAAGTAAAGATCAGAGTAGCTGAAATCGCGGCCAGGGCCGCGCCGATCCGGTACACCGTAGCTGTCATGGTTGTGGCCTCTTGTGCTAGTGGATATCACACGGTGCGGACCGATGCAAATGATAAGGGGCTCGACACCCGACACAAAGGAGGTAAGTTCGACTTGCCGCGCTTTGGCACCGGGCGCGACAGCGCGGTGCGGTGTCGCCAGGTAGTTCCCGGCGGAGCCTCCTCAGCACCGCCAGTCGCTTTGCGTCCCACCGGTCCCGATCTTAGCCCAGCCAGGAGCGCAGGAGTGCCTTCAGCCACTGGCCGAAGCTCTTGGAAGCTGGAGGCGAAGGTCCCGCGCTGAACCCGCGCTCGGAACTTTCATCCGTCCGGCGCGACACAGGCCCCCGCGCGGCAGCGGTCTCGATCGAGCGCCGCGCCGATACGATCAAAGCCTGAATCGCCGCATCGAAGTAAATATTCTGCCGGTCGAGCAGTTTGACGCCTTCGTAAGTAAGCAGTTCCTGAATGAAGGGTTCCGCCGCACGCAAATCCGTGGGATCGCGGTAACTCTCCTGGAATACCGGAATCATCGGCTTTCCGGTTTCCCACGCCAGGCGGATCTCCTGTCTTACCCAGTCGGATGCCAGCGTGGAATCGGCCAGCAGACAGATGAAGACATCACACTGCTCGATCCTGCGTTGCAGCTTGAGGGGAAAGTTCCCGGTGCTGTCCTGTTGCTCCGCGTCCACAAATACCTGAAACCCTTGCTCACGTTCCATCTCTCTTTTCAGCAGCAGCGCCCACGCGGAGCTGGCGGCGCGCTGGTAGCTGATAAAGACGGAGGGCGGTCCCGAGCGTGTCGAGGCGGGCGTGGTCAAGGCCGATCGAAAGGCAGCAGAGAATTCCACCGTGCCCGCGAAACGTTCGCCGGCGCCCACCGCCAGCGCCTTTTGGAAAACCGGGGAGACCGCCGCCGGCACCGGCGGCCGTCCGTTTTGCGCCGCCACAATGTGCACCGGTTCCGGCCCGCGCTGTAGATTGCGCTTGCGGACCGCGAAATGTTCCTGGCCTTCGAACGGCGGGATTCCGGCAAGCAACCAGTAAAACAATACGGCCAGTGAATACTGATCCGTGGCCGGCACCGGATCGGCGCCCTCCCATTGTTCGGGGGCAAGGAATGCCGGCGCTCCCAGTACGACGTTCCGGTCCCCCTCGCCCTGCCTGGTGGCGAACGCAAAGTCGGTGAGATATGCGTTCTCCTCGGCGTCGAATACGACCGCCGTGGGCTTGATGCCCCCGTGGATCACGCCCCGCCCGTGTACATAAGCGAGCGCCTGGGCAACCGTCTCGTGCCAGCGGACGATCCGTTCCAACGGAATGGCTTCGGTCTGGTTCAACCGCCGCTGCAGGCTGCCGCCCGGCAGGTATTCCATGCACACGTAGGCGGAACGGATTCCCGGCGCCGGATCGCCCAGCCGCAGCTCGCCGTAGTCCAGCACCTGGCAGATATGAGCGTGCCGCAGCAGGCTGGCGGTATGCGCCTCGCGCGCGAACTGTTCCCGGTAGCCGGAGTGGTGAGCCAGGCTGGGAGAAAGCAACTTGACGACGACTTGCCGCTCGAGGTTTTCGTCGCGAGCCAGGTACAGAACCGACTTCGTGCTGGAGTGGAGCTTCTCCAGCAGCTTGAAGCGATTGCCTACGAGCTGACCCTGCAGGTCTGGTATTTCCTCCAGTTTGCCTGCGCCGAAAACCAATTCGGTGTTCGATCCAAGCAGGATGCGAGCGCCGAACAACAACACTTCCTGGCGCAAAGCGGGCAGCCGGCGGCCATTGACAAAGGTTCCGTTGGAACTGCCGAGGTCGCGAATAAAGAATCCGCCCTGCTGGTAATCGATTTCGGCGTGCCTGGCGGAAATTGCCGGATCGGACGGCAGATTCCAGTCGCCGCGGCGGCCGATCGTGAACGGAAACTGTTGCAAGGCTATCTTGCTGCCTAGCGATGCCGGGTCGGCGCACTCTGAGACGGTCAGCACAATATCGGAAGGCGCCTGTTCCTGGCCTGAAGATGAACCCTCACGGGAACCCTCGGGCTCCGAACCCGGTCGCGGCAAAGCGAATAGTGTGGTCCCTTCGCTGCTGGCCGGTGCGGCCGCAGGAGCGGGCTCAGGCGCCGGGGCAGCCTCCGGCCGCGTCGAGAAGAGCCGCGTGGCGCCGTCATCGGTCCCGGATGGACTCGGTTGCTGGGGCGGTTCCGCCGCCGCCGGCTCCGATCGGGCTGGCGCCGGCGCCCGCGCCTTGGCCTCCAGTGACTGCTTCCTCTCCTCAACCTCCCGCAAGAGTTGCTGGATCGAAGGGTCCGACGGATCCAGTTTCCCGGCCGATTCACGCATCTCCCGGGCGGCGGTGAAATCCCCGTGCGCCTCAAGCGCCGCGGACTCCGCAATAAGCGCCTGCACTTTTTCGCGCGAGCTTTGCTTTTGGACCTTCTCCTGAATCGTCCGATAGAGTTCCCGCGCCTTTTTATTCGTAGGATCGAACTGGATCCCCTGGCGTATCGCAGACATGGCAGCGTCGAAATCCCCGGAATAAAAAGCGGATTGCGCCGCCATGATTGCTTCCACGCCCACCTGCCGACGCAGATTGAGCAGGATCGGTTCGGAATCGAACAGCAGATCCTCCATGCTCTGATACCGCAGCTTGGGGTCCTTGGCAAGCGCCCGGCCGATGAGCTTTTCCAGCCCCTCGGGGCAGCCCGGGACGATCGCGGTGAGCGGCTCCGGCTCGGCCTGCATGATCTTGTACATCATCGCGCGGATATCAGGCGCCGCAAACGGATTCTTGCCCGAGAGCAGCTCGTAGTAGACCGCGCCATACGCGAAAATGTCGCCCAGGGCCCCCGAGTCTTCGCCCGCCAGCGTTTCCGGCGCGATGTAGGATACGGTTCCAATTACATAGCCGGCCTGTGTGAGACGACTGCTGTCCTGGCGCACCAGCCGGGCGATGCCGAAATCCATGATCTTGACGCCGCCATCGGGTTCGATTCTGATGTTGCCCGGCTTCACATCACGGTGGATCACGCCATGTGCGTGCGCATACCCGAGGCCTTCGGCGACCTCTGTCATGATGCGAGCCTTTTCCAGGAGGCTGAGCTGGCGGCCGGTCTCAATGATCTGCTGGAGATCCTCCCCCTCCAGATACTCCATGGCGATGAAGGGCACCCCATTCTCTTGGCCGAATTCGTAAATCGTGACGATATTCTTGTGGTGAAGATTTCCTGCGGAGTTGGCTTCGTTGCGGAACCGCGCCAGCACTTCCGGGTCGGTTCCGGTGGGAGCCAACACCTTCAATGCCACACGTCTGCCTACCGTGGGATCGTAGGCTTCGTAAACGCTCCCGAAACCGCCCCGGCCTATCTCGCGCCGGATTTCATACCTGGCGATCCGTTGCGGGATGGAACCGGACATAACTTCCCTCGCGTGAGCAACATTATATCGTGCGCAGGGTAGAGCAATGCCCCGCACCCCTATCGGGCAGTGAAGCTGATATAAACCGGACCCTCGCTCTCCCCCAGCGCGATCTCCGCTTCGCCGTGGCCGCCCTTCGTCTTCACCGGCTCGCCAGTCAGATTCGTGGCTGAGACAAAGCCTGCCGTTGGAATCCCTACCGTGATGCGCGCGTCCGGCTGTTCGCTCCAGACCGCGAACACGTGGTCCGCGCCGCCGTCCAGGCGCATGGCGTGCACCCCGTCGGGCACATCCTGGACCATTCCCCCATAGGTATGATCGGCGGCGATCCCTGTCAGCGTGCGAATCGCCTGCATCGCCTCCTTATCGCCGCCCTTCGCATCGAGCAAGCCGTAGTTGTGTTCCGGATTCCGCGGATCGTCGCCGTCGTCGCGCAGGTCGTACCACACGGCCACCGGCAGGCCCAGCGCCCACACGGTCAACGCCTCGCGCGCGCCCAGCACGGCCTGCCGCTTGCGCCCCGCCGCGCTGTGGCCGTCCCCATGCACGTTCTGCGAAAAGTAATCGTAGGACGCGTATCCCCATTCCGTATCCCAGACCTCCACCTTGTCCCCCACCGTGCGCGCCAGCAGTTGCCGCAGCACCGGCAGTTCCGCCGCCACGCTCTCCGGACCCGACTTGCGGTATGGATGCACGCCCGCCGCATTTACCTCCGCGGCGCCGCCCGCCGCGATCGTCGCTTCCAGAAACGGCAGGTCCATCTTCGCCAGCCCGCCGCTGGCCACCCGTGCCGCCGGGTCCGCCCGATGGATCGCCGCCGCCGCTGCCAGCAACAGCGCCGCGTACTCCCGGGCACTTGGCTGCGGCTTCCAGAACTGCTCGATGTTCGGTTCGTTCCAGACTTCGTAGCGCACGTTCCGGCCTTTGAAGTGCGCCGCGGTGGCCTCCGCGTACCGGGCGAAAGCGGCGACGTCGTCCGGGCTCCGCGGCGGATCGCCCCCGTGCTGCGGATGGCCATAATCGAGGATAAACAGAGCGCCCATCCCGCGCGCCTCCAGGCCGCGCAGCAGCCGGTCGTAGGCAAAGAAGCGATACCGCCCGTTTCGTTCCACCTGCCGCCACTGCAGGTCGGCGCGCACGAAACGGAATCCCGCCTCGTGCGCCACGTCCAGCAGATGCTCGTCGCCCAGCGTGTGGATATTGACGCCCAGCCGCGCCCCGAGTTGTGCCGAGCCCGGCGGCGCCGCCGCAATCGGCATCCCGGCTCGCAGCGCAAAGCTGGTATCCGGCGATTCCAGCACCCGCAAGTCGTCGAACGCCACGCTGCCGCGCATCGCCTGCGGATAACGGGCCTCGGCCAGAATCCCAATCGAAACAATGCGGCGGCCGGGCCCTCCGTTGTGGTCCTCATCCCCGTATCCGGTGGATTTTGCCGACAGCGGAATCACCACCTGCCGCCAGTCGCCGCCGGGATGTTCCAGCGTCGTCACTTCGAACGGATACCGCCGCGTGGTCCCGCCCTTGTCTTTTACCAGCAGCGTAGTCTTCACCTCGGGCGCCGCCCGGATCCACAGCGAGACCGCCCCCTTGCGCTTCACCGCAACCGGCTGGGCAGAGGTCCATAGGGCCGCGACCGCGCCGCCGCAACGGCCCGCACCGCAAGCGAACCGGTATTCCAGCACGGCGCCCCGCCCGGTGTGGCCTGCCCCGGCGGCAAGCGATCCGGACGCGCCCGTAAAGTCGGGATCGTTGGAAAAAGTCCACCCCGCGAGCGGGTTCGCGCCCTCGAAGTCCGCGATCGAGACACCCGTCTCGCCCGCCGTCAGGCCGCAAGCCAGCCAGCACGCCCACCAGACAGTCCGCCCGAGCACGCCCCATGATCGCACGGCGGAAATCGCCGATCCTTGTGGGCGCGTTTTCTCCCGCGGCACGCCGAAAATGTTAAATACCGCCCGTGCATTCCGCCGGATCATAAAGGGTAGCCGATAATAGAAGAAGAGATGAAGTCTGTATGGCACCACAACGATCGACCGGCTTTTGCGCTTTTGCAATTCTGGCGTGGCTGCTTGTGAGCGCGGCTGAAGGCGCTTCGAAAGGCCCGATTCCGCCACCGGACCTCGATGCGCCGCTCGCGACGAATCCGGGCAAACAGACCGCGGTCTTTGCGGGCGGCTGTTTCTGGGGCGTGCAGGCGGTCTTTCAAAGAGTGAAGGGAGTGATTGCCACAGCGGCAGGATACTCCGGGGGAACCGCCGAAACAGCCACCTACCGGCAGGTAGTCACCGAGACTACCGGGCATGCCGAATCGGTCGAAGTTACTTATGACCCTTCGCGCATTACCTACGGCCAGCTCCTTCGCGTTTATTTCGCGGTAGCTCACGATCCGACCGAGCTGAACCGGCAGGGACCCGATGTGGGAACCTCGTATCGATCGGCCATCTTCTACGCCAATGAGGAGCAGAAACGCCTGGCCACCGCCTACATTGCCCAACTCGATGCGGCAAAGGTCTTCTCGAAACGCATTGTTACGCAAGTCACGCCCTTACAGCGATTCTATCGGGCCGAAGAATACCACCAGGATTACGCGCTGAAGAATCCCGACAATCCTTACATTCAGGTCTGCGATCGCCCCAAGATTAGCGCTCTGAAGAAGGAATTTCCCGACTTGTTTGTCGACTACAAAGGCCAGCGCCACTGACCGCCAGGTTTGAGAAACGCGGGCTTGAAAACCTCCGTCCGCTCCGCCATGCATAATACAGTTATGCCAACCGAACCTCTGCCCCGCCGCAGCTTTCTCGGCTCGATAGCCGCGGGAGCCGCGGCGAACGCGCTCGCCCAGACCTCGCCGGCCGCGGCCCAACATCATCTACATTCACTCCCACGACACCGGCCGCTATCTGCAGCCCTACGGGCACGCCGTGCCCGCGCCGAACCTGCAGCGCCTGGCCGAAGGCGGCATGCTGTTCCGCCAGCGCGTTCAACGCCGCGCCCACCTGCTCGCCCAGCCGCGCCAGCCTGCTCACCGGCCAGTGCCCGCACTCGAACGGCATGCTCGGCCTGGCGCACCGCGGATTCTCCCTCACCGATTACAAGCGCCACATCGCCCACACCCTGCGCGCCGCCGGATATTACTCCGAGCTGATCGGACTGCAGCACATCGCCCGCGATCCCAACATCATCGGCTACGACAAGGTGCAGGAGCATCCAAGGCAATCACGTGGAGGACGTAGCGCCGGCCGCCGCCGCATTTCTGACGCACCCGCCGAAGACGCCGTTCTTCCTCGATGTCGGCTTCTTCGAAACGCACCGCGAGTTCCGCAAGCCCGGCCCGCAGGAGGATCCGCGCTTCTGCCTGCCGCCCGCGCCCCATCCCCGATACGCCGGAGACCCGCGCCGATATCGCCGCCTTCAAGGCCAGCGCGCGCGTGCATGGACGAAGGCGTGGGCACTGGTCCTCGCAGGCGCTCGAATCGAGCGGCCTGGCTGCCAACACGCTGGTCATCTCCACCACCGATCACGGCATCGCCTTCCCGGACATGAAGTGCAATCTCTTCGATCACGGCATGGGCGTCTCGCTGATCATGCGCGGTCCCGGCGGATTCTCCGGCGGCAAGGTGTGCGACGCCATGGTCTCCCACATCGATATCTTCCCCACCCTCTGCGATCTGCTGGACATCGAGCACCCGGCGTGGCTCGAAGGCAAGTCGATGATGCCGCTGGTTCGCGGCAGCGCCAAGGAGATCAACGAGGAGATCTTCGCCGAGGTGAACTACCACGCGGCCTACGAGCCCAAGCGCGCCGTCCGCACCGGGCGCTGGAAGTACATCCGCCACTACGACGGCCGCCGCCATCCCAACCTGCCCAACTGCGACGACGGCCTCAGCAAGACCGTCTGGCTGGACAACGGCTGGCGCGACCGCAACGTCGATGCCGAGCAGCTCTACGACCTGATGTTCGATCCCAACGAAAGGCGCAACGTCGCCGCCGACCCCGCCTCAGCCGCGGTCGCTGCGGGACATGCGCGGCCGTCTCGACCGCTGGATGCATGCGCACCAACGATCCGCTGCTGCATGGTCCGGTGAAAGCGCCGAAAGGCGCCAAGGCCAACGATCCCGACGGAACCTCGCCAAAAGAGGCAGCCAAAGACGTCGGCTGATCAACCACCTGGCACTAAAGGTCTAGTATCTCCGGCCGATATACTCATTAGTGAACGAGGCTATCAAACTGCTCGTGGTCGACCGCGACCTGGCGACAATCGAGACGGTTGCGGCGGGAGTCAACCAGGACGACGTCCGCATCCTGACCGCCGGCGACACCGAATCCTGCCTGGAGAAAGTGACGCGGGAGCAGCCGGAAATCGTTCTGCTCGACGTGGAAACCGCCGGCCTCGATGCCATGGACCGCATCCTGGAATACGATCCCGGCGCGACCGTGTTCGTCATGACCAGCCAGTACTCCGTGGAATCGGCCGTTGAGGCGATTCAACGCGGCGCCTGCGATTACCTCACCAAGCCGCTCTTAATCGGAAAGCTGCAAAGCCAGATCGATCACTGGCTGGCGGACGCGCGCGAGCGCAGCCGCACCATGCAGCTCGATCAGCAGCTCGTCGCGCGCCTATCAGTTCGAGGGCATGGTGGGCCGCAGCCCGCTGATGCTGGATGTTTATGCGCGCATCCGCCGCGTAGCGCCGCATTTCAGCACCGTGCTGATCACTGGCGAGACCGGCACCGGCAAGGAACTGGTGGCGAAAGCGCTGCACCGGCTGAGCCCGTGTGGCACCGGCCCTTTGTCGTCTGCAATGCCACCGCGATTGTCGAGACGCTGTTCGAAAGCGAGCTGTTCGGCCACGTCAAGGGAGCGTTCACCGGAGCCGCGCAGGATCGCGCCGGCCTCTTCGAATTTGCCAGCGGCGGCACGTTGTTCCTGGACGAAATCGGCGAATTGCCGCTGGCGGCGCAGGCCAAGCTCCTGCGCGTCCTGCAGAATCAGGAGGTGCAGCGCGTAGGCTCGCCCGCCGCGCGCAAGGTGGACGTCCGGGTGGTGGCGGCCACGAATCGCGATCTGCGCCTGCTGGTATCGCAAAAGCAGTTCCGCGACGACCTCTACTACCGTCTCTCGATGGTGGAGATCCAGCTACCGCGGCTGGTGACCGCGCAAGGAAGATCTGCCGCTGCTCGAGCGCCACTTCATCGAAGCCTTCGCCGCAAGATACAAGAAGCCGGTGCGAGGCGTGACCCGGCGTGCCCAGACGCTGCTGGCACGCTACTCCTGGCCCGGCAACGTGCGCGAGCTGGAGAACATTCTCGGCTACGGCTGCATGATGGCCGACCGCGAAGTGGTCGATATCCGCGACTTCCCCGAACGCCTGCGCACCCAAGCCGCCGAAGCCGGCCACACGGACGAAGGCATGCTCACGCTCGACGAACTGGGCCGCCGCCACGCCCGCAAGGTGCTCGACCAGGTGGGCGGCAATCGCGTCCGCGCAGCCGAAATCCTGGGTATCAGCCGCGCGACCTTGTACAGGCTTCTGCCGAAATTGGAACCGCAGATGAACACAGATAAACTCAGATAAAACAATTCCTAATCTGTGTCCATCTGCGTGCATCTGCGGTTCCATTGTTATACTAAAAATACCAGTGCAAGATTTCATCCGGATCCGCGGCGCGCGGGTCCACAATCTTAAGAACATTTCGCTTTCCATCCCGCACAACGAGCTGACCGTCATTACCGGTGTCTCCGGCTCCGGCAAGTCGTCGCTGGCCTTCGACACCATCTACGCCGAGGGCCAGCGCCGCTATGTCGAATCGCTCTCCGCCTACGCGCGGCAGTTCCTGGAGCGCATGGAAAAGCCCGACGTCGAGGACATCGACGGCATCGCCCCCGCCGTCGCCATCCGCCAGAAGAACACCACGCGCAACCCGCGCTCCACCGTCGCCACCTCCACCGAGTGCTACGATTTCCTGCGCCTGCTCTACGCCCGCGTCGGCCAGACCTGGTGCCCGAACTGCGACGTGCGCGTGCAGCAAGGATACCGTCGACCAGGTGGCCGCGCAGCATGCTGGCCGAGCCTGCAGGCTCGCGCTGGTATGCGCTGTTTCCCGTCAATCGCGAAGCGCATCCCGAACACGCAGGCGCTGCGCGATCACCTCTTCGACCTGCGCAAGAAGGGCTTCAACCGCCTCTTCCAGAACGGCCGCACCTTCGAATTCTCGACGCCCGAATCGCTGCTGGATATCGATTTCGCGCAGCCGCTCTTCGTCCTGGTCGACCGCATCGCGATTTCGCCCGGACCTGCACCAGCGCCTGGTCGACACCGTCGAGATCTGCTATCGCGAAGTCGGGCGAAGTGATCTTCGAGAACGCGGCGTCGCGGCGAGCGGCTGCGCTTCAGCGAGAAGTTCGAGTGCAAGACCTGCGGCATGGCGTTCGTCGAACCCGAGCCGGCGCTGTTCAGCTTCAACAGCCCGATGGGCGCCTGCCCGCGCTGCCAGGGCTTCGGCAACACCATCGATTTCGACATGGACCTGGTCATCCCCGACACAGGACCTCACGCTCGACGAGGGCGCGGTCGAGCCGTGGACCAAGCCGAAGGGCAAGTCGTGGCTGGGCAATCTGCAGCCGCACCGCGAAGGACAAGCTGCGCTTCGACGTCCCGTTCTGCGAGCTGACCGCGGACGAGCAGGAGCAGGTCTATCGCTTCGTCCGCAAGTTCTTCGACTTCCTCGAGACCAAGAAATACAAGCTGCACGTGCGCGTCTTCCTGAGCCGGTATCGCGGCTACGCGCTCTGTCCGGAGTGCCGCGGCGCGCGCCTGCGCAAGGAAGCGCTCTACGTGCGCGTGGGCGGCAAGAACCTGGGCGAGCTGGTGCCGCTTGAACATCGAAGAGGCGCAGGCAGTTCTTCGACAGCCTCGCGCTGTCGCCCGAAGAAACCGCCATCGCCGAGAAGATCCTGGTCGAAATCCGCCAGCGGCTGAAATTCCTGAACGACGTCGGCCTGGAATACCTGACGCTCGACCGCCTGGCCTCCACGCTCTCCGGCGGCGAAGCGCAGCGCATCCAGCTCGCCACCTGCCTCGGCTCGCGCCTGGTGGGCGCCTGCTACGTGCTCGACGAGCCGTCCATCGGGCTGCACAGCCGCGACACCGGCCGCCTGATCCACATCCTGGAGGAACTGCGCGATCTCGGCAACACCATCCTGGTGGTGGAGCACGATGCCGACGTGATGCGCTCGGCCGACCACATCATCGACCTGGGCCCCGGCGCCGGCGAGAACGGCGGCAAGATCATCTATCAGGGCACCTATCGCCGATCTGCTCGCAGATCGCAACGGCTCGCTCACCGGCCGCTATCTGCGCGGCGAGCTCGAGGTGAGCCGGCCGCGCGCGCCGCGCGACGTTCGATCCGCAAGCGCGCGCTCCGCTTCCTCGGCGCGCGCGTGCACAACCTGAAGAATATCGACGTGGCCATCCCGCTGGGCATGATGGTGGTGATCACGGGCGTCTCCGGCTCGGGCAAATCCACGCTGGTGCACGACGTCATCTTCCGCTCGCTCGAAGCGCATGCACAAGGCCAGCCGCGAGACGCGCCGAGTCCGGAGACGAGGATGCCGAAGAGTCGCGATCGGCCTCGCCGAGGTCACCTGCCGCAAAGTCGATCGGCGCCGAGCTGATCCGCGAGACCGTGATGGTCGACCAGTCGCCCATCGGCCGCACGCCGCGCTCGAATCCGGTCACCTACATCAAGGCCTTCGACCTCATCCGCGGCCTCTTCGCCTCCACCAAAGAGGCCGAGCGGCGCGGCTACACCGCCGGCCATTTCTCCTTCAACATCCCCGGCGGCCGCTGCGAGACCTGCCAGGGCGACGGCACCGTCACCGTCGAGATGCAGTTCCTGGCCGATGTCGAGCTGATCTGCGACGAGTGCAAGGGCACGCGCTACAAGAGCGGCATTCTGGATATCCGCTACAACGGCCGCAACATCCACGAAGTGCTGCAGCTCACGGTGGACGCAGGCGCATGGAGTTCTTCCGCGGCGCGCCGCGCCTGGTGGCGAAGCTCAAGGTGCTGGCCGAGGTCGGGCTCGGCTACCTGCGGCTGGGCCAATCGGCCACCACGCTCTCCGGCGGCGAGGCGCAGCGCGTCAAGCTGGCCGCGCACCTGGCGCAGGCCTCCTGCGAGGGCACGCTGTTCATCTTCGACGAGCCCACCACCGGCCTGCACTTCGACGACATCGCCAAGCTGCTGGCGGCCTTCCAGCGGCTGATCGAGAACGGCGGCAGCCTGCTGGTGATCGAGCACAACCTGGACGTGATCAAAGCCGCCGACTGGGTCATCGATCTGGGCCCGGAAGGCGGCGACCGCGGCGGCTACGTGGTCGGCGCCGGGCACGCCGGAAGAGATCGCGCGTATCGAGGGCTCCTACACCGGCCGGTATCTGCGTAAGGCACTCGGCGATAAAATGAAATCATGTATGCGGCTGCCGCCACTGGCCTCGCGTTGCTTCTGTTACAAGGTGCTGACTTCAACGAGGAAGGCCGTAAAGCCCTGGAAGCGCAGAAGTACGAAGAAGCCGCGCAGGATTTCAGCAAAGCCATCGCTGCCGATCCCACCGACTACACCGCTCACTTCCACCTGGCGCTGGCCCAAAGCATGCTCCAGAAGGATGCCGATGCCATCGCCGAGTACAAGAAGGTACTGGAACTCAAGCCCGGCCTTTACGAAGCGCAATTGAACCTCGGCATCCTGCTGCTGCGTCAAAAGCAGGCGGAGGCCGCCGTGCCCTATCTGCAGCAGGCAGTGGAAAAGAAGCCCAAAGAGTACCGGCCGCGATTCTACCTGGCCGAAGCGCTGCTTGCCGTCGGGGATAACGCAAAGGCGGAGCAGGAGTACCAGGCCGCCGCCGAGATCAATCCGAAATCGGCCGGGAGTCGAGCTGGGCCTCGCCCACGCCGAGGCCCGCCAGAATCATCTGGACGACGCCGCCCCGCATTTCCGTAAAGCCGCCGAGCTCGATCCGTCCTATAAGGACGCGCTGCTCGAACTCGCTTCCCTCTACGAGAAGGACAAGCAGCCCGAGGAAGCAGTCGCCATCTATCGCCAGTTTCCGGAGAATCCCGGCGGCCCAGGAACGGCTGGGCGAGCTGCTGCTCGAAAGCAAGAAGTACGCCGAAGCCATTCCCGGCCTGGAACAGGCATATCCAGAAGGATCCGACTCCAGCCAACCGCGTGGCGCTGGCCGCGGCCTACCAGTTCAATCATCAGCTCGATAAAGCCGCGCCGCTGTTTCAGGCCGCCGTGATGGCCGATCCCGAAAATATCGACGTGCGCATGATGTACGGGCGCGTGCTGCGCGACCTGAAGCAGTATCCGGCCGCCGCGCAGCAGTTCGCCGAAGCCGTCAAGCGCAATCCGCAGTCCGCCGCGGCCTGGAACGATCTGGCCGGCATGCTGTACCTGGCTGCAGAAATATCCCGAGGCGCTGGACGCGCTCGACCGCGCCCGCCAGCTTGGCGAAGAGCACGCCGGCCAACTACTATTTCCACGCCATCATCTACGACAAGCTGCACGATCTGAAGCCGGCGCTGGAGAATTACCAGAAATTCCTGGCCGTCAGCCAGGGCAAGAATCCCGACGAGGAGTTCAAGGCGCGGCAGCGTGCGCGTATCATTCAGAGGGAGCTGGAAAAGAAGTGACCGCGCGACTCGCCATGCCGATTCTGCTGCTGGCCCTGGCGTCCGGCCGCCTTCTGCGCGCCGACCTCGCCCAGGTGAAGGCCGAGCCGAATCTGGAAAAGCGCTCCAAGCTGGCGCTGGACAATGCCGGCGGACCTGCTCAAGGAGGCGCGCTCGGCATACGGCAGCGGCGAGAACGCGAAGGTGGCAGCCGCTGATCGCCGAAGTCGGGCGAATCGGTGCGATCTGGCGCGAGAGCTCGCTCAAGGAGACCGGGAAGAATCCGCGCAAGAATCCGAAATATTTCAAGCACGCCGAGATCGAAACGCGCGCCCTGCTCAAGAAGATCGAGGCGTTTCAGGATGAAATGAATGTGGCCGACCGGCCCATGCTGGATGCGTTGCGGACCAAGGTGCAGCAGGTCCACGACGACCTCCTCATGGGGATCATGGAGGGCAAACACAAATGAAAATGCTTTTGCTTTGTGCGCATGCTGGCGCTGCCGCTGGCGGCGGAGCGCGACTTTCTCACCGCCGACGAGGCCGACCAGATCCGGGAGACTTCGCAGGATCCCAACGCGCGGCTCAAGCTCTACGTCCACTTCGCCAAGCAGCGCATGGACCTGGTGAAGAGCATGCTCGCCAAGGACAAGGCCGGCCGCTCCATCCTGGTGCACGACGCGCTCGACGACTACTCGCACATCATCGACGCCATCGACGACGTGGTGGACGACGCGCTCAAGCATAAGGCCGACATCAAGGTCGGCCTGGCGGCGGTGCAATCCGGCGAAGCCGATATGCTGGCCGGTGCTGGAAAAGATCCGCGACAGCCAGCCGAAGGACGTCGGCCGCTACGAATTCGCCCTGAGGCAGGCCATCGATACCACCAGCGACAGTCTCGATCTGGCCAAGCAGGACCTCGGCACGCGCGCGGCCGCCGTGGCAGGCCAAGGAAGAGAAGGAGCAGAAGGAACTGGAGTCGATGACGCGGCACCAAGGATCAGGAGAGAAGAAGACCGACGACCAGCAGCAGAATGCGGACTCCGCTCCACAGGAGAAAAAGCGCAAGCCGCCGACGCTGCGCCGCCCCGGCGAGGTAGTTCCGCCGCAATGACGCAAGCACAGGAAGAGGTGGCGCACGCACTGCGGCGTGCCGCGTCGACACTTTTGTCGACGCCGTGACTCAATGCGCCGATCCGAGTGGCTGCTCTCAGCCTATTTCGTCTACACAGCCGTGTTAGCCCTCGCGCTGCCGGTCCGGCCTCCGATCCCAACCGTCACCGCCCTGCTCAACCTCACAATCCTGGCGGGATTCGCGCTCCTGGCCTACGCCGATTCCCTCCGCCACGGCCAATTCCTCGGCATCGTCCGCGACTGGTATCCTCTCGCACTGATGCCACTCTGCGTACCGCGAGATGGGCTGGTTCGCCGCGGCCGCACCATACCTTCCGCCTGGAAAATATCTTCGTCCGCTGGGACCGCATCGTGCTGCGCGACTGGGGAGTGCACCGCGCGATCGAGATCTTCGGTCCCATCCTGCCGGGCCTTCTCGAGATCGCGTACATTCTGGTCTATACGCTGGCGCCGTTCTCCGTCGCGATGCTCTATGTCTACCGTCGCCGCGAAAGCGCGTGGATCGCTTCCTGTTCCCATTCATACTGGGCGTGCTGCTCTGCTACGTACAATTTCCGCTCTGGCCCTCTGAGCCTCCGCGAACCGTCTTTCCCGGCCAGGACTTCCCGTCGTTCCTTACCATCTTCCGGCAGTGGAACTGGTCGATGCTCGGCGGCTATGGCATCCACACCAGCGTCTTTCCCAGCGCCCACGTGGCCGGAGCATTCGGCGCGGCTTTCGCGATGATCGGATTCACTCCCCGAGCATCCGTGGGTAGGGCGCTTTTTGCTGATCCTGGCCGTGCTGATCGCCACCGCGACGGTGTATGGGCGCTACCACTATCTGGCCGATGCCATCGCCGGCCTGGCTGCCTGCCTCGTGGCGGTGGCGGCCAGTCGCTGGATCGTAAGACGGGATTTGTCCGGTTCGCCGTGAAACAGACGCCGCGACGAACCGCTATTTCTTGTCCGCTGTCGTGGTGGAAGCAGGCTTGGACGAAGACGATGAAGACTCGGTCTTGGCAGCGCCGGAGCCGCTATCCTTCTTCTCGCTCTTCTCGGACTTTTCGCTCTTCTCGGATTTCTCGGACTTCTCGCTATGCGACGAACTCTTTCCGTTGCCCGAGTTGCGAGCGTAGTCGGTCACATACCAGCCTGTGCCTTTGAACTGGAGCGCGGAGACGGACAGTTGCCGTTCCACGTGACCGCCACAGCCTTCGTGCACCTCGAGCGGAGCGTCTGAGAATTTCTCTATGACCTCAAACAGATCGCCGCAACGGTCGCACTTGTATTCGTAGAGTGGCATAATACTGGGATCCCAAAAAGGACAGAGATCTTATCTTCATCTTAACAGATGGAGAGATCGCAGAGGTAAGGATAGGGAGCAAGCCGAGGCATTGGGTCATTGTTCGCCCCGGCTTGCTTTGGGAGAAAAACTATCCGGCCTTCTTCTTCGTGGCCGACTTCTTCGTCACCGGCGCCGGCGCCGCTTTCACCGTCAGGCCCTTGATCTTCGCCGTTTCCACATCGAACGTGATCATGAATGGGTCCGGCGTGAATGCGGAAGGCACGCCTTCAAATTCAATCTCCTCGCCCAGTTCCGGCTTGCCCTTTAGCGGCGTGTCCAACTTCAACGTGATCTCCGGTGTGTTCGGGTCCGCCACTCCCACCACGATTTCCTTCGAGCGGACGGCAGGCTTGGCCGAAATCACCTTGCCCTTCAGCGGGGGAACGGCCGTCCCCTTCATCTGTGACTCGAAGTATTGCGCGCCGTCGGCTGCGGTGAGCTGCTTCTTCACGCCCATCCACAAGGCCAGTTGCGGATTGCTCTTCTTGAACTCTTCTTCCTTTTCCACCGCGATTTCATTGGCCGTCTTGATCTTGAAGTCCGCCGCTGGCATCGGCTGCGATTTCGCCATCGTCTTCAGCTTGTCCAGTTCGGCGTCGTCCTGGCCGTGATAGCTGTTGTATGCCTTATGCAGATACTCGTCCAGTTGTTTGCGGCCCTCCGGCGTCAGCGCTCCCTGTCCGTCGTAGGTCGCGGCCCGCGCGTAGAAAAACAACGCCTGGGAAACCTTTTCGGGTGTCTTCTCCCCCCGCAGCACGCCGGCCAGCCAATAGTCCACCTGCCCCTGGTTCGGGTCGATCTCCAGGGACTTTTTGAACTCTTCCTCGGCCTTCGGCGCATCCTTCCGATTCATCGCCACCCAGCCCAGCGTCTGGTGCGAAAGAGCCTCCAACTGCTTCCGGCCCTTCACCCAGTCCTCATCCTTGACGTTCGCGGGCTTGTTGTCGAGATTTGCCAACGCGGAATTGGCCACCTTCTCGGCGTTGTCCAGCGTTCCTGGCGTGGGCGCCGCCTCATACGCCGGCAGCATCACGTAATACATCACCGCCCCCATCGGCAGCGTGTCCTTGGGGTTCATCGCGATCAGCTCGTTGAGCGTATCTACCAGCTTGTGCAGATCGCCCGCCTGCTGGTAGGCATTCAAATAAAGCTGGAGCCGCTCCAGCTTATAGTCCGTCGTCGCGTACTTGTCTTTCCATGCGTTCAGGAGAGCGATCTTCTTCTTGGGATCCGTCTCCTTTACTACAGCCGAATACATATCGTATTCAGCCGCGTCCTTCCAGTTCTTTTGCGGGGCTGCCGGCTGGCCCTGCGGGGCGGCTGGGGCTGGTGTCGCCTGGGCGAAAACCGACGTCAGGCTGAAAGCAGCAATGATTGCCGTCCCCATCAATATCCTAAAAACTCGATCCACTTGTTGCCTCCTGCTTATCCACTCTGAAGTTTGAGATGTAGGCTTCACGACCGCATTTCTCAGCTGTCTGGGCGTCGGCCCCTCGTATCTCCGTTTCCAAGGGGGTACTTGCGGAGTATAGCCAAACCATTCGAATGGTGCAACTGATTCGACGCCATCCGGCGCAAACAGGTTCCGGACCCCAAATCATACCAGAAGAACAGGAAGTCAAGAAACTCGCGATTGCGCCCGTGAGATAATCCGGAAAGTATTGCCATTCCGGTATTTGTAAATACCTTCTTCGAGGAGCGCGCGCAACAACTCTTCAGCCTGGCGGATCGCGTGGAGGCCGCCTTCGCCGCTGCCGGGCTCGAATATCGGGTCGTCGGTGGACTCGCCACGTACCTCTATGTCGAGGAAGCCGTGCCGGACGCCGGACGCCTCACCAGGGATATCGATATCGCCGTCCGCCGCGAGGATCTGCCGAAAATCGCACAGGCGATGCCGTCGTTTGGGCTCGAGTACCGGTACGTCGCAGGACTGGACAGGCTGGTCCGGGTCACGGAACCGTCCGCCCGCAGGGGCGTACATATGATCTTCGCCGGGGAAAAGGGGCTTCCGCTCTTCCCCGAATTCGCCCCTGCGCGCACCATTCGAGGCATTCGACTGATTCCGTTGGCGGACCTCGTCCGGATGAAACTCACCAGCTTCCGAGCGAAGGACGAGACACACATCAACGACCTGGATGAGGCAGGCCTGATTACGCCGGAAATCGAAGCTGGACTCTCCCCGCCGCTTCTAGCCAGGCTAAAGCAGGCGCGCGCGCGTATGGCCCAGGGATAAACGCCGCCGGCTCAAATGGCCGTTTCCACTCTACCGCACCAGCCGCACCAGCCCATAACACACGACGCAGATCCAGAAGTCGACCGCGAGCCCCCAATCGATCTGATTGATGTGGTGCTGGGCGCGAACCGGCAGATAGCGCTCCGTGCTGAAGTAAATTGCGTTGCCGGCCAGTACTGCGATCAGCGACTGCCAGAACTGTCGATTCAAGAAGCCTGGTGAATGCACCTGATCCAGGCTAGCATCTTGTTAGACGCCGTTTTACTGCTGGGGCACCACGATGTATCCCGTATTTCCCCCGTGATTGACCAGCAGCAGCACCGGCTGATTTCCTGCCTGCTTTAACGCAGAATTGAAATCGCTCACGCTGTGCACCGGGCGCCGATTCACTTCCTCAATCACATCGCCGCGTCCCAGCCCGGCATCGGCAGCGCGACTTCCGTCGGCCACATCCGTCACCACCACACCTTGCGTCTGTGTGGGAAGGTTCAACTGCCGGGCGACATCCGCCGTCAAATTGTCGACACTGACACCCTCCAGCGCGTTGCCGGATCCGCCCGCCGCCGGATTCCCAGCGCTTTCATTCTGTGCAGGCATCTCGCCTAGCGTAGCCGAAATGTCCTGCTGTTTGCCGCCGCGGAAGACGGTGAGCTTTACCGTGGCCCCCGGCGCCATCTGCGATACCGCCAGGCTGAGGGCCCGCGCGTCCAGCACCTGCTGCCCGTTCAAGGCAAGCACAACGTCGCCCTTCTGCAGTCCTGCGTGCGCGGCCGGGCTGTTCGCCGCAATGTCTGCAATCAGCGCGCCCTGATCCTTTTTCAGCCCGAAGGCCTGCGCCAGGTCGGGCGTTACCGGCTGTATCGAGACACCCAGCCAGCCGCGGGTCACCTTGCCGTGCTTTAGGATCTGCTGCATCACCGAGTTGGCCATGTTCACCGGGATAGCGAACCCCACGCCCTGGTTCCCGCCCCCGCCGCTGCCGGTCAGAATCGCCGTATTGATACCCACCAACTGCCCGTCGACATTCACCAGTGCGCCGCCGGAATTGCCCGGATTGATGGCGGCGTCGGTCTGGATGAAGTCTTCGTAGTTCTCGATGCCCAGGCCCCCGCGGCCGGTTGCGCTCACGATCCCCATCGTCACCGTTTCGCCGATGCCGAAGGGATCGCCTACCGCAAGCACAAACTGCCCGGTACGCACCTTCGACGAGTCGCCCAAGGGGACCACGGGCAGATTCGACTGATCGATCTTCACCACCGCGATGTCTGTCTTGGCGTCAGCGCCCACAATCTTCCCCTTGAACACGCGCCGGTCCGGCAGGGCCACACTGATATCGCTCGCGCCCTCCACCACATGATTGTTTGTAAGAATATAGCCATCCGGGCTGACCACCACACCCGACCCCAGGCTATGCTCGCGCTCCTGCTGCGGATTCTGCGGATTCTGTCGCGGGTTCCCGAATTGGCGGCCGAAGAACTGGCGGAAAAAAGGGTCGTCGAAAAACGGACTCGGGTTGCCGCCCGGCACTTTCACTACCTTCGTCGAAGAAATGTTTACCACTGCCGGCAGTACTCGGTCCACCACCGGAGCGAATCCGTTCTCGAAGGAAACCAATCCGCCCCCGGCACTTGTCTGCGTGCCGATCAGCAATGGGATTGTATGTTTGGTCTTCGCGGTCGCCAGTGTACCAATCAGTCCACCGATCACGAGCGCAACCAAGAGAAAGAAAGTGGCCGCCCAGCGGCGCACGTGGATTTCGTTCATGGGTCCCTCCCGGTAAGACAAGGTGTTGCAAGCGCCGGGCCGCTGTGTGCGGCGATACGCCAACAGCCTCTGCCCCGCCTGCAACACCCGCGAGTAGGCTGCCGGCCGGTTGCGCGGAGCCTGCCGAGCATCAGGATCCGTCTCAAATGGGGATCCGGCAGCGATCGTTCACACGTTTTTTTGATTTCCTGAAAAAAGTCGCTAATTCCCTGAAAAATCCGTGCTTAGGACCCAAAATAGTTGCCGCAATTAAGTATTCCAGGCCCGAAAATTGGAAGGCCGCGAAGTAAAATTGAAATCTGGGAGGCGGAGAACGTCCTCTCGAGGGGGCCCGCTCCTCACCTCCCGGAAGTTATTTGACAACTGAATAGTCGGCCACCTCTTCTGGCAAAGTGGCCGCGTGTATCTGCCGTCATCCGCTAGAGCTATGTCCGCTCGCGGGTGACGGCGCGGGAGAAGCCTCACGCCACGGCGAAAGGCGATAACATAGCCCCATTATGGCCGCCTCCGTCACCGCTCAGCAGATCGCCGATCGCGTCCGCTCCCAACTCTCCAGCCCGTCGCCCGCTATGTCCGGATTTGCCGCGGGCGCTCCTTCGACTGTCGTCTCCGGAATCGCCACCACTTTTGCTCCCACGCTCGAAGTTCTGCATCGCGCCGTCGAGAGCGGCCGCAATCTGATCGTCAGTCGCGAGTCGCCCTATTGGAACAGCAATCCCCAGCGCCTCGCTGACAACCCGCTATTCGTGGCCAAGCAGGATTTCGTCGCCAAACACCAGCTTGTCATTTACAGGTTCAGTGAAGCCTGGCAGGTCGACGGCGCCGACGGCTCATTGCGGGCCCTCGCCCGCGCTCTCGGCTGGGATCGCTACTCCGCCACCGGCATCTATTACCGCCTGCCGCCCACGACCTTGCAGCCGCTGGCCAGACTAATCTCCTCCCGTCTCGGCGTTCACTCGGTCCGCGTTATCGGCGATCCCGCGACCACGGTGGCCAAGGTCGCCCTGACGCACGGTCTGATACGCACTCCGGATTTGGCGAAGGTCCTGCAGGAGCCCGACGTGGATGCCGTTGTCATCGGCGAGGCCGTCGAATGGGAAGCCAGCCCGTACTTTCAGGATGTCCTTGCCGCCGGCCGCAAGAAAGGTTTGATCGTTACTGGACTGCAGGCTTCCGAGGAGCCCGGCGCCAACGAGATGGCCGCCTGGCTCAAGTCGTTCATTTCGGAGGTGCCGGTGGAATCGATCTCCGCCGGTGAGCCGTTCGCCGCCGGGAGGTGGTCATGAAACGCCGCGATTTTGCCGCGCTGTCGGCGGCCGCTCTCTTCGCCCAGCGCATCCAGGCCGCGCCCCTCACCGCGCGCCAGATCGTCGATCGCATCCGCCAGAAGCTGGCCGCGCCGCCGGTTCCCGACAGCACCCGCGATACCTTCAAATGCGGCGACCCCGATACCCCGGTGACGGGAATTTCGACCACGTTCATGGCCACGCTCGACGTCGTGCAGCGGTCGCTCAAGGCCGGCAGGAATTTCGTCATCAGCCACGAGCCTACCTTCTGGCACGATCCCGAACCCATTGCCGGGATGGCCGCCGATCCCATCTCCCGCTTCAAAGTCGATTTCGTCGAGAAAAATCGGATGGTGGTCTGGCGCCAGCACGACCAGATGCACAAGGTCAGGCCCGACCCGATCTTCGTCGGCTGGGACAAAGCGTTAGGCTGGGAGGCGTATCGCGACCAGTCAGACCGGCACATCTACACACTTCCATCCACGTCGGTCGATGCCGTTGCCAGGCATCTCGCGCGGCGCCTCAAAACCCGCAGCCTGCGCGTCGTCGGCGATCCCCAGCTCAAAGTCGCGCGCATAGCGCTGGGTGGACATGAACTTCTTGGCAACATCGAACTGCTGGCCAAAACCGACCTCCTCATCTCCTTCGAAGCGCGCGAACGCGAGACCGCCGAATACGTTCGTGACCTGGTCTTCTCCGGACAGAAGAAAGCCCTGCTCCTCACGGCCCACGAAGTTGGCGAGGAAGCCGGCATGGACGAATTTGCCCGCTGGCTGCGCACCATCGTCGCCGAAGTGCCGGTAGAGTTCATCCCCGCCGGCGACGCTTTCTGGATCGCCTGATCTCCGTCGACGCGGCACGCAAAATTGCGTGCGCCACTTAGTAGTTAGCTGCTTTCTCATCGCTGATCTGCGGAAAGCAGAGCTTTCGGGCCGCGGTTACAGCACGCGGACGAGGGCGTCCCGCACGGACCCGGGGGTCCGTCCCACAATATCTGGTTAGAAGAGCGACATTTGCTCCGAAGGTTCCGCCTTGTAGAGAGAGCGGAATTCGTTCGCTTCCTGCAGACGATCCCAGCGCTCGCAGATCCAGGTCAACTCGCGCGCGCAGGCTTCCTTTTCGATACCGGCATTGAGCAGCCGGTGGAGCATCTCGTAGGCTTCCGCATAACGGCGCTGCGCTACCAGTGCGCGCGCCAGGGCTGCCGAATCGGCGGGCTCCACTATCTTCACCGGGTCAAGCGTCACCAGCGTCGACGTCCTGCCCTGGCGCGCCAGCAGCTTGATTACCTCGGGTGCGGGAGCGTCGAGGACCAGCAGACAGCGGCGCTCGAAGAGCAGGCTGCGGATCTTCCTGCAGTTCTCTTCCACCGTACCATCGAGGGTGAGGCCCAGTTGGTAGCCCAACTCTCCAGCAACTTGCGCGAGGCTGCGCCCGTAGCATGGGATCCAGAACGAAGCTTCGAAATCGTGGACCGCTTCGGCGGCGAAACGCCAGGCCAGCGCTCCCTCGGTTTTGCGTGTGCCTGACCGATCGGCGAGCGAGCTGTACAGCTCGTCCAGATCGGGCGAGAAGGATAGGTTCCATTGCCTCTGCCACAACCAGCGTTTCAGCAGGCGTAGGGCCCCGTGGCGATCGGCGGAAGCGTCGACAAAGTTATGCCGCCGGAGCAGTTCGGGAAAGGGGCACGGCTCGAGCAGCAGGGTAACGAGCTCGACTCCCGCCTCCCGGGCCTGTTCGAAGAGGATCGGCTCCCAGCGGCTGCGCGGCCAGCGGGACGGGCAGGAGGCGGACGAGAGGATGAGGATCAGCACATTTGAAGCAAGGCCCTCTTCGACCTTGGCTAACAGATCTTCACCGGGGCCTATGCCAGGGTCGGCGCAGCAGGTTACGTCGCAGCCGAATTCCAGGAACGCAGTGAGGCGGAGTGTGAAATCCTGGTCGGCGGCTGCGTAGGCAAGAAAAATGGATCGCAAACAACAGAGTGTAGCGCGGCGCATCCCATTGCGGGGTAGGGCTTGTATACTGACATTGATGAAGAGCTCGCGACAATTTTGGACCATTGCGGCCGCCGTGGCGGCCCTGACACTGGCCGGCTGTTCCAGTTCGCAGCCGTCCAAAGAGGCCGAGGAAAAGAAGACGGCTCCCGCCGCGGAGCCAGCCAAGGCGCCGGAACCCGCTCCCACGGATGCCACCAAAGCGCCGGATGTCTACAAGGTCCGCTTCAATACCAGCAAGGGCGATATCGTTATTGAAGTGCACAAGGCGTGGGCGCCGATCGGGGCACAGCATTTTTACGACCTGGTGAAAGCCGGCTATTATGACGGCAACCGATTCTTCCGCGTAGTGCCGAACTTCGTGGCTCAGTTCGGAATGGCGGGCGATCCCGCACTAACGCGCAAATGGCAGACGCCGATCAAGGATGATTCGGTGCTGCAGACAAACCGCGCCGGCTCGGTGGTGTTCGCCGCCACGGGCATGCCGAACAGCCGTACCACACACGTGTTCATAAATCTGCGCGCCAATCAGTCGCTCGACAGCCAGGGTTTCGCGCCGTTTGGCGTGGTGGTGGAAGGAATGTCGGCGGTGAACAACCTCTACCAGGGATATGGCGAAGCGCCTGACCAGGGTCAGATCACGATGCAGGGGAATGCCTATCTGAACGCGCAGTTCCCGAAGCTGGACTTTATTAAGAAGGCGGAGGTTCTGCCGGCATCGTAAACCGGTGCAGTAACCTCTCGGCATTCAGCGCGCCGTCCGGCGTGTCTTCGTGCTTGAAGAGCAGGTATAGATCCTTGCCCTCGTCGAGCAGGCCCCTGGCCCTCTGTTCGATCGCTTGCACATCGGCTTCGGTGTACTCCGGCTTGCGCAGGCGATAGTAGACGAAATCCGCGGTGATGACCTGGGGCACTTCGAACTTCTCCGATTCCGCGACGCACAGCGAGATACCGTGCTGCTCCAGCAGCCGGTATACGTCGTCGTTCAGCCAGGAATCGTGGCGAAACTCGAAAGCGTAGCGCAGGTCTTTGGGCAGGAGTTCGAGAAAATCCGCCAGCAGTTGCCGATCGTGCTTCAGGTGAGGCGGCAACTGGAACAGCACGGGGCCGAGGCGGCGGGCAGAACGCAGGGGATCGATCGAGCGGAGATAAATCTCGGTGGCCTCGGCAGCGTTCTTCAATCGGAGCACGTGGGTGATGCGCATGTGCGCTTTCATGGCGAAGACAAATCCGGGATGCGTCAGCTCCACCCAGTTCGCCAGCGTGCTGGCCGAGGGCATGTGGCGGAAGGTGTAATTGATCTCGACGCAGTTCAGCCGTTGTGCATAATGTTGGAGGAATTTCTTCGCAGGCACGTCGGCGGGATAGAACTGCGGCTTCCATTGGGGATAGGCAAAGCCGGAGGTTCCGGCGAATAGTCGGGCCATCGTTCGATTATGCAACGGCCTGCTCAAGAGCGCGACCAGGGGGGCGCGCGTGGTCGCGGGCATCCGCCCCACCAGAGGATGCTATGATGTCGCTCGGCTTATGTTGATACAACTGATTCTGAGTTGGCTGGTCAGCGCCTTGAGCATTTGGATCGTCGCGCAAATCGTACCCGGGATTCGCGTAAGCGGATTTGGCGCCGCCATGATCGCCGCTATTGCCATCGCGGTCGTGAACTCCACTATAGGCTGGGTCCTGAAGGTGCTGACATTTCCGCTGATCTTTCTGACTCTGGGATTATTCAAACTGGTGCTGAACGCCTTCCTGCTGAAGCTGGCATCGATGTTCGTGGCCGGCTTCGAGGTGCGCGGATTTCTGGCCGCTCTGCTGGGCTCGATCCTGATTACGCTGCTGAATGAGGCCCTGCGGTACGCGTTTCGATAGGCGTCAGGCGCCTATAACATCGCCAGCGGCACATCGCGATCGGGAGCGGGAAACGCGCGATCGATCTCGGCGACATCCTGCGCCGACAGCTCCCAACCGGCCCCGCCGCTGTTTTCGCGCACATGTTCCGGTGTGCCGGCTTTCGGGATGGCGAAAACATCGGGATCGCGCGTGAGAAAGTTTAGAGCAACCTGGCGCGGCGAGCAGCCGTGCCGTTCCCCGATCGCGGCCAGCACGCTTCCGCCCGCGCTCGGTTCCTTGGGAAAGCGCTCCTGCCCGAAGGGGCTGTAGGCCACCACGGCGATCCCCTGCGACTTACAGTACGGAATCAGCTTCCGCTCGATGCCCCGCTCCAGCAGGTGATAGAGCACCTGGTTGCAGGCGAGCCGCTCGCGGCGTAATCCGCGCTGCGCCTCCCGGATTCCCTCTACGTCGAAGTTGCTTACGCCTATCGACCGCACTTCTCCGGCAGTTGCCAGTTCCTCCAAAGCACGCATCGTTTCCGCGACGGGATAGCGGCCCGGCCAGTGCAAGAGATACAGATCGAGCCATTCGGTCTTCAACCGTTTCAAGCTGCGATGGCAGGCGTCCAGTGTTCCCTTATAAGAGGCATTCGACGGGAGCACCTTGCTGACCAGGAAGACTTCCGTCCGCCGGCCGGCGATGGCTTCACCTACCAGTTCCTCGGCCCGGCCGTTGCCGTACATCTCGGCGGTATCGATGTGAGTCATGCCGAGGTCGAGGCCGAGGCGCAGGGTCTCGATGGAGCGGCGCTCTTTATCCCGGTTGCCCTCGATGTGCCAGGTCCCCTGCCCGATCACGGGCACTTCTACAGCGGTGGCGGCGAACTTGCGGCGCGGCATCATGTCAGCAGATCTCCACGAAGTACCGTCACGGCCTGCCCCCCCAGGAACACGCGATCACCCGCCACCCGGACGCGCACCACACCGCCGCGGGGCGAAGCCTGATAGGCGAGGAACTCCTGCTTAGCGAGGCGCGAACTCCAGAACGGTCCCAGGCAGGAGTGGGCCGATCCGGTGACGGGGTCCTCGTCGATACCGGAGCCGGGCGCAAAGAAGCGCGAAACGAAATCGTAGCCGCCGCCGGCCGATCCGCGGCTGGTGACGATGATGCCGCGGACAGGCAAGCGCCGCAACAGCGTGAAGTCCGGCGCAATACCACGGACGACCTCCTCCGATTCCACCTCAACGATGTAATCGAAGGCGTTGCGGCCGACGTATTTAAACTCGACGCCGAGCGCCTCCTGCAGGTGAGGAGGGGCGGCAGCCGCCTCTTCGCGTTTGGCTGGAAAATCCATCTCGATCCAGTCGCCGCGCTGATCGGCTAGCAACCATCCACTGCGCGTCAGGAAACGCGCCTGCGCGCCGGCCGGAGAGTTTCCCTGTTCCCACAAGACATGGGCGCTGGCCAACGTGGCGTGGCCGCAAAGATCGACTTCCACCGCGGGGGTAAACCAGCGCAGGTTGTAGCCATCGGGGCGCGGATCGAGAAAGGCAGTTTCCGACAGGTTCATCTCGCGCGCGACTTTTTGCATCCATGCGGGATCCGCGGGCGCCGTCAGCAGACAAACAGCGGCGGGGTTACCCGCGAAAGGCACAGCGGTGAACGCATCGACCTGGATGATGGGTATCGTCATAAGACAATTAGACCGCAGATCGAGCGATAGCACCGGCCTGGACTTCGACGATGAAAAAGGCGGATAAGCTTCAATTGTTGCAGACAGGGATGCCGGTTGCTAACATCGTGGCTGGTGCGAAAAGTTCCTCTCGCCGAATCGCTCCGCATCATTGGCAGAGGGTCGTTGAACTGGATTACAGAGCGGCCCATCGTCGTCTCGTTCGAGGTGACGGACTCCTGCACTTGCTGGTGTAAGCATTGCGATCACGGCGGCCCGCGCGACGAATCGCGCAATCTGCAGGCCTGCGACTACCGCCGTTACGTCGATGCGCTGCGCCCGTGCGTGGTGCAGGTCTCGGGCGGCGAGCCGCTCATGCGCGACGATATCGTCGATATCGTCCGCAACATCAAGTCCGAATCCGGCCTGCCCTACACGATCCTGGTCTCGAACTGGTCGCTGATGAACGAGGACCTGTACGAGAAGCTGCGCGACGCCGGCGTCGACCAGTTCTCGGTGAGCCTCGACTTCCCTGACGAGCGCCACGACGATTTCCGCGTCCATCCGGGCCTCTACCGGCACTTGAGCGAAATCGTGCCGAAGCTGGCGGCCCGCGGCTACGACGACATTGTAATGAACTCCTGCATTACCAGCGAAAACGTGGCCCAGATCAACGTCCTTGCCGATCGGGCGCGGGAGTGGGGCGTCAACCTGTGCTATAGCTCTTACTCGGCGAAGCGTACCGGCTGCCGCGACTACTTCCTGAATCGCCCGGAACAGTTACAAGTGCTGCGGGAGCAACTGGCCCGGGTGGAAGAGCGCCGGGATCCCAGTAACTGGATCGTGAATTCCCCCAGCACGCTGGAGGCGACCCAGCGCTATTTCGAGAACTCCGGAACGCCGGGCTGCAAGGCGGGCCAGCGGTTCCTGGTGGTGACTGCCGACGGCATGCTGCAGCCCTGTTCGATGCAGTTCACCCGCTACGCCCTGGCCGACCGCGAGCGCATGATCCGGGAGTTCACCGCCCACAATCAGTGCGACGAATGCTACGTCTCCATCCGCTCCTACCTGGACAAAACCTTCCCTCAACTCCTCTGGGAAAACGTCAGCGGCTTCCTCTCGCTCGCCCGTTAGTCCGTGCTATCCTCATACCCGGGGATGGCTGAGACCGGGATTCGCTCCAGCACGCTTTACAACGAAGACCTGGCGCCCGTGCCGCTGGACCGGCGCACCTGGGGCACCTACAACTACGCCTCGCTCTGGGTCGGGATGAGCGTCTGCATCCCGACCTACATGCTGGCGTCCGGCCTGATCGCCGGCGGCATGAGCTGGTGGCAGGCCGTCGGCACCATCCTGCTCGGCAACCTGATCGTGCTGGTCCCGATGCTGCTCAACGCGCATGCCGGCACCAAGTACGGCATCCCGTTTCCGGTGCTGGTGCGGGCGTCGTTCGGCGTGCTGGGCGCGAACGTGCCCGCCGTGCTGCGCGCGCTGGTCGCCTGCGGATGGTTCGGCATCCAGACCTGGATCGGCGGCCAGGCCATCCACGCCATGCTGCGCATCCTCTGGCCTGCCTGGGGATCGCTTGGAGCGCGGGGCCGTGGGTCTGCTTCTTCTTCTTCTGGGCGCTGAACATCCTGGTGATCCTGCGCGGCATCGAGACCATCAAGTTTCTGGAAGGCGTGGGCGCGCCCTTCATGCTGGGCGTGGGAATCCTGCTGCTGTGGTGGGTCACGTCGAAGGCCGGCGGATTCGGGCCGGTGCTCAGCGCGCCCAGCAAATTCCATAGCGCCGGCGAATTCTGGCGATTCTTCGTGCCGTCGCTGACCGGCATGGTCGGCTTCTGGGCCACGGTCGCGCTCGAATATTCCCGATTTCACCCGCTACGCCAAATCGCAGAAGGCGCAGGCGCTCGGCCAGGCGCTGGGGCTGCCGACCGCGATGACGCTCTATTCGTTCATCGGCGTGGCGGTCACCTCGGCCTCGGTGGTGCTTTTCGGCGAAGCGATCTGGGATCCGGTGACGCTGCTGGGCAAATTCAATCAGCCGGTGGTGGCGTTCATCGCGCTGGTCGCGCTGCTGATTGCGACGCTGAACACCAACGTCGCGGCGAACGTGGTCTCGCCGTCGAACGATTTTTCCAATCTGAATCCGCGGCGGATCTCCTTCCGCACGGGCGGCATCATCACCGGCGTGCTGGGCATGATGATGATGCCCTGGAAGCTGCTGAGCGACTATAGCGCCTACATCTTCGGCTGGCTGGTCGGGCTACTCGGGCCTGCTCGGACCGATCGCCGGCATCATGGTGGTGGACTACTTTATCGTGCGCCGGCGCGAGCTTGTCGGTGGACGATCTCTATCTGCGCAACGGGATTTATCGCTACTCGGGCGGCATCAACTATCGCGCGCTGGTGGCGCTGGCGGTGGGAATCGCGGTGGCCCTGCTGGGACTGGCGGTGCCCGCGCTGCGCTGGCTCTACGATTACGCCTGGTTTGTCGGCTTCCTGGTGGCGGGCGCGGCGCATTTTGCGCTGATGCAACGCGAGCCGGTGACCGGCCCTGGGAGAGGAATCATGATCGCAACGGAAACCGCAGTCAAAGATCGTGAATTTCTATATCGATGGGAAGTGGGAGCAGCCGCGGGAATCACGCGCTGCATCCGGTCTACAATCCTGCGACCGCGCAGGTGATCGCGCGCGTGCCCTATGCGACCGCGGACGATGTCGATCGCGCCGCCCGCGCCGCGCATGCGGCCTTTCTGGAATGGCGCGAGGTCCCGGTGGTGGATCGGGTGCAGGTTTTCTATCGTTACAAGACCTGCTGGAGAAGCATGCCGACGAGGTGGCGCGCATCCTCACCACGGAGAACGGCAAGACCCTGGACGACGCGCGCGGCTCCGTGCGGCGGGCGATCCAGATGGTGGAGGTCGCCTGCGGGATGCCGAGCCTGATGCAGGGCTATTCGCTCGAGAACGTCTCGAAGGGCATCGATTGCCAGACGATCCGCCAACCGCTGGGCGTGTGCGCGGGGATCACGCCGTTCAACTTTCCGGCGATGGTGCCGATGTGGATGTTTCCGTTCGCGATCGCCTGCGGCAACACTTTCATCCTGAAGCCGTCGGAAAAGGTGCCGATGACGCCGACCCGCACTGCCGAACTTGCTGCACGAGGCCGGCTGCCGGCCGGAGTCTTCAACCTGCTGCACGGCGACAAGGTCTCGGTGGACGCGCTGCTCCGGCATCCGCTGGTGCGGGCGATTTCGTTCGTCGGCTCGAGCCCGGTGGCGAAGTACGTCTATCAGACGTCGGCGGCGGAAGGCAAGCGCGTGCAGGCGCTGGGCGGAGCGAAGAATCACCTGGTGGTGATGCCCGACGCGAACCTGGAGAAATCGGTGGAGGCGATCATGAGCTCGGCATTCGGCGCGGCGGGCGAGCGATGCCTGGCCGGCAGCGTCCTGGTGGCCGTGGGCAGCGTGGCCGAACCGCTGCTCGATCTGCTGTCGCGGAAAACGCGCGCGCTCAAAGTCGGCGACGGCGCCGAGCCGGCGACCGACATGGGGCCGCTGGTGACGGCAGAGCATCGGAAGAAGGTAGTGAGCTATATCGACAAAGGCGAGGCGGAGGGCGCGACGCTCGTCTGCGACGGACGCGCAGACAGCGACTCCGGATGCGGAAGGCTTTTTCGTCGGGCCGACGATTTTCGACCACGTCAAGCCGGATTCGACCATCGCGCGGGAGGAGATTTTCGGGCCGGTGCTCTCCGTAATCCGCGTCGAGGATCTGGACGAGGCGATCGACCTGGTAAACAGCTCGGCATTCGGAAACACAACCAGCATCTATACCGGCGATGGCAAATCCGCGCGCGAATATGCCCGTCGGGTGGAAGTCGGGATGGTAGGGGTCAACATGGGGGTGGCGGCGCCGATGGCGTTCTTCCCATTTTCCGGCTGGAAGAATTCGTTCTACGGCGACCTGCACGCGCACGGGCGCGACGCGATAGCTTTCTACACCGAGCAGAAAGTCCTGATGACGCGCTGGTTCTAAGACGGGGTCAGCGATGTGCCGGCGAAAGCGCTTCCTGATTACTGGCCGGTACACGCGCTACCACTGGCTGACCTACCCGCATTTCCTGCCAGTCATAGTCAAATTCGCGGCCGCAATCCAGGCAAACTACGTAAGTATTGTTACGCGCGATGGTTTTTCCGACTTTTCGCGCGGGTGTCATTGGGAACGTCGTCCTCCGATGGGAACACCCAAATAGGGCATTCATTAACATAGTTCATCATTTTTTTTCGGGCCCCCTTCCTGTGTGTTAGATACTTGATTTACGGTCGAGGTTTCAATATGGATTTATTCGGTGACGAGGATTAGTGTACGGTCGAGAACAGTTACTGACGGGACAATCTGGAGGCGATGGATTCCGCGATCTGCTTGCCGTGGAAGCGCCCGTTTTCGATGAAGATCTCGTTGGTGTGCATGCCGGCCACAATCACGCCGGCCAGGTAAACACCCGGCCGCTCGCTTTCCAGCGTTTGCGGATCGGTGCGCGGGCGCTGCGTCTGTGGATCGAGCGTGATCCCGATGGAGTTCAGAAATTCGAGATCGGGACTGTAGCCGATCAGGGCGAAAACGAAATCATTCTTTAACGAAATTTCACCTTCGGGTGTGGAAATCGCAATGGTGTCCGGCCGGATTTCGGTAACCTGAGAATGAAAGTACGCTTTAATTTCCCCATTCTTGATACGGTTTTCGATATTTGGCTTGATCCAGTACTTCACCTTGTCGGAGATGCCGGCGCCGCGGTGGATCAGTGTGACTCGCGCGCCGGTCCAGTACAGTTCGAGCGCAGCGATGGCGGCGGAGTTCTTGGCGCCGATCACGGCAACGTCCTGGTTGTAGTAAGGATGCGGCTCTTTGTAGTAGTGCAGGACCTTATCGCAGGTCTTCGCCGGGCACATTCAGCAGGTTGGGAATGTCGTAGTAGCCGGTGGCGAGAATGATCTTGCGCGCGTGCGTAGGTGTGGTGGCAGCCGAGGCGGTCGGTGGTGGCGACCTGGAAGGCGTTATCCGTACCCGTCGATGCGGTCCACTCGCTCGTACTGGTGGATATCCAGCTTGTAATGATCCGCCACGCGGCGATAGTACTTCAGCGCTTCGGTGCGGTTGGGCTTCTCGTTCAGGCTGGTCATCGGGATGTCGCCGATCTCCAGCAGCTCCGGCGTGGTGAAGAAGACCATGTTGGTGGGGTAGTGGTAAAGCGAGTTGACGACGCAGCCCTTTTCGATCAGGACGGCCTTGAGGCCGCGCTGCTTCAGCTCGATGCCGCAGGCGAGGCCGGTGGGGCCGGCGCCGACCACGATGGCGTCGAACGATTCGGCGTTCACAGCTTGCTCTCGACCTCGGCGTAGACGCTGTCCAGCGCGGCTCGGCAGCGCGGCTGGATCCTTGCCGCCGCCTTCGGCCATATCGGGACGGCCGCCGCCTTTGCCGCCGACCGCCTGGGCCACCGCGCCCACCAGCTTGCCGGCGTGCACTTTGGCCGTCAGGTCCTTGGTGACGGCGGAGACGATGGAGACGTTCGAATCCTCGGCCGAGGCCAGCACCACCACCGCGCGTCTTCCACTTGTTGCGCAGCGAATCGGCCAGCGCGCGCATCTGCTGCGCGGTCCATGCCGTCGACGCGGGCGGCGAGCACCTTGCGCGTCTTTCACCGTGCGGGCCTGCGCTTCCAGATCGCCGACGGCCGATTGCGCCAGCTTGTTCTTGAGCTGCTCGATCTGTTTCTCCAGCGGCCTTCTGCTGCGGCGAGCATCTTCTCGACGTGCTCGACCAGCTCCGGCTCGGAGACGTGCATCATCTCCGCGAGGCGGTGCAGCGCGTCGGTGGACTCCTGGTACTGGCGCACGGCGCGCTTCGCCGGTGATGGCTTCGATGCGGCGCACGCCGGCCGAGATGCTGCCTTCGTAGACGATCTTGCAGACGCCGATATCGCCGGTGCGGCGTGACGTGCGTGCCGCCGCACAGCTCCTTGCTGAAATCGGGGATCGGAGACGACGCGCACGTGGTCGCCGTACTTCTCGCCGAACAGCGCCATGGCGCCGGTGGAGATGGCCTGATCGAGCGGCATGACGTCGGTCTCGACCTGCGATGTTGCGCAGGATCTCGCTCGTTCATCAGCCGCTCGACTTCCTCGATCTCGGCGTGGTCCATGGCGGTGTAATGCGTGAAATCGAAGCGCAGGCGCGGCGGGCTCGACCACGCTGCCGGCCTGCTTGACGTGCGTGCCCGAGCACCTGGCGCAGCGCGGCGTGCAGCAGGTGCGTGGCGGTGTGGTTGCGCATGGTGGAGTGGCGCAGCGGGATCGTCCACTTCGGCGCGCAGCTCGTCGCCGACGCGGATCGGCGCGAGCGACAGTGATGCGATGCACGGTGAGGCCGGGGACCGCCGGATAAGCCGTCTCGACGTCGGCCACCTTCTCGCCGGTCTGCGGAATAGAGCGCGCCGCTGATCGCCGACCTGGCCGCCGGTTTCGGCGTAGAACGGCGTCTGGTCGAGCACCAGCTCGGCCGTGCGCGCCGGGCTCGACGCGATCGACCAGCTGCTGATCGACCAGCAGGCCGATCGACGCGGGCAGGTGGCTTCCAGATCGTTCGTAGCCGAGGAAGTTCGTGCGGCCCTTGCTCGAGCAGCTCCTGATAAGCCGGCGCGATGGCGCCCTTCTCGGCGCCCTTCCAACTGGCGCGGGCGCGCTCGCGCTGCTGGTCCATCTCGCGCTCGAAGCCCTCGCGATCGATGGTCGAGGCCGCGCTCGCGCGCCATCTCTTCCTGCTCGTCGAGCGCCAGGCCGTAGGTGTCGTAGAGCTTGAACGAGACCGCGCCGGGGATGCGTGTGATCGGCGAGCGACTTCACCTCGTCGTTGAACATCTTTTCGGCGACCAGGAACGTGGTGGCGTAGCGATGCTCTTCGTCCTTCACGACGCGGGCCACGCGCTGCACGCTTTCCATCAGCTCGGGATAGGCGGGACGCATCAGCTCGGCGACGAAGCCGGTCAGCTCGTAGAGGAAGGGCTCCTCGACGCCGATCATGCGCGCGTTGCGCATGGCGCGGCGCATGATCTTGCGCAGCACGTAGCCGCGGCCTTCGTTCGAGGGCAGCACGCCGTCATGAATCAGGAACGCGGTGGCGCGGGCGTGGTCGGCGGTGATGCGCAGCGCGGTGTCGACCTTGCGGATCGGCGCCGTAAGTCGACGCCGAACAGGTCGGCCGCGTTGACGATGATGGGCGCAGCAGATCGGTATCGTAATTCGAGAGCTTGCCCTGCAGGACGGCGGCGACGCGCTCGAGGCCCATGCCGGTGTCGATGGAGGGGCGCGGCAGCGGCGTCAGCATGCCGCCGGCGTCGCGATTGAACTGCATGAAGACCAGATTCCAGATCTCGACGAAGCGGCCGCCGGCGTCGCTGGGAAACGGCTCGTGCTCGCGGCCGGGCTCGGCGGCTTCCGGGCCGAGATCGTAATGGATCTCCGAGCACGGGCCGCACGGGCCGGTCTCGCCCATCTGCCAGAAGTTGTCCTTCTCGTCGAGGCGGAAGATGCGGTCCTTGGGCACGCCGGCGACCTTCTGCCAGAGCTCTTCGGCTTCGTCGTCCTCGCGGAAAACGGTGACGTAGAGCCGGTCCTTGGGCAGGCCGTAATCTTTGGTGATCAGGTCCCAGGCGAACTCGATGGCTTCGGCCTTGAAGTAATCGCCGAAGGAGAAATTGCCGAGCATCTCGAAGAACGTGTGATGGCGGCGGGTGTAGCCGACGTTTTCGAGGTCGTTGTGCTTGCCGCCGGCGCGCACGCATTTCTGCGAGGTGGCGGCGCGCGTGTAATCGCGCTTTTCCAGGCCCAGGAAGACGTCCTTGAACTGGTTCATGCCGGCGTTGGTGAACAGCAGCGTGGGATCGTTGGCGGGCACCAGCGAGGAGCTGCGCACGACGCGATGGCCGCGGGCGGCGAAGAAGTCGAGAAAGCGCTGTCGGATTTCGTTACCTGTCACGGGAGATCCTTCGAATGGAAGTGGACTAAATTCAATTGTAGCGGAAAGCGGGCGTAGGGCTTGGGGAGATCGAGACCGCGGCTGACGCGGAGCTTGTGGAGAGCAGTGCCCACTTCAACAAGGTCTGCGAACCTGACTTTACACCCCACCGCGCCTGTATGGAAGATCTAATCGCGCCTTTTCCCGCGTCCGACTACGGGAGTTATTGGGTCGGGCTCGCCCCGCCTGGTCTTATTTCGTTTACGCCTGCCCTGATCAATACACGGCGTTCGGTCAGCCTGCTCGATGCGAAACTTCAACGCCTGGATTGGCCTGAATCCCACACCCAGCGGGCGCAGCCCCATTCACTTTCCCATATCTCCCAATGTCCATCCCATGGGAACGCGGCCAGCATTTCGGACGCGCTGTGGATATCGAAACCGGGGGCCGATGGATGTCTCAACAGATCCTGGCATCGCGCGACGAGTTTTTTTAATATAGCTTCCGCCCGGAACCAGTCTGCCTTCTCCGATCCAACGGGACAGCCGTTGTCCAGCCACAATTGATATGCAAGTATGGCGATTTCGCTTTTCGTTGGGCTAACGCAGTCGTTGAAGATGGTTTCCGACAACGCCTCTTGGATGGCTGTCGCGTCCGAGCCCAGTCTATCTCCTTGCCCTGGCATGGTTCACTCCTTTCGAAGCCCTGTTCGTTGTGCGGCTCGCGGCAAGCTCAAGGCTTTGCCGCATCCAGCCAGCCTCACGCTTCATATCAATCTGGGGGGTGGTTCACGACCGCAGGAACAGCGGACTTCACGCCACGGCTAAAAAGCCCGAGAGATAATAAAACCTTCAGCGCCGACATAATTATGTAACGACCCTTCGAGATATACAAGCGGAGCGAGGCCCCCAAGGACCTGGCTGAGAAGCTGAGTGTACCTGTTAGTACAAAGACTGTATTTGGCTTGGGGAGACCCGAAGAGCGTCTCATCGCGCGCGTTTCAATTCTCGGCTGAGGCGAAAGCGGACGATTTGTTACGCCCGGCGGCCGCACGAATGTGTGTATTGTCTCACGGCACATCCGGCGAAGAAGCCAATTGTGGTTGCCAGCACGAGTGAACGTCCCGGATGCCGGTGGATGAAACGCCGCAAGCCGGAAAGGGGATCATAGTTTTCAACACATGATGCAGTCGCGTCCAGTTTGCTTGCCGCGTTCTTCGCAAGATTGTCGATTGCAGCGGCTCCTTGGTGGCCCGTGCTACGAACCGAAGAAGCGGCCGCATGGAGCCCGCTGACTGTCTCGCTGCGCGCGTCCTTCAGTTTTTTGCCGGCGTCCCGTACCAGTTCCTCAGCCTTTTCGCCAACCTCAGATGCTCTATCGCCGAACGTCTCTACTGCTTCCGTTAAATTGCTCATGGTGTCCTTTCTCTGGAAATATTTAACTCGAGGCGGCGTGGGCGAGGGAATCATCGCGGTCCTGAACGCAGCCAAATTTACCCTATGCACGCGCAGCACCAACGGCTTTTGACGAGAAACTTCCTGAGCCCTTAGTCCACAGGCGTTTGTGCTTCTGTTCGAACTACCTAACCGGCCAGGCGTGTGCAGAATCTGTATAGCAGCGTGCAGGGTTTGCTCCGCGGCCGGCAGCCATGCCACGTGCCACAGGAGAGTACCCCGCGATGTTAAATGCTTCGTTCGATGAACCGGTATTTGAGGCAGAACCGGAACGATGGTCTGCTGCGTGCTCTTGTCGATCCATGAAAGGGCCAAATCCTGTGGAGATGAACCGTGCGTTGGGCGAATATCCGAAGTGGATCCATTACATTTTCTTGATAAGGGCATGCGGCGCGCTCTGCGCAATGTTGTTTCTGGGTGGCTGTAAGGGCAGTAAAGAGACCTCAAGTACTCCCGTTGAACAAACCCAAAACGTCGCGCCGGCAATGGTCCAAGGATCGAACAATGCTCAAACGCAGGTGGAGATGGTCAACGTCAATATACATCTCGATCCCGACCTGATTCTACACATACACCATCTATCAGGTCAGTTCCTACCCACCAGGAAAGGGCAACCGCCCGCATTCGACGACAAACTGTCTTACATCGTAGCGATCGATTCAGCCGAGGTGGGCGTGAGCGTTGCCAGCATGAGCCACGCCCTGAACACTTACGTATTCGGTGCGCCGGATGCGCCGCTCAAGAAGCTGACACTCAGCATACAAGGCAACCAAATCAAACAGACCGGCACGTTGAACAAAGGCGTCGGGATTCCCTTTGAAATGACTGGCACGATGAGCGCTACGGCCGACGGGAAGATACGCATTCATCCCAGTGAGGTGAAGGCAGTCCATTTGCCGGTCAAGGGCGTGATGAAACTGCTCCACCTGGACATGGCCAAGCTGGTCAACACCCGCAAAACCAAGGGCGTGAGCGTAGATGGGAATGACATTATATTGGATCCGGCCCAAATGCTGCCCCCACCCGTGATGCGCGGCCGTATTACTTCGGTGAGCATCCAGGGCGACGAGATCATGCAAACGTTTGGAACGGCGCGAAAACTCCCCGCCGCGAAAGTCACCGGCGGCAATTACATGTGGTACCGGGGCGGGGTGTTACAGTTCGGAAAACTCACGATGCATGACACCGATATGCGGCTGATCGATGAGGATCCGACCGATGCCTTCGACTTCTTTCCGGACCATTACAAGGATCAGTTAGTGGCGGGTTACTCCAAGACCACCGCAACTGGCGGGTTGCTGGTTTACATGCCGGACTATGAAAAGATTGCCAACGCGTCTAGGCCTCACGTAGCGAACGTGAGCGGCGCCGATCGGATGGCGCCTGTTTCACGCGTGCGTTAACTCTGCGCCAGCTCGAATTCTTTACTAATATCAGTACCATTCCTGCGCCGCTCCCAGTGCAATTTTGCCCGGAATTGTGTTAGGGTAATAGGCCATAATCACACGCGGTGCCGTCCATGCTCCCGAGTTCTTCAACCACCGCCGAGACAGCGCATGCGCACGGGGATTCGAGAAGACAACAGATCCTTGCGGCGCAGGTTCGGCTGCTCTATAGCAATGTAAACGTTGGAGTTGGCGTCACCGTAGTCGCCACGGCGATCCTGGGCCGTCTGCAGTGGGACGTTGTTCCGCACCCTATCATCCTCGGCTGGTGCCTGTACATGTTTCTGGTATCGGCGGCGAGGTTCACTCTGGCGCGGCGCTATTGGCGCAGTGCGCCGTCGAGCCTGGAGACAGAGCAGGTGGCGTGCCGGCATTCGCCATTGGCGCGGGCTTGGCCGGAGCAGGTTGGGGCGCCGCAGGTATTCTGCTGTACCCGGAAGCCCATCTCGTGAATCAGGTCTTTCTCGTCTTCATTCTGGGCGGAATGATGCTTGGCGCAGCTTCTATCCTGGCGCCGCGGCCTGAGGCGTTCCTCGCGTTCATGCTCCCAACCGGTCTCGCGCCGGCCGTACGTCTCGTGGTGCAGGGCGATGAGGCCCACCTTGCCATGGGATTGTTGGCCGGCCTCTTCACTCTGGCCACCTTGATCACCACCAGGCGAATCCATCTGACGATCGTCTCATCGTTGAACCTACAGTTTGAAAACCAGGACTCTGGTGGAGGATCTGCAGGCTGCCAAAGGCCATGCTGAGGCTCTGAATGAGCAACTGGAGGTTCGGGTCCAGGAGCGCACGGCCGAACTGCACCGGTCGACCGAGCAACTGCGGGCTGAGATTACGCAGCGCGAACAGATCGAAGAGGAGTTGCTGCGTGCGCGCAAGCTCGAATCGCTCGGAGTGCTGGCCGGCGGCATCGCGCACGACTTCAACAACTTCCTGACCGTGGTCCAGGGCAACGTTGAGATGGCCAAGATGCGGCTGGATCCGGACGAGCCGGTTCAGGCGATACTGGACCAAACCGCGAGCGCCTGCCAACGGGCGGCATTCCTCTCCTCTCAATTGCTGACCTTCGCGAAAGGCGGCGCCCCGGTCCGCCGCTTGGTTTCCGTTGCCGAGCTCGTGACGGATGCGGTCCACCTGGCACGCGCCGGCGCGCAGACCAGCATCGAGGTCTAGCATTGCGGAGGATCTCTGGTGTGCCGAGGTCGACCCGGGCCAGATCGGCCAGGTGCTCCACAACATCCTTCTCAATGCGCGGCAGGCGATGCCGGAAGGCGGAATCATCGAGGTTCACGCGGAAAACGTCGTCCTCGAAGACGCTGCCGGGGCTGACGCTCGCGTGAGGATTTCCATTCGGGACTACGGGTGCGGAATACCCGCCGATGTCCTCCCTCGTATCTTCGACCCATACTTCACCACCAAACCCGGCGGCAGCGGCCTCGGTTTGGCGACGGCATATGCCATCATTGCCAAACACGGCGGCAGTCTTTCCGTGGAATCGAAACCCGGGGACGGAACAGTCTTCACGATTGATCTGCCCGCCTCGCAAGAGAGTCCCGCACCGCAGGCTCCGATTGCCGCCCATATGCAAACGGGCACGGAACGACTACTGGTCATGGACGACGAAGAGGCTCTCCGGAAGCTGCTGGAAGCCGTTCTGACCAACCTCGGCTACGAAGTCCAGACCGCCCGGGACGGAGCCGAGGCAATTGCTCTGTGTGAAAACGCGAAAGCTTCCGGCCGCAGGTTTGATGCCGTCCTGCTGGACTTGACCGTGAGCGGTGGGATGGGAGGTATCGAAGCGGCCGCAAGACTGAAGGAGTTGGACCCCTCCGTGAAGCTAATCGTCTCCAGCGGCTACTCGGATGCGCCGGTCATGTCGGATTTCCGCAAGTACGGCTTTGACGACGTGATTCCGAAGCCGTGGACGGTCGCCCGAAGTGAGCGAGGTCTTCCGAAGGGTGCTCGTACCGGATCCCGATCGCAACGCCAATTAGTCCGGCCGGCTTCCTGAAAGACAACACCAGCCATCGTCTGCCTTGCCACGCTGCAGTAAACTCGTACATTATGAGAGCTGCGTGTCTACTTTCGCTCATCTCGCTCGGGGCCGTTACCATCCGCGCGGCGGAGACGCCTGCCGCGGCTTTACTCGTCCTCGAGAAAGAGCAGAATACCCTCGTGATCGTCGATCCAGGGAGCTTAAAGATCGTGGCGCGGGTGCCGGTCGGGAACGATCCGCACGAAGTTGCAGTGTCCGACGATGGCAAGACCGCTTACATCTCGAACTATGGAATGTCCAGAGGAGGGGGAGGTGGCGCGACCATCTCCGTCGTCGATCTGGTCGCCCAAAAGCCGCTGCCCGCGATTGATCTGGGGGCTCTGCGCGCTCCGCACGGGCTCGCCTTTGCGGGCGGCAAACTGTACTTCACCGCCGAGGGCGCCAAGGTCGTGTGCCGGTACGATCCCGCCACGCAGAAGATCGATTGGGTGATGGGCACGGGCCAGAATCGGACGCACATGGTTCTGGTCTCAAAGGACCTGAAGACCGTTTTCACCTCGAACGTCAGTTCGGCGACGGTCAGCATCATCGAGCAGGCGCCTGTGCAGATGCGGGGTCGCGGTCCCGGCGGACCCGGTGGTCGTCCCGGCGGCCCGCCTCCCGGCGGACGTGGACCCGGCGGGCCACCACCCACCGACTGGAGCGTGAGCAACGTCGCCGTCGGCCGCGGCTCCGAGGGCTTCGATCTGTCTCCCGACGGTAAGGAGCTTTGGGTCGCCAACGCCCAGGACCAGACTGTCTCCGTGATCGATGTGGCCGGCCGGAAGGTGGCGCAGACGCTCCCATCCACCAAAGCCGCGAACCGTCTCAAGTTCACGCCCGATGGAAAATATGTCTTCGTATCGGATATGCAGGGCAACGAACTGCTGGTGCTCGACGCCGTGGCCCGCAAGGAGCATAAGCGAATCGCAGTCGAGGGCAGTTCCGAGGGCATTGTCATGGCGCCGGATGGCGTGCATGCTTATACGACACTGAACTCGCGCGATGCGGTCGCCGTCATCGATCTGCAGACGATGTCCGTAACCGGTGAGGTTAAGACCGGCAAGGGCCCGGATGGTCTCGCCTGGGCTGCGCAAAAATAACACGGCTCGAATTTTCCTCTTGACAGCGCTGTTCGTTAGTACTAATTTATTCGTATGAGACCTCGCAGCCACACCTTGACCGAACAGGAGCTGGAAATCATGAAGATCGTCTGGCAACTGGAGAAGGCCACCGTCCGCGATGTCTATGAAGCCCTGCTCGAGCGGCGCAAGATCGCCTATACCACCGTCATGACCATGATGAAGATCCTGGAGCAGAAGCAGTACCTGCAAGAAGACCCAGGAGGATCGCGCCTACCTCTATTGCCCGACGAAGCCCAAACAGCAGGTGATCCGCGGCATGGTGCGGGAATTCGTCGATCGCGTCTTCAACGGTTCCGCCCAGCCGCTGCTGCTCCATTTGGTGGAGGATCGGCGTCTAACCGAAACGGAGCTGCGCGAAATCGAACGCAGCGATCTCGAACGCTGCGGAAAGGAGCAGAAGTCATGAGCCTCGCCATCGCAGAATCTGGCAACCTATTCCCTGCAGATCGCGATCCTGGTGGCGCTCGGCGGATCGCTGCCGTTTGTATTCCGGCTCAACAGCGTGCGCGCGCGCCTGGCCTGGTGGCAGACGCTGCTGGCGGCCTGCCTCGCGCTGCCGCTGGTCCAGCCCTGGAAACAGCTCGTGGCCGACGCCTGCCATCTCCTTCGCACCAGCGACGTCGCCATCGGCGCGAGCTCGCCCTGCATCCGGTGGCGCGGCCCTTCCCCTGGGCAGATGCTGCTGCTTGCGGCGCTGGCCGCGGGCGTTGCCGCGCGCCTGATCTGGCTCGCCATCGGAGTCCTGCGGCTGCGCGGCTATCTCAACGCATCCACGCTCTATCACTGCCCGCTGGTGCGTCGCATGGAGGTGCACGCTTACGTGGGTCTCTCCGACGACGTATCGAGCCCGGTGACGTTTGGCTGGCGCCGGCCGGTGATCCTGTTCCCCGCGCCGCTTCGCCGCGATGGCGCCGGCCATGCAGGAGAGCATCGCCTGCCACGAACTGCTGCACGTCCAGCGGCGCGACTGGCTGTTCATGCGTGGTGCGAAGAAATCGTGCGCGCCGTCTTCTGGTTCCATCCCGCCATCTGGTGGCTGCTGGGTGAGATCCAGTTGACGCGCGAGCAGGTGGTGGATCGGGAAGTGGTGCGGCTGACGCAGGCGCGCGAGCCCTATCTCAACGCGCTGGTGGCGATCGCATCCGCGCGCGTCGCGCCTCGATCTGGCGCCGGCTCCGCTGTTCCTGCGCAAACGCCACCTGAGCCAACGCGTATCGCAAATTCTGAAGGAGGTGACTATGTCACGCACTCGTATTGCCGCATCTTTGACCGGCATCAGCGCGACTGCTGCTGATGGCTGGATGGCTGATGGTCCGCTCGCTCCCGCTGCAGGCGGCGCCGCAGGAGAGGGTCGTGACGCGATCCGACGCGGCCGGCGTCTCTGTCGAACAGGCGGAAGCGAACCTGCTGCACCGCGCGCCCGTCGATTATCCGGCGGAAGCGCGGGATAAGGGCATCCAGGGCACGGTCGTAGCTCGAAGTCGATATCGATGAAAGCGGCGAACGTCTCCGACGCGCGCGTGCTCAGCGGCCCGCAGGAGTTGCGCAAGGCGGCGCTGCAGTCCGTGCTGCAATGGCACTACGCGAAGAAGATGTCGCTGCCGGCGAAGACGCAGGTGAGCGTGGACTTCAAGCTGCCGGCCCCCGCCGCCCCCGCCAGCGCCACGAAGTCTGAACGACTCCCCATCGCGCGACTCACTCCCGCCGTCCCGGTGTCGAATACGACGGCTCCCACGATCCTGAAAACAATCGACGTGAGCTCCCTGTCGGAAGGTCTGCAGAAGGAGTTGCGCGACAAGCTCGCCCGGTATGAAGGACAGGAGCTGGGCGCCGACGTAATGACGGACCTGATGCGTGCGATTACGTCTGTGGACAGCCACCTGGGCATTTCCATGACGCGCACACCAGCCGGCAGCACGCTGCGCATCGGCATGAACGTTACCCCTGCGACCGCAATCTACTCCAAAGATGCGCCCGCAGCCGGCGAGGGATCCACGACACCACAACGGATTCGCGTAGGCGGGAACGTGCAGCAGGCCATGCTGGTCTCGCAGCCGCGGCCCACATATCCGGTCGAGGCCAAGCAGCAGCGGATTCAGGGCATAGGTCCGCCTTAATGCGATCATCGGCAAGGACGGTACGGTGAAGTCAATCTGACCCGTGGAATCCGGCCAGCCGCTCCTGGTACTGTCCGCTATGGACGCCGTACAGCAATGGGTCTATAAGACAACGCTTACTCAACGGTGAGCCGGTGGAAGTACTGACGACGATCGACGTGAACTATACGCTAGCCAGTAGCCCTGCCCCGGCGCTACGGCTTTACCCTAGGCTGCCAGCACCGCGTGAAGACTGCAGCTCGTCGCACGAACAGAATTCCCGCTTGCCCAATTCCCCGACCACTGCCATACACGGGCGCGATCCGCTTCGCCCGTGCTCCGACGCCAAATGGCCGCAGCGGGTACACCGCGGTCCGTCGCCGTATTTCCCGAATTTGCGTTTTTGTGCCATGCTCTACTCTTAGAGATGCCCGCCGAAGTGGAAAAGTTTCCCGTACTCTATCTCACGACTACCGGCCGCACCACGGGCCTGGCGCGGCAGATCGAGATCTGGTTCGTGTCTCGCGAGGGCCGCTTCTATCTGCTGGCGGAGCATTTCCATAAGACGCACTGGGTGCGGAATATCCAGAAGGAACCGCGCGTGCGCGTGCGGATCGGCACGACCGAGTTTGCCGCCACCGCCCGCGTCCTGGACGAGGTGACCGATTCCGAGACGTGGCAGGCGGCGCAGGAACTGGCGCGGCAGAAGTACGGCTGGGGCGACGGGTTGCCCGTCGAGATTACACCGGACGTCCCCCTCTGACATGGGCGAGCTCCGCATCCGCCGCTTCCGCCTGGCCGATCTCGACCGGCTGATCGAGATCGAGCGCGCCTCCTTTCCGAAGGCCGCCTATCCCCGCGACCTCTTTCTCGAACTGCTCGAGGATTGCGGCAGCCTCTTCTTCGTCGCCCGCGCGGCGCCGCTATCGTGGGTTATAGCGTCGCCTGCGCGCGCCTGCCGCGGGCTGAACTGGTGTCGATCGCGGTCGATCCGCGCAGCCGCCGTATGGGAATCGCACGAAACTCATGCGCGACACCACCGCCCGCCTGCGCCGCAAGGGCGCCCTCACCGTCAGCCTGATGGTGCGGGCGCGCAACCGCAGCGCCATCGCGCTCTATCGTGACTTTGGATTTCGCCGCACGGCGAAAGCGCCGGGTTACTACGAAAATGGCGAGGACGGCGTGCGCATGCTGCTTCGGCTCAGCTCAAAAACCGGCAGGCGGCCTGGATGAAGTATATGGTCGCCGTGTCCCGACGAAGAATGGCGAGCGGTCGGTCCGTTGGGCAGCAGCACCTGATTCCACGAACGCGCCTTTCAGGTTGGCGTCCTGCACTTCGCGAAATTGCACGCTGAGGCAGTAGCGCAGCGCGCGCCGCGTGGCCGACATCCAGCGATCTTCCTTGGTCTCCTGAAACAAGTCCATCCAGAGGATCGCCGCGCACGCCACGCCGCTCGTATCCACTGGCTGCGAGGCGCGCAGGCCGACGTGGAAAGGGTCGGCCTCGTCGCGCGCCACGTGCAGATACCATTCGCCCACGCGCCGGGCGCACTCCAGGTAGCTTCTTTTCGCCGCTCTCCTGATACGCCGCCAGCAGCGGATATCCCCAGCGGAACGACTGCCGGGAGTATGAATAAGCCGGAACGCGAATTCAGCGGAAACCGTTCCAATTGCCCGGCGGATCCTCGTCTTTCAACAGCGGTCGGCAGCCGCGAAAAAGATCTTCCTGCACATGGCGTTCCGCGTCTGCTTATAGGCTTTGAGGAACACCGCTTCGTCTACCAGAGGACGGCCGGGTTTGTCGCTCTGCCAGGGCGCCGCCACGAACTGTCGCCGTCTTGACGTCGAACGCGTCGCGAAACAGTCCGTCGGAAAGGTAAGCGTTGCGCGACGCCCAGAACGTCGCGTCGAGTCCCCACTCCGCGTACTTGCGATCTCCGGTGGCGTCGGCCAGCGCGAATAGTCCTTCGACCGTTTCCAGCATCGCGGCGTGTTCACTTCATCGTTCTTGAACTCGTAGGCGTAGAGCAGGCCATAGTTTTTGCTGCGACGATCCGCCGATCCGTTCCGCGCCGATGAAATCAGCGCCCAGACGTGGGCAGCCGCCGAGCGGCTGGTCGTCTTCCAAGACCTTGCTCGCCATGACGAGCGCTTTGATCGCCTGCCCGGTGTGCGCCATCGGCGAAGTAACATCCCATTGCGATCGGCGGCGCGGTACTCGCTGCGAATCGCGCCTTTCCAATGCTTGTGCGGCAACGCCGGGAATTGTTGTCGGAGCCGTCAGGTGATCGGATTTCACCTGCGCGATATCGGTGATCCAGCCGCAGCCCAAGCGGATCGAGGTGCGCAACCAGGTGGGATTTAGGTCGACATCGGCGGCGGACGTTGCGACGTCGGCGGCCTGCGATCGCAGCCAGGACGCCGCGGCGGCGCCCGCGCACAGAAAACCTCTGCGGCTGGAGAGCCGCGAACTGAATCGTACTCCCGTCACAACCCTCTCAGACTATCAGACTAAGCCACCCTGCGCTCTCCCTTTACCCCTTGCGCGAAGACGTCGATCATTTTCGCATTAAACGCGGGAATATCGTCGGGCTTGCGGCTGGTCACTATCCCGTTCTCGCCCACTACTTCCCGATCCACCCAGATCCCGCCTGCATTCCGAATGTCGGTCTGTACGGAGGGCCATGATGTCAAGGTCAGACCTCGGACCGCGTCCGCTTCCACCAGCATCCACGGGCCATGGCAGATCGCAGCCATCGGCTTGCGGGCTTCGAAAAAGTGCTTGACGAAGGCGACAGCCTCGGGAATCATCCGTAGTTTATCCGGATTCATCACGCCGCCGGGGAGCAGGAGAGCAGCGTAGCGGCCGGGATCGGCCGACGAGAGCGGCACATCCACCGCAATATCGACTCCCCATTCCGTATGGTTCCATCCGCGAAGCTTTCCCTGCGCCGGCGAGACCACTTCGGTGTGCGCACCTGCCGCGTCGAGGGCCTGCCGGGGCTTCAGCAACTCGACCTGCTCGACGCCGTCGGTAGCCAGAATCGCGATTCTCATGCCTTGTAAGTTTTGTGCCATGCCCGCGTTCGTTGCATTTTGCGGACCTTCGTTCGAACGCGCTCTATCCGCAGGGCTATTTCACATCTTCCATCACGATGAGCGGCTGCTTCGCCGCGGGCTTCGGGGGCTGCGGCGGAGGTGGCGGCTCCGGCTTGTACGGCTCCAGGTGCGGCGGCCGGGCATCCGGCTCCAGCAGCCATACCTGCCGATCCGGATAATACCTGCTCAGCTTCTGGTCCTCTTCCGGGCCCAGATCGCGCGCCCAAACGACGCGCGAGCCATCGATATCGGCGCGGTTGTACACCCATTCGTCCTGAAAAATGTGCTGCGGCCAATAGCGCACGAAGACCAGGTGCTTCCCCGACTGCCTGCGCAAGCTGCCGGTCGATCGCGATCCGCCGCTCCGGATTCGCATGATTGATGGCATCCCAGGTTTCGAACTGGCGCAGCGTTACCGCACTCTGGTCGGCGGCCAGATGCATCCCGTACCAGAAGAGGAAGTGCGCCGTCGCACAGCGCCAGGATCAGAAAGGCCGCTTCGGCGCCGGCCGGCCACCCCTCGATCCGCAAGCGCGCCATCCGCTCCAGTCCCGTGACTGCCATCAGCACGAACAGACACGTCGACGCCGCCAGGTAGTGAAACTGGAAGGCCGGGAAGAAATTGATACCCAGCGCGAACAGCAAGCCCGGTGATCGCTGACCCAGAGATACCGGTATTCGCGCAGCGAGAGCAAGAAGAACGGCAGCGCCAGGTAGAGCGGCGCCAGGAAGAAGAAGCGATAGTAGCGGACGCGATACTCCATGCGCAGCAGGATAGCTCGCGATCGGTCTCCGGGCCTTGCCGCGAAACGAGCTCTGCATCTTGTAGTCGAGCTGCTGCTCGACGCGTCAGCTCGCGGTGCGGCACCGGACTCGCCTGGAAGGTCAGCGACGCCGGTACGCCGTACTGATACTGGCTGAGCGTGTAGGGCATCGTCGTCCAACTGTCCGGTGACGGCGCGATTCTGCATCAGCGTGAGCGACAAGCGCGGGAGTCACTGCCAGACGCGACGGCGGCGCAGTGCGCGCGCCAGCATGCGCAGTTCGGCTGGCTTGCGCACGGCGGGCAGGAAGTAGAACACCACGCCGGCGGCCAGGAAGATCGATTCATACGGCCGGGTGAGCAGATGGATCGCCAGTCCGAGGCCCAGCAGAAGCGCATCGCGCGTGCGACGGCTTGCACGCAGGCGCGGCAGCGCGCCGAACACCAGGCAGCCCGCCGCCGCCGGCAGGCGCCGCCCCAATAGCTGTTCATCCACTGGTTCAGCGGGCCGAATTCCATCACCGCCAGCACGCCGTCCGGCGAGCGCCCAACCCGGCGTGGTCCAGCCGCGCAGCATCCAGTAGCAAAGCGCGCAGAACGCCGCGGTGGAAAGCAGCACTCCGGCCCAGGGCAGCCCGAAGAGCGTCCACCCGAGCGCCAGCGCCAATCCCTGTCCGAGCGGATAGATGGAGCTGTAGGTCGGCTCCTGCAGCACGAAGAAGGTCTCGAAGAATTGATGCATCGGATGCGCGGGATTCGCCAGCCGCAAGTGGCGCAGCGTATCGGCCACCAGCAGATGCCCGAACTCGTCGTAGAGATCGGGCGCAGGCGCGGGATGATGCGGCAGCAGAGCGAGCCGCAGCGCCACCGGCAGCACGCGCCAGCAGCACCATGCAACAGCGCGGTTCGCCGCGCCAGGCGTTCGACAGATGCGCCTCCAGACGCCAGAACGCCGGCGACAAGGAGCAAAGCGAGTCCCAGTTCGATAAAATCGCTGGCGCCGAAGCCAATCGGATTTTTCAGCGGCAGGAACGACCGAAACAGTGGGAAGACCGCCATCCGTAACTTTCATTCTGGCAGAACCGAGGCATGACATTTCGTAGTCGTGCCTCTCTGAATCACGGCTGCCGGACAGGGTCGACAAAGCGCGCCCGGCGCCGGCCGAAATACGGGATCTGGCCGATGCGAAGGCGTGGGGAAGGCCGCAGGCGGACCCAGATTTTTCATCAAGTTTCGCGGGCCGCAGACCCATTCCGACAGACGACATAAACCCACCGTCCGTCCTGCCGCGACGTCATCGCGTTTCATAGCGAAAAGTGTTGGGGCGAGTCAGACACCCCCCGCGAAGCAGGTGGCTTGATAAGTTGGGCCGCCTCCAAGGCGGTTTGCTTCAAGGTCTAGGCGTCGCGCGATGCGCGCCTTCCGAAATAGTTCAGAATTGTCCGCCTGCTCCATCCACAGCTTCCTGCTCGCGGATGTATGTTCGGACCTGCTCCAGTTCGAACCCTACGGTCGATACCGCGTAACCGCGGCCCCCGAAATGCTCGCCCGAGAACTTCCTTTCCTTACCGCACAGACGGGCGATTGGGCGCTCTTCCCTTTCATCAACTCGATCACCGAGACCACAGGGTGCTTGGGCCGAATTGCGATGCACATGTGAACATGGTCCTCTGTGCCTTCCCGCCAAGTAATCTGCTGGCAGGCGGTGGAGGGCCGACGGGTGCCAACTGCTTCACAGAGACGGTTGATAATCGGAAGACCGTTGCAACAGCCGCGGAGGGCGTCCGATTCTTCCGCGGGGTTTAGCGGGCAATGGCTGTTTGCCTGGCTCCCAGAGCGTCATCGAGCTTTGCACGCCCACGAGATATTCCAAGTCCAGTTCGGTGATTCCGTCGCGAAACTCGATATTGACGCGGTAAGCCGCGTCAGCCAAAACCACGGCACGCTCCACGTGGGCCCCGACCGCCGCACGGATCTGATCCAGGGCGATCGCCGGCTTGGTTTGAAACGCAACCTCATTTGGGCACCTCCGTCTTGGCCCGCCGCTTGGAATCTTCGGCCCATTCTTTGGGCAGACACAAGTGATAGACGAATCGGCAGACATAAAACCCCCGTCGCCACCGACAGACTCACTCGATTCGGCAGTTATCTTGTTTCCCCACTTGTCCGCGGTACTGACGGGCGACTCCCACCGGATGCGTGCCCTTCTTCGGAAAGCCAGTGTCATCTACGATCCCCGCCACCACGGGCCCTTGCCTCTACATCGTTGGTAACACTCGGTGGCGAACTTCATCCAGCAGCGATTCATCGCTCCATAGTGCCTTGGTCACCAAATAGTGCAGGGATTGACGCATCGGCTGGACGTTCTCAAAATCCAGCCGGGCCGTCATCAGCTCGATGCTCTTGCGCTCATCGGGCAACAGGAATCCCTGGCAATAGCTCTTCAAAGGCGCTTTCCGGTCTTCGTGCCCCGCGGCGATCACCAAGCCCTCTATATATATCGCGAAGCGTCTCTCTTGTGGGCCTGGCGCGGAGAGACGGATCCGACAAAACAATTTCAAGCCACAATATCTTCTTTTAATGACCCGGTAGTATCAGCAGGTTGCGGACAAAGGCCAATTCTCCTAGCCTTGAAAGCGGTTACGTCAGGCGGGCTCCCCTGATAACGTAGGCCTGAACGGGTACGCAAAGCACTCGCGCTGGAGGAAACATCATGTCGAGGGACGACGGGATCATCGGGGTATCGGATCACGGCGGTTGGGCGGTGCTGGTGACGGTCGCGGGCGACGGGACGCTCCTCGACCGTCGCCGCGTCGAACTGGTGGACGAGGACCTGCCGAAGATTCCGCACCACAGCGAAGGGCAGGCGCTTCCGCTCGATGAGGCAGTGGCGCTGGTGGAGCGCGTGCGGGTGTCGGCGGAACGGCACGCGAAGCTCGGCCTGGACGCCGTCGCGATGACGGTGCCCGGGCGCATCCTCGGCGTCGCGCTTCGCCAGTGCCCAGCGCTGCCACCAACCATTGCCGAGCGGATCAAGGACTACCGGGCGCAGAACGTCGCCGACTGGGTGATGTACCGCAAGGCGCTAGCCGCCGCGGCCGAGGCGCGCGGTTGGGCCGTCCACTGGTACGACGCGAAGAAGGTGTTTGATGCAGCGAGCGAGGCGCTGCGCATCGAGGACCTCGATGCCCACTTCCTCCAGCTGAGGAGGTCCATCGGGCCGCCCTGGGGCAAGGATCACAAGGTCGCGATGGCAGCGGCGATCGTCGCGGCTAGGGTGCGCTTGAGGAAGCCAGCAAACTCGACGGAAAAGCCCGGAAGGTAACGCGTATTGGAACGGATCGTGCTCGATAAGGTGGCAATCGTTATCCATTGGCTGACACTTGCCAGAGACGGCGACTCCGTTAGTCGACTTCGGAGGCGGCCTTCCGGATTCACATCCAACTTCGCAGGTGACTTTGGGACACTCCAATTAACAGGACTCCCGCTGTACAGCAGGATCGACATTGCCATAGGTAACAATCTTTTATTAACCATTTCAATCTTGGCCCCCAACTTTCGTGCTGTTACTCTCAGTACTGGGAGCGAGGATTGATTACGCGGTCGGGCAAAATTTCGATTCTCGATAACTTCAGTTAGGTGCTCAAGGTTCATTGCACCGATGTTAGTCACCAAGTAGCTCCCATTTGAGACTACTAAAAAAGGATCTACGCTCATTCGAACCAACCGGATGGGCGCGGCAGCCGACGTCCTTTGCGACCGAGGCTGACGATTCACATTCATGACCAAAGCCGATATCGTAAAATACCTGCGCGTAGCGCTTCCAATAACGGCCAGCATTGCGTCACTCCTTGCTCAGACCGCCCCAGCCATTGGAGATCAGACTAACGAGAACCTGGTTTCCCGCTTCCTGTACGTAAACCCGATGAACCGCATTGCGTCGGACTCGAACGACGGTTCGCAGGCCCGCCCGTTGAAAACCGTCTCCAAGGCAACGGCGATCGCAGTTGCAAACAACGGCCTCGGGCTTGGGACGAAGATTTTCATTTCACCGGCAACCTATCGTGAATCGGTAACCTGCGGTTGTACTGGTCAAGAGACCAGCGCGCCGATCGTGCTGGAAGCAACGACGCCAGGGCAAGCGATTGTGTCCGCTTCCGATATCTGGACCGGCTGGATCGCAAATCCGGCCACAGGGACTTCGACGCACTCCTGGCCGTACGCCTGGGGGCTGTCGCCGTATCCCGCTGGGTGGGCTGGTGCCGTAAATCTTCCCGATTCCACTCGTCGCCAGGAAATGATATTCGTAAACGGCGTCCCCATGACGGAAGTACTTACCGCTTCCGCGCTGAAGCCGGGCACTTTTTACGTGTCGGAAAACCAAGGAGTCGTTTCAATGATGCCGCAGACCGGGATCGATCTCAGCAGTGCGGTTGTCGAAGTTTCGACTCGGTCTGTGCTGCTCTCGTTGCAGTGCAAGAATAACTTCGTCATCCGAGGCCTTGTGTTCCAACACGAAACGTCTCCGATCCAGCAGAATGGCGGTATTCTGATTACGAACTCATCCAACATTCTTATCGATAATTGCATTATTCGATGGAACAATTACGCGGGGATCCGCTTAGCAGCTGTCGACCACGCCACTATCCGCAACACGACCTCGCAATATAACGGTTGGGTGGGAGTTGAAGGTTGGGGCATCACGAATACACTTTGGGATGGCAATGTTTCTTCTTACAACAACTGGCGCGGCGCAAGCAGCGGCTTTTTCGGCTGGGCGTCGGCGGGAATGAAGCTTTCCTCCTTGAGGGACTGCGTTATTCAAAACCAACAATCGTACGGAAACCAGGCGGACGGTCTGTGGTTGGATACAGACAATCAAAGAGTATCGATTACCAATCTCTCGTCTCATAACAACTTGGCGAATGGTCTGTTTTTCGAGGCAAATCAAGGCCCGATCACGGTCAACAACTCCAGTCTGGCGTATAACAATCAAGCCGCCATACTGTTCGGGGATACTCGCAATGTCTCGATATCAAACGTTGCTCTACTTGGTAATACTTCCACTCAAATCCAAATCAGCGGCAGTACCGGCGGCAGAATTGTTACGGATTATCAAACTGGCGTGGCAAGTATTGTTTCTGATTCTAATATCGCGCTAAACTCAACCAAGATCGAGGCGACTGCTGCAAAACAGACCCTCATCAGCACAACCTTGGCTGAGGCCGACTGGAGACATTTCTATACGACAAGCCAATTTTCATACAACACATGGTACAACTCGTGGAGCACAAACGTCTTCGACGGACTTTTAGGAATACCAATGACGCTTCAACAATGGCAGGCCCAAACCGGCCTCGACCTTACATCCTCTTTCACCAATCCAGCCTTGTGATGGTGATAGTTATCTGAAGTCACCGCCTGCGAACCGACCGGCCCAAACCGACCGTTTGCGCTCCAAACGGCAAATGGCCCGTTTGCAGAAACCACAAGACTCCGGAACATCCTACGTACCGCGGAGCCTCAAGGCTGCTAAACTGCGACATTATCGTGAGGTAACGCACAAGGCTGCAACTCTGTAACGCGCTTGATGTTGACATGCGTATACCTGCAAGTTATATTGCATTTATCCTCGTGTGATACCGGGACTGTCGCAGCCTGAGAACGCGCGAGTGCTTCAGATAGTTTTGGGGCCTGTCCACCAAATGGCGGTAGCGTGCCTGTCCGCAAACGGATATATGACGAAGGACGCGGCGTTCTTCTCCGGCTCAGTAACGAGGTGGCGTGATCCGCGTTTGATTCGTCCCAGGACACTTTTCTCCAAGGCTTCGAAGCGCCTTATCGCGACCGAGATGATCGGATCGTCGAGACGGACCACGTAGATTATTTTGAACTTTCTGCCGCGCTATGCCGCCCTCGAACTACTCTGGTCTGTGTTGACCGCGCCCACTGATAGCGAACGATCTCGTCGTCGCATTCGCCCACTTGTAAATGTACCCGGGCCTGTCAGGCTGAAGAGGCAGGTACTGCTCACGCTCTCCGTGCCAGGCTGACTCTACCGGCTGGGTTGGCATCATGGCGATGAGTTTCGGTGTGATTGCAGGCACTGTAATTGCTCGAACACCGGACTTTTCAAGAAATCATTCGGGGGCGTTGAGACGTGCGAAATGTCGTGATGAGTGTTCCAGTTTGTATCTGTGCTGTTCTATGGCTACTACTCTGCGACCGGAATAACATCGGTCACTAAAGTGCAAGAATTTCTGGGTCGTCGACAGGGGTTCCTATTTAATATCTCGGGGACTACAGTGTGACTTGTCGTGTTGAAATGTCAGTTACCACACTCGACTCTGCCACTGCAAAAGAAATGACATGAGTAATAGTCAATCTATCGCATGGTACGCCATTACGGTAAGGTACCGGCATGAAACCAAAGTTTCCGATGCATTGCAGAATAAGGGCTTTGAGAACTTTCTTCCGATGTGTCCGAGCATTCGTAGGTGTTCTGGCCGCACGAAGACCACTATGTCGCCGCTCTTGCCGGGTTTTGTATTCTGCCGCCTCGACCCTTGCAGACGACTGCCTGTTCTTACGATTCCCGGAGTGGTTTCATTTGTCAGTATTGGTAGAGTCCCTGCAGCCATTGAGGATAGCGAGATTGAATCCTTGCAGACCGTAAGTGCCTCCGGTCTCAATCCACGCCCAAGCGAGTTTATCCAGGCTGGCCAGCGGGTGCGTATTGAAGAGGGTCCGCTGAAGGGAGTCGTGGGTATTGCGATCGCACCTAACAAACGAACGCACCACTTGATCGTCTCCATTACATTGTTGCAACGTTCTGTCCTGGTGGAGATCGACGCCTTATGGGTGAGCCGGTACTGCTCGCAGTGCACAGCGACAGAAGTCGCTAGCTAAATCAACACGACCCCGTTGCCGCCCGACCGCACGTTAGAACAAAAGGACCTTGAGATACCAATGGGAACGACCAGAACTCATGTCATAAGCTTTCGTGTTTCCGAGACCGAATACCTAGAACTCTCAAAAGGAACCACGTTGATGGGCGCCAAGAGCGTATCAGAGTGCGCCCGCGCCGCGACGTTCGAGCGACTTCGGAGACGGCAAACATTTGCATCCACGGTCTCGGTCGAAATACCTTACCTAAGGCGGGAATTCGACCACGTACATTACGAGATAAGCCGCCTGACACTTCTCATAGAAGGGATTATAAGTCAATGCAAACCGGCAGGACAGGACACACCGGAATTGGCCCAGGGCTCATCGAAGTGAGAACAATTACAATTCGGGAGCTGCTGGTGAGGCTGTACCGCCGACGAATCCTGATGGTCGTCTGTTTCGTCTTCGTGATGGTCTCTGTGGGAATGGTGACGCTTCTGTTACCGAAGCAATACGAGTCTCAGATGAAGATATTTGTGAAGGATGACCGCGAGGACCCCACAGTATCGGCGAGCCGCACATCGGGCGGCGGGCCGAGGCCGGAGGTGAGCGAGGCACAAATCAACTCTGAAATCGAGCTCCTGAACAGCAATGATCTCCTGCAGAAAGTCGTCGAGAGCTGCGGGCTCGCGCAATTCGAATCGGCGGCTCGCCATTCCGCCGGTGGGCCCGCGTCCCCGTTGGCTGTCGAAGAGGCCACGCGCAGGCTGGCGAAAGATCTGAAGATCGCCCCAGTGCGTAAGGCGGACATTATTCAGATCTCGTATGTCTCCCGCGATCCGCGCCTTGTAGCAGCAGTCTTACGGAAATTAGCCGACCTGTACCTGGAAGCGCACCTCAGGGTACATGGATCGCCTGGGAGTTACGAATTCTTCAAAGCGCAAGCGGCCCGGTATCGCGCCCAGGAGGAAGCTGCGGATTCGAAGCTGGCCGAGTTCCGGCAGCACCAGAATATTGTTACAACCACGCAAAGGGATGTCCTGCTGCAACGAACATCCGAAGCGGAGTCGCAGCTGATGCAAACCGACGCATCGATCAGCGAGTACAGCAAGAAGCTTGGGGGAAGCGTGGAACAGCTTCGGTCCGCCAAATCTCGCATCGTCACCCAAAGTCGGAGTCTACCAAATCAATACTCCGTGGAGCGGCTTCACACGATGTTGGTAGAGTTGCAGAACAGGCGCACTGGGCTGTTGGCCAAATTTCAACCCAACGACCGGCTGGTGAAGGAAGTGGAAGATCAAATCGCAAACACAGCCAAAGAGCTTGACGGAGCGACCAAAGCCGTGGCTGTCGAGGAATCAACGGATGTCAACCCGCTGCGCCAGTCGCTCGAAATGGACGTTTCTAAAACGGAAACGGCGTTGGCGGGACTCAAAGCTCGTAGGGATACCCTGATGTCCCAAGTCATGGAATATCGGAGCCGACTGTTGGCCTTGGCTGCCGCTGCGGAAAAAGACGAGGCGTTGGTCCGTGAACAGAAAGAGGCCGAAGACACCTACAACCTGTACGCAAGGAAGCAAGAGGAGGCACGGGTGTCTGAGTTGTTGGACCAGCAAAAGATAGCGAACGTGGTCATCGCGGAACAGCCGGTCGAGCCGCAAATTCCCGAGAAGCCGGATGTTGGGTTGAACCTTCTACTCGGGTTCATTCTGGCGGGTTTCGTCAGTGTGGGAGCCGGTCTGGCGTTAGAGGGCCTAAATGGAGGCGTTCACAGCGCGTCTGAACTCGAACTGCTTACCGGGTTGCCGGTGCTGGCAATTGCATCGGGTGAGTGACTACGGTTATGTACCATACCGCATTCGGGTTACACGAAGAACCCTTTGGAGTGACAGCCGACGGGCACTTTTTCTTTCAGACCACTCAGCACTGCGAGGCAGTCGCGACGATTTGTCACTCTATGCTGCAGAGAAGGGGATTCGCGGCCCTGATCGGACGGGCAGGCGTGGGCAAGACGCTCGTTCTGCAGAGCGTTCTGGACCGGCTACGGAGCGCCGCAGTCGTAGCATACGTGGGACACCATAGCTTTGCCGACGCTTCAGTGCTCGAAACCATTCTTAGCGCCCTGAATATCGAAGCCGGCCCGGGAGACGGAGAGAACCGCCGCAAGCTTCTACAGTACCTCGGGGAGGTGGAGGGGCGCGGCCAGACGTGTGTCGTGGCCATTGATGAAGCACAGAATCTCGACCTGAATACACTCGAAACAATCCGCATGCTTTTGAATTTTGAGAAGCAAGGGAACAAATTGATTCAGATCATACTGGCTGGACAGCCTAAGTTGGCCGAGACTCTGGCCAGACCGGAATGTGAACAGGTCAGGCAACGTATTGACGCAGTGTCGCGTCTAGAGCCTTTGAGCTCGGACCAGGTCTGGCAGTACGTGACTCACCGGTTGCGAGTAGCTGGTGCAACTCGTGAACTCTTCTCTCCCGAGGCGGTGGTAGCCATCGCTGCCGGCTCCCAGGGGGTGCCGCGGAATGTCAATAAGATCTGTTTCAATGCACTGACGGCGGCATTCGGCCAGGGAAAGAAAGATGTAGGGCGGCTGGAAGTAGCGGAAGTGCTCCGCGGCCTGGATTTGGCACCTAACCAGCCAGTGGCGTCGCCGCCATCTGAAGTCGGATTCATCAGCAGTCTGGTGCACTCTTTGCAACGTCGGGCAACTAGAACAGGACAGCGATTTTCCGCAATCGCTGGGTCCATGTTGATCGTTCTCGTTTGTTTCCAGCTATCCCGGATCTAATCGTCTTCAAGGTGGAGAACGCATGAGCAGAAGTGCTTTTGTACTCAAACAGATTGAATCTCAAGCTACGCTATCGGATGTATCGGGCATCTCCGCATCGGACCTCCCGCTTGCCGGAGGCCGCTATGATGAACTGATCGAGCGCGTCTTTGGCGGACTGGAACCCGTCCGCGTTGTGGCCTTTGCCGCGGTAAGTTCGGGTCAGGCGGTGCAACACGTTACGCGGGGAGTCGCTTCCGCTCTGACCTTTGGGAATGAGCGCCGCGTGTTGGTGGTTGACGGCTGGTCACTGCTGTCGATCGCCTCCGAGGAGGGACTCAACTCGACCGCCTGCGCCAGGACGGACGATCATTCTGAGGTCTGGTCGTGGCCGGGGAACCGCGCGGGGAACAGGAGGTCCATCAAGAATAGCCGGGAACGACATTTTCTTGCCGCCTGGCTGGATCGGATGCGCCGGGACTTTGACTACGTATTGTTGGAGTGTCCACCGGTGGATGTGGACAGTAACGCCTTTCCCGCGATGCTGGCGGAACGGGTCGTGCTGGTGGTTTCCGACACGAAGCCCCGCAAGGAAATCAGGCTGGCCCAGAGCATACTGGAAATTCGGGGTGCCAGGGTCGCCGGCTGTGTGTTATATCGGCCAAAACCGATACCGCGCTGGCTTCACGCCTTCTTTGGAGAGGAATAGCTACGTGAAAAGATTCATCTTGCCCGCCCTAATTGGTGCGCTGCTTGGCGCGCAATCGATCCCTCAATTTGCCGGTCGGGATCCACGCTATCGTCTGCAACCCACGGACGTGATCGAGGTCCAGTACCGCTATACACCGGAATTCAACCAAACAGTATCCATTCAGCCAGACGGCTTCGTCTCCATCCAGGTCGTTGGCGATGTGAAACTACAGGGGCTCACTCTCGACGAGGCAAAGATGCTGATTGTCGAGAAATCCAAGGCACGCTTGAAGGACCCCGAGGTCACCCTGACTTTGAAAGAGTTCGAAAAACCCTATTTCGTGGTCGGTGGTGAGGTCGCAAATCCCGGCCGATTCGATCTAAGGGGCGATACTTCCGCGATCGAAGCTATTGCCCGGGCGGGTGGGTTCAAGACGAACAGCGCGAAACACTCACAGGTAATTCTCTTCCGCCGGGTAGGACCCACTTTGGCCAAGACGGAGATACTCAATCTAAAAGCTGTCACACAGGCTCCTTTTACAGAACCCGATGCGGCACTTCGTTCGGGCGATGTCCTCATCGTCCCTCAGAATCAAGTGAGTAAGATCGAACGCTTTGTCAAGTGGGTTAACGTCGGGGCTTATTGGAACCCGATCTTAAAGTAACTTCTACCAGCAAGGAATTAGAAGCCATGTATCGTGTCAATAAAACCACTGCAGGATATGTGTATCTATTCGCAAATGTCTTGACTGGGCTCATGGTCCTGCTCGGGGTATTCGTTGGCGTCAACTGGAGTCGGATACCGAACGGCCTAGCCGCCTTTCTTGCGCTACGGCTGACGTTGAAGAATGTGCTTCTTTTGGACCTCTTTCTGGTGGCGTGGATCGCCATTGTTCGGGGATTTGGCCTTTCGGAGCCCACACTGCAATTACAGTTTAAACGCGAAGCTGTGCAGGTCACCAAAGCATGTACGGTCGGCACGCTGTTCGTCATGCTTTTTTCGCTGAGCACGGTATCAGGCATGTTTACAGGTTGGGTCTGGACCGCGTTCTGGCCTGTTTCGATCGCGACCCTCCTCTGCGGGCGTTACCTAGGCACGCTAGCTCTGAGGATACTCGAAAGGCCCGTAGGGGGGGCATCGCAACGTAATTATCGTCGGCACCGATTCACGAGCTGAACAGTTATATCAAACTCTCAATCTTCGCAGTGAGTCCAGACTCCTTGGCTTTGTGCGTTCCCCTGGTGACCGGCCGGTGTCGGCGGAACTTCTGTCGCTACTCCAGGGAGACCTCGCTGATCTCGAGTCCATTCTCGTGGGACAACCCGTGGATGAGGTAGTAATCGCACTTCCGTTCAAATCCGACTACGAGGAGATTCAGCGCGCCATCGAAATCTGTGAGCGCGTCGGCGTGGAAGCCAAGTATTTCTTTGACGGTTTTCAAGTGTCCGTGGCCAAACAACGCTTGATCCAGGAGGAAGACGCCTCGGTCGTGGCGTTGAAGGTCGTGGAGGATGACTTTCGAACGCTTATCAAGCGGTGTATCGACGTGGCCGGATCGGCCTTCGGCCTGATCGTCTTTTCGCCTTTACTGCTTTTGATCGCAGCGGCTATCAAACTGACCAGCCCGGGCCCCGTCCTCTTCACCCAGGAGCGGTACGGCCTGAACAAGCGTTCGTTTCGGATGTTCAAGTTCCGCTCTATGGTTCCGGACGCGGAACGGCTCCAGGAACAGCTCGAGTCGCAGAATGAAGCCGGCGGGCCGGTATTTAAGATTCACCGGGATCCGCGGGTAACCCCTATCGGCCGGTTGCTCCGAAGGACGTCTCTAGACGAGTTACCCCAGTTGCTCAACGTGCTGAAGGGTGACATGTCTCTGGTTGGACCGCGGCCCCTTCCATTTCGAGATGTTTCGCGTTTTAACGCCGGATGGCTCATGCGCCGGTTCAGTGTAAAGCCCGGAATAACGTGCCTGTGGCAAATCCACGGCCGTAGCAACACCGCGTTCGACAAGTGGATCGAATTAGACTTGAAATATATCGATAATTGGTCACTCACACTGGACATCAAAATCCTAGCCCAAACCGTACCGGCAGTTCTCTTCGGAATCGGGGCCGTTTGAGCCCCGACCGGACGGGCGCTTGTCTATGAGGAGTCAAATGCGAGGAGACACACAGCCGGTTTCCCGCCGGGCATTCTGGGCTCTGGCCGACCAGGGCGCCGTGAGCGCAGGTAACTTCCTGACAGGCTGGTATCTCGCCCGTACCCTTCCACCCAGCGAGTTCGGTATTTACGTCGTCATCATCGGGGTGATGATCTTCGCCAACACAATCCACGCCGCGCTGGTCACGTCACCGCTCTGCGTCAAAGGCGCGGCCGCCGGTGCTCCACTGTCGAAACGATATACCGGTTGGTCCCTGGCCCTTACTACCGGTTTTTTGCCCGTGCAAGCTATCGCGATCGCAGCAATCTGTTTCGGACTCGGACGGCTGGCGTTGGCCCCGTGGGCCGTGATGGCCTTGTTGCTATGGCAATTGCAGGAAACCGTGCGGTCGGGGCTGGTATCACAGTGCCGATTCCGATCCGCCATCGTGGGGGACTTCGTAAGTTACATCGGTCAAGCGCTCGCTGTTGTGGCCCTAACACGTCACTCAGCCAACCCGCTTTCGCCCTGGAGCTGGCAAAGCCCGGACGGCAAACGATGCATTGAGGTGTATCCAAGTATCAAGGGGCGGGCTACGCAGTTCGACAAGGACGTATTGATCTATGTCATTTCGCAAATGACGGAAGCGCTCAATCGCAAGCGGGAAGATGCAAGGAAACGAACAGTTCGTTTCGTTGTGTATGACTACCTGGTGTCCACCAACAGACTTACAGGCGGGCAAGAGTACCAAAGGCTTCGGCTCGCACTTGAACGCTTGGCAGGCACGCGCATTACGACTGACATCCGTACTGGTGGGAAAAGTGGCAGCTCTGGTTTCGGCATTATCGATCAATGGAAAATTGCCAGAAAAGCGCCAGATGACAAACGCATGATCGCCGTTGAGGTCACGTTATCCGAGTGGCTATTTAATGCGGTACAGGCGCACGAAGTCCTGACGATCAACCGCGACTATTTCCGGTTGCGCAAACCTTTGGAGCGCCGGTTGTACGAGCTGGCCAGAAAGCATTGCGGACACCAACGGAGTTGGCCAATCGGTCTCGAACTGCTGAGAGAAAAGTGCGGTGCCAATAGCAACACGCGTGAATTCCGACGCCAGTTAGTTGCGATTATCAAAGCGCATGTTATGCCCGAATACTTGATTAGCTATGACCGCGACAAAGACCAGGTGACTTTCTTTAACAAGAAATTGGGCAGGCCATGAAGGCGCTATCGTTATATCACACACACTTTGCAATCAATAATGATGTGTTATTGCTGCTATCAACTTCGTTATATCACCCACGCAATTTGTGGAAAGCTTCGTTATATCACCCACGCATTTCTGTGGATAGCATCGTTATATCGCCCACAGACATATCGTTATATCACCCACGCTTTTGCTTTGCCGAGCCACTGTTTTCACGGGTCTTCAAATCCGTAACACGCGCGCGTCTTTTAACTCTTTTAAAATCTTTAACGCGAAAAAGTACGGGGCACCCTCCGGGTTCCCCCACCTTCGGCGGCTCCCCCTCCGATAAACGAGCCTGCGGCGAATCATTTGATTGGCGGTCGCAAGCGACCGCAACGAACCTTGCCGGTCAGCGATGCACGAACCACTCCACGGCTATGCCGTGGGTGTCCCCTATGCACCTGCTGCGCCTTCGTCTTGCAGGGGGCAAAGGGGTGTCGCTAGCGCTCCATTCGAGTGAACGAGCAGATGTTCAACAAGCTAAGAACCAGTCTACAAAAAGAGGGGGACTGGCTGAGTCCGAACGCCTTGCAGGCCGCCATTCGGCGGTTCAAGTTTCCACCGGAAACTTTTTCCTAGGAAACTTCAGACGGGTTTTCGGCTGTGAGCTATTTTCCATCTTAGTTTCCACGATGTGGCGTTGCAGGCCGCATCCCGCTTGCAGTGGGTTAGGAAACTCTGAAGCGAGTCCGAGCAGGAACTCGGGACAAATTAAGGTGGCTGCGCCACGTGCTGCGCACCTTAATTTGTCGCCTCGATGTGATGACTTAGCTGGTAAACCGTCGCTAAGTTCATACATCGATGCCCTCGTTCCTACCGCGCTCTGTAGTGAAGTTTGGCGGTTATTTGAAGGTTTGCTGAAGGCAAAACTACAAAGGAAGTTTGATGGGACATAATCCAAAAACATCAAGATTGATTCGACTCGCTGGCTCGGAAGTGAGCCTTCGACTCTCAGATGCAGATAAGGCATTTTTGAAAGACTTGGCAAAAGTCCAACTGATTTCTTCCGACCTGGCCGACAAAAATCACTACGGCCACCTCAAGGGATTGTCGGCTCGATCACTCGAACGGCTCGAAAAAGCCGGATTGATCGCAAGCAAAACGCTCTATCAATCCGGAGCTGCCCCGATCAAAACCTACCAGTTCGCGGACAAATCGATTGCTGGCGCATTCGGCGGAAAGTTACCAGTAACCGGAGCCAAACGAACCGATTTGCACGAACTGATGTCAGCTCGTGCCTATTTTGAGCTGGGGCGTCCCAGCAGTTTCAAACTGGCATGCGAATTCAGCAAAGCAGAAATCGCCATGTGTGGCTCGTTAAGGCCGGATGCGATCTACACCGATCCAGCAACCGGCGAGACGGTCGTGGTCGAGGCAGACAGTGGCCATTACAGCCAGACTCAGATCAATGCCAAGGTCGCCCGTTGGCGGGCGGCAGGTCTTACCCGGCAAGTTTGGGCGCGGCCAGAGCATTCGCACAGCCGAAGTGTTCAAGTTCCGCCGTTACCGGGCATAAACGTGATGAAGTTTTAAACATGATCGGGGGTGCAAATCAAAAGCCTGACAAGCTGGCGCAACGCATCGCTGCACGCCGTGCTGCCGTCGCAAGAGAGTCCGCTTCCGATGAAAACTTGAACCGTCAAATGGCGTCCGGCAAGGATTTAGCAAGGTCGGGACAGCAATCCGAGGTTGATTCAGCGCTTGAACAGGCAAAGTTAGACCACATCGAACGCGGCTTAGACGGTGCTGCAGTCAATGCAAATTGCGACAAAATTGTTTGGGTGAGCAAAGCGATAGCTTCGGGCGAGAACCCCATTACGGTTGCGCGATTGCTGGCCGCATTGGAACTGACCAACAAAGAGCTGTCGGCAGCACTGGGCAAAAGTAAGGCATGGGTATCCAAGCGGCTGGGATTGTTGGAGGCTCCCATAGCTGTGCAACGGCTAATCGAGTCGGGTGAGCTATCCGAATCCGAGTACTACAACAATCGACGAAACATACAGTCCGGGATAAAGAATACTAACGGGATGTTGAAGTATCAGCGCATTCCAACTATCGAAATCAGCCTCGACGCAGCACGTTCGCTGGCAATGATTCTGAGCGATCTTGCTGCGGTGAACGGTGCTGCACCGATCTGGGTGGAACCGGACACGAACAAGAAAAGGATTGTGAGCATCCTGAATGAGCGGGCGAGCGAAATATTGAAGGCGCTCAAGTAATGCGCCGCGCGCCTACGATGCCCAGCCTTCAGCAACTGATCCTTGAGCGGCTGGCCGACGTGCAATATGCGACGAACGCGCAACTAGCTCGCTGGTGCAAGGTGCAGCCACCGGCAATTACAAAATCCGTACAACAACTGATAGCTGATAACCTGGTCGACGGCAGCTTGTTGACCCGCCCGATGATTTTGCACCTCACCTATGCCGGTGGGCAGGTCCTGAATAAACCGCAGCCCTATGGTCGGCGGCATGCTTCATGGTCAGTAATGGCTCATGCCTGCCATGTAAACGCAGTTCAAGAGGCGATGATCAAGAACTATTCCGGATTTCGATTCCTGGCGCGTGAGGATCTGTTTAAACAGGGTCTCAATCCTGCATTTGGCGAACATGGCGCGATGGACGATGAAGGCAAGGCGTGGTTTGTCTTGCTCGATGATTACCTGATGACATCGGATCGAATCACGCGCTCCTGGACTCGACGGCATACACCGAACAAGAAGTATTGGCCAGACCCGACGGGTCGCAAATGGTGCGACATCGTTCATCGATTCATGGTCGTATGCACGGATGAACAACACGCCGCACGTCACCGCGCATGGATTCTCAAAAACCGTATGCCTGCTGAGGTGATCCAACTAACCGCCCTTTGGAAGACATGAAAATCATAGCCCTCATAATGCTTTCGGTCTTCGCGCTCGATATGGTCGGCGCGATCTACCTAATGCACTCATGGCTTGCCGGTTTGCCGCTGCTGTTTTCGCTGGCCGCGATGTTCGCGTTGCTGCGGACGATGCGGACACAGCAAACGAAAACAGCAGAGGTCGGCTGGTACTTGGGGCCAGCCTTGGAATTGAGCAATCCAGACCGCCCGGCGCAAGTAGAGAAAGCCTACATTGCGCCGAAGATTCTCAACCTGGGTATGTTGTTCATCGGCGGCCCCGGTGCCGGGAAGACGGAATCGGCCACCTTGGGCTTTATCAGTTCCATGAAAGAACACTCGCCGGGGTGCGGCTGGGTTTACTTCGAGGGCAAGGGCGATATCGACATTTATAAAAAATGCGTGGCGATGGGCAGCGCACCGGATCATTTCTTTTCGTCGGAGCTTCCCGGCTCTAACACGATAAATCTCTTTTCCGGTGAAGCGCACGACGTAGTTGATCGGTTGTGCAAAGTGCTGATCGGCGAAACCACATCGACCAGCTACTACAGCGACGAACAAAGAGCCGTGCTTGCGCGGGTGATCCCGCTGCTGCGCTGCCTGCCGACGCCAACCAACTTACGCGACTTATATGTAGTCTTGAGCGTTGAGGATGCAGGCAACGAACTGTTGCGCCGCGCTGCCGATGCTGGCGCTAATCCCGTAGATATTGAACTCGCAAAGGCATGGTTTGAGCAGCCGATTGCCAACCGTCTCAAGAACGTATCCGGTTTGCTCAATCGACTCTTTATTTTTGTGAACGGGCCGTATGCCGACCGACTCAACGCCTACCAGCCTGACATCGAGATATCCAAATCCATTGAAGCGAACGAATCCATCTACCTGCACCTGCCGCTCACTTCTTTTGCAAAAGACGTTGCGATTGCGATCATCGAAACATTCGGCGTCGAGGCCCGCAAACGGCAACTCGCAGGCACTGAAAACCTAAATATGTATCCACAGCTCTTTGACGATTGGGGCGCGTTCTTTCATATCGGCTTTGGCCCATATTCGGCCCGCTGCCGCTCTGCTGGTATGCCTCTTAGCTTCGGTTTTCAATCACGCGCGCAACTCGATGCCGTGGGTTCGTCCTTTGCCGACGAACTAGACGACACCATCGCCACCAAGATTATTCTGCGCGTTCAAGGTGCGGCCACCAGCGAATACGCTGTCACCCTGTTGGGACAACACGAAACCTACGAAGTGGGTACGTCAGACTCAAGCGCCGGGGAAAACGGCTCAAGCGGCACAAACCTGCGTGCCGTGTTGAAGGCACGCATAGACCCAAGGCAGCTGCGCGAACTGCAAGCAGGGGAGGCTTATATATCCACGCTGATTAACGATGGTCAAAAGATGGTCAACCCACTTTGGAAGCTGCGCCTGCCGTTGCCTGCTTTCCCCGGCTGGCAACAGCTCTCTATGCCACCGGCGCGCAAACACCTGGAAGGCGAGGGTTTAGGCTTGTGGACTCGTTACATGAATCCGGCCAGGCTGGCCGAGATACACGCCACCATACTTGGCGACATCGCCGAAGACGAAAAGAAAACCACCGAGCAGAACGTGAGAAGCCAAGCGGAAGCGAAAACCAACATCGAACTCAACCCCGGCTTTTCTTTGAGCTGAACATTTTTTAATCGCCAGTCTTTCTGCCTTGTGCCGCATGGCACACATCATTTTATCTACAGACTTATCCCCGCAATCTGTGCATAACGCAGCACAGACCGTCCCAGCCACCCGAGAGGGAGGCAGTGTTTCGGCTGGCGTTGAAAGCACACATCGCTAGAACAATCACACCTGGTCAACTGCACCGGCTGGATCGGTTGTTACTGGCCGTTTGTTGGTTGCCATCCTCCTTGTCTTTCGTACCTCATGCCGTCGCATCGCCAGTGACTTGTCGGTCGCGGAGGCTAAGGACATAAGTCACGCCAGTACATCGAGGGCACGGTGTAACTGTGCCGCTTCGCGTGCCCCTTCACCCGTTCGCACTCCCTGCGGTCGCTTGCGCTGCGGCTTCGGCTGCACCTCTCGACTGTCATGCCTTATGCCGCCTCCTAAAAGCGCGACCGCCTTAACGCCACCCTGCGCGAGCGATACGACGGCATGAGCCACTACAAACCACCAAGGAGAAACGAAATGCGCAACCAACAAACCAACACAACCGCAAACCAAACCGCCTGCGGCAGCAAGCTCCACAACAGCATGGATGTCAAAAGATACTCAGACCTTGAACTACTCGGAAAATTGGTGGGAGTTAGGCAAGCCAAGAAGATTATTTACGCGGGCGGATTGAATGCGATGTTTGAAGAGGATGCCCCGGCAGTGTGTTTGGTTGCGCGTGAGTTGCTTACTCGCTGGATGGCCGAAGAAATGAAGGAGGCAATAGAGATTAATTCACCACGCGCCGTTCGTGAATTTCTGATGTTGCATTTTGCGGGCCGTCAGTACGAAAGTTTTGTAGCTGTTTTTTTGGATGCACAACACCGCGTTATTGAAGCAGAAGAACTCTTTAAGGGCACGCTCACACAGACCAGCGTTTACCCGCGCGAAGTGGTGAAGGCTGCGCTTAAAAATAACGCGGCAGCAGTAATTTTTGCACACAACCACCCAAGCGGCGTTTGCGAACCTAGCAGTTCGGACCGGATGCTTACTGATGCGCTTAAGAGTGCCCTGTCTTTGGTTGATGTTCGCGTACTCGACCATTTCATAGTCGCAGGCAATCAAACCATGAGTTTTGCAGAGCGCGGCTTGATCTAAATCGCAGACCAAAACAGGAGAAAAAAATGAACACAAACACAACCCACGAGACCGACACTCAAGCAATGGAAGAGGCGGCAGCAATAACAGCGCAATTCATGGGTGAGGCTCAAAGGCTTGTAATTGCGGAGGCCTGCGAAGGTGAGGAGGGCGCGTATTTTGCGCAAGTAATTCTAGACCTGGGCCAGCTACTGGAAACAATGCCAAAAACTTACGAGCAGGACGGGTTAGGCGATCAAGCTATTGCGCATCTTCACTACTTCATGGGCGGTATGGATTGGTTCATCACAGAGCGAGATATGGACGAGGAACAATTGCAGGCCTTTGGCCTTTGTGACCTCGGAATGGGTTTCCCTGAAATCGGTTATGTGAGCATTCCAGAAATTACCACAATGGGTGCAGAGCTTGACTTGTACTGGACACCTAAGACGCTCGCAGAAATCAAGAAGGGGAGGGGGTAGCTTCGTGGTGTCCGTTTCGGGCAGTGATTTTGCAATGCCAACCTGCTCCTTTCGACCCACACCCGCCTTTCAAGGGGGAACCTCTGAACGACTGCTTTACGCCAAGTAGGAGACGTTTAATTCAATGAAAATTTGTGAGCCTAAATGACTCTTGATAACCCACAAGAGACATAGCAACTTCTCCAAAGCGGACTCCGATAAGTCAACACAGTTTTGTTAGGTTAAGAAACTACTGAGTCGATTTTGTAGCATTAATGTGACTAGTTTTTGGTTCAAGAAATCTAACCTTCAATGAGCGTTTTAGGTGGCCTCCATCCGCATCATTGTGAGAATCCCACATATCAAAGTACAAATAGCCATCATTTGATTTAACTGATGAGAAATTTATGAATGCCGGAAAGGGTTTTTGAAAGACAATCCTATAAATCATCTCACCCGCACTAGAATACTTAGTTAGTTCATAACCATCTACGTTGTCGAAGTTTGGAAACCATACGTCATTTCCATCACAAAACATGCTAAATGATGGAATAGCAAAAGATTTAAATTGAACTTTGTTAAGTCCAGTTTTGTCATTAACGAAGACGTATCTACCTGCCAATTTCAGATTTCTTGGGTCTTCAGATTTTATTAGCGAAACGCAATCTGAAGTCTTCTTTTTATCAAACAGATCATCTGGATCAAATGATTTTTCAGGCGAGTAAACTTTGGATTCCAAAATCTCTAAATCGACCTTCTGTGGAGGTGGTAAAACGATTACTGAAGGTTCCTGCCATACGGGACATTCGTGAGGGATTATAGAACGGAGCTGTCCACCAGATCTCTTCTCATCACTCTTGATATTGGCCAATACATCATCATGAGTAAGCTCACTTTTTGGCTTCGAAACCTCTTTTGGTGCTCCACCTCTATATGATTTGTAATAGTCCATAATGTCATCTGGAACGGTAGGAGATAGGTTGGCATTCTTTAATATGCCTGGAAATTGCTTAGGTGTAACAGGAATCCAGTTTCCAAAAACCCGTCGGTCATATTTATAAAAGAAATACGGGACTTCTGGACAAAGATACTTTGTTTTAGTTTCTGGATCTTGTGGTCCTTGCACAGCCAAATAAGGGACGCCATCTAGAATATCTAACAAAACGGGCGAATAGTCTTGCTCCCCATGCCACTTGATCGTTTCCTTGGTATCTGGATTGACAAACTTAAACCAATATTTATCAGGATAACTTTCCATAACTGTAAGGCCACCTTCGTCACCCATGAACAAATGAAATGACCAATAGACCTCGCGATTTATTTTTATGATTCTTCCATCGTGTAAAGGCGCCTCTTCAGTCCATTCATCTGTGTGTGTTGAAAATCCGAAAGCGGTGGTTGATAAAGACAGAAGTAAAACTGAAATGGAAATGCGAACTATCCACGGAAATGACATTGATTAGGCTCCTGAATATTTTTCATGCCATCTAAATCTTTTAACTGAAGGACGCATTCGACTGACTGCTATTGGCGTGCGCCGTGCAAAGGTGGCGCTTTTCCAGTGGGTGTAAATCCCACCCGGCTAAATTGCTCCGGCCGGAAGCAATCGTAGCAGTTATGGAGGAAACGATATAGCTGAAGCCTACGATGCAACGGATCACTTTAGGTGATCCAGCGAGTGTGCAGGCCGTAATGTAATGTGAACGCTGAGCAAGCCTCGAAAAGGTCGATGCACAGGCAGACCCGAGCGCCATGTCGGGGAAAGCTGATACGACGGGAGAATTGAGCGAAGAACATCGCCCGTTGCTGTGCCGGGGTAGTGGCGACAGCATGCACACAAGGAAAGCGTCGCAACACGGGAAACCCCATGGCGTGGTGCAAAGGATGACAAACCGGACACCCGTGAGGGACAGGCCGGACGCCTTGGGGTGACGGAGAGGCTCGTAGTACTGCCGAAGTCGGGTAATACCGATGGAGGGAAGGAGCCTTGGTTCAAGACAGACGAAAGAAGTAGGAAAGGACAAGAGATTGGGCAACCTATCAACTCCGATTAGTGTTCAGAGACTACAGGCAGCGTTACACGCGAAAGCGAAGGCAGAGCCGGGTTTCCGCTTCTACGCTTTGTATGACAAGATTTATCGTGAAGACATTCTGGCGCATGCCTACGCCCAGTGCCGTGCCAACAAGGGCGCACCGGGTGTGGACCGGCAGGACTTTGCGGACGTCGAAGCATATGGGGTGCAGCGGTGGCTCGGGGAACTGGCACAGGCACTCAGAGATGAGCGCTATCGGCCTGATGCGATCAGACGCGTGTGGATACCGAAGGCGAACGGCAAGCTGAGACCGCTGGGGATTTCTACCCTGCGGGATCGGGTGTGTATGACCGCCGCCATGCGGGTACTGGAACCGATCTTTGAAGCAGACCTGCCATCCGAGCAGTATGCCTATCGACCCGGGCGCAGCGCCCAGGAAGCGGCAATCGAGGTGGAAGAACTGCTGCACCGGCGACACTCTGACGTGGTCGATGCCGACCTGTCGGATTATTTCGGAAGCATCCCCCATGCCGAGCTTCTCAAGTCGGTGGCGCGCCGGATCATAGATCGGCGCGTGCTGCATCTGATTACGATGTGGTTGGAGTGTGCGGTCGAGGAAACCGACGACAAAGGCAACAAGACGCGAACGACTGAAGCCAAAGATCGGCGGTGTGGCATTCCTCAAGGCTCTCCCATCTCACCCTTGCTGGCGAATTTGTATATGCGCCGGTTTGTGTTGGCGTGGAAGAAGCGCGGATTGGAACACCGTCTGGGCAGTCGCATCGTGACCTATGCGGACGACCTTGTGATCTGTTGCAGGAAAGGCAAGGCGGACGAAGCCTTGCTGCGAATGCGAGAGATCATGGGACAACTGAAGCTGACGGTCAACGAGGACAAAACACGCATCTGTAAAGTACCGGAAGGGGAGTTCGACTTTCTGGGCTATACGTTTGGGCGGATCTATTCGGCGCGCACGGGGCAGGCGAACATCGGCTTCCGACCGTCGAAGAAGAGCATCAAGCGCGTGATCGAATCTGTTTACGCGATGACCGCCGAGGCGATGGCGTGGCAAGATACCACGGCATTGGTAACGAGGTTGAACCGCACGCTACGCGGCTGGGCGAACTACTTTAATGTAGGCACGTTCAATAAAGCATATCGGGCGATCGACATCTACACCATGGCGCGGCTGAGTCGGTGGTTGCGCAACAAGCACAAGGTTAGGCGACGCGGTTACGGGGACTATCCTCCCTCGTACATCTACGAGACCATGGGTCTTGTACGTTTGACCCGGATGGGGCGCGACAATCCGTGGGCGAAGGCGTGAGGTCTTGTCCGAGAGCCGTGTGCGGGAAATCTGCATGCACGGTTCGATGAGGGGGATGTGGAAACGGGGTTACGGCAAAGTTATTTAGGCACCGCCAAACGAAAGAGGCGGCCAACAGACAAACTGAACCTACTGCTACCGCGCCACATCTCTACTCTACCGACTTGCGACTGTTTGTCTTCGCTCACCTGTATGTCTGTTCTACGCTTGCGATTTCAACCGGTCGATGCAACACATTGGTTAAACCGTTCAGCCGGCGTTTCAAAGTTTAACGTCTTTCGTGGACGTTCATTTAACTGACGAGCAACTGCATTGAGTTTCGATTGAGAGTGTACCGATAAGTCTGTTCCTTTGGGGAAGTACTGTCTTAATAAGCCATTGGTATTCTCATTCGTTCCACGTTGCCAGGGATTCTGGGGATCACAGAAATAGACCTTGATGTCGGTTGCCAGCGTGAATCGCTTGTGGTCGGTCAACTCACTGCCCCGATCCCAGGTCAGCGATTTGTAGAGCTCCTGCGGTAATTTATGAGCATGCTTAATCAGCGCGTTGATGACGATCTCCGTATCTTTGCTGGGAATTTTCACTAGCATCACATAACGCGTCTGGCGTTCAACGAGGGTCGCAATCTGACTGCTACCACTGCCGCATAACAGGTCCCCTTCCCAGTGTCCCGGTACCGCGCGATCCTCGACCGTAGCAGGACGTTCACTGATCGATACGGTGTCTTTTATTCTGCCGTGATCATCGGTCTTCTGCGTGTGATGACGCGAACGACGTATGACTCGCGTACGTCGCAAGTGCTCCAGAAGTTCCTTCTTCAATGCGCCTCGGGCCTGGATATAGAGGCTGCGATAAATAGTCTCGTGTGACACCTGGTAACTTTCGTCGCTTGGGTAAGTCTGCTTCAGCCATCCGGCAATCTGTTCCGGTGACCACAGTCCTTTGAGCTTAGCGGCCACGATGTGCGCCAATGCTCGGTTTTCGACTAGTTTACAAGGTTTGGGGCGATGCGCCCGATCCCACGCTGCCTGTTCGGCCTGACTCGCACGATAGTCCTCTTGGCCGCCATTCCGGTCGATTTCACGACTGATGGTAGAGGGCGCTCTCCCGAGCTGACTTGCAATCGATCTGATCGATTGGCCAGCAACTACCGCCCGCGATATTTCCTCTCGCTCGGGGAGCGTCAGCGCCAACCTGGAACGGCATCGTGGTGCCGGCCGTATTCCTCCAGTCTTGGCTAGAATTCCTTCGACAGATGAATGGTTTCGATCGAACAGTTGGGCAATGTGCTGGAGAGAGTCACCTTTCTGCCAGCGCTCCCACATTAATGCTTTTTGACTTTCAGTATAATAAATCCGGGTTCTTCGTTTCATCTGCAACACTCCTTCTGCTTACGCAGATTCTAGTGTGTTGCATCGACCGGTTGAAATCGCAAGTCGATAGCGGCCATTCCTAAGACCTAAAAACGAAACAAACGTCTATCCTGCGCTGCAAGAAATCACTTAATCGAACAAATATTGCAGTCTTGCGCCAAGCACATTTGCACTCTTGGTCTTTGTTATCGTGTTCAATGACGGCTGTGTCAAATAGTCAATTCTGCTGTTGGAAAAAATTTCGTGGTTATAGGTTAGTGTCGTCACTAGTTTGTCGGGGGTGATGTTGTATACCAATGCGGCATTGAATGTCGTCAGGTTACCGGCTCTATCGTCGAAGGCAATCTGAGTGGTGTCGTTAGTGCCGTGTACATAATTGTGGAATGTTTCAGTCATGCCTGCATTTATGGCTAATGCGCCATTCAGACGGGTCTGCGTATTCAGGCTTAACAGATATTGCCAATTGGAATTGTAGGTTGTGATCGTATTGATATTATCAGAGACGTCCTTTCTGCTAAGGTAAGTCGCACTGCCATCTATATAGGCGGTGAAGTCTCTAGTCTTGTAGCTAAATGCAGTTCCCACAGTCATTGCCTGTCCGCCACGCGCAACGGAGCCCACCTGAGTAGCGGAGGCTGATATTGCCGGGACGAGATCCGGGGCATAAGAAATAATAATATCCCAGTTTAATGCGTGATCATTTTGATCGAGCACGCGCCATACTATTTCCAGAACCGGATCATCCAATCCGTAAGCAACGTTTGAGGTACTGGTGCCGGCTGAAAGATTATTGGTCGTGCTGTACTTCCCGTATGATGCAGTGATTCTAAATGTCAGATCGTCGGCGATACCATCGGCATAGGTCTGAGACAATAAATTCGATGTCGTAGTGAATGAGTTCTTATGCGCCCCCAGATAGTCGTAGACGTCACCAGTCGTCTTGGTATACGAGTAATATGTGGTACTGGTGAATTGATCCTTCTTGGGCAAATAAGCAAGATCAGATAACACGCGCGAGGCATCAGGCGTGAAATCCAGTGCGCTCGCCTGAGATGCGAGCACGAAAATGATAAATCCCGCGAATGGCCCGAGCAGTATTCCGCAGGGAAAACGCGTCTGTTGAATTCTTTTAGTCCTCATGATTGATGTCGCTATCTCCTGTTGAATTCAGACATAACTTGCAGAACTTAAACCCGGCTCAGAGACACAAGTAACCGCGCTTCGCTTCTTCCTGGGGCCGCAAAATTCTTGGCAGTGCCTTGCTGTTAAAACGTAGACTTTAGGCTAGCTCCGAAACCTCTGTCAGGGCTACCATTTGTCAGTCCCTTGAGCAAATAGAAGTCCAGTTTATTTGCCTTGTTAATTTTGTGATTAAGATCAAAGGTAACATCCTCTTGCCTTGGCATTCCGTTCTCCGAAGATTGCTCCGTATTGATGGTCAGCCCAGCCGTTGTGGCTTTGGAGAACTGGTACGTCGAGCCAAATGACATATAGAAGACATTATGAAGAACTATATTTTGTTGTATTCCATTGACTACAACTTTTCCCGGGCTTCCCAGCTTGGTATAGCCCAGAGTTCCCGACAGCCCGCTCTTATCAAAGTCCTTGTATAGATCTGCCTCAAACGAATAGTCATTTTTCCCCGTACCCAGCCCCTTGCTTACGTCTGCGGTCCCAAACTTTACCTTTGCTTTTACATCCAGACTGACGCCGGAATCTTCGTTGTCGATCACGTAACCGGTTACGCTACCCAGAATATCTCCTAAACCTTTTTCAGAGAGTATCTTATTGGAGCCAACAACAATATGCCGACGCGCACCTAAAATTGATCCTGCCGGGCCCGTTTGCTCCAAGTAGGGAACTGTAATTGCCGCCAGGTAGTTGTCGGTCCCATAGGAAATAATTGAGGGAATGCTGGTACTTGTTGATTCCTGCTTTGTACCGTATTTACCAGCAGTATGGTCAAATCCAAAACTGATAGACACTGTCTTCTCGCTCTTGTTGGCATCAATATCTTTGCTAGATGTCTTCGAAGAAGCTGCAACAGTGTCTACAGAGTCATTTGCCCTGGCCACAAGATTCGCTTTCTCATCAGATGCGGAACCCAAGGTCCGATGCTGTTGATCCTTTACTACAGCAGACGAATCTGGAAGCAAATCGAGTTCATTCTGCGCATATACATTTCCTCGTGAAGCTTCTGCCTTGATTAGTTGCGAGGCTCGTGTATATCCTTGAGTCGCAGACTTATGCAACCAGGAAAATGCGTGTTTGTCGTCCTTCTGTACGCCTTGACCATTCAGATATAAAACGCCCAGATTGAATTGAGCGACAGCATTTCCTTGTTCTGCCAATGTTGAATACTTGATGAATGCAGTCCTGTAGTCCTGTTGAGACAATGCGATATTGGCGTCATGTATCAGTGCCCTCTCATCGGCACTTGATAGTTCACTCGCATGAGTAGCGCCACAAATTAGCAATAAGGCCAAGATGAGTAATGCAGCTGGTTTCTTCATATATTTCTCAAAGTCTGCGTTCCATTCTACGTGCATGTTCATGACGTTCGTGCAAACGTTCCGGGTGAGCGGTTTTTTCCGATTTGATCTGAGTGATGCGATCTTCACGCATTCGTTCCAAGCGCTCACGCAAGAACTCCTTGCGTTGCTGGATACGATCCTCGATTTTGAGGCTGCGAACGGCCCAGTATTTTGGAATTGTTGTCAGTATACGGGGGGCTTCCGTTTTTCCCTGCTGGGCAAATGCGAATTTGCCAGGAGCGATATTCGTTGACCCGTTAGCTGTCTTTAGTACGGTAGCGCCCTCAATAACCGTGTCGTAAGTGCCCGCCCCGTCTTGGCCGTTTTCGAGGATTACGGTAGTTTCATGGTCTGTTCCACGAATTCCGATGGTGGAGTTATAAGTCTGCAAAGCATATGCAGACGGATTGTGCTTTCCGATCCAGCCGGTAATTGAACGGAGCGTTCCTTTGACGAGGGTCATGAATATTTTGTCTGCAGAGCTACCCTCCGCTTTGTATTCATCAACTCTGAACTCAGTGTTTGGACGTAGCGCCAACATGCCGCCATCCAGTGTGACAAGGTGAACTTCGCCATCGGATGCGGTCTTTATGGTTTGACCTTCACTGATTTCTTGCCCCAAAGACATATCAGTTGATTGACCACTTTTGTCCGTGACAGTGGCGCTTCCAGTCAAAGCGTCAACGGAGGCAAAATTTTCGGCTGAACATGAGGTAATGCAGGTGAATATGGCGATAACAAACGCAATCAAGATTTTCAAATTCGCCCCCGGGCCTCAGTGTGTAAAAGCTAGTTTCTTGCTTGCATTGCATTTGCATTGATTGCGGCTACTAAGATACAAGGCGAACGTCAGGCGACCAAGCCTGACGCTCGCATTTGTTGATGAAATTCCTTATTTGCGAGCCTCGTGATGCCGATCTTCATGGCGATCATGACGATCCTTATGTAAATCTTTCTCATCCTTGCGACGATCGGCTTTGTCCTTTTGGATGTCTTTGTTGTCTTTCCGGATATCGGTATTATCCTTGGCCAATTCCTTGCGTTCCTTGGCTACGCCTGCCGCATCGCCTTCGCGCTTGTCCTTATTGAGTTCACGACGGTCCTCATTGCGTTCACGTACGTCTTGTTGCTTCTCGCGTTTGTCTTGCCGGATATCCTGGGTATCCTTGGCGACATCCTTTTTATCCGTACGGATGTCTCTAGTGTCTTGCCTAACATCTCCGTCGGCAGCATAAGCCATCGGCAACATAGACAAAGTCAGAACTGCTCCAGCTGCAAGAAGTACAGGTTTGATTTTTAGCATAGTTTCTCTCCAAGTTATTTGATCATCGTTTATTTGTGAAACTTCAAGTAGCGCGCGTGCTAACCCAACAACGTGCGTCACAGCTATTAAGTTGACACGGCCTACCGAGGCGCTATATGTGGCATTGGTGTACAACCATCACATGACTGCTTTTGGCCCAGACCGTGTAAAAACGTAGCGAAAGTGTACACGTAGAATCAGGTGATGCGTTAATGGAAGTATCGTGTATTTGCGGGAGCACACATGAAGCGATTCATTCAAGGCGAGGACCGGAATCAAGCGACTCTGTTACCTGAACTGCTTGACGATTACGTTGCCGAGACCAATCCGGTCCGAGTCGTCGATGTGTTTGTGGATGAACTGGATCTTGGCCAGTTAGGTTTCGAAGGGATTGAGCCAGCAGAAACCGGCAGACCCGCTTACCACCCAGCCGTCCTGCTCAGGATCTACATCTACGGTTATCTCAATCGCATCCAGTCCAGTCGTCGCCTGGAGCGGGAAGCTCAACGCAATGTCGAGTTGATGTGGCTGACCGGCCGATTGATGCCGGACTTCAAGACCATCGCCAATTTCCGCAAGGACAACAGTAAAGCCATACGTAGTGTCTGCAAGCAGTTCGTGATGCTGTGCCAGCGTCTGGGTCTGTTCACGGAGGCGTTGGTCGCCATCGACGGCAGCAAGTTCAAGGCGGTCAACAACCGTGACCGCAACTTCACCAGTGCCAAATTGAAGCGCCGCATGGAAGAAATCGAATCCAGCATCAGTCGTTATCTGGCGGCCATTGAAACGGCAGACCGTCAGGAAGCGTCGATTGCAGAAGTCAGGACAGAGCGACTGCAGGACAAGATTGAATCACTGAAGGCCCAGATGCGTGAACTCAAGGAAGTGGAAGTACAGCTCAAGGATGCCCCCGACCATCAACTGTCCCTGACGGATCCGGATGCCCGCTCGATGAAGAGTCGGGGTAACGGGATCGTAGGCTACAACGTTCAGACGGCGGTCGATGCCAAACACCACCTGATCGTAGCTCATGAAGTGACCACCGAAGGAAGTGATCATGATCAATTGCTATCGATGTCTTTAAAGGCTCAGGAATCCATGGGAACCGAAACAGTGACGGCGGTCGCAGACCGAGGTTACTTTAAGAGCAAAGAAATCCTGGCCTGTGAGAATGCAGGCGTTGAAGTCTATGTGGCCAGACCAGAGAAATCGAGTGGAATGGTTGAGGGGCGCTTCTGTCTAGCTGACTTTATCTATGATGCGGATAAAGATGAATATCGTTGTCCAGCGGGGAAAGCTCTCATCTGGCGATTCGACAGCGTCGAAAAGGGGTTGAAGATGCACTGTTACTGGAGCTCAAACTGCAAGTCCTGTGCGATCAAGTCACAGTGTACGGGAAGTACTGAACGACGGATCAAGCGTTGGGAAGATGAGGCGGTGCTTGAATCGATGCAGAAAAGATTAGATCAGGCACCTAATATCATGCGAACCCGTCGGCAGACGGTAGAGCATCCGTTCGGCACGATCAAGTTATGGATGGGAGCAGCTCATTTCCTGACAACGACGCTTGAAAAAGTAAGTACCGAGATGAGTTTGCATGTGCTGGCATATAACATGAAGCGAGTGATGCAGATAATGGGAACTACAAGATTGATGGAAGCGATGAAGGCTTGATCGCCTTGAATTCGTATCTGGTAATTGGTGTCGATAAGAATCAGAATGTGTGCATTGTCAGTCCAGATTCAATAATCGCTACTTCTCGATTCTGAGTTTTTACACGGTCTGGGCCACATTCTGCCTGTTCATCGCGTACAAAGCCAATGTCTGTTGTCCGCCCCGTAGCCGCCATTCGATTTTCAGTCCCTCATCTGTCTCCGCTTAACCCGTACGAGGCCCTCAAACTGCCCCAATCTTTACTGAAAATCGAGTAGCCAGAAACTCACCGTTCCCGACAGGTACCTTAAGTCAGCATTGGCAATTATGCCTCGTCACAAAGTTCTAACGGCGACAGGATTTCAACGATTACTCTTGGGCCGACTCGTGCCATCACCCGCACATCCGCCAATGACGACAATGACGACAATGGGAGCGGCAAACAACTGTTCATTTATTAGCTTCCCTGTTTTATCCATTTTTTTATTGCGTCAACGGTTTCCTTCTCGATGCCGTTGTAACCATGATGAGCAAAAGGTTCACAGGGATCCCCAACGGCAATGCCGCCTTCCATGACTATGAAATCGTTGCCATATGTGTTGTGTGAGTGTTCCGCAGCGCTGAATGGCGTGCTTTTGCATGAGTCGTCTCGGTGATGTACGACTAGATGTCGGTTCCCATACTTTTTCGCATTGAAAGAATAGATACTCTGCAAGGAAGAAGTATGTACCTCTCCGGCGATCTTGTCGGCGAGATACTCTGCGAGCTGCATGGTGTCGAAGGTGCTCTTGCTGGTACCTATAAGGTAAATCCTGGCCGTTGGAAATCTTTTCTTCAGATCGTCAATGACGGCTTGTATACGTTCCGGATTTTGAGTTGAGTTTGTTGAAACGGTGACAAATTCGTTGTCGACAAAATAATTCCTGGCTCGAAGCAGGAAATTGTTCTTTGCCTTATAGACAAGTGCCCCATCTTCCATGTGCGGATCCACAATGCCACGTCCTCCCGGGAACAGAATAAGTACATAGCTTGGAGACAGATTGTTGTAATTCAGGACATAGGGAACAATTTCCCCATTTTTTTCGTAGGCTGTTGCTATAAGCTCTTCGCCAGCCAGGCATGCTCCAATCGATTGAGCTACGGCTAGCATAAGAAGGAATAAAGTACCCAACGATATATGTTTCATTCTGGCCCCTTATGGTGCCGAAGCTCATAATTGCAAGGTGCCCTTGAATGGCTCCCTTGGCCGATTTACATCCTTAGACTATCTTACTTGTGAAGGTCCGCTCCCCGCAGCTAAATCCTTACCGGACTGGGGCAATTCATCACAATTCCTTCGCACAAAATCTGTCGATTCTGGTATTTTGCCAATACATCGGGTACCTGAAATTATCCACTTCACATGAAAAAACCCGCTAATCCAAAGAATTAGCGGGCTATTTATTGGGGTGGCTGATGGGGCTCGAACCCACGACAACTGGAATCACAATCCAGGGCTCTACCAACTGAGCTACAGCCACCGTTGAATCATCAAGTCTATTGGTGTGCCCGACTGGGATCGAACCAGCAACCCCCAGCTTAGAAGGCTGGTGCTCTATCCGGTTGAGCTACGGGCACAATTCTGTCGGCAACCAACAAACTTCATACTGCTTGAACCTGGTCGGGGTGGAGAGATTCGAACTCCCGACATCCTGGTCCCAAACCAGGCGCGCTACCAGGCTACGCTACACCCCGAGAGCGCGGCATTATACAGACCGAACGGGAAAAATCAATTTTGATTGCGAGATTTGTCCAATATTTGTGGCATCGCCAGCATCAGGTAATAAACCATGGACCACAAAGTGAGCACCGCGGCCAGGTAGAGCAGCAAAGTTCCCACTTGATAGGTAGGCAAACCGAATAAAGGCTCCTGATACAACAGGAACAGGATGGCGATCATCTGGAATGTGGTTTTGACCTTGCCCAGCATGGATACCGCAATGTTTTTGCCGCTGCCCAGCTGGGCCATCCATTCGCGCAAGGCAGAAATAGCGATCTCGCGGCCGATGATAATAAAGGCGATGATCGCATCGACTTGCCCCAGACTCACCAGCAATATCAAAGCTGCCGCGACCATCAGCTTATCCGCCACCGGATCGAGGAAAGCGCCGAACGCGGAACCTTGGTTCAGTCTGCGTGCGAGATAACCGTCCAGCCAATCGGTAATTGCGGCGAACGCAAAGAGAAGTGCGCTGAACAAATGTTTGTTGTGCAGGCTTAACTCTGTCGTCGGACACATAAAACAAGGCGAGGAATACTGGGATCATCAGTATTCTGAACCAGGTCAGCAGATTCGGTATGTTGAGCGGCATATCAATGCAGTTGTCGGTAAATTTTTTCTGCGAGCGTCGGGCTGATCCCTTCCACTCGGGCCAATTCTTCTGTGCTGGCTTGTTGCACGCCCTTCAGACCACCGAAGTGAGTCAGCAGATTGCGTCTTCGCTTCTCGCCCACGCCTTCGATATCTTCCAGCGAGGATGCGGTACGCGCTTTACCTCGCCGCGCACGGTGACCGCTGATGGCGAAGCGATGTGCCTCATCGCGCACTTGCTGGATCAGATGCAGCGCAGGACTGTCTGGGGACAATTGTAGCGACTTTTCCACACCTGGTCGTAACAATTGCTCCATTCCCGGTTTGCGCTCCACACCTTTGGCGACGCCGACCAGTGCTATATCGGTCAGTCCGAGTTCGGTCATCACCTCCACGGCAATTCCCAATTGCCCGGCGCCGCCGTCGATGAGGACGAGGTCGGGACGCTTGCCCTCTCCCGCCTGCAGCTTCTGGTAGCGCCGCTGCAAGGCCTGTTTCATCGCGGCATAGTCGTCGCCCGGAGTGACGTCTTTGATATTGTATATACGGTATTCCTGCGGGCGGATGGCGAAATCGTCATACACCACACAGGAAGCCACCGTCGCCTCACCCATGGTGTGGCTGATGTCGAAACATTCGATGCGTTTCAAATCGGGCAACGACAGCACCGTGCGTAAATCGTCCATGCGCAGTGTCTGCCCTGCGAGCAATCCGGCTTTCTGCCGCAATGCCAGCAACGCATTGGCCTGCGCCATCTCCAGCCATTGGCGCCTTTCGCCTGTCACGGCATGGCGTATCTGCACCTTGTGTCCGGCTTGCTCGGTCAACAGTTGTTCCAGCGCCTCATCGGCAATTTCGATGCTGGTGATGATCAACGGCGGCACGTTGCTATCCAGATAATGCTGCGCCAGAAAGGCTTCCAGCACTTCGGCACTGTCCTGTCCCTGCACGTTCTGCGGAAATAACGGTTTGTCACCCAGATGGCGCCCGCCGCGCACGATTGCCAAATTCAGGCACAGTGCACCTTCCGCTTCGACCACGGCGACGATATCGGCATCGGTATCGCGCCCGCTCTCGACGAATTGCTTCTCCTGTACCGTGTGCAGCGCCTGCAACTGGTCGCGCAGGGCGGCGGCGTGTTCGTAATGCATGGCTTCCGCTGCCTGCTCCATCGCACTTCGCAGCCGTTTTTCGACTTCATCGAACTTGCCCTGCAACAACAGCCCGGCGTTGCGCACATCGGTGGCGTAATCGTCCGGGCTGATAATGCCGACGCAGGGCGCACTGCAGCGGTGGATCTGGTGCAGCAGACAGGGCCGCGTGCGGTTATTGAATACACCATCCTCGCACGTACGCAGCCGGAACACCTTTTGCAGCAAGTTGATGCTGTCCTTGGCCGCCTGTGCATTGGGATAGGGGCCGAAATATTGATGGCGCTTGTCGGTCGCGCCGCGATAGTAAGTCAGGCGCGGCGACGGGCTGCCGGTGAGCACGATGTAGGGATAAGACTTGTCGTCGCGGAACAGGATGTTGTAGCGCGGCTTGAGCGACTTGATAAGGTTGTTTTCCAGCAGCAGTGCCTCGGCCTCGGAGCGCGTCACCGTAATCTCGATGCGCGCAATATGCGACACCATCAGGCGGATGCGCGGCGACAGGTTGCTCTGCTGGAAATAAGACCCGACGCGCTTCTTGAGCTGGTTTGCCTTGCCCACATACAACACCTGCCCTGCCTCGTCCAGCATGCGATACACGCCCGGCTGCAAGGGCAGCGAAGCGATGAACTCGGGAATTGAAAATTCGCTTTGCGGACGTTCGCTCCCTCTCCCTCCGGGGGAGGGTTGGGGTGGGGGAGATTTAGGATCGAAGGGTGTGGTGTTCAAGGATGGACTCAAAGACCTGGTGGAACATCGCTTCAGTCAAGCGTTTGGTCTGGGTATTGTAGCGGCTGCAATGGTAGCTGTCATATAGCTTCAGACCGTTTGCCAATTCGTGCCGCGACATTGTGGGCGAATTTGAAATCCTTCACTTTGTGGCCACTGGCCCGCAACACCGCCTCATGCGCAATGGTACCCAGCGCCATGACCGCCGCACCTTTGGGTAGCGCGGCCAGCTCCTGCACCAGATAACCATTGCATTGCCTGATCTCGGCGGGCTCCGGCTTGTTTTGCGGCGGCAGGCAGCGTACCGCGTTGGTAATGCGACAACCTTTTAGCGACAACTTGGGATTGGCTTGTTTGTTCGCATCCAGCGGTGCTGCTGCCGTTGCGAGTCCGAATTTGTGCAAGGTGGAATACAACAAGTCGCCCGCATAATCGCCGGTAAATGGCCTGCCTGTGCGGTTCGCACCGTGCATTCCAGGCGCAAGGCCCACGATCAGCAACGGCGTCCCGGCTTCGCCGAACGAAGGAACCGGTTTCGCAAAATACCCCGGTTGTGCCTCTCTAACCTCGTCCAGAAAGGATGCAAGACGCGGGCACCGCCGGCATTCGGTAGAAAATTTATTCATGAATTCTTGTTGTCTCTATTGGAAGCGCAAGGCATCGATGGGCTTGAGCATAGATGCCTTGCGCGCGGGATACCAGCCGAAAAAGATTCCCACCGCAGCAGCCACGCAAAACGCCATTATGATGGAAGTCACCGTGATCAGCACTTCCATGCCGGTCAGTTTGTTCACTGCCATTGCCCCTCCAACACCAAGCAGTACGCCAATCAGGCAACCGACGACAGAAATGATGATCGCTTCCAGCAGGAATTGCAGCAGGATGTCCTTGCCACGTGCACCAATGGCCATGCGGATGCCGATCTCGCGCGTGCGCTCGGTGACCGATACCAGCATGATATTCATGATGCCGATGCCGCCTACCAGCAAGGAGATCGACGCGATGGCGCCCAACATCATGGACATCACCTGCGTGGTCTCCGCGGCAGTGTTCGCCATTGCCGTGAGGTTGCGCACGGAAAAATCGTCATCGGCACCTTGGCGGATGCGGTGACGCTGGCGCAGCAGTTCGTTGATGGCCTTTTCCGCCGCGGCATCGCATCGGCTGAATCGGCCTGCGCCATGATGAAGCGAACCGTCCCGCCGATACGGGTTCCGAATAGCTTGCGTTGCGCCGTCGTCACCGGAACCAGCACGGTGTCATCCTGATCGCGACCGTCCAGGCTTTGTCCCTTCGCCGCCAGCACGCCGAGCACGACATACGGGCTGTTCTTGATGCGTATGGTCTTGCCGACCGGGTCCTCGTCGCCAAACAGGTTGTCCACCACGGTTTGCCCCAGTAGCGCGACCTGGGTGGCCGAGCGCACATCGGAATCGGAAAAGGGAAAGCCTGAAGAAAGCTGCCAGTCGCGCACGGTCAGGTAGCTCGGCGTGGTGCCGTTGATCTGCGTGCTCCAGTTATTGGGGCCATATATCAACTGCGCCGTGCCGGGTGACGCCGGCGCGGCCGCCTTGACCGATGACAACTCTTCGATGGCCTGCGCGTCAGCCACGGTCAGTGTCGGCGCCGCGCCGCCGCCCATGCGGGCACCACCTGAAGTCGTGGAACCGGAAAGAATGATAAACAGGTTGCTGCCCATGGAAGCAATGGAGGATTCCACCTGCTGCTGCGCGCCCTGCCCGACAGCCAGCATCAGGATCACCGCGCCGACACCGATGACCATGCCGAGCATGGTCAGGAAGGTGCGCAACCGGTTCGCGCCCATCGCAACCCAGGCTTCGCTGAGCATGGCGCCGATCAAGATGTTTTCTCCAGATGTTCCGGATCGGCATGCTCGACCGCCCCGTCATAGACGATGCTTCCGTCGGACAGGCGCACCAATCGCTGCGCATAGGTGGCGATATCCGGCTCGTGCGTGATAAGGACGATGGTGATGCCGTCACGCTGGTTCAGGTCGCTGAACAGCGCCATGATTTCCTGACTGGTGCGGGTATCGAGATTGCCGGTAGGTTCGTCGGCCAGCAGCAGTTTTGGGTTGTTGACCAGCGCGCGGGCAATGGCAACGCGCTGCTGCTGCCCACCCGATATCTGGTTGGGATGCGAGCGCCGGTATGGCCCCAGGCCGACTTTCTCCAGCATTTCATTGGCACGCGCCATACGCTCGGCACGCGCCGTGCCGCGATAGATCAGCGGCAAAGCCACATTGTCTTCCAGCGTCGCCCGCGGCAGCAGGTTGTAACCCTGAAAAACAAAACCGATCACCTGATTGCGCAACAGCGCCAGTTCATCGCGGCTCTGCGTGTTCACGTCACGACCGTTGAGGAAATAGCCACCGCTGGTGGCCACGTCGAGGCAACCGAGAATATTCATGAAAGTGGATTTGCCCGAACCCGAGGGGCCCATGATGGCGACGAATTCTCCCGGCATCACGGTGAAGGAAACGTCCTTGAGTACCGGCACCGTCCCGGCTTCGGTAACGTATTCCTTGTACAGCCGCTCGATACGAATGACGGGATCGGAGTTCATCGCAGGCATGGCGTCAGAAGAGTCTCATTCCACGGCTACTATTGTTCTTCGAAGATGGCTGAAGGTCCTCTACGATGACAGCATCATCCGCCTTGATATCTCCGTCCAGCACCTCGGTCGAACGATTATCGGTGATACCGACGGAAATCCGAACCGCTTTTGGCTGGCCTTTCTCAAGGATATAAACTGTTCCCATCGGAATCGCATTATCCTTGTTACGCGCCTGTCCTTTGGGCTTGTCGCCGCTATTTTGCGCCGCCTTGTCCGGGCGCGCTCCAGCATCGCTGGGGCGGAAGCGCAACGCAGCGTTGGGCACCGTCAGCACGTCACTGCGCTGGGCGATTACGATATTCACGTAGGCCGTCATACCGGGCAGCAGCGCCTGATCCTGATTGTCCACCGACACAACCACGTCATAGGTCACAACGTTCTGCTGCGTGGTCGGATTAAGACGTACCTGACGCACTTCACCGTGGAAAGTACGGTTAGGAAAAGCATCGACCCGGAAAGACGCATGCTGGCCTACCCGGATATTTCCGACATCCGCCTCGGCATAACTCGTGTCGATCTGCATATGTGAAAGGTCTTGTGCTATCTGGAACAAAGTCGGTGTTTGCAGCGAAGCAGCCACGGTCTGGCCTACATCGACCAGGCGCGACACAACCACGCCCGACACCGGCGAACGAATCACAGTGTTGTCCAGATTTCTTCGGTCTCGCACCACCTGAGCCTGCGCTATATCAAATTGTGCCTTGGCCGCTTTCAGCGCCTGCACCGCCACATCCAGATCCTGTCGCGTCACATATTCCTGTGCAAACAAGCCGCGTGTTCTTGCCTCATTGGCTTGAGCCAGATCCAGCGATGCCTGGGCACTGGCAAGGTTCGCGTCGCTTTGCTGAAGTTGGGCACGATTCAGCGTCGGATCGAGTTCCAGCAATATCTGATCGGCTTTGACCTTGCCGTTGAAGTCGGCATACAACTTCTTGACGATACCGGAAACCTGACTGCCTACACTGACCAGCACCACCGGATTCAACGTGCCGTTTGCGGCAACACTTTGGGTGATAGCGCCACGCTCCACCTGAACGGTTGAATAACGGCCTGCTGCAGAGGATGTTTTCGGCATGAACCACCAGATAGCTGCTGCGGCAGCCAGCAGTACGAACACTCCGATTGATATTCTTTTTGACATGTTCACGTGCATTCCAAAACTCCTGTGTTTTGCATGATGTCGCCGTTACTTCCGGTTCAATTCCCGGCTTCCAACCGGGTCAGATCAAGTTGGCCGATGGCTTGCACCAATGCCAGTCGGCTTGATTTATAGCTATACAGCGCCGCCACGCGTTGTTGCCGCGCGCTGGCCAGCGTGCTTTGCGCATTCAGCACATCCAGTATGGACATGTTGGCGACGCCCGCCTTGTAACGCCCCAGTGTCATGCGCTCAGACTGCTCGGCGGATGCCACCAGGTCGTCCGCTGCGATCAGGGACTGGCTGTTGGTCAGCAACGTCTGGTATGCCTTCCAGACGTCCAGAGCGATCTGGTTGGCCAGTAAATCGCGCGCGGCCACCTTGCCTTCCACCTGCAACTCGGCAGCGCGGTTCTGATACGTGTTGCGTGTGCCGGTGAACAAGGGCACGTTGAGCGTTACGCCGATGCTGCTGCTGTTGCCAGTGGGTGATCCCGTAATGTTCTGGTTACCCGTAGAAGCGCTCAAGTTGACCGTCGGCAAACCGGTTGCACGGGTGGCGGCGAGCTGGGCTTCCGCCGCCTTGATCTGCGCCTCTGCTGCCAGCAGATCCGGACGTTGCCGGCGCGCCTGCTCGATCAGCTTGCCAATGTCCTGCTCCACGGCTGGATCGGGAGTCGATTCCGGCAGAGGCACCAATGAGAACGGCACACTTGCGTCAAATCCCATGATGTTTGCCAACGTTCCCTGTGCGGTACGTACGTTTCCCTGGGCCGTGATCAGATTGAGCCTGGCTTGGGACAAGGCCGTCTGCGCCTGCAGCTTGTCTACCGGAGTTGCCACGCCAGCCAGGTAGCGTGCCTCGGCCGCGGCAAAACTTTCCTTGGCGGATGCTTCGGCGACCTGCAACGCGTCTACACTGGCTCGCGCCGAGAGCAACGCATAATAGGACTGGACTGCGGTCAGGAAGTTGAATTGCAGTGTCGCATCGCGGGTTGCATTCGCCGCCACCAACAACTGCCTGGCATTTTCCAGCGTCCCGGATCGTCCACCAAAGTCAAACAACAAATAGCCTGCCGTCAGACTGACACTTCGATTGTTGTAATTCGTTGTTTGCCCCGCAGTGCTTGAAAAGTTGCGCGACTCGCTGGCTTGCGCCGACAGGGTCGGCAAGTAAGCCGACATGCCGACACCAACATTGGCAGCCTGTGTACGTGCATTGATCCACAGCGTACGGGTCTGGGGATTGTTGCACAACGTCAGATCGACCACGTCGGCCAGCGTCAAGGGCTGGTTGATCTTTTCCCTGTTGCAACGAGCGGAATCTGCCGTCTGGGGAAACATTCCCGGCTCGATATATTTCTCTGTCGATAAGGGATCTGAACCGGCCTCAACCACCAGCGGGAAAAACATCATCAGGTATAGCAGCAGTTGCCAAAATTGATTTCGATGCACGTTTTTACTCAAAACTCGTTATCTGCCAGCGACGGAACACGGCAATGATACCTCTTAGCTATCCACCGCGTGGAATCCGAGCGTACATTCTCTGCAAAGTATTGCTGGCATGTTGGACGGAAACAAAAAGCCCCGCTACGCGGGGCTTTTTGCAACTCAAAAGACTATTTGTTCGAATTACTCTTGCACAGGTGCAGCCGCATCCTGTTGTGGCAACAACGCCTTCATGCTCAAACGCATGCGGCCCTTGTCATCCAGTTCCAGAACCTTGACCTTGACCACTTGGCCTTCTTTCAGGTGATCGGCCACGTTGGCGATGCGTTCATGCGAGATTTGCGAAATGTGCAGCAGACCATCCTTGCCCGGCAATACGTTAACCAGCGCACCGAAGTCCAGCAGCTTGACCACGGGACCTTCATACACTTTGCCGACTTCGACTTCAGCCACGATGTCCTGGATGCGTTTCTTGGCCAGTTCACCCGCTTCGCCGCTCACGCAGGCAATGGTGATGTTGCCTTCATCGTCGATATCGATGGTGGTGCCGGTTTCTTCGGTCAGCGCACGGATCACCGCGCCACCCTTGCCGATCACGTCGCGGATCTTTTCCGGATTGATCTTCATCTTGATCATGCGCGGCGCGAAGTCGGAGACTTCAGGACGCACGGACGGCATTGCCTGTTTCATGATGCCGAGAATATGGATGCGGCCTTCCTTGGCCTGGCTCAATGCCACCTGCATGATCTCTTTGGTGATGCCGTTGATCTTGATGTCCATCTGCAGGGCGGTGATCCCCTTGTCGGAACCGGCCACCTTGAAGTCCATGTCACCCAGGTGATCTTCGTCACCCAGAATGTCGGTCAGCACGGCGAAACGACCACCATCCTTGATCAGGCCCATCGCGATACCGGCCACATGGGTCTTGATCGGCACGCCGGCATCCATCATCGACAGACAGCCACCGCACACGGAAGCCATGGAGCTGGAACCGTTGGATTCGGTGATCTCGGACACCACGCGGATCGCGTAGCCGCATTCTTCTTCGCTCGGCAGCACGGCTACCAGAGCGCGTTTAGCGAGACGACCATGGCCGATTTCGCGGCGCTTCGGCGTACCAACGCGGCCGGTTTCACCGGTGGCATACGGAGGGAAGTTGTAGTGCAGCATGAAGCGGTCGGAGTACTCGCCCTGCAGTGCGTCGATGGTTTGCGAATCGCGCATGGAGCCCAGCGTTGCCACCACCAGCGCCTGAGTTTCGCCGCGAGTGAACAACACGGAACCATGGGTACGCGGCAGCACGCCGGTACGGATAGTGATCGGGCGCACGGTGCGCGTGTCGCGACCGTCGATACGCGGCTCGCCGCTCAGGATCTGGCCACGCACGATCTTGGCTTCCAGCGCGCCGAACAGTTCGCCGATTTCATTCTTCGATACGTTCTCGAATTCTGGAGTCGCCAGAGCTTCGGACACTTTCGCACGGATCGCTTCCACTTGGTGGGTACGCGCCTGTTTTTGACGTACAGCGTAAGCGGCCTTCAGGTCGTTCTCGGCCAGCGCGGAGATTTTGGCGATCAGCGCCTCATTCTTCGCAGCAGGCGTCCAGTCCCAATCGTCCTGACCGACAGAATCGGCCATTTCGTTGATCGCATTGATCACCGCTTGCATCTGCTCATGGCCAAATACCACAGCGCCCAACATGATTTCTTCCGACAGCTCTTGTGCTTCGGATTCGACCATCAATACGGCTTTTGCCGTACCGGCGACAACCAGATCCATCTGCGACTCAACCAGTTCATCCTTGGTCGGATTCAGTACGTATTGACCGTTGAGGTAACCCACGCGCGCTGCGCCGATAGGACCGTCAAACGGGATGCCGGAGATCGCCAGCGCGGCGGAAGCACCGATCATGGCGGGAATGTCGGAATCGATCTGCGGATCGGAAGAAATCACCGTTGCCACGATCTGCACTTCGTTGTAGAAACTTTCCGGAAACAGCGGACGCAGCGGACGGTCGATCAGGCGCGACGTCAAAATCTCTTTTTCGCTTGGACGGCCTTCGCGTTTGAAGAATCCGCCGGGAATCTTGCCGCCGGCGTATGTGCGCTCCTGATAGTCGACAGTCAGAGGAAAGAAATCCTGATCCGGTTTTGCATCCTTGCGGCCAACAACGGTGACCAGCACCACGGTATCGTCCAGGCTGACCATCACTGCTCCACTGGATTGGCGCGCGATCTCGCCGGTTTCCAGTATCAATTGATGTTTGCCGTAGCTCAGGGTTTTTTTATAGTGACTCAAGATAGCTCTCTCCAATGTTAATGCGTGACCGAGTGGCCGTTACCAGCGTGGTGAAACGACATCCAAAACGAAGCGGGCCGCATTCGCGACCCGCTTGCAAAACTTGTTACTTACGCAGTTCCAGGCGCTGGATCAGCTCTTTGTAACCGGCTTCATTCTTGCTCTTCAGGTAGTCCAGCAGCTTGCGGCGGCGGCTCACGAGACGCAACAGACCACGACGGGAGTGGTGATCCTTGTTATGTTCTTTGAAATGTTCGGTCAGGTAATTGATGCGTGCCGTCATCAGGGCTACTTGAACTTCAGGGGAACCTGTATCGCCCTTGGCGCGCTGATAGTCAGTCACGATCTGCGATTTTTGTGCGGCGGTAATAGACATTAGACTTCTCTCTCCAATAAAAAGTGCGGCATTCTACCCCCGAAAGGGGTCCCGGCTCAAGATGATTCGCGCTTTGCGGCTGCTTTTGCCACGCCAGACAAGAGGCGGCTGGGAGCCAGTCGCCCGCCTTCCAGATCGCCCAGGCCGATAAAATGCCCGGTGGCGTACAGACGCCGTTTCCCGTCAGGGTATGTGTCGCTCAGACCCAGTCTTTGCCCTCGGGCAAGCCGGCTGGCCTGAACCTCATCCAATTCCAGGCTGGGCAAGTTCTGCACCAGCCTGTCCAAGGGCATCAGGCAGGCATCGCGCTGCGCCTCATCCATCGCCTCAAGTTGCGGGAGCGTGTAGGCATCGTCCAGACTGAATTCGCCTATCCCGGTACGGCGCAAAGCGATCAGATGCCCGCCGCACCCGAGTTTCTCGCTAATATCCTCGGCCAGAGTGCGGACATAGGTACCCTTGCTGCACAACACGCTGAATTCCAGTTCTTTGCCTTGCAACCGCTCAAGCGTCAGTTCGCGGATAAACACCGCGCGCAACTCGCGTTCCACCGTTTCACCCTTGCGGATGTATTCGTACAAAGGTTTGCCCTGGTGCTTGATCGCACTGTGCATGGGTGGAAGCTGCCGGGTTTCGCCCATGAACGTTGCCAACACCGCCAGTACTTGTGCTTCAGTTACCGCAACGGGCCTCTCCTCGATCACTTCACCTTCGGCGTCGCCGGTGGTCGTGCGTTGCCCCAGGCGTATCGTCGCGCGATAACGCTTGTCGGCATCCAGCAGGGAAATGGTGAATTTGGTGGCTTCGCCGAAACAGACCGGCAGCAGGCCGGTGGCTAGCGGGTCGAGCGTGCCGGTATGTCCAGCCTTTTCGGCTTTGAACAAGCGGCGGACTTTCTGCAGGGCGGTGTTGGAGCTGAGTTCCAGCGGCTTGTCGAACAGCAAGACACCATCCAGCGGCCTTGTGACGCGCCTGAATTGCTCAGTCTTTTTTGTCACTCGCAACCGCTTGATCGATCAACTGGGACAGGTGCGCCCCGCGCTCGACGGAAGCGTCATAGACGAAATGCAACTGGGGAGTGATGCGCAGCTTCATGGCATGCGCGAGCTGGCTGCGCAGGAAACCGGCGGCGCGCTCCAGACCTTGCAGCAAGTCCGGGCTGTCGCCATCCAGCGAGGTGTAGAACACTTTGGCGTGGGCGTGGTCGTTGGTCACTTCCACCCCCGTCAGCGTGACTTTCTTCACACGCGGATCTTTCACCTCCAGGCGAATCAGCTGGGCCAATTCGCGCTGGATTTGCTCCGCGATACGGTCTGTTCTGGCGAAATCCTTTGCCATTACAGCGCGCGCGCCACCTCAACGATTTCGAACACTTCCAGTTGGTCGCCGACTTCCAGATCGTTGTAACCCTTCAGCGACAGGCCGCACTCGAAGTTGGACTTAACTTCCTTCGCGTCATCCTTGAAGCGTTTCAGCGAATCCAGTTCGCCGGAATGGATCACCACGTGGTTGCGCAGCACGCGCACGCTGGACGAACGCTTGATCATGCCCTCGGTGACATAACAGCCCGCGATCGTGCCCACCTTGGAAATATGGAACACCTGGCGAACTTCAACCATACCGATGATGCTTTCCTTCTTCTCCGGCGCCAGCATGCCAGACAGCGCCGCTTTGATCTCGTCCACCATCGCGTAGATGATGTTGTAGTAACGGATATCCACACCTGACGATTCCGCCAGACGGCGTGCCGTCGCATCGGCACGCGAGTTGAAGCCGATGATGATCGCCTTGGAAGCCAGGGCCAGGTTGACGTCGGACTCGGATATTGCGCCCACGCCGTTATGAATCAAATTGACCTTAACCTCGGCTGTGGAAAGTTTCTGCAAGGAACTGGCGATCGCCTCGAGCGAACCCTGCACGTCCGCCTTCACGATCAGCGACAAGGTACGCACTTCACCCTCGCCCATCTGTTCGAACATGTTCTCCAGTTTGGCGGCTTGTTGCTTGGCCAGCTTCACGTCGCGGAACTTGCCTTGGCGGAACAGCGCAATTTCGCGCGCCTTCTTTTCGTCGGCCAACACAAGGAAGTCCGCACCCGCCAGCGGCACTTCGGACAGACCTTGAATCTCGACCGGAATGGAAGGACCCGCTTCGTTGATCGTCTTGCCGTTCTCATCCAGCATGGCGCGCACACGACCCGATACGGAACCGACCAGAATTGCGTCACCGCGTTTCAGGGTACCGGATTGCACCAGCAAGGTCGCCACAGCGCCCTTACCCTTGTCCAGACGAGCTTCAACCACCACGCCTTTGGCGCTGGAATTCTTTGGTGCTTTCAGTTCCAGCACTTCGGCTTGCAACAGAATGCCTTCGAGCAAAGTGTCGATGCCCTGGCCGGTCTTGGCCGACACTTCGACGAACATCGAGTCGCCGCCCCAATCTTCCGGAACCACGCCTTCAGCCACCAGTTCCTGGCGCACGCGCTCGGAATTGGCATCCGGTTTGTCGATCTTGGTCACGGCTACCACGATAGGCACATTAGCTGCCTTCGCATGGTGGATCGCTTCCTTGGTTTGCGGCATCACACCATCGTCCGCGGCCACCACCAGAATCACGATGTCGGTCGCTTTCGCACCGCGGGCACGCATCGCGGTAAATGCTTCGTGGCCCGGCGTATCCAGGAAAGTGATCATGCCGCGCGGCGTATCCACGTGGTATGCGCCGATATGCTGCGTGATACCGCCCGCTTCGCCGCTCGCCACACGGGTGCGGCGAATGTAGTCCAGCAGGGAGGTTTTACCGTGGTCGACGTGGCCCATGACGGTCACCACCGGAGCGCGCGGTTCCAGCACAACATCGCCGTGATCGACCGCCTCCATCAGGAATGCATCGGGATCGTCCGGCTTGGCCGGAACCGCCTTGTGCCCAAGTTCTTCAACCAGAATCATCGCTGTTTCCTGATCCAGCACCTGGTTGATCGTGACCATAGAGCCCATCTTCATCAAGGTCTTGATGATCTCGGCCGCCTTGATCGACATCTTTTGCGCCAGTTCGGCGACGGTAATAGTTTCTGGAACCATCACTTCCTGCACGATAGGTTCTGTCGGCAGCGAGAATGCGTGCGCAGCATCCTGCTTGCTGTGTTTTTCGTGACGCGGCGTGCGGATCGCGCTCCCACCGGTACGACTGCCCAATCCGGCACGGGTATCGGTGCTGCGCGAAGGCGGACGCTTCTTGTGCCCGGCTTCATCCCAAGGACTATCCTTGGCAGCGGGCTTATCGATCTTTTTGGCTGGACGCGCAACCTTGTCGCCCGGCTTAAGCGCAGGTTTATGCAAAGTTCCTTCGGCAGCAGCAGCTGACGGAGCCGGCGCAACCGGCGCGGCTGGTGCTTCGACTGCTGGCTTGGTTTTTGCCTCGGCCACCGGTTCCGCTATTACGGGCGCAGGTGCCGGTGCCGGTTCCGCGACTGCAGCTTTGCGTTTAGAACGTTCTTGTTTGACCTGAATTTCTGCTGCCTGGCGTGCCGCCAGTTCTGCTTGCAAACGCGCCTCTTCGGCACGCGCCTTTTGCTCCTGCTCGTCCAGACCTCTCTTGACGGGCTTGCTTGGCTTAGCTTCCTCAACTACCGGTGCCTGTTCAGCCACCGGCGCGGAAGCTTCCGCTGTTGGTGCTGTTGCGGGTGCAACAGTGCGTTTCTTGCGCACTTCCACTTGTATGGTGCGCGACTTGCCCGCGCCATCGGATTTTTTGATCGCTGTCGTTTCGCGGCGCACCAGCGTGATCTTGTTCTTGCCCGCACCGTGCGCACCGCGCAAGTGCTCAAGGAGCTGTGACTTGTCCTGTTCCGATATGGTGTCGGTCTCTTTCTGCTTGGATACTCCAGCCGATTGCAACTGCTCCAACAGCAGCTCGACCGGAAGTCCCAGCTCACCCGCAAATTGCGCGACGTTCATTTTTCCCATTACGACCCCTTAACCTAATACCAGACTACAAATACCCGCTGCTAATTGCACTTCCGGCTCAAACGAACCAGGGCGCACGTGCCGTCATGATCAACTTATTGGCACGCTCGGCATCCATTCCGGTCATTTCCATCAATTCATCGCCGTCCAGATCGGCCAGCTGCTCTTGCGTGCCGACGCCTTTACCGGCCAGGGCGCGCGCCGTTTCTTCATCCATGCCTTCGATCTTCAGCAAGTCTTCGATGTTGTGCTCAACCTGCTCTTCGTTGGCGATGGCTTCTGTCAGCAACGCATTACGTGCACGGCTGCGCAGCTCGTTCACTGTCGCTTCGTCGAAAGATTCGATCGACAGCATCTCGTCCAGTGGCACGTAAGCCACTTCTTCCAGCGTGTTGAAACCTTCCTGCACCAGAATGTCGGCGACTTCCTCGTCCACATCCAGCTTGGCCACGAACAGATCGCGGACCACGGAGAACTCCTGCTCGTTCTTCTCGGCAGATTGCTCCACCGTCATCAGATTGATTTCCCAGCCGGTCATTTCGCTGGCCAGACGCACGTTCTGACCGCCGCGGCCGATGGCTTGCGCCAGATTCTCTTCCTCGACCACCACGTCCATGCTGTGCTTGTCTTCATCCACCACGATGCTGCCGACTTCGGCCGGTGCCAGGGCGTTGATGACATAGGTGGCAGCATCATCCGACCACAGGATGATGTCTACGCGCTCGCCGGCCAGTTCGTTGGTCACCGCCTGCACGCGCGAACCGCGCATGCCGACGCAGGTACCGATCGGGTCGAGGCGTTGATCGTGGCTGCGTACCGCAATCTTGGCGCGCGAACCGGGATCGCGAGCGGCGCTGACGATCTCCAGCAGGCCTTCTTCGATTTCCGGCACTTCCAGCTCGAACAGCTTGCTCAGGAATTCGGTGGTGATACGCGACAAAATGATCTGCGGGCCGCGTACGGTGCGATCCACACGCAACAGATAGGCGCGAACGCGGTCTCCGACGCGCAGGTTTTCTTTCGGGATCATCTGGTCGCGCGGCAGCAGCGCTTCGATCTTGCCGAATTCGACGATGGCATTGCCGCGTTCGATGCGTTTGATCGTGCCGGACACCAGATGCTCATTGCGTTCCATGAAGTCGGCGAGAATTTGCTCGCGTTCCGCGTCGCGGATCTTCTGGAAGATGACCTGTTTCGCGGCTTGTGCGCCGATACGGCCAAAGTCGATGTTTTCCAGCGGCTCTTCGATGAAGTCGTCCATCTGGATACCGGGAACCTGCTTTTCGCGCTTCACTGAGCTTGATGTGCAGTTCGGGTGTCTCGAATGTTTCGTCGTCCATTACCTGCCAGCGGCGGAACGATTCGTACTCGCCGGTCTGGCGGTCAATGCTCACGCGCACATCGGCTTCTTCGTCAGAAAAGCGCTTTTTGGTGGCGGAGGCCAAGGCCGATTCCAGCGCACCAAACACGATCTCCTTGTCCACGTTCTTCTCACGTGCCAAGGCATCTACCAACAACAGAACTTCACGGCTCATAGCTCTCTCCGACTACTTCAAAACACCGGCACCAAACGTGCCTTATCTATATTCGACATCTCGATAGACACCGAGTTGCCATCCACATCCAACTGCACATATCCCATCCTTCACTTCGCCGATGATGCCGACGAAGTTCTTGCGCCCTTCCATAGGCAAGCGCACCTTGATCTGCGCCTTCTGCCCGGCAAAACGCACAAAATCCGCTTCCTTCTTGACCACCCGATCCAGCCCCGGCGAGGATATTTCAAGGCGTTCGTAATCAACACCTTCCACCGTGAACAGGCGCACCAACTGGTTGCTCACCCGCTCGCAATCTTCCACCGAGATACCGTCCGGCTTGTCCATAAACACGCGCATCAGCCCGCGACCGGACAACTCCAGATCGACCAGCTCGTAACCCATGCCGGCCAGCGTCGTCTCTACCAGCTTCGCCACATCCATATCCGTACCCACAAATAAAAAACGGGCCTGAAGCCCATCTGAAAACGGCGCGCATTATAGCAAAGGGGGGAGCTAATGGAAACAGGTATTTAAGGCCATCTCGAAAAGACCCCCCTTCCCAACCCTTCCCCCGACGGGAGAAGCGGCTAGCTTCCCTCTCCCACCGGGGGAGGGACCAGGTGGGGGAGGCACCTATCCGGTTACCGCCGCATCAACTTCCGGATGCCCTGCACATTCGGCTGTAAAACCACACCCTTTTCCGTAATCAAGCCTGTCACCAGCTCGGCCGGGGTCACATCGAAGGCCGGATTGCGTATCTTCACCCCCGCCGCCGCCCAATGGTAGTCGCGGAAACCTTTCACCTCGTCCACCGAGCGCTCCTCGATGGGAATATCCGCACCCGTGGCAATGTTGAGGTCGATGGTAGACAGCGGGCACGCCACATAGAACGGGATGTTGTGCCGTTTTGCCAACACCGCCACCATATAAGTGCCGATCTTGTTCGCCACATCGCCGTTGGCTGCCACCCGGTCCGTCCCTACCACCACCGCATCCACCTCGCCGTGCGCCATCATGTAGCCGCGCCATATTGTCGGTAATGAGTGTTACCGGAATATTTTCCTGCACCATCTCCCACGCCGTCAGCCGTGCACCTTGCAGGAAAGGCCGAGTCTCGTCGGCGATCACCGAAATCTTCTTGCCCGCCTCCACTGCCGAGCGAATCACTCCCAAAGCAGTGCCCCACCCCGCCGTCGCCAGTGCCCCCGCGTTGCAATGCGTCAGCACCCGCGCCCCGTCCTTGAGCAAGGCCGCACCATGCGCCCCCATCGCCTTGTTGATGCGGATGTCCTCGGCCAGAATCTCGTGCGCCTCGGCCAGCAAGCGCTGCGCGACCTGCTGCGGAGTTTGAGTAGCAACGCCCTCCCAAATCTTGCGCATGCGCTGCAACGCCCAGAACAGATTCACCGCCGTCGGGCGGCTGGCCGCCAGCACAGTAAAGCCGGCTTCCATGCCCGCTTTGAAGTCCACCGAACCATCCCCTCCCCCTTGCAGGGGGAGGGCTAGGGAGGGGGTAGAATCGTTCACGGAGTCCACCCCCATCCCAACCTTCCCCCTGCCCGGGGGAAGGAGCTGAGACAAACGCAACGCCTCCAGCGCCACGCCATAAGCCGCTGCCACACCGATGGCCGGCGCGCCGCGCACCACCATGCTGCGTATGCCCTCGGCCACCGAAGACGGCAGAGTCGTAACTCAGATATTCAAATGCAGCAGGCAGGATGCGCTGGTCTATCATTTCCAGCCGGTTGTTGAACCAGCGTAGGGTTTCGATTTTCATGTTTGGCATAAATCAAACTAGTTAGAGGCATTGCATTGTTGTTCATAAATTGTCTTGAGCAGCTTCTTTTGTCATTGGAATTATTTGTCCTTCGTCAATTGCATTGCCAATGTTGAAGCTTGTAACGCTGGGTGTATATTGCCAAGGTCTCTTCAAAGTCTCCATCTTCAGTAGGCTTAACGAACTTTGCGCTCATTCCTTCAATTTGATTTATCACCTTCAATGCTGAAGTTACATTCACAATAGACATCCAAACAAGTTGGAGCTGCAAGACAGTTTTCTCGATGCTCCAATTGATCGTTCGTCTTCTGAGCCTAAGATTATTTTTATTTCCCCCTATCGACTCAACGCTCAGGAAGGTCGTCCATACTTGACTCCCCGATCATGTGCATTTCACTCGGTGGGGGCGCTATTCCTAGCTCCTTCTCAAAACCAATAGACAACGAAAATCCAATTTCTCCAGATCTAATTCTGAATCCGTGCTAAAGCTGTTGTACTCGTTGATGTGATTATCATCCACATACTCCGATACCAGCCGTTCCCACAATTTCGCGAACAACATTGCAGTTGCACCGTTTTTATTTGTGTCGGACGAATAATTTTGGAATACGAGAGTACTAATGGCATTCCATGAAATCTCTTTCATGCTGAATTTATTAAAAATGGTTGAATCTTGTTTGTTAATTCTTTTAGAAGTATTCTAAGTTGTTCGCTGTGACACTTTGCCAACCAACCGTAGACGCAATCCGGCGCCTGAATGAATGCTCCTAACAAAGAAAAGAGCGTTTCAGTAGCGTGATGGAGAGTAGTTCGAGCGCAACTGATGTCCTTCCTCATCCTCTGCCGACATGTGCACATTTAATAAATAGTCGAAAATAATCAACGTCAATACCCTTGATAACAATCTACATTTCGTCTACATAAATCATGATCCCAAATGCTGTATGGCTCATCATTAACCATAACGATGGTGTCATCCAATAAGCCATCTTCTCGCATTGTTAGTCCCCCTCAAACTCGCACAGCGCAAACACCTTGTGCCCGCGCTTCTCCAGCCGCGCGCGTCCGCCGATGTCCGGCAGGTCGATCATGAAGCAGCATTCGATGATCTTGCCGCCCATCTTCTCGATCAGGATGACGGCGGCTTCTGCAGTGCCGCCGGTGGCGATGAGGTCGTCCACCAGCAATACCTTTTCGCCCTTGGAGATGGCATCGGTGTGGATCTCGATGCGGTCGGTGCCGTATTCGAGTGCGTAGTCGTGGCCGATGGTTTCGGCGGGCAGCTTGCCTTTCTTGCGGATAGGCACGAAGCCGACGCCGAGCGCGTAGGCCAGCGGCGTGCCGATGATGAAGCCGCGCGATTCGATGCCGGCGATCTTGTCGATCTTCACGTCCTTATAGCGACGCACCAGTTCGTCGATGGTGGCGCGCAGGCCGACGGGGTCTTTGAGTACCGTGGTGATGTCGCGGAACATGATGCCCTGCTTGGGGTAATGGGGGACGGTACGAACTCTGGACTTGATGGTCATTTCAACTCCGTTTTTTGTATTCGACAAACTTCTGTTTCACTTCGTGCATCTGCTGTGGCGTCAGTATCTGCGGCTCGCCCGCCTGCACGGCGCGCCAGTAGATCTCGCACAGATACTCGACTTCCAACGCAACAGATAGCGCCTCGCCCAAGTCTTTGCCCAGCGCGATCATGCCGTGATTGCCGAGCAGGCAGGCCTTGCGATCGTGTAACGCTTCCAGTGCGAGGTCGGACAGGTTCTGTTCGCCGAAAATGCTGTATGGAGTGCAGCGGATCGTGTCGCCGCCCGCGATGGCAATATGGTAGTGCACGGCGGGCACGTCGCGCCCCAGGCAGGCGATGGTGGTGGCGAAGGTGGAATGCATATGCAGCACCGCGCCGATCTCGGGACGCGCAGCGAAGATATCGCGGTGGAAACGCCATTCGCTGGAAGGTTTGCGGCCCTGCAGTATCTTGCCGTCGGCATGCCAGCAGCACCAAGTCCTGCTCGGACATCTCGGCAACCGGCAAGCGCGGACGGCGTGATCAGGATATCGTTGCCGCAGCGCACCGAGGCATTGCCCGCAGTACCGCGATTAAGGCCGAGCTCGACCATGCGGCGGGAGGTGTTCAGCAGTTGATGGCGTAATGTTTGTTCGGTCATTCAGATCCATATAAACATTCAAAACGTTCGTCCTGAGCCGGCGAAGGCCGGTGTCCAGTTGATCCGTTCACTGGTTCGCGGCCTCGCCAGAACGGAAAGCATTACTTCAAACAAGCACGCGCCCGGCAATCGCTTGCAGCTTCTCTTTCATCGCTGCATCGCGCGCTTCGGGTGCAGTGATCAGAGCGTATTGCAAGGCGCTGCGGCAGCCGCAATCACAGGCTTTGGCATCTGCACCCAGGCGCGGCACGACATGCTTTACCAGACTTTTGGCCTTGTCCGCGTTCTCCAGCAGCACCTTGATGATCTGCTCAACGGTCACGTCGTCGTGATTCGGGTGCCAGCAGTCATAGTCGGTGACCATGGCCACGGTGGCATAGCACAGCTCGGCCTCGCGCGCGAGCTTGGCTTCGGGCATGTTGGTCATGCCGATCACGTCGCAGCCCCAGCTCCGATACAGCTCGGATTCGGCGAGGCTGCTGAACTGCGGCCCCTCCATCACCAGATAGGTGCCGCCACGCATGGCAGATATGCCGGCTTCCCTCGCCGCCACTTCGATATGGTCGCCCAGGCGCTTGCACACGGGGTGCGCCATCGAAACATGCGCCACCAGTCCGGTGCCGAAAAAGGATTTTTCGCGCGCAAAGGTGCGGTCGATGAACTGGTCGACGATAACGAAAGTGCCGGGAGCAAGGTGTTCGCGCAAAGACCCGACCGCGCTGACCGAGATGACGTCGCTGACCCCGACACGCTTGAGCACGTCGATGTTGGCGCGGAAATTGATCTCGGACGGCGGGATCTTGTGCCCGCGCCCGTGGCGCGGCAGAAAGGCCAGTTTTACCCCGTTTAGTTCGCCGAACAGCAGTTCGTCCGACGGTGCACCGAAAGAGGACTCGACCTTCTCCCAGCGCTTGTTTTCCAGCCCGGCGATGTCATACACACCGCTGCCCCCGATGATGCCGATGCTTGCCTGTCCCATGTCGTTCCCTGCCGTATCGAAATAGGCAGGGATTGAAACAGGAAACCTCGTTTCACTCAAGGTCAAAGGCACGCAAGATAGACAAGAAAGCCGCTCGGGCGTATCTTTTGGAATATTCATTCCTCCGAGTCACTACCCCATGTCCCAAGCTGAAAATCACACCGACCTCCAGATCGTCGGTATGCGTTGCGCCTCCTGTTCCGGCCGTCTGGAAAAAGCATTGAATCAATTACCTGACGTCACTGCCGTGGTTAATCTGGCCACTGAAAAGGCCAGCGTAACCTTCGACCCGACGCGTACCAATATAGAAGAACTTATCAAAACGGTACGCGACACCGGCTTCGATGCGCATGTGACGCGCGATTTTGCGGCCGAAAAGGCGGATCGCCTCAAGGCCTACCAGCAGGAGAAATTGCGTTTCTTCATCTCGCTGGGGCTCATCGCGCCCATGGTGCTGGAAATGCTGCTCATGCCGCTCGATATACATGTCCCGATCCCGAGCTGGTTGCAATGGGTACTGGCGACACCGGTACAATTCTGGATCGGCGCGCGCTTCTACCGCGGCGCATGGGCCAGCGTAAAGCATGGCAGCGGCAACATGGATTTGCTGGTGGCGCTGGGAACCAGTGCCGCGTATTTCCTGAGCGTCGCCATCGTCATATTCGACATCCACCAGCCGGTGTATTTCGAATCCAGCGCGGTGCTGATCACGCTGGTGCTGATGGGCAAATTGCTGGAAATGGGCGCAAAAGCCAAGGCGTCCAGCGCCATTGAAAAATTGATCCAGTTGCAGCCGAAAATCGCGCACGTGGAACGTGACGGTCAAATACTGGATGTCTCCGCCGGGCAATTGCGCCCCGACGATATCTTCGTCGTGCGCCCCGGCGAAAACGTGCCGGTGGATGGGGTCGTGCTCGAAGGCACGTCCACGCTGGACGAGAGCATGCTTACCGGCGAAAGCATGCCGCAGAGCAAGAAGATGAACGACAAGGTCTATACCGCCACCCTCAATCATCAGGGCATGATCAAGTGCCGCGCGACCGCCGTCGGCAGCCATACCCAACTCGCAGCGGTAGTGCGCTCTGGTGGAACAGGCCCAGGGTTCCAAGGCGCCTATCCAGCGGCTGGCAGACAAGATCTCCGGTATTTTCGTACCGGTGGTCCTGGTGCTCGCCATTGCCACTTTCTTCGTCTGGCTCAAGATCGATGGGAATTTCTCCGCTGCGCTCATCAATTCGATCTCGGTGCTGGTTATCGCCTGTCCCTGTGCGCTGGGCCTGGCGACCCCCGTCACTATAGTCGTCGCCAGCGGCCTGGCGGCGCGCGAAGGGATCCTGGTGAAGGATGCGGCCGCACTGGAACGCGCGCACAAACTGTCCGTGCTGGTGCTGGACAAGACAGGTACCTTGACCGAAGGCAAGCCCACTCTCACCGATTTGCGCCCCAGTGCGGCCAGCGGCGTCGGGGAGTTGTTGCGCATCGCCGCCAGCCTCGCGCAACACTCCACCCACCCGCTGTCCGGTGCCCTTGTGGAACATGCGCTGGCACAAGCAACGGTGCCTCTGCCGATCAGCGATTTTGACGAAACGCCCGGCAGCGGTTTGCGCGCGAATCTCGACGGCATCGGCTACCTGCTTGGCTCTCCTGCGTTCATCGCGCAGCAAGGCATCGCGCTGGATGAAGCGTCGATATTGGCCATGCAGAATCAAGGCAAGACCGTGATCGCCGTCGCGCGCGAACATGTGTTGCTCGGTTATATCGCTTTCGCCGACAAAATCAGATCCAGCAGCCGTATCGCCGTGGGACGCTTGCGCGGAATGGGCATACGCGTTGTGATGTTGAGCGGAGACAACCAGGCGACCGCTCGCGCAATTGCCGGACAGGCCGGCATCGAGGAATTTATTGCGGAAGTGTCGCCGCAAGACAAGGCGCAGTATGTTAATTCGCTCAAGAACGACAAGACTCTGGTCGGCATGGTCGGCGACGGCATCAACGATGCGCCTGCCCTGGCCGCGGCAGATGTCAGTTTCGCCATGAAGAACGGCAGCGATATCGCGATCGAAGCGGCAGATATCACGCTGATGCGCAACGATCTCAATAGCGTGGCGGACGCCATCGACCTGTCGCGCGTGACGCTGAGCAAGATCCGTCAGAACCTGTTTTTTGCCTTTGCTTACAACGCGCTTGGCATACCGCTTGCCGGACTCGGCCTGCTCAACCCGATGATTGCAGGCGGTGCAATGGCGATGAGTTCGGTGTCCGTGGTCAGCAATGCCTTGTTGCTAAAACAGTGGAAACCAGGGGAACCTGTATCCGAATTGGTTGACGAAGCTATTGTCAATCCTGAAAGCGGATTGCCCCAACCCACAGTTTAAGGAGCAACGCATCATGAAATCCCAACTCATTCTTCCTCTCGGGGTCGCACTGATACTTGGCGGTTGTGCGAGCGAAAAAGGCGGCGATGTTTATAGCCGCGATCAGGTGCAGCAAGTACAGCACTTCAAGGTCGGCACGGTCGAAAGCGTGCATGATGTACATATCGAAGGCACCAAGAGCCCGGTCGGCTCCACCGCCGGCGCCATCGCAGGCGGCATAGCCGGTAGCGGCGCGGCAGGCGGTAAAACCGGACAAGTGGCAGCCGTGCTGGGAGCAGTGGTGGGCGGTGTGGTCGGCTCTGCGGCAGAAGAAGTCTTACACTCGCGAAAATGGCCGCGAATACTCCATCAAACTCGATGACGGCAGCTATATATCGATCGTACAAGCTGCCAACAAGGACGAAGTGATCAAGGCAGGCGACAAGGTGCGTATTATCGAAAACAACGGTGTCGCACGCGTTGTTGCATTTTGAACTCAGGAAGTTAGCGTAAAGCAAACGGGGGCATGCAGCCCCCGTTTGCTTTTCCCCGCTACGCCTCCTCCCTAAAACTCTTTTTCAGCCGGTCCCTGCGCGCCCGGTGTTGACGGTGCAGGGCCCAAATATCCGGACAGCTTCAGATTCCCCAAGTCCGCCGATTCATTCACTTGCTTGTCGGGTGCGACTTGCGCAACGACCATTTTTCCATTGGACACATTATTCTCTGCTTTAGCGCTCGAACCGGATCCGCCGACCCAAACACCAACGACCAGCAGCAAAGAGGCGGCCAAAGCAAACTGCGAGAAGCGGTTGACGCGATGCGTCCTGCTCAGTCTTTTCAATAGTTTCCCGGTTTCCAACTGGGTCTTGGCCTGATGCAATTCTTCACGCACCTTGCCGGTCAAGCCGCGCTCCAGCTCTTCACTTTCACGCAGCGCGGCGATCGCTTGTTCCTGCATCGCAATCTTTTCATTGATGGCTTGGTGCGCCAGCAGTTCGGCGAAATCGCGCTGGCGTGCCAGCTCGGCAGCATGTTGCTCGGCAGCAATGCGCCCTTCCTGCGCGTCGACCGCCAAGCGTTCCGACTCAATACGTTGGTTGTTCGCAGCAATCAGTCTTTCTTCCGCTTCCCGGTTCTGCTGTCCCAGTAACAGATATTGTTGCTCCAATGCCTGATTCTGCTGTTCCAATTCCAACTTGGCCGCCTCTTCACGCTCGCGTTCCGCGATAAGCGCCTTGGTTTCTTCGGCCGCGGCTATGCGTTGGCGCACCAGGGCAGCTACACGTTCAGATGCAGCCTTCTCTTCGGCATCCCTGTTCTGCTGTTCCAATAGCAACTGCGCAGTCTCTTCGCGTTCGCGCTCCTGAATACGACGTTTGGTCTCCTCGGCAGCGGCAATGCGCTGACGTGCCTGCATGACGGCACGCGCATTCTCCTGCGTGACTTCCCCTTCAGCCTTGATGGCTCGCGCCAGTGTCTCGGCCTTCAGCTTGGCCATATTGATGGCACGAAGATCGGCTTCTTCCTTCTCTCTGGTTGCGGCAATGATTGCTTCAGCCTGTGCTTGTTTCGCAGCTGCTACTTCTTGCGCATGCACTTCTGCGGCAATGCGCTCATTGTCGGCTTCGATGGCGCGCAATTCCGCATCCATACGCGCGGTGATTTTTGCAATGGCCTCGTTCTCGGCGAGCGTTTTTGCGGCGGAAACACGCGCGGCCTCCTCCTCCAGAACCTGGCGTTTCCTGTTTGTTTCAGCGGCCAGGCGATCGGCATCGACACGTTGTTGCAGCGCAAATACGGCAGCATTATCCGCAGCCACTTTTTCTTCGGCCGCAAGGCAGGCATCCACCATCAGTTGTGCGCGTTGTTCCGCCAACGGCAACGCGGCATTAATGGCCTCCAGCTTCTTTTGCAACTCGCGTGTAGTCAGTTCATCGGACTGGGCTTGCGCCTGCTCATTTGCGTAAAGCTCTTTCTCCATCTCCGCCTTGCCTTCAGCGATACTCCTCGCGCATTCAGCCATTTCATAGCGTTGATTTGCAGTCTCGATCGCTTCTGCTTCCGCATGCACCTGCAATTCGATGGCGTGCGAAGCATGCATATCCGCTTCAGCACGTTGTTGTGCCATCGCGACCAGTTCACGCTCGGCTTGCAATTTGACCTCGGCCGCGCGTTTGGCCTGTTCTTCCGCCGCCAACAAGTCACGCGCTTCCAGCTCGATATTCTTGAGTACTGCATTCGCCTCTTCGCGTTCCTTGATTGCCTGTTGTTCCGCCTCCACGCGCGATTCCAGCAGCTTCAGCATTTCCTGTTCCGCCTGCAGTTTACGCTCCGCAGCCAAACGCTCTTCCTGCTCAGCCGCGACCGCCTTCCTGGCGATCTCGGCTGTTTTCAGTTCGGCCGCCACGCGTGCAAACGCTTCGGCCTGCGCCTGCTGTTCGATCTGGATGCGCAGCTCGATTTCTTTGGCTACTTTGCGTTCCTCGTCTGCCCGCGCCATGGCGGCGCGCTCGGCATCCAGTTCAGCGGCGACCCGCGCCTGTTTCTCCGCCAGCGCAAGCATCTCGGCGCGCACGCGGGCATTCATCGCATCCTGGGCGGAATCCTCGGCTGCAAGCTTGGCGTTGATCATTGCCATCGCCTCTTTCTCGGCTTTGAGCTTGTTTTGCACGGTCTGGGTCAACAACTCCTCGGTGTGCGCTTTTTCCTGCGCGAGCAACGCCGCTTCGCGGTCTATCTGCGCCTGCAGTTCCAGTTCCTTGCGCACCCGCTGTTCGGCGGCCATTCGTTGTTCCGTCTCGGCCAGGGCTTGTCTTTCGGCTTCCAGTTTTTCGCGCACCGCGTCGGTCAGGCGTTCTTCGGCTTTTTTCTTGGCGTATGCCGCCGCCGACAATTCGCGTTCAAGTTCAAGCCGCGCCTGCACTTCACCGGTCACTTCGGATTCCGCGCGGGTACGTGCCTCGATCTGTTCGGTCAGCTCGCTCTCATGCCGCACCTTGCCTTGCAAAATGGCTCGGGCATGAGCTTCGGCACGGGTGCGGGCCTGGACCGCCAACTGCGCTTCGATCTCGGCTTCAACGCGTCCGCGCGATTCGAGTATCGCTTCGGACTCGACCGGGTTTTCTTCGCCACGGGAGGATACCAACCGGATATTTTTCAGTGCTGACATGTTCCACCTCTTTCACTTTAGGGACGCCAGGGGCATCGGCTCGACGCTAAAGTAACAGTTCGGCGCCGCACTAAAACGCGGAATAAAGGCAGAAATACGGGCTATTTATACAAACGGAGGTTTGCGAGCCGAATGAATGCGGCCTGCCATGCAGGACCTTACAAGATCGTCACCTGCTTCTGTTTTTCAGCAACAATACATCCAGCTCTTCCGCAGGAATTGCCTTTGAAAACAAGAACCCTTGGGCAAAATCACATCCGGCCTGTTCCAGCATATCCCGCTGCTGTTCAGTCTCCACGCCTTCGGCGATAACTTTCAATCCCAGTTTGTGTGCCATAACGATGATCGCCTCACACAACGCCATATCGTCAGTCTGGTTGCCCAGATTGCTCACGAAAGTGCGGTCGATCTTGAGGTAATCGATATCGAATTTCTTGAGATAGGCCAGGGAAGAATAACCCGTGCCGAAGTCATCTATCGCGATCTGGATGCCGGCATCGCGCGCAGCCAGCAGCCTGTCTTGGACGTTGCGGTCGTCGTCCAGCAACACGCCCTCGGTGATTTCCACGATCAGGCTGCTCGCATGCAATCCATTGCGTTCCATCTCCTTTAGCCACTCTGCCGCTTTCAGCGGGTTGTCGTTGTGTAACTGCACCGGGGATTTGTTGACGCTGATCTGGAATCCTTTGTGGTGGCTGGCCTGAAGATGCTTCACCTGTTGCATGGCCTGGCGCAAAACCCAGTCCCCGATCTCGACGATCATGCCGATCTCTTCCGCCAGCGGAATGAATTCAGACGGACTGACCATGCCGCGTTTGGGATGCATCCAGCGCAGCAATGCCTCGGCCTTGTGGATGTCCCCCGTCGCCAGCTCGACGATGGGTTGGTAAAACACGCGGAACTGGTCTGACACCAGTGCATCGCGCAGGTCGTTGACCAGACGCATGCGTTTTTGCGCATTCTCCTGCAGCATCGGGGTGAAATAGCTGAAACGGTTGCGCCCCAGGTTTTTGGCAACATACATCGCCTGGTCCGCATTCTTCATTAGCGTCTCCATCGTGCTCGCGTCATTGGGATAGAGCGTGACGCCAATGCTGGCCGAGATAAATGCTTTCTCTTCACCCAACAGGAAAGGTGCGGCCAGCTTGGTTATGATTGTCTGCGCGATGCGCTCAATGCAAGAAGGGTCGTCGATATCCGGCAAGATCACCACGAATTCGTCGCCGCCCATGCGTGCTACCGTGTCCGATTCGCGCATGCAATGCTGGATACGTTGCGCGGCATCCACCAACAGGAAATCGCCGGCATCATGTCCCATGGTGTCGTTGACCTCTTTGAAATGGTCCAGATCGATAAGCAGGAGTGCAAACGAGGAATGATCGCGTTTGGAAAGTTTGATGGTTTGTTCCAGCCTGTCGCGGAACAAACGGCGATTTGGCAACAGCGTGAGCGAATCGTAATTCGCCTGACGCAGAATAGTCTCTTCCGCTTTTTTGCGCTCGGTCAGATCGGTATGTGTGCCGATCATGCGCACCACGACACCGTCCGCAGTGCGATGCGCCACCATGCCGCGCGTCAATATCCATTTCCAGCTGTCGTCCTTGCAACGCACGCGGTACTCGGCAGTAAACCTGTCCTGTTTGTTGTGGAAGAAATCTCCGATATACATGAGCAGCCGGGCGATGTCATCCGGATGAACACGAGCATTCCACTCCGGCATGGTGTTTCCGATTTCGTCATCGGCGAAACCGAACATGCTTTTGCCGCCCTTGGAAAGTGCGACATCGTTGGTCTGCAAATCCCAGTCCCACACGCAATCGCCCCCGCCTTCCAGCGCAAAGCTCCACAGAGCTTCACTTTCGCGCAGTGCTTCTTCTGCCTGTTTGCGTTCGGTGACATCGACGGAAACACCGATGGCACCGATCACTTCGCCCTTGGTATCGCGCAGTTTGGACTTGGTGATCTCCAGTTGGTGCAACTTTCCGTCGATCAACGGAACTAGTTCGACGGAGACGTGGGGAACATCTTGCGCCAGGCAAGCCCGGTCGGAAGCCAGACAATTGGCAGCGATCTCTTCCCCGAGAAGTTCGGGCAAATTTGTGGTCGACAAAAAGGCACTTTCCGGAATCCCCGTGGATGCACAAAACTGCCTGTTTACAAAATGGTAGCGCCCATCCTTTCCCACCAGCCAAATGCCGACCGGCGCATGGTCCAGAATCGCGTGCAATTTGGATTCGCTTTCGCGCAACGCCTCTACGTCGCGTCGATGTTGCAGGATCGTGGTTGAAAGAACGATGCCTACCACAGTCATGCTCATCATAAAGAGCCAGAAGTTCGCCAATCCGGAATTGATGTCTGTTGCAAAGAAACCAACTCCATCAAAGGTGCCCAAAATACCCTGTACCGCCGACAACAGGAGTATGAGCGTAACGCCGTGACGGCCGAATCGAAGCGCGCCCCAGCTGACAAACAGGAACATCAAATATCCCAGCGGCACACCGGATACTGAAGGCGGGGTCCAGCCGTGAAAGGCAACCAGACTGGTGAGGAAAGCCAGCAGGACGAACATCAATGTTTCAAGACTTCTGCCCGCGCTTCTCATCCAGCCTACAGGCCAATTGCGCCAGATCAGCAATGCCGGTGCAAGCATGACAATGCCAAACAGGTTTCCGCGCCACCATGAAAGCCATCCCATGAAGACAGCGTCTGGCGGCAAGATACCCTCGCTTGCCAAGGCAAGGACGCCCACGCTTGCCGCAAGCGCCGCGACGACTGAGCCGATGAAGATCAGCAGCACGTAATCGTTGGCGTTCTGCAGTGTGGATTCGAAATCCTTGAAACGGGAAAGCAGCCAGACCGCCGCCAGTGCTTCGATCGTATTGCTCAACGCGATGAAAAACGCGACCGGGATTGAACGCCCAACCAGCAGATACATCGTCATCGCACCAACGAACAGGCCGGGCCAATATTTCTTGCCGCCCATCAGGAGTGCGGCAAGTCCCAATCCGCTGGGTAGCCATACCGGCGAGATGTTGCCGTCAGTGGTCAGATGCGTGAGAACGAGCTTGATTAGCAGTGCATACAGCAACGCCAGCCCGAACAGTTTGGGAACGTCAGCCCAACGATAGATTGCAAGAGGATGCACGGCCGACTTCAATTGTGCGTCCGCGTCGCAACCGTGACCAAAATTACTCCCACTCGATAGTGGCTGGCGGCTTGCCGGAGATATCGTAGACCACGCGATTGATGCCGCGTACTTCATTGATGATGCGATTGGACACCTTGCCCAGCAGTTCGTACGGCAGATGAGCCCAGTGCGCCGTCATGAAGTCCTGTGTTTGCACCGCACGCAGGGACACCACCCATTCATAGGTACGTCCATCGCCCATTACCCCAACTGATTTCACCGGCAGGAACACCGTGAAGGCCTGGCTGGTAAGGTCGTACCAGCTCTTGCCGCTGGCATCTTTGCGTGTTGCGCAACTCTTCGATAAAGATCGCATCCGCCCTGCGCAACAGTTCGGCATATTCTTTCTTCACTTCGCCCAGGATACGCACGCCCAAACCGGGGCCGGGGAACGGATGGCGGTACACCATGTCTGCGGGCAGGCCCAATGCCACACCCAGTTCGCGCACCTCGTCCTTGAACAGTTCGCGCAACGGTTCCAGCAATTTGAGATGCATCGATTCCGGCAGGCCGCCGACGTTGTGGTGCGACTTGATCGTGTGCGCTTTCTTGGTCTTTCCACCGGCAGATTCGATCACGTCCGGATAGATGGTGCCCTGCGCCAACCACTTGGCTTGCTTAAGCTTGGCCGATTCCCGCTGGAACACTTCAACGAATTCGCGCCCGATGATCTTGCGCTTCTGTTCCGGATCGGTCACCCCGGTCAGGTGTTTCATGAACTCGCCGCTGGCGTCCACGTGGATGACCTTCATGTGCAAATTCTTGCCGAAGGTCTCCATGACCTGTTCGCCTTCTTTCAGGCGCAACAGACCGTTGTCCACAAACACACAGGTAAGCTGGTCGCCGATGGCGCGATGGATCAGCGCCGCCGCCACGGAAGAATCCACCCCGCCCGATAATCCGAGGATGACTTCCTCGTTGCCCACTTGCGCCCGTATCTTCTCCACCGCCTCGGCGATGTAGTCCGGCATGTTCCAGTCCTGCCCGCAACCGCAAATGTCGTGCACGAAGCGTCCGATGATGGCTTTACCCTGATAGGTATGGGTGACTTCCGGGTGGAACTGCACGGCATAGTAACGGCGCGATTCATCCGCCATCGCGGCGTAAGGCGTCGCCTCGTTGGAAGCGATGGCAGAAAAACCGGGCGGCAGGGCCGTCACCTTGTCGCCGTGGCTCATCCATACGTCGAGCAGACCGTGACCCAGCCGCATTGGTCTTGTCTTGTACCCCTTCAAACAATTTCGAGTGTCCATGCGCGCGAATCTCGGCATAACCGAACTCGCGCACCTTGCCGCTCTCGACCTTGCCGCCGAGTTGCGCCGCCATGGTCTGCATGCCGTAGCAAATCCCGAACACCGGAACACCCAGATCGAACACGACCTGCGGTGCTTTCGGCGTCTCATCCTCATAAACCGAATTCGGTCCGCCGGAGAGGATGATGCCTGCCGGCTCAAAGGCACGAATATCCGCCTCGCTCATGTCCCACGGATGCAGTTCGCAATAGACGTGAGTCTCGCGCACGCGGCGGGCGATAAGCTGGGTGTATTGGGAACCGAAATCGAGGATGAGGATTTTCTTATGCATGTCTTTTAGGAACCAGGATACAGAGATGAGGGAGGATGCGAAGGATTACAGGGCCAAAGCCACTGCTTCCCTGAATCCCTGTATCCCGTATCCTGATGTCCTAGTCAATGTGATAGTTCGGTGCTTCTTTGGTGATCTGCACGTCATGCACATGCGACTCGCGAATACCGGCTGAGGTAATCTCCACGAATTCAGCTTTCGCATGCACCGTCGGTATGTCCGGGCAGCCGAGGTAACCCATGCTGGCGCGCAAGCCGCCCAGCAACTGGTGGATTACGGCCAGAACGCTGCCCTTGTAGGGAACGCGTCCTTCGACTCCTTCCGGCACCAGCTTCTCCTGATTGCCTTCATTTTCCTGGAAGTAACGGTCGCTGGAACCTTCCTGCATTGCGCCCAGGCTGCCCATCCCGCGGTAAGACTTGTAAGAACGGCCCTGATACAGCTCGATGTCACCGGGAGCTTCTTCGGTGCCTGCAAACAGCCCGCCCAGCATGACGGTATGCGCACCGGCTGCGATGGCTTTGGAAATGTCCCCGGAGAAACGCACACCGCCATCGGCGATCAGAGGAATATCGGAACCTGCCAACGCGTCAGACACATTCTGGATGGCGGAAATCTGGGGCACGCCCACACCGGCCACCATACGCGTGGTACAGATCGATCCGGGACCGATGCCAACCTTGACGCAGTCCGCACCGTGATCCACCAATGCCTTGGCGGCAGCCGCAGTGGCGATGTTGCCGCCGATCACGTCGACTTTGGGGTAATTCTTTTTAACCCACTGTACGCGGCTTAACACGCCCTGAGAATGGCCGTGAGCGGTATCGACCACCAGTACGTCCACGCCCGCTTCGACCAGCAGCTCCACGCGTTCTTCGGTACCCTCGCCCACCCCGACTGCAGCGCCCACGCGCAACCGACCCAGCTCGTCCTTGCACGCCAGGGGGTGTTCGCTGGATTTCAGGATGTCTTTCACAGTAATAAGCCCGCACAGCTCGAACGCATCGTTCACCACCAGCACCCGTTCGATACGATGCTTGTGCATCAGGCTGCGGGCTTCGTCGCGGTTGGCATTCTCCTTGACCACGATAAGCCGGTCACGCGGTGTCATGATATTGGTGATGGATTGGTCGAGATTGCTTTCGAAACGCAGATCACGGTTGGTCACGATGCCCACGACTTTCTTGCCTTCCAGCACCGGCAAACCGGATATTTTGTGCTGACGGGTCAAATTAAGCACGTCGCGCACTGTCATGTTTGGCGCAATCGTGATCGGATCTTTCACGACGCCGCTTTCGAAACGCTTGACCTTGGCAACTTGTGCTGCCTGCTCTTTGGACGTCATGTTCTTGTGCACAATGCCGATGCCGCCTTCCTGTGCCAAAGCGATCGCCAAGCGCGCCTCGGTGACGGTATCCATTGCCGCTGATAGCAGCGGGATATTCAGGGTGATGTTGCGGGTAAGCTGGGTGCGCAGAGAAACATCGCGCGGCAAGACGTTGGAATGCGCGGGGAGCAGCAGTACATCGTCGAAGGTGAGGGCTTTTTGGGTAATACGCATGGGAACCTTCCTCTGCAAAGAGCGCATTATATCAAAACTTGCGCAGAGGCCTCACAGCGATTAGCCGCCCTTGCCTTTTCTTCCCATGACATAGATCAAATACTCGAAAAAGACATCGCACCAGCTCTGGTCGTTATCTTTCAGGGTCATCAAGAGCTTGTTTACTTCGCTGATCGGCCAATTCTCATTAAACTGCACCAGCAGTTCCTGCGGGTAGATAGGCAACAGGCTCTGCAGGCTGGCTCCCTGTTTATTGATTTCCTTCAACATCAGCGCCAGATCCTTGTCGGAATCAATCTCGGCTGTGATGTCTCCATAGATTCTGGGGTGCCGTTTGGTGTATTCGATAAAATTGCATAGTACATAGAAGAACTCGTTCTTGTTGTTTTCCGATATCGCGTCGCCCAGCACGAATGGAAGTACGGTCAATTCCAGCCAGTAATAATTCAGCTTGGGGTTTTTGCGTTTGCTCACGCCGACAAAACCGCGCCGTTCCTGTGCACGATTGATGCAGTCATCAATAATCATCTTGTCCGAGGCGCGCGTTGTCAGGTCTGCATCTTTTAGCAGGATAGGTTTGACCAGGAAAAAATCCGGGATGTCTTCGAATAGTTTGCCGGAGTTCTGGTGTGCCCGGTAATAGGAACGAAACAGCCGCAATACCAGATCCTGATTCTTTTCCAGCTGAAAGTAGTCCTGATTGACGCCAGTCTGCAAATTTATATGGGACATTTCGGCTTGCTACTCCGCTTTTATTCGTTCCTGAACTCCTGAGATTAGGTGCCAGGTTAAAACGTGGGCGCTATCATAAATTGACGCGGGGCAAATTAACAGCTAGTTTCACAACCGTTAATTATGGAGGATAGATTCATGAAACGCAGTTTTGTGATTATTGCGCTGTCTCTGCTGTCCCTGAATGTCAATGCCGGTCTGAACAAATGGGTAGACGCGGACGGTAACGTACATTATTCGGATATCGTTCCACCTGAAGTATCAACGCAAACCGTGCGCAATGTAGCGGGCAAGGGACAGGAAAATGCCCCGGCAAGCTTCACCCCAAAGAGCGTGGCCGAGCGCGAAGCCGATTTGAAGAAGTCCAAACAAGAAAAAGAAGATGCTTTGGCAAAAAAGGCTCAACAGGACGCCCAGGTTGAAGCCAGGAAAGAGAACTGTAGAACTGCGCGCGAAAACGTGCAAACATTGGAACAAAGTCCAAATATCCTTACCTACGACGCCAACGGTGAACGCACCTACATGGACAACGCTGCACGCACACAGCGTCTGGAAGATGCGCGCAAGGTGATCAGCACCGATTGCAACTAAGCGACAACGGCTGCTTTGCCGCCGTTGTCTTCGCTCAGCTTCAGCGCCTCTTCGATATCCACCGACACCACCTTGGAGACTCCGCGCTCCTGCATGGTCACGCCGATCAGCTGTTGCGCCATTTCCATGGTGATCTTGTTATGGCTGATATAGACGAACTGCGTCTTTTCGGACATTTTCTGGATCAATTTGCACAGGCGCTCGGTATTGGTGTCATCCAGCGGTGCATCCACTTCGTCCAGAACGCAGAATGGCGCCGGATTGAGCTGGAACAGGGAGAACACCAGCGCGATGGCCGTCAGTGCCTTTTCGCCGCCGGACAACAGATGTATCGAGGCATTTTTTTTGCCGGGCGGATGCGCCATCACCTGTACGCCGCTATCCAGAATTTCGTCGCCAGTCAGCACCAGGCGAGCATCGCCGCCGCCAAATAGCACCGGGAACAACTCCGACAGATGGCGGTTCACTTCTTCGTAGGTCGCCATCAGCAGATCGCGCGATTCCTTGTCGATGCGACGGATCGCATCTTCCAGTGTCTCGATTGCCTCGTTCAAGTCTTTCGCCTGCGCATCGAGATAAGCTTTGCGTTCCTGCGCCACCTGCAACTCTTCCAACGCCGCCAGATTTACCGCACCCAGCGCGGTAATCTCGTTCCCCAGGCGTGTCAGTTCGTTCTGCAGCCCGCCCGCTTTGGCACCTTCGATCAAAGGCAACAACGGTTCTTCATCGATACCCACGAGTTGCTCCGCCCATTGATCGAACTGTATGCGTGCTTCCTGTTCTTTCAGGGTGATCTCGCTCACCTTTTCGCGCAACGGATGCAGCTTCTGGTCGCAGGACATGCGCTCCTGCTCCATCCGGTTCAGGTTCAGGGTGGCGTGTTCCAAGGTATTGCGCGCTTCCGCCAGGACCTGCTCATGTACCTGCCGCTGTTGCAATGCACCCTGCAACTGCTGTTGCGCATCGCCATCGCTCAAGTTCGCCTGCTCGTTGCGGCTATGCGTTAGAGCCTCTTCCAGCTGAGCCAGCGTCAAGGTGTTATGTTGGACATTCTGCTCAAGATCCGCGATCTTTTCCGCACAAGTCTTGGCAAAGAAGCGGGCTTCCTGCAATTCATGCTGTGCCCTCTGCGAACGTTCGCGTTGCTCGCGCAACAGCGATTCCTGCGCGGATGACTTCTGCCGTGCTTCCTCGCCCGCATCCTGCTGCGCCGCCAGTTGCTCGCGCTGGATCTCCATGCGTTCCGAAATCTCTTCCAGTTGGCGCTGCTCGTTGGCCACGCGATCCGCCATTTCCTGCAACTCCAGCGCGATCTGCGTATTGCGTTCCTGGGTGCGCTCGTTGGCCTGGGTCAATTTGAGGATCTGTACCTGGATGCTGTGTTGGCGCTGCTGCGTATCGTTGATGGAGGAACGCAACGGCGCGATGCGCACCTCAACGGCGTTGTGTGTCTCCTCCGCCTGCGACGCCTGCTGCTTGCCCCGTTCGACTGCCTCCGCACGCAATTGCGCCTCTTGCAGCAACTGCTCGATCTCGCGTTGGCGCGCCAGGATGCCGTGCACCTGGCTGTCGGGGGCGTGGAACAGCACGCTGTGTGCGCCGATCAGGTGGCCCTGGGGTGTTACCAACCATGCACCCGCAGCCAGATTGCCGCGCTGATTCAAGCCTTCCTGCAAACTGCCCACCGCAAACACGCCGACCAACCAGTCGGTCACCACCTCTGTCGCGCGCGCATCTTGGCATTGCACATACTTAACCAGTGGCGTCAGTCGCAGCTTGTGTGGCTGCCGCTGCAGTCCGCGCACCATCCGCCGCGTACACTGCCAATTTCGCAGGCGGTGCATCGTTCCAGCCGGCCGCGTCTTCCAGGCGCGGCAGCGCCAGCGCATTGATACGTTCGCGCAGCACCGCTTCCAGCGCGTCTTCCCAGCCTTGCTCGATGCGGATGGATTGCCACAGGCGCGGCGCGCCATCCAGATGGTGCTGTTCCAGCCATGACTTCAGGTTCTTGTCGTTGTCCAGTTGCGCCTGCAACTGCTTCAGCGCACCCAGACGCGCCTCCGTTTGCGACAACTGGCGCTCCAGTTCCTGCACCGCATCGCGTTGCTTGCGGCGTTCCGCATCGGCCAGGGGCAAACGTTCCTGCAACTCGGCCAGCTGCTGTTGATACGCTTCCTGCGCCAACTGCATTTCGGCTAGCTGCTGCTGCGACTGCTCCAGCGCTTCGGTATCCGGTTGCGGCAGGTTGTCGCGTTCCAGCATCAGGCGCGAACGGCGGCTATCCAGTTGCTGCACGTTGCCCTGAATGTGCCCGCGCTGGGTCTCCGCCAGTTGCAGTTGTTGCTGGATAAGCAATTGTTCGCGCTGCAGGTTGTTATAGCGTTCCAGCGCAACGCGTGCCGCTTCCTCTGCCTGCGGCAGTTGTTCGGCTTCGTTCTCGGCACGGTTTTCGCATACCGACAGGCGCACCGCGGCATCCTGTTGCTGTTGTTGCCAATGCGTCTGCAGGGTACGCAGGCCCTGCAACTGCGTCTGTTGCTGCGCGATCTGGCGCTCGCCATTCTGGATCTGTTGCGATAAACGATTACGCTGCTCGATCAGGAAAGTGATCTGCTGCTCCAGGCGCGCGACTTCGGCATTGGTGGCATACAGGTCGCCTTGCTTCGCATGCAGCGCATCGGACAACGCAAAATGCTCGCTGCGTGCGCCCTCCAGTTTGCTTTCCACCTCGCGCAGTCGCGCGATCTCGGCTTCCAGCTCGTTCTTCGTCTTTTCGACCTGTTGCGCCAGGCGCGCCCGCCGCGCTTCCGCTTCCTGCTTGTTCACCAGCCACAGCAGACGTTGTGTGGTCTCGCGTCGTGTTTCCAGTTCGCGGTAGGTCTTGGCCACTTCTGCCTGTTCGCCCAGATGCGAGAGTTGTTTGTCCAGCTCCTGCAGAATATCGCCGACGCGCAACAGGTTGTCGCGCGTATCGCCCAGACGCAACTCGGTTTCGCGCCGGCGGTCGCGGTATTTGGAAACGCCGGCCGCTTCTTCCAGGAATACTCTTAACTCTTCGGGCTTAGCCTCAATAATCCGCGAGATCATGCCCTGCTCGATGATGGCATAGGCACGCGCGCCGACACCGGTCCCCAGGAAGATGTCGGTAATGTCCTTGCGCCGCACATTCTGGTTGTTGATGTAGTAGCTGGAGTCGCCGTCGCGTTGCAGCACGCGCTTGATGGAAATCTCGGCGTAAGTCGCCCACTGCCCGCCGACCTTGCCCAGCGAGTTGTCGAACACCAGTTCGACGCTGGCGCGGGCCACCGGCTTGCGGTTGCCGGAACCGTTGAAAATGACGTCCTGCATCGATTCGCCGCGCAAAGCCGAGGCGCGCGGACTCGCCCAGCACCCAGCGCAACGCGTCGATGACGTTGGATTTGCCGCAACCGTTGGGACCGACGATGCCCACGAGCTGACCCGGCAGCGCGATATGGGTGGGATCGACGAAGGACTTGAAACCGGCTAACTTGATATGAGCAAGACGCAATTTGATTCAGGCTGACGATATAATGTGCGGCATTCTAACCCAAGCCGGAACCCTCACCAAATGACCACGCAACCGAGCAAATCGCTGGAGACCTTCCCCAACCCGCAGCCCGGGCGCGACTACCACATCCACATGGAGATTCCGGAATTCACCTGCCTGTGCCCCAAGACCGGCCAGCCGGATTTTGCCACCCTGATCCTGGATTACATCGCGGACGAGAAGTGCGTGGAGCTGAAGAGCCTGAAGTTGTACATCTGGGGATTCCGCAACGAAGGGCATTTCCATGAGGACGTGACCAACCGCGTGCTGGACGACCTGGTTGCGGCCACCCAGCCGCGCTTCATGCGCCTTACCGCCAAGTTCTACGTGCGCGGCGGCATCTTCACCAATGTCGTGGCCGAACATCGCAAGTCCGGCTGGCAACCCGCACCGCTGGTCGATCTGACGCAGTTCTCCGCGCAGTCCAATACGCGCGGCTGACAGCGAGACTATCCCAGCATCGGCTCAACGGCCGCCTGCCAACAGGCGGCCAGGTTCTTTTCCACTGCGGCAACTACATCCGCGTCCAGCTTGCCTCCTTCGGCCTCCGTCTTGAGCAAGGCCATGATCACCTGTTGCTCCAGTGGACCGCGATATGGTCGCTCCTGCGCGAGCGCCTGGAACACGTCGGCCACGGCGACGATACGCGCCTCGAACGACAGATCGGCACCTTTCATTTGATACGGGTATCCGCTGCCGTCCATGCGTTCATGATGCTGCAAAGCCCACAAGCTGACCCGCTCCAAGCCCTTGACGTTCTTCAGGATGCTGTAGGTATCGAAACTGTGGCGGCGCATGATGACGATTTCTTCTTCATTCAGCAGCCCCGGCTTTTCCAGTAGCTTGTCCGGTACCCGCAGCTTGCCGATATCGTGCAGCAATCCGACCAACTCCAGCATTTCGCATGTTTCTTCGGGCAATCCAAACAGGCCGCCAAGGTAGCGTGCAAGATTGGCGACACCGTCTGAGTGTTGTTTGGTGAATGGACTTTTGGCATCGACAATGCTGGAAAAAACATGCACCAGACTGCGCAATTCCAGGAACTCCATGGTGCGGTCCGGAAAATGCGACAACCAGGTAGCTAAGTAGCCGTTAACATGGTCACTCTCCAACGTGAACCAGAAAGCATCCGAGTTGGAGACCTCCATGAAAGCATTGACCAGTTCCGGACTGAACCAATCGCCGAGACGTTCGTATATCTTGTGCCTGATCTCGTCCTTGCCCAGCAGGATGTCTTCCTCCGCGATCTGGTAAGCCAGCGCAAGCACATCCGCACGGTCAACCATATAGATGCAATTGGCTTGCAGTTTGACTTCCGGCGGCAGATCCAAATCCTTGAGTACCGACCAATGCGTATGGTGGTGCAATACCGTATCCGACAGGTGACTTAGCAGGGGACTGCTGGCCAGCAATGCCGCGCCCAATTTGCAATGCTCCGCTTCGTTTTCCCATGCCATCTGCGCCAATTTGGCATGTACCATGGTCCTGGATACGCCGGTGTCGTGCAAAATGGCCGCCTGAAACAGTTCGTCCAGGCGCGCACCGCTCCAGCCCAGGTGCTTGCCGCACTCGGTTGCCATGTAGGCAACGCGTTTGCCGTGATGGATATGCGTGACACCCACCAGGTCAAGGGCATCGGACAGTGAATAGATCGCCTCGTGCAAATTGACGTTATAAGTGGACATCGATATTCCTCAATTGCACCTCAAAATCCGGCAATGGTACCGGCCTGCCGAACAAATATCCCTGAAAGGCGTGACACCCACGCAGGTCCAGAAACTCCCGCTGCGCCTCGGTCTCCACACCTTCTGCGATCACGTTCAAGCCCAGAACTTCGCTCATCGCGATGATGGTCTGCACGATGGCCGCATCGTTGGAGTCGGTAACGATGTCGCGTACAAAGGACTGGTCGATCTTGATCTGGTCCAGAGGAAGTTGCTTGAGATACTGCAGCGACGAATAACCCGTCCCGAAATCGTCCATCGAAAAACTCACCCTGAACAGCTTGAGCTCGCGCATCTTGGCAATGGTGTCTTCCACATTTTCCAGCACGATACTTTCGGTCAATTCCAGCTTCAGGAGTGCCGGCTTTGCCCCCGTCTCCACCACAGTGCGTTGTACTTGCGCCACAAAATCCGGACTGCGGAATTGTTTTGCACTTACGTTCACTGCCAGTGTCAAATCCCGCGTGCGGGCATCGTTCTGCCAAACCTTTAGCTGTGCGCACGCAGTCCGCAACACCCAGAGACCGATGGGTACGATCAAGCCGTTCTCTTCAGCCAGCGGAATGAATTGCGACGGCGCAACCAAGCCTCGCTCCGGGTGTTGCCAGCGCAGAAGCACTTCCGCCCCCAGCGGGCGATTTCTGCTGTCCACTTGAATCTGGTAGTACAGTCGGAGCTGCTGCAACTCGATCGCATGCCTCAATTCGTCTTCGAGATCGGCACGCGCCTCGACGGCGGCCTGCATCACCGGATCGTAAAATCGGATGGTGTTACGACCGGCAGTCTTGGCCTGATACATCGCCGTATCCGCGTATTTCATCACATCATCCAGGCTTTCCTGGTTCCCTCTGAACAACACGACACCGATACTCGGCGTGGTGCGGTAATCGCGTTCGGCCAGCTGATACGGCAGGCTCAACTGTGCGCGAATTCTCTCGGCGACCAAGTCAGCCTGGGCGGCCGCCTCGTCCGGAACCGAGCTTAGCGATTCCAGCACCACCACGAACTCATCTCCGCCCAAGCGTGCCACCGTATCGCCGTCGCTGACGTTGGCGTTGAGCCGTTTCGCCACTTCCGCAAGCAACAGGTCACCGATTTCGTGCCCTTTGGTATCGTTGAGTGTCTTGAAATTATCCAGATCCAGAAACAATACGGCGCCATGGTGTCCGCTGCGCGTACCCGAGCCAAAAGCCTGGTGCAGGCGCTCCAACAACAAGCGGCGGTTGGGCAATTGGGTCAGCGGATCATAAAAGGCCAACTGATGTATTTGCGCTTCGGCTTCCTTGCGCTTGCTGATATCGGAAAGCATGCCCACGTAATACTGCGGCGCACCGCTCTCGTCGCACACCGAATCGATGTTCAACCAGGCCGGGAAAACCTCACCGTTCTTGCGCCGATTCCATATCTCGCCGTCCCAGTGACCACTGTTTCCAATCTCGCTCCACATTTCCCGGAAAAACTCATGGTCGTGCCGTCCCGAAGCCAGCAAATGCGGGTTCTTGCCGTACACTTCCTTTGACTCATAGCCGGTGGTGCGCGTGAACGCGGGATTGATCTCGATGATGTTTACCGCCGAATCGGTGATCACCACGCCGGAATTGCTGCTTTCGAACACCTTTACCAGCATGTCGCGCTGGCTGACCAGGCCACTGGTATGTGCATCATTGTTGCGGCACAGAACAATAGCCTTGGCCAGATGCGCCAGAACCGGCTGCAACATGGTTGTCAGCGGCAGCGTCGTTTTGGGAATCTCGGCTGAGAACAACACGATCACGCCGCAATGCTCAATAGGTAACCTGAGATAAGACTTGTATTGCGTTTGGGTACAACGCAATGCAGACAATAGCGCGGCCTGATCGGTCTCGCGCACCGCCTTCTCGCAAATCAACTCACACGGCAAAGAAATGGGCTTGCCGATGATACCGATGAGATCGAAATCGCCCACCACCGCATCGAGTTTCACTTCGACCATCCCGCTATTCTTCTGGCACGGGGGCACATCCAGACAAATGAACCCGGCCGAAAATGAAGTGTGATACAGCAGGCGCTGCAGGGTGCGCGTCAGCAGAGGTTTTACACTGATCTCGCTGCCGATGGTGACCGCCAGGTCATATAGCACCGGCAGGATATTTTCCTGTTCCATGCTACCAGCACGACGCTACCAGCGTGGCATTGTGAAAAAGTGGATAGCCATTTACGGTCGATCCGCCGATCTCGCCGAGCGAAAGCGCCCCGGCGATATGGGAAGCATGCGTCAATCCGGCGAAGGCTTCCAGTTCGGTGGTTGCCATCGGTATTCCGAGGTGCAACCGGCGCCCTGCACAATAGAACAGCAACAACTCCGCGTCGGTGATATCGCCGTTCAGTGCTTTCAGTCCTTCGCACACATTGTGCAGGGTCTCCACCGTGCGCACGGTCGGCGCCTTGAGGAGAGTCAAAACGGAATTTGCAGGTACTTCACCCACGCAGAACAGAGAGCCGTCGTCGGCAAGCATGACCGGAATACGCACCAGCACATGATGATTGGCACGCACGATACCGAACGGAAAGTGAACTCCATACTGGTAGAAGTTCTCTGCCGTAACTTCCTCGCCATAATGCTCGTGGACAAGCTCACGATAAACCTCGAAGGCAGGCCGCCAGTCGATCTGGGAGATGCGGTTGCCGTTGGTCGAGGTCGCATAAGAAGTATGCGGATTGGTCTGGTAGCCGTGCTCCAGGATCGCCCCCTTGTGCGACGTCAGCAACAGCACCAACAACCCGTTCTGCACAATGCGTCCAGCGTCGAACAGGCAAGGCATAGGCTGAAATGTTTCGCTGCCCGCATTCGCGCCGGCGTAGTGCACGCGATTCGCCAGATGCAGGTACAGACTGTCGAGCAACGTGCCGATGTTCGGCACCATGGCATCGAACAGCATGAACAAGGTGATGTCAGGCGTGCGATCGATCCGGGCGCGTATATCGTCGGCGATCTTCTCCGCCGCCAGTTCTGCTTCGGCAGTTTGTGCCGGCAAGTTCTCATGCAACGTAAAGTATGGCATTTTCTTGAAGCACAGCAGCCACACGCCCTGCGTCACGAAACGGCCTTCCTTGACCAGTGCAGGGAAGATCGCTCCCGCCAGCGCAACCTTGCGCCTTGAACAGGCCGTCTGCAACACGCCGACCTTGTCCTTGTCGGCTTCCGGCAACAGCGCTAAAACCCCAAGTTTGGGATACAGCGCCTGCAATTCCGCCAGTTTATGCTCGATGGCTTCCGCTTCCACCTCGGGCAAATAATGCATCAAACTTGTCAAGTTCATATCGTCCCCAAATCTTTCCAAACGCCACAATTGTTTGCGGCACTCAAGTTAAAACCTTTACTCGTCATCGTCTGCGGGTAACGTTTTTCCTGAGACTCTCCGAAGTCGTGAATGGCGCCCGGCTGCGACGCCTGGAGGAGTGTCGAAATACGTTTTACCCAATGCGCAACAGACACCGCGATGGAAAAAGGAAGGGGAAATTGCACGTCCGGCGGGCCCCACTCAGCCTCAGTCTCAGCCGAATTGAGAGGTACTGCAGGCACGCCACGCGATAAAAACAGGACAGACGTCATGATGCGTAGATGCTAACACGATGGAGAGATTAAAATAACTGCTTCCAAATTTTCCGGAGCGATCATGGAGTACCGAATATTGGGCAGCAGCGACTTGAAAGTGTCGACGCTGGCGCTTGGAACGATGACCTTTGGTCAGCAGAACAGCGAAGCGGACGCCCATGCGCAGCTCGATCTGGCGGTGTCGCACGGGATCAACTTCATCGATACCGCCGAGATGTACCCCGTTCCGCCGCGCGCCGAAACCGCGCACCGCACCGAAAGCGATATCGGGACCTGGCTCAAACGGCAACAGCGCGACAAACTCATCGTAGCCACCAAAATCACCGGCCCGGCACGCGGATTCGGCTGGATACGCAATACACCGCGCATCGACCGCGAACACCTCACCGCTGCCATCGATGGCAGCCTGCGCCGCCTGCAGACTGACTATGTCGATTTGTATCAGCTGCATTGGCCGGATCGCTACGTCCCCATGTTCGGCGGAACCGGCTACGACGCCGCTCAGGAACGCGACAGCACACCCATTGCCGAACAGCTGCAAGTGCTGGCGGAATTGGTCAAGGCTGGCAAAATTCGCCACATCGGCCTTTCCAACGAAACACCGTGGGGCGTATCCGAATTTGTGCGCTGTGCCGAACAACTGGGACTGCCCAGGATCGTCAGCATACAAAATGCCTATCACCTGCTGAACCGCACCTTTGAAAGCGGCTTGGCCGAGACCTGCCGTCATGCCAACGTCGGGTTGCTCGGCTACAGCCCGCTGGCCTTCGGCTGGCTCACGGGCAAATACCTGACCGATCCGCATGCACAAGGACGCATCACGCTTTTTCCCGGATTCGGCCAACGCTATGACAAACCCAACGTGCCGGTTGCCGCAAAAGAATACGTACACATCGCACAGGAAGCCGGACTCACTCCGGCCACCATGGCACTGGCTTTCGCCAGGACACGCTGGTTCACCGGCAGCGTGATTCTCGGTGCGACGACGCAGGAACAACTCATGGAAAACCTGGCCAGTGCAAAGGTAACGCTTCCAGCGGCAATACTCGACCGGATCGAGGCCGTACATATGCTTTACCCGAATCCGGCGCCGTGATTGCAGAACCTCACAACATCTTAACGCTGGATGAATCAGATACATACGATCTGGCCTATTAACTGTTATTTCGTTGCACCTCAACCGGGCAAAAGCCGGTTGAATTGGTTTATTATGCTGCCTGCCGACATCCATCACTTTGCGGGGAAAGTAAATGCTTAAGAAAATTGTTTCCAGTTCACTTATCGTTATCTTCTGTGGTGTATGGATCTATCTCGATCATCTTAACAAGCTGCAAATCAAGGAAGCGCAGGAATTGCGTGTGGCGATGGAACAAGCACACGCTCAGGCTTTGGCCAGGGCGAAAGCGGCCGCTCAAGTAAAAGCATTGTTCGAAGCAACTATCCTGGCCGACCTCACCACCTGCAAAGCAACCGCCGAAAAGGCAAACGAAGACTTCCTGGTCCAGAACCGGAAACCGGTGCGCCGCAAACCCGGCCAATTCACCATTCCGCAAGCAGTAACGGACGAAGCCGCAAAAATGCTGGAGACAGCCAATGCCGCGTGCCAGGCCACTTACGACACGCGCTTGCGCACCGGTTCGTAACTTCATCTTCCACCAGTCGAAGTCGCAACGACTTCCGTGACCAATTCGCCGATCCTGCGCATCCTCCTCTGTATAGGCTTTCTCGGCCTGATCGGGCAAGCCTGTGCCGCGGAGGTTCGCGTCGGCGTATATGAGAACGAACCCAAAATATTCACCGACGCCAAGGGTGCCCCGTCCGGCATCCTGATCGACATACTGAAGGCGGTTGCGGAGCGGGAAGACTGGCAACTGCGCTACGTTCCCTGCCAATGGGAAGACTGCCTGAAGAAACTTGAGAACGGCGACCTCGACCTGATGCCCGATGTCGCCTATTCGGCCGAACGCGAACTTCGTTTTGATTTCCCCAAAACCCCAGCCCTGTATAGCTGGTCGCTGATCTATAGTCGCGACAACGAAAAAATATCATCGGTCCTTGATCTCAAGAATAAGCGCATCGCGGTCCTGCAAGGAGGAATTCAGGAAAAGGCGATCTTGGACATGCTGGCGGGGTTCAACATCAAAGCGCGCCTAGTTCAAACCCAGACCGTTGATGACGCGTTTCGCCAGACCCATTCCGGCCAGGCAGACGTCGCCATCGCAAGTCATGAATACGGAGACCTGCATGCCCCGGAATACCGGCTCGTCGAAACCCCCGTCATTTTCCAGCCTGTCGGCCTGTTCTATGTAACAGCAAAAGCGCACAGGCCGGACCTGCTGAGCGGGATAGAAAAATACCTGTCAGTCTGGACGGCAGACCCAGACTCCACCTATTTCGAGATTCAGCGGCGCTGGAGTGGCCACATCCCTGATCCCGCGATGTCGCCAGCCTTCAGGGAAGCGATGCTCACGATCATCGGATTGCTGCTGACAACGTTGCTTGGAGCCGCCCTTCTGCGCAAGCAAGTCAAAACCAAGACCAGGCAATTGTCGGACTCGTACACGCAGTTGCAGGCAACCGTGAATGCCATTCCCGACCTCATGTTTGAGGTTGACCTGGATGGACGTTTCTACAGTTACCATTCATCATCGCACATCGACCTCTTGACCAAACCTGCAGCAGCCTTTCTGGGCAAAATCATCGCCGACGTCATGCCGTCATCCGTGGCGGAAATCTGCATGTCCGGGATACGTGAAGCAAATGAAAACGGCTGGTCGAGCGGAAAGGAGTACGAATTAACCCTGCCGCAAGGAACATTCTGGTTTGAACTTTCCATTTCCAAAATGCAGACTTTGCAGTCGGAGCATCCGCATTTCATCGCGCTGTCCCGCGACATCACGCAACGCAAGGAACACGAAGCCCAGATTTTGCGACTCACCAAACTCTACGCAGCATTAAGCCAATGTAATCAGGCCATCGTGCGTTGTACCGACAAAGCCGAGCTATTCCCCATCATCTGCCGCGATGCGGTAAATTTCGGCGGCATGAAGATGGCCTGGATAGGCTTGGTGGACGCGCAGAGCAAACAGGTTAATCCCATCGCTTCTTTCGGGTCAGGCAGGGAGTACCTCGAAACTCTGCACATCACCACGGATGCCAACGATCCAGACGGACGCGGACCGACCGGCAGAGCCTTGCGCGAGAACCTGCCCTATTGGTGCCAGGATTTCGTTAACGACCCCATTACAACGCCCTGGCATGAACGCGGAAAACAATTCGGCTGGGGAGCAGTGGCGGCGATTCCGCTCCTGTGCCGCGATACCGTCGTCGGCGTGTTGAATTTGTATGCAGGCGAAGCCAATGCCTTTGACGAAGCGGTGCGCAATCTGCTGCTCGAGATGGCAATGGACGTCGGCTTTGCGCTGGAGCGTTTTGCCGGTGAGAAAGAACGCAAGGGTCTGGAAGAAAATCTGCACAAGCTGTCGTTGGCCGTCGAGCAAAGCCCGGATAGTATTGTCATCACCGACCTGAATGCCAATATCGAGTACGCCAACGCGACTTTCACCAAGGTAACCGGCTATAGACTCGACGAAGTCATCGGCAAAAATCCGCGCATCATGCAATCCGGCAAGACGCCAAAATCGACTTACGAGGATATGTGGGCGCATCTGACACGCGGCGAACTGTGGCAAGGAGAATTGAGCAACCAGCGCAAAGACGGCACGGAATACATCGAGTCGGTCCTTATCTCGCCAGTGCGGCAGGCCGATGGCCAGGTGACCCATTATCTGGCGATCAAGGAAGACATCACCGAGAAAAAACTTACCGCAGAACGCATCGAAAAATTGGTCAATTTTGACCAGCTCACCAACCTGCCCAACCGCTCGCGGCTCAACGAACGTTTCCAGTTTGCCCTTAGCCTGGCGCAGCGCAGCGGCGAGCAATTGACCGTGATGTTCCTCGATCTGGACCATTTCAAGGACATCAACGATACGCTCGGACATACTATCGGCGACCAACTGCTGGTGGAAGTGGCAACCCGGCTCAAAACGACGTTGCGCGAGGAAGACACGATCTCGCGCCAGGGCGGCGATGAGTTTGTCCTGATTTTGCCGGGCACGGACGAGAAAGGTGCGGCGCATGTCGCAGCCAAGTTGATGGAGCTGATCTCAAAACCGTGCCAGATCGAACAGCACGAACTGGCTGCCACCTGCTCCATCGGTATCGCCATCTATCCCTATGACGGCGAAGATTTCGAAACGCTCTCGAAAAATGCGGATGCCGCCATGTACCGTGTCAAGCAAACCGGCCGCAACGCATTCCGCTTCTTCACGCCCGAGATGCAGGCCCATTCGGCACGTGCCCTGCAATTGGGCAATGCATTGCGCCAAGCTCTGATACGCGGCCAGCTGCATTTACACTATCAGCCGCAGATATTGATCCAGGACGGACATGTCACCGGTGCCGAAGCCTTGCTGCGCTGGCACCATCCCGAACTGGGTGCCATCTCGCCCGCCGAATTCATTCCAATTGCCGAGGACAGCGGCCAGATCATCCAGATCGGCGAATGGGTGCTGCGCACCGCGATCAAACAATTGAAGGACTGGATGGACGGCGGACTTCCGCCCATGGTGATTGCGGTAAACCTCTCTGCCGCCCAGTTCCGCCAGCCCAATTTTCCGGAACTGGTCACCGGCATCCTCGACGAAGTGGGATTGCCGCACAAATATCTGGAACTGGAACTGACCGAAGCAGTTGCCATGGACGACCCGCAATCAGCGATCGAAGTGATGGACAAACTCCATGCCCTCGGCATCCGCATGTCCATCGACGATTTCGGCACCGGCTACTCTTCATTGAGTTATTTGAAACGCTTCAAGGTCTACAAGCTGAAAATAGACCAATCCTTTGTACGTGACATCACGGACGATCCGGACGACAAGGCCATCGTCGCCGCGATCATCAACATGGCCAGCAGTCTCGGCATGCAGACCATCGCAGAAGGCGTGGAAACGGCCGGCCAGCTGGCCTTCCTGCGTTTGCAGGGTTGCGACGAAGTTCAGGGATATTATTTCAGTAAGCCGTTGCCCGCGCCGCAGTTCACCGAGTACATGAAAAAGCAAAAGCAGGGACAATAAGCCAGCTACAAGGATGGAGGTCCGTTGAAGTTCACACCGCGCGTGCGATGCGGCAGCTCCAGATAGTGCCGGGTTTGCATCTCGGTCAGGCGGCTGGCAATGCGCTGTGCTTCGCTGTCATGTCGCGCATCTCCGTAAAGATCCGCCAGTCCGGTTTCGAATGAAGCCACCAGTTTGACGTGATTGTCGTACAACACGTCGATCAGCCAGGTGAACCGCCTCGCCTCCGCCCCGTTCTCGCCGGTCATTTTCGGAATGCCCGAGACAAAGACCGTCGGAAAACGATATGCGATTTCCAGATAATCGGACTGGTCGTGATGTCCGCCGCACAACTCCTTGAAATCGAACCAGACGACTTCGCGCGCCACGCGCCTGACCGGAATCTTGATCTGTCTTACGCGGATGAAGCTGGCATCGTCGTGCATGCCCGCCGTAAGCCGCCGGAACAATGACTCCATGCGCTCATCGCTTGCCGCGTCGACCGACGCCATGAATAGCGGGTCGCGTTCCATCTGCAGCATGCGGTAATCGGTGTCGCTGTCCAGGTGCAGCACTTTCAATTCGCGCTTGAGCAAGGCAATGGCTGGCAAAAAATTCTGCCGCTGCAATCCGTTGGGATACAGATCGTCAGGCTGATAGTTTGACGTGGTGAGCAGCACCACGCCGCGTTCGAGCAAGGCCCCCAGCAGGCGCCCAAGGATCATCGCATCGGCAATGTCATCCACATGAAATTCGTCCAGGCACAGCAGGCGCGTGGAACGCTCGATCTTGTCCGCCAGCGCCATCAGGGGATCGCTCTCTCTCGCCAGCAGTTTCATTTCCTGGTGCACTTCAACCATGAAGTTATGGAAATGGATACGGCGTTTGCGCCGGTACGGCAGGCAATGATAGAAGCCGTCCATCAGGAACGTCTTGCCGCGTCCCACTCCGCCCCATATGTACAAACCCCTGGGCACATCCGGACTAAGCAGGCTGCGCCCGAGGAACTGATTGCGCTTGTTCTTGAACTCGATCAGTTGCTGAAACAGAGTTTCCAATTGATCGATGGCGGCGATCTGCCGCGCATCGCAAACAAACCCGGATCGCTCGCAAGCGGCCTGATACCAGGCTTTGGGACTGGTTCCGGTTTCAAAAGTGGATAGTTGCATCAGGCCGCGACCTCGTTGAATTCCAGTGCGTTCTGGTCTGGGTCGCGGCAGAACAAGGCGCGGCGGCCGGACTGGCTTTGCGTATAAGCGATGCCGGCCGCATCGAACTTATTCTTCAACTGGGTGAAGTCATTCACACCGAGTGCCACATGACGGTCGCGCCCGCCGTACGCAGGTCGCTGCAAACCGGCCTCAGGGCTCGGCAACAGCATCAGGTGTATTTGCTGACCCGGTCCGACGTCATACCATACGCCGTCGAAGCTCATCTGCGGACGACCTGGGTTAGGATGCAAGCCAAGCACGCCTTCGTAAAAAACGCGCGACCTGGCAAGATCACTGGTCAAAAACGTGGCATGTTGTATGCCTGTAATCATTAGAGTTTGACGGGAATCACTTTGCTGGCAGCAAGCTTGGCGCGTGTCCTGGCCTCGTCGGTATCTTTACCGTTTGCCAATGCCACGCCCATGCGGCGCTTCTTGAAAGCTTCCGGCTTGCCGAACAGGCGAATATCCGATTCGGGCACGCGCAAAGCATCTTCCACTCCCTGGAAGGAGATGCCCTTTTCGTCCATCTGACCGTAGATCACGGCGCTCGCACCCGGTGCACGCAAACTGGTGTCTACCGGTAGTCCAAGAATGGCGCGTGCATGCAGCTCGAATTCATTGAAGCGCTGGGTACACATGGTCACCATGCCGGTGTCGTGCGGACGCGGACTGACTTCGCTGAACCATACCTGGTCGCCCTTCACGAACAGTTCGACGCCAAAGATGCCGAGGCCGCCCAATTCATCGGTGACTTTTTTGGCGGTATCGCGCGAACGTTGCAGTGCCAGCGCGGACATCGCCATCGGCTGCCAGCTTTCGACGTAATCGCCGTGCACCTGCACATGCCCGATGGGTTCGCAGAAATGCGTCTCGGTCTCGCCGTTCGCACCGATCGCACGCACCGTAAGCTGGGTGATCTCGTAATCGAAATCGATAAAGCCCTCGACGATGACGCGGCCCTGATTCACGCGCGAACCGCTGGCGGCGTAATCCCACGCCGCCTTTACCTCGGACGCGTTATCCACCTTGGATTGTCCTTTGCCGGACGACGACATCACGGGCTTGATGATGCACGGGAAGCCGATCACGGCGGTGGCGGCGATCAGTTCTTCCAGACTGTCGGCAAATTTGTACGGCGAAGTCGGCAGCCACAATGTCTCGGCAGCCAGGCGGCGGATGCCTTCGCGGTTCATGGTGAGCTGCGCGGCACGGGCGGTGGGAATGACGCGCACTTTGCCCTCCTTCTCGATCTGCACCAGCATGTCGGTGGCGATGGCCTCGATCTCCGGCACGATGACATCGGGTTTTTCTGTTCTCGATCAAGGCGCGCAATGCCGCACCGTCCGCCATGTTGATGACATGTGCCCGATGCGCCACCTGATGCCCCGGCGCATTCTCGTAACGATCCACGGCGATGACTTCCACACCCAGGCGCTGCAGCGCAATGATGACTTCCTTGCCGAGTTCGCCGCTGCCGAGCAGCATGACTTTGGTGGCGGAAGGAGAAAGGGGCGTGCCTAGGGTGACGTTCTTCATGGGATATTCAGTCGGTGAAGTTGGAATACCAAAATTATACAGGTAGTCCGACGACACCGATAAAGCTCATTGACTTGACCGGTATCTGCCTCGGTGGGATATGCGTGTACTGTGGATCGCATTGCCAGCGAGCTATCCAACCGCTGACTCCTCAGTTATGCAGCTCGACACTGGAGAGTGGATTAACGCCGGTTGAGCCAGTGCCATCGTTTCCACCAACCACTAGAACGCACCAGCATTAGGTCCAACGTGCCCAACTGAGTGGCAGTATGAATAACACGTCCCGTTGCAAGACTGGAAACGGAACTCCATGTCGGTACTATTAGAGTTGGATCGTACAAATCTGCATTGTTTAATGACGGGGGAGGAGTACAGGTACTAGCGCAATCACTGACCTTCCCAGCACCAAAACTTTCCCACTCGGCATCAGCGTGGCGGTATGGTTATGCCGCGCCACCGTGGTAAGACTGCGCCGTAGACGTCCATGACCCAGCGGTTTGATCATATATCTCGGCGCTTGTAAGATCATTGTTATTCGAAGTATCAACTCCCCCCACTACCAACACCGAGACCATTGCTAAGCAAAGTGGCAGTATGGTTATATCGCCCGTTAACAAGGGGAACAGTTGTCGTCCAACTTCCGGTGCGCAGGATCGTAGATTTCGGCAGTATTGAGAACCAAGCCGTTAAAACCACCCGCGACCAATACTTTGCCGTTGTTGAGCAGGGTCGCGGTATGTGAGTACCGCGGCATTGTCATACTCCCGGTCGCAGTCCAGAGGCCAGTCGATGGATCATAAATCTCTGTAGTGGCGATTACGCCAAGATTCTTACTATCATTAACTCCCCCAGCTACCAGCACTCTTCCATCGGAGAGAAGCGTAGCGGAATGATAAGAGCGTGGAGTTATTAAATTGCCGGTTTTAGACCACGTTCCGGCAAGAGGATCAACGGGGTCAGGAATATACAATTCAGCGCCTTCAACATCATTGCCCGCGACGTCGACCCCTCCAGCCACCAATACTTCGCAATTGTGCAAGGGCAAACAAGTGGAGTTCGCCAACAGTGTGGCTGTGTGATCGCCGCGTCCTGTGAAAGACCACCCGTTGTTACCTTCCATGTACCGGGTGTACCTAGAGTACCTATAGTCGAATCGTATACCTCTGAATTATCGAGAGCTCCAAGAGACATTCCAAAAGGCGCATAACCGCCAGCCACCAACACATTCCCATTCGCTCAGCAACGTGGCGGTGTGGTCGTCGCGCGCAAAATGTAGATCAGTCTTAGCGCCCGTAACTATGTTGACCGTAGCTGACGAACTAAACCCGTTCAAGGCCGCAGTGATGGTTGTTGTTGCTGGAGGACTTGAGGCGGCCGTAACCGACAACTCCTGATGCCGCTAATGTCACACTGGCAATGGCGGAAGAAGCAGAACTCCAAACAACCTGTGAAGTGAGATCGGCGGTTGTTCCGCCCGTGTAGTTCCCTATCGCTTTTAAATTGTTGTATCTTGCGTTTGCTTCGAGATACAGCGAAGGCGGCGTAATGGTGATACTGCTCAGGATACCGGGCGGAATAGGTGCAGATGTACTCCCGCCACCGCCACATCCGGCCAGTAGCAATAAAACGCAAACAACGGTGCCCAAAGAAAATTGGGCAGAAAATTGGTCAAGATTGAGATTGCAAAATTTATTCATTTTGGATGAACTGGTTGCCTTCATTTTGTTTGTTTCAGACGGTTAGAAGCTACAGTGTGACAACAACTCGCTTGCCGAGTTCGTCACAGAGGTGCTACGTGTCTTTGCGTTCACACAGCGCTGTGCTGATCCAAAGTTAAGTCTATTGAACGGATGCTGTCGATCATTGCCGGGATACCCAAAGTTATGCACGGGGGAGTAAGATGGCTGCGCCATTCTAACTAGCGAAGGAACAATATCATGACGAACATCGTGCAATTGTTGGGCGAAGAAGCTGAACACCTGTTGAAGTATCGTTGTGCCGGTATCCCCAAGGAATCTCTGCATTTGCCGGGACCGGATTATGTGGATCGCGTCGTCGCAATAAAAGACCGCAGGACCGGCGTGTTGCGCAGCATGCAATCCCTGTACGGTCATGGGCGACTGGCCAATACCGGCTACCTTTCGCTGTTGCCGGTTGATCAGGGTGTAGAACATTCCGGCGGCGCGTCCTTTGCGCCCAACCCCATGTATTTTGATCCGGAAAATATCGTCAAACTCGCCATTGAAGGCGGCTGCAACGGCGTGGCCTCGACGCTGGGAGTGTTGTCTTCCGTGGCGCGGCGCTATGCACACAAGATTCCTTTCATCGTCAAAATCAACCATAACGAAATACTGTCCTATCCCAACATTTACGACCAAACTTTATTCGCCAGCGTGGATCAGGCCTTCAACATGGGCGCGGTGGCGGTGGGCGCGACCGTGTTCTATGGTTCCGCACAATCGCGCCGCCAGATCCAGGAAATCTCCGAGGCATTCGAGCACGCGCACCAGCTGGGCATGGCGACCGTGTTGTGGGCTTACCTGCGCAATTCCGCATTCAAGACTGCCGACAAGGACTACCACGTCGCCGCCGACCTCACCGGACAGGCCAATCACCTCGCCGCGACCATCAACGCGGACATCGTGAAACAAAAAATGGCCGAGAACAACGGCGGCTACAACGCCATCAAATTCGGCAAGACCCATCCCAAGGTCTACAGCGAACTCACCACCGATCACCCGATCGACCTGGTGCGCTATCAGGTAGCCAACTGCTACATGGGGCGCGCCGGCCTGATCAACTCCGGCGGCGAATCAGGCAAGGACGACTTGCAACAAGCAGTACGCACGGCTGTCATCAACAAACGCGCCGGTGGCATGGGGTTGATCCTGGGTCGCAAGGCGTTCCAGAAACCGTTGCCAGATGGCATTGCCCTGCTGAATGCGGTTCAGGATGTATATTTAGACAAAGCGGTGACGGTGGCATAAAAATCATTGGCGACACTATCCGCAGATAGTGTCGCCAACTCCATCAGAAAATATACTGGAAGCCGAGCGAAAAGTACTCCCTGACTGTGCTCGATGAGTTTTGTAAAACACTGGATGAACTCTTGTTCCAATCCAACCCTAATTCACCATTACCCGTCAGGTTATTTCTCACTTTATATGAGACTCGCGCAGTGGGTGAAAGGTCTGTTGATTTTCCACCTGTGTTATCGGATTGAAGATTCAAGCGCATAAATGGAATCAAGCGTCCACTTTTCTAGCAGATCAAGGTGGTTGCTGACCTGAAATGCTTCAGAAGATGTCACTTTGCCTTTTGTGTAACTCACACTGAAATTCGTTATATCGTGAGGTTGAATGACTCCAACACCGGTGAGTCTTTCGGAAACTGTCCATGTAACACCCGACGATGGAGTCGCTTCCAGGCATCCTTCCGTCGGAGGAGTATTTAGGTTGAGAGGATCGGAGCAAGGAAGACTGGTAACCCCCCCGCTACGCGGCAATCCGCTTGTGTTCGAAATGGTGAAATCGGTGCCGGTGTTCCATTTTTCAGTCAAGTGGTTGATCATACCGACTTGCGCCAGATTTGAAACGGCTGTACGTTGATTTGCCAAATCTATCAATTGATTCGTAGTAAAACCTGCGGCAAGCAAAGTGGCAATTGGAATAGGAGTGCCATTCACTGCGTTTCTTACGTCCAGGACCGGACTTCTTCTTCTGTCCAAAAGGAAGTTATAGTCATTTGCGGTTCCACCACCCATCATGGTTCCTTGCACCGTAAAGATATTCAGCGCATTGAACTGCACGTCGTAATCCAGATTGGACATGATGGTGAAGCGTGGATCGAAATATCGCACATTTCCACCCGCAGCTCTGCGATCGGTGAAACCACTTACCGTTTGGTTAATGAAGTATGCCGACCCGCCCAGTGGACTCCTGGTTCCGAAATCCACGCTGACCCCATTGAATTTTGGCTTCGCATCAATCGTTACATCAGACAACACCCCGGATACCACATTGACTCTCCAACTTGGGGCAAAGCCATAACCAGCCGAAACGCCGTCAAACCGCCCCATCACGCCGCCACCAAACCCGGACTGTCGCCCCAGCTTCACCGAATAATCTACGATCCGATCTTTCATTTCATAATACGCGGCGCCCAATCTGCTGTTACTTGCTTGCCCCGGAAGAAAGTTGGCTGCATAGAAATCCTGGAATACAAATCGATTGTCGTATTCGTTATTGTATGACCGTGCCGTCATGTTCACATTGGTCATCAAAGACTTCTGATCAGTCTGGGAAAAGGATGTGGGCGATTGCGTGCGTACCGGCAACCGCTGTCGTGTTGGTCTGACTTGCTCCCTGGTAGTAATTCATCGACAAGCTACCAAATTCAGAATAAATGAATTCAGTGTTTTGCACCTTAACCGGAGGAGCGACTACAGGCGCTGGCGCAACAATAAATAGCGCCGGCTGTATTAGCTTCAACTGGTCGAGCCTGTTCTTGACCCACTTCGCTGACGTCCCATTGGGATAGAGCTTCAAATATGTCTGATACTCCAAAACGGCTTTGGCTGGCTGACCTATTTTTTCCCTGGAAATTCCGATCCATAATTGGGCATCAGGTGAATATTTGTTTGGAGGCAACATGAGCACACTGTTGAATGCTTCAATGCCAGCAAAGTTTTGCCCCTTGAGTAAAGCATTTCCGCCTCTCACCATTAATCCGGATGCCTCGTCGTTCGCATGCGCTACCCGCTCGGCAAGTGTTGGATTGGCAGATAGAGGCTTATTCGCTTGCGGACCAACCTGATCTATGTCCGGGAAAGCGGGCAGTCCATCACTGCCCCCCAGTGGAATATGTACAGGTTTCAGCAATGAAGGTGCAAGCACGACTTTGGGCGCTGTGACATCACCGGAGGGAGCAACAGGTGTAATTGGTACAGCTGCCGCCGCCTCCACCACTGGTGCCGGTGCTACTACTGGTGCCGGTGCTCTACTGGTGCCGGCGCTCTACTGGTGTCGGTGCTACTACTGGTGTCGGTGCTACTACTGGTGTCGGTGCTACTACTGGTGTCGGTGATGCAACTGCCGCAACAGTTGGCGTCGATGATGCGGATGTCTTGGCAATTGTCGGCAACGCAACTACAGGTACGGCTACCAGCGCCGCTGCCCCACCGGATATGCCAGAGCCAATTTTGCTTTCATTATTTTTTGGCGATGTAACTGGGCTGATATGAATAAAGAGGGACCGATCGTTTTTAGCCAAAAATACGGCGAAACTCGCGGGGCGGTTTAATTTGACCAGAATTCTTGGGCCAGTTTTTTTGTCGCGTGTCGATACCGTAATATCCTTTATCAGGTCGGAAGAAGGCGCAGTGTGCGATTCGTAATTCTTCCATTTGTTGCGGACGCAGATTTAAGCGTGTCAAAATAGATTGCCGTAAATTCCGATTTACCCTTGGGGAAATGCCTTAGGTATCGGAGTGGCAGTGCAAATTTTATTTCCGCATTAACTTCACCGGTGGCAGCCGTATGAAGAGTGATGTCATCAATGACTCCGTCCGATACTGGTGTTACAGATACTGGCGAAGAAGGTGCCACTATAACGGGTGGTGATGCCACCGTTTTCGCCTCGACTGCTTCAGGCTTTGCGGAAACGGCCGCTACCGCAGGTTGAGCAGGAACGGGGGCAGGTGTCTTCGCAATCGTCGACACAGCAACAGGTACGGTTGCGACAGGCTTTGCTGCAACGACCGCTACTGCAGGCCCAGTGGAGACGGGTGCAGTCGCCTTTGCGATCGCTGGCACAACAACCGGTACGGCTGCCACAGGCTTTGCTTGCGCGACAGGCTCTACAGGCGCCGTCGCACTTTCATTTTTTTGCTGGGGTGTAACTGGCTTGACACGGATCAGCAGGGTCTGATTGTTCTTGCCCATGGACACCGTGAATTCCGCGGGACGATAAAACGTAATATGAATTTTGGGGCCGGTAGCACGATCCCGCGTGGAAATCGTAATGTCCTTGATGACATCTGACGGAGGCGTTCGGTGAGATTCGTAGTTCTGCCACACATCAGGAGGAACGCTCACCAAGAATATTGAAATATATCGAAGTAAAAGCCGATTTTCCCTGAGGGAAGTGTCTGAGATACTGAATTGGGTAGGCAAATTTTACGACCGCCATCACGTCTTGATTTGCTTCTGCGTGAACAGTGATGTCATCAATAATCTCGTTGGCATATACATATGGCGACAATGTGCTGAACAACATCAGCGAGCAAATGGACAAAACCAAGCGATAGCATTTTTTAAAATTCATATTTTTTTCTCTATCTTTAAGGCAATTAAGCCGACTTTTTCGAAGTCGGCTTAATTAACAAAAAAGGATGTTCTAACCTGTCAAATTACCCACCCCAATTGGAATAGGCCGTCCCTGTTTTGCCCAATGGTTTATGGCAACTTGAACTTGAACAATCCTTGGCAGTGCTGGAGCCATTGTGGTTCTTCGTTTGCGCTTGTCCCAATAGGACACACCGCTAAGGTGGCAAGTCACACAGTACCCACCCGACCCCCCGCCCTGCGCTCCATTATGATTCATCTGCCCGTTAGTCGTTGCCCAGCCGGCCGCGCCAGCAGTCGCCACGAAACCGTTCTTATGGCAGGTTGTGCAATCCAGGCCCGGCGTTATGGCGGTTGTCGGGATGTGATTCGTTACCATACCCACCGCACCTCCCAGGTTCAAACCTTGTGACACGTAAGAGCCGTTGTGGCAAGTAGAACAGAGCGGAACCGTTCCGATTATCGCGGTGTGCTGAGTGAGCCCCCATGAGCCCCGGAGCGAAACTGCTGGCAGACCCGACTACATGGCAACCACTGTTATCACACGACAGCGAACCGACCGGAATATGCCCCGCCGACAGTCCTTTTGCGATAGTGCCGTTATGGCAAAGCGCACAATTGTTCGCGCTCCATTTACCGAAACTGTTCCAGCTGTCATAGGCGTGCCAGTTGGCAGTGTGATTTACCCCCGTCGCTCCCAACCAGGACAGAGTTGCGAGGTGCAGCTGGTGTATGGCATGAATCACAAGCTGCGGAAGTCACCAAGTGCGTGGTCGGCTTACCCTGGGCATAAGACCCGGTGTGACAGGTCGCACATGCGGCGGGATAGCCGCTAACGTCGGTATGGACAAACGTACCGGTTCCTGTCAGTCCTGCGATAGTCACTGTCATTGATGTCCATGACAGGGATGTCAGGGCGTTGGTATGGCAGTCATCGCATTTCGAGGTTGCAGTCATCGTTGCAGATGCAAAGGCCCCGGCATGAGGTGCGGCAAAAGTCGATGCCGTTACCCCGTTATGACAGGTCCCGCAAGCGTTAGCATCTGGCGGAGGAAGAGTACTGGGACTAATGACGGATGAAGGATGAACAAATGCAGCCCCCAACCAGGAATAGGTTGACATCGCGGTTGTATGGCATGACGCACAAGTTGTCGTCGTTGTGTTGACTGTAACGTGCGGTTGCACATAAGTTTGTGCGTTCGTCCCGTTATGGCATGCCGCACATGCCAGCCCTGAAGTGCCGGAAGGGCCGGGGCTAACAACACCAGCAGCAGTATGGTTGAACGTCGCTCCCAGCCAGGACAGCGTTGATAATGCCGTCGTATGGCACGAGTCACATGTCGTCGTCGCCGTATTGACTGCTAAATGTGGTGCTACATAAGTCTGCGCCGTACCTCCGCTTCCATGACATGTACCACATGCGTTAGCAGCAGGAGCGAAAACTGAACTAGGGCTCACAATTGCTGGAGTTGCCGCAGCATGGTTAAACGTCGCCCCTAGCCAAGACAAGGAAGCTAATGCTGTCGTGTGACATGTCTCACATGCTGTCCCCGCTGGAGTGGCCACGTGGGGTGCCACCCACGTCGCTGCAGTCCCCGGAGGATAATGGCATGACATACAGGCAGGACCTGCATTGGGACCATTGTTTACGGTACCACCAACACCTGCAGGATGGTTAAATGTCGCCCCCAGCCACGAATAAGTGGCCATCGCAGTCGTATGACATGAATCACACGCCGTTGTCCCCGTGTTGATTATTGCATGGGGCTGCACATAAGTCTGTGCCGTAGTCCCGTTATGGCAGGTCGAACAAGCGTTGGTACCGGTAATTGCACCAGTACTGGTTATGCCTTGCGCGGTGTGGTTAAACGTTGCCCCAAGCCAAGACATTGTCGACAGCGCAGTCGTATGACACGAATCACATTTTGTTGTATTTATGTTTACCGTTACATGGGGAGCCACGTAAGTCTGAGCCAAGGTCCCGTTATGGCAAGTTCCACAAGCATTAACACCAGTGGCACTGGCACTGGGACTGACGACTGTTGGTGGGTGTATAAACGTAGCTCCCAGCCACGACATTGTGGTCAGCGAGTTCGTGTGACATGAAGCGCATGTTGTTGTCGCTGTATTGACAGTTACGTGGGGCTGTACAAATGTCTGTGCTGTTGTTCCGTTATGGCAAGTCGCACAGGCGAACTTACCAGTTGGGATACCGGGACTAACAACCCCAGCAGCAATATGGGCTGGGGAATCAAATGTAGCGCCCAGGAAAGTCGTGAAGTTGGCAGTATTTGTGGACGTGTGACACGTATCGCACGCAGGCACAGTTCCAGGCGTGATCGTGCTATGAGGTGCATAGAACGACGTCCCTAGCGCTCCAACATACGCTCCCGTGTGGCAAGTCACACAACCGCCGGCGGGGGCTACTATAGTTGCGTGGTAAACAACACCCAGAAATGACGTATAGCCAGATGTATTAAAAGCAGTGTGACATGTATCGCATTGTGCGCCTGCCGTCGGGATGTGGCCTGCCGATAAACCCTTTACCCCATAAGCCGTATATTGTCCTGTATGGCAAGAATTACAGTTGCCGATCACTCCGGGCGCAGGAGCAGTAGAGTGGTCGTACTTCGCCCCCAGAAATGAACCGGCGCCGCCGGGTGGAGGAGTAGCATGGCACGTACCGCAATCGATCCCGGCCGGTATTGGTATATGTACTGAGGGCAGGCCCACCACCCCTGCGAACTGTCCTTGATGGCAGGAAGCGCAGCCTGAGGTAATTCCTGTGTGGTCCATCGACCAGCTGAGGAATGTCGAGGTGTTCCTATGACAACTTTCGCAAGGCAAATTGGTTGGGAAGTGGTTCAACGGCTTGCTCTTTACGCCAAATGACTGACCGTTGTGGCAGGTCAAGCATCCTCCCGTAATTCCCACGTGATTAAAGCTTTTTACCAGGAAGTTTGCAAAACTGATATGGCAAGTGTCACAGGCGGCAGTTGTTGGAACATGGTTGATAGGTTTGGGCTTGGCTGATACACGAGTACCGGTGGTATGACAGCCAGCACAATCTTTAGGGCGTGTTCTTGAAAATGCCGTCGACGTGGCACTGTTCGCACTTTAAAGTCAGGTGCACATCTTTCAGCACAAAACCGGTTTTAGAGTGATCGAAGGCTGGACCAGCGCTTGCAGCTTGTGCAAGATTCACAAAACCAATCATCAAGAGCGCCAGCACAGACGCAGCCATTTTGATCATTTTGCTATTAGTTGGCGTATTCATGAGCAATACCTCGCTGTTTCGATTTTTATTCTTAATTTTTTGATTGCCAAGTAACTCAAACATTCATTACCCAGCTTTAGCGATTCTAATATGTGTCTCTGTTTTATGTTAGCCGCTCGTCGGTTGGCGCACAAGAGATGAGCGGTATATACCGATACATGCAACGTTAGTATTGCCTGTGCAAGACTAATAGTTTATCCAGCGTTGCTCACCAACCTTGATCGTTTTCCATGTCAGGCCGATATGGCAATGATCGCACTGGGGACCAAATGCGCCGTCGTGCTTGTCGTCCTTCTCATGGCAACTGATGCAACTTGCGGCCAGGACAACCTTTGTTCTTATAGGTACGTTATGGCAATCGATACATTTAAGTTTGCTGTGCTTTCCTTCCAGCTTGAAGTTGGTTTTGTCGTGATCGAAATCCCAGTCTTTCCAATCGCGGGTGTTGTGACATTTCTCGCAGCCCGTCCCGAGTGTGCGCTTGTGCACATCCTGCTTTTCGTGGCAGGACCCGCAATCCGACTTGGCTTCCTTAAATACCACAGTCACATGACATTTTTTGCATTCGACCAATGTATGTTTTCCGGTAAGCGGAAAACGCGAAATCCTGTGGTCAAATTCGACTGTTTTCCAAGCGTCCTCATGATGGCAGGATTCACATTTCTTACCCTCCTCGCCTTTGTGCTTGTCATCTTTCTCGTGGCAAGAATCGCAGTCCGACTTCAATTTGTCCTTGTATAGATCACCCTTGTGACAGCTGACACATTTCGTTTCCTTGTGTTTGCCCAAAAGCGGGTACTTGGTCTTCTTGTCATGGTCGAAAATAATTTCTTTCCAACTTTTTGCGTTATGACAATCCTCGCACTTGGGGCCAAAAGTGCCCTTGTGCTTGTCGTCCTTTTTATGACACGAGAAGCAGTCCATCTGGAGTTTGTCCTTGTACAAGTCTCCTTTGTGGCATTCATTACACTTAACGTCGTGATGCTTCCCGAGCAATGGGAATTTGGTCTTCTTGTCATGATCAAACGGAATCTCTTTCCAGCTGCGCTCGATATGGCATGACTCGCACTTCGGTCCAAACTTGCCCTTGTGTTTGTCGTCTTTTTGATGGCATGAAATGCAGGTGGTCTTCAGCTTTTCCTTATACAGATCGCCCTTGTGGCAACTGACGCACTTGGTCTCACGGTGTTTCCCGAGCAGCGGATATTTAGTCTTCTTGTCATGGTCGAACAGGATTTCTTTCCAGCTCTTTTCGTTATGGCAGGTTTCGCATTTTGGCCCGAAGTGCCCCTTGTGTTTGTCGTCTTTTTTGTGGCAGTCGTTACACAGTAGCGGCGTGTCTTTGAATTTGTTATTCGGATGGCAGTCCTTGCACTTCACGTCGATGTGCTTGCCCAGCAACGGGAAATGGGTCTTGCTGTGATCGAAATGGGTAGTCTTCCAATCTTTTTCCTCGTGGCAATTCTGGCACTCTGGCCCCAGGGAACCCTTGTGTTTGTCTGCTTTTTCGTGACATCCGTTACATTTGACGGGTGCCTGGCGGTATTTTTTCAGTGGCGAGTGACAATCCTTGCAAAGAACCTTGCTGCTTTGGTGCGCCCCTTTCAACTCGAATCCCGTGGTGTTGTGGTCGAAATTGAGTGTAGTCAGCGTAGCTATGTGCGCATCGCGCCCCTTGTGTTCGGTGTGGCACTCTTTACACGGCTTTTCTTCCTTCAGCAGACCGTGGTAACCGTGCTTTTCAGCAATGTCTTTCGCGATTTCCTTGTGGCAGTCTTTGCACAATCCGGGTTGTGCTGCCTTGTCATAGGGCTTATGGCAATTGGCGCAATCGTTCTCTAATTTGGCATGTCCCTGAATCAGTTTTCCAGGCATCAACAGGTCATTGGCTGAGTCGGCATAGGCCTGACCAGATATGGCAAGGGCACCCACTACGAATGCCCTCAGGAAATACGAAATCAGGAAATGTTTTGTCATCAATATTTATGCACCGCGATTACATGCCAAATTGCACTGAATACCAACATATATACCAGTGGAACATGAAAGATATGCCACAAGGAAAATAGTTTTTCGTAAGTTGAAAATTGTGCCACGTCTTTTACCGTAACCAGATAAGTTTGAATAAACCGTTCGTTCTGATAAAAGAGCTGGTCGAGTCGCTTCATTTGCACGTCATTCCATTGCTTCTCATTGGCATCGGCATACATCACGTCTTCCAGTTCGCGAGTCAAGGTAATCGAAAACCACTTGATCCTGAAACCCAGGGATATGAAATTCCATCCGTTGAGCTTCCCTGCTTTGGACGATGACATCACCTTATCGCGAAAATCTTCAAGCTTCTTCTCGATTTCAGGCGCGAAGCTGAGCACGGATTTCACATCGCCGGTCCCCTCCAGGTCAGTCTGCAACTGCTCGAGTGAAGATTGCCTGCCGTAAAGTCCGTTGTGGATTTTGGTATAGAAAAAACGTCCGAATATGCCGCTGCCGGACACGAGCAACATACAGACAAGTGCCACGCCTGCATTGATCGATGCTATTTTAAACGTGGAATGAAACAGGATTAGCGCGGGGCCCAGTACGCCAAATACCATATGCCATTTGAACCATTTGGGCAGGACACTCCAGTTCTTCATGAAGCCCACCCGTTTACGCAACGGATAGAACAGGAGCGTCAGCATCATGATGCCGCCAGCCAACCCTATGTTGTAACCGATGTTGTCGCCGGCTTTGTACAGACCGTCATAGGAGATGAAATATCCGGCGCACATCAACAAGGTAATCACGATCAAATACAGTGTCCAGCCATAGTCTTTCGGCTTGTCCCTCTGTCTTTGTTGCTTGCGCCTTTCTACAGGCGGTTGTGATGCGGCTAATGTCGTCATTGATTCTTTCAGAACATTGAATTGCGCCCTACTCGCGTGACCATCGGTCGACACATCTGTCAAAATTTTCGTCAGCATTATAATCATAAATAAAATTGTCGTGTATTAATGCGACTTTTCAAGCAGACACAAGAAGACCCGCCACGCAGGATGTATATTCTGAAAAACCAACACCAATAAAACAGCTAGGAAGCGCCAATTAAGCCCAAAAACATGGTTCGATAAATTTCCCATTCGCCCCGAGCGCCTTGCTTAGCAAGGTGTATCGAGGGGGACGAACGGGAAACACTTACGACGAACGGACTTAATCGGCGCATCCCTAAGCAAGTTTAAACGACTTTTCAACCACGCCATTACGTTTGAGCATGCTGGAGAGCTCAGCTTGATCGCGGGCAACGACCTTGGCCAGATAAGCCATGTTGTTCTCGATCGATTGCAGGTAGTAATTAGTGCTGACACCCATCACGTCCTTGAAGTGAAACTCCAATTTCTTGTAGATGCCGCCGAGTGCAGTATCCAGTTTTTCGCGGGTCATTTCATAGAAGCGATGGGTTTGAGACAATAAATCGAACATGCTTTGGTAGCTGCCGAAGTTTGCTTCCTTGAACTCCAGATACAAAAACAATAGCTTTTCCAGATAGATTCGGTCTGCCATTTGGCCGGTGATATCGGCAGTGGCGACAATGCGGGCGAGCATGCGCGCCCGCTCATCGCCGAAATTGATCCTCGAAAACGGGCGATTGTGCTCTGTCCCCATGATCATTCCGGTCATCGCATCCGCAAAGGTTTGTGGCAATTTCCGTTCAGCAAAATACTGGCGCATGAAATCAATTCCGCGCAGGACATGTATCTGCGTGTACTGGGCGCCAGTTCCATATTCTTCTCCCTTGAGTTGCGCATAGCCGACATCGTGCATCAGGATGGACAGCATGATCAAGGTGATCTCTTCATCCGTCAGGTGGTCGCCCGAGACATGGACGCCGTGCATCAGTCTCACACCGCACAGAAAAACTTCCAGCGTATGCGGAAGATCGTGGTACAGCGTCTTGATGGAACCGTAGCCCGGATAGTCGCCACGGAACAATGCCAAGACATCCTCGTACACAGACTGCACCAGTGTGAAGTCATAATTGGGACTAATGCGGAGAACAATATGAACAGTCTTGTCCCAGACAATTTTTGGGTCGTCGTTGTTAAACAACGCGTAAATATCCGATGGCGTAGGTCTGTTATTCATGTCCGGAAAATGCCAGCATCGTGCATCCTTTCGAAAGTCACTGCGTCGATTCGCCGACAGTCTAACCCAAGCTATTGTCCAAACACAATTTTCCGGAAAGCAAGCTGGCAGAAATGATGAGTGCGGCACCCAGCCAGTCGCGCAGTTCCATCACTTCGTTTGCAAGGAAATATGAGGAAATTGCCGCTATCACCAATTCAAACTGAAACAGCACTACGGCATGATTTGCGCTGAGATGCGTCACGCCGTATTGCACGGCAAAGCTGGTAGCACTGAGCACCAGACCAATTGTTACCAGCAACGTCCAGCTCTGGGAGGAAATCGCCGCAACCTGTTCGGCCGTTCCTCCCTGCCACAACAGGAACGGCAGGGTCAGGCCGGCCGTCCCCAGCCACAGACTGAATGATTTCGCTTCCACGCTAAGATGCGCCGCGCGCCGCGACGTCACGTTGGAAAGCGCAAAACCTATGCCCGCAGAAAGGCCAAGCCATTCGGATATATTTTGCGGCAAAGGCAGGCCAAGGTCAGGGTCCCACAACATGACCATCGCACCACCGAACGACAGCGCGATCACCAAATAGCCATAGCGGTTGAGCCGCTCGCCCAACAGCCAGTACGAGAACAAAATCGTCCACACAGGTGCAAGGTAGAACAGCAGTAGCACTCGCATCACTTCGCCGTGCAACATTCCCAGCACGTAACCCAGGTTCGCCCATCCCGCACTCAACACCAGCAGCAATGCCCACCAGCCAAACGTCGACCTTTCGCGCCACACGCGCGGCAACATGAACGCACCGCACAACATGGCCAGCACATAGGTAATGAGGGTCGATATCGGACCCGACACGCCGGTATCCTGCAATATGCGATAGGGATACCAGATCAACCCCCAAACCATCGCACCACTTAGCACGCCTGCAATCGGCATCAGATTTTGTTTTGTGGACACTCGTTACGCCTTTATAATCCGGCAACTCCAATAAGAACGAATAGTTATTCCTCCAGCATCACCTCCGTCGGCGCGTTTATCGCCCCGGGAGGGAAGAACAAGCAAGGAACACATGAATCCCGATTTGCAGCGCCTACAACCCTACCCATTCCAAAAACTTGCCAAATTGTTTGGGGAAGTACAGCCGAACGCCACGCTAAAACCGATCAGCCTGCACATTGGTGAACCCAAGCATGCCAGCCCGCAGTTCATCAAGGATGCGCTTGTTGCGGGCATGGATGGGCTGGCGAATTATCCCACAACCATCGGCAGCGACGCCTTGCGCATAGCGATCGGCAACTGGCTGGCACGCCGCTACGGCATTCCGGCACCGGATGCGAAGACGCAAATTCTGCCCGTGAACGGCAGTCGCGAAGCATTGTTCTCGTTCGCGCAGGCGGTAATAGACCGCAGCAAGGCCGATCCGGCGGTGATATGCCCCAATCCGTTCTATCAAATATATGAAGGCGCCGCCTTCCTGGCCGGAGCCACGCCGCACTTCCTGAATACCTTCCCCGAAGACGCCGACACGTTGAACTTCGCGCAATTGCCGGATGCAGTGTGGCAACGTACGCAGCTTATCTACGTCTGTTCGCCCGGTAACCCCAACGGCCGCGTGATGACCCTGGCAGAATGGAGGTTGCTATTTGAGATGAGCGACCGCGACGGTTTCATCATTGCTGCGGACGAATGTTATTCCGAGATCTACTTTGGCGATAACAAACCGCTAGGTGCGCTGCAAGCCGCTCGGGAACTGGGACGCGTGGACTATAAAAATCTGGTGGTATTTTCCAGTCTATCCAAACGCTCGAATGTGCCGGGAATGCGCTCCGGCTTCGTCGCAGGCGATGCCAAAGTGCTGGAGAAATTCGCGCTGTATCGAACCTATCACGGTTGCGCAATGAATCCGGCGATCCAGTCCGCAAGCATCGCGGCATGGAACGACGAAGCGCACGTCGCCACCAACCGTCATCTTTACGCCGAGAAGTTCGCCAAGGTCGTCGCCTTGCTGGCCCCGGCACTGCCCGTTTCCAAGCCCGAAGCCGGTTTCTACCTGTGGATCAGAACTCCCATCTCCGACACTGCCTTCGCGCAACAGCTGCACCGCGACTATAATGTGTCCGTTTTACCGGGAAGCTTTCTTGCCCGCGATGCGCATGGGATCAATCCCGGAGCGAACTTCGTCAGGCTGGCATTGGTCGCCGGTCTGGACGAAACACTGGAAGCTGCACGACGCATTGCCGAATTCACCCAAAAACTAAACTAGGAACCGCCATGCCTCAATTACAAGCCATCATCGAAGAAGCCTTTGAACGCCGTGCCGACATCACTCCGCGCAATGTCGACGCACAGTTGAAAGAGACAATCAACACCGTTATTGAATATCTCGACAAAGGCAAACTGCGCGTGGCCGAAAAAATAAGCGGCCAATGGGTCACTCACCAATGGATCAAAAAAGCTGTGCTGCTGTCCTTCCGCATCGAGGACAACGCTTTCATCAAAGGCGGCTTCACCAATTACTTCGACAAGGTTCCTTCCAAGTTTGCCGACTACAACTCCAAGGAATTCCGCGAAGGCGGCTTCCGCGTGGTGCCGCCCGCCGCCGCCCGCCGCGGTGCTTATATCGCCAAGAACGTGGTGCTGATGCCCTCTTACTGCAACATCGGCGCTTATGTGGACGAAGGTACCATGGTGGATACCTGGGCCACGGTCGGCTCGTGCGCGCAGATCGGCAAGAACGTACACCTTTCCGGAGGCGTAGGCATTGGCGGCGTGCTGGAGCCCGTGCAGGCCAACCCCACCATCATCGAGGACAACTGCTTCATCGGTGCACGCTCGGAAATCGTCGAGGGCGTGATCGTGGAAGAAGGTGCGGTGATCTCCATGGGGGTGTTCATCGGCCAAAGCACCAAGATCTACGATCGTGAAACCGGCGAAGTGCATTATGGCCGCGTTCCCGCCGGCTCCGTCGTGGTCAGCGGCAGCCTGCCTTCCGCCGATGGCAAGTACAGTCTGTACTGCGCAGTCATCGTGAAAAAAGTGGATGCAAAAACGCTGGGCAAGGTGGGCATCAACGAATTGCTGAGAGGCATCTAAGCACGTTGCTCATGTGCTCCTGAAAATCAAAATTGCTATGCCAGACAAGGCGTGCGACAAAAATCGCAGCGCCGCATATGGTAAATATGTAAGCAAGATTTTTGGAGCACAACGCCGTATGGCGACGCAATTTTGATTTTAAGGAGTACATGATGATCATTACCCCGCTGCTGCAACTAGCCGCCGAAAAGCAAGCCTCCGACTTGTTTTTTTCGGTGGGCGCACCGATCAACATCAAGATCGACGGCGTGGTCATGCCGGTCAACGCACAAAAACTCGACGAAGAGACGGTGAAACGCATCGTTTACGAGATGATGACCGAGCAGCAGATCGCCGAGTTTGAGCTGAATATGGAAATGAACTTCTCTTTCCGGGTGCCCAACATCGGCAACTTTCGCGTCAACGTGTTCCGCCAGCGCAGCAGCGTAGCCATGGTCGTCCGTTATGTGCGCGGTGATGTGCTCAACGTGGAAGAACTGAACCTGCCGCTGGTACTGAAAGAACTCGTCATGGAAAAACGGGGGCTCATCCTGATGGTGGGTGCCACCGGTTCCGGAAAATCCACCACGCTGGCTGCGATGATCCAGCATCGCAACGAAACCCAGAGCGGACATATCCTGACCATCGAAGACCCGCTTGAATACATGTTCCGGCATGGCAAGTCGATCGTGAATCAGCGCGAAGTCGGAACCGATACGGCCGACTACGGTGCGGCGCTGGTCAGTGCCATGCGCGAAGCACCGGACGTGCTGATGGTCGGTGAAATTCGCGACCGCGAAACGCTCAAACATGCGCTCATCTTTGCGCAAACCGGCCACTTGTGCCTGTCCACGCTGCACGCCAACAACAGTTACCACGCGCTCAACCGCATGGTGAACTTCTTTCCGTACGATGCGCGCAACAGCATCCTCTCCGATCTTTCGCTGTGCCTGCGTGCCGTCATTTCGCAACGCCTGATTCGCAACCCCCAAGGCAAATTGATTCCGGCCGTGGAAGTGCTGCTGAATTCCGCCCTCGTCGCCGATTTGATCAAAAGCGATCAGATCGACCAGATTCGGGACGCGATCGAGCAAAGCGTCTCGCAGGGTTCGCAAACTTTCGAACAAGCGCTGTACAAGCTGTTCAAGGCAGGTCACATCAGCAAGGAAGATGCCTTGCGTAACGCGGATTCGGCCAGCAACCTGTCTTCACTGATCGACTACTCGCAAACCAGCAAAATGAAGGTGTATGACCCGAATTTGAATCAAGCAAGTTCGGCGGCTTCACCCGCAGTCAAATTCGACGGCATCAAGCTCAACATTGATGTGTCGGGTTCCGGCTCATGAAGTTATACGGCATCCCCAACTGCGGCACGGTAAAGAAGGCGCGCGTCTGGCTGGAAGAGCATGACATTCCTTATGAATTTATCGACTTCAAGAAACGGGGAGTCACCGAAACCTTGATATCCGGCTGGTTGCGGCAAGTCGGCTGGCAAAAATTACTCAAGAAGACCGGGCCAACCTGGGGACAATTGCCGGATTCGGTCAAGTCTTCAATCAAGGACGATGCTTCGGCTTTGGCCCTGCTGCTGGAGAAACCTAACGTCATCAAGCGCCCGGTGCTGGAGCTCAACGGAAAAGTGCTGGCAACCGGATTCAACGAAACGGAATACGAAAACCTGGATCTTCAACAATAAAAATGAGCAAGACTCTCGAACTTACCAAACAACTCATCGCCCGCCATTCCCTCACACCGATGGACGACGGCTGCATCGACATCATCGGTGCACGTCTTGCCCCGCTTGATTTCAGCCTGGAGAAAATGCGCCACAGCGAAGTGGATAACCTGTATGCCAGACGCGGGGACACATCGCCGGTAATCTGCTTTGCCGGACACACCGATGTGGTACCGACCGGTCCGGTGAACAAATGGGACAGTGACCCGTTCACCCCTACCGTGCGCGACGGAATGCTCTACGGTCGCGGCGCAGCGGACATGAAGGGTTCTCTTGCCGCATTCGTCACCGCCATCGAAAAGTTTGTCGCGGCGCACCCACAGCATCGGGGCAGCATCGCCCTGCTTCTCACCTCGGATGAAGAAGGTATCGCCGTCGACGGCACCGTGCGCGTGGTCGAAGCATTGCAGGAACGCGACGAAAAACTGGATTACTGCATCGTCGGCGAACCGACATCCGTATCCAGAACCGGCGACACCATCAAGAACGGCCGCCGCGGTTCGTTGTCCGGCACGCTCACAGTCAAAGGCGTGCAGGGTCATATCGCGTATCCGCATCTGGTGAAGAATCCCATCCACATGGCCGCTCCCGCCATCGCCGAACTGGCCACCACCACCTGGGACAACGGCAACGAATACTTCCCGCCGACTTCGTGGCAGATTTCCAACATCCACGGCGGCACCGGTGCCACCAATGTCGTGCCCGGCACGGTCGAGATCCTCTTCAATTTTCGCTTCTCCACCGCCAGCACGGTGGAAGGCCTGAAGCAAAAAGTCCACGCCATCCTCGACAAGCATGCTGCTGGAATACGATCTGAACTGGGAATTATCCGGCAAACCCTACCTCACTCCGCGCGGCAACCTGGTGGATGCCGTCAGTGCCGCAATTCAGCAAGTGCAAGGCATCGCGACAGAGCTTTCTACCAGCGGTGGCACTTCGGACGGTCGTTTCATTGCGGACATCTGCCCGCAAGTGATTGAACTGGGACCTCTGAATGCGACCATCCACAAACTCAACGAATGCGTTGCCGTGGGCGATTTGGACGCTTTGTCCGAGATTTACTATTTGACGTTGGTCAAACTACTGGCAGCACAATGACGCTCAGCGGCGTAAACGGAGAAGATTAAAGAATGGACATCAATCATTTTTCAGAGGCCAGCGCCTCGCTCAAGACAGTACGCGATTGTTTGCGTTTTTCTGTCAGCCGCTTCAACGAAGCCGAGTTGTTCTTCGGCCACGGCAGCCAAAACGCTTACGATGAGGCGGCGTACCTCATCCTGCACACGCTGAATCTGCCGCTGGATCGCCTGGATCCGTTTCTCGACGCCAGGCTGACACAATCCGAGCTATACGATGTGCTGGACATCATTGAAAGAAGAACCGAACAACGCATCCCCGCGGCCTATCTGACCAATCAGGCATGGCTGGGCGATATGTCCTTCTATGTGGATGAGCGCGTCATCGTGCCGCGCTCGTTCATCGCCGAATTATTGCGCGAACAACTTTCACCCTGGATCAGCGATGCGGACCGGGTTGGCAACGTGCTCGACATGTGTACCGGAAGCGGCTGCCTTGCTATCCTGGCGGCACATGCCTTTCCGTATGCGCATGTCGATGCAGTCGACCTGTCCGCCGATGCGCTGGATGTGGCCCAGTACAACGTGACCGACTATGATTTGGAAGATCGCGTTTCCCTGCTCGAATCCGACATGTTTGCCAATCTCGATGGCAAGAAATACGACCTCATCATCAGCAATCCGCCCTATGTCGATGCCCCTTCGGTCGCAACGCTTGCCGCAGGAATACAAATACGAACCCAAGCTGGCTCTGGGCAGCGGTACGGATGGCCTGAATGCCACCCGTGCCATTCTCGAACACGCGGGCGAACACCTCAACGACAACGGGATCCTGGTCGTCGAGATCGGCCACAATCGCGATGCACTGGAAGCTGCCTACCCCGGACTGCCTTTCATCTGGCTGGAAGTGAGTGCGGGTGACGAGTTCGTGTTCATGCTGCACCGGAATGATCTGCGTTAATGCCGGTCGATCACTACGAGAATTTCCCTGTCGCATCCATCCTCATGCCCAAGCGGCTGCGCAAGCCGGTGGCGGCGATCTATCATTTCGCCCGCGCGGCGGACGACATCGCCGACGAAGGCGATGTATCCAACGAAGAGCGCCTGCAACAACTTGACAAGTTCCGCGACGAATTGAAACGTATTGCGGCAGGCGAAATGCCCCTGCTGCCGCTGTTCGAGAACCTGGCGACCGAAATCAGACAACACGCTTTACCCATGCCGCCGCTCCACGACTTGCTCGATGCATTTTCGCAGGACGTGGTGAAGAAGCGCTATGCCGATTTCGATGAACTGCTGGACTATTGCCGCCGCTCCGCCAATCCGGTCGGAAATCTGTTGCTGCATCTGTACGACGAAGCTACGCCGGTCAATCTCGCCTACTCCGATGCCATCTGCACATCGTTGCAACTCATCAACTTTTGGCAGGATGTGGCGAAAGACTACGCCATCGGACGGGTCTATCTGCCGCTGGACGACCTCGCCCGCTTTGGCGTCAACGAAGCGCAGATCGAACACGGTGTGTGTGACGAAGCGTGGCATGCATTGATGAAATTTCAGGCGGACCGCGCACGTACCCTGATGCTGCAAGGCGCGCCGCTCGGCACGATCCTCGGCGGACGCATCGGGCTGGAGATGCGCATGATCATCGCCGGCGGCTTGCGTATCCTCGACAAGCTCGATGCCGTCGGCTACGACGTGTTCCGTCGCCGTCCCGTGTTGCGACCATTCGACTGGGTTATCATGCTGGCGAAAAGTGCGCCGCTACGCTTCTGATATGAACCCAGACGACTATTGCCAGGAAAAGGCTGCTTCCAGCGGCTCCAGTTTCTACAACAGCTTCCGCTTCCTGCCCCGGGACAAGCGCCGTGCCATCACGGCGCTGTATGCCTTTTGCCGCGAGGTGGACGATGTGGTGGACGAGTGCTCCGATGCCAACGTGGCGCGCACCACGCTCAACTGGTGGCGTAACGAGGTAGTCTCGATTTACGGCGGGAAACCGCAACATCCGGTCGCCCAGGCGCTCGTTCCGCTCGTCAGGCAATTCAACCTGGCCCAGGAACACCTGCTGGAGATCATCGACGGCATGGAGATGGACCTCGACCAGACGCGCTATGCCGATTTCAAGTCGCTGCAATTGTATTGCTACCGCGTCGCCTCGGTGGTGGGCCTGTTGTCGGTGGAGATATTCGGCTACACCGACCGCCAGACGCTGAAATACGCGCACGACCTCGGCATCGCCCTGCAACTGACCAATATCATCCGCGACGTGGGCGAGGACGCGCGCCGCAACCGCATTTATCTTCCCATGGACGAACTGCAGCAGTTCGGTGTCACCGCTGCAGATATCCTGAATGCACGCGAGACAGAGAACTTTCACAAACTGATGGCATTCCAGATCGAACGCGCACAACGCTACTACCGGCAGGCGCTCGATCATCTACCCGCGGTCGATCGCAAGGCGCAACGCACCGGACTCATCATGGCCGCTATCTATCAAGCGACGTTACAGGAAGTTGTTTCCAGCGGCTGCCATGTGCTGAAAGAACGCGTCGCTCTCACGCCGACCTACAAGCTATGGCTGGCTTTCAAGGCATGGCTCAAGAACTGAATAAAACACCCCCTCCCCAACCCTCCCCCATAGGTAGAGGGCGCAATCGTGAAGATCACGGTTTGAATGTGGGAATCATTGGCGGTGGTTACGCGGGTATGGCGGCAGCTGTTGAGCTCGCGGCACAAGGTATCCCGGTAACCGTATTTGAAAGCGCCAGGCAACTCGGTGGCCGTGCACGCGGTGTGCTGCACAACGACACGCAGCTCGATAACGGCCAGCACCTGTTGCTCGGCTGTTATCGCGAAACCCTGCGCCTCATCGAACTGGTTGGCGGTCATATCGAGCAGGATTTCCTGCGCCTGCCGTTGCAACTCGATCTGCATGGCGAGTTTTCGCTCAGGGCGCCCTACCTGCCCGCCCCGCTGCACTTGCTGATTGCTCTGCTGAAAGCACAAGGACTCACCTGGACCGAGCGCAAGAAAGCTGCGAGTTTCATGCTCACCCTGCGCCGCATGAATTTCCGGTTAGCCAGCGACATGACGGTCACCGACCTGCTCGCCACACACAAGCAGGATGCCGACCTGACATTCAAACTGTGGGAACCCTTGTGCATCGCTGCCCTGAATACGCCTATTCATAAGGCTTCAGCGCAAGTGCTGCTGAATGTGTTGCGCGATGCGCTGAGCCGGAGCCGAGCCGACAGCGACATGCTGTTGCCGCGCCTGGATTTCTCCGCTCTGTTCCCGCAACGTGCGCTCACCTTCATTGAACGGAACGGAGGCAAGGTATGCATCTCGTGCGGCGTAGATGCCATCATTCCAAAGAATGAGGGAATCGAACTGGTCACCGCGCAGGGAACCCATTCTTTCTCTCAAGTCATCTGCGCAGCAGCACCCACCGTCGCCGCCAACTTGCTGCGCCCCATCGCCGCGCTTGCCGGCACTGTTGCCCAGATCGATGCGCTGGAGCATCAGCCGATCTACACCGTCTATCTGCAATATCCCGCTCACATCACCCTGCCGCACCCGATGCTTGGGCTGCACCAGCACTTCAGTCAATGGCTGTTCGATAAAGGCCGCATCTCGGGACAGTCCGGTCTGCTCGCCGCCGTCATTAGTGCGGAAGGAATCCATCAGGATTTAAGTCTGGAAGAATTGGCGCAGAAAGTCATTGCCGAACTGGGCGAAGAATTCGGCTTCACCGCTCAGCCCGGAATGGTTCAAAGTCATTGCGGAGAAGCGCGCCACGTTCTGTTGCGCACCCGACTTGCGGCGCCCCGCCCACCAGACCGCCCTGCCCAATCTGCTTCTGGCCGGCGACTACACGGCGGGCGATTACCCCGCCACGCTGGAGGGAGCCGTACTCAGCGGTATACGCTGTGCGGAAATGCTAAAAGCATCGCACTGAAACCGGCTCCGGTATCGCTCATTTGTAGCGGTAACTCAAGGCAATATAACCCGTGTCCAGATAGCGCTGACTGACGATAGGGCTGTTTCGAATGGCATCGCCCAGCCACTTGCGGCGCACATAGCAATTCAGGTGGTATGCATCGCTCAGCTCGATATCGGCTATCAGACCGATCAGCGGATTCAGGGAGCCGCCGGGATCGTAAACCGTGTACCGGCTAAGCACCGCTTCCCGAGCCGAAATACCGTAGTAATAACGCACATACGCACTGGATTGATAATCGGCACCGAGCAAGGGATAGAAAGTCACGCGCGGCAGATCGACTTCGGCCGCATAGATCGCCTCCAGCCAGTTGCCGCTGGAATCGCGCACATCGTGAAATGCATTGAGCAGAAACCCGCCTATCGGTGTCACCTGCAATGTTCCGATGCCCAATGGGATGGATGTTTGCCTCGTACCAAGCCCCTGTAGTTTCGGCGTATCCGTGTTGAATCCATCCTGGCTGAATCGGGCTGCTAGCTCCAGGTAGCCATTTCCCATCTTGAGCGTTTTGATACCAAACGTATCGACACGGGCGAAGATTCTGCCGTATTCAAAATCGCCGTAGGGCAAGACACTAAGCGTATTTCCCTTACCGTTAATGATGCTGCGTGCGTAGTAGGCGCCCAAGCCGATATCACCCGTCATTCCTTGTGGAAATTCATCGGCTGCGACCTGTGCATTCAATAGCAACAAGCCTATCCAACATACAAGGATATGCCCGTACAAACTCTTATTTCTTGGCTGAGCGCCCATGTCGTCCCGATCTAAAATACTCCGTGTTGTCGTAATAATCCGCATTTTCATTATCCGCGGCCCAACCCGGGATACCCAGCACAGGCACTGGGGTCAGTTCCCGCGTACTGCAACAGTGTGCTTCAGAATCCAGGTAGTCGGCCAGCAATATATCCAGATGCGCCAATTGCATTGCCTGCGTCCAGGTAAAAAACGCCGGTTCCACCGGCAAGAGCAATCCTTGCCCGGTCAGGCCAAGGTAAGGGCTCAGGGCTTTCTCATACAGGCCGTGGCCAAACAGGTAGAAACCCATACTGGTTTGGACTTGTTTGCGCCGCTCCCAAAACAATTCTTTCCATCGAAAATTGCGCATCAGTTCGGCCAGTTCGGCATCCGCATAAACGACGATAACGCCCGATTCGTCCAGCAAGGTGTTGGTATCGCGGACCGCTCCGCGCTGGCTCCGGATGGATGGATCATTTTTCCCGGTCTGCGCCAGAAAGTGGCGCCGGTTGATGGCAGCCTTGGATTTGGGGAAAACGAGCCATACCAATGCATTGAGCAAATCATGCCAGTTGTGCGCACGCGTCGGCACTTCGCCCGTCAGATAGCAGCGCGGTTCGTATTGCGCCTCGAAGGGCAGCTTTCCATATTCCTGCGGCACAAAGCGCAACGGCTGTCCGCTGAGTACAGCAATGGGCGGGCGCTGCGCCGCAAGCAGCGCATTGCAGTCGTCCAGAGTTGGGAACGTGTCAGATTCAAGGTGGAAAAGAATGGAGTGCAAGGGCGCAAAAGAAGGCGTGCTCAGTAGTGCCTTTGTGTTCCATTCCGGGGTCTCTTTCATGTGATGCAGTTTAGCTCAATCTTCCTCTGCAACATATTCTTCGCGGCTTGTGGTAAGTTGCGCGATATTTACCAGATCGTGCCGATAAGTTGATCCGCCCCGGGAGGGAAAATGAACGAAATAGACGCCATCCAAGCCAGTCTCGCCAGCTTTACCAAGCGCCTCGATGAGGTTTCCACCGACCGCTTCAATGAACTGCGCAAGTGCTCTTTCTTCGATCCCATTCCCAGCGAATGGCTTAAACCCATTTCGGAACAGGCCGATATCCGGACATTCTCGCCGGACGATTGCCTTACTGCCGAGGGCGATGACATGAACTCTTTCTATGTCGTGCTTTATGGAACCGCTACCGTCTATTACAACAAAAAGATCGTAGGAACAATCCGTAGCGGCGAATGTATAGGCGAAGGAATGTACTTCGCCAACGAGAATATCTCGCGCTCTGCCACCGTGGTTGCCAACGGGCAGGTGATTGCGGCGGAATTCAAAAAAGCAGGCATTGAACGCTTGCAGGGTGAAGAAAAGTCTTATATGGATAAAGCGCTGTTGCTCGCGCTATTCAAAAAATTGCAGGGTGCGAATCGAAAGATCGAAGAGTTATTGCGCTGAAAGGCCTGCGGTTGGCCCGAAAGCGTTTGTTGTGAACGCTGTTTTTTTCAATCTTAAATTAGGAGCCGTATATGCGCAAAATGCTACTCGCTACCTGTCTGCTGGGTTTTTCCGTTTCTGCAATGGCTTCATGCGACGACGTTAAATCGCAGATCGATACCAAGCTGCAAGCCAAGGGCGTCACTTCCTACACCCTTGAAATCGTTCCTGTCGCCCAGGCAGCCGCTCCGGCAGCGGCATCCGGTGCCGCCGCCACCCCAGCCAAGGAGACCACAGGCAAGGTAGTCGGAACTTGCGAAGGCGATACCAAGCAGATCGTCTATAAGCGAAACTGATATCTCTCTAACGCTCAGCCCTTTCCGGGCTGAGCCCTTTCCGCCCGGTTTAATCCCTCATCCACAACAGCGATTTCGGCTAAAATCCAGTCAGTATGAGCATCATTGCTGTTTTCAATCAAAAAGGCGGTGTCGGCAAGACGACTACTGCCGTCAATCTCGCTGCCGCTTTGTCGCGCATAGGTCGCGTGACGTACGGTATCGACCTCGATCCGCAGGCACAACTCAGCTCCATCGCCAATGTCACCGCCAAGTCCGGCGTTGAAACGGTTCTAAGCATGTTCCAGAGCAACCGTCCCTTATCCCAACTGGTCAAGGAATCGTCCAGTTCGATCAAAGTCATTCCGTCCCACACCGAGCTTTCCAAGGTAGATGCACTGTACGGAAAGGGTTTCAATGTGGTGAACAAGCTGAACAGCGCGCTACAAGCCGAACGTTACGGCGGCAAGGATAATCCGGTGGTCATCGATTGCAATCCGATGGTCGGCGTATTGTCGTTGAACGCAATCTTTGCCTGCAGCGGGCTGATCGTTCCAATTTCGGCGGATCACCTGTCCACAAAAGGGGCGCTTCAGATTGAAAAGACTTTGAATGCGCTGGAACAGGTGCTCAAGCGCCGGGTGAATCGCCGCTATCTGCTCACCCGTTTTGACGGGCGGCGGCGCATGGCGTGGGATGTATTGAAACTGGTGGAAGAACATTTCGGTGCGGACGTCTGCCGCACCCGTATCTCGGAAAATGTCAGTCTGGCAGAAAGTCCTGCCATGAATAAAACCGTTTTTGAACATGCGCCGGAAAGCCGCGGAGCGCAAGACTACAATGACTTGTTAAAAGAGTTATTGGCCGACGGGTTTATTGAATAAAGCCTGTTTCGATCACTTGGATATCAGCGAAAGGATATCCTCGACCGACATGACCTGCTGTCCCTTGCCGTCACCCGCACCTTTGGCGTTGCAACTCACTATTTCGCAATAGCGATACATCTGCCTCAGTTTGCGTTCCGCTTCAGCCTCGTTATTGCCGGCAATGACAACACTTTCTACTCTTTGACCGTCGCGCGTCAGAATCGAGAAATCGAACTTCTGCATCACAATCCTCCTATCACCTCATTATTTGACTGCCCTCTGTCTTGTTGCCTCATACAGACACACCCCGGTACTCACCGATACATTCAGGCTTTCTACGCTGCCGTGCATTGGAATGCGCACCAGTTGATCGCAGGTCTCTTTGGTCAAGCGGCGCAGCCCTTCGCCTTCAGCGCCAAGGACCCAGGCCACCGCACCGTTGTGCCGGACATCATACAGATTTGTTTCGGCTTCGCCATCCATACCGATTACCCAGATGTCACGTTCCTGTAACTCGCGCAGGGTACGCGCCAGATTGGTTACGGTGATATATGGCACTGTCTGGGCTGCGCCGCAGGCGACTTTCTCCACCGTGGCATTGATGCCCACGGCGCGGTCTTTGGGTGCGATCACCGCGTGCACGCCGAAAGCATCGGCGCTGCGCAGACAGGCCCCCAGATTGTGCGGATCTTGTACGCCGTCGAGTACCAGCAGCAACGCCGGTTCGGTCAGGGTATCCAGCACGTCGTCCAGATGCTGAACTTTTTGCGCCGCATCGACTCGCGCCGCCACGCCCTGATGCCGGGTGCTACCCGCCATACCATCGAGACGTTTGCCATCCACCTGGATGACGCGTACGCCATTGCTCTCCGCCAGCTTGAGCAGGTCGCGCGCGCGCGGATCGCGGCGCTGGGTATCCACAAACAGCTCAAGTACACTATCTGCATTCTGGCGAATGCGCGCCGTGACGGCATGGAAGCCATGAATGATGCGCGACTCAGCCATGACGCTTGCCTGTCTTACCCGACGGCTTCGCGGATGATTTCACTTTCTTCGGCGGAGTCGCCCCCCATGCACCGATATTGATACTTTCCTTGCTTGAATCGGCGCCCGAAGCGGCGATTTCGCCCTCAAGTACGAAGTCGATCTTGGTACTTTCCATATCCACCCGCACCACCTTCACTTTGACACGATCGCCCAGGCGATAGCGCTTGCCGGTACGTTCACCCAGCATCTGATGCTTTGTAGCATCAAAGTGGTAATAGTCTGCGCCGAGTTCGGATACGTGTACCAACCCTTCGACGTATAAATCGTCCAATGACACAAACAGCCCGAATCCGGTAACCGAGGAAATCGTGCCGTCGAACACGCTGCCCAGATGGTCGCGCATGTAGAAGCACTTGAGCCAGGCTTCCACGTCGCGCGTGGCATCGTCGGCACGGCGCTCGGTCATCGAGCAATGCACGCCCAGTTCCGCCCATTTGAGTTGCGGCTTGTATTGCTTGCCTTCCAGCACGGCCTTGATGGCACGGTGCACCAGCAAGTCAGGGTAACGCCTGATCGGCGAAGTGAAGTGCGCATAAGCCTCATAACCGAGGCCAAAGTGCCCCAGATTTTCCGGCGCATACACTGCCTGGCGCAGCGAACGCAGCATCACGGTTTGCAGCAATCCCGCATCCGGACGACCTTTGATCTGCTTAAGCAACTTGGAATAATCCGCCGCTTGCGGGTCATCCCCGCCGCCGAGCTGCAATCCGAATTCCTTGAAAAATTCGCGCACTGCTTCCAGTTTCTCCGGCGTAGGACCTTCGTGAACACGATACAGCACCGGATGCTGATGGTCTTTCAGGAACGCCGCAGCACACACGTTGGCTGCCAGCATGCATTCCTCAATCAGCTTGTGTGCATCATTGCGTATCACCGGCACGATCTTCTCGATCTTGCCTTGCGCATTGAAGATCATTTGCGTCTCGACCGTTTCGAAGTCGATGGCACCACGCTTCTCACGCGCTTGCAACAAGGTCTGGAAAAGCGTGTACAGGTTGTTGATGTGCGGCAGAACCTCCGCGTACTTCTGCGCGTTCTCGCCGTGCGGATTGGCCAGCATGTCGGCGACCTGCGTGTAGGTCAGGCGTGCATGCGAGAACATCACCGATTGGTAGAAGCGATGTTTCTGGATCTCACCCTCCGGGCTGATCTGCATGTCGCACACCATGCACAGGCGCTCGACGTTGGGATTGAGCGAACACAGGCCGTTCGACAACTCTTCCGGCAGCATCGGAATCACGCGGCGCGGGAAATACACCGAATTGCCGCGATTGATCGCCTCTTTGTCCAGGGCGTCGCCGGATTTCACATAGGCACTTACGTCGGCGATAGCCACCACCAGACGGAAGCCTTTGCCGTTCGGCTCGCAATACACGGCGTCGTCGAAGTCGCGCGCGGTCTCGCCGTCGATAGTCACGAGCGGCAACTGGGCCACGCTTTCGCGCCCGGCATAGTCGGCAGGTTTTACTTCAGGTGAAAAGGTTTCGGCCTGCTTTTTGGCATCATGCGGGAATTCGTTGGGCAGATCGTGCTTGCGCAATGCGATCTCGATCTCCATGCCGGGGTCGGCGTAGTTGCCCAGCACCTCGACGATGCGACCGATCGGCTGCGCATGCTTGGAGGGCTGCTGCATGATCTCCAGCATCACCACCTGCCCTGCCTTGGCTCCGCCGGATTCGCCCGGCGCAACCAGAAAGTCCTGGCTGATACGGCGGTTCTCGGCGACCACGAACTGGATACCATGCTCTTCGTACAGACGCCCGACTACGCGCGTATTGGCCGGTTCCAGTACTTCGACGATGCTGGCCTCGCGCCGGCCGCGCCGGTCCTCGCCGCCGATGCGCGCCATCACGGTGTCGCCATGCAGCGCCTTGTGCATCTCCTTGGAGCTCAACACCAGATCAGCACTGCCGTCTTCCGGGATCAGGAAGCCAAAGCCATCGGGATGACCCTGCACTTTGCCCTTGATCAGGTCAAGCTTGTCCACCACGCAAATGGCGCGCTTGCGGTTACGCATGATCTGGCCGTCGCGCTCCATCGCGCGCAGGCGGCGCAGGAACAGCTCTTCTTCATGGTGTTCGATCTGCAACAGGGTGCATAGCTCGTCCTGTTCCAGCGGAACGCCCTTTTCCGCCAGCATCTGCAGGATATATTCGCGGCTGGGCAGGGGTTGTTCGTATTGTTCGCGTTCGCGCTCCAGAAACGGGTCGAGTTCGCGGATATTTTTTTTCTTTTTCGTCATTGACACAAAATCCTATAGCAATTAAAGTGCGCACCCTCAAGCAATGCCCAGATGGCGGAATTGGTAGACGCACTAGGTTCAGGTCCTAGCGGTGGCAACACTGTGGAGGTTCGAGTCCTCTTCTGGGCACCAAGTTTCAAATGAATGGCTCGCGCAAGCGGGCCATTTTCATATGCGCTACTTCCTTTCAAACAAAAACACGCACCGAGTTGACGATGCGTGCCCATTTTCTTCGTCGGCGCCACCTTAATCCTTGAACGGATGGCGCAACACGATGGTTTCGTCGCGATCTGGCCCGGTAGAGACCATGTCCACCGGCACTTCGCATATCTCGGCGATGCGTTTCAGATAGTTACGGGCTTCCACCGGCAATTCTTCGTAGTGCTTTACGCCTACCGTACTGGCGCTCCAGCCTGGCATGTCCTCGTATACCGGTTCGCAACCCTCCAGAGACTCCGCACCGACCGGCAGGATGTCACTAAATTGGCCGTCAATCTTGTAGCCCACGCCGATACGCACCTTTTCCATGCAATCCATCACGTCCAGCTTGGTCACGCACAAGCCGGACACGCCATTGATCTGGATGGAACGCTTGAGTGCCGCGGCATCGAACCAGCCGCAGCGGCGCGCACGTCCGGTGGTGGCACCGAACTCGTGTCCTTTTGTCGCCAGCATCTTGCCGATCGGATCTTGTTTGTCCACCGCATCGTACAACTCGGTCGGGAATGGACCGGAACCGACGCGCGTGGTGTAAGCCTTGGTGATGCCAAGTACATAGTGAAGACTTTGCGGACCAACCCCGCTACCGGCACAGGCCGCTCCGGAAATGCAGTTGCTGGAGGTGACGAACGGATACGTACCATGGTCGATATCCAGCAGCGTACCTTGTGCACCTTCGAACAACAGATTCTGTCCTGCCTTGTTGGCCTCATACAGGGCGCGCGGCACGTCCAGTACCAGCGGTTTGAGGCGTTCGGCCAGTGCCAATGCATCATCCATGCGTCTTCTGGAAATCTACCGTCTCCGCTTTCAGGTAATTCTTCAGAACAAAGTTATGGTAATCCAGCACTTCGCCCAGTTTGGCGGCGAAACGCTTGCGATGAAACAGGTCCTGTAAACGAATGGCGCGGCGCGCCACTTTGTCTTCGTAGGCCGGTCCGATACCGCGTCCTGTGGTACCGATCTTGCCGGCACCCTTGGCGATCTCGCGTGCTTTGTCCAGGGCCTCGTGATACGGCAGGATCAGCGGACAGGCTTCGGAGATACGCAGGCGCTCATACACCTTCACCCCCATCTCAGCCAGCTTGTCCATTTCCTTGAGCAGCGCGGGAGGCGAAACAACCACGCCGTTGCCGATGTAGCACATCACGTTATCGCGCAAGATGCCCGACGGGATCAGGTGCAACACGGTCTTTTCGCCGCCGATGACCAGCGTATGGCCTGCATTGTGCCCGCCCTGAAAGCGCACGACACCCTGCGCATGGTCGGTTAGCCAATCGACTACCTTGCCTTTGCCTTCATCACCCCATTGGGTACCGATCACCACTACGTTTTTTGACATCTCTCGTTCCTAAATAATTTGCTTAAATTTTCAACTCGACGACGTCCCACTTGCCGCCACGCAACACTAACTGTCGATCACAATTCAATTCGGATTGATATTTGGCGTCTCCCAGCAGATCGACCACGACGATTTCGCCTTGCGCGCGCAATTTGGCGATGGCTGCATCCAATGCCGCATCCTGCAAATATGGCGCGTGTATACCTTGCGGTTGCGCCTGTTTGACCAGCAAGCCGTGCAGTTGGCGCAAATCCATGCTGAAGCCTGTAGCCGGCCGGGCGCGCCCGAAGGACTTGCCCACGTCGTCGTAGCGCCCACCCAATGCGATGGCATCGTGGCTTTCCGCGTGATAAGCCGCGAACACCATACCGCTGTGATAGTGTCCACCACGCAACTCCGCCAGATCAACGCCGATGTTCTGCGCCAATTCCTTCAGGTGCGCTGCTGCCTGTTCCAGTTCGTTCAGTGCTGCGGTCACTTCCGGATAAGCCGGCAATATTTTGCGGGCATGGACAATCACTTCCACTCCGCCGTATAGCTGCGGCAGCGCAAGAATCGCGGCTTGAACCTCCTGCGGCAATCCTTTAACCAGCGTCTGCAGCGACGGAACATCCTTGCACTGCAGCGCGTTAAACAATTCTGCTTCCAGTTCATGTCGCAATCCCGGCGCGGCGTACCAGCGCACTGAACACGCCAACATGCCCCAGGTCCAAATGCACGCCTTCAATGCCGATCAACGCCAGCGTTTGCAGCATCAGGCGTTGCACTTCCAGATCGCTTTCAATGCCTGCATGACCATACAATTCGGCACCAATCTGCAGCGGTTCGCGCGTGCGCATCAAGCCGGCAGGCTGGGTGTGCAATACACTGCCGGCGTAACACAAACGCGTAATACCCTGGCGATTGAGCAAGTGCGCGTCGATGCGCGCCACCTGCGGTGTAATGTCGGCGCGCAATGCCAGTGTCCGTCCGCTCAGTTGATCGACCAGCTTGAAAGTGCGCAAATCCATGTCAGCGCTGTCATTGATGAGCAGTGATTCGACATATTCCAACAGTGGGGGGGACACCAATTGATAACCAGAGCGGCGCAAAAGTTCAAGTACATCGCGGCGTATGCCTTCTATGCGCCACGCTTCGTCCGGCAGCATGTCTTGGATATTTTCCGGCAGCAGCCAGTTCATCTGAAGAATTCCATCATTTAACCCAGTAAATCAACAACAGCCCGCACAGCATCAGCGTAAGCCCGATAAAACGCGCCTGCCCGTCCTGAAATTGTGCCACCTTGCGCAATGTCTCGCGCCAGGACGAGGGAAACAAGAACGGCATGATTCCTTCCAGCACCAACATCAAGCCAAATGCCGCCAGCCAGTAGTTGCTCATGCGCTCTTATTTGCCGTCCCTGCCGGAACTCTTCAAATACTTGAAGAACGGCGAACCTGAATCCAGAATCATTACGTCGCTTTTATTCTTGAAGCTTTGTTTGTAAACATCCAGGCTGCGATAGAAGGCATAGAACTCGGGATTGCGTTTGAACGCAGCCGCGTACAAAGCAGACGCCTTGGCATCGCCTTCACCCTTGATCTTTTGCGCATCGCGATAGGCCTGCGCCAGGATCACCTGGCGTTGCCGATCGGCGTCGGCACGGATTTTCTCGCTCTCGGCATTACCCGTCGCACGCAGTTCGTTGGCCACGCGCTTGCGTTCCGCCTCCATACGGCGATAAACCGAGTCGCTGATCTCCACCGGGAAGTCCACACGCTTCAGTCTCACGTCCAGCACTTCCACCCCGATCTTGCGCGCGTCCACATCGGTCTTCTCTTGCACCACTTTCATCAACTCGTCGCGCTGTCCGGACAACACTTCATGTATCGTGCGCTTGCCGAATTCCTCGCGCAATGCCGCATTTACCGTCTGCGTCAAACGCGTCTTGGCACGCACTTCATCTCCGCCCACGCTGATGTAATACTGCTTCACATCGGCGATGCGCCACTTGATGAAGGAATCCACCAGAACGTTCTTTTTCTCTGCCGTAATAAAACGCTCGGGATCATCGCTATCCAGCGTCAAAATGCGCGAATCGAAAAATCGCACGTTCTGCACCAGCGGCATCTTCCACTTGATCCCGGGTGTCGTTTCAACCCGCATCACTTCACCAAGTTGAAACACAATGGCAGTCTGACGCTGATCAACGATAAAGACGCTCAGGCTGGCCAATACCAGCACAACAACTGCCGCCACCAGAAGGTTGGTTATGTTCAGTTTCATTAGCGAGCCTCTCTTTCACGACTGAACAGCGATTCGCGCCCGGTCGGTGCCGCAGGTGCCTCACTCGCCGTAGCCGGTGCCAGTTGCTCAGTCGGCTTTGAACCGGGCAATTCAACAACCGGATTGGTACTTTGAATCAGTTTATCCAAAGGCAGATACAGCAAGTTGCTGCCGCCGTTCTTTTGATCCATCAACACCTTGCTGGTACTGGTCAGGATCTGCTGCTTCATATCCAGATACATACGCTCGCGTGTCACCTGCGGCGCCTTTTCGTATTCGACCAATATCTGTTTGAAGCGGCTGGCATCACCCTCGGCATTGGCCGTCACGCTTTGCTTGTAACCATCCGCTTCTTGCATCAAACGCGCCGCGGCACCCTTGGCTCTGGGTACGACGTCGTTGGCGTACGCTTGTCCTTCATTCTTTTGACGCTCTCTATCCTGGCCTGCTTTCACGGCGTCGTCGAACGCCGCTTGCACCTGTTCCGGCGGCTGCGCATTCTGCATGGTGACTTTGCTCACGATGATGCCGGCTTTGTAACGATCAAGAATTTCCTGAATGAGTTTGGTGGCCGAAGCCGCAACCTGTTCACGACCTTCGTACAACACGAAGTCCATCTTGCTCTTGCCGACGACCTCGCGGATAGCCGATTCTGCAGCCTGACGCACGATTTCTCTGTCGTCGGTCATGCGATTGTTAAACAGGTATTCCGCGGGGTCTTTCAGAAAATACTGAACAGCGAACTGGATATCGATGATGTTCTCGTCATCGGTCAACATCAGCGATTCCCGCAGTATCTTGTTCTTAACATTGTCGCGATATCCGACCTCGACCGTGCGCACCTGGCTCAGGTTCACGACTTCCACTGTCTCGATGGGATACGGGAAGTGCCAGCGCGGGCCGGATTCCGTAATTTCAACTTGCTTACCGAATCTCAAAACGACGCCTCTTTGACTGGCATCGACGATATAGAAACCGCTAGCAAGCCAGACCAAGACGACGATCAGCACAATCAAACCGACACCGCCTGCAAATCCGCCGGAAGAATTGCCACTGCCGCCTTTTTTGGATCCACCGCCACCGAACCTGCCAAATAGCGATTCGATTTTACGGTTGAGTTTGCGCATTACCTCTTCAAGATCGGGAGGGCCGCCGCTGTTTTTATTACCCCATTGTGGATCGTTCAATCCCATTATGCGTTACCTTTAGGTCAAATCAATTGTGATTCAGGGGATGCCATTCCTGCACTTGCACATCGGATTCAGGCGTATCGCGCGCTTCGGCCAGAGCCGCACGCAATTCGGTCAAACCAGCACCCGTAATGGCACTCAAGTGAATGCTGGCAATTTTACCATATTCATCGCGCTTCACGCCCGCTTCCAGGCCCTGCAGATCGATCTTGTTGTAGACCACGATTTGCGGAATATTCTGTGCCCCGATCTCCGCCAGCACCTTGTTCACCTCGGCCACTTGGTCGTGCCGTTCCGGGCTGTTCACGTCCACAACATGCAGCAGCAGGTCGGCCAGCGCCGTTTCTTCCAGAGTACTGCGAAATGCTGCCACCAAGCCATGCGGCAAATGGCGGATAAAACCCACCGTATCCGATAACACTACTTGACGATGACTGTCACCTTCCAGAAATATCTTGCGCGCCGTAGTATCCAACGTTGCAAACAATTGATTAGCGACATACACATTGGCGTTGGTCAGGCGATTGAACAGCGTGGATTTTCCGGCATTGGTGTAGCCGACGATGGAGACCGACATTACATCTGAGCGGTTGCGAGCCTTGCGCTGTAGCTCGCGATGGCGTTTCAGTTGTTTGAGTCTTTCATTGAGCAGATGTACTCGTCGATCCAGCTTGCGCCTGTCCAATTCCAATTGCGTTTCCCCCGGACCGCGCGCGCCGACGGCAAATTTCTGCTGGCCCATGTCCATGTTCATGCCGACCAGACGAGTCGAAAGATATTTTAGCTGGGCCAATTCCACCTGAACCTTACCCTCATGGCTTTGCGCACGCAGCGCAAAAATATCCAGAATCAGCATGGTGCGGTCGATCACCCGCGTCTGTATTTTGGCAGTGAGGTTGCGCATCTGGGCGGGAGACAAATCGTGGTTGAATATCACCAGCGGCGCTTCCAACTCTTCAACGAGGGCAGCGATTTCATCCACTTTGCCGCTGCCTGCAAATGTTGACGCATCCGGTCGTTGCCGCTTGCCTTCCACCAGCGCAAGCGTATGCACGCCGGCGCTTTCCGCCAGCAAACGCAATTCTTCCAAACTTTCTGCGTAATCAGGTGCGCCGAAATCCAGACTGACCAATACCGCCGTATTGGCGGCAGTCGTTGGTTCGTGCATTACTCTGCGTCGAACGGGATGGTGACGGCGCGTGCAGGGACGATAGTGGAAATGGCGTGCTTATAGACCATCTGGGTAACGGTGTTTTTAAGCAGCACGACATATTGATCAAACGATTCAACTTGGCCCTGGAGCTTGATGCCGTTAACCAGGTAAATGGCTACCTGCACATGCTCCTTTCGCAACGCGTTCAGGAACGGGTCTTGTAATTGTTGCCCTTTAGTACTCATGATGTCCGCTCTTGTTGTTCTTGGGGCGGCTACTTTACTGGAAAACACGTCGCTACGGAAGAGCGAGAAGCCATTGACGGCCATCCAAATCAATCCCGGCGTTCAGACCTGTCTTTCCTGGCCCAGTCTCGCAATTCCATGAAGACCGCACTCGTCATGAAAGCGAACATGAATGTTGTCAACACCAGCGTGACGATCAAACCTAGCAATAAGTATTTCATCTTGACCTCCTTCACAATCCAGATGCAATCTGCCTAGGTATTATTGCGGCATGAAACGGCAGTACTTGAGTGAAAACCGAAAAACCGCGGATTACCCGTTCCAGGAAAGATCGCGGGTAAGCGCCAATTCCTGTGGCAGGGCGTTTGATCTCCCCATCAGGAACCGTCCAATTCCATCCAAAACTTTTGACTGCAATATTTCCGGCTTCAACTTCCCCTTCATTTCTCCAAAACCATCGAGATTGTTGCATTCAAGATCAACGCTGCCATCAGCGTAATTTCCGTGAAAACGCATCCAGATCAGAAATTCCGGCTCCAGATTTACCTGAAAGGTGACTTTCTGCGGCCGGTTTCGCCACATTTCATGCAAATCTTCGATCGGTTTCAGCCCGAAAGCCTGGATACCGTTCCTGAATTCGTCAAACTGCTCCCATCGACGAGTCACTTTGACTGGTTCGGGGACGCTCAGTCGCACCTGAAAATAAACATGATTAAGTAAGGCGTTATCGGCCAGACTCTGTTTGCGGTAGTCAACCATCCCGTTCTTCCATTTCAATGACGAGAATTGAGCTTTAGCATCCAATGTATAGGCGCGTGGAACGTCGGGCTCAAGTGCGTTCAAGTGTTTGGTGAACAAATTGAAGAAATGAAATGTGCGTTCCAAAGCGGCGTTCACGCTTTGAGTCATCGCTTGGTAATCTTGCTGTTGGGTACGCTTCTGTTCCAGCTTCTGTGACGCTTCGCCCGCCAGTTCCGCTAAGAAGCTACTCATTTCGTTATCCGATTGCCCCATGCTCGGCTATCCCACAAAACTCATCAGCTAAATGATGACATAAATACAAATCAACCGTACAGCCTGCGCCCGCGAATGCGGGCACGATGCGCGGCACGCTGCTCGCTCTCGGTCAGCACATGCTTCTTGTCGGCGAACGGGTTCTTGCCGGACTTGAACTCGATGCGCAACGGCGTGCCCTGCAAGTTGAAGGCGTCACAGAATGTCTTTTCCAGAAAACGGCTATAACTATCAGGTACTTTATCCAATGCGCTACCGTGGATAATGATAAGCGGCGGATTGCTGCCGCCCTGATGGGCATAGCGCATTTTGGGGCGGAAACTGCCCACGCGCGGCGGTTGCTGTTTTTGCAGTGCTTCTTCCAGCACACGCGTGAGTTGCGGCGTGGGTAGCTTGGCCATCGCCGCTGTGTAGGCCTGATTCACCGATTTCAGCAAGGCATCCACGCCTGTCCCGTTCAGTGCAGAAATAAAGTGGTGCTTGGCAAAACTCAGGAAGTGCAGCTTGCGTTCGATGTCGCGCTTGGTCGTGTCGCGCTTGTATTCGTCCAGACCATCCCATTTGTTCACCGCCAACACGAGCGCTCGTCCGGCTTGCAGCACAAAATCGGCAAGGTGTGCATCCTGCTCGGTGATCTGGTCGCGCGCGTCAACCACCAACACCACCACATTGGCATCCTCGATGGCTTGCAGCGTCTTCACCACGGAGAATTTTTCGACGGCCTCGTCGACTTTGCCGCGACGGCGCACGCCGGCAGTATCGATGATGGTGTATTTTTTTCCCTCGCGTTCAAAATCGATGTAGATCGAATCGCGCGTGGTGCCCGGCTGGTCGAACGCGATGACGCGCTCTTCTCCCAGGATGGCATTCACCAGCGTGGATTTGCCTACATTGGGACGGCCCACGATAGCCAGTTTCGGATGATCTGATTTTTCCTCGACTTCTGCTTCTGCAGCTGGCAGTTCGTCCAGAGCGACTTCAATCATCTCTGCGACGTTATCCCCATGGGCTGAAGAAATAGGAATCGGCGTACCCAATCCAAGCTCGTGAAATTCAGCCGTGACGCGCGCGCTTTGCATTCCCTCGGCTTTATTCACCAGAAGCAGCAACGGACGACCGGTCTTGCGCAACTGGGTCGCAATGATGCGATCCTGCGGAGTGACCCCATCTCGGCCATCGACGATGAACAAAACCATATCCGCTTCGTCCACTGCCTGTCGCGTCTGCTTGGCCATCTCGTGCAGAATGCCTTCTTTCGCCACGGGTTCGAGGCCGCCCGTATCGACAACCAGGAACGGTCGTTCTCCGACGCGGCCGCGGCCATAGTGACGGTCGCGGGTCAGTCCGGGCAGATCGGCTACTAGCGCATCTCTACTGCGCGTGAGCCGGTTGAACAACGTGGATTTACCGACGTTTGGGCGGCCGACAACTACGAGAGTAGGTAACATTATGGGTGGATGGCGATGGAATACAGCCCGCCGTCGCTGGTTTGAATCAAGGCACCATCGCCCAGGGTGACGGGAGAAACCCGTATAGCGCTGCCATCGGTTTTGCGGCGTGCGATGAAACTGCCGTCCTCGCTCTTCAATACATGCAGATAACCTTCGTAATCTCCCAGCACCAAAAAGTCGTCCAGCGGGAAACCGGCTGTCACCTTGCGCAATAAAAGCTGGTTGTTCTTCCACACTGTTGCGCCGCTACTCTTGTCCAGCGCCAGCACATTGCTGTCAGTGTCGGTTATATACAAAGTCTTGCCGGACATGGCCAATCCCACATCGCTGGAGATATCGCGCGTCCACAGCGTGCCTCCCTGCACGGCGTCGAAACACGCCAGACGCCCCTGGAAGGCTACCGCGCAGACTTGGGCCTCATCCACCACCGGCAAACTGGTGATGTCGCTGATGCGTTCCAGTTCAGTATTGCCGCGTGGCTGCGAAACAGAGGATTCCCACACCACGACGCCGTTTTTCAAACCGATTGCTGCCAATTTCCCTGCCGCGAAACCCGCATAAACCAGGCCATTGTTAATCACCACACTGGCGTGGCTGCGCACAATAAGCGTTGGGGTGGCTCGTTCATACAACCATATGCGGCTACCGTCTTTCGCGCTTAGTCCGGTGATGCGTTGGTTGCCGGTGCGTACCACTACGATACCGTCGGCAATCTTGGGCGCGCTCATCACGTCGCTGGACACCGTGACCTTCCATTGCAATTTCCCTGTTTCCTCGTCGAAGGCGGCCAGCTCCCCCTTCTCCCCGCCGACCAGCACAAGCCCTTCGCCTGCGCCAACACCGCCGGTGACGACAAAACCGCTGTCGCTACGCCAGATTTCTTTTCCGGTATTGCGGTCGAGGCGAACCAGCCTGCCCTTGGCATTTGCTGCATAAACCGCTTCGCGCGTTACCGCGGGAAACAGCACGCTCGAACCTGCCCCCCCAACGTCGGCATTCCAGCGCACTACGATGTTGGCGCTTGCCTTGAAGTCCACCAGCTTGGTGGGTTCAATAGGCGGCTTGTCGCTGCTGCAGGCTGCCAGCAGCACGGGCAACAGCATGGCGACGCATTGACGTTTCAAATTCATTTGGCGTTGCCCAAGCCATCCATCTTCAATTGGATCAGGTTACGGTACGCGCTCTTTGCGTCCATCTTGTCGTACGCCTGCTGATACGCTGCGCGCGCCTCTGCAACTTTGCCTTGGGCACTCAGTACGTCACCCCGAAGATCCGCATACAGGCCGGTAAAGGATTCCGGATGCGCAGAGTCGAGCTGCTTGAGCGCTTCATCGTACTTCTTCTCATCCAGCAGCAAGCTGGCCAATTTCAAATGCGCCGTATCCTGCAAACTGGTCTCGCTCGCATGATCAATCACCCATTGCAACTGCACTGTGGCATGGGCAACATCGCGCGCCTGCAAACTGGCCTGCGCTGCCAACAATTGCGCGCGCGGCGCATAGGTACTGCTTGCGTAGCGGTTGGCCAGAGCATCGGCTGCATCACCGACACGCTTGGCATCGTTGGTCGCTACCTGCTTCATCACTTCGGCGTACAACATTGCAGCCCCCGCGGATTGGCTGGCTTGGTAATTTTTCCAATAGGTGGTGCCAGCAAAGCCGAGCAATCCAACCACCAAAACGCCAATGACCCACTTGCCGTTTTCCTTCCACCAGGCCTTGAGTTCTTCCACTTGTTCCTGTTCCTGCAAATCCAGACTTGACATATCTATTCCCTCAATTGATCAATTCGCGTATTTTTTGCTGCAAATCTTCCATTCCAACCCGCTGCTGCTCTCCTCCGCGCAAAGGTTTAAGCATGACGGCATTGGCTGCAACTTCGTCATCACCAATGATAACAGCGCAAAGCGCCGCGCTGCCGTCAGCCTTCTTCATTTGCGATTTGAAACTGCCACCGCCACAATGCAACAGCACGCGCAAACCGCCGTCACGAAGTTCTTCCGCCGCGCGCCACGCCAGATTCTGCGCTTGTTCTCCCTGATGTACTACATAGACATCCAGGGGCGAAGCCGGATTCTGCACACCGTTTTCTTGCAGCAAAGCCAGCAAACGTTCCACGCCCATGGCAAAACCACACGCTGGCGCCGGCTTGCCGCCGATCTGCTCAATCAATCCGTCGTAACGCCCTCCCGCACATATAGTTCCCTGCGCGCCAAGACGAGTCGTGACCCATTCAAATACCGTGCGGTTGTAATAATCCAGTCCGCGTACCAATCTCGGATTGATCTCGAATGCGATATCGTGCTGCCTCAAAATCGCCTGCACCGCCTCGAAGTGCGCTATCGCGTCCTGCTCCAGCTCATCCATCAACTTAGGTGCACCGCCCACCAGTTCCTGCATTGCTGGATTCTTGGTATCCAGAATCCGCAACGGGTTGCTGTGCAAACGCCGCTGTGCATCCGCATCCAGCACATCCTTGTGCTTCTCAAAATACACGATCAGTTTCTCGCGATGACGCAAACGCGATGCCGCATCGCCCAGCGAATTGATCTGCAAAGCCACGTCCTGGATACCCAGCTTACGCCACAGCCGCGCGCACATCACAATCTGCTCGGCATCAATATCCGGCCCGGAGAAACCCAGCGCCTCCACGCCAATCTGATGGAATTGGCGGTAACGTCCTTTTTGCGGCCGCTCGTGGCGGAACATCGCACCGCCGTAATACAGCCGCTGCGGCGCGTTATACAGCAAATTGTGCTGCAACACTGCCCGCACGCACGAAGCCGTTCCCTCCGGGCGCAACGTGAGCTGATCGCCGTTGAGGCTGTCCTCGAAGCTGTACATCTCCTTTTCGACGATGTCGGTGACTTCGCCGATAGCACGTTTAAACAACGCGGTAGGCTCCACCAACGGCATGCGAATGTTGCGATAGCCGTAACCTTCCAGCCACTCGCGCACCGTATCCTCAAACCACAACCACAATCCCGCCTCGTCCGGCAGGATATCGTTCATGCCGCGCACGGCCTGTAGTGTCTCGTTGCTCATTTACTCACTCAAACCGCTTTGATCTCGATACGCTTGCTGACCGTTCGCACCCGCCGCACGCCTGGCGTAGTTGCGCACAATATAGTCATCCACGATCTGCTGAAACTCCTGCGCGATGCGATCCCCGCGCAAAGTCGTCACTTTTTCGCCGTCCACATATACCGGTGCAGCCGGATTTTCGCCGGTTCCAGGCAGGCTGATACCAATATTGGCCATCTTGCTTTCGCCGGGACCGTTGACGATGCAGCCCATCACCGCAACAGTCATTTCCTCCACCCCGGTGTAATTTTCGCGCCATACCGGCATTTGAGCGCGCAGATAGTTCTGAATACTCTGGGCCAACTCCTGAAATACGGTGCTGGTAGTGCGACCACAGCCGGGGCAGGCGGTGACCATGGGCGTAAAGGAACGCAGCCCCATAGTCTGCAATATCTCCTGCGCCACCACCACTTCTTCCGTGCGCGCACCACCCGGCGCAGGCGTCAATGAAATACGTATGGTGTCGCCTATACCTTGTTGCAGCAGCACTGCAAGCGCGGCAGTGGAGCCCACAATGCCTTTTGAGCCCATCCCTGCCTCGGTCAAACCCAAATGCAAAGGGTAGTCGCAACGAATTGCCAGATCCTGATATACGGCGATCAAATCTTGCACCCCGCTCACTTTGCAGGAAAGCACGATACGATCATGCGGCAAACCCAGTTCCTCGGCACGCCTGGCAGAATCCAGCGCGGAAACGATCAGCGCCTCCCGGGTCACTTCCGCAACATCCCTGGGCTGCGGCAGCCTGGCGTTCTCATCCATCATGCGTACCACGAGATCCTGATCCAGACTCCCCCAATTCACGCCGATACGCACCGGTTTGTCGTATTGCCTGGCTACCGCGATCATCATGGCAAACTGGTCTTCACCTTTACGGTTCTTCCCTACGTTGCCAGGGTTGATCCGGTATTTCGCCAGCGCTTGGGCGCACTCCGGAAACTCGGTAAGCAAACGGTGCCCGTTGTAGTGAAAATCGCCAATCAAGGGCACATTACACCCCATGGCATCGAGCATCTCGCGTATACGAGGAACTTGCACGGCGGCTTCCGACGTATTTACTGTGATGCGCACCAATTCCGAACCAGCTTGTGCCAATTCGAATACCTGACGTGCTGTGCCCTCGGCATCAACCGTGTCGGTGTTGGTCATGGATTGGACTACGACAGGCGCATCGCCACCGATTGCAATATCACCAACTTTCACAGACTGCGTCTGACGGCGCGAAATGGAAAAATGACTCATACGCCTTACTCCAACTTGAAATGCGCGACACCCATCCCCGCATACGCGGACAGATCGATCTCCTTGCCCCTGTAATACAACTTGACGTTGGCCGGATGCGCGATGGATATTTGGTACGGTTCATGCCGCGGACCGCCGACCCATTTTTCCGTTCCCCTCTGATTGTTTCTCGACAAAAGAATTACCCCGCGAGCATCTGTCACTTCAGCCCATGAGTCGTCATTAAATATCATGTGCAGAGGACGGCGCTGAAGAACCTCCAGAGGAATGGGCGGTTTGACTATTGCAACAGGCGCAGACGTCCCTTCAATAATTGGCGCAGACTGAAAACCGGATTGACTGACCTTAGGTAACACGGATGGTTTGCTGTTCGCAACCGGCGCAGTTTCAACCTTGGGCACAACACGTGTAACAGGTAGCTTGGCTTTGGGCTGCTCGGTAATCTTGTCGGAATTGGCCTCCTGCCCCGCGTCCGACTTACTGACCTGAATGTCGGTTTCCGCAACAGCGGAAGCCGGAATTACAAGCGGAGGCAAAGCAATAGGTTCGACGACCATCTGAGCCTGCTTCACTTGCGGCTCGCTTTCATGCAACAACACAAACAACGCCAGCACTATCGCTACCCCGAGTGCACCGGCCAACCACAGCACATTGATACGCCGCAACGATTGCATGTTCGGAAACGCGACATTGACTGCCGGAATCTTGGCTGCCGCCTGCGCGGCAGGATTGACCGGCAAAGCGGCAATCAACGCAGCCTCATCCAGTTGCAGTGCGCGTGCGTAGCTGCGCACGAAACCGCGCAGGAACGTCGCTTGCGGCAGATGCAAAAAATCATTCGCTTCCAAAGCTTCGACCTGCTTGGGCGCAAACTTGATTCTCTCCGCAACATCGTGCACGCTCATTCCCAAATGCTCGCGTGCCGCGCGCAAGGTCAACCCGACGTCAAGCACCGATTGTTGTTGGTTGTCGGAAGTTTTATTTTCGTTGGCAACGACGCCTGAAGTATCCATCACTGACCTTGCGATAACAGTTGAGCCTCGCGCGAATCCGGGAAAGATTTGCGCAATTGGAGTGCATAACTGGCTTCGGAATTCCTGTCATGCATCTTGCGCTCGATACGAACCGCAAGCCACAACTGCTCGGCATTCAATTCCTGGGAAACTTGCGAAAAACGCAGGAAGTAGGATTTCGCTCCCGCATAGTCCCCGGTATCGTAACTCCAGTCCGCCAAACCGTATAAAGCGGCCGGCATACCTGGGTGCATAATGAGCGCGCGCTGCAAGTTGGCTTCCACATCCTGCATTAGGCCGGCTTTCTTGGAGCACAATCCCAAATTCACATAAGCCAATTCGGGCGTCGCATACAGGGGGTTCTTCAGTGCCTCCTGAAATTGCTTGATCGATTCTTTTGCGCGTCCGCGCTGGCACAAGAACCAACCGTAATCGTTGTGGGCGACCGAACTTTCGTTGTCCAGATCCAGGCTTTGCAGAAAATCAGCATTGGCTTTTTCGTCCTCGCGCAAAGCCATACGCACCAAAGCGCGCACATTGTAAGCCGGGGCGAATCTCGCATCAGACTTGAGTGCCACGTCAATTTCCTGTAGCGCGACTGCGTACTGCGTGCGATCCAAATATGAAGCAGCCAATTCGGTATGTATCCGGGCAATCGCTTGCGCGCGCGTCGTGTCACGCTCCGGCGTACCCGCGGATCCGCCCCCGGACGACGCACAACCCGCCAACAACATGATGACCAACAATGCGTATTGTTTCATTGACTCGCCTCCACCAATCGATGTGTACGTTTCGTCCTGTCCTGCACTTGCCCTGCCAGCTGGCCGCAGGCGGCGGCAATATCGTCGCCGCGCACTTTGCGGATAGTGGTAACAATACCGGCTTGCATCAGCACATCGCGAAAACGGGTCACAGCCTGCATGTCTGAACGCTGATACGACGCTTGCGGAAAAGGATTGAACGGAATCAGGTTGAATTTACACGGCACATCGCGTACCAATTCGATCAATTCGCGCGCTTGTTGCACGCTATCGTTCACGCCCGCCAACATCACATATTCGAAAGTCACAAAATCGCGGGGGGCCTTTTCCAGATAACGCAAGCTCGCCGCCATCAATTCGTGCAACGGATATTTTTGATTGATCGGTACCAGCACATTGCGCAACGCATCGTTGGGTGCATGCAGCGAGATTGCCAAGGCCACGGGGCATTCATCACGCAGCCTGTCCATTGCCGGCACTACGCCCGAAGTGGAAACGGTCACGCGACGTCGCGACAAGCCGTAAGCGTTATCGTCCAGCATCAAACGCAATGCGCTTACCGTGTTGTCAAAATTTAACAGCGGTTCGCCCATTCCCATCAGCACCACATTGGTGATGGGCCAGTTGCCGTCCTCATTCTTGCCGAGCTCATGATTCGCCCACCACACCTGGCCAATTATCTCGGCCGTCGACAGATTGCGGTTGAAACCCTGTTTTCCCGTGGAACAGAAGGAACAATCCAGTGCGCATCCCGCCTGTGTCGAGACACACAGCGTACCTCGATCTTCTTCCGGGATGTACACCGTCTCCACTGCGTTGCCCGTACCCACATCCAGAAGCCACTTGCGCGTTCCATCGGAAGCACTTTCCTCGCGCATGACTTTGGGCGTTTGAATACAGGCGATCTGCTTCAGTTTCTCGCGTAGCGATATCGCGAGGTCGCTCATCGCATCGAAATCGGACTCCCCTCCTTTGTATATCCAGCGCAAAACTTGCTTGGCGCGGAACGGCTTTTCGCCTTGTTCCGCAAACCACGCGGTCATTGCTGCCGGTTCAAAGTCGAGGAGGTTTTGTTTCATCAGTTATTGCTTAGCGCGAGTAGACGTTCAGCGCGGGGAAGAAATAGGCAATTTCAACGGCTGCCGTTTCGGCCGCATCGGAACCGTGTACGGCATTGGCATCGATACTGTCGGCAAAATCGGCACGGATGGTACCTTTTTCGGCCTTCTTCGGATCGGTAGCGCCCATCAGATCGCGGTTCTTGAGGATTGCGCCTTCGCCTTCCAGAGCCTGGATCATTACCGGACCGGAGATCATAAAGTTCACCAAATCATTGAAGAAAGGACGGGCGCGGTGCACAGCATAGAAACCTTCCGCTTCGGCACGCGACAGTTGTGTCATGCGTGCGGCCACGATCTTCAGGCCGGCGTTCTCAAAACGGGAGTAGATTTGACCAATGACGTTTTTTGCCACTGCATCGGGTTTGATGATTGAAAGGGTACGTTCGACAGCCATGCTTCTCTCCAAAATGAATGTGCCTTCAGAAAATTCTGAAGACGCAATTCTAGCAGGCTTTGCCCGCCCTGTCGCAGGGCGGAATTGCTCCCAATCCAAGGTCTGGCGTCATGCTCGGGGCTGTTTCATGACGCTGAGGATGCGTGTCGGCGGCTCAGGCAATCACTAAACCTTCTTCCCGTCTGCTCCTTTCTACGCCATCACATTGCCCCAATCAAGCGCGGGAACCACAGCGACAAGCCGGGCCAATAGGTAATCAGCAACAGGAATCCGATCATGGACAGCAGCCACGGCCAGACCGCGACGGTCAGCTCGGTGATCCCCATCTTGGTAATGCCGGATGCCACATACAGGTTAAGACCCACCGGCGGATGGCACATCCCGACCTCCATATTCACCACCATGACAATGCCGAAATGCACCGGATCGATCCCCAGCTTCATCGCCACCGGGAACAGGATGGGGGCGAAGATCAGCACGATGGACGACGGTTCCATGAAATTGCCGGCAAGAAGCAAGATGACGTTGCAAGCCAGCAGGAAAGTGATCATGCCCAGCCCGTTGCCCAGCATCCAGTTGGCCAAAGCCTGCGGGATATTCTCGTTGGTCAGAATGAAGGAGAACAGCATGGCGTTGGTGATGATATACAGCAGCATCGCCGACATATTGGCCGAATTAAGCAATACGCGCGGCACGTCCTTGATGCTCAGGTCCTTGTACACAAATACCGCCACAAAGAACGCATACACGGCGCTCATCGCCGCCGCCTCGGTCGGGGTGAACAGGCCGGTATAGATACCACCCATCACGATCACGATCAGCAACAAGCCCCATACCGACTCGCGGAACGCTTTCAGGCGGTCAGCCCAACTGGCCTTGGGCAGGCGCGGATACTTGAATTTTCGCGCCCGATAATAGGTCACTCCACCCAAAATACAGGCCAGCACGATACCGGGCACGATACCCGCCATGAACATGGCACCGACCGAGGTATTGGTCGCCACCGAATACATGACCATCACGATCGATGGGGGAATCAAGATGCCGAGCGCGCCGGACGTGGTGATGATGCCGGCGCCGAATTTCTTGGGGAAACCGGCCTTGACCATGGCCGGCATCAGGATTGAGCCGATGGCCACCACCGTTGCCGGCGACGAGCCCGAAATCGCCGCGAACAAGGCACACGCCAGCACACCGGACAAGCCGAGGCCACCGTACAAATGCCCCACCATGGACGAGGCGAAGCGGATCATGCGTTTCGCCACGCCGCCATGGGTAAGAAAATTGCCGGCAAGAATGAAGAACGGGATCGCCATGATCTCGAAATTCTCGATGCCGGTGAAGAGTTTCAGCGCGACCGACTCGATCGGAACATGCGTAAACAAGAACAGAAAACTGAGTACGGTGAGACCAAGCGAAATCGAGATCGGCATCCCGGTCAGCATCAGCCCCAACAGCAATATGAATATGATCGAGGCGTTCATTTGTGGTCATCCTTGTTCTCATGATGACGTGCAATGTCGTCTACGGGATGCCCATGCTCGGCAGGATGCAGATTATCACCCATCGCATACACATTGATATCAACTGGCGTTGTCTCATCATCATCCAGGCCGTCAACGTGCCCGTGATCGTGGTGCGGCAAGTCGCCGGTCTTGATGAAAATGACCAGCACCTGCAGGAAACGGAAACACATCAAGCCGGTGCCAAGCGGAATAGCGCTGTACACCATCCAGGTCGGCCATTCCAGGTCCGGTGTCGTCGGCCCTTCCGGCACATCGCCGAAGGGGCTGCCGATCAGGCCAAGATAAGCGTGGTGGGCTCCATTCTCCCAAATAAAGTAAGCACCCAGTGTCGCCACAATACCGGTGAACAACATACCGGCCAGCAGGCCGAAAATAATGAACTTGGCGCGTTTCTTGTCGTCGAGCCGGTTGATCAGCACATCGACCCCGACGTGAATGCCGGTACGCACACCGTAGGCGGCACCGAACTTGGCCATCCACACGAACATGATGATGGTGAGTTCCTGCGCCCAGGATAAATTGATGGTCAGCAGCCAATCCTGCACGTAGGGAATGCTCAAGCCGGCCGCATAACGATGGACGACGGAGACGAAAACAATCAATGTCGCCCCGGCCATGAGGAAGGAAATCAACCATTCCTCAAGATGATCAAGAAATTTCACGAACTACCTCCCCAGGTTTGCGGCCGGTCTTTTTATTGAAATCAAGTGTTGCGCCGCCGATGTCTGTTCACGTCGGCGGCCCATGACAACGGTCGATTACAGCTTGCTTGGATCAGTGCCGGTCTCTTTGTAGATCGAAGTCAACAGGTCTTTGCCGATGCGATCGGCCATCTTGACGTGTACCGGTGCCATGGCTTTCTTGAACGCCAGTCTTTCTTCCTTGGTCGGCGTATAGACTGTCGTCTTGCCGCTCTTCTTCACCGCCTCCAGCGCCTTGTCGTTTTCTTCCTGGGCGATCTGGTTGGCGTATACCGTGGCTTCTTTCATCGCCTGGTTGAGCTCTCCGCGAATATCGGCAGGCAAGCCGTCCCAGAACTTCTTATTCACGATCACCGCATAGCCCAGGTAGCCGTGATTGGTCAATGTCAGGTATTTCTGCACTTCATTCATCTTCTGCGTGTAGAAATTGGAGATCGGATTCTCGGTACCGTCCACCACGCCGGTCGACAATGCCTGATACACCTCGGAGAAAGCGATCACTTGCGGAATTGCGCCTACCGCCCGCATCTGCTCTTCCAGCACTTTGGACGACTGGATACGCAACTTCTTTCCCTTGAGGTCGGCCGGCGTCTTGATGGGCGTATTCGCCGAGAAAGACTTGAAGCCGTTGTCCCAGAAGGCCAGCCCTTCGATACCCTTGGGTTCCAGCTTGGCCAGCAAACTCGCTCCAATCGGGCCCTGGGTGATCTTGTGCAGGTCGGCGTAGTCGTCAAATATGAAAGGGATATCGAAGGCTTCGAATTCCTTGACGCCGAGCGGACCAAACTTCGCCAGAGACGGGGCCAGCATCTGTACCGCGCCTATTTGCAGCGCTTCCATCTCTTCCTTGTCCTTATACAAGGAACTGTTGGGATAGACCTCGACCTTGACTCTGTTCTTGGTTAGTTCCGCCGCGCGCTTGGCGAAAAACTCCGAAGCCTTACCCTTGGGCGTATCGACTGCAACCACATGACTGAATTTAATAACGATGGGATCTGCTGACACTGCAAATGAAAGACTCAACAGCAAGGCACCACACAACGCGCTGACAAACTTCATGGCTCTCTCCCTTAGTATGTTCTTGGTGGATTCGCGGCACTGGTACTGCAAAACTTGTCGACAATGATAGTCCAATTATTCCAAAGACACCAACACGCTCTCCTCGCGTTCTTGTGCGCGGTAGTCGGAAGCGATGGCGACCCCCAGTACGCTCACCAGTTCTTCCCCGCAATATAACAATGGAATTCGTTCGCGCATCCAGGGGGGCACTTTATGTTCTTGCAACAAGTTCTTCAAACTGCGTGTGGCGGCGTAAGGGGCTGGGCGCAAAGATTCACTGCCCCCGCGCAAGCGCAATGTTACCGGCGCACGCTGCAATTTTGAAAAGCTGATCCCCTCCCCCTGCATACGTCGAAAGGCAATAACCATATTTAGTACCGGCCATTTCAATTCGGTTTCGCCATGCCACGCCAATACGAGATTGTGATCGTACTGAGTCGGGGTACTAAGAACGTAGGCCTTATCCTGATAGCGCCGCACCTGCCATTCGCCGAATTCGACGCATACGGCAGCATCTTCACGCGCCTCGCACAATTGATGCAACAAATCGTCGAGTTGCGCGGCATGCGGCATGCGTGCCTTGCGGGTAGACAAAAAATAACGCAGCAGATTCTTTGCACGCGGGCGTGAAAGCAAACGCAATTGCGAGACATCCAGAGCGGTATCAGACAAGCAGCCGCACGCATCCTCCTGCGCCATCAAATCCAGCAACTCCGCCGCTTCGGCAAAGTGGTGCGCACTGCGCGACAGCGTTTCCCGGTAGGCAGGAAATCGACATTCCAGTAAAGGCAGCAGGCGATGCCTGATGAAATTGCGCGCATAGCTGTCTTCGGTATTGCTTTCGTCCTCCACCCATTGCAATTCGTGTTGCTGCGCGTATTCGAGCAAGGCGCTGCGCGGGATGTCCAGTAATGGACGCAAGATGGCGTGAGAAAAAGTTGCAGCCGTTTTAATAAAAGGCATCGCCGCCGCGCCCTTAATACCCGCCCCGCGCAACAGTTGCAGCAGCAGCGTTTCCGCCTGATCGTCGGCATGGTGTGCCAAAGCCACATAGTCGCAACTCTGCTTGAGAAAAGCTGCCTGGCGCAACTTGCGTGCAGCCGCTTCAATGCCGTGGTCGGCGCGTAGCGGCGCAATATTGACGTGCTCCACATGCAGTGTCAGGTCATATCGAGCGCACAGTTCGGAGCAAAAATTCGCCCATGCATCTGCATTATGGCTGATGCCGTGATGGACATGCAGGGCGGATAGGCGCCACTTAAAACGCGGCGCAAGAGCATGCAACAGGTGCAGCAGCACGACCGAATCCATGCCGCCGCTCAAACCAATGAGAATGTGACTGTGTTGCGGAAGAAGCGGCCCGAGTCGAGCCGCGACAGTGTCAGGTAAGCTCGATTTCCTTGAACTTGCCATAGCTCATCAGGCGAGTAAAGCGCGCTTGCAACATCTCGCTGGTCGTCTGGGACTGCACGTTTTTGAGAGTCTCTTGCAATGCCTTCTTTATTGTCAGCATCATTGCCGCATAGTCGCGGTGGGCACCGCCCAAGGGTTCGCTGACGATCTTGTCGACCAGACCCAATGTTTTCAGGCGTGTCGCCGTGATGCCTAACGTCTCCGCCGCATCCGATGCTTTGTCCGCGCTCTTCCACAAGATGGAAGCGCAGCCTTCGGGAGAAATGACGGAATATGTCGCGTATTGCAGCATCAGCATGGCATCGCCCACCGCGATGGCCAACGCGCCGCCGGAGCCGCCTTCGCCGATGATGGTGCAGATGATGGGCACTTTCAACTCAGCCATCACATACAGGTTCTTGCCGATGGCTTCGGATTGTCCGCGCTCTTCCGCGCCCACGCCGGGATAGGCGCCGGGTGTGTCGATGAAAGTCATGATGGGTATGCCGAATTTCTCGGCCAAGCGCATCAAGCGCATCGCCTTGCGGTAGCCTTCAGGACGCGGCATGCCGAAGTTGCGATATTGCCGTTCCTTGGTATCGCGGCCCTTCTGGTGGCCGATGACCATCACGCTCTGGCCGTTGAAACGCGCCAGACCGCCGACGATGGCAGGATCGTCCGCATAATTGCGGTCGCCGTGCAACTCTTCGAAATCGGTGAACAGGTGCTGGATGTAATCCAGCGTATAGGGGCGTTGTGGATGGCGCGAGACTTGCGAAATCTGCCACGGTGTAAGCTTGGCATAGATATCCTTGGTCAGCGTTTGGCTTTTCTTTTGCAGCCTGCCGATCTCATCGGAAATGTCGAGCGCGGAATCGTCCTGCACGTAACGCAACTGCTCGATCTTATTCTCCAGCTCGGAGACCGACTGCTCGAAATCAAGGAAGGTAACTTTCATCTGCACTATATCCGTGTTGTCCGGGAGCGAATGATACAGGAAGCCGACCCGCGAATTAAGCCCTAAATTTGGGCTGAAAATTCAATCCAGCGAAAAAAACCTTTTGATGGTAGCGAGTATCTCACTACGTTGTTTGGACAGGTCTTTATGCGCACCGGTTGCATCAAGATTCTGCATGGCGGCATCCAGTTCCGCACGTCGTATCACAAGAATATGCGATATTTCGTCGGCAATGCCGGGCCGCGCATGCAACAACTCCTCAACCACGTCTTTATCTATGCGATAACACTCCACATCGGCTTTGGCGACGACTGAAGCCACACGCGGCGCGCCCGTCAATAATCCCATTTCACCAAAGAAATCACCGCGCCCCAAAGTACGCACGACACGACGTTTGCCATTGGAAGCATCGACATACACCTCGGCCTCGCCGTTAATGATGATATACAACCACTGCGAGCGTGTGTCTCCCTGCTTGGTAATGATATTGCCTTTTGCGAACGGAGAATAGCGCAAGCGCTCTGCCAGTCCGGTTAGCTCGGCTTCAGTGAGTTGCGAGAATAATTCGACGCGCCGCAGAGTCTTGATGCGCAACGTCACCTCGCGTTGGCGCATCAGTTCATCGTATTTCTCGTTTTCCTTGGTGAGATGGACACTCTGTTCTTCCACCGCCAGCTTGATGCCGGCCCGCTGCAAGGCAGACATGATATGCCAGCGCAACACGGCGTCGGTAGGGTCGTCGGATACCAAGTCTGTCAGCCAGTAACGCAGGGCATAGCGCGCATATCCCTTTGCATCCATGTCCATCAGTACGCAATTCGGCGCGGGAGTCTTCGCCACATTGGCAATGTCGGTCTGCAAGATGGATTCTTCTACAATACTCACCACCCTGGTCGGCGCAATGTCCAGCGCAACGTTGAACCATACCCAGCGCCGCCATTGAACCGGCTGGTCGGTGCGACGACCCAGCACCACAAATTTGTTCTTCATCAGCTGGCTGTTCGGAAATACCACCGTTTCCCAGTTGCGCGTTTCCACCAGCGTTGAGCGCCAGCGAATGTCCACTACCTTACCGGCGATATCATCCACCTTGATCCAATCGCCGACTTCAACCGAGTTATCCAGTTGCAGCGCCAGACCGCCGAGGATATTTCCCAGCGTATCCTGCATTGCGAACGCGACCACTGCAGTAATCATCGCCGAAGTCGCCAGGATGCTGCCGAGATCGAGCCCGGCGTAGCGCAGGCGCACCATGAACCACGCCACATAGGCGATGATGACGAAGATATCCTCTGTAATACGTGGCGGCGTGACTTTGATAGCCGGCAACACGATGCGGAAAATCAGCAGGCCCCACAGGCGGATCACCGCAATACCGGCACCGATGACAAAGACCTCATGCGTCACATCGGCAGCGCGTACGTACTCCAACGCATGCAACAATGCGCTGACCAATTGACCGAACAGGCAGATGAGGAAGAAACTGACGGTATTGACAAGTGACCTCCCTCAACGCCGCCGAGTTCGCCCGTGAGGCTGGCGTCGAGGAGCTGGTTTTGATCCACTTCGCGATGCGGTACGAAGGACGCTACGGTGCTCTCGTGGAGGAAGCGAGGCGGGTTTTCCTGCGCGTTTCCGCGGAGTTTCCGACGGAAATCCGCCTGGCGACAAGCCGCCGCGCGCGGAGCATTCATAAGGACACGTACTTCCCCGAGGCCGAGAATCCGCCATGGATACACCCGACGCGGAACCTGACATTGCCGAGGAGTCCGCCGCCTCGTCGCCGGAGGACGGCTCGTTTATCGAGCCAACGTCTCTGCCCACGATGCTCGCGACCGAGGCCATCGAGATCCTGCGCAGAGGGGAACTCCTCGAACGGAAGCGAGTCGTGGGGCTGAAGCTCAAAGGCCAGTTCACCAAGCCGGTGCGGCTGCGGTGCGTCACCCTCATCCAACCGGTTATCGAAAAGGCGACCTTTGCCGAGGAAGTCGTGTTCGAGCGTCGCACCCTCGACCGGCTGAGGGCGACACGGCAGTCGAAGTTTCCAAAAGGGATTCGACGTGAGGACCTGCAATCTCACGAAGCCGGTGCTCTGCGGCATGACGGTGAAGGGAGAGTTCCGGTGCGACAACGTGGCGTGGCGGCGGGGTCTTCGTGGCGGAGGGAGCACGGTTTGAAGGGCGTGTTCGCTTCTGGGAAGCGCAGTTTCAGGGCTGGGTCGAGTTCAAGCACTGCGAATTCTTCCAGGAGGCCGATTTTCGTAGCCTGCACGCCGAACAAGGGTTCATCATGGCCGGCTGCCGATTCCACGCCGACGTCCTCTTCCGCGGTGCGCTCGTCCAGAAGAAGTGGCAGGCCGACACATCGTGCTTCGACGCGCTTCTCGACCTCTCGAAATCGAAGCTTCACGACTTCGCATACCTTGAAGGGATCGAGCAAGGCGAGAAGCAACGCTTCGCGTTCGAGAACGCCCTGGCCGATCGAATCTTGATCCGGCCCGAGCAGCTCGCGGGGCGGCTCGCGAGTGAAGAGTCGGGCCGGTATGCGCAGGCGATGCAGGAGTACGGCTTGCTCAAGTGCGTTTTTGAGGGCCTCCATCGCTACGAGCACGAAGATTGGGCGTTCTATCGCTTCAAGGTCAACCAGCGCCGGGGCAAGTCGCGCTCGTGGTGCTGCCCTTGGACCAAGGTCACCGGCTTCGCCGACTGGTGGCTGCTCGACCACGGCTGCGGCTACGGAACGAATCCCATGGTGCCGTCCGGGCGGCGGTGCTCATCATCGTCGGGTTTGCCGTCATTTACGCCGTCGGTATCGACGCCTTGTACGTTGAACATCTGCCTTTCGACGGCCCCAAGACTCGCTCGCGAACCGCCTGATGATCGCCGTGCTGACGTCTGTTTCGGCGTTCACCTCCGGGTTCGGTGACATTCGAGGCGCTGTGCACGGGTGGATGAACGTTCCGTTGATCGCCGAGACGCTTCTGGGCACGCTTCTATGGGGTCTGTTCATCGTCGCGTTCAGCCGAAAGGTGATCCGCTGAGCGGTTCCCGACGCAGACTTTGGCGTAAGACAGATAAAGGATCGTCTTTCGTGGCGGCAGCCGACCGGATCTCGGGGACGCTCTTGGGGACGGCACTCGGAGATGCCCTGGGGCTGGCCGCCGAGGGCATGTCGGCGCGGGTGATCGCGCGTCGGTTCGGCAGGGTCGAACGCTTCCACATGCTCGGCCGGACCGGCTTCGTTTCCGACGACACGGAACAGGCGGCGCCGATCGCCCAGAGCCTTGCGCCACCCGGACGACATCGAGCGTTGCGTCAGCGACTTCCGGCGTTCGCTGTTCGGCTGGTTTTGCCGCATGCCCTGGGGCGTGGGCCGGGCGACGATCCGCGCGTGCGTGCGAATTGGACTCGGTCGCAGGTCCACCGGCGTCAATTCGGCCGGGAACGGAGCCGCGATGCGGGCGGCGATCGTCGGCGTCTTCTTCGACGATTCTTCGGAGCAAGACTCGCCTTCGGCCGCGCCCTCGCCGAAGTGACGCACCGCGACCCGTGCGCCGTTCGAGGCGCTCTGTATGTCTCGGAGCTAGCCGCGGCCTGCGCGGAGCCGCACGGAACGCCGGCCGAGATCTGCCAGGAGGAAGCGCGCCGCTGTGTCACCATCGCCGCACTCGGCGAGGCCATCGACTGCGCGGAAGCTCGCGCTTGAAGGAGTCGGCACACTCGAGGCCGCCAAATCATGCGGTACCTCGGGATTCATCGTGAATACCGTCGCGTTTTCCACGTTCGTCCTACTGCGTTTCGGGTCCGATCCCCTCGTTTCCCTCACCGAGGCGATCAGCGCGGGTGATACCGACTCAATCGCGGCCATCGTCGGGGCGTGGCTCGGCGCCCTGCACGGCGAGGAAGCCTTGCCGTGCGCGTTGATCGACAGGATCCACGACGGCCCGTTCGGCCCCAGCCACCTTCGCGCTCTGGCCAGGTGCCTTGCGGACCTCCGTGAGGGAAAAGCGGCCTCGGCCCCGCGCGTGACCGCGACCGCCGCGCTGCTGCGGAACCTGTGCTGTATCCAGTCGTCATCGGCCATGGGTTTCGAAGGCTCGTTCCCTTCGGCACGTCTGGCTCCTCGCGCACCGAAAAAGCCCGTGATCGGCGGGTGAACTGGCGAAACGCTCGATGTTCGGGCGCGGCCATCCCCACGAAAACACGTCCTAGATTCCAAATACGCCGTGTTGAAATGGTGCTGACCCCTCGTGCGCAAGGCGGGACGCGACTTCCGGCAACGGTGCGCGTTCGCCAGCTCGGGGCGGCCGATCGAAGCTAGTCGCTCACGCGAAGCGCACACCTGGAAGGCGGTGCGATGCCGCGGGTCACCATCGTCGTCCCCTGCTTCAACGAGGCCCAACGGCTCAACGTCGTGGTGCTTCGGGAATTCGCCCGGGAAAACGCGGCAATCACGTTCCTGCTGGTGAACGATGGAAGCACGGACGCGACCGGCGAAGTGCTCGAGCAGCTCCACCGCGGCGATCCCGACTCCTTCTCGGTGTGCGACTTGCCTGTGAACGCCGGCAAGGCAGAGGCGGTGCGCCAGGGGCTGTTGCGAGCGTTCCGCGAGGGACCCGAATACGTCGGGTACTGGGACGCCGATCTCGCTACCCCCTTGGAGTCGATCCTCACGTTCCACGCGGTGCTCGACTCGCGGCCCGACATCGACATGGTGTTTGGGGCCCGCGTCTGCCTGCTTGGCCGATCGGTTGAGCGAAGGCCGTTGCGGCACTATCTCGGCCGGATGTTCGCGACCGCCGCCTCCGCGGCACTCGGCGTGGGCTTCTACGACACCCAATGCGGAGCGAAGCTGTTCCGGGTCTCTCCGGAGCTCGCGTCGGCGTTTGAGACGCCCTTCCTGACGTGCTGGATCTTTGATGTGGAGATGATCGCCCGCCTGATCTTCGCGCGACGCGGGAGCGGCCGGCCACGTATCGACCAGGCCGTTTACGAATACCCGCTCCACATATGGCGGGACGTGGCCGGTTTCGAAGGTGCGACCGCGCGATTTCGTGAACGCCTTCTTCGAGCTTGCCGCCATCCGCTGGAACTATTGGATCGCTCCCGGCCGCAATCGGCTTATGCCTTCGGCCCTCCGTGCGCCCCACGCTGGCACGCCGAAGCCGCGTTCACCGCGTCTCGCCGGCCGCACGGCCACGGGTCGCGAGCAGCGATCGCCGACTCTGCCTGGAATCGCCTAGTTGTGCGGGTGTCCTATGCTGAGCCCAATAGACCGCGCCTCCGCGTGCGTCGGCGCGGCATCAGGAATTCGGCGGAGGCGACGCCCGTCTCTCGACGAGGGGGCGGCGAGGAAACAGGCATGACGTGGCGGCGGGCGTTCGGGTTGGGTGTGCCGGATATCGTCTTCGGGTTCGTCCTGATGACGGTGCTGATCGGCGACCGGACCGGAGTACTGAGCGACCCCGGCACGTTCTGGCATGCGCGCCTGGGACGCGAGATCGTCCGGACCGGCGACGTGACCCTGGACCGATTCGCTCACCTTCACGTGCGCGACCATGTGCCCTGGGTTGACCAATCGTGGGGCTTCGACCTGGGCCTGGCGGCACTGTTCGAACTGTGGGGCTGGTCGTTCGACGGTTGTGCCATCTGCGCTTTGGCACTGCGCCTCCGTATGGCACGCTCGCGCGCGGGCTGATCCGCGACGGAGTCTCGCCTCTCGTTGCCCTCGTCGTCGCGATCGTCGCCATGGAGGTTGGGACGATCCACGTCCTGGTGAGGCCGCACCTGTTAACATTCGGTTTCGTGTACTTCTTCTTGCGCGTTTGCCAGAAGCAACACGAACGCGGAGGTTGGGCCGTCGCGGCGCTTCCACCGGCGATGGTGCTTTGGGCCAATCTGCACGGAGGATTCCCATCGGGGCTGGTGATCGTGGCGACGGCCGCGTTCGGGCACGCCCTATCCGGGCCATGGGACCATGCGCGGAAGCTGAACCTGGGCAAATTCGCGCTGGTGCTCGGGTTCTGCGGACTGGCTCCCGTCGTGAATCCATACGGGATCGGACTGTACCGTCACGTGGTCAACCTGCTGTTCACGAGCGGGGTGACGTCGTTGGTCGTCGAATTCCAGCCCGCGCCGTTCGGCAGGGTGGGTGCGGGTGATGGAGTGGGTCTTGCTCGCGTTGATCGCGCTGCCGGCTTTCTCCGCGAAGCGGATCGATCGGTACAACCTGGCACACCTGCGCTCGTCTGGCTGCATTTCGCACTGTTGCAGATCCGCCATGCCCCGCTCTTCGCCCTGGCCGCGGCACCGGCACTCGCCCGGTTACTTGATGGCCTTCCGCTGGCGGCCGGCAGCAGTTGGCAAAACCGGGCCAAGTGGTCGGCGTGGCCGGTGATCGCCACGACGCTGATCGCGATGGCCGTCGGCCTGGGTGTTCGGTTCGGTGAATTCGACTCCAAGTCGTGGCCACTCACGGCACTTCCGTGCCTCAACCGCCAGCCCGTGCAGGCGCCGCTGTTTCACGAGCAAGACTGGGGAGGAATGATTGAAGGCGAATGCCGCCCCGAGCGGCGGGCGTTCGTCGATGACCGTTGTGAGTTGTTCGGCAAGGACGCGATCGTTGAGTACGTCGATGCCCTCCAGGGCGGGCCGGCATGGGATACCCTCTTGTGACCGCGGCGCCGACCGCGCCGTCTGGGTACGCCCAACGCGCGGTACTCGCCCGCCGGCTCTCCGAGGATCAGCGCGCTGGAGAGTCCTTTACGGTGACGCCGTTTCGGTCCTCTTCGGTCGCGGCGAAGACGACGCGCCCTTGGCCTCCGTTCAACGGAATCCGCGCCAAGTTCCCGTGATAAAATGACTTATTGCACTTGCTCGTTGACGGTGAAGGGGGATGGCGAACGGCAAGGCCGGAGCCCCTCCACCCCTCAATCCGCGGGGCGATGAAGCTAGAAGTACCTCGCAGATATTGCTTTGTGGCAGAGAGGGCCGCATATCGCTTTTGTAGCCTTACCCTGAAAGTCGCCAAATTAAGGATGAGCCAGAATCATCAATCCGCAAGTCGTACCGTCTCCGCGGGAGCTTCCTCAAAAAACCCTACCGCCGCGACGTCCTTGAGGGCGTTCCAAGACGTTGATGAGTGGGGGATGTAGGGGAGGCGTGGAGAGGCAACGTCATGCAGCGCAAGTACTAGGCATCGCCGATTTCTAGAGCTAGAATCGATAGTTGCCCGGACCATTCCCGTCGGAGGTTTCTCGCAGAGATTAGCGGGCAAGTTGAAGTCGGGCTTGACATCAGCGGCCTTTCGGGAGAAGAACCGCCCAGAATCGCCCGCGTTCGAGCTTTTCTCCCGCGATTGTGCTTTTTTGCCTATAGCGCGCTGCACTTTGGTCCACGAAGACCAAAGTTATCCTGTCCCCCCCATTCCGATTCGGCAGTGTAGGTGTCGCCGGTTGTCACAGCCGTGCCTGGAAGGCTGGCTGGAATGTGGTTTCGTTGCACTGAATCGTTCGGGCCGCGGTTTTGGGGAGGACGACTGATCCAGCCGTTCTCCCGGCGCGGCCCCAGCGGCAGCCAGCCGGCGCGGCGGAAACCAACGCAGGTATTCTCTCTGTGCGTGGAGCCTCGTTACGACCGCCCTGCTGCGCGACGTCGCGGCAATCCTCCCACGGCTCAACCTGACCGATCGCAAGCCTACGGATTACCCTCAGGGAAGCAGGCCAATGCCACGAGAGTTGGGCGACCTCGAAGCAGGCAGGAGCGGGGCGTGCCGATCCCGACTCCTGGGGCCGACTCCGACTCGTCGCTGTCCGACATGCTTGAGCTGGTCGTCCATCGCTTCGAGATGGATTGGGAGCAAGGTAAGGAACCCGAGATCGACGACTTCCTGGCTCGCGCCGGAGCCCACCGCTTGCCGCTACTGGTGGAGCTGCTCCACGCCGACATGGAGCTTCGCCACGAAGCCGCAAATCCTTTGCGGGTCGAGAGCTATCTGAAGCGTTACCCGGAGCTGCCCGAAGGCGAGGCCGCCCGCCTGGTCGCCCGTGACTTCGAGCTCCTCGCCAGCGTCGCGGAACGACCGTGGTCGTTGCCGATTATCTCGCGCGCTTCCCCAAGCTCAGGGTGCAACTGACGCGTCTCCTTGCCGGAGGGACCTCCGCGGAGTCGGGAAAAAGGAAACCAGGGAGCCGGAACCGCCGTTGGAGCGCGCCCCCCACATCGGCTCCTCCGCCGTGGCCGACGAAGCGGCCGCCGCCCAACACGCCTTCGGCCGTGATGCCTTCCTGCGCGAGGCCGAAGTGATCAGCGAACTCGGCTTCGAGGTGATCCAACGGCTTGGCGTAGGGGGCATGGGCACCGTCTGGCGCGTTCGCTCGAACTTCCTGCACAAAGACCGCGCGCTGAAGTTCATGCAGACCGACGACCAGGAGCTGCGAGAGCGGTTCCGCGTCGAAGCGCGGGCGATGGATAAGCTCGACCATGAGAACTCGGTGCGCGTCTACCACTGGCTCGTCGGCGACGTCCCGTACATCGAGATGGAGTACGTCTCCGGCCGATCGCTCGACAGGGTGATCGTGCCCGAAGTTCCCATGCCGCTCAAGCAGGTGGCGGTGATCCTCAAGCAGCTCTGCGACGTTCTCCAAAAAGCCCACGACGAACACATCATCCACCGCGACCTGAAGCCGGCGAACCTGATGCTCGTTGACGGCGAGATCTCGAAGAACCGGCACGGCCGTTTCCGCGAGAGCAATGTGTTCCGGCACGTGTTTGAAGGCGTGGTGCGCCGCTGCATGGCCGAAGGCCTGGTGCGTGGCGAAGGCTTTGCGATCGACGCGAGCGTCGTGAAGGCCGATGCCAACCGGCAACGCGGTGTCCCGAGCACAGAGAACATCGACTGGAGCAGCCCGGAGCTTGGTACACGTGCGGTCCACGAGTATTTGCAGGCACTGGAGCAAGACGGCCAGGTGGGTGTAACGCCGTCGAACATCTCACTCGACCGATCCGGCGGCGCGCTGGACCGCAGCCCCTGGAGGCCCGGCATTTTACGCCTACTCGACCAACTATCTCGTCGATGTCCACGCCGGCGTGATCGTCGATGTCGAGGCCACTCCGGCATATCGCATCGAAGAGACGGAGGCGACTAAGACCATGGTTGAGCGCGTTGAGGATCGCTTCGGCATTAAGCCCAAACACCTGATCGGCGACACAGCCTACGGAACCGCAGCGCTGCTGAGCTGGATGGTCGACGAGAAGCACATCGAACCGCACGTCCCAGTGTGGGAGAGGTACCGACGCACCGACGGCTCGTTGTCCAGCGACGCCTTCCAATGGGACGAGGAGCGCGACGAATACCGCTGTCCGCAGGGCCATCCCCTGCGCCGTGAGTGGCGTGCGTTCGTGAGGGCGCGTACCCACGTCACCAAAGCGGACACGGTTATCTACCGATCCCGTCAGGCCGATTGCCGTCTGTGCCCGATGAAAGCCAAATGCTGTCCGAGCACACCGATCCGCAAGGTCACACGCAGCATCCATGAGGCCGCGCGCAATGTGGCGCGCGGCATCGTCAACACAGATCGTTACCGGCAATCACGCAAAGATCGCAAGAAAGTGGAGATGCTGTTCGCTCACCTCAAACGCATCCTGAACCTGACTCGCTTGAGGCTGCGCGGAATGAACGGCGCTCGCGATGAGTTCTTGCTCGCTGCTATCGCTCAGAACCTCAGGCGCATGGCGATATCCTGGCATCCACCGCCACTCGATCCGGCATGTGCAGCAACTTAAGGGCTAACCGAGAGCCAAACGCAGTCCAGTGCCGCAAACCGCCACGGCGGATGCTACCGGCGACCCCGATCAATCTGAAAACCGCTGCACTATCGTCGAGTTTTTCAACGAAATAGACCCCTTTGCGACGCTGACGAACGGCAGGTTTGGGGTATCCAATCTGGCAAGCTCTCAGGTGGGAAACTTCAACTCCCGCTCAATCGCCCGGAACCAGGGCTCCTTGCGCACCGGATCGAGGAACGGGTCCGTCTTCAGGTACAGAAGTCCTGGGTCACGCAGGCGCACCGCCGTCCCCAGCCAATCGCGCGCCCTCGCGCCGTCTCCCCACTGCGCGTAGATCCCGGCGTACTGATAAGCACCTAGGTCCCCGACCGCCGCCAGATGCCTCGCGAGTATGGCTTCTGCATCGGCTTGCCGTCCGAGCTTGTGGTACACCCACGCGAGGCACAGTCGATTCCACGCCTCATCGGGCCGCACTTCGCACGATGCGCGGGCGCTCTCGAAATCGCCAAGCCCGTAGTAGGCGAATCCGCGCCATGCGCGGGCGCGCGCGCACTCCGGGTCGAGCGCGATGACGTCGTCGAAGGTGGCCACCGACTGAGCGTATTGCCGTGCGGACCAGTACGCTTCCCCAGCTTGGCACGGATTCGGGTGTTCAGCGGATCCAGCACGATTGCGTGACGGATGGCGGCGAGCCCTGGCTCGACGCGCCCCATATTGACGGCAAAGCTGCCGTAGGACCTCAACACGCGCGCATTGCCGGGCGCGAAGCCTCCATGGCGCGTCCGTACTCGCCGGCCGCGTGGCCGAAATCGAAGAAGCCCTCCTCGAGGACGATCCCCAAAGCGAGGTGCGCCTCCGCCAGCGCCGGCGCCAGCACGATCGCCTGCCTCGCATCGGCGAGCGCCTTGCCGTGTTGCTCCCGTACGGCGGTACCAGCCAGCCACTCCGAGGCGTCCCGATTGAGGGCCTCCGAGCGGCCCGCGACGGCGAGTGCGAACTGAGGGTCTGCGCGGATCGCCTCGCTGTATGCGGCGACGGCCGACTTAAGATCAGCCGTGTCGTGCGCCGTATTGTAGGCCTTCGCAGCCCGCAGATACCAATCCAGCGCGGCCGGATTGCGCGTCCCGCCCACCTCGATCGTTGCGGCAACGTCACCAAGCAGCGTAACCCTGAGGGAATTGGCCACCGCAGTGGCAATCTCGGCCTGCAGCTGCAACACATCACTGAGGTCCCGATCGTAGGTCTGTGACCAGAGGTGAAATCCGGTGACCGCGTTATTGAGCTGTGCAGTGACGCGGATCATGTGACCCGAGCGTCGCACGCTCCCTTCGAGAACCGAAGCAACATTCAGTTTGTGCGCAATGGTCTGCAGATCTGCGTGTCTCCCCTTGAAGTAAAAGGATGAGGTGCGTGCTGCAACCTGCAGCTCGTTGATTCTTGCAGGGAGTTGAGTATCTCCTCTGACAGGCCGTCGGAGAAATACTCCTGCTCCTTGTCCCCGCTCATGTTCACGAACGGCAGCACCGCGATGGAGTGCGGCGGCGGGGCGAAGGCAGCCTCGGGGGCCGGGGCCGAACTTGCCGCTCCAGTGCTCTGCGGGGCGGCGGAGGCTACCGGTTCAGACGTCGGCACGCGCTTCGATATCCAGGCCTTGTCGGCCCATAGCGCGGCGAGCGCCACGGCGACGACGGCGACTCCTGCCGCGAGCAGAATCCGGTTACGAGGCGACTTGGGATGCGCCACGGAAGCCGCGGCTACGGTCAGCCCCGACCCTAGCCCCACGGCTTCCGAAAGCTTGGCCAACGCCGCCGGCATCCCCAGCTTCACCACGTCGATCCATTGTGATTCACTCAAGAAATATTCGAGCGCCGGAACGAGCGGTACAGAATCGATCCGAAACGCGATGATGGGCTTATGCTTGGACGCCGCCCGTTCGACTTCCCTTGCCACATGCGATGAGCTCACGGCACTCCCCGAGAGTACCAGCACCACGGCCTTCGCCTCGTTGATCGCACGAACGATGGCATCAGCATACAGCGCCCCGGCTTCACATCCCGCGGCGCGATCCAGCATGGGATGCCGCGTCGCTCCAGCGCCTCGACCAAGGCGGCTGAAACGGCAACGTCCTGCGAGGCGTAGCTAATGAAGACAGGGGGCGCACTACCGTTCGCCTTCTCCTCGCCACCGCCTTCGGCCATTTTCGTGCCCCCCACTTGTGCGGCATCGTCGCGGATGCCTTCTGGGTTGGCAACCGGGCACGGATGCGAGATGCGAAATGACCGCTATCGGGGGGCCAATCCGCGCGGTCTAAGGGCCGGTTGTGGCCGGGAGCGGCGGTTCCCAGCTGAACTGCCCGCGATCGATCGGCTATGACTCAAGTTGACCCGTTATTGTCGGTCGTGAGCGTCTGCTTCGGAGCAGCCTGGTTAACCCTTCTGCTCCGCCACGCGTGGCGGCGAGAGTAGCAACTAGGAAAGACGGAAGAAGTAACTTGGGTGGTTGCGCTAGTTCGGCTTCTCAGCGTCGCTTGACGATATCCGCCATGTTGTTCACGTCTCGAATGTAGTCCTCATAATGAAATTCTCGGAACGCTTTGCTCGTCGCTATACCGAGTTCATCTAGCGCTTTTGAATCGGCATCGTTCATCGGTCCGGGTGGATCTTTCGGGCGCGGATTTTCCGGAGTCTGACCCCAACTGTAGAGATTAGCCTCTTTCTCGATGGCTTCCGCTACCACCCCGGCCGGCCACATCGGGAGGCGATCCTTCGCTGGCGGAAGGGGAACGTGAGAGTACGGGTCTTTTTGATACCAAAAGGCAGTTGAGGTGTAGTCACTCTCGTAGTTGTTCGCGTTCCCGTGCTCGACGGTTACCCGAATGGATTTCTGAAAGTGAACCGGATTGTTTACGGAGAACCGGTACATCGGCTTCTTCCGCCCCATGGCCCGTCTTGATTCTCTTTATTTAATAGAAACCTGTATAAGGTCCGGAAAATTCACTTCGTTGGGCAGCACCCTTCATCGAAGACTTCTTCATGGCCCGTCCCTGGATATGTCGGTGGCCATTTCAGACCGTCGACAAAAATCATGTCATCACCTTCTCCGTACCACCCACCTTGAGAATTGTCGACGGTGAGAAATAAGCCTATGTAGCTGCCTTGCCCGCGGGTCTCCAAGATGACGTAGTTATCATCACCGGTCGTGTTGCGGTCTTTTTCGGAGTTCTCCGCAGCGTCCTTGTGAATGCCGAGGGGAATCACTGTCTTCGCCACCCGACGCCACTGGGCGTGCAACCTACCAGCATTGGATGCCAATTGCCCGGGCGCGTATTGCTCGTACTCAACATGGCAGAAAAGAACGAAGTCTTTGATGTTTCCGTCGTTCTCAACTGGGTGAATGCGTGCGCCATGTTCAAAGGGCATCGGGAGATAGGACGTTACGCCGTCAAAGTCACCTTCTGTCATGGAGGGATTGATGCTAACGGCCAAAGATTGAAAGTATCGGAGGGTTCCCAATCCGGCGCCGAAAAAATCGCCCAAAGGCACCTCTACAGCAGGCGTCTTCTGTCCGTCCCAGTACATGCGCAATACGAGCTTGCGCCAGCGCATCCTGTCCGCACCTGCAAAGGCTACGTAGAAGCGTCGAATGACGCCGGCGCTTGGCGGCGGGGCGGCACCACCAGGACCGGGCGGCCCGCTTTCATGACGGTATCGCCGATGTCGAGCAACTGATACGGCCCGAAGGCCTTGTCATTCTCCGAACGGCCGACCACCAGCAAATCCGCGGCGCGCGCCTCCGCGGCGAGAAGTCCGCAGGATTCGCGGCGCCCGAGCGCCATTCCAGGGAGTCGCCGAGATCCTTGAGTGCCGATCGAAAGCGGGCTTCGCAGCGGCCGATGGCCTCGTTCAGGTGCGCGTAGTCGACCTCGAGCACGCTCGTCGCGATCATGCCGTCCGGCATGGATCGGTGCGGCCGGCAGGCCCGCGGTGACGCCGATCACCTTCGACTTGAACCGATCGGCCAGTTCGTGCGCGACCCGCAAGGCGGGCTCGCTGCCTTGTTCGAGATCGAGATGCACCATCAGCGAGCGATAGGTCACGCGACCCCCGATCAAGTGCGAGATCAGCGCCGGGACAGTGAGGGATTCGAACATGCCGCGGGTCGTGCCTCCCAGGATGAATTCCCGGAGTCTGGAATGGCCGTAGCCGCCCATCACGATCAGGTCGGTATTGTTGTCGGCCGCCAGCGACAGAATGGCGTTGTGGATGTTGGGGCCGTCGGCCGTGATCCGGTGAGGGCGTGGCCGCCAGGTCGCGGCGGGCGAGGTGAGCGATCAGTGCCGCCGAGGATGCTTCGCCGGCGTCTTCCTTCTCGTTGACGGTAACGACGTCGATCGTCTTCGCCTTGCGAAGGAACGGCATCGCATCGTGGACGGCCCGCGTCGCCGGGATGCCGCCGTCCCAGCAGATCAGCACGCGATCGGTCTTGATCGGAGCGCGGGTGATGTAGGGGACCATCAGCATCGGCCGTCCGGAACCGAACAGCACCGCCTCGGACAGGAAATCGGTCTGACTCGGATTTGACCGGTCCGGCTGGGCGACGATATTCAAATCGTAAAGCCGCGACATCTGCGTCAGGGTGCGGGTCGCCGCATAGGAGACGTCGAACGTGCTCTTGGCGTCATGCGGGATGCCGAGCTTTCGGGTGACGATCTCGAATTGATCCAGTACGACGCGGCCTGCTCGACGCCCGTTTCGTACTCGGCGGCCATGACGACGGCGGCCGCTTCCGAGGCGATCATCGGATTCATGGCCTGATAGACGCAGGCGATGCCATCGAGATGCGCTTCAAACAGGGTTGCGACCGAAGCGGCGCAATCGATCAAGGCGCCGGCGGGCCGGTCAACGGGAAGAAGGACGGAGATATCTTTCAACATGGTCGACCGCTTTCTGGTTGGGAGGACCTTCATGGTTGAATTATGCCCGCCTCGGCGCCGGACTTTTTGATCTATCTCATGCCCGGCACCGCTCCGGGGACCGGCAAAAATATGGGCAAGTGCCCACGTGGGCCGCCCGCGGTGTTTCGGCTCTCCTCCCGTGGGGGATGTAAAGACTCGATGGCGACTTATCCGTAATCTGCGGGCAATTCGGCGCGGGCGCGGATTTGAATAGCGACCGGCCGGGGTTATTTTCGACTATCTGATACTTTTTGGATTGGGCTGGGCCGGTGGCCTGAAGAACATTTGGAACGGCACGTGCCGCTGTTTTACTTCCGAATTTGCAACGGAAATTATTCGGGTACGTCCGGCGACGGATTTGACCTCGCCGACAGGGATGCCGCGTGGGCGGAGATGACCCGGGTCTGCGGCGATCTGGTCGGCGGCATTGCCCGCAAGCTGCAACAACAATCGGAATGGCGGATGGAGCTTCTGGACGAGTTCCGAAAGCCCGTGTTCAGAATTCGCGTGCTGGCGGAGACGCTGGACCTCAAGGCTTCGCCGGATGAATGAACGTCCACGGCGTGGTTTCGGAATCCTTCGGCACTTCCACGTCGATCAGATAGGGCCCGCCATGCGCCAGCGCCTTTTCCAGCGCGGCGCGAAAACCCTGCGGCGACGTACCCGCGCCGCGCCCACGCCGAAGGATTTCGCAAGTTTCACGAAATCCGGATTGACCAGGTCGGACGCCACCACGCGGCCCTCGAAACGCTCGCGCTGATCGCGCCGCACGTTGCCGTATGAATTGTTGTTGAACACCAGCGTCACCACGCCGATGTTGAACTGCACGGCGGTGGCCAGTTCCTGCACGCCGAACATGAAGCCGCCATCGCCTGTTATCGCGACCACGGGCCGATCGGGATTGGCGACCTTGGCGCCGAGCGCGGTGGGGAAGCCCGAGCCGAGCGTGCCCTGATAGCCCGAGGTGATGAAGGTGCGCGGCTCGTAAACCGGAAAGCCGTACCAGGAGGCAAAGCCGACCTGCGACAGCTCGTCGGTGACGATGGCGTTGGCCGGCAGCACCTCGCGCAGGATGTTGAGATAGGCCATCTGCGGCTGGACCTTCTGGATCTCCTGCAGCGCCGCCGCTGAAGCCTCGCGGATCGCGGCGCGGCGGCCGCTGGTCTTCCTGTAGCCGGCCTTGCCGACGGCGGCGAGCAGCTCGCGCGTGCCGGCGCGGGCATCGGCGACCACGGCGGCGTCGGGCGTAAAGCGGCGCATTTCCGACGGATCGATATCGATCCGGATCGATTTCAGGCCGGCCGGCTGAAACGGCCAGCGAAACGAGGACGCCGGCAATTCCATGCGGCTGCCGATCCCGATCATGAGATCGGTCTTCGGCCACAGCCGGTAGGCCGCCGCCATGGTCAGCCCGAGCTCATGCGCGTTGGAGACGATGCCGCGGCCGCTGCGGAACGCCACGACCGGCGCGTCGATCAGTTCCGCGAGTTCCAGGATTTCGTCGCGGGCGTCGATCGCGCCGCTGCCGACGAAGATCATCGGCGTCTTGCTGGCCGCGATCAGGGCGGCGGCGGCCTTGATCCGGTCGGGATCGGGCAGGGCTGCCGGAAACGGATCGAACGGTTTGGCCGCGCCGACCTCCGCGCGCTGCGTGAACACGTCCCACGGCATTTCCAGCGCCACCGGCCCGCGCCGGCCCGACAGCATCTCCTGGAACGCGCGCGAGACCAGCGCCGGCGCCGCGTCGGGATATTCGATGCGCTCGGCCCATTTGACGAAGGTGCGCAAGGTCGCGAGCTGGTCCGGCATCTCGTGCAGATGGCCGCGGCCCTTGCCGAGAAAGGCCGTCGGCACCTGGCCGGTCAGGCACAGCACCGGCTCGTTGCAGCCCAACGCGGTGAGCAGGGCCGCGCCCGCATTCAGCACGCCCGGACCGGGCACCACGCTGAACACGCCGGGCCTGCCGCTGGAGCGCGCATAGCCAAAGGCCATGTAGCCGCAGGCCTGCTCGTGGCGCGCGCCGATCACCTTCAGTTGCGCCTGCTGGAACGCGTCGAACAAGCCGTAGATCTGCGCGCCGGGCAGGCCGAACACGGTATCGACGCCGTGCGCGACCAGGCCTGAGACGATGGCTTCGCCGCCGGAACTCACTGTCATTGCTATTTCTCTTCGCTTGCGGGCAGGTTCATGATGGCTTCGTCGACCACGCCGTTGCGCAGCACGCCGATATTCTCGGCCTCGACCTCGACGGTACGGTCGCCCGGCTTCAGATAGCGCGGCGGATCGAAGCGCGCGCCGGCGCCGGTCGGCGTGCCGGTGACGATGACGTCGCCCGGCTCCAGCGTGCAGAAGCGCGAGATGTAGGAGATCAGCGTCGGCATCTGAAGATCATGCGGTCGGTCGTGTCGTCCTGGCGCATCTCGCCATTGACGCTCGTCACGATGCGCAACGTCCTGCCCTGCGACCTCGTCGGCCGTGACCATGAAGGGGCCGAGCGAGCCGGAGGCCTCGAAATTCTTGCCCTGCGTCACGTTGAACTTGCCGTGGCGCACCCAGTCGCGGATCGTGCCCTCGTTGCACAGCGTGATAGCCGGCGACATGGTCCAGCGTCGCCGTCCTCGATGCGCCGGCCGCGCTTGCCGATGATCAGGGCGATCTCGCCCTCGTAATCGAGCTGCGGGGATTCGCGCGGGCGAATCAGTGGCTCGCCATGGGCGACGAGCGAGCCGGAAAGCGCACGAAGAGGCTCGGATAGATCGGCGCGTCCGAGCCGTCCTTATACTCGGCGTTGCGGTCCGGGTAATTGACGCCGACGCAGATGATCTTTTCCGGCGCTGGGATCGGCGGCAGCCATCTGACGGCGTCCAGCGCGTAATCCGGCCGATATCGCCCGGCATCCTCGGCAAGTCGCGTCAGCGCGCCGGCTGCAATGACTTCGCGCAGCGTCGGAAAGTCGTTGCCGAAACGCGCGGAGAGATCGACGATTCCGTCTTCGGTGACGACGCCGTATCTGGTCGAGCCATCGACGGAGAAAGTGGCGAGAGCGGGGAGAGGTCATGCGATATCCAATAATGCGGCGCGCTTAGCCGGGCGTCATGCCCTTGGCCTTGATCATGGCGGCGGCCTCGGGCGTTCTCAGATACGTGATGAACGCCTTGGCGGCCTCGGCCTCCCTGCTGTCGGCGGCGACCGCGCTGGTGAATACCAGGTCCTGCTGCAATTCGGCGGGGAATGCGCCGGCGAGTTCGACGCCGGGGGCGATCAGCACGTTGGTGAGAAACACGCCGAGCTCCGCCTCGCCGCTCGCGACCGCAGCCGCGATCTGCGCCGGGGCTTTTTGCGGCTTGGTCTTGGCCTTCATCGCCTCGACGATGCCGAGGCGCTCGAACACGCTCAGCACATAGGCGCCGGCGGCGCTCTCCGGCAGGAAAGCGATGGACTGCGCTTTGAGCAGCGCCTGCTTGAGCGCCTCGGACGTGCCGATGTCGGGCTTGGGCATGCCGGCGCGGACGATGACGCCATAGCCGACGCGGGCAATATCGATGGTCGGGCCGGGCGCAAACCGCGCCTTCGCGGCGGCATCCTTGAACACGTCGACCGGAACGACCGCCAGATCGAACGGCGCGCCGGAGGTGATTTGCTTGATCAGATTGGGCGTGGAATCGAAATGCATCGCCAGCTTGTGGCCGGTGGCGCGTTCGAATTGCGGGCCGATTTCATTCAGGCTCGCGGTCATGGAACCGCCCGCCAGTACCTTGAGTTCGGCGGCCTGAAGGTCCGTCGGGCCGCCAGTCCGCAATGGTGACGTC
>CAVQZH010000004.1:0-35853 GCA_963718345.1 uncultured Pseudomonadota bacterium | reverse complement strand
CGACGTTCGAGAATGCCTGAAACACAGCGATCTCTTCGGTGCAGGGTGAGCGCAAGTCTTCTTCCAGCAAGGCGCGCCCTTGTGCATCCAGGTTCTTGCCTTTGGTGTCGAGTACATGCTGGCAATAGCGTTCAATTTCTACACGCGGGTCGATGCGATTCAACTTCAGATTCGACATTTCACCCTGCAGCGTTTCTGCCAGATGTGCTGCCGGATCGGAAGTGGTGAGATCAACCGCATGTCCGCGCGCAGCCAGTTCAACGGCGATCGCCGCTGCCAGCGTGGTCTTGCCCACACCACCTTTTCCCATCAGCATGATCAAACCGTGTCCCGGCTTTTCCAGTTCATCGATCAAAGCAGAGAGATCGGGCCACTCGGCATCCCGGTGCAAAATGGCAATTGCTGCATCAATGGGTTGTTCGCTCATCAGCGCGCGCAGTGCATCGATACCGACCAGATTGAATGGCAACAAATTTCGTCTATCCATCGGCAAAACGCGCAACGCCCCTGGCATGGCGGCCAGCGCTTCCTGCTCGCGACTATAGATAGCCTGCGCAACCGGATCGCCGATCTCACTCACGGGCATGCAGCCGTTCACTACCAAATACTGGTGTGACAACCCTATAAGCGCCAATTCTTCGCTGGTGCGCGCCGCCTCCTGCAGTGTGGATCGTTGCGCACGCGCCACCAGCACCAATCTAGTTCGGCGTGAATCGGCCAGTACGGCAACGGCATCGCTATAACGCTGGCGCTGTTTTTCCAGTCCGGCCAAGGGGCCGAGGCAGGATGCGCCTTCCGGGTTGTCGATCCAGAAAACCGCTCCACGCACCCGGCAACTGCAGCAAACGAATGGTGTGGCCGGTGGGTGCGGTATCGAAAATGATGTGATCGAATCGATCAAGCAAATCCGCTTCGGTGAGCAGCTCGGTAAATTCATCAAATGCGGCGATCTCGGTAGTACAGGCGCCCGAAAGCTGCTCTTCGATACTTTTGACTACAGCCTCCGGCAGCGAGCCACGCACAGGTCCAACTATACGGTCGCGATAAGCCTGCGCAGCGGCCTGCGGGTCGATTTCCAAGGCTGACAATGTCTTAACATTGGGGATGCACGTTATGTCGTTGCCGATGCTGATGCCGAATACCTGCCCCACATTGGACGCAGGATCGGTGCTTACTAACAGAACGCGTTTGCCCTCGTCCGCCAGATCGCACAGCAGTGGCACAGGCCAGCGAGGTCTTGCCTACCCCGCCTTTGCCAGTGAAGAACAAAAAGCGTGGAGTGCTGTTCGAGAAATTTCATGGGCAGTTCAGCAGCACTTGTGAGGCCGTTTTGACGATAGTCCCCGGAGCCGTAACGCAACATGCCCCCGCCTTCTCGGTAGTGTCCTGCGTGGCAGGGCCGAGATAGCGTGCGGCCAAATCCAGCATATTGCGCGCGGGCGTGTCCTTGACCTTCTGCGCCAGATCCACCGCATAGCGCATATCCAGATTGCTGACGCCAAGTTTGCGCGCCTGATCGTAATGGTATTTGAAGCAAGGCTCGCAGTTGGCGCCGATAGCGGCGCCGATAGCCACCAGTTCCGCAACCTGGTCGGTAAAAAGTGAGGGGGCTGACGCAATGCCGAGCCATTTAATCAACTCGTCGCGACTGGGATAGCGACCGGACAAAACAACTTCGCCATCAAGCAAAATCAACGGCAACCCGTCCTGGCCGGCGCTTTCCAGGAAACTTTTTACAGTCGAGTTTTCAGCATAAGCCAGCGGTTGCTGCGCGAGATTGAAACGCTCGATCTGCGCCCCGTTCTGTTTGGCCCAATCCACATCAGCCGAGAAGCCGACCAAAGCCTGATCAACATCGACTCCGCACACGCCCGTGCTGCAACATAAGGCAGGATCGAAAACTTGCAGTTTCTTCATCACGTTTGTCTCCTTAGTCCTGGATACGGCCGATTTCGGCGAGTTTCTCTTTCAGGGTAAGTTTGTCCATTTGATCGATAGGCAAACTCAGGAATAACTGGATGCGTCGCGTCAATTGACCGGCAGCTTTCACGAATGCGGCGCGGCGCGCCTCATCGCCCTCGACGTGCGCCGGGTCGGGAATACCCCAGTGCGCCGTGGCCGGATGTCCAAGCCACAGAGGGCACGCTTCACCGGCCGCGTTGTCGCACACCGTGAAGATGAAATCGAATTCAGGCGCACCGGGTACGGCAAATTCGTCCCAGCTCTTGCTGCGCAGGCCTTCGGTGCTATGCCCTTGCGCTTTCAGCCATTCCAATGCGCCAGGATTCACTTTCCCCGCCGGCTTGCTGCCAGCGCTGTATGCCTTGAATTTGCCCTTGCCCAGACTGTTGAACAACACCTCGCCCAATATGCTGCGCGCGGAATTTCCGGTACACAAAATCAGTATGTTGTATTGCTTTTCACTCACTTCGATTTTCCCTTTTCAATATTTCGAGATCGCTGCTTCACCTCGTCTGCCAACAACCGCCGCGCCTACGTTTTTCCAATCTCCTGCAACTTGTTTTGCAGTCCTAACTTGTCGAGCTTTGAAATCGGCAAGCTGATGAATAACTGAATACGGGTGGATAGTTGCGACGCAACCAGTCAAACAACTTATCCTTTTCTGCTTCGCTGCCCTCGCACGCAGCCGGATCAGGCAAACCCCAGTGTGCAGTCATCGGCTGCCCCGGCCAGATCGGACAAACTTCTCCGGCAGCTTTGTCGCACACAGTAAAAACAAAATCGAGTTCGGGTGCGCCCTCTTTAGAAAACTCTTCCCAACCCTTGCTTCGCAGACCTTCGGCAGACAGACCGTTACGCTGCAAAAAACGTAAAGTACCGGGATTCACCTGTCCGGCAGGATGACTACCCGCACTGTAAGCGCGGAACTTTCCTTTACCATGATGATTCAACAATACTTCAGCCAATATGCTTCGCGCCGAATTGCCCGTACACAAAAACAAGACATTGAATATCTTTTCCGCTTGCATCATCCCTTCCCTTCCTATTTAACAAATTTTACGCGGCGCACATTGCGTCGCGTCGCCTGCACAACAATGCTCGGTGAGATAAGCGATGAGCTTGTCCATCTCGGTAAAGTTGGCGCTATAGATCACAAAACGCCCCTCGGTACGCGACTTGATCAGCTTGGCATGCGTCAATGTCTTCAGGTGAAACGACAGCGTGGCCGGCGGAATGCCCAATTTTTCCCCCAAAACTCCAGCCGCCACGCCTTCTTTCCCCGCCTGCACCAGCAAACGAAAGATCGACAAACGCGATTCCTGCGCCAATGCCGGCAATGCCTCTACCGCCAGTTCGATTTTCAATCTCCACCTCCTTCTAATTCTACATTTCCAATATTATAGAAATGTTAAAAGGACTGCAACCCCGCCAGAAAGTCAGTCGAATGGCATTCGTGCTAGCATGTTCGGGCAAGACTTGGATGTTCACACGGAACGCAATCGGAAATTCACATGTTCATAGAACTATTCATTCTCATCGCCCTGGTCGCAGTTGTGGTCATTGCGTTGCGCCCGCCGCGGCGTTGAAATAGCTTCTTCATGAATCGCAGCACAAGTTTCCTTGTCATCGTCGAGCAGCGGCCTGCATCAAGCGACGACGAAACCGCTGGTCCGGCGCATAACCCTGTATCCATGTTAAGCACCTGCAATCAATCGGGAGACAACCATGTCAAACAAACTCGATCAGCAATGCATCAACACCCTGCGTTTCCTGTCGGTAGACATGGTTCAGAAAGCCAACAGCGGACATCCGGGCTTGCCGCTGGGTGCTGCACCGATGGCTTACGTGCTGTGGACGCGCTGGCTCAAGTTCAACCCGCACAATCCCGCATTGGTTTAACCGCGACCGCTTCGTGCTTTCAGCCGGGCACGGTTCGGCGCTGCTCTATAGCCTGTTGCACCTGACCGGTTACGATCTTTCTCTGGACGATATCCGGCAATTCCGCCAATGGGGCAGCAAGGCGCCGGGACATCCCGAACGCGGGCACACGCCGGGCGTGGAAACCACCACCGGACCGCTGGGCCAGGGCTTCGGCAACGCGGTCGGCATGGCAATCGCGGAGGCACAGCTCGCCGCTCGCTACAACCGGCCCGGTCACGCCGTCATCGATCACCATACCTACGCCATCGTCAGCGACGGCGACCTGATGGAAGGCGTGGCCTCCGAAGCGGCCTCGCTGGCCGGCCATCTCAAACTCGGCAAGCTCACTTGCCTCTACGACGACAACTACGTCACGCTGGCTGCCGGTACCGACATCAGCTTTTCCGAAAATCGCGCGCAGCGCTTCGAGGCATATGGCTGGCACACCGTATCGGTAGCGGACGGCAACGACATTGAAGCAATCGATGCCGCGCTGGCCACAGCACGGGCCGAAACAGACCGCCCCTCGCTGATCCTGGTGCGTACCCATATCGGCTACGGCTCGCCCGAGCAGGACAGCTACAAGGCGCACGGCTCTCCGCTCGGTGCGGACAACGTGCGCAAGACCAAACAGAAACTGGGCTGGCCGACCGAACCAGACTTTCTGATACCGGACGCGGCGCTGGCGCATTTCCGTGAAGCGGTGGCACGCGGCGCGCAAGACGAGGCCGCGTGGAACGAACGCATGAGCACCTACGCCAAGGCATTTCCGGATATGGCGGCAGAGCTTCAGTACCGCCTGCGCGGCGAATTGCCGCCGGGCTGGAATGCCGACATCCCGGTATTTCAAACCGATGCCAAGGGGCTCGCCACGCGCGAAGCATCCGGCAAGGTGATGAATGCCATTGCCCCCAGACTGCCGGCGCTGACCGGCGGCTCTGCCGACCTCGACACGTCGACGAAAACAGCCTTGAAAGGCATGGGCGACTTCAATCCACCTCCGGACAAGAACATCGACCAACAGGGTTCCGATAGCGCAGGCTGGAGCCATGCCGGACGCAACCTGCACTTCGGCATACGCGAGCACGCGATGGGCGCCATCGTCAACGGCCTTGCGGCGCACGGCGGTTTTATCCCCTACGGTTCGACCTTCCTGATCTTCTCCGACTACATGCGCCCGGCGATCCGGCTGGCGGCGCTGATGGGATTGCATGTCGTGCACGTATTCACGCACGACAGCATCGCTGTCGGCGAGGACGGCCCCACGCACCAGCCGGTGGAACAACTGGCGAGCCTGCGTGCGATCCCGAACCTCGTCGTGATCCGTCCATGCGATGCCAACGAAACCGCCATCGCATGGTGCGTCGCGCTGGAAATGCGCGACCGGCCGGTGCTGCTGATATTGAGCAGGCAGGATACGCCCACGCTCGATCGCAGCCGCTACGCCGCCGCAGACGGACTGCGCCGTGGCGCCTACGTGCTGAGCGATGCTCCCGGCGGCAAGCCGCAACTGATCCTGATTGCCAGCGGTTCCGAAGTCAGCCTCATCGTGGCGGCAGCAGAACGTTTGCAACAGCAAGGCATAGCGGTGCGCTGCGTCTCGATGCCGAGCTGGGAGCTGTTCGAGGCATTGCCGCAAGCCGAACGCGATGCGGTGCTGCCTCCGTCAGTCCGCGCCCGGCTCGCGGTCGAATTGGGTGTGGCGCAGGGATGGGAGCGCTACATCGGCGCGCACGGCGACATGCTGGGCGTGAAACGCTTCGGCGCCTCTGCGCCGGCCGCCGTCATACTGCGCGAATATGGCTTCACCGTCGACAACGTTTGCGCGCGAGCAAAAGCGCTGCTCGCCGACTGAAACAACAGTCAGATCAAGCGCCGATACGGAGTGGATCGTGAAATTGTTACACGACCGGAACAAGTGAACTTGCAGAAACAAATGGAACTACGGCTCCAATGTGCCGTCAGACAAAGTATGCAAGAAAACATACCGTAAAATATCTCACTAAATACAAGGAGCAATAACATGAAAAGAATAGCTCAGCCCTACGATTTCATTGATACTTTGGGTGAAGTTTATGAAGCCTTACTGGAAAGTACACAGAAAAAATCACATCAGGTCGGCGTGGCCTTCCGCCTGCTGATCAACGCAATTTTGAGTAACCACTCACCCGACAACAAAACGACCAAGCTTGAAGAATCCATGAACCGTGATCTGGTCAAGACCACGCCATACAATTTCATCGATGTATTGGGCGAATCTTACGAAGATTTACTGGAAACTACACTGCAAAAGGCACATCGGGTCGGATCGGCTATCCAGTCAGTTGATTAATGCAATTTTTGGTGAACCCGACAATAGAGCCCAGTCGAAACTGAAACCTGCTCTGGCCATAGCACCAAGGTATCAAGACCGGGCTCACAAGAAATAATATGGCGGCGAATCTAGGCGCGTCATTGAGAAGACATGGATCTCTTCAAGCTCCATTCGCAAAACCCGATTGAGTCACACTAATTGAACCGGCAAGACGTAAAGCATGTCATGGTCGATTAGACTCGCAAAGGGGGCGCCCGGCGGGCACGAGAAAAAGAAAGGCGGGTGCTGAGATGGACTATCAACATATCCGCACAGCGCCGGCGGATGCGCTGGTGATCTTCGGCGTAACCGGTGACCTCGCCCACAAAATGATTTTCCCGGCGCTCTACGCGATGGTCAAGCGCGGCCTGCTCGATGTCCCGGTGGTCGGCGTCGCGTCGTCAAAATGGACGCTGGCGCAACTGCGCAGACGGGTGAGAGACAGCATCAGACAAGCCGGCAAGATCGATGACCGCCCTGCCCTCGACCACCTTCTTGCACAGCTTCAATATGTGTCCGGCGACTACAACGACCCGGCAACGTTTGGTGCGCTGAAGCAAAAACTGGGCGCAGCCAAACGCCCGGCGTACTACCTTGCCATCCCGCCTGCGCTGTTCGCCACGGTGATCAAAAACCTGGGGTCATCGGGATTGGCAAAACAGGCGCGCGTTATTGTGGAGAAGCCGTTCGGACGCGATCTGGCATCGGCACGCGAGCTCAATCGCATCGCGCTGTCGGTATTCGCAGAAGACTCGATCTTCCGTATCGATCACTATCTCGGGAAAGAGGCGATCATGAATATCCTCTATTTCCGTTTTGCCAATTCGTTCCTCGAACCGATCTGGAACCGCGACAACGTGGCCAGTGTGCAGATCACGCTGTCCGAGGATTTTGGCGTGAAGGGTCGCGGCGCATTTTACGAAAGTGCCGGCTGCCTGCGCGATGTCATCCAGAATCACCTGTTCCAGATCGTCGCATTGCTGGCCATGGAGCCGCCCGCGTATCAGGGCTTCGGCGCCGTCCACAACGAGAAAGCCAAGGTGTTCCAGGCCATGCGTCCGCTGGTAGCAGACGATGTGGTGCGCGGACAGTACACCGGTTACCGCAAGGAACCGGGGGTGGCGAAAAAATCGGACGTCGAGACCTTCTGCGCGCTACGCCTGTACATCGACTCGTGGCGCTGGGCGGGCGTGCCGTGGTACCTGCGTTCCGGCAAATGCCTCGCAACGACGGCAGCCGAGGTCCTGGTGGAATTGAAAGCCCCGCCGCAAAGACTGTTCGACGATTCACATCCGGTCAATGGGCGCACCAATTATCTGCGCTTCCGGCTTTCCCCCGACTCCGCCATCGCGCTCGCCGCACGCGTCAAGTGCGACGGCAAGGCCTTCGTTGGCGAGCAGCGCGAACTCTATCTGCAGGACGAACATCAGGGTGCAGAAACACCGTATGAAAGTCTGTTGAGCGATGCCATGGCAGGCGATGGCGCGCTGTTTACGCGCGAGGACGCGGTTGAGGCTGCCTGGGCTGTAGTCGACCCGGTTCTGGAGACACATCATGGGGTTCTTCCCTACAAACCAGGCAGCTGGGGGCCAAAGCAGGCGGAAGCACTCATTGCAGCAGATGGGCGCTGGCATAACCCGGTAACCGGGAAAGACAAGAAATGACTGCCGAGCGAAAACCCGTCAAGACCGCCTGCTCTGCGTGTTCGTCCCGCTGAATCCCGGAAATAAAAAAGGGGCTTACGCCCCTTTTTTGTATGTGCGGTCGATTATGACCGCCGAATCATCGCTCGTACCTGCGGTAACTCGCATGTCGGATATTGCCGGAAACTGCATTCTCCATCCAATGCTTGATGCGGACCGCATCGCCGACCCGGGTGCGCTTGCCCCAGGAATCCAGCAGAACGATCACGACCGGACGGTTGGTAATCTTTGCCTGCATCACCAGGCAACGTCCGGCTTCGCTGATATAGCCTGTCTTGCTGAGACCGATTTCCCAATCCGAATTTCTCACCAGGGGATTGGTATTGCTGAAATGCAGCGAGCGGCGACCGTCAAATTGCACAACCTGCGAACCCGTCGTGGTGGAACGCTGAATATCGGGATAACCTTGTGCTGCCATCACCATCTTGACCAGGTCCTGCGCAGTCGAAACGTTGGTGCTGTTCAGACCGGTCGGATCGAAGAAACGGGTGGAGGTCATTCCCAATTCTTGCGCCTTGGCATTCATCATGGCCAGCATCACCGGCGTTCCACCCGGATAGGTGCGCGCCAACGCCGCGGCGGCACGATTCTCGGAAGCCATCAATGCCAGCCTGATCAATTCCCCGCGCGGCAAGGTCATGCCGTTGCGCATGCGCGAATGCGATCCCTTCAAATGGTCGCGGTCTTCCGCGCTGATACTGATCGGTTCGTCCATCGGCAGTTTCGCATCCAGAATCACCATGGCTGTCATCAGCTTGGTAATGGAGGCAATAGGAACGACATGTTCGGCATTCTTGGAATAGATCGGACGCTGATCCTGCTCGTCGTAGATCATTGCGATGGCGGACTGCAATCTCGGAGCCGGCATACGGTCATATGTCGCGATCGTCGATTGTACCGCGGCGGCCGCTTGGTCATCGCGCACTACCCCGGTCGCGTCTTCAATGTCCGCCGCATGCGCCAATAGCACATGACCCGACAAGGCCAGCATGATGATCGTTTTAAACATGATTCCCCTTTGGTTCTCAAACACGGCTCGGAGGATACCTTAAAAAAACAACAGGATTCAACGATTGTTACAAAATTGCCAAAGGCTCTTCCTGCTGCTGCAAGGCCCACATCTGCGCATAAATTCCCTGTTTTTCCAGCAAGTTACGATGATTTCCGCGCTCAATAATACGGCCTTGCTCCATCACAAGAATCTGATGAGCGTCAACGATAGTCGACAGACGGTGCGCGATTACAAGGGTGGTGCGGTTCTGCGCGATGTTGCGCAGCTCGTCCTGGATGGCTTTTTCCGACTTGGAATCCAGGGCCGAAGTCGCTTCGTCAAAGATCAGAATTGCCGGATTCTTCAAAATCGCGCGCGCGATGGCCACGCGCTGCTTCTCGCCTCCGGAAAGCTTGAGACCGCGCTCGCCCACCATGGAGTCGTACCCCTGCGGCAAGGATTCGATGAAGGTGTGGATATGGGCCGACTGCGCCGCCGCGATCACTTCTTCGCGCGAGGAATTCGGCCGGCCATAGGCGATGTTGTAATAAATAGTGTCGTTGAAGAGCACCGTGTCCTGCGGCACGATGCCGATGGCCGCCCGCAAACTGGCCTGCGTGACACTGCGAATATCCTGTCCGTCTATCGAGATGCTGCCACCGTTCACATCGTAAAAGCGGAACAGCAGGCGCGACAGTGTGGATTTGCCCGCGCCGCTTGCCCCCACCACCGCCACCGTGTGTCCTGACGGAATGGTAAAACTCACCTCGTGCAAAATCTCGCGTGCCGGATCATACGAAAAGTCGACGTTCTGGAAACGGACTGCAGCGCCGTTCAACTTGAGCGGAAGCGCATACTGCGTATCCTGCACTTCGCGGCTCACGTCCAGCAGGCGGAACATCTTCTCCATGTCGGCCAGGGCGTTCTTGATTTCGCGATAGACGAAACCCAGAAAATGCAGCGGCATGTAGAGCTGCAACATGTACACGTTGACCAGCACCAGATCGCCTATGGTCATCGTGCCCTTGGCCACCCCATCCGCAGCCAGCAGCATGAGCAACGTCACGCCGATGGCGATGATGATGCTCTGGCCGGCGTTGAGCGTCGCCAGTGACGTCTGGTTGCGCACTGCCGAAACTTCCCAGCGTTGCATCTGCTCGTCGTATCGGTCGACTTCGTAACGTTCATTGCCGAAATACTTGACCGTCTCGTAATTGATCAGGCTGTCGATGGCTCGCGTATTAGCTTTCGAATCCATGTCGTTCATGGTGCGGCGGAACACCATGCGCCATTCGGTGATAGTCAGGGTAAAGGCGATGTAGATGACCAGCGTGGCGAACGTGATGATGGCAAACCACGGGTTGTATTTGTAGAACAGGACGCCCGCCACCAAGCCGATTTCCAACAGCGTGGGCAGGATGTTGAATAGAAGAAAAGTAAGCAGGAAACTGATGCCGCGCGTTCCGCGCTCGATGTCGCGCGACACGCCGCCGGTTTGCCGTTCCAAATGAAAACGCAAGCTCAGGCTGTGCAGGTGTTCGAAAACCTGCAGGGCAACCCGTCTGATGGCGCGCTGCGTGACCTTGGCAAACAAGGCATCGCGCAACTCGCCGAAGAGCGTACTGAACAACCGCAACAGGCCATAGCCGATAACCAGGAATACCGGAATGGCAAGCATCGCCTGCGGTTTGCCCATTGCGTCCACGATCGCCTTGAGCACCAGCGGCACGGCCACATTGGTCAGCTTGGCCAGTACCAGCAGCACGATCACCGCAACCACCCGGACCTTGAATTCCATCAGGTAGGGCACCATGCTGCGGATGACCCGCCAGTCTGTGCGTGTTGGCGTGGAGGAAGAACTCGAATAATGTTTCATCTGGGCATTACGTTAATTGACGGAAAGTATTATAGCCTGCTGCGCAAACCCAAAAAAATGAGCATCCGCAAGGATGCTCAAAACTGGAGGAGATACATGAAAGCGCTGAGTGGAGCCTCGAGGCCGCTCTCACCACGGTAGCAGCAAGCGCCATGCCAATCAGGTTTTATGTTGATTCTAAAAGGATAGTGGATCGACGGAGTACTTCGCGGGACGAATTAAACGCCCCCGGATGGCACACAACGCACCTTCCGCGTGCATTTCTACGAACTTGCGGCTTGTCCTGCGCGGAGTGCGGGACCGTACAGCGCGGCCCTTTCGTTCAATATCACGCGCACAGGCATTGTTTCCAGCACATAACGCATCCTTCCTTTACTCAGGAAAGCTTCAATGAAGCTGCCGCGCTGAAGCAACGGCAATATCTTGGGCGCGATGCCACCTCCCACGTACATGCCACCGCGACTCATCGCCTTCAGGGCAAGATTGCCTGCTTCTGCGCCGTATAGCCGGACAAAGATGTCCATCGTCTCGACGCAGATATCATCACTGCCCGCCAGTGCAGCGTTCGAGATGGCCGCTCCAGCAACACCTGTTTGGATTTCCTCGTTCAACCACGGTGGCACTGTGGATTTCCGGTAGACGCGCAGGAAGTTATGCAGGTCGAGCAGCCCCATGCCGGAAACAACGCGCTCCCAACTGACGTGCCCGTACAAAGGTTGCAGATAGCGCAGCAAGTCAATTTCCAGTTCGTTTTGCGGGCTGAAGCTGGTGTGGCCGCCTTCGGTGGCGTAGGGATGGTGGTGTATTCCGTCCCAGTAGAGCCCGGCTTCGCCCAGCGCAGTTCCGGCTGCAATCACTGCGGCGTTGCCGCGCTCCCCCGGTTCGCCCGGTTGTAACGTAAACAGGTCTTCAGCACCCAAAGCCGGAAGTCCGTATGCGGTCGCTTCAAGATCGTTAAGAAAATCACAAGTCTTCAGGCCAAAGCGCCGCTGCAAATTATCGGCTTCTATATACCAGGGCAGATTGGTGAGACGTACCGCCCGGCCGCGCACCGGCCCAGCAATTCCAATAGCTGCGTGTGCGGGAGCTTGTACGTCCCTCAGGAAGTCAGCCAGCAAGGCTTCAAAAGTCTCGAAGTCGCGACTCGGATAGCTGTTCTCGTACTCTATGTGCAGCTGATTGCCGGCCACCTCCGCAATCGCCAGTCGTGTCTTGGTTCCGCCTATGTCGCCTGCCAATACTCTATTCATGAATCACCCGTTTTTATTTTTGGTTCTACCGGTGCCACCTGCCAAATACGTTCGGCATATTCGCGGATGGTTCGGTCGCTGGAAAACTTTCCCATGCCTGCGACATTGAGGATAGCGCGTTTTGACCATTCTTTCTGGTCGAGATACAACTCGTCCACTTTGTCCTGACAAGCGACATAGGAAGCATAGTCTGCCAGCAACAGGAAACGGTCGCCGCGCTTGAGCAGCGCATCGACGATGTCCTGATACCGGCTGGAATCGCCCGGACAGAAGAATCCGCTGGCAATCATATCCAGCGCCTGTTTCAATTCCGCGTTGCCGTTGTAATAGTCCTTCGGGTTGTATGACTGACGGTACATGCCCTCGACTTCTTCGGTGGTGAGCCCGAACAGGAAAAAGTTTTCCGCGCCCACTTCTTCGCGTATCTCAATGTTCGCACCGTCCAGCGTGCCTATGGTCAGCGCACCGTTCAGTGCCAGCTTCATGTTGCCCGTACCGGAGGCTTCCGTGCCGGCTGTGGATATCTGCTCGGACAGATCGGCAGCGGGCACGATGAGCTCGGCATTTGTTACATCGTAGTTGGGCATGAATACCAATTTCAGCTTGCAGCCGACTTGCTGGTCGTTGTTGACGATATCCGCGATGTCGTTGATGAGCCGTATGATGAGTTTGGCAATCGCATAACCGGGCGCCGCCTTGCCAGCGATGATCACAGTACGCGGCACGATGTCGGGATAGGCACCCGAACGGATCCGGTTATACAACGTGACCACATGCAGCACGTTGAGCAGTTGGCGTTTGTATTCGTGGATCCGTTTTACCTGAATATCGAACAGCGAGGCACAATCAACGTCTATACCGAGTTTCTTTTTTATAAGCTCGGCGAGGCGTTGTTTGTTCGCCAACTTGACCGCGCGGAATTGCTGCTGAAACACGGCATCTTCGGCAAACTCCCGCAATTTCTTCAACTGGTCGAGATCGGTCACCCATCCGTCTCCGATACGTTCGGTAATCAATCTGGCCAATCCGGGATTGGCCTGGTTAAGCCAACGCCGCGGCGTGACGCCATTTGTGATATTGATAATCTTGCCCGGCATCACCCGTTCGAAGTCGGCAAAGATCGTGCGTTTCATCAGCTCGGTGTGCAGGGCAGCCACACCGTTTACGGTATGGCTGCCGATGATGGCCAGATGCGACATGCGCATGCGGCGACCATCGCGCTCATCGATGATGGACAGCCGTCGCAGCAACTCGCCGTCGCCGGGAAATTGATGCATCACCTGCTGCAGGAAACGATGATTGATTTCATAGATGATCTGCAAGTGCCGCGGCAACAGGCTCCCGAACATTGCCACCGGCCAGGTCTCCAGAGCTTCCGGCATCAACGTGTGGTTGGTATAGGAGAAAATACGGGTAGTCAGACTCCAGGCGTCATCCCAGGTTTGGTGATGAACATCCACCAGCAGGCGCATCATCTCGGCGATGGCGATGGACGGATGCGTGTCGTTCAGTTGTACGGCGAGCTTGTCCGGCAGTTGCGCCCAGCTATCGTGATTCTTCTTGTAGCGGAACAGCATGTCCTGCAGCGATGCACTGACAAAGAAATACTGCTGCTTCAGGCGCAATCCACGCCCCATTTCGGTGGTGTCGTTCGGATAGAGCACCTTGGACAGGTTCTCCGATTCATTCTTGTCGGCGACTGCCTGAATATAGTTGCCCTGATTGAAATATCGCAAATCAAAGTCGCGTGAGGATTTCGCAGCCCACAGTCGCATATTGTTGACCGTCTTGCCGCCGTAACCCGGAACCGGGGTGTCATATCCCATTGCCATCACATCGTCGGTATCCACCCAGTGATGCCGCAACAGACCGTTTTCCTGCTTGTATTCCACCACGCGCCCGTGAAACTTCACCGGATACAGCAATTCGGGTCGGGGAAATTCCCATGGATTGCCGTAACGCAGCCAGTTGTCAGGGTGTTCCATCTGTACGCCGTTCTCGATGCTTTGGCGGAACATTCCGTATTCGTAGCGAATTCCATAGCCGTAACAAGGCAGGTCGAGCGTCGCCATGGAATCGAGGAAGCATGCAGCAAGACGGCCAAGTCCTCCGTTACCCAGCGCCGCATCGGTTTCGATCTCGGCAATCGTCTCAAATTCCAGCCCCAGTTCGTACAACGCTGCCTTGCTTTGTTCTTGTATCCCCAGATTAAGCATGGCGTTGCTCAGGGTGCGCCCCATCAGGAACTCAAGCGACAGGTAGTAAGTACGTTTGACGTCTTGCTCGTAATAACGCTGCATGGTCTCCATCCAACGTTCTACCAGACGGTCGCGCACAGCTAATGCCGTGATCTGGAACCAGTCGAATGTGGTGGCGTCGGTGTGGTATTTGCTGCTGGTATAGATCAGGTGATCGACAAGCGAGACCTGGATTGCCTCCTTGTTCATTCCCGCGCTTCGGTGCTGCGGCGCCGCTTTGCTGTTCATCGCTTTCCCTATCTGGTGTGCACGCGTTTGTTCTGTGTGCGATTACCCGCGTCCGAATTCTCCGCGCCGTAAACGGTAGTGTCAATTAACCGCGCCAGCGCATTTGCCTGGACGTTGTTTTTTTCAACGCCCAGGAGTGATGGAAAGCCTCGTCAACGCGGTTTGGAAAGGCGCAGCACACCGATGATAAAGCGTATCAATCCATAACTCACAAGCGACAACAGACGTGTGACCAGATTGGGACGTGCGAGCTTGACTCGTCGCCCGTCGCGCTTGACCGAACCCAGCAGACTGCTGCGCAACTCGGCGGCAAAATCGGCGTCCTGAACGAGCAAATTCGCCTCGCGCGCCAAGAAAAGACTGAACGGATCAATATTAAAAGAACCCACCGTCGCCCACTCTCCGTCCACTACCGCAACTTTGGCGTGCAGATAACTGGCGTGATATTCGTATATTTCCACACCCGCATCGAGCAAGCGTCCATACAACGCAAGCGTGGCGTAATGCTGCAAACGATATTCCACCTTGCCCTGCACCACCACCATTACACGTACCCCGCGCCTCGCCGCATGTATCAGGGCTCGCAGAAACAGACGTCCGGGAAGAAAGTAAGCGTTGGCGACAATCACTTCTTTTTTGGCGCGAGCAATCGCATTCAGATAGGCGCGTTCGATGTCGCGCCGATGCCGCACGTTGTCGCGCAACACAAGATGTACATTGGAGGCAGGACGCGGTTTGGTCCGATACAAACGCCATCCCGCTTCTTTGACGCGCTTGCGGAACGCCGCCCACGACACCATCTCCCACAGGCGTTGCATCACTGCCTGGACTTCACCAGCCAGCTCACCCTGTATCCTCACGGCGTAATCCAGACGGGGGGCATCGAATTCCAGCCTCGCGGGGATGTCGTGGATGATATTGATGCCACCGACGAAAGCCACCTCGCCATCCATCGCCGCCAGTTTGCGGTGCATGCGGCGCAATCGACGCATCCGGCTACGGCGCATGGTGAAGGGAGAAATTTCGCGCCTGAACCATTGAACTTCCACCCCGAATTTGCGCAGCTCGTCCACAAACAATCCTGGCAATTCGGCAGACCCGAAACCGTCGAGCAATACCCGTACCGACACCCCGCGCTCCGCCGCCCGTTGCAACGCCTGACCAACCTTGTGCCCGATCTCGTCGGCGGCAAAAATGTAACTCTCCAGATAAACGGTACGCTTGGCAGCGTCGATAGCCGCACATAGTTGCGGAAAAAATGCCGATCCGGTCTGCAGCAGCATCAATTCATTACCGGAGACACGATGAAAACTTTTCATACACTTTCCAGTTGCGCGGAAAGTGCGGCGTGGTCGGACAAGCGCAGCCATTTGCCGCCAAAATGTACATCGCAGACTTGCACGTCGAAGCCGCGTACGTAAATGCGATCCAGGCGAAACAGCGGAACTCTCGAAGGAAAACTGCGCGCGGGCTTCCCCTTGTGCAGATCGAATACGTCCTGCACACGCAGTTCATTCGCCAGTGTAAGGCTCAACTGATTGCGCCAGTCGTTAAAATCGCCCGCAATGAGCAGGGGCGCATCGATTGGTATCTCGCTCAATACATATTCCACCAGCGCGCGCAGTTGGACACGCTTCCCCTTGGCAAACAGCCCGAAGTGCGCGCACAGGCAATGCACGCGCAGCCCACCGATATCGACCTCGCAGTGCAGCAAGCCGCGGCTTTCGAAGCGGTGCGCGGAGACATCTGTGTTAATGGTCTGCAGTATGGGAAAACGACTGAGAATAGCGTTGCCGTGGTGCCCTTCGTCGTAAATCGCATTCATGCCGTACGCATGGTGCGCCCAGAATTCGTCGGCGAGGAATTCGTGCTGCGGACCGGGAGGATAATCGGCATGGCGCTGCACATGCCCCGCGTGCTCGCCCTGCACTTCCTGCAAGAACAGGATATCGGCATCCAGTTCGCGCAACCGTTCACGCAACTCGTGCAGAACCACGCGGCGATTGAACTGTGAGAAACCTTTGTGGATATTGTAGGTGGCGATCTTGAGGGTGGTCATGGAATGGCATTCTACCCAATCAATGTCAGACCGTGCGCGATCCTCGCGACCGAATGTATTTCAGGCGTTGCCGATGCCGCTCGTGGGTAGTTTGATCAGTTTGGCAAAATCCAGCATGCGTCGGATCGGCAACACCGCGCGCGGAATGATCGCAGGATCGACATGAATTTCGTTGTTGCCGCGTTCCAACACTTCCGCCAGGTTGATCAACCCGTTCATTGCCATCCACGGGCAATGGCTGCAACTGGTGCAGTTCGCGCCGACTCCAGCGGTAGGCGCTTCGAGAAATATCTTGTCCGGGCACAACGTGCGCATCTTGTGCAGGATGCCGTTGTCGGTCGCCACAATGAATTCCCTGGCAGCGGACTTCTGGGCGGCCTTGATAAGCTGAGACGTGGAGCCGACTACATCTGCCAGTTTGACCACCGCACGCGGTGATTCGGGATGCACCAGCACGAGCGATCCCGGATGTTGCACTTTCAAGCTCGATGAGTTCCCTGGCCTTGTATTCGTCGTGCACGATACACGAGCCCTGCCACAGCAACATGTCCGCACCGGACTGTTCCTGCACGTAGCTCCCCAGATGGCGATCTGGCGCCCACAATATTTTCTTGCCCTGCTCCTTGAGGTGCTGCACCACGGGCAATGCAATCGAGCTGGTCACCATCCAGTCGGCGCGCGCTTTCACTGCTGCGCTGGTGTTGGCATACACCACCACGGTGCGATCGGGATGGGCATCGCAGAATGCGGAGAATTCGTCTATCGGGCAACCGAGGTCGAGCGAGCATTCCGCTTCCAGATCGGGCATCAGCACGCGCTTCTCCGGATTCAGTATCTTCGCGGTCTCGCCCATGAAACGCACACCTGCGACGACTATCGTTTTGGCAGGATGCTGGTGACTGAAATTGGCCATATCCAGAGAATCGGAAACGATACCGCCGGTCGCTTCCGCCAGATCCTGCAGATCCGGGTGCACGTAGTAATGCGACACCAGCACCGCATCCTGCTCCTTGAGCATGTGTTTGATGCGCGCGATCAGATCGGCCTTTTCGCCCGCCTCGGGTTCACGCGGTTTTTTCGCCCATGCATGTGCCGTACTGCAACTGGTCTGTGCAGTATCCGGGTGCTCGTAGGCAATAGAGATGATATTTTCAGCCATGTTGAATCCGTTCCGGTAATTGCAGTATCGCCGCACGGTTGCTCGGCGAGAAGACTTTGTCCGCCGCCTCGCCCCAGGGCAACCACTGATAGTTCAGGTGCTCGCGCGGTGATAATTGGACGACGACTTGCTGCGGAAGTTGCAAGCCGAATACATGCTCGGTGTTGTGTGTGGTGCCGGGACGATAGCGGTGCATCCATTCGGGATAAATGTCGTACACATTCTGCACTTCCCAATCGGTGAGCTCATAACGGTTGGCATCCAGTCCCGTCTCCTCACCCACCTCCCGTATCGCGGTCTGGCGCAACGATTCGTCGCCATCGCGGCTGCCGGTGACCGATTGCCAATAGCCGGGGTGATCCGCACGCTCCAGCAGCAGCACGTCCAAGGCGGAAGTATAAATGACGATCAGTGTGGAGATTGGCTGTTTAAAGATGGGCATTACGCGATGAATACCCAGAACGCTTTTCCCTGCAACTTCCAGAACGATATGGTGGCATTGAGAATGTCATCCAAGGTTGCCTCGCTTGACGGTTCGCCGTGCAACAGCAACACATACCCTGCTGCAGGATGCCACGACAGATCGCCCAGCGCGTCGGCCAGCGCATCCCAATTATGGCCAAACCAGTCGGGTGCCGCGGTTGCTCTTGCCATTTCCGCCAGCACTTCGCCTTTTCCGTCAGCGTCCTTGATGTTTGCTTCAAACACGACAAATCCGCTCTGCGTCGCGCTTGCCCGCAAATCGTCCAGCGGACAATTAAGGCGATACACGCCCGCCTCATGTACATTCTGTAAACGTCCGCACAGGTCGATCATTCGCTTGCCTCCTTGATGCGCCTGAATGTCCGGTAATGGTCATCGCTGTAATAACATTCCGCCAGTGCGAATGGGTCGCTGCGCAGCAGCGGGGCTGCGCCAAGACCGCCCAGAGGGCGAGTGTCTGCGGCGTACCCTTTACGGGTGAACCCATCGGCCCACTCCTCGCGGGTACCGTGCCACACACGATACGACGCGGTCCGCGATTGTGAACGCCCGGCGTACGTCACCGTATATTCGTGGTAATAACCGCGCGTTGCTGCGGCAAGGCATGCTCGTAGTTGCCGAACGTCACGCCGTCACGAGCATAGGGAAACGGGCCGCCCTGTTTGATAAGCTGAAAAGTCGCACGGGCTTCCGGCGGCAACTCGGAGACGGCGATCGTTGAAGTGGCGGCGTCATGCGCATGATGACTGCGCGCCTGTGCGGGCAAGCACAGCAGCAAGCACAGCAGCAGCCCCCACCATGCTTGAGTCACGCGCCGCATCCTATTCCTTGGGTGTCTCGGTCGTTGCCGGCTGACGCACGCGGATGTGCAACTCGCGCAACTGTTTTTCATCCACCGGAGACGGCGCTTGCGTCAACAGACATTGCGCGCGCTGCGTCTTGGGGAAGGCGATCACGTCGCGGATCGATTCGGAGCCGGTCATCATGGTGACGATACGGTCCAGACCGAAGGCCAGGCCGCCGTGCGGAGGTGCGCCGTATTGCAGCGCATCCAGCAGGAATCCGAACTTGAGCTGCGCTTCTTCGGCGCCAATATTGAGCGCGCGGAACACCTTGCTTTGCACGTCTTCCTTGTGGATACGCACCGAGCCGCCGCCAATCTCGGAACCGTTCAAAGCAAGGTCGTAGGCCTTGGCCAGACACTTGCCGGGATCGCTTTCCAGCAGCGCGAGATGCTCGTCCTTGGGTGCAGTGAACGGATGGTGGCAAGCGTTCCAGCGTTTGCCTTCGTCGTCGTATTCGAACATCGGGAAGTCCACCACCCACAGCGGTTCCCACGCCTTGCCGTTGAGGTAACCTTTTTCGTGGCCAATCTTGCTGCGCAACGCGCCCAGCGCGTCGTTGGTGATCTTGGCCTTGTCCGCACCGAAGAAGATGATATCGCCGTTTTGCGCACCGGTGCGCTCGATGATGGTTTTCAGCGCCGCTTCGTTGAGGTTCTTCACGATAGGCGATTGCAGGCCGGTCTCGTTCAACTGGGTGATGTCGTTGACCTTGATGTAAGCCAAACCCTTGGCACCGTAGATGCCGACAAACTTGGTGTACTCGTCGATCTCGCCGCGCGAGAACGTTCCGCCGTTCGGTACGCGCAAAGCCGCCACGCGGCCGTTTTCGGAATTGGCGACTCCGGCAAACACCTTGAACGCGACGTCTTTAACCGCATCAGTCACTTCGGTGATTTCCAGCGTCACGCGCAAGTCCGGCTTGTCCGAACCGAAACGCGCCATCGCTTCCGCATAAGTCATGCGCGGAAACGGATTGGGCAGCGCCACGTTCAATACCTCCTTGAACACGGTACGGATCATTTCTTCCATGATCGCCATGATCTGCTCTTCCGTCAGGAAGGATGTCTCGATATCCACCTGGGTGAATTCGGGCTGGCGGTCGGCGCGCAGGTCTTCGTCGCGGAAACATTTGGTGATCTGGTAATAGCGGTCGAAGCCGGCCACCATCAGCAGTTGCTTGAACAACTGCGGCGACTGCGGCAACGCAAAGAACTCGCCGGCATGCACGCGCGACGGCACGAGGTAATCGCGCGCACCTTCCGGCGTGGACTTGGTCAGCATCGGTGTCTCGATATCGATAAAGCCCTTGTCGTCGAGGAAGCGGCGGAACGCGCGCGCAGTCTGGTAACGCAGCATCATGTTCTTCTGCATTTGCGGGCGGCGCAGGTCGATCACGCGATGCGTGAGGCGCACGTTCTCGGACAGGTTCTCGTCGTCCAGCTGGAACGGCGGTGTGACCGCGACGTTCAATACCTCGATCTCGTGACACAGCAGCTCGATCTCGCCGCTGGGAATATTCTTGTTCTCGGTACCTTCGGGGCGGCGGCGTACGCGACCGGTGACTTTCAGCACGAATTCGTTGCGCACCGATTCGGCGATGGCAAACATGTCGGCGCGATCGGGATCGCATACCACCTGTGCCAGACCCTCGCGGTCGCGCAGGTCGATGAAGATCACCCCGCCGTGGTCGCGGCGGCGATGCGCCCATCCGCACAGGGTGACGGTTTGGCCGAGGTTAGTAACGTTGAGTTGTCCGCAATAATGAGTTCGCATAGAGATTCAGTTCAATCAGAGAAACAAAAGGAAGGATTACAAATTAGGTCTGGGAAGTTGCACTGCATCGGGAGTGGTCACCACGCCCATCGAAATGATGGCTTTGAAAGCGGCATCCACGCTGATATCCAGTTCGACTGTTTCGGACTTTTTCACGTAGAAATAGAAGCCGTTCACCGGGCTCGGCGTGGTCGGCACGAATACACCCACATATTCTTCACCCTCAAGCACGCGCATCACTTCGCCCGGCACGCTGGTCTGAAAGGCCAGCGACCACGAATTTGGATGCGGATAACGCACCAGAAGTACTTTACCGAATGCATTGCCGTTTTCCGACAACAGCGTGTCGCTGACTTGTTTGACGCTGTTATAAATGGCGTTGACGAAAGGAATACGGCGCAACAGACCGTCCCAATAAATCAGAAGCTGCTGGCCGAAGACATTGCGTACTAGCAAACCTGTGGTCAGCACAACCACCACTGTCAGGATCACTCCCAAGCCGGGAATATGGAAGCCCAGAAACCAGTCAGGCCGCCAGTGCGCGGGCAACAAGGTCAATGTCAGGTCCAACGTGCCGATGATAAGGTTCAGCACCCACAGGGTGATACCCAGTGGAACCCACACGATCAAGCCTGTCAGAAGATATTTCTTCACGAATGCGTACCCGCAGCAGGGCAGGCCGCGCAGGCCGACGGCTCGCACTGGGGGGCAGGCTTGTTCTTGAAATCAGTGGCGTAATAACCGTTGCCTTTAAGCTGAAATCCGGCCGCGCTGATCTGTTTGACGAAAGTTTCCTGGCCACATTCCGGGCATAGGGTCAGCGGCGCGTCGCTGATTTTCTGCATCACGTCTTTTTGGACGTCGCAACTGCTGCAACGATATTCGTAGATGGGCATGTTCCGCTCCTACATTTGAAAGGCGCGCATTATACCCTGTGCTTCCGTCTTGGAAGAAGCTGGTTTATCGCAGCGTGGCCTCCACGACGCGCTGCGATGCATACCCGTCCCCATAAGGGTTGCGACGATTGGTATAGGCTCGGGCCGCTTTCTTCACGAGTTCGTCAGGTGGCTTCTGCGTAATTGCCTACAACGCAGCACCTTACCATTGAGGCTACGACCTGCAACAGAAGGACGTGCCGTTGCCGTTCACCGACTGCGCAATTCAGAATTCGCCGTCGGCACTTGTGTGGCTGCCTGACTCTTCATCGAGAACAAGCCATACACCAGAATAAAAACAATCCCAAACCAAACCGATTTCATGCACTCTCCTTTCATTCGTCCCCGACATTCTCGGGAATCTCTGAAAAGTACTATCGCAACAACCGTGCCACGGCCATATATGTGCGTTAACAGGCGATAGAGCTGACGATCCGGTGATGTTTTGGCGATGCAAGGACAGCATCTGACGACAGACAGACATTTACCCATTCTGATATTAATGGTTATATATTCCTGTTGGACCAGCAACCGGGCGCGATTCCGTCCAGCGACCAATCGCCAATAGAGTACCGAATCAAACGCAAGGTAGGATAGCCGACTGCGGCCGTCATTCGTCGAATTTGGCGATTCTTGCCTTCGCGAATAGTGAGTCTGCAGCCAACTGGTGGGAATGTCTTTGCGAAAACGAACCGGTGGATCGCGTTGCCAGAGTTCCACCGGCTCTTTCATTATGCTCGCCTGCGCAGGCAACGTCGGCCCATCCTTGAGCTGCAAACCGTTGCGCAAACGTTCGAGAGCGGTCTCGTTTGGAACGCCTTCTACTTGCACCCAATAAGTCTTGGGCAGCTTATGCTTGGGATCGGTGACGCGATGTTGCAGCTTTCCATCATCGGTCAGCAATAGCAGCCCTTCGCTGTCGGTATCCAGACGCCCTGCGGGATAAAAATCTGCAACAGATATGTAATCTGCCAGCGTCGGGTGCAGACCGTCCCGGCTGAATTGGCAGATTACTCCATACGGCTTATTGAACAACAAAACCCGGCTCATTATTTATGTCCCGAAGCGGCAAATCCGCGTTTCCCTCCTGCATACGCAAGTACCTGCACATAAATTGCACTCGAAAAAAAGCCCGCCACTAGGTGGCGGGCTTTTTTTCACAACTCAAACAGGAATTAACCCGCCTGGATATTGGAGGCTTGTTTGCCCTTCGGACCTTGAACAACTTCAAAGGTCACTTTCTGACCTTCTTTGAGAGACTTGAAGCCGCTCATGTTGATCGCGGAGAAGTGCGCGAACAAATCTTCGCTGCCATCATCGGGAGTAATGAAACCGAAACCCTTTGCGTCGTTGAACCATTTAACTGTACCGTTTGCCATGCTTTACTTCCTTACAAAAAACAACGGGTGGAACCCCGTCAAATTGTTTGAATTCCAAGATCGCAAATGGGACCGCACATGGCAAAACCAGCACTAGCAGATACTTTGATTCAAACACCCAAACGCTTTTTACCCCACTTGAACTTAGAACGTCAAGGGCAAAATACAATTTATTAGCGAATTGACTTGAAAAACCCGCGTTAATCGTCAAATATGTATCCGAGCACTGGGTGAGAATAGTAAAAAATGGCAACCAAGCAAGAAAACGTAAACCTGTTGGAGCGTAGCAAGACCAAGCCGCCCAAGCTCTACAAGGTGATTCTGATGAACGATGATTTCACCACGATGGAGTTTGTAATTGAGGTTTTGAGGACTTTTTTTTCGATGGGTCAGGAACGCGCGACGCAAGTCATGCTCCAAATACATAATGAGGGCTCCGCCGTATGTGGCGTATATCCCAAAGACATCGCCGAAACCAAGGTTTCCCAGGTATCGGCGTTTGCAACGCAGCACGGGCATCCTTTACGATGCCGCACGGAGGAAAATTAAATGATCGCCCAAGAACTGGAAGTTAGCCTGCATCTGGCATTCGTCGAAGCCCGCCAAAAGCGGCACGAATTCATCACCGTCGAGCACTTGCTGCTGGCGATGCTGGACAATCCGTCTGCGGCCCATGTCTTGCGCGCATGCGGCGCAGATATTGAAGAATTGCGCGCGGTGCTGGTACAGCATATCGAGACGCACACGCCTGTCGTTCCCGGCATCGGCGAAGTGGATACTCAACCGACGGTAGGTTTTCAACGCGTTATTCAGCGCGCGATCCTGCACGTGCAGTCCACCAACAAAAAGGAAGTGACCGGAGCGAATATTCTCGTTGCCCTGTTTGGTGAAAAGGAATCGCACGCAGTGTATTTCCTCAACCAGCGCGCCGTTACACGCCTCGACGTGGTGAATTACATCGCCCACGGCATCAACAAGACAGCCGAAATTCAGCCTTCAACGCAAAAGACCGCGAACGAAACGGATGCCGAGCAGGAAAACGGCAGCGACAGCGCGCTCAAGAATTACACGCTGGATCTGAACGCACATGCTTTGGCAGGCAAAGTTGATCCGCTAATAGGTCGCGATATTGAGCTGGAGCGGGTAATTCAGACTTTGTGCCGCCGCCGCAAGAACAATCCGTTGCTGGTTGGCGAAGCGGGCGTGGGCAAGACCGCCATTGCTGAGGGCTTGGCGCGCAATATCGTTGAGGGCGATGTACCGGATATCCTGAAGGATGCGCATGTCTACGCACTGGACATGGGTTCCTTGCTGGCCGGAACCAAGTATCGCGGCGATTTCGAGCAGCGCCTGAAAGCCGTGCTGAAAGAACTCAAGGATGCACCCAACGCAGTGCTGTTCATTGACGAAATTCACACCCTGATCGGCGCCGGCGCTGCATCCGGCGGCACGATGGATGCCTCCAATTTGCTCAAACCTGCACTTTCCAGCGGCGCATTGAAATGCATCGGCGCCACCACCTATCAGGAATATCGTGGCATTTTCGAAAAGGATTCCGCGCTATCTCGCCGTTTCCAGAAAATCGACGTATCCGAGCCATCTGTGGAACAAACCATCGAGATTCTTAAAGGCCTGAAATCGCGTTTCGAAGAACACCACAGCATCAAGTTCAGTGCCGCTGCCATCACCAGTGCCGCCGAATTGTCTGCCCGCTTTATCAACGACCGCCACTTGCCGGACAAGGCCATTGATGTATTGGATGAAGCAGGCGCTGCGCAACGCATCCTGCCCAAATCCAAACAGAAGAAGGTTGTGGGCAAGCACGAAATCGAGGAGATCATTGCCAAGATCGCCCGCATCCCGACACGCACCGTGTCGCATGATGACCGCAACGCATTGAAGAATCTGGACCGCGACCTGAAAGCCACGGTTTTCGGCCAGGACAAAGCCATCGATGCGCTGGCCCGCGCCATCAAGATGTCGCGTAGCGGCCTCGGCAACCCGCAAAAACCGATCGGCAGCTTCCTGTTTTCCGGCCCTACCGGCGTCGGCAAAACCGAAGTGGCACGCCAGCTTGCCTACATCATGGGCATGCCGATACACCGCTTCGACATGTCCGAATACATGGAACGCCATGCCGTGTCGCGCTTGATCGGCGCACCGCCTGGATATGTAGGATTCGACCAGGGGGGCCTGCTCACCGAAGCCATCAGCAAGCAACCGCATTGCGTGCTGCTGCTGGACGAGATCGAAAAGGCGCATCCGGACATTTTCAACATCCTGCTGCAAGTGATGGATCACGGCACGCTGACCGACAACAACGGACGCAAGTCCGATTTCCGCAACGTGGTCATCATCATGACCACCAACGCGGGCGCGGAAGCGTTGAACAAGACGCAGATCGGCTTCACCCAGGTTTCCTCTGCCGGTGACGAGTTGGTCGACATCAAGAAAATGTTCACGCCGGAATTCCGCAACCGTCTGGATGCCATCGTTTCCTTCGCTTCGTTAACGAAGGAAGTCATCCTGCGCGTGGTGGACAAATTCCTGATTCAATTGGACGAACAGTTGCACGATAAGAAAGTGGATGCTCTGTTCACCGATGCACTCAAGGAATACCTCGCGGAGAACGGCTTCGACCCGCTCATGGGCGCACGCCCGATGGCGCGTTTGATCCAGGACACCATCCGCTCCGCGCTGGCGGACGAACTGCTGTTCGGCAAGCTGGCGAACGGCGGCAAAGTCACCGTGGATGTGAAGGACGGCAAGGTGGTACTGGAGTTTGAAGAAGAGGAAGCTGTCCCTGCCTGAGGCGACTTACCGGGGGCGTTTTGCCCCCTCCCCCACCGGCCCGCTCCATTTCGGCTCACTCGTTGCCGCCGTTGGCAGTTATGTCGACGCGAAACATCATCACGGCATCTGGCTGGTACGCATGGAAGACCTCGATACGCCGCGCTGTATGCCGGGTGCCGCGGACGATATCCTGCGCACGCTGGAGACGTTCGGACTATATAGCGACGAACCTGTCGTGTACCAAAGCCACCGTACCGCGGCTTACTCGAGTGCACTGCTCAAACTGCAGGCCTGCGGCGCGGCATATCCGTGCTTCTGTACGCGCAAGGAAATTGCCGATTCTGCAGTGCATGGCATTGAAGGTTATGTCTATCCTGGAACGTGTCGCAGCACCAGCACTCCTCCCTCAAGCCAGCGCCTAACCCCAACAGAAGAGGGAAAACTATCGGTGCGACCGTCGGCATGGCGTGTACGCACCGATCTCGCCCCATCCTCCTCCCCGAGCCTCCCTCCTTCCACGATTGAATTCGACGATGTATTGCAAGGCAGCATTTCGCAAAACCTCGAAGGCGAAATTGGCGATTTCGTGGTGAAGCGCGCCGACGGCCTGTTCGCGTATCAGCTCGCTGTAGTCATCGATGATGAATTTCAGGGCATTACGCATGTCGTACGCGGCGCCGATTTGTTGGCTTCCACACCACGTCAGATTTATCTGCAACGCTTGATGGGGTTCTCCATTCCGGCCTACATGCACCTTCCTGTTGCGGTGAACGAAGCAGGGGAGAAATTGAGTAAGCAGACGCTGGCTGCGCCGGTGGATAACTCACGACCCGCGACAGAGTTGTTGCGCGTATTGAATTTCCTGCAGCAGCAACCACTACCCGATTTGGATAAATACGATATGAAAACAGTGTTGGATTGGGCGATTCAGAATTGGGATGCGGGAAAGTTGCGTGGAATCCGCACGCTCGCCCCGCCAGCCGTACAAACTTAGCCCGCTTGCCGCCGATGCCGGATGAATTCGAGCAGCGCGGGCACGAACGAAATGAAAACGATGGCGATTATCATCAAGGTCAGGTTGTTCTTGATGATAGGGATGTTGCCGAAGAAGTAACCGGCCAGCGTGATACTGCCTATCCAGGCCAGGCTGCCCAATGCGCTGAACATCAGAAACAGGCGATAACTCATGGTGCCGATACCCGCCACGAACGGGGCGAACGTTCGGATGATCGGCAGGAAGCGGGCAAACAGGATGGTCTTGCCGCCGTGCCTATCGAAGAAGAGGTGGGTTTTTTCCAGATGTTCGTGCTTGATCAAGCGTTGGCTGCTGCTGTTGAGCAGACGCAGTCCAAGCAGGCGGCCTATCCAGTAATTGGTGTTATCGCCTCCGAACGCCGCCAGCATCAGCAAAGGCATCAATATTTGCAGTTCCAGCGAACCCATGCCGCACAACGCACCTGTCACAAACAACAAGGAATCCCCCGGCAGGAAGGGTGCAATGACCAGGCCCGTTTCGCAGAAGATGATAGCGAACAGGATGGCGTAAATCCACACACCGTAGTTCTGCACCAAGACCAGCAGGTGCGCATCCAGATGCAAAATGATGTCGAGCAAAATCAGGCTCACGCTTAGGGCATTACTTCTTCAGCTTCGGTTTTCTCGGGCTTGATGAAGTCTTCGCGCGACACGCCGAACATCAACAGCAAGGGGCTGGCAACCAGCACCGAGGAATAGATACTGAACAGGATGCCGATTGTCAGTGCCAGCGCGAAGTAGTGCAGCGTCTCGCCGCCCAGAAACAGCATGGAAGTCACCATCATCTGGGTACAGGCGTGGGTAATAACCGTGCGCGACATGGTGCGGGTGATTGCGTTGTCAATGATCACGTTGACTTCGGTCTTGCGCATCTTGCGGAAGTTTTCGCGAATCCGGTCGAACACCACCACCGATTCGTTCACTGAATAACCCAGTACGGCCAGCACTGCCGCCAGTACGGAAAGCGAGAACTCCCACTGGAAGAAGGCAAAAAAGCCGAGGATGATGATCACGTCATGCAGGTTGGCGATGATCGCGGCCAGGCCGAATTTCCATTCAAAGCGCATCCACAGATATCCGACGATGCCCAGGCTGACCAGCAATAGCGCCATGGCGCCGTTGTTGACCAGGTCCTTGCCGACCTGCGGCCCGACGAACTCTACCCGGCGCAACTCAACGCTGGCATCCTGTTGGTGCAATGTATCCATCACCTGATCGGAGAGTTTCGAACCTGTCTTGTTCTCCTTGAGCGGAACCTGTATCAGCACATCCTTGCTGGAACCGAAGTTTTGTACCAGCGCGTTTTGCAACCCGATGCTGCCGAGTTGAGCACGCACCTTGTCCAGATCGGCCGACTGTACGTAATGCACTTCCAGCACCGTGCCACCGGTGAAATCCACGCCGAAGTTCAGCCCCTTGCTAACGATGAAGAACACTGCGAACAGGAAAGTCACCAGCGAGACGGCCGTTGTATAACGACCATAGCTCATGAACGGGATATCTTTTTTAATCTTGAAGAGTTCCATTTCTTATCCCCTTAGCCGATCGCGACTTTATTCAAACGCACTTTGCGGCCGTAGATCAGATTAACCAACGCGCGAGATACCAGCACCGCGCTGAAGATTGAAGTCAGGATGCCGAGGCACAGCACCACGGCAAAACCTTTCACCGGCCCCGAACCAAACATGAACAGCGCAACACCCACGATCAGGGCGGTAATGTTGGAGTCCAGAATGGTGGCGAAAGCGTGTTCGTATCCGTCGTGGATCGCCGTCTGCGGCGGCACGCCGTTGCGCAACTCCTCGCGGATACGCTCGTTGATCAGCACGTTGGAGTCGATCGCCATACCCAGCGTCAACGCGATACCCGCCATGCCCGGCAACGTCAGCGTGGCTTGCAGCATGGACAGCAGCGCCACCAGCAACAGCAGGTTGGCACCCAGCGCCAGCACCGAAACACCGCCGAACATCAGGTAGTAGGCAATCATGAATATGGTGATGGCGATAAAGCCGATCTTGGTGGAATCGAAACCGCGCTTGATGTTGTCCGCCCCCAGACTGGGACCAACGGTGCGCTCTTCGACGATTTCCATCGGTGCAGCCAAGGCTCCGGCACGCAGCAGCAGCGCCGTATCGGTGGCTTCTTCCGTATTCATCTTGCCGCTGATCTGCACGCGGCCGCCGCCGATCTCTTCGCGTATCACCGGCGCGGTAACCACTTCACCCTTGCCCTTTTCGAACAGGATGATCGCCATGCGCTTGCCGACGTTCTCGCGCGTCGCGTCCTTGAATTTGCGTGCGCCCATCGCGTCCAGATTGATATGCACGGCCGGTTCGTTGGTACGGCTGTCGAATCCGGGTTGCGCATCGCTGATGCGTTCACCGGTCAAAATCACGGTCTTTTTCACGAGCAACGGCGTGCCGTCGCGATCCATGAACATTTCGGTACCGAACGGTGCTACTCCGCCTGCAGCCACGTGATGCTCTTCGTCCACCATGCGCACTTCCAGTGTCGCGGTACGCCCCAGAATATCCTTGGCCCGCGCGGTATCCTGCACACCCGGCAATTGCACCACGATGCGATCGGCACCCTGCTGCTGTATCACCGGCTCGGCCACGCCCAGTTCGTTCACCCGGTTGCGCAAGGTAACGAGGTTTTGTTGCACCGCCGATTCCTGAATGCGAATTTGTTCTTGCTGTTTGAGATGCGCAAGCAGCAGAAACTCTCCTGCCTCTTCGCGGGTGCTGAAGTCCATCCCGCTGAAATGCTGTTTGAGTTCGTCCTGGCCTTTGCTGCGCGCGTCGTTGTCGCGGAACTTGGTGGTGATCACGCTGGAGTCACGGCTCACGCCGGAATAGGGAATGTTCGCTTCGCGCAAAGTACTGCGAATGTCGCTGGAAGTCGATTCCAAAGCCTTGTCCAGTGCGCTCTTCATGTCGATCTGCAGCAGGAAATGCACGCCGCCGCGCAAGTCCAGTCCGAGGTACATGGGCAATGCATTCATGCTGGTCAACCACTGCGGCGAACGCGCCAACAGGTTAAGCGCTACCACATAGTCATCGCCAAGCTGCGCGTGCAGAAGGTCTTTCGCTTTAAGCTGGGTGTCCGTGTCCTTGAAACGCGCCTTGACGCTGGTCGCATCCAGCGACATGGCTTCGGGAACCAATTGTGCCGCCGTCAGCGCATTTTCGACCCGCGCCAGCAGCGCCGCATCCGCCTTCAGGTTGGAGCGCAGCGGAAGTACCTGCACCGCTGGAGATTCACCGTAAAAATTCGGCAGGGTGTATATCAGCCCCAGCACCAGTGCGACGAGTACCAACAGATTTTTCCACAGCGGATAGCGGTTCATTGCGACACCTTAGCTTTGCAACATGATTGAATGGAGAGGGATCAAATGGACTTGATCGTGCCCTTGGGCAAAACGTTCTGAATGGCCGCCTTTTGCACCTGGATGGTGACATTGTCGGCGATCTCGATCGCCACATTGTCCTCGCTCACTTTGGTCACTTTTCCCAGTATGCCGCCCAGAGTGGCAACTTCATCGCCTTTTTGCAGCGCTTCTATCATGGTCTTTTGCTCTTTGGCGCGCTTTTGTTGCGGGCGCAGGATGAGGAAGTAGAACACTGCCAGCAATGCAACCAACGGCAAAAACTGCATTAAATCGCCACCTTGCGTTGCAGGAGCACCGCCGTCTGCGTAAGCGTTGTTGATAAACAATTGGCTGATCGTGGAAATCATTTCTATCCTCTCAAAATGGGGGTCAAAAAATCGAAGGTGCGCATTCTAACATGGAAGGCATGACTGTTTTACTACGCGCCTTCCCTTATAACCCTGCGCGGGCAAGCCGAAACGCCGCCTGAAACTCAGCGAAACGCCCCGTCTCGATGGCCGTGCGGATATCCCGCATCAGTTCCTGGTAGTAATGCAGGTTGTGGATCGAATTGAGACGCGCGCCGAGAATCTCGTTGAGACGGTGCAGATGGTGCAGATAGGCGCGGGTAAAGTGACGGCAGGTGTAGCACGTGCACTGCTCATCCAGCGGGCGCGTATCCATGCGGTACTGTGCATTCTTGATGCGCACGTCGCCGAAGCGGGTGAACAGATGCCGTTGCGCGCATTGCGCGTCGGCATCACGCAATCGAACATGTCGATGCCGTTGCCCACCGCTTCCACCAGATCTTCCGGCGTGCCCACGCCCATCAGGTAGCGCGGCTTGTCCTGCGGCAGTTGCGGCGCGGTGTGCTGCAGGATGCGCAGCATGTCCTCCTTCGGCTCGCCCACCGACAGCCCGCCGATGGCAAAACCGTCGAAACCGATGTTGGCCAGCCCGGCCAGAGATTCATCGCGCAAATGCTCATGCATGCCACCCTGCACGATGCCGAACAGCGCATTGGTATTGCCTTCGTGCGCCTTCTTGCTGCGTTCCGCCCAGCTCAGGCTAAGGCGCATGGACACGCCGGCCACCTGTTCATCCGCCGGATACGGCGTGCATTCATCGAAGATCATCACGATGTCGGAATTGAGCACCTTCTGGATGCGCATGGACTCTTCCGGCGACAGGAAGCACTTGTCGCCATTCACCGGCGACCGGAATTCCACTCCGCCGCCCGGTGATCTTGCGCAACGGGCCGAGGCTGAACACCTGAAAACCGCCGGAATCGGTCAGGATGGGGCCATCCCAGCCCATGAAGCGATGCAAACCGCCATGCGCCGCAATGACCTCCATCCCCGGACGCAACCACAGGTGAAATGTGTTTCCGAGCACGATCTGCGCGCCCATGTCTTTCAATTCCAGCGGCGACATCGCCTTGACCGTGCCGTAGGTGCCGACCGGCATAAAGGCAGGCGTTTCCAGCTTTCCGTGAGCGAGATCCAGTGTGCCGCGGCGGGCGGCGCCCGACGTCTTGTGTAAGGTGAATTTCATTGTTCTCTTTCGATCAACATCGCATCGCCGTAACTGAAGAAGCGATATTCCTGTTCCACCGCATGACGATAAGCGGCCAGCATCTTGTCCATTCCACCAAAGGCACACACCAGCATGAGCAGGGTGGAGCGTGGCAAATGGAAGTTGGTCAGCAGCAAGTCCACCACCTTGAAGTGGTAACCGGGAGTGATGAAGATGCGCGTCTCGCCTGATCCAGCAACCAATTCGCCGCCCGACCGCCGCACTTTCCAAGGCGCGCAGACTGGTCGTTCCCACCGCGATCACGCGCCCGCCTTTAGCCTTGGCCTGTCTGATGGCGTCCACTGTGGCTTGCGGAATGGTGTAGCGCTCACTGTGCATGACATGCTCTTCGATATTTTCGGCCCGCACCGGTTTGAAGGTTCCTGCCCCGACATGCAATGTCACATAGGCGATATCCACCCTTTTATCGCGTAACGTCTGCAGCATGGTCTCACCGAAATGCAAACCGGCCGTGGGCGCGGCCACCGCCCCCGGCTCGCGGGCGAACACGGTCTGGTAACGCGACTCATCCTCGGCACCGGCTGCGTGGGTAATATAAGGAGGCAAGGGCAAATGCCCGTGTCTCTCCAGCAAGGTCGTTACCGCGTCCGCATCCTCGAAGCGCAAATGAAAAAACTCCCCTTCGCGCCGCAGACACCTGGACCCGCAGCTTTCCTGCCAACAATAACCGGCTACCGGCCCTGGGCGTCTTGCTTACACGAACCTGCGCCAAAACCTCATGTTCGTTCACCACCCGCTCGATGAGCACTTCCACCTTGCCGCTGCTCTCTTTTTCGCCGAACAGGCGCGCTTTCAAGACGCGGGTATCGTTCAAAACCAGCACGTCATGCTCGCGCACCAGACCATGCAGTTCAGCAAATTGGCTGTCTTTCAGCCCCGTGCTTCCCACCTGCAACAAACGGCTTGCACCCCGCTGTGCTGGCGGGTGCTGCGCAATCAAGCGCTCAGGCAAAATGTAGTCAAAATCGTCGGTACGCATGGAAATCAAGCAAAAACGTGAAGAAAAGCGCGCATTGTAGTTGATGGAGACCGACCATTTCATGGATAATTCGCGCCCTTCCCATGCCGGGTTGGCCAATGTCAAACCGCACAGCCGCGGTTGATACAGCCTAAATTCGGTGCTGTATGGGAAATACACCTTTGCCGGGGGATGGAACTGGTAGACGTGCCGGACTCAAAATCCGGTGTCTGCAAGGATGTGGGGGTTCGATTCCCCCTCCCGGCACCAGACAAATTACTCAGTAAGCTTGTCAACCAATAGGAAAGCTCGTGCGTTATTGCTTACTGACATTTAGTAATGTCATAAACGTTTATCAACTACTAAAAATTGGAGTCTCAACTATGAAACTGTTGTCCACACTGATCGCTGCTGTATTCGCTGTTGTTTCTTTCTCCGCTGTTGCTGCTCGCTGCTGCTGCTGCTCCTGCTGCTGCTCCTGCTGCTGCCGCGCTCCTGCTGCTGCTCCTGCTGCTGAAGGAAGAAGCTAAGCCAGGCAAAGAAAAAGAAGCAAAAAAAGCAAAGAAAGCTGCCAGCTGCTGACGCACCAGCTAAGTAATTTAGCGTCACCCTAAAAAAGGCAGGGGCAACCCTGCCTTTTTTCATGGGCGTGTCAAAAATCCAAATTTCGTCGCAATACTGCGTTACTCCTAAAAAATCATCGCTTACATATAGCGCCATCGACACGTTACTGCGAAGCAGCCGTTTGCGGGAGATGGCGCAAGCGGTCATTCCCGCGCCAGACGGCTCCGCCCCACCGTGTCATGACCGCATATGCTGCGCTCGATTTATTTCGTTCGCGCCTTGTCTTGCCTAGAACTTTGAATTTTATGACACGCCCATATTCGTTTAAAATCCCGCCATGATTGGAACCCCACGTCACCGTCGCCGCCATCCTCGAACAGGACGGCAAATTCCTGCTGGTGGAAGAACACACTCCCCAAGGCCTGCTGTTCAATCAACCCGCCGGACACTGGGAACCGAATGAAACCCTGTCGGCAGGTGCAGTGCGCGAAGCATTGGAAGAATCGGCCTATGAATTCGAGCCGGAATTCCTGATCGGCGTCTATCGCTGGCATTCAACGCTTCCGATACGACTTATCTGCGGTTTGCCTTTGGTGGGCGCATCCTCGCCCATCATCCCGAACGCAAGCTGGACAAGGGCATCGTGCACGCCGTCTGGATGACGCCGGACGAGATCCGCGCCACCCAGACGCGCCATCGCAGTCCGCTGATTCTGCGATGTGTGGAAGATTACCTCGCCGGGAAACGTTATCCGCTGGAAATCATCACTCATTATGAGTAGGCGAACCCTCACCCGAACCCTCTGGGTGAAACAACTAGCCATTCGACTAGGCTGCAAAAACCTCAGCCAAGTCGCTGGTTATCCCAGAGGGAGAGGGGCCAATCGTGAAAAGCAATCGTAAAATCACTGTCGTCGTCGGCCTCTCCGGCGGCGTCGACTCCGCCGTGACCGCGTGGCTGCTCAAGCGCGCCGGCCACGAGGTGGTCGGCATCTTCATGAAGAACTGGGAGGACGACGACGACGACGATACTGCTCTTCACGCCAGGACTTCCTCGACGCGGCGAGCGTCGCCGACGTGCTCGGCATCGAGATCGAGCACGTCAACTTCGCCGTCGAGTACAAGGACCGCGTGTTCGCGGAGTTCCTGCGCGAATACCGGGCCGGGCGGCACGCCCAACCCCGACGTGCTGTGCAATGCCGAGATCAAGTTCAAGGCGTTCCTCGACCACGCGATGCGGCTCGGCGCCGAGCGCATCGCGACCGGGCACTACGCTCGGGTGCGCGAAGCGGGCGGCGCGCTTCGAGCTGCTGAAGGGGCTCGACGCGCAGAAGGACCAGAGCTATTTCCTGCACCGCCTCACCCAGGCGCAGCTCGCGCGCACGCTCTTCCCGGTCGGCGCGCTGCAGAAGACGCGAGGTGCGCCGCATCGCCGCCGGGATCGGTCTGCCGAACGCGACGAAGAAGGATTCGACCGGCATCTGCTTCATCGGCGAGCGGCCGTTCCGCGAGTTCCTCGGCCGCTACCTGCCGACGCGACCGGGGCCGATCGAGGACGATCGCGGCCGCGCCATCGGCGCCCACGTGGGCCTGTCGTTCTACACCCTCGGCCAGCGCAAGGGGCTGGGCATCGGCGGCGCGCGCGAGCCAGGGCGAACCGTGGTACGTCGCGGGCAAGGACCTGGCCGTCAACACGCTCGATCGTCGTGCAAGGCCACGACCACCCTTGCTGCTCAACCCCCATCTGGAAGCGATGGAGATGCACTGGATCAGAGGAGCACGCGCCAGACGCTGCCGCGCGATTACGCCGCCAAGACGCGCTACCGACAGCAACGCCGATGCGTACCGCACCTGGCGCCGCCGATACCATGCATTTCACCTTCGATGAAGCACAATGGGCAGTGACTCCGGGCAATCGGTGGTGGTATACGACGGCGAGGTATGTCTGGGCGGCGGTATCATCACGTAATCTGCAGAGAGAATAAATGTCCAACCTGAGTCCCGAAATCATCCGTTTGTTGCTGGTGCTGGCCGCCACCATCGACAGTACATTTCATCGCGCGACGCACACTGCATCACGTGGAGATCATCGCAGCACGCACCGAAAATATCTGGGACGATTCGTTGATTGCGGCAGCACGCAGACCGCTGCCTGTCCTGATCTGGCTGGCCGGGATCTCATTCGCGTTGCACCTGATCCATCGCCAAACCGGCGAACAGTTGCTTGAATATGTCGCGCCTGCCCGCAGTATCGGCGTTGTGATCTGTTCCGCCTGGTTTCTGTTCAAGCTAATCCGGGAATTGGCTAATAACGTAATCGCCGCGGGTGCGCAATCGGGAGAAGAAGTAGACCGTTCGACAGTG
>CAVQZH010000003.1:0-47456 GCA_963718345.1 uncultured Pseudomonadota bacterium | reverse complement strand
CCGGGTGGCGATCTCCAACTCGCGACTGGTTGCACTGGACGAGCGCGGCGTGACCTTCAAGTGGAAAGACTACCGTGCCAAGGGTGCGACGCGCTACAAGACCATGACCTTGGGGGCGGACGACTTCATGCGGCGGTTCCTGCTGCATGTTCTGCCCGGAGGCTTCCACCGCATCCGCCATTACGGGCTGATCGCCAATACCGGGCGGCGGGAGAATCTGGCTCGGGCGCGTGAGTTGCTGCATGTCGCACCGGTGGAATCGAAAGAGATGGATGTGTCGAACGAAACCGTTCAGCCAACGTTCGTCTGCCCAGACTGTGGAGCGGCGATGATAGTTGTCGATACCTTGGTGCGCAAATATCTGATTCGCGCACCGCCTGAGAACATCGAGGTGTGCCATGAGCAGCTTTACTCGATACCAAAACTGCCATCGGCCCGAGCCGGTACGGGGAACTGTTGCCTTGTGGTGCAAAACCTTTGTTTCTTGCTCGCTGATGCAACGAGAAATTCAGCATGTTCGGTTCGATGGAGGATTACCTGGATGATGTCATGGTCAGACAGATCGCCTTGATCGCCATGTCATTCGACAGAGCGAGAACTCAAATCCCCCATAGACCGGCGCCAGCAATAACACGCATCGGTACTCCCCGCGGTTTCCTCCCTTATGGCTTGTCCGACGCCTGCCCGCACAGGGCTGTTGTATCATCACGGCTCTGCGTCTGAGGGCAGGCATCTGACAACCCTTAATAATTTCTGCCGGTCGCCAACGTCTGCTTTTAGGCAATTGAATTCCAGCAAATCATTCCCTTGATTCAATCAATCGTATCAACTCCGCCCCATAATCTAGCGCCGCCCGCATCCAGATAAGTCAGGTAAGCCCGCAAATCGAACTCCAGCTGCGCATAATCCGGTTCCATATGCCGACATAGTTGGTAGAACGCCTTGTCGTGCTTGCGTTCCTTCATGTGTGCAAGCTCGTGCACTACGATCATGCGCAAGAACTCCGGCGGTGCCTCCCTGAACAACGCAGCCACCCGAATCTCGCGTTTGGTTCTGAGGTCTGCCCCCTGCACCCGCGAGACGGTGGTGTGCGTACCCAATGCATTCTGAATGACATGCAGCTTGCTGTCGAACGCCACTTTGCTCAGTTGTCCGGCATTGCGCAAATATTCACCTTTTAGTTCCTGTACGTAGTCATACAACCCCCGGTCTGTACGCACATCGTGAGCAAGAGGATATTTCTGTCGCAACAGATTGGCGAACCTGTCTTGTTCGATCAACAGGCGTACTTGTGCGACCAGCGCAACAGGGTATCCGGCAAGATAATTCGGTGGAGATTTGGGGCGCATTCGGAACTTGGTTGCAAAAATCGGGGCCAGACTTGCTTGCCTTGGCAAGGTCGGCACTTGTTTAATCGGCCAACATACTTCGGGTAGCGGGATTGTCACGCATTTACCATGCCCGTCCCCGACGTAGACAGGCATGACGAACCGTTTGACGTTCAAGCCGGACTCGACGCGGCATCATGTGGCCGTTACTGCGGGTCGCGTCACCCGGTTCGCAGGACGAATACGTCAAATGGCAGGTGTCGGTTTCTTTTTGGGTTTCTTTGCTTCCTTGTTCTTTCTTTGCTGTCCTTTGGCCATGATCGTTCTCCTTGTGTTGTGGAATTTACATAGTAATACGAACTCAAAGCTTGCGGTGCAAGTAACGTACCGTCAGGCTGTTCTGCCGCAATGGATCTTGAGTGGAGTCGCTTTGACTATCCGCTTATATTCCGGACGACAAAATCTCGCCGGGTATGCAATCCAGTCTCAAATAAATCCTGATTTTCCGGCATACTGGCAGCCGTATTGAAACTGGTCGTTGGAGAGAATTGATGGATCAAATCAGCTTTGAGGGCGTCGAGTTGCTGCCCGACACCTTGCCTGTAAAACAACTTTTCATCCTGTTGCACGGCGTCGGCGCCAAGCCTTCCGATCTTTTGCCGTTGGCGAACAAGCTCAGGGCCGCGTTCCCGAACGCTGCCTACCTGCTGCTGCAAGGTTCCTACCCGTTCGATGGCGGAGGCAGCGGGCGCCAATGGTTCTCGATCAGCGGCGTGACCGAAGAGAATCGCAAATCGCGCGTGACCGAGGCCATGCCCGGGTTGCATGCAAAAGTGAAACAAGCCCAGGATCGCTTCAACATTCTGCAGTCGGACACGGCCTTGATCGGTTTTTCCCAAGGGGCGATCATGGCCCTCGAATTCAGTATTGCGCATGACGGCGGCGTGGGCAGAGTCCTGGCTTTTTCCGGCAGATTCGCGCAGCTCCCGGAAAAAGCGCCCGAGCTGACCACCCTGCACTTGCTGCACGGAGAGAGTGATCCGGTTATTCCGGTCGCGCACGCCCAGGCCGCATTCGAAAGACTGATGGAACTGAACGGGGATGCCACGCTGGATCTCGCGTCATCCGTGGGTCACGAAATCAATGCTGCGCTTGCCGACCGCGCCATTCATCGCCTGCAAACCTGTATTCCGCTGCGCAGCTGGAAAAAGGCCTTGGACGGCGCGTAAAAAAATAGCCATGAGCCTCAACCCGCTTAAGCCTTTGGTCATCTCGCCCTGGGCACCGCTGCAACATAAAGTCTTCCGCATGTTGTGGATCGCTTCGATCGTGTCCAACATCGGCACCTGGATGCACGAGGTCGGCGCCGGCTGGCTCATGACCTCGCTCTCGCCCACTCCCCTGATGGTGGCGCTGGTGCAGGCCGCCACCTCTGCTCCGGTATTCCTGCTGGCACTTCCGGCGGGCGCACTGGCCGACATCGTCGACCGGCGGCGTTACCTGATCGCCTCGCAAATCTGGATGCTGTTCGCGGCCGGTACCTTGGGCGTGCTGACGCTGGCTGGAATAACAACAGCGCCGATTCTGCTGGTGTTCACTTTTGCGCTCGGCATCGGCACCGCGATGATGATGCCTGCATGGGGCGCAATTACGCCGGAGCTGGTTCAGCGCGCCGAGTTGCCGGCGGCTATTGGCTTGAACACGATAGGCATGAACGTGTCTCGTTCCGTGGGCCCCGCACTGGCTGGATTGATCGTCGCGGCAGCGGGTTCGGGCGTCGTCTTCATCCTGAATGCACTGTCGTTTCTTGCCGTCATATCGGCCCTGCTGATCTGGAAACGCACACCGAAAACCAGCGAGCTGCCGGCGGAGCGCGTCGTCGGCGCGATACGTGCCGGATTGCGCTATGCACGTCATTCACCCGAGTTGCGTGCGGTGCTGACCCGGGGTACTGCGTTCTTTGTTTTCGCCAGCGCATCGTGGGCCTTGCTGCCGCTGATCGTGCGCCAGGAATTGCATCGCGGACCCAGTACCTACGGCCTTTTCCTGGCATGCCTGGGGGTAGGCGCAATCGGCGGCGCCCTGCTGCTGCCCCGTCTTCTCGCCCGACTATCGCGCGACAAGATCGTGGCTGGCGCTACCGTGCTCTACGCCATCGCCATGCTCGCACTGGCCCATAGCGGACACGTGATCGCAGCCGCGGTGGCCATGCTGCTGACGGGTATCGGCTGGATCTGTGTCGTATCGTCGCTGATGACGGCTGCGCAGACTGCCCTGCCGAGTTGGGTACGGGCGCGCGGCCTGGCGCTGTTCTGGGTCGTTTTCATGGGCGGCATGGCGGCAGGCAGCGCGATCTGGGGACAAGTCGCATCGTGGATAGGCATCCCCTATGCGCTCACGCTATCCGCCATCGGTGCTGTACTTGGTATTGCCGCAACCTGGCGCTATCGCATCGGAAGACATGATGCCGACGATCGCTCGCCGTCCCTGCATTCGCCTGCTCCGATCATCTCCGAAGAAATAGAAATCGACCGCGGGCCGGTCATGGTGACGGTGGAATACTGCATCGATCCGCAACGAGCACAAGAATTCACAGCACTCATGCAAAAGATGCGCCTGATCAGGCGGCGCGACGGCGCCTTCATGTGGGAACTGTTCAGCGACATCGAGCAGCCGGAGCGCATGGTGGAGTGTTTCATGGTTGAATCATGGATCGAGCACATGCGCCAGCATGAACGCGCAACCGTGGCAGACCGTGAAGTCACTGAAAGAGCCCGCTCGTTCCATCTGGGCAGCGAACGCCCCAAGGTGATCCATATGGTCGCAGCAGTCGGCTAGCTGAAATGACCGTGCAGTCTATTTGGCTGCACTGCGGCGGCTGGCCGCCCAGCCGATCAACGTCAACAGCGCCAGGCCGCAACCAATCAGAATGATCCCGGTCATTTCGCTGAGCTTGAATTCTTCTCCCATCATGACGCGCGAAGAAACGATCGCTACCACCGGCGTGCCGAGTACCGAGAGACTGGCTTCCCACGCCGGCACCCGGTCGAGGATGATGATCCACAGCCACCAGCACATGGCCGTGCTGATCACGGCCATGAACACAAGGATTCCCGCGTAAGACATCGACCAGTCCGTGGCACGTTCCGGAATGACCAACGCCAGCAACACCAGCGGCACCGCCCCGATTATCATTTGCCACGTGGTCAGCACCAGCAGATCAACCTGCTGCCGCGAGCGCAGGCGCTTGACCAGAACCGTGCCGACGGCCCAACACAAGGCGGCCATCACGCCCAGAAACTTGCTGAACAGGCTGGAATGCATATTCCACGGCTCGATGATCAGCACCAAACCGGTCAGCGTACTCAAGGCGGCCAGCCACTGCTTGCCGCGAACGCGTTCGCCCAATATCGGCCACCCAATGAGCAAGGTCCAAATGGGCATGGTAAAGATCAGCACCGCGGTCTTGCCCGGTCCGCCTTCCACCAGCGCCCATGTCTGGAACAGCATGAATCCCGTGACTTGTGCCAGCCCGATCCCAAGCGTTGCGCCGGGAGCCTGCAGCTGCAGCGACTTGCCCACGAGCTTGACCGCCAATACCAAAGCAAGCGCGCCGCCGACACACCGCTCGGCAGCGAAAGCAAACGGAGGCGCATACGTCAGTGCCTGCTTCGCCAGCACCCAAGTGTATCCCCAGGTAACGGAAAGGACGAAAAGGGCCAGCGGCAGCAACCAGCGTTCACGGGATTTGAAAGATGACATCGGATATTTACTTTGTTTTGCAGATAAACGGGCATAGACGATCATGATAACCGACCGGGGCAGCGGCACACCGGGATAACTGGATATCAGTTGCAAAGCTACCCCGGACGTTCCCGGCTCAAGCGGATTGCAATCGCAAGTTGCCGCGCCTCTTCTTCCTTGAGCGTGTCGTTGATCTCGCGCATGACGCTGTTCAGATCGACCGGTTTCTCGACGCGCTCGAAGTGACCGGTCAGTACAGTCTCCGGGCTCAGTTGGCTGCCTTGGTAGAGCGACCATATCTCGTTGCCGTAGTCGGTGGTCAGCAGTTCAGGCGCAAATTGGCCGAAGTAATTGGCCAGATTCCCGACATCCCGCAGCAGCATCTGCTGGGCGTGGTTGTTGGCAGCCGCGTCGATCGCCTGGGGCAGATCGATGATGACCGGCCCGGCGCTATCCACCAGCACGTTGAATTCGGACAGGTCGCCGTGAATGATCCCGGCACACAGCATGCGTACCACCTGCGTGATCAGGATGCGGTGATATTCGCGCGCCACTTCAGCGGTCAGCACCAGATCGTTGAGGCGCGGTGCGGCGTTGCCTTCGCTATCCGTCAGCAGTTCCATCAGCAGTACGCCCTCATGGAAGTTATACGGTTTGGGCACGCGCACTCCGGCAGCCGCAAGACGGTACAAGGCATCCACCTCGGCATTCTGCCAGGCTTCTTCCTGTGCCTTGCGCCCGTAACTGGTGCCTTTCTCCATGGCGCGGGCGCGGCGGCTGTTCTTGACTTTGCGGCCTTCGGTGTAATCCACGCTCTGGCGAAAACTGCGCTTGTTGGCTTCCTTGTAAACCTTGGCGCAACGTACTTCATCGCCGCAGCGCACCACATACACGGTGGCTTCCTTGCCGCTCATCAACTGACGGATGACTTCATCGACGAGACCATCCTCGACCAGCGCCTGCAATCTTTTCGGGGTTTTCATCCGCGCTTTCTAAGTGGGTCCAACAAGGAAGAAAGGCCGTTGTGATCAAGTTCCTGCATCAATGCCAACAGTCTGCCGATCTCGCCGGGCGGGAAACCCTTGCGCGCAAACCAGTTCAGGTAGTTGCCCGGCAGATCTGCGATCACCCGCCCCTTGTACTTGCCGTAGGGCATGACGCGGGTGACCAGAAGTTGTAAATGTTCTGTGCTCATCGCTTTAAGAAAACTTTAGAACCGCTCATACGGCATCAAATAACGCCATTGCCCGGCCGGCAATTTGGCCATCGACACGCGCCCGATCCGGATGCGTTTCATGGACAGCACCTGCAGCCCCACCACTTTGCACATATGCGCGATCTGGCCGGGTTGTACGCCCTTGAGGGCAAAGCGCAACCGGGATTCATTTTGCCAGCTCACCTTGATCGGAGGCAGAACCTTGCCGTTGAAGCTGAGCCCATGGTTAAGGCGCTTGAGTTCTTCGGGTGGCAATTCGCCGGCAACTTCCACTACATATTCCTGCTCGATGGTGGCGGCATCCTCCGTCAACTTGCGCGACACGCGATAGTCTTGCGTGAACACTGACAGACCGCTCGCATTGATTTGCAGTGGCAAGCATTCGGCCAATCGCACGAAGTGTTGCTTGAGCGGGTGGATGCCGGAATGGTCATCAGGTGCGTGCGTATCGGCACAGATCAGCTGCTGCACGGATAGCGCACATGTGTCCGCCGTGACCGGTGGCTGGTGCAACAGGATGGTCACCGGTTCGACCGCAACGAGCGTCGCATCGGGATGGAGTTCGACCTTCTGCTGCGCCACCATGAATTGGGGTTCTTCCACCACCTGTCCGTCCACCTTCACCCATCCCCCCGCGATATACAGTTCGGCCTCGCGGCGCGAGCAGGGTACTAATTCGGCAAGGCGTTTGGCGAGACGGATGGTACCGGTCATGAACTGTACAGACGGAAAGCAAGGAACCGCATTGTAAACGCTCAAGTCCGGCTATCCCCTGTAAAATCCAAAAATGAACGCCAATCAGAAATCGACAAGCGCGCCCAGCCTGGACGGCATCACCCTTGAAATGATCGTCACCCGCCTTGCGGAAAGCATGGGCTGGGAAGCCATGGCCGCCGTTGTGCCGGTACGCTGTTTTACGCATGACCCCAGCATCAAGTCCAGCTTGAAGTTTCTGCGCAGAACACCGTGGGCGCGCAAGAAAGTGGAAGAAATGTATTTGCGCCAGGCACGCATTGTGGACAAGAAATAACCATGCCGGATTGGTGCATTCAAACACTAAAGTGTTATTGCAATCGGATACCAAACGGAAAATGTCCCGACGTCTTGTTAACATGTAGAATTGTCATATGTTCCGCTCGTATTTCACTTTCAATGTCAACCGGTTTATCGGCAACAAACTGGCAATTGACCTAAAGGCCATTGGAACATGACGTTTCGCATTAAAGACATGAAGGAACGTCAACTTGTCTTTTGGCTTGCCCTGATGTTGATCCTTTGGGCCATGTTGGCGTGGTATATCGCCCAGTCCAGCTTCACTCGCGAGTACCAGACCCTGATCGAAAAAGAACAAATTCAAGCGAAGAATCTGTCGCTTGATATCGCCGATAGCGTGCGCCGCAATTTGCACTTTGTGGCGGGCGTTTCGGGCACTTTCAAGAAGGGTCTCAGAATCCTGAATGGAGTTTGGAAATTCGGTCCGAATGCGCGTCCCAGCCAATTGTCCAGGGAAATCCTGATCAAGCGCTGGACCAACGATGAAACACTGAAAGATCTAAACAACCAGTTGAAGTTGGTCCAGGATTCCCTGGGAATCGACTTGATCTATGTGGTCAACGCGGCAGGTGATTGCATCGCGGCCAGCAACTGGGAAGGCGCCGCTTCGCCGATCGGCGTCAATTACGCGGACAGGCAATGGTTTGCCAATGCCCGCAGTGGGCAAAATGGCACCCAATATGCGATGGGTAAAACAACGCATATTCCGGGCCTCTACTTCTCAGCCCCGATCTTGATGGACGGCCGGTTCAATGGTGCCGTCATTTCCAAGGTGGATATCACCTCATTATCTTTCTTGACGCGCCAATCCGATTCCTTCGTGACCGATACCAACGGCGTCATCGTTCTTGCGCACGACTTGCCAATGCTGATGATGGCCGTTCCCGGTGCCAATGTTAACAAAATGAGCATGACAGGAAAGACAATCGCTCTACCAGAAGACCGAATTTCCGGAACTCAAAATATCGACATGGAAGGGATTGTCGGATGATCGATTGAAGCAGATCGGGGACGAAACTTATCCGCACATACAGGCCTCAACCGAGTTACCGGAATACGGATTGAAGATCTATGCCGAGGGCGATTTGCAGAATCTGCCGTTGCTCAAGCGGCAATGGATGAGCAATTTCCTGCTGGTCTGGCTGCTTGGCAGCGCCACAATTCTGGGTTTGAGCTCGCTCTTTTTCTATTTCCGCTCCATCCGACTGAGCAAATCGGCGGTTGAAGCCAGCGAGCAACGCATGCGCCTGCTGCTGGGCTCAGTCAGTAACGGAATCTGGGGACTGGACAAGGACGGACACACCACTTTTGTCAATCGCGCCGCGGCTAACATGCTCGGCTACACGCCGGAGGAACTGAGCGACAAACCGATGCATGCGACCATCCACCATTCCTATCCGGATGGTGCACCCTATCCTGAAGATCGTTGTCCGATGCATGCCACTTTGGTGGACGGCAAATCCCGCATGGGAATCGATGAGGTCCTGTGGCGCAAGGATGGAAGCAATTTCCCGGCCGATTATTCGGCTCACCCCATTCTTCTCCAAGGCAAGCTGGAAGGTGCTGTCGTCGTCTTCGAAGATGTATCCGAACGCAAACAGAAGGACGAGGCGCTGAAACTGGCGTCTTCCGTTTATCAATCCAGCAACGACGCCGTCGTGGTGACGGATGAAAACAATCTCATCCTGGACATCAATCCCGCATTTACCCGCATCACCGGTTATACGCTGGAAGAGGTGCGGGGCAAAAATCCGAGCATGTTCCAGTCAGGCAAACACGACACCGCTTTTTACCAGCAGATGTGGCAGTCGATTCTAAAAAATGGACACTGGCAGGGCGAGGTATGGGACTTCAAGAAAGGCGGCGAACTTCACGCCAAGTGGCTGAGCATCAGCATCATCCGCCATACCGACGGCCGCATCTTCAGATATGTGGGTCAGTTTTCCGACATCACTGAAAAAAAACGCAAGGACGAATTGATCTGGGAACAGGCCAATTTCGACGCCCTCACCGGCCTACCGAACCGGCGCCTGTTTTCGGACCGCTTCCGTCAGGCACTGTCTTCCAGTGCCCGCAGCGGACGGCACGGCGCCCTGCTTTCGCTCGATCTGGATCAGTTCAAACGCCTGAACGACACTTACGGTCACAGTATGGGCGATAGACTGCTGATCGAGGTGGCCAACCGCCTGAGCTCGAGTGTGCGCGAGGAAGATACCGTTGCACGCATGGGCGGCGACGAATTCCTGGTCATTCTGAACAGTTTGAGCAGCGAGCAAAACGACGCAGCTATTCAAGCCGAGTTGATCGCAGAAAAGATCCGTAACGAACTGTGCAAACCCTATCAGCTTGACAAGGCTGACCACCACTCCAGTTCCAGCATCGGGATCGTGCTCTTCCTTGGACATACAGATAACCACGATAGATTACTGGCACACGTGGATACAGCCATGTACCAGGCCAAGGCGAAAGGTCGCAACGCCATCTGCTTCTTCGATGCATCCATGCAGGACGTCCTGGAAAAACGCGGCCAGATGGAAAGTGCACTGCGCGGCGCGCTCGCGCGCAATGAATTTTCACTGCATTACCAATTGCAGATTGCCAGCTCTGGACGGCCTATCGGCGTGGAAGCACTTCTGCGCTGGACCCACTCCACCTTGGGCACAGTCTCGCCCGCACAATTCATTCCGGTGGCGGAAGAATCCGGCCTGATATTGCCCATTGGCCTGTGGGTTCTAAAAACAGCGTGCGCACAGCTGGCGCGTTGGCAGACTGTGCCTCAATTCAGCGGCCTCAGCATTGCCGTTAACGTCAGCGCCATCCAGTTCCGCGAAGCCGAGTTCGTTTCCCGCGTTTCGGACGTTTTGCTGCAAAGCGGGATCAAACCCGAATTATTGAAACTGGAACTGACGGAAAGCCTCGTACTGGACAATATCGAAGACAGCATCAGCAAGATGAAAGAGTTGAAGAACCTGGGAGTGAAGTTCTCCATGGACGACTTCGGCACGGGATACTCGTCCCTGTCTTACTTGAGCCGCCTGCCTATCGATCAGCTCAAGATCGACCAGTCTTTTGTGCGCGACATCACAACCGACCAAAATGATGCGGCAATCGTGCAAACCATCATTTCCATGGCGCTCAGCATGGGCATGGAGGTAATTGCGGAAGGGGTAGAAACAGAGGCGCAACGCGAATTCCTTGAGCTGCGCGGATGCCAGGCGTATCAGGGATACCTGTTTGCCAGACCGACGCCGATTGATGAGCTGGACATCAAACTAAATCAAATGCTCGTTCCGGCGGACGTCAATCCGGCCTGAGAAAAGCGCGTCATCCTCTGGATGAGTTTAACTCAGCCCTCAAATGCTTTGATCTTCTGTACGGTCTCGATCGATAACGTCTTCGCTCAACCCAAACGCTTTGGAAATCAGGTCGCGGTGTTCCTCGATCAAACCCAGCACCGCGTTTACACTTGTGCAGGACTGAATCTCCGTTTTGATCGCCATGATTTTGGCCAGATCGAACAATCCCGGGGTCTTGTCGCCGCTCTTGAGTGCGGATTCGATGACGTCGATGATTTCTTCCTTGTTCATGTTTTTCCTGTCTAAGTTTTAAAATAAAAAATGTACTGTAGCCGGGCAGGAATTTGATCAATCTCTTTTCAAGATTGAAACCGATTACGCCACCCTGCGGCCCAGTTAAGAAATGCCGCAAGCAACGCATGCATTTTAGCTTGAACAAGTGCAATTCGCATAAACGTTCATCGAACGACAAGGCTGCGAATCTATGCCTGCTAGTTTGTGACCAATCGGCGCGACGGAAACATGGATATGCTGACACCGCTGAGTACGATCAGCCCCCCCACGACCTGCGCCGCAGATGGCAGCATTCCCAGAAATGTTCCAACCAGCATGGCAAACACGGGAACGAGATTCACGAAGATAGCCGTACGCGCGGCACCGAGGCGTGCTATGCCAATCCCCCAGAACAGATAGGCCAGCACGGTGCCGCCGATGACCATGACTGCCATCGCAATGGCAGCTTTGGCATCAAGCTCACTCGCATGCGTATCGCTGCCGAGTGCCACTGCAAACAGCAGGATCGCCCCCGCCGCCATGACCCAGCTAGTGTTGGCAATGGCCGAACCCTGCGGCATAAAACGGCGGACAAGGACGTTGTACAGTGCCCAGCAAAGATTGGCTGCCAGCATCAACAAATCGCCTTGGGCAAAATTCAAAGCCTCCAGCTTGTGCATATTCCCCTGCGAGATCACCACCGCCACGCCGATCAGTGCGAGCGGCAATGCCACCAGATGCCGGTTCGTCAGTCGCTCGCCCAGCAACGCCACAGCCAGCAAGGCCGTCAGCAAGGGATTGGTTGCCATGATGAGTGCCGCACTGTTGGCCGAAGTAGACTGCAACGCATAAAAGAAGAACAGGTTGAATCCGCCAATACCGACTGCACCGAGCAGCAGGTACACTCCAGCATGGCGCTTCAACAGCCCGAAAAGTGCTTCCCGGCGCACGCCGGCGATCGTGAACATCAATACGGCACCCAGCACAAAACGCATGGCCGCCGCCCACAACGGCGGCAGATCGGCCAGGATCGGCGCGGCCAGCACAAAGTTGGCACCCCAGAAAAATGCGGACGCGGTCACCAGCAGATAGACAGTAGAGATTCTCATGATCGTTTCCAGTAAGATTAATTGACACGGTCCGACTCTAAAGACTGAGGCCACTTGTCACAAGCTAGACTTTTTTGAGCTCACGTTAAGGAAAACTAATGGCCCGCCATCTTCCCCCGCTCAATGCGTTGCGCTTCTTCGAGGCTGCCGCGCGGCATCATTCCTTTGTTCGGGCAGCGGAAGAATTGCACGTCACCCCGGCTGCTGTCAGCCAGCAGATCAAGCTGCTGGAAGATTATCTCGGCGTCACACTATTCAAGCGCGGCAAGACGCTCGTCCTCAACGAATCCGCCAAAGATGCTCTGCACCTGATTTCGGATGCCTTCGATCAGCTTGAGCGGGCCGTGCTCAGGGTTCGCTCCGGCAGCGTCGCGGGCCCGTTGACTGTATCCGCGCCGCCCGCATTCGCGGCGCGCTGGATCGTTCCGCGTCTGCACGATTTTTACGCGCGCTATCCCGATGTGGAAATCCACCTGCTGGCCACAAGACGCCTGGTGGATTTCTCCATGGAAGAAGTCGACATGGCCATTCGCTTCGGGAGCGGCACCCATCCCGGATTGAGCGTTGAACGTCTGCTGCCGGAAACGATCGTCCCGGTGGCTACGCCCAAGGTGGCCAAATCAATCCGGACACCTGCCGATCTGGCGCGGGCGAAACTCATTGAGGACGAATGGCACGTGATGCACGACGTTTTCCCGGAATGGAAAACATTGTTGGCCACGTTGGGTGTTGCCGACGCGGCTTTGAATGTACGCCGGTTTGGCGATACTGATTTGGCGCTCGAGGCTGCCGCCAATGGATTGGGTGTCACGTTGGCATGGCATAGTCTGGTGAAGGACGATATCCAGTCGCGCAAGCTCGTACACATACTGAATTACAGCATCCCCAGCGATCTCAGTTATCAGTTGGTGATGCCAAGGAACAAGACGATGGTGAGCAAGGTGGCTGCATTTCGGAACTGGTTGTTCGAGCAGGCAGACGATGTGAAAACCGGCGATAAGTAAAATGCGCCTGACTGAAGGCCGGTCAACTAAATGATATACGACACTACATCCGGTTCGTCGTCCCGGCTTAGCAGATTCTCGAACTCGTCTATCGGCACAGGCTTGCTGAACAAATAGCCCTGATAGGCCATACACCCGTTTTGTTTAAGGAAATGCAACTGGGCTTCGGTCTCCACCCCTTCTGCGATCACGTTCAGCCGGAAATTCTTCGCCAAGTCAATGATGGTTTGTACCATCACCGCATCGTTGACATCGGTGGCGGCATCCCGCACAAAACTCTGGTCTATCTTGATCTGGTCTAGCGGCAGTTGCTTCAAATAGGAAAGCGACGAGTAGCCGGTTCCAAAATCGTCCAGTGACAACTGGACACCCAGTGCTTTCAAGGCATGCATCTTGGTCACGACATCGGCAACATCTTCCAGCACCACCGCCTCAGTCAGTTCCAGTTTCAGGCGGCTGGGGTCGATCTGATGGATATTTACCAGCGTGGTAACGATCTCGACAAAGTTGTGCTTCTTGAATTGCACTGCACTGACATTGACCGCCAATATCAGATTGCGCGTATGTTCGCGTTTCGCCCACAGCGCGAGTTGCCTGCAGGCCGTTTCCAAGACCCAGTGCCCGATGTCCAGAATCAGCGAACTTTCCTCCGCGATCGGGATGAACAGCAGCGGCGAAACCAGTCCGCGTTCCGGGTGCGCCCAGCGAATCAACGCTTCCGCCCCGACCGGACGGCGCTGATTGTCGATTTGTATCTGGTAATACAGACGAAATTGTTTATCCAGGATGGCATGCCGCATATCCGATTCAAGTGCGGCGTGTGTCTCCACTGCAAGTTGCATGGCAGGATCGTAAAAACGTACCGCGTTACGCCCGGAACCCTTGGCCTGATACATGGCCATGTCGGCCTGTTTGAGCAGGGAATCCACCGTGACCTCGTTGCCGCGAAACAGGCACACCCCGATGCTGGGCGAACTGTGGTGCTCGTATTCATTGAGCTGATAGGGTTCGGACAATGCTGCGCGTATCTTTTCCGCAATCAGGGCGACCTTCTGCGAAACCTCTTCGGCATTGGTGCCGATCTCCCCGGTCAGCACCACAAATTCGTCGCCACCAATGCGTGCCACGGTATCCACGTCGCGGACGCATAGGTGCATGCGCCGTGCCACCTCGACCAGGAACAGATCCCCGATATCGTGACCCAAGGTATCGTTCAGGCTCTTGAACCTGTCCATGTCGAGAAAGAGCAGTGCCCCGTACAGGTTGCTGCGCGCAGAAACGGATTGCGCCTGGTGAACGCGGTCGAGTAAATGGCGCCGGTTGGGCAGTTTGGTCAAATGATCGAAGAAAGCGAGGCTGTGAATTTCTGCCTCGGCTTTCTTGCGCTCCGTGATGTCCTGGATCGTGCCGTACAATTTGAGCGGGTGTCCCTGTGCATCGAATTCCACCTTGCCAAACCCGTGTACCCACCTGACTGCCTGGTCCTGATGGCGGGTAATGCGATATTCCTTATCAAAAGGCCTACCCTTCCCAAGAATCTCGTCGCTAAAGTAGTTTTCCATCATTTTGCGATCGTCGGGATGGATCAGGCCGACCCAGCCGTCGACAGAGCGTACGTAGAACTTGTTTATTCCGAAGAGCTTATCCAGTACTTCGGAGCTTTCCCACAACATAGTCGGAATGTCCAATGTATAAGTACCCAAACCCGCGATGATTTGCGATTCCTTGAGCATCTCCTCGTTGTGCAGAGAGCTGGATATTCATCTTTTCCAGTAACTGCGCGTTGCGTGCCAGACTATAGAACCAGAACAATGCCAGGGTTGATATCAGCCCCGCCACGAATGCAATGCCCAGAACGTTCCAGTTGCGCCACCAAGGGGTGCGCTTCTCCAGGAACGCCAGCATCCAGTCTCCTGCCGGATCGTTCCAGTCCAGCGACACGCTGCGCACAGCATGGCGCGCGCCGTCAATGGTTGTTTCCGGCGCAGCCAGCGTGAACGGCAGAGAGACCGGGGAGATGTGATCGAATGTCTTGCCGAATTGTTGAGCGCGCCGAATATCGTCAATCCGTTTGCTGCTCACATCTCCGGTCACACGATACAGCCAATCGCTTCGACTCGCCGCGAATACCACCCCCTGCGGCGACAGCAACACGGCGATGCCGCCGGTCCAGGTCCTTAGCAGTTCGTCCAGCTTGTCGACGCCGACCTTGACGACAATGCCCCCAATCGCTTCCGAAGTGTTACTCATGGTCGCGCGCAAAGGCGCAGCCAGAAAGATACCTCGATCCGCGTTAATGATGCCCACTGCCGGATACACATTGGGCGTTCCCTGTATGGCCAGTTGCACATAGGGACGAAAAGAAATGTCCTCGCCGGTACCGTGAACGTTACTTTTTCCGCTGTACGCAACGATTACGCCGAGCTTGTTCACCAGAAAAACGCTATCGGCAAAGTACAACTTGCGCAAGGTATCCAGAGACGATGCAACTTCCGGAGCGTTGGGTGGCAACCAGCCCAATGCCAATCTTTTGGCCTCCCGGTTTTGCAGCCCGAACAGTATCGCTGCTCCCATTGCGCGGCTATTGACGGTACCTTCGTCCAGGGTCGCAGCGTAAGTCGCCAGCGCCCTGACCAACGGCACCTCGCGATCTTCTTCCATATGGCGGCTTGCCTGCCAGGCAGCCATGGACATCACCGCCAGCACGAGCAGCGTCGAGATCGTCAAATATATGGCTGGATAACGAATAACCCGGTACATAAGTCTCGCTGTTGAATTCAGTAATTTGGCATGGCTAAATTTGACTTAGGCATGCCTTTTCCACATGGACATTTCCGCCGGGACATTGCCATGGCCCTCAGAACACGTAGTCATAAGCAATTGTCAGCAGGCGCGACTCGCCATAGAGAGGCGTGAAGCCCGGATCGCTATGATCGCTTGTAATGTCATATTGCAATTTCATGTCGCTGGATGTGGTCAGGTCGTAGCGCAGACTCACCGAATAGGTCTGCTGACTGTTTGCGATGCTCGGCGGCGCGCCCGGCAAGACTCCATCAGCAACCACTTCTCCCTTGTAATGTCCCCATGTAAGCATCGGCAGCCACTTTCCATAGCGGTAACCGGCGCCAACGTTTTGGGCAAAATCCTTGTAGGTCAATCCTGGATGGTCGATATGGATGAACTCGCCATACAGTTGCCAGTTCTGATAATCGGCTTTTAGCGTTAATCCGTATATCTGTTGTTTCGCGACCGGTGCCAGCGTCGGCGGAAGATCGTAAGTCTGGTTGCTGAAGTCGAACGTATTGCTGACGGCCTGATCTTGAGTGTTGGATTGCATGTACACAATGCGCGTTTCGAACCAGTCCCTGGACAAGGTCAGATTGGTGCCCAGGATATTTGTCCAGTTCACGTTGGTGGTGCTTTGGGCGCCGTTGCCATAGACTTTCCAGTATCCGCTGTCGTTGTTGTGTTCATTCCCGCCGAACAGGCTGACGATCGCCGACCAGCTGCCGACTTGATCCTGATAGCGCATGCTCGCGCCGTTATAGTTCACCGCCTGCCAACCATAGAGCCAAGTTGGAAGGTGAGTCCAGGGAAGAGCGAAACCGATATCCTGTGCGTCGGAGTAATAGAACATCTGCAGGCGCTGACGCCCAGCCTGCAGCGTCACCTTATCCGTCAATTTGTAGCTCAAATAAAGCCATTCCAGGTCCACCGCCCCATTTTCTGCTCCGCGCGATACAGCCTGTGTCGTCAACGAAAACCGCCGGTTATCGAAATAAATGCTGCCCTGTAGTCCCAGCTTAGAATCGGGGAGCCATTGCAGACCGCCTCGTCCATCGTAAATCGCAGCCTGCGCATAGTCCGAGACGTAACAGGGGCAATTGTAGCCGCCGACGTTGCCACTCGTGCCTCCCAACATCTTGCCTGCGGTAACAGTCAGGAAACCCGATCCGGCATATTCAATGCCGTTCCCTTCATCCGCTGCGCAGCTGGTTGCGACAAGCAGGCACAGCAAAATACTTGAGGCCCGAAACTTAACTGTTTTCAATATTGCCCTCTCTGAAATCGTATTCAAGTTCTTTTGATCACCGCACTATGAGCAGCACTTTGACGCTTTTGTCGACGGCAGATTGATCGATATACCCGATTGCCCCACGGGTTGAATTGACAATCTTCTTGATATCGTCGTCGTCCCTGGCTTCGCGCGGCGGTTCGCCGCGGCCGGTAAAATACAGCTTCGCCCACAGCGCCTTGGCTTGGGCGGCAGACTTATTCGCTACCTTTAAATAGAATTCGTCGCGCAACGGATTGGATTCTGGCTGATCGACCGGAGTGACACTGCTGCCATTGGGAAGCGACGTGATCTTGCCTAGAAAAATATCGCTGATCTGGTCTTTGCTGAGGGTAATAGCCGGGCTGTCGGCGCCCGCCACCACCAGCACTTCGGCCAGCAAGCCGCATGGAATTGACAGCAGCACCGCGAAAGCGAAGCAATGCAATATGAGGCGCCGATCATTAGTATCCATTTTTGATACTTTAATTGTTATTGATTCCCTGAGGATAAAACTCAATTCCCACATAAATATTTGGCGCTTTTCCAAATACTACAGTATTTGGAAAAGCGCCTATGAAAAAAAACCTGTATGTCCCATCACCGGCAGACATCATGACCTGCGCCCGATATCACAATAATTTAACATTGACTCGAAGCCGCTCCATGCTGGCGAAAGTAATCCCCGCATGTTGCCGTCGGCAATGACAATCCGCTTCGGCCGTCGATTTTCTCGCCAAGCTACTCTCCGACGCCATTTCGCGTCGCCTGACATGTCCAGCTAATCTGGTTTGAATCACTTTCACGATGTTGAAACCGACGGATGTTAAAAATGCATGAACCATACAGTTTCGGGGGCGAAAATATTGAATACGCAAATCATTACGCACTTCTCGGGTATATCGCATTAATTGTCATTTATGATGCACAATCTGTTGTAAATTACTGACTTAACTGCTTACAGGGGCTGTTCCCGGCGAACATGCATAAATCCAATCAATCTATCCGCGATCGCTTAATGGTAGCCCGGCTACCTGCGATGCCGCAGATTCTCATCAAATTGATTGATTTGTGCCAACACGATGAAGCCGGTATGGATCAAGTCGCGAAGCTCATCGCGCATGATGCCGGCATGACCGCCAAAATCCTCAGCATTGCCAACAGCTCAGCATACAGACACAGCGGCATCAAGCTGGGTTTGGCGCAATCGCTCAACACGCTTGGCCTTGAGATGATCAAGACCATGGTGATCAACGAATCGGTATTCCAGACTTTCAACAACTTTTCGCGTTCAAACAACACGGATCTTCGCGGCTTCTGGGTGCACGCTTTGAAAGCGGCTGTCATCGCCCGTGAGCTTGCGAAGAAAATGTCCTATCCGCATAGCGAGGAAGCCTATCTGGCCGGGCTGCTGCATGACGTCGGGCGATTGGCGCTGTTGAGTGCCACGCCTCAGGAATACTCGTCGATTTTCAGTGCCCGCGACGATGAACAGCTATGCGCTGTCGAAACGAGTTCCATCGGGATTAACCACGCCGAAGCTGGAGCATGGCTTGCCGAACAGTGGAACCTGGATTCCTTTTTGACCGACAGCGTGCTTTACCACCATGAACCGACGGCACGATTGAAATCGGCACACCCGCTCATTCGTATCTTGTGTCTCGCACATCTGATGTGCAGCTATAAAAGCGATACTCCGGAGCTGAAAGAAGCCGCCATATCGTGTTCCCTTGATCATGCGGATCTGGATACCATCCTGACCGGCGTGAATGCCTATACCAAAACCGCCGCAACTTATTTTGGCATCGATCTGACTGATGCAGACCAGGTTCCACCGGCTGCCGAATATGTACCAGCGGAGACCTCCAGAAATCCGGTGGAAGAACAGCTGGCCGATGAAGTTCGCAATATGGCACTGGTGTCGGCAAGCGGCAAGGCGTTTTCGGGCATGCGTAGCGGCAAGGAGTTGCTCGAAGCTATCTCCCGCACAGCGCGCGTCATGTTCAACCTGGAGGATGTGGTCGTCCTGCTGCAAAATGCGGATACCCGGATTTTGGTTGGTTTTCCCATTGGAGCGCATCAACAACGGCTCAACGAGTTTTCAATACCCCTGGACGATGGCGGCATCATTGCCGAGTCGGTGCAGAACAAGCGGGTAAGCTTTGTAAGGCGCGACGACAATTCGCTAGGCATCGTGGACAGGCAGCTGCTTCGGGCCATGAGTTCCGAAAGCATGGTTTATCTACCCCTGATTGCAGGACAAACCTGTCTCGGAGTTCTGGCAGGGGGGCTGTCGTTATTGCGGTGCGCCGAACTGGGGGGACAGGAACAATTCCTCAAGGCATTTGCGGCACAGGCCGCCGCCTCGCTGGAATCGTCCACCGCCGTGCACAGCGAGATACAAAAAAACATCGCCAGGGTAAACGACGAGCATCGTGTCGCGTCGCGCCGGGTCATCCACGAAGTAAGCAATCCACTTTCCATAATCAAAAATTATCTGGGGGTGCTCGATGACAAACTGGCACGGCAAGAGTCGGTACATGAAGAGTTATCGATCCTCAATGAGGAGATCGACAGGGTTAGCCGCATCGTAGGAGGACTGGCTGAAACGCAATCGACGCCGCGAGTGGAAAAGACCGAGGTTAACGATGTACTCAAAGATGTGGTACGGCTATTCTCCGTCAGCCGCTTCTTGCCTGCCAACGTGAATATTGCGGTCAAAACGACAGGACAGCAGGACGTCATCGCGGCCTCATCCGACCAGATCAAGCAGATACTGCTCAATCTGATCAAGAATGCCGTGGAAGCATTACCCATGGGCGGTGACATTGAGGTCAGAAACAACGGCCGCGTTGCACGCGATGGCAGCTCTTATATCGAGTTGCGTATCAGCGATAATGGAGCCGGAATACCGGCTGATGTTTTGGCTAACCTGTTCTTGCCTGTTCACAGCAACAAGAGCGGAGAAAATCGCGGCCTGGGTTTGAATATCGTCCAGAGCCTGATAAAAAGACTTAGCGGATTCATTGCCTGCCACAGCGGAGAATCAGGAACAACTTTTGAGGTTCTCCTTCCGGCTCACGATGCGACCGCTAACAATGGCAGCGAGCCAAAACAAGTCTCGAGCATGAGGTGAACAGATGATGAACTCTATAGCAGATCATAAGTCGGCATTCATGAACTTCACCTCGGGCTTGCTGGGAGGGGGAGACCAGACCGAGATCAGGGAACCGTACCGGGTCCTGCTGGTTGACGACGAACCGCGCATGCTCAGCAGCCTGGGGGAACTCCTCAAAGCGGGTGACTATCAGCTGGCGACCGCCGCCTGTGGATTGGAGGCGCTCGAACACCTGCGCAAAGCCAAGTTCGATCTGGTCATTCTCGACATGCTGCTGCCCGACATGACCGGGCATGAGGTCATGGACTTCATCAAGACCAGCAACGTCGACACGGATGTCATTGTGGTCAGCGGCAACAACGATATCGACTCCGCCATCGGCGCGTTGAAGCGCGGCGCATTCGACTATCTGCGCAAACCGTATGCACGGGAAGAACTCCTCAAGACGGTAGACAATGTTTTGAAACAACGCGCCCTCGAAGCAGACAACCGCCGCTTCGCCTGGCAGCTCAAGAACTCGGAGAAAGGTCTACCGCTATTTCGTCGAGAACTCCCCGGACATCATCTATACCCTGAACGACGAGGGCGTATTCACTTTCGTCAACGACAGGGCACAACATTTGCTCGGTCTGACGCGCGACGAATTGATCGGCAAACACTACTCATGCCTGGTGCACGAGGATGATAACGAACTGGCCCATTTCGTCTTCCGCGAACGCCGGGTCGACGAACGGGCATCGCGCAATATCGAATTGCGCCTCAAATGCCACAAGGGCTATTGCGAGACCCGCACCTTCGAGAATTCCCTGCTGACCATTTCCTTCAGTTCCATGGGCATGTACGCACTGAACCAGAAGGACAACAACAGCGAGTTTCTCGGCACCTATGGTGTTGCACGCGACATCACGGAGCGCAAACGGGCCGAAGAACTGATCGCGTATCAGGCCTATCACGACATCCTGACCGATCTGCCCAACCGGGTCCTGTTCAAGGATCGGCTGGGTTTGTCCATCATTCAATCGCAGCGCAACGACACGAAACTGGCGGTCATGTTCATCGACCTGGATCGTTTCAAGCTGGTCAACGACTCGATGGGACATGTCAAAGGCGACGAGTTGCTGCAGCAGGTCGCGGTTCGCATGAAGGCGTGCTTGCGCCGGAGCGACACGCTGGCGCGCCTGGGGGGAGATGAATTCATCTTGTCGATACCGGATCTGCGCGACCGCGAGGACGCCGCGGAAATCGCCGCGAAATTCCTGGAGGCCCTGCAGCAATCGTTCTATCTCGGCAGCCATGAAGTTCGCATCTCGGCCAGTATCGGTATTGCCATGTATCCGGAAGACGGTGCGTCCGTCGACGAGCTGGTGCGGCATGCCGACCTCGCCATGTACAACGTCAAGGCGCAGGGAAAAAACGGGCATTCTTTCTACGACGGCTCGATGATCGATGCGTCACACCAGAAACTGGTGGTCGAGCAGGATCTGCGCAGGGCACTGGAACGCGGCGAGCTGGAAATGTACTACCAGCCCCAGGTGGATGTATCCACCGGGCGCATTGTGGCGGCAGAGGCCCTGATGCGCTGGAATCACCCGGAGCGCGGATTCTTGACGCCCGGTGAATTTTTGCCCCATGCCGAAGAAAACGGCCTCATGATCCCCATCAGCGACTGGATGCTGGAGGCCATATGCGGCGACCTGATCGAGTGGAATGCGGCCGTGGTTGAACCGGTACGGATCTCTATCAACCTGTCGCCGCAGTATCTCGAACGCGGCAATTTTGTGGAGAAACTCAAGAGCACGTTGACGCGCTACGGAGTCTCACCCAAGCAGATCGAAATTGAGGTCACCGAAAATACGTTCATCCGCAATCCCGAGCACGCGATCGACCAGTTCAATAAATTGGCCCAGCTCGGCGTGAGCATTGCCATCGATGATTTCGGCACCGGCTATTCTTCCCTGGCCTATCTGCAGCGGTTCGCGATCCATACACTCAAGATCGACCAGTCGTTTGTGAAGGAAATTCATTGGGAGAGCACCCATTCCCCCATCATTCTGGCCATCATCTCCATCGCCCGGGGATTGGGGCTTAATGTGGTCGCCGAAGGCGTCGAGACGGAAGTCCAGGCACACTATCTCGAACGGGCCGGCTGCAAGATCATGCAGGGATATTTGTACCATCCACCAATCCCCAAGAGCACCCTCATTCAAAAACTGCTTCAGCGGGAATCGGAAGATGCACTGGACAATGACTACGCAGAGGGCAATGCAGCTTGAGCGTCTGTCACTTGGGACAAGTATCGCAATGCATCAAAACCATATCTCCGGATAACGCCTCGATTCCGGAATATTGTTCACCACCAGCGCCACGACCAGCATGATCATGGGCCCCAAGGTTGCCGGTATCAACACATATAAATATCCCAGCTTGTGTATCTGCGCGGAACCTATCACCGCGATCAAACCCGTGGCGGCACCGGGCGGATGCAGGGTGCGTGTGGCATGCATGAGTGCGATAGACGTACTTACCGCCATCGCTTCCGCCAGCCATGGAAACTGGTGAAACAACTTCCAGCAGGTAACCCCGACAATAGCCGACAGGACATGGCCTCCCACCAGATTGCGCGGCTGCGCCAGCGGGCTGCGGACGGCTCCATAGATAAGCACGGCGGTTGCACCGAAAGAACCGACCATCAGAGACAAATCCGTTCCTTCAAAGAAGAAGTGATCGATCCAGGCTACCGCTGCAATGCCTAAAAAACCGCCGACCCATGACCATACGATTTCGGAATTGCTGACCCGGGGAGGACTACCGCGCGTGGTACCGCGCATCTTCAGAAAATACCCGGGAATTTTCAACGCAGGATTTCCGGGTTAAATGCGGCAAGAAAATCCTTGCGCAGCAGCATGCCCAGCAGCCGGCCCTCGCTATCCACGATAGGCATGCTGCGACCTTCATGCCGGTGGAACGCAGCGATGACTTCTCCAAATCCGGCATCTTTGGTTACCGTTATCGCCGGAGAAATCATTGCCGCTTTCACTTGAGTCTCATGACATCGATGCTTGAATTCGAACGCATCGTCCAGCATGCCCAACAGCAACTCCAGGAAGGTATCCACCTTCAGCCGCCGCAGAAAATCCGTTTCAGTCAGCATGCCGATCACGCAACCTTGTTCGTCCACCACCGGCAGACTTTTAAGGCCGGAGCGAACGATGGCTTTGGCAGCCTCGTCCAGGTACATGTCTGCCGACAAAGGCTTGATACCGCGCGCGCATGAGATTGCCGGCCCTGAAGTTGGAGAACAAGCGCGCCAACGCATGGCGATGCGCCAGATGATAGATCGTCCTGAAATCTTCTGTGGAGATGTCGAGGTAACCCGGAATGTGCTGCATGGCATCCAGAATATCCTCATCGGCCAATTCAACTTCCGTCGCTTCTTCTGCAGAATGATCGGAATTTTCTTTTGAAGTACTTTTCATGCCGAGCAGGCTACCAATTGAATTTCAGTGTTTAATCTTATCAGCTTGGCTGCTTAATCTGTAGCGCTGTTTCCGAAAAAAACTGCCTCGCGCAAACCCTGTCGTCTGAATGGAAAACGGAAATCTGCTGTCGGCAGAAATTTTCTGCCTGCGGAGAATATGGAAAGATTCTCGAACTGCATTCTGTGGTCGCGCCTTTCTATTCCGACACGATCACCAATCCTCTAGCCTTGTTGCTGGTTGAATCGATGGTGGCAATCGCCTTTTGCAGAGTACTGATACTCACCCACGCAGGAGCATACATATACTTGGCCACATCCAGAATCAGCACCCTGTCGGACTGCGCATCATAGGATGCCAACGCCGACCAGTGACCACCGCCATCCTGCCCCACCGCAGAGCGTAAATAATTAGCCAGCACAAATTGCCCGTCGTCACCCAGCGTCTTCCGCAAAAGCGCACGCAGAGCCTCTTCGTCTATGGAGTCGCCAGCGATGGATACGGCTTTGACACCCTGCAGAGACAGCGTCTTCACCATCTCGTCGCGCGTCATGCCCTGAGACAGAACCGTCTGCGGACTGATCACCTTCACGACTTCCGGGGTAAAGAAATTGCGTTGAGTAAAATACGCATTGGGCGCATAAACCGGATCGACAGGTTTTTTTATCGGCATCGCATTGAGCACGGTGATGGCGCTGGCGACGGAGCAATAGGTCTGGTTGATCTGTTCGGCGAACCACGGGCTCAGCTGCCAGTAATCTGCGTCAGCCGGAATACGGGCGCGCAACACCTTGCCTGCGTCTGAATTCCAATAGATAAGCGCCGGCTCAGCCGTCGCAAAGGAAAAGGGGGCCGCTACAAGAACGGCCAGCAGTATGAAGCGCGCAAGTTTAATCATGACGAATTCTCCAACGGACAGGTTGCAGGACGGCGCGCATCGCCCGGATGCGCCGGACATTGCCGAGAAAAATTCTCGGCGCGCGACGCTGGTCAAACGGTGAGTACGGTCGAACCGGTCGTCTTGCGTGCTTCGAGATCGCGATGCGCCTTGGCTGCGTCCTTCAACGGGTAAGTCTGGTTGACGTAAATCTTCACCTTGCCGGAGCCGACTGCATCGAACAGATCCGCAGAATTTTCTTCCAGCAGTTGCCGTGTTGCAACGAAGGTGGCAAGCGTTGGCCGGGTGATCAGCAACGAGCCTTTTTGCGACAACAGCGTCAGATCCAACGGCGGAACCGGGCCCGACGATGCGCCGAACAGCACCATGAGTCCGCGCGGTCGCAGGCAGTCGAGCGATTTCATGAAAGTATCTTTGCCGACCGAATCGTAGACCACGGACAGTTTTTCTCCGCCCAGTAATTTCAAGCAGCCGCGCCTGAAAATCCTCGCGCGTATAGACGATAGGATGGTGGCATCCGTTGGCCCTGGCCAAGGCCGCTTTTTCGTCGCTGGAAACGGTGCCGATGACAGTCGCACCCAAGGCCGACGCCCACTGGCAGACGATCAATCCGACGCCGCCGGCCGCGGCATGTATGAGTATGGTGTCGCCCGGCCCGACCTTATATATGTCGCGAATGAGATAGCGCGCGGTCATGCCCTGCAGCATCATTGCCGCCGCCGTGCGGTCGGCTATGCCCGCTGGAAGCTTGACCAGGCGGTCTGCGGCGATAAGCCGTTTTTCGGCGTAGGCACCGATCACCGAAGCGTAAGCAACCCTGTCACCGGGTTTCAAATGGTTGACGCCGTCACCCACTGCGTCCACGGTGCCCGCTGCCTCCATGCCGGGTATGCAAGGTAGCGGCAGCGGGTAGAGACCCGTGCGGTGATAGACATCGATGAAGTTCAACCCCACCGCAGTCTGCTTGAGCAGAACCTGACCCGGACCCGGAGCGCCAACCTCGATCTCTTCCCATTGCAGCACATCGGGGCCGCCGGTTTGATGGATTCTTATCGCGTGTGCCATCTTTAAAACCCTCCATAGAAAGCGGAAATATCGCGATAAATCATAGCATCGAACTCTGTTATTGGCTGCTCTTGTTCGCCGTCCGCACTACCGCTTTGTATTTCGGTTATACACAGGGTAAGGTAACGCACAGAGCAACATTTCTCAAATATGTAAACTGGTTACCTGCTGAAGTTGGGCACTATCGTGTGGCAACGTAATCCGAAAGGAGTTTCAATATGAAAAGATCTTTCAAGTTTTCGGTAGCACTTTTGCTTACGCTGACAACCCTGCTATCCGGTTGCATTTTCCCCGGTGACGAATGGGGGCGTGGCGGTCATGGCGAACGCGGGGATCGTGGCGGTGACCGCGGTGGGGAGCGTGGTGGCGAACACGGAGATCATCGATAAGAAACTTGCGCCCGGCGGCACTTTCATTTCCCGCACAAATCCTGGCACGGTATTCCGTCGTGATTTCCATCCAGCGCCGTCACACCGCACTGGGTGAAGTAGAAATTCGCTTCGTCGCACGAGGTCATTTGCGCACAACGATTCTTCTTGCCGCATTCCATGTCGTACAACATAACCGGAATCGCTTGATGTCCTGTGCCGTGCGATCCGGCTAGTGCGACGGTCTTGACCGACGGATGCAGTTTGCGCCATTGCCATGGAGCCTGAGGATTGGACTGTACCCAAAGCCCTCTGTGCGCCCGTCTGGCATCGCTTTGCAGGCCGATATAAGTTTTATCGGTGTGGTAGTGCGAGTATTCCCATGCCATCCCGCGCCGCACTTGTTCCTGATTGACGTTAAGTCCGTCGGCGGAAATTAAACCCACGGTACGCCCGTATTGATCGACGGCCCGACTGTCGACTTGAATCTGCTTTTTCCCCACGAGTTCCAGCAAGGAGTCGCGCGCTTGCTTGCCAAAAGGTTGAGCTTTTTCCGGTGCATCGATGTTTGCCAGCCGAATTTTTATCTTTTTCCCATCTCGCAACACCATCACGGTGTCGCCGTCCATCACCACGATCACCTTGGCGTTGAATATCTCGGCCTGTGCGCTCAGCGCAAGGCAACATACCAGCGCCAACAGCGTTTTCATTACAGGAAGCTTTTGATCGCCGCCAGACACAGCAGTGCATATCCTGCTGCAAGAATGTCATCGAACATCACACCCAGGCCGCCGTGCCAGGTCTGATCGAAGTGGCGTATGGGTTGCGGTTTGACGATGTCGAAGAAGCGAAAGAGCAGGAACGCAAGCAGCTGCCAGGGCAGTCCTTCCGGCGTAAAGAACAATACCAGCATGAAGGCGACAATCTCGTCCCACACGATCCCGCCGTAATCCGACACGCCCAGCTCTTTGCCCGTCTTGTCGCAGACCCAGACGCCGAAAGCGAAAGCCCAGATCAGCACCAGGATAAACATCGCATCGGTCAGGCGCGGCGCGAGATACCAATATATTGGGAAGGCGACCAGTGTGCCCGCCGTACCCGGGGCGCGCGGAGACAAGCCCGCACCGAAACCGAAGGAAATCAAATGCGCAGGATGACTGAACAGAAAGCGCCAATCCGGCCGAAATTTCAACTGGTCATGCGAAGTGGTCATAGCCGCTTTCCTTTATTGTCATCACACTGCCGTCTCCCGCCCGTACCATGCACTGGCGTCCTTCGATAATACTGCCGACGCGTGTGAGCGGCAGTTGCAGTTTCGCGGCGACTGCTTCGATCTCCGCTGCGCTTGATGGCGGGGGCAGTGAAACACAATTCGTAGTCATCCCCGCCTGCAAGTATGCTGTGGCGCAAAACTGTCTCATCTATGTTCCGTAAGGTTGGGGCCGGTAATGCTGCGAATGCGATCTCTGCACCGACATTGGAGCACTCCAGAATATGCTTCAGGTCGGCAAGCAAACCGTCGGAAATATCGATAGCGCTGCTGGCCAAGTCGCGCAAAGCCAAACCCAGCGCCACCCTCGGTCGCGGCTGATGCAAGGCTGCAAGGCAGGAAAGACGGGCATCTTCAGGCAGCTTGATCTTGCCTTGCAGATGCGCCAAGCCCAATGCGGCGGCGCCCAACGTTCCCGACACCCAGATATCATCGCCGATTTGCGCTCCGCTTCGGCGTAGCGCCTTGCCGCTCGGCACTTCGCCCATGATGGTGACGCACAGATTGAGGGGGCCGCGCGTGGTATCGCCGCCGATGAGTTCGACGCCGTGTTCATCGGCCAGCGCGAAGAAGCCTGCGCTGAACCGGCGCAGCCATTCTGCGTCGGCACCCGGCAGCGACAAGGCCAGCGTGGCCCAGCGCGGGAGCGCACCCATCGCCGCCAGGTCGGAGAGATTCACCGCGAGTGTTTTGTGTCCCAGCAGGAATGGGTCGGCATCGGGGAAGAAATGCGTTCCGCTGACCAGCATGTCAGTGGAGACGGCCAGTTCCATGCCCTCGGTAACGCGAAGCAGTGCCGCGTCGTCGCCCACGCCCAGGATTGCATGCGGTGCGGGTCGGGTGAAATAGCGCTGGATGAGATCGAATTCCGACAAGGCGGCTCCGATGGATTATTTCGCGGCGACCTCGGTCGCGCGCACTTGAGCCGCCAGTTTGTCCAGCACGCCGTTGACGAACTTGTGCCCGTCGCTGCCGCCGAACGTCTTGGCCAATTCCACCGCTTCGTTGATGACGACGCGATACGGCACTTCCGGGTGATGGATCAATTCATATGCGCCCAGCAGCAACACGGAAAATTCGACCGGACTCAATTCGTTCACCGCCCGGTCCAGATGCGGTGCAATCTGCGCGGACAATGCTTCGTGCTGGGCAATGTGCGCCTTTCAACAACAGTCCGAAAAATTCCGTGTCGTAGCGCCCGATGCTCTTTTCGGCCAGCGTGCCCTGCGCAATCAGCGACGGGCTCTTGCCGGAAAGACGCCATTCGTAAATGCCCTGCATGGCCAGTTCGCGCGCGCGATGGCGCAGACTCTTGGCCGGATTGTGCTGCTTGTTGTCGCTCATGCGAGCGCCTTCAACAGGTGCACCATTTCGATGGCGACCAGGGCCGCTTCCGCGCCCTTCACATTGACGCGATCTTCGGCTTGTTCGTCAGTATCGGTGGTCAGGATGGCATTCGCGACCGGCACGCCGCTATGCAATTGCACCTCGCCCACGCCGCGCGCAGATTCGTTGGAAACGACTTCGAAGTGATAGGTGTCGCCGCGTATCACCGCACCCAATGCAATAAGCGCGTCGAACTTCTTGCTCTGCGCCATAGCCTGCAATACCAGCGGAATCTCCAGCGCACCCGGCACGGTGGCCAGAGTGATGTCGTTCTCCCTCACGCCGCTTTGTTCCAGTTGCGCACGGCAGGCCGCCAACAGGCCTTCGCACACCACTTCGTTGAAACGGCTCTGCACGATGCCGATGCGCAAGCCCTTGCCGTTCAGGTTCTGTTCGATCTCTTTCATTTTGTTTCCTTGCATTGACAGTAACGCACCACTTCCAGGCCGAAGCCGGTCATGCTGGGCAGTTTGCGCGGGGTAGCGATCAGGCACATCTTGCCCACGTTGAGGTCGCGCAATATCTGCGCACCGATGCCGTAACTGCGCGGATCCCATTGCGCATGATGCGCTTCCGGTTGGGCCGCCGCGCGCGCCAACAGCGTGGACGAAGTCTCGGTGTGGTGCATCATCACCAGCACGCCTGCCTCGGACTGGCTGATCTTGCCCAAGGCATCATGCACGCTGGTTGTGTTCGGCAAACTGACCTGCTCCAGAAAATCCAGGGCCGACAGCGGCTCATGCACGCGCACTACCGTCTCTTTCTCCGGCTGGATGTTGCCCTTTACCAGTGCCAGATGGGTGCGTTGCGTGGTCTTGTCGGTATACGTCACCAGATCGAATTCGCCGTACGCAGTCTGCACCTTGCGTCGCGCCACGCGCTCGACCAATGTCTCGGTCTGGATGCGGTATTCGATCAGGTCGGCAATGGTACCGATCTTCAAACCGTGTTCCTTGGCGAACGGGATCAGGTCGGGCAAACGCGCCATCTCGCCGTCTTCCTTGATGATCTCGCAGATCACCGCGGCCGGCATCACGCCGGCCATTTGCGCCAGATCGCAGCCCGCTTCGGTATGACCGGCACGCACCAGCACGCCGCCGGGACGCGCCATGATCGGGAAGATGTGTCCGGGCTGGACGATGTCGTCGGGACCGGCATTTTTCTTCACCGCTGCCTTGATCGTGGTGGCACGGTCGGAGGCCGAAATACCGGTAGTCACGCCCACTGCCGCCTCGATGGAAACGGTGAAATTGGTACCGAGCGGACTCTTGTTGTCGCGCGCCATGTGCGAAATTCCAAGCTGGCGGCAGCGTTCCTCGGTCAGCGTCAGGCAGACCAGGCCGCGCGCATGGCGGATCATGAAATTGATGGCTTCCGGCGTGACGAATTCGGCGGCGAACAGCAGATCACCCTCGTTTTCGCGGTCTTCTTCGTCGACCAGCACGACCATACGCCCGGCGCGTATCTCGTCGATGATCTCGGTTATCGGTGCGATATCTGTCATGTTGGCGATTCTGGCATTCAAAGTAAGGTTGCGGATTCTATCATCACTGCACTGCCAGCCCGGGCGCTAAAGGCATCCGGCGGCCGAATCACACTGCCTCTGCCGTCAGCATGCGTTCGACGTAACGCGCGATCAGGTCGATTTCCAGATTCACCTTTGTGCCGACTTTCAGCTCGTTCAACGTGGTCACGTCCAGCGTATGCGGGATGAGGTTGACCTCAAACTCGGAGCCGGAAACCTGGTTCACCGTGAGGCTCACACCATTGATGGTGATGGAACCTTTCATTGCGATGTACTTTGCCAGCGCTTGCGGCGCCCGCACCACCAGCCTCCAGCTCTCGCCGATATCGTTGAACGCGATCACGTCGCCCACGCCATCCACATGTCCGCTCACCATATGCCCGCCCAGACGGTCGGACAAGCGCAAAGCCTTTTCCAGATTGACATGCCCCCCCAGCAACTCCAGCCCGGTGGTGCAGTTCAGCGTCTCGCGCGAGACATCCACCGAAAAGTCGCTACCCTCGACTTTCACCACGGTGAGGCAAACACCGTTTACCGCGATGCTGTCGCCGAGCTGCACGTCATCCATGCCCAGTGCTTCGGTGGCCACGGTCAACCGCAGGCCGCCGTCGCGGTCTTGCGCCAGTTTGATAAGACCGACATCGGCCACGATTCCGCTGAACATGCTCAATTCTCCCTTGAAATTTTCGCAACGATACGCAAATCGTTGCCCACTTGCCGCACATCGTTCCACTGCAACCCGACACGTTGTTGCAACTGGGTGATCTCGCCCAGATCTGCCATGCCGCGCGCCGCGTCGCCCAGCAACTGCGGTGCGAAATACAACACCAGTTCGTCCACCAGGCCGGCCTTGCATCAGGCTGCCGTTCAATGTACGCCCGGCCTCCACCAGTACCTCGTTGATGCCGCGCTTGCCAAGATTTCGCAGCACTCCGGGCAAATCCACTTTGCCGTCCGCGCCCGCCAAGCGTCACTACTTCCGCACCGCGTGCCCTTAACAGCTGCTGTTTTGCCGCATCCGAAGAGGCGGTATAAATCAGAATCTGTCCATCCTGCAATATCCTTGGCGCCGGGAGAAATGCGCAATTCGCTGTCCACCACCACGCGCAAAGGCTGACGCTCTGTTGCCGGCTCCCTCACGTTGAGCTGCGGATCGTCCGCCAGCACCGTGCCGATGCCAGTGAGCACGGCACAGGAGCGCGCACGCCAATGTTGCACGTCGCGCCGCGCCGCCTCTCCGGTGATCCATTTGCTGGCGCCGTTCGCGAGCGCGGTACGTCCGTCCAGACTGGCCGCAATCTTGCTGCGCACCCAGGGTGTACCGCGCGTCATGCGCGAAAAAAAGCCGATGTTCAACTCGCGCGCGGCAGCTTCCATCAGGCCGCATTCGACATCGATTCCTGCCGCACGCAAGCGCGCAATACCTTGCCCAGCCACCAGAGGATTCGGGTCTTGCATCGCGACGACCACGCGCCGCACCCCGGCTGCGATAAGCGCATCGGCGCACGGCGGCGTACGCCCGTGATGACTGCATGGTTCCAGCGTCACATAAGCAGTTGCGCCGCGTGCCGATTCACCCGCCGCGCGCAAGGCATGAACTTCGGCATGCGGCTCGCCGGCCCGTTTGTGCCAGCCTTCGCCAATCAGTTTTCCGTCGCGCACGAGTACGCAGCCAACGCGCGGATTCGGGCTTGTCGTGTACAAGCCGAGCTCCGCAAGGCGCAGCGCCTGAGCCATCCACTGACTGTCGGCAGCGTTCATTTTTTGTCGCTTTGGCGGCGGCGGGTGTTTTTGACCGCGTCAATGGCATCGGAGAAATCGCCGACGTCCTGGAAACTCTTGTACACGGAGGCGAAGCGGATGTAGGCGACCTTGTCCAGCTTGAGCAGTTCTTTCATCACCATCTCGCCAATCTGGCGCGAGCCGATTTCGCGTTCGCCGATCGCAAAGACTTTTTGCGTGACATTGTCGATGGCGGCATCGACCATTTCGGTCGGAACCGGGCGTTTGTGCAACGCGCGGGTGAAGCTGGTGCGCAGCTTTTCTTCATCGAATTCGCTGCGCATGCCGTTCTGCTTGACCACCTGCGGCATACGCAGCTCGACTATTTCGTAAGTTGTAAAACGCTTGTCGCAGGACACGCACCGCCGGCGCCGGCGGATGCTGTCGCCTTCCTCGTTCTCGCGAGTATCAACGACCTGGGTGCTGGGGTGCTTGCAGAAGGGGCATTTCATAGAATACGGGATTCAGGATACCGGATACAGGACAGGCGGATTTCCCCTGATTCCTGTATCCCGTCTCCTGTATCCAGCCTAGCCATACACCGGAAACTGCGTGGTCAGCTTCTTCACTTCACCCACAACACGCGCGATCACGGCGGCGTCATTCGGCGCATCCAGCACGTCGGCGATCAGGTGGGCGAGCTTCTCTGCTTCCGGCTCCTTGAAACCGCGCGTAGTCATCGCGGGCGAGCCGATGCGGATGCCGGAAGTGACAAAAGGTTTCTCCGGATCGTTGGGGATGGCATTCTTGTTCACGGTGATGTGTGCCTTGCCCAAAGCGGCCTCGGCATCCTTGCCGGTCAGTTTCTTGGCGCGAAGGTCAACCAGGAACACATGGCTGTCGGTGCGGCCGGACACGATGCGTACGCCGCGCTCAGTCAGCACTTTTGCCATCACGCGGGCGTTGTCGATGACTTGCTTCTGGTATTCCTTGAACTCCTTGCTCGCTGCTTCCTTGAATGCCACGGCCTTGGCCGCGATGACGTGCATCAGCGGACCGCCTTGCTCTGTCCGGAGATATGGCTGACCGGAATGGAAGGCGATGACTTCTTGCAGTAAATCAAACGATTTGCCGAAAGCCGTTGCTCCCCGTTCCGTCCGGCGGGTCGCCGGACGGTACCCGCCTTCGCTCAGCAGCTATGGCGGGGGGACCAGGCCAGTGGCCTGTGCTACCCGTCGTGCCGGCGAGCGTTTTCCTCATAAATCGTGCGCCCTTGCTCGCGTATAAAATTTATTATATAATTTATGTGCGGATTTGGGTGGGCGGGCGGTTCCCGCTTGCGAGACCTGCCCGCATTACTTAAATTCCCGCGTGCTCGACATCAAATTAATCCGCGAAAGACCCGATTTCGTGCGCTCGCGCCTGGCCACGCGCGGGGCCGGGGACGAGACGAAAATTGACGAATTGCTCAAGCTTGGACGAACAACGGCGCAAGTCCCTGGCCGAAGTCGAAGCGCTCAAATCCCTGCGCAACCGGGTCAGCAAGGAAATCGGCGCGCTCATGGGCCAGAAAAAACTGGCCGAGGCCGAGGCCAAAAAGGCGGAGACCAGGAACCTGGGCGACCAAATCGCCGGGCTCGACAAGCAGGCCGCCGCCGCCGAGGCGGCGCGCGATGCCCTGATGTTGCAACTGCCGAATCTGCCGCACGAATCCGTTCCGCTCGGCAAAAGCGCCGAAGACAATCCGGTGGTCCGCGTCCTCGGCGAGAAAATCGACATTCGTCCTTCAAGCCCAAATCGCACGTCGAACTGTGCGAATCACTCAAGCTGGTCGATTTCGCCCGCGCCGCGAAGCTTTCGGGCAGCGGCTTCCTGCTCTATACCAACTGGGGCGCAAGGCTGGAGCGGGCCTTGATTCAATTTCTGCTCGACTTGCACACCACTCAGCACGGCTACACCGAAGTCTCGCCGCCGTTCATGGTCGGGCGAGCACTGTCTCGACGGCGTCGGCCAATTTCCCAAGTTCAAGGACCAGTATTACGGGGTGGCCGGAAGGCGACGACGCGAAGAACGCTGGGCAAACTGTATCTGGTGCCGACCGCGGAAACGCCCGGTGGCCAACATACACCGCGAGGAAATCCTGCCCGAGACGTCAGCTTCCGATCTATTACTGCGCCTACACGCCTTGTTTTCGCGGCGAAGCCGGCGCGGCCGGCGTGGGCACCCGCGGCATGATTCGCGTGCATCAGTTCGACAAGGTGGAACTCATCAAAATCGTGAAGCCGGAAAACGGCTACGACGAACTGGAAAAAATGGTCGCCAACGCCGAGAAAGTTCTCCAGCGCAGCGAGCACAGCGGCCACGTCGTGCCCGTGAATAATTTCGACTGCCCAATCCTCCGCTTCAAACTTCTGCCGGTAAATCTCCATGTTGTGCTGATACATGGTCGGCTCGCTCTGTCCCAGCGCGTTCACATCTGCCAACACGGTCAGATTTTCCAGCCTGTAATGGCCGGCAAAGGCAGCTGCTTCCCAAACTTGCCCCTCAGCCATTTCTCCATCGCCCAACATGACGTACACACGGGTCGGGCTCTTGTCGATTTTTGCGCCGATTGCCAAGCCGGCTCCCACCGACAATCCTTGCCCGAGCGACCCCGTCGCAGCGTCCACGCCCGGAATGCGCGGAGTGGGATGGCCCTCCAACTCGCTCGAAAATTCGCGCAGTGTCATAACTCGCGATTCCGGAATAACTCCAGCCTCCGCGAACGCAGCGTAGAGCACCGGCGCGGCGTGCCCCTTCGAAAGCACGAAACGATCACCATCTGGAGAATTTGGATTTTTGGGGTCGAACTTCATTGCGTAGAAAAACGTGCCGGCTACAAGCTCCGCCGCGGACATGCAAGAGGTCGGGTGTCCCGAGCCTGCCGCCGTCGTCGACATCATGGAAAGAATGCTGAGTTGCTTCGCCTTTTCCTTAATCGCATCGATGGTCGATGCCGATGGCTCGGTTGCAGTAATCGCACTCATAAGACTCCCTCCCTCAGAGATTTCAGCACTAGATTTTACCTGTTTCAGACCGGCTACACCAGATAGGGCTTCATTGCCCGGAATAGTCTTAATTAGGAGCTCGAATTTGAGCCAAGACTTGGCAGCGTCGGCCGCTCTTTCCAACTCGGCCTGCGTCCACGTACTTGCACCAGCCGCAGTTCTCAATAGTCGACGTCGAAATTGTCCTGGAAATTCTCCGAAGCTTTATCGTTGGAATTGTCTTCCAGCATGTAGAGTTTGCCGCTCTGCCGGTAGATCACGGCGCCGGGCCGGATTTCACGGGCGCCTTTCCGCAACGCGGCTTCGTGCTGAGCGGCTGTCACCTTGACAAGAGATTTGTGCACGGTCCCTTTCGGATGGAGCATGATCGCGTCACCTTCTTCGATCTTCGCGGCCTCCATCTACTTCTTCGTCTGCGCAATCGCGCCCGTGGACAGGCCAATCACCATACCGCCTGCCACCGCCAACAGCGTTCTCTTCGAAACGGACATGAAGCTCTCCTGGTATTTGGTTGCGAATTCCGGCGTACGAGCCGGTAACCCGGCCCACGCAAGATATCAGTGTCAAACCTGCTCGGTGATCAGCTCCGTGAGAGCTAGTCGACCAATCTAACACTTCGATTCGCTTGAAGATTCCCGCGCGAGACGCGCCTGTGCGAAATCTGCGGGATGCACGAGACCCGGAGTTTGCCGCCAAGCTCAAGGCGATCGTCGGGCTGTCGGCCGGCGCCTCGATGCAATCTGGTTGGGCGCTCCCGGCTGAGAAACTATAGTCACAGCCAGTTAACCAGAGGCTTGTCCTTTTCAACAACGTAGTTTGCGATGGCCAATGCTCCGTTTGGTCCGATCTGTACGCTGTGCGGAAGGTTGGAGGGCACTTGAAATGCGTCGCCAACTTTAAGGGGTCGGTCCGGATACCCCTGTCTGCTTACGATGCCTTCACCCTCCAGGACGTAGGTGGATTCGACTCCTGGATGCGTGTGCCTTGACACCTGTTCACCAGCAGCGATGTGAACCCGAGTAAGAACCGTGACGTAACCTGCTACGGGTCCATCGATTTGTTTCAGTACTTCGACTTTCGGCATTTTTCGATCCCCCGCCATTCAGGCTGTCCCAGGGAGAAACAGGCGACGGGACATGGTGATTGCGAACGCCCCGCCGCCTGCTGACAACGAGTTGTCGTCGGCCCTCTTTGCCAGGCGCGCAGCCTATCTGGACTCCCGCCGCCGGGCCAAGCCACTATTCCCGAATGTCTCTGCATCCTCCCGGCTTCATCGAGCCCTGCTTGCCAACGGTGAGCCGCATCGTGCCGACCGGGCTGGAATGGGCACACGAGATCAAGCACGATGGCTTCCGCTTCATTTGCCGTCGCGACGGCAAGCGCGTGCGCGCCTTCTCACGCAGCGGCCATGATTGGAGCGGGCGGCTGCCAACGATCACCGAGGCCATGCGCGCGCTCCCGGCCCGCTCGGTGACGCTCGACGGCGAGGCGGTGATCTGCGCTGCCGATGGCCGCTCTGAGTTCGAGCGCATGCGCTCGCTGTTCGGCCGCCACGGCGCCCGATGCATTCCTTTACGCGTTCGACCTGTTGGAACTCGACGGGCGCGATATCCGGGGTGAGCCGTGGCACGTGCGCCCGCGCCGCGCTGACAGGGCTTATACGCGACGGCGCGCCGGGCATCCGGCTGTGCGAGCATATCGAGGACGCGGACGGCGCCGTCGTGTTCCGGGCTGCCTGTAACCTCGGGCTCGAAGGGATTGTCGCCAAGCGGCGCGACAGCCGCTACCACTCGGGCCGTTGTCGCGACTGGATTAAGGTCAAGAACATGGCGCATCCGGCGATCGAGCGGGCGATGTTGATTGCCTTGAGCAAGCAGGTGGCGGCCCGGCGCAAGTGATTGTTTGCTCCGAGCCAATTAGCAAGCCTGTGCAAGGCGGTGATGCCGCCACAGAGGCCGCCAGCGCCTACTGGCGGCTACCATCAGTGGCTAGCAATGTAGACATCACGGAGGACGTTCGCTTCAAGCTCCAGATCATCCAACCGGTGCTTAATTACGTCGCCTATGCTGACAAGCCCGGCCAGCTTGCCATTGCGAAGCACAGGCACGTGACGCACGCGATGGCGGGTCATCAGGTGCATCAGGTGGGTGAGATCATCGCCGAGGGACGCGGTGATCAACCCGTGTGTCATGATCTCCTTTACTTGCATAGACACAACGGGCTCGCCGTACCGAGACAGTGCGCGCACAATATCACGTTCGGAGATAATACCGAGAATAGTGTCCTCGTTAGTGACCACTAGGGCGCCAACGTTCTTCGCGCGTAGCCAGTCTGCCGCCCTTTTGACGCTTGCATCGGGCGCTATTGTTGCAACCTCGGTTCCCTTTTGTTCCAAGATGCTTTCAACGTTCATGACTATCTCCCTATTCCCGCTGAGTTGGGATGCCTTAGCTCCGCGACCGGGGTTGTCGGGACATTCTTCGGAAGATCCTCACGCGCCGCAACGGTCTTAACTCGCGCATGTTGCCCAAGAGCGCGTGGTGCGCGGATTTGGCCAAGTCGGGTGCCGCGGCTTAAAGCCTGATCGCCAGCAACTCCCAAACACTAACGATCACCAAGAATGTGATGAAGCCTATAGCCAGCGCTTGGCCTATTTTGGAGGCTTTTGGCTCGATGGGTTCAGCTATCATCTGCTTACCCTGCCTGACGAAAAGGAACAGGCCGCCCCGTACCATTTTGCCCGGCAGACGCGCGAAGCGCTAATGTTTGTTTGGAATGCGAGTGTTGCGTGCGCGGACTAAGAAGAACAAGGCTCCCGCCCGCGAGCCGCGAAAGGCCATGGAGCTGCCGGCACCGCTACAAGATGTAGCGGACGTGAAGCGATGAACCAGTGATTCATTCGAAGCTCTTGAAAACCCATAACTCTCTCATGTTTAAGCTCGCCTAGCGAGTCCACGTTTCCGCTACGCCTCTCCGCGCGCGTCGCGGGCTGGGTTTACACCTACGCGATGATCTGCCGGTCGCATCACGCACAACGTACCCGTCCAGCATTCGATCGGGTCACCACGAGAAAAGGGCGTGACGTTTGTTCGGGAGCCGAGGAAATTGCCACCGGATTGACGGTCAACTGAGCGCAACGCGAAGGATCGTGAACAGCACGAAGAACGCCGCGAACGAGAACCCGCATAGAACGATGCCGACTAGGATCTTCACCGCGAAGATCAGCACGTCGGCATAAACCGACATCACCCGCCAATACAGACTCGGCTGCCGCGAGGCTTGCGCCAGCTTCTGACGCTCGATCGTCAGTTCGATCCTGGGCGCTGCGGTTCTGCGGCGCTCGGGACGCTGCCGGGGTTCGGGATAGTAGTCCCATTCGTGTTGAACCGTGCGCATGGCGTAACCCTACCACGAACCAGGAAAGGGAATGCCCCAGATTTTGTTGAGTAAGCGAAGCAGGCGATGCCGTTGATCATGCTATGCGGCGTCGGCTTGCGGTTCAATCTTGTTCGTGACGAGTTGCTTTGCGGCGTGAGCGACGAGCGCAGTCCTGAGGATCGGGATCTGCCTGTAGGCTTTCAAGCGGCGGAAGCCTTTAGCCGCTTCCATCATTCCAGCGGCCGTCCAGCGCAGCGCCATCGCAGCATTTCGCCATCGCTTCACATTGCGACAGACGCGACGCACCGTCCCCATCATGTTCTCGATTGAGTTGGTGCAGGCGAGCGAGCGCCGGAGCTTTGCCGGCACTCCGAGGCGATTGAGGGTCAGTATCTCGTCGAGCCCTTCAAGGATGCTGGCGGCGACACCGGGCGCCTGCCGGTCGATCCGGCGGGCGAGATTGCGCAGCAGCCGCTCAGCCTTATCGGCATCGTCGAGTTCCCAAGCCTGCCGGAGTGCCCGGCGCACCGACGCCTGCAGTGGCTTGGGCAGCCGCTCGATCACGTTGCGGGCTTTATGAATTCTGGCAACGCTGGATCGGCGTATGAGCGCCGAAGGTTCGACGGATGACTTTGCTCAACGCCTTGGCGCCGTCGATGATGAACAACCGGCAGATTTTCGGGTCGAGCCCGCGCTCGATCAGATTGTCGATCAACGCCTGCACGACGGCGGCGTTCTCTGTCGCCCCTTCGACCAGGCCGAGCGGATGCTTGTAGCCTTCAGCATCAATACCGAGAGCGGCGACCAGCACCAGGTCGTTGCCGATATGCAGCCCGTCAATCTGGATGACCAAGAGGTCCAATTTGGACAAGTCAGATGCCATCCACTCGGCCAGCCGTTCTGCTGACAGCGCCACGAACCGGCGTGAGGCTGCCGACTTTGAGGTGCCGTCTCCGGCGGTTGCCAGCAGATCGCCCTCGGGCAGCCGCACCGCGCGCCTGAGCTTGCGCGTCGACACGTTGATCAGCATCAGGTTCATCGCCCAGCGGCCAAGCCAGTCCTCGGCCTGTGCCGCCGTCCAAGTCGGGAGCGGAAGTTCATGGCCGTCGAAGCCACGTACCCGCGGGCGATGAACCGCAACATTGCCGCCATGGAAGCCGATCTTGCCCTTGGTCCGGCCCCAGCGGTGGCCGACGCGGCCTCCATCGCGGCTATGCGGCATGCCGGCGAGCTGCTGGGCGTCCTCGCATAGCATTCGCTCAATCGCTCCGATCCCGGCCGTGAGACAGAAGCGCTCGAAGGAGCTGTCCACATCTTGCCAAGCCGTCTCAAGGCTGGGCACCAGCGCGAGCGATGAAGGCGTGGTAGTGCTTGTCATGGCGTTGCTCTCCTTTGCGGATTCGACACCCCGAGCCTAATGGCTCAAGGCGGGCAACGCCTCCTTCACTAATTCAACATCGACCGGGGCAATTCCCAACGGAAAACAAGGCCAGCTAGGCACGATGGTTGGCGCGAGCGGCGTGAGACAAACTCCCGGCCGGGAACCAACAGCCGGGAGCTTTGTCTGGAGGGCATCAATGAAGCATTGGTCGGCCCCGGCTGGCAGGGAGTGCGAACCGGGGCCGTGGTGAACGAACCGGGCTATTGGCTTTTAGCGTCAGCGAGCAAGTCGGTGAGATAAGTAACGAACTCCGCTACCGATATTTCGCGACCCCCGCAAAGACCCGCTTGAATATGCTGCGCTTGGGTATCTCGACGGCAGGCCGGGCGGGCGCTTGGGGATCATTTGATGACTTGGTCGGCACCCGCGACAAGCGTCCGTGGTAGAGCGAGACCGAGTGCTTTGGCTGTCTTGAGGTTGACCTTAAGCGCCAGATCAGCAGCCTGCTCTATGGGAAGGTTCGCCGGACGCGCACCCCTGAAGATGCGATCGACGTAGCTCGCCGCATGCCGCCAAATTGCAAAGTAGTCGGCCGAGTATGAGATCAGCCCTCCCTGCTCGGTAGCTGTGATGAATGGATAAATGGCAGGCAAACGACGCTCGGCGGTGAACGCTATAATTCTTGCTGCCAAAGGTTCAAGCGAGTAATCGGTCGTAACAACAAGACCTCCAAAGTCCGCGTTGGCAATTGCGCTAAGATTGATCTCGCGGTCGATGGGCCTCACAGAGAAAACGGTCAAATCAACGCCCAGGACCCGCGCCTCTTCATGCAAGCGTTCAATCTCCCTGACGATTAGCGGATTGTCCGGGTTCCGCAGCACCGCGATTCGACGCAGTTTCGGAGCAATCTCTTGCAGTAGCTGCAACGATTTTTCGCTGTAATCACTGTCAACCAACTCCAAGCCTGTGATATTGCCCCCTGGCTGAGACAGGTCGGCCACAAGACCAAATCTGATCGGGTTAACCGTGACGCATACGATTGGAACTGTTGAAGTCGCGCGTTGGGCGTCGCGCGTAATGGGTGTTCCCGGCGTTGCGAGAACATCGACCTTGAGCGCGAGAAGCTCCGCAATGAGTGCCGGTACCCGCTCGGCATATCCGTCGGCGTATCGATCCTCGATCGCAACGTCACGTCCGATAAGGTACCCTTGATCTACAAGGCCTTGCGATAGGCCTGCTACGTTCATCTCAGTTCCACGGGCACCGATCCAGACGTAGCCGATGCGTCGGGTTGTCGTCGGCTGCTGCCCCCGCGCCACCATCGGCCACGCCGCCGCACCGCCGAGCCCCGCGATGAACGCGCGCCTTTTCATTCGATGACCTCGTCCGCTCGGGCGAGCAATGAGGCCGGAAAGCTGGCCCCCAGCGCTTGAGCGGCCTTTAAATTGATAACCAGGGATAATTTTGTGGGCCGCTGAATTGGCATTTCGGCAGGCTTGGCGCCTTTCAGTATCTGCCCTGTGTATACGCCGACTTGGTGATAAGCAGCGGGAATGCTAGCGCCGTAGTTCATAAGACCACCCGCCGCAGTAAATTCGCGCCACGGATAAATGGTGGGAATTTTGTTGCGCTGGGCCAAAGCGACGATTTGATCGACATGATTGCCAAACAAAGGGTCTACGCCGATTTGAAGTGCCTCGACTTGGTCGCGTAGGAGGATTCCAAAAGCTTCCTCTATGTCGACGACATTGTGCGCATTTACAGTCTGCAAATGGAGATCGAGCACGCGGGCCGCAGCTTGCAACTGTTCCATTTGCGCTTGGGCCGGACCTGCTGGGTTGACTAACAGCGCGATCGACTTAGCTGACGGGACAAACTCATGCAGCAATTCCAGGCGTTTTGGAGCTACTTCTTCGTTGAAGTAGGAGACGCCTGTTAGATTACCGCCCGGCCGATTGAGGCTGGCGACGAGCCCAAGCTTGACCGGGTCGGAGCCGACCATGAAAACAACGGGGGTTGCTGTAGTCGCCGCTTTGGCGGGCGACGCAGCTGGGCTTCCAGGGGCTGCGATTACCGCCACTCCGCGTTGAGCAAGTTCTGCGGCGAGGCCCCGCAGGCGATCATACTGCTCTTCGGCCCAGCGGTATTCGACCGTGACGTTTTGATCTTCGACATATCCTGTCTCAGCTAAACCTCGTTTGAAATCGAGAAGAACTCCACCTCCCATCTTTTCAAGCGATGAGATGCCCAGAAATCCGATCAGCGGCAGCGCTGGTCGCTGCGCGCGTACCACCACCGGCCAAGCCGCCGCGCTGCCAAGCGCCGCAACAAACTCCCGCCGTGTCACACGCAGGATCGTCATCGGCTTTCCCCCGGGACGAGCTATGGTAGCATAGGGGTGAGGTCCTTGGGTGCCCATCGGCGGGCAAAATTTCCGAAAGAGGGAAGCGGTGAGGACCGTGTCTGCGCACAAATTCCATCTCGGGCAGGCGGTTGAGTTCAACCCGCCGCGTGGGATTTTTGCGCCGAGAGGCCCCTACGTAGTGACCGCAAAGTTGCCGGAGCGAGATGGCGCGTTTGAATATCGCATTAGGAGTATCAGCGAGACTCACGAGCGACTCGCGCGCGAATCCGAACTTCAGGCTATGAGTGAGGCCGAGGCGGAGCCCGCGGAGGCGAAGGGTAAGCCGAGGCGATGAAGCCGCAGCGTGACGAGCTTTATTGCTTCGGCGTCTCAAACGAGGTTGGGCACGGTATACGCCAGCCCGGTTGCACACTGCCGCCGCAAACAAGCACGGTCCCAGTCCAACGATCTAACCGGTAGGCGAGCCCGCCCTGCGGCGCTGGATAAAACTCCCAACGATTGGTCAATGCGATAGCCGCCGCTATCAGCACGCCTGCGATGATAATGGCCCAGGGCGTGGTGATCATGGCCCTGCTCTGTTAGGCACCGCACCTCGCAACCGCTGCCGTAGTCGGTCGGCGTTTGCTTGAGCGCGTCTTGCCGTTTCGGCGTCCGATTGAAGCGGCAAGCTGTCGGGACCGAGCAGGTGCGAGCCCAGCAACACCAGCACGACGATCCCGATAAAGAATGCAAACCCGATTACCAGTGGCATTGGAGAGTCTCCGTCCGGGCGCAAAATTCTGGCTCCCGAATTGGCTTAAAGGCAACAGTACCGACTATAAACGCCCACTTCCCGATCCGGACCCAAAGTTTGCGACGCCAGCTGCACCGAACCGAGAGTATGTTCGACCACGACGGCGATGATCCGCTCGACGCAAAGCGTGGGTGGTCGTGTATGCTGGTTGATAGCCATTGCGGCCTCCTAGGCTGGTTGTGATGGTTAGGCCGCGTGGGGTGATTTGCAGCACCTCGCGCGGCCGCTTGCATTATGCAAAGCAATCTTCTATACATCCCTCATAGACGCGCTGTAAAGTGATTTTCTACACACATGGCTGACGAAAATAAAACGGCCCAGGTGAACTTGCGGCTTCGGCCCTCTCTCAAGGAGGCTGCTGAAAGGGCTGCCGCTGAGGACCAGCGGTCACTGACGTCGCTTATTGAGAAGCTGTTGACGGATTACCTTCGGAAGAAGGGGAAATAACAGAGGAGCAGAGATATGAAGCGGAATAAATCGAACGATGGCCGCGGTCGCGTGATTACGTCAGAAATGATAGATGTGGGCGAAAATATACTTATTGAGCGGCTAGGGGGTGGGGTGGAGATATTTTGGACGCCCCGGGATCTGGCAGCCGAGGTTTACGAGGCAATGTCTCGTGCGACTCTGTAAATAGCAATTGCTAGGTCCCGCGCAAAATCCCGAAGCATTCTTGCTGTATCCCGGACGCGTCGGCATTCCTTGAGATAATCCTTGTTTTTCAACTTAAGCGCCCTTTGATTTCCGAAGAACCAATCGGGTAATACTTCGGTCGAGGTCTGCTCCAGCGTCCCAAGGGGCGAGTGAATAAGGTTGTTTCGATCATCTTCTAGGGCATTAGCTCGGTCGATTAACCACTTTATTTCGGGCATCGCCAATTCCATTGGTTTCGTTTTCCTCGCCCTAGCATGCTGGTTTACTGCCGCAAGCATGTCCCGCTTGGCGCGGTCGGCCCTTGCGGTCTGCAAAACCACAATCGGCAGGTCCGTCTCATCGCCACACAGTACCCAGAACAAGTGGCCTAACACCTCGTGCAGTTCATTCCAGGCTAAATTGGCTTGACCCATGCCCAAGGCAAATGCCTTGAATTTTTGGGCTCCAAAACGCGGGCCACGGTATACCCTGGCGGACCTGGGCTTTGATGCCATAACGAATACAATCTCTCACGGAATGTACCCTAAACCACCCCGCAATCGCCCACAAACGGGCCGCTGATACGCTGGCGCCGTAATCTGCCATGATGCCAGCATCATGGCCTAGCCTCGCCACCCATACGGCCCGCCGATGACGCTCGGCAACATGCGCGAGCAAGGCGTCAAGGCCGCCTACTGTGCTTGGGCGGCGCAGAACATGGGCGACCCCGAGATGCCGCGGTATGTACTCGCTGTGGACGAGCATAATGCAGCATCAAAAAAAGAGAGTTGTGATGCGCCTATGTTTTGCGGCGGCATGTGAGGCCAATCACACCGTCTGATCGAAATCAGCGTTACATACAGCCGCTAGGGGAGACGCTACTGCCAAGGAGCCTCATTGGGGAGGGTCCAATGGTTAAGCTCGTCCTCAAGCGCCGCCGCTCCCATCACAGGATCGAACGCATCTGGTGGTTTGCGGCGACAGCGGTGCTCGTTCTTGCCGCCGTGTTTCTGTTCACGGTGTTGGTGGCCGCTGTCGAGTTGCGGTGGGGGTAATTCCAAATCAGACTTGGATAACGGAATGATCCTCGCCGCGCCCCGTTGGCGATACGCTCGGTCCGTTGCCTCCAGCATCGCCCTTGTATGAAGATGGACGATAGGGGCGCTAATCGGAGATTTGCGATGCGAAAGCTCTTCTTGATTTGCACCACCACCATCGTCGCCTACGGTGTGACTGCGCCCTCGGCTCGTGCTTATCCGGTCACGTCAACGACTGTTCTTCACAACTGCGACGGAGCGCTGCAATCTGCGCTAGGCGCATACGGCTGCACGTTATGCAATGGCAGCGGGTCTCGCTGCATCGACTACAGCTGCAACACAAATCCAAACAACGGGGCGCGGTTGGGCTGTTGGGCTGAGCCGTTCATCGCACAAAGCAGGGGCGGTCAATCGTTGCTTCAGGCTACGCCGATGTTCGGCTGGCCTCCGGGTTGGCTGTATCGGAACGCGCGATAGCCTTTCCTCGACGTCGAGAGGCGTCGTTTCATCCCTTTGCGGATCGAGGCTACGCGCTCGCCCCGGCGCGGGATCGAGAGGCGAGCGGCCATTAGCCATGGCACCGAACGCGGTTTGGCAGACGGCGGGTCAACCGAATGACTGGCGCCCACCGCCTGCTGGCAGCGAGTGTCGCTCCACGCGCTACCGCCGCCTAGCCTAAACCACCCCGCAATCGCCTACAAACGATCGGTTCACTGTTCTCGTCTGGTGCCTATCTCACGGCGCGGGTGAGGCAAGTCGCTTGCCTCTTTCAATCACAAACGTGTCGATAACTTTTAATCCGGCCACCGTACAGGCATCGTGGACCGCAACGGGGGATACCTCGTATGACCCGCCCGTCTTCAATGACTGATCCGGCTTCCCGTCGATTTTCAAAATCATGTCGCCGTCCAATACGTATCCGCTATCGACACCTGGATGGGTGTGGCGACCCGTGCAAGTTCCTGGAGCAAGCTCAACCACACCGGTGGCACTGGAATAGCCGGGAGGATACTCGATGGTACGGATGACTGTGCGCTTGAGGCCGGATTGTTGTGCCAGCGCCGTAGATATCAACAACGTCGTGATCGCGATTGCAGGAAGAAGAGCTTTTTGCTAACACGAGCCGATCCTCCTTGAGCTTTTTCACAATCACTTTGCGCTGTCTTGTGTGGCACTCGCCGGTTCCGAGCGTAACTGGACTCCCGGCGCAGCGCCAAGCGACCGTGCAGGATGGCTAAGGAAATGTGCGTTTGCGTACCGAGGAAGTCATCCGGCGCCCGCAGTACGAAAGCCGCTCGGAGACGCATTCGGGCTGGCGGATCACCGCTCGCTGCGCGTGGGGTAAACGCGAAGGGATGAAGACCAAACGCGAATGCCACTACACCCGCGAGCTGGACCTAGAGACGTTGGTGTGGACGGGCGGCCCGAACTTCCCTCTGCCGAGCCTCGATGGCCGGCTGATGTGCCCGCGCTGTAAGTCGCGGCGGGTGGCCGTTCTGTTTCAGCCGCCCACGGTGTCTAACGCGGCTAGGGGATAGGAACGGCCAGGGGGTGGCGCGCGGAGGTGGTGCGGGGAAGGGAGGTTTGTTGACACCTCGTTGACACAAAAATATCAGCGAACTAAAGTAACTAAGTTGCTAACGTAAACCGCTGTCTTTATTGGCTAATTTGGTGAGCCCGCCGGGGCTCGAACCCGGGACCCCTTGATTAAAAGTCAAGTGCTCTACCGACTGAGCTACGGGCTCGCAGGCGCGCGGGCCGATGCGGGACGCTGCGCCATGCTGGCGCGGTGTTTACGGGTGCCCCCGCGGCGGGTCAATAGGCGGGCGGCCGTATCGCTAACCAGCTCGCCGGGCTGGGCCACCTTCAACGACATCGCCCGAACTGTTCGTGCACCATAAAGGCTTCGTTCTTTGGCGGTCCCGGGTCTGCACCGCACCCCTTCGTGCTGCGCCGCGCCCGGGACCCGTGCCCGAGTTCGCTCGGGCCGGTGCCCGCTGGCCGCGCCGCCGCTCGCGAGCCCCGGCGCTGCGACCGGAACCGGTTCCGCCAGACCCCGCTGTCACATACCCTTCGCTTGCACTCCCTCGCGTCCGGCGGTCTACTGGCAGCCATACGCATTTTCCCGAGACATGTGCCGCGGCGGTGCCCGCCGGTGCCAAGGAGTTCGTTCCCATGCCGATCGTAAACCGCGTCGCCGACCTCGCGGGTGAAATTGCCGAGTGGCGCCATCACATTCATGCCCATCCGGAGCTGCTGTTCGACGTGCACCGGACGGCGGCGACCGTCGCCGACATGCTCACCACATTCGGCTGCGACGAGGTGGTGACCGGGATCGGCCGCACCGGCGTGGTCGGGGTCATCCGCGGCAGGCGCGGGCCGGGGAGCAAGGTGATCGGCATGCGCGCCGACATGGATGCGCTGCCCATTATGGAGGCAACGGGGCTGCCTTACGCCTCGACGATCCCCGGCAAGATGCACGCCTGCGGCGATGACGGCCACACCGCCATGCTGCTCGGCGCCGCCAAGTATCTCGCCGAGACGCGCAACTTCGCCGGCACCGCGGTCGTGGTGTTCCAGCCGGCCGAGGAGGGCGGGGGTGGCGGCAAGGAAATGGTCGAGGACGGTCTCATGGAGCGCTTCGGCGTCCAGGAGGTCTATGGCATGCACAACTATCCCGGGCTGCCGCTCGGCCGGTTCGGCATCCGGACCGGGCCGACGATGGCGGCGGCTGACACCATCACGATCGACATCGAGGGGGTCGGCGGCCATGCGGCGCGGCCGCAGCTCTCCGTCGACACCGTCCTGGTCGGGGCGCAGATCGTCAACCAGATCCAGTCGATCGTCGCCCGCAACGTCGATCCGATCGAGTCCGCCGTGGTCTCGATCTGCGTGTTCCAGGCCGGCACCACCGACA
>CAVQZH010000002.1:0-125629 GCA_963718345.1 uncultured Pseudomonadota bacterium | reverse complement strand
CTCGATCGTCTGCGGCATCACGCCGTCATCCGCCGCCACAACAAGAACGACGATATCCGTCACCGACGCACCACGAGCCCGCATGGCGGTAAACGCCTCATGGCCTGGGGTGTCGATGAAGGTGACCTTCGCCCCATCCGGCATCTCCACCTGATAGGCGCCGATATGCTGGGTGATCCCACCGGCCTCGCCGGCGGCGACATCGGTCGAGCGCAGCGCGTCCAGCAATGAGGTCTTGCCGTGGTCGACATGCCCCATGATGGTCACCACCGGCGGACGCGACTCCAACTCCGCCTCGGTATCGGTGGCACCTTCCAGGCCCATCTCCACATCGGACTCCGACACCCGTCGTGCCCGATGGCCGAATTCCTGCACCACCAACTCGGCGGTATCCGCATCCAGCGACTGCGTGATGGTCGCCATCACGCCCATCCGCATCAGCGCCTTGACCACGTCGCCGGTGCGCGCCGCCATGCGGTTCGCCAATTCCTGCACCGTAATCGTATCCGGTAGAATAACGTCGCGCACGACCTTCACCTGATCAGAGCGCAACCGCTCCAGTTCTGCCTGCCGCCGCTCCCGCTCGCGCTGACGGCGCACGGAGGCAAGCGACCGGACGCGCTCATCTTCACCCTCGATCGCCGCCTGGACGTCGATGCGTCCCGCACGGCGCGCATCGGTGCCCTTCTTCGCGACCACCGTCTGCGGCTTGCGCGGCATGACAATGCCGCCCGGTCGGCGAATCGCGGGCCTCGTCCTCATCCTCGCGCGTGCCAGGACGCAGCCGTAGCGTTTCTGTCGGCTGGGCCGGTGTCGCGGGCGTCGCTGCTGGCGCCGCAGCCGGAGATCCAGGCTGTGGCGCCGCCTCAGGCGCGCGCGCCACCGCGGGTGCCGCAGCTTCGGCTGCCGCAGCGGCTTCGGCCGCCTGTCGCGCCACGGCCTCGGCTGCCTCGCGTGCTGCGTCTATCTCCGCCTGCCGGGCCGCCTCTTCCGCCGCCTTGCGTGCCTCTTCCTCGCGCCGCCGCGCTTCCTCCGCCGCTGACAGGATCGATATCGTCGCTTCCTGCTCGCGCCGCTCCGCCTCGCGCTTCTGCGCTTCTTGCAGCACGCGCTGACGCGCCGCCTGCTCGTGCGCGGTCAGGGCCCGAGGCGCAGGTGTCGCCGTCCGCGGCTCCTGTGTCCCGCTCCGCGCCGTCGCCGGCGTCGTGGAAGACGGCGTCGCTGGTGCCGCGGGCCCACCCGGAGCGCCGACCGGGGCGCGCTTCTTCCGCACCTCGACCTGCACCACCTTCGAGCGGCCGTGACTGAAGCTTTGGCGCACGGACCCGGCGTCAACGGTTCGGCCCAGCTCCAGGCGACCCGCGGGGCGCAAGGAGAGCCGTGTCTTAGCCGTATCCTGATCGTTCGTTTCGCTCATCTACTACCTGTTGGCCCCGTCCACTTGCTTGCGACCGGGCTCGCCCCGGTCATCGCCACGCAATCCGCTCAACCGTCCCGCTTCGACCGCCAGCCGCTCTCCGAGCCGCCCAACCGCGATCGCAACATGCACCACATGGTCACGACCGAACACCCGGCCAAGCACCGCGGCCGAAACAGGAGCCAGCACGACCACCGAATCCCCGACTCCCGACAGGAACCGCGCGCGTTCCCCCGCGCTGCCGTCCGACGCCTGCAGGACCAGCCGAGCCCGGCCAGTCCGCATAAACTCGCGCGCCTTATCAAACCCCGCGACCGCCTGCCCGGCCCGCCGTGCGAGTCCAAGCAACTCGCCGATACGCCGGATCAGCGCCGCCTCAAGCACGGCAGGAAGATCAGGGGGAACAGTGACAGGACCGCGTGCGGCCCTGGCAAAAGCACGCCCCAACCCTCCCTGGGCGCGAGCGGTTTCTAACACATCCCGAGACGCGCTCAACCAGATTCCCCGTCCGGGCAGCGTTGCAATCAAATCCGGCACCAGAACACGCCCCGGTCCGACCACGAACCGGATCATACGCTCCTTCGGCAGCCGCTCGCGCGTGATGATGCAGCGGCGCAGCGGGCCGGTTTCCTCCGGTTCGTCCTCCGCGACCTGATCCGCTGCCTCAGTCGTGTTGCGCCTCCTGCGAGGCACCTGCCCCGGCCTCGGAGCCGTCTTCGGCGAACCAATGCGCGCGCGCCGCCATGATCACGCTGTTGGCGGTCTCTTCATCCAGCGCCTCGGTCCCGACGATCTCGATCAGTTCGTCCGACGCGAGGTCCGCCAGATCGTCGAGCGTCTTCACATCCTTCTCGCCGAGCGCCACCAGCATCGCCGGCGTCAGCACCTCGATCGCCGCCACATCATCGCTGACGCCCAGCTCCACACGCTTCTCCGACAGCTCGGTATCACGGCGGCTGATGAACGCCTCCGCCCGCCGGATCAGCTCGGCCGCGATCGTCTCGTCGAACCCCTCGATCGCCGCAACTTCATCCTCCGGCGTGAAACGCCAATTCCTCCACCGAGGTGAATCCTTCGGTCACCAACAGCCCGGCAATCACGTCGTCCACATCCAGTGCCTCGACGAACAGCCCACTGCGCCGCCGGAACTCTTCCTGCCGCCGCTCGCTCTCTTCCGCCTCAGTCAGGATATCGATGTCCCACCGCGTCAACTGCGACGCCAGCCGCACATTCTGCCCCCGTCGCCCAATGGCGAGCGAAAGCTGCTCGTCCGGCACCACGACTTCGACGCGGCCGGCTTCCTCGTCCATCACCACCTTGGTGACTTCCGCCGGCGCCAGCGCATTCACCACGAACGTGGCGGATTGCGGCGACCACGGGATGATGTCGATCTTCTCGCCCTGTAGCTCCTGCACCACCGCCTGCACGCGCGACCCGCGCATGCCGACGCAGGCACCGACCGGATCGATCGATAAATCACGGCTGATCACCGCCATCTTCGCCCGGCTGCCCGGATCGCGCGCCACCGCCTTGATCTCGATGATGCCGTCGTAAATCTCCGGCACCTCCTGCGCAAACAGCTTCGCCAGGAACCCAGGGTGCGTCCGCGACAGGAAGATCTGCGGCCCGCGAGGCTCCTCCCGCACGTCATAGATATACGCCCGCACCCGATCGCCATTGCGGAAGCTCTCCCGCGGGATCAGTTCGTCGCGCCGCAGCAGCGCCTCGGCGCGTCCCAGCTCCACCATCAGGTTGCCGTACTCGGTGCGCTTCACCACGCCATTGATGATCTCGCCGACGCGATCCTTGAATTCCTCGAATTGCCGCTTGCGCTCCAACTCGCGCACGCCCTGCACGATCACCTGCTTCGCCGTCTGCGCCGAGATGCGCCCGAAATCGATCGGCGGCAGAGGATCGACGATGAACTCGCCGACATTGATCCCTGGCTTGAATTTGCGCGCGATGTTGACAGGGATCTGCGTTTCCTCGTTCTCGACTGTCTCGACCGCCTCGGTCCAGCGCGACAGCCGCACTTCCCCGGTCTTGCGGTCGATCGTCGCGCGGATGTCCTTCTCGTGTCCGTACTTGGCGCGACCGGCCTTCTGGATCGCTTTCTCCAGCGTATCCAGCACTTCTTCTCGGTCGATCCCCTTCTCGCGCGCGGCCGCATCGGCGACGAGCAGAAGTTCCGGCGGGCAATGGCGGTGTCCATTTGGACCTCTTGTTTCTAGTTGGGACGAGGTGGAGTCGCGGTAGCTTCGATCAATGCATCAGTCAGCACCAGCTTGGCACGCCTGATCGCGCTCAGCGGCAGTAAAACTTCAGTGCCGTCATCCAGCCGCAGCCGTGCCGCACTGTCGTCGGCGCCGAGCACGACGCCGTTGAACCGCCGCCGTCCGTCGATCGGCGCCACGGTCTCCGCACGCGCGAGGTGCCCGGCGAATTGGTTCCAGTCCTTGGTGCGCGTCAGCGGACGGTCGATCCCAGCGGAACTGACTTCGAGCGACCAGTTGCCGGGAATTGGGTCTTCCACGTCCAGCACCGCGCCAAGCGCGCGGCTGATCGCTTCGCAATCGGACACCGTGATCTGGCTGCCGTCGGCACGATCCGCCATGACCTGCACGGTCGGCCGATCACGTCCGAGCACCGTGACACGGACGAGCTCATAACCCATGCCTTCCAGCGTGGGCGAGACGATGGCCGTCAGCCGGGCTTCGAGGCTTGTGTGATTTGGTTCGGGGCTGTCCAAAACAAAAAAGGCGGCCCGTTAAGGCCACCCTCCGTAACTCCGCGGAAGATTGATTTGAGCCGAAGAGATAGCGGGAGCCGCGGGCGTTTGCAAGGTGGCGCGCACAAGGCCGCGCCGCACGTCAGCAAGCAAGGCAAGCCCGACACGGAGTTACACGGAGTAAGGCGCAGAGTTGCACGGAGTAGGTATTGTGGCGCTTCGCGCGGTATCCACAGCACGGTCCAAGCAGTTCTGCGCGAAGCGCCAAAAGCTTCTACTCCGTGGAACTCCGTGCCTTACTCCGTGTAACTCCGTGTCGGGCTGGCTTACTTGCCTCGCCTCGCACTCCACCCTGCTGACCGGCCTTTGCAGCCTCAGACCTTCTCCACCTGCCCATACTCCAGCTCCACCGGCGTGGAACGGCCAAAGATCGACACGCTGACCTTCAGGCGCGCCTTCTCCTCGTCGACCTCTTCCACCGTGCCGTTGAAGCTGGTGAACGGTCCATCGGCGACCCGCACCTGCTCGCCCACCTCGAACAGCACCGCCGGACGAGGCCGCTCCACCCCCTCCTGCGGTCTGCTTCATGATCCGTTCGGCTTCCGCCTCGCTGATCGGGCTCGGCTTCGTCTTGCTGCCCAGGAACCCGGTCACCTTCGGCGTGTCCTTCACCAGGTGCCAGGCCTCGTCGCTCAGCTCCATCTTCACCAGCACGTAGCCGGGGAAGAATTTGTGCTCCGCGTTCACCTTCTGCCCGCGGCGCATCTCCACCACCTGCTCCGAGGGCACCAGCACCTCGTCGAACTGGTCCGCCAGGCCCTTCTGCGCCGCCTGCTCCTTGAGCTGCTGGGCGATCTTCTTCTCGAAGCCCGAATAGACGTGCACCACGTACCAACGCTTGGCCATATCTCTATTGCTTTCCTTAGACGCTCATGCCGAACAGGGCACGCACGCCCATGCCAATGAACTGGTCGACCAGGAAGAAGAACATGGCCGCCAACGCCACCATGGCGAACACCAGGCCGGTCGTCACCAGCGTCTCCTTGCGGGATGGCCAGGTAACGCGCGCCATTTCAGCCCGCACCTCACGCACGAATTTCGCCGGATCGACCGCCACGCCGTTGCTCTCCAGAACCCAATTGAGGGGACTATAGCGCACGCGGGCGCCGCTGGCAGGGGTGGAGGGTCTCGAACCCCCAGCCTCCGGTTTTGGAGACCGGCGCTCTAGCCAATTGAGCTACACCCCTGCACGGCAGGCGGCCGGCAAACCGTGCCGGACCGGGAACCGCTCGCGCAGGCGGCGTAGAAAGGGCGTGGGCGCGCCGGTGTCAAGGGCTGCGACCAGGAAGGGTCAAGGTAAATCAAACAGCCGCGACAAGGAATATTTTCGGCGCGCGTGCCCGGGTGGGTCTCGCTCACTGCGCTGCCACAAACGCGGCAACGGTGTGCCGCGTCGGGTCATCACGACAAAGAGCCTGTATGGGTTATTGTCGACGAGCCTCGGCAATAGCGTTGCATGATTCAATTCGGAGGGCATCCGGACAAGTGGCGGCCAACGGCAACGACTGTCCCGGTGACGTTGTAACTGACACCCTGGCGGTGGGAACGCAGCATGATGGATGCGACCGTAATCCCATCTTCGGCCGTCATTGTCGACAAAGACATGGATGCCGACCACGGTCCGGTATGACGACGAGGCTGTCGAGCACGGGGGTGTGGTCCCGTTACGATGGGCAACGTATCGCGGCAGCGGGCAAGTTGCTTCGGATGCCGTCCGTCTGATTGAAGGATATGTCCTGGTCATGGAACTTCCTCGGCGAGCCGTGGTGCGAAGTGCAGCGGCGGCCGCTGCGCTGCCGATAATGGGAGTGCCCTTGCACGCCACGCCCGTGCGAACCCTGCGACGGGTCCGACCCACCGACCATGATTGGCCAACCCCGGCCGCCTGGGACGATCTAAATCGAGCGGTCGGCGGGCACCTGATCAAGGTGGAACCGCTGCTGGCGGCGTGTGAGGCGGCGCCGGACAGTGGCGCCTGCGCGACGGTGCTGAGGGGTATCAAGAACCCCTACTTTATCGGAGAACAGCCGGCCGGCACGCAGACCTCCGGATGGCTTGACAACTGGCGTTCCGCACCCAGCGCCTACGCGGTGCCGGCGCACACGATCGCCGATGTCGTTGCCGCGGTGAACTTCGCGCGGACGCACCGGCTGCGGCTGGTGATCAAGGGCGGCGGGCACTCGTATCTGGGTGGCTCCAACGCGCCCAACTCGTTGCTGGTGTGGATGCGGCCGATGGACGCGATCACGCTGCACGACAGCTTCGTCGCCGAGGGCTGCGTCGGGCGCCGACCGGGGGTTCCGGCGGTGTCGGTGCAGACCGGCGCCCGTTGGATGCCGGTGTACAACGCCGTGACGACCGTGGCCGGCCGTTATGTGCAGGGCGGCGGTTGCACGACTGTCGGCGTCGCTGGACTGATCCTTGGCGGTGGCTTCGGCAGCTTCTCCAAGTACTATGGCATGGCCGGCGCGGCGCTGCTGGAGGCGGAGATCGTTACCGCCGACGGCAGGGTGCGCATTGCCAACGCCTGCACCAACGCAGACCTGTTCTGGGCGCTCAAGGGAGGCGGCAATGGCAGTTTCGGCGCGGTGACACGGCTTACCTTGCGGACACGCGACGCTGCCGCAATTCTGCGGCGGCGTATTCGGCACAGTTCAGGCACAGTCGGACGCCGCATTCAGCCGTCTGATCGCTGCCTTCACCGAGTTCTATGCGACACACCTGTTCAATTCCCACTGGGGTGAGAGTGTGACGCTCCGCCGAACAATGCGCTCGGTCTGGGCCTGGTGTTTCGTGACCTCGATCAGGCACAGGCGCAGGCGGTGTTCAAGCCGTTCCTCGACTTCGTCGCCGGTGCGCCGGACGACTACACCGTAACCAGCCCGGTGAGCATCGGCGTAGTGCCCGCGCGACATTGGTGGGATCCCGACTACCTCACCCGGAACGTGCCTGCGGCGATCGTTCACGATCCTCGTGCGGGGGCATCGGACGACAATGTCTGGTGGACCGGGGACAATGGTCAGGTTGGCTTCTTTATCCACGGCTACGAGTTAGCATGGCTGCCGGCGGTGCTGCTGGACAAGCAGAGGCAGGCGAAGCTGAACGACGCGCTGTTCGACGCCAGCCGGCATTCGGCGGTGTCGTTGCACTATAACAAAGGCCTGGCCGGTGCGCCACCACACGAGCTGGCGGCGGCGCGTAATACCGCAATGAACCCGGCGGTGACCGAGGCGTTTGCCCTCGCCATCATCGCGCGTGGTGGCCCGCCGGCTTATCCGGGAATGCCGGGCGCCGAACCTGACCTGACGGTGGCGCACCGCAATGCTGCCGCCGTCGACAAGGCCATCGGCGTGCTGCGCGAACTGGTGCCGGGCGCCGGATCGTACGTGTCGGAGGCTGGATATGTCGATGCGGACTGGCGGCACCGGTCGTTCGGTGGGAACTACGCCCGGTTGCTGGCGGTGAAACACCGGTATGATCCGGACGGGCTGTTCGTCACACACCATGGCGTGGGCAGCGAGGAATGGAGTGCGGACGGCTTTACGCGACTTTGACCGGCGCGGTGGTCAGACTACCAAGCCGGCGACCTTCACGGCCAGCCCGTCCAGAATGGAGCCTTGGTTGGGGGTGCTGCTGGCTTTGCTCGCCTGTATGGCGATCAGGTACTGATCCGTCAGGCTGGTCACGTAATGCCGATCCTGGAGCTTCGAAATATCCAGGTGCGAATGGCGCGTCCTCCTGTCCCGCCTCGTCCAGAAAGACGATCGATTGAGGCAAACCCAGCGCTGCCGTAATGACCTCGAAGTTCGTATTGTTGGTCAAAACGTCGAGGATCGACGTGATCGAACTTGCCTGACCAAGGAATGTCAGCGCGTTCGAGAGCCCCGGCGTCGCCTGATCCAGCCCCTTGCGCCACATTACCTCGGCATAGCCATTGGTCAGGGCAGAGGTGACTTTCGGGTCCTTCAGTTCGGCCAGGCCATTCTTGGCGAGATTGTATGTCTGGGCAGTGGACAACCACGTGCTGTTGCCGAACGTGTTGACCAGTGAGGTCTGGTCCGAGGGATCGGACAACAGGAGCTTCTGCACCAGCGCCGTCTGTCCGATGAAGTTGGACAGACCGTTCGCGGTCAACAGGACTTTTTGCACGGCAGGATCGGCCAGGGCGGTCTTGATGTCCGGCGCCTTGGCGATTGCTGCGGTGAAGTTCCTGACATCGGCGGCGATCTGTGGTTCTTTCGCTTCCGCCGCAACTCCGGTGTCATGTTCCTGCTGCGCGAGCGCGAGATCGGCGATCGGGTTGCCCGAGGAGATGAAGGCAGTTGGCGGCGCAGAGGACGATGAACCGCTGTACAGCGCGGTCAGGATGTCAGCGCCGCTGGTTGTGCTGTCCGTCGGCGAGAACAGCAGATTGTAGTTCATGCCACTGACGATACCACTCATGCGTGCTGCTCCAGTGTCAGCAACAGTCGGGCGTAGATAGTACCCCCGCCGTGGTTAAGGTTCGGTTGAGGATCCTACCCGCATCGCGGCGTTATTCGGGGTGCGCGGCCTTCAAGCCAGGATCGGTGGTAGGGAAGCGCCCGGTGCCATCGCGCCGTAGGATTGCAACGCCTGCATCACGTCTCCGGCTAAGACGCTCGCCGACTGTCTGATCCGCCCCGAGCCAAGCGTGCCGCCCTGCAACGACTGGCCGATTTGGCCGACAAGCTGGTTCGCCGTGTTGTCCATGGATTGGTCCTCGCCACCGCCATGCATGTGATGGTGGCGGTGATGAACCTCGCCCAGCGATTGCGTTGGATCGGTCGGGTTTGTCGCACTCGCCGTTGTGCAGCTGCTGGTTGCGGAGTTGGTGCTGGCCGTCGGGGATGTGGTTGGTGTGTTTGCCTCGTCGCCAAGCTGCGTCAGCATCGCTTGCAGATCGGCCGAGAATGCCTGCATGAAGCTCGACACATTGCTTGCAGCAACCGTTCCGGTGTTGGCGATGCTGTCGCTGGTTGGGCTGGCGGTAGGCATGCTGCCTGCACTTGAGCTCGCGGAAGCTTGCGCCACCTGATTCTGCCACCAATTGGTGGCTCCGCTGATGCTGCCGATCGACATGGCCGCCGTCTCCAAGCATGTGGCAACGGTGGTGCATCCGGCGTGCCACCGTGGGACGACACTGTTCGGCGCGATATGCAGCTTCGCGCTGGCTCGGCGCCCGGTCAGATGTGCCGGGGTAGGCAGGATGTACACGGCAGTGATGGCAGGCCTCCGGGTGCGACTCGGCAGGTCTGGACCGCAAGAAGGAGTATCTTGCCAGTAGCACATCCCGTGCTACATAAGTGCCCATGACCAAGACTGTGACCCTCCGGGAAGCCAACCAGTCGTTCTCCCGCTGCATCCGTGAAGTGGAGGGTGGCGAGGATTTCGTCATCACCCGCAACGGCGTGCCTGTCGCGCGCCTCTCGCCGGTCAGCAAGCGTCGCGTGCTGACGCCGGAGCAGCAGGCGGCGCTCGAACGGGTGAAGGCGGCCATGGAAAAGGGCTGGGACCTCAATGCGGGGCCGCTCGATCGCAACTCACTGTATGAGCGCTGAGACGTTCACGCTCGATACGAACATCCTGGTCTACAGCGTCGATGGGTCTGCCGGGTCACGCCACGACCTTGCCAAGATCGTAGTGGAGCGCGCGGCGTTCGGACCGTGCTGCCTGACGTTGCAGGCGATTTCCGAGTTCTTCTTTGTGGTGACGCGCAGGAGGATTATGGGCCGACCCGAGGCTCGGCCGATCGCGGAAGCCATGATCGACCTGTTCCCCACCATACCCGCCTCCGCCACGGCCGTCCGCGCCGCACTGGCAACCGCTTCCTCTGGCCGCGCCTCCTACTGGGACGCGCTGCTGGTCCATACCGCCGCCGAGGCTGGCTGCACCGCGATCCTCACGGAGGATCTCGCCGCCGACACCACCCTCGCCGGCGTCCGCGTCATCAACCCATTCGCGGGTGCCACGCTATCCACGGACGCCGAGACGCTATTGGCAATCGACTGAACACGCCATTTGTGACTGGGCCTCCCACTCGCTAGAATGGTTGACGTGGGACGTGCGGGGCCTCAGAAGCCTCCGGCCCATGGCCTTGTGCCGAGGGAGAGGAGTCCGACTTGCAGCCGACCGATATCGGTAACCCCGACTACTTCCACAAAGTGGTCGATTGCCAGTGGGCGTGCCCAGCCCATACCCCCGTTCCGGAATATATCCGGCTGATCGCTGCCGGCCGTTACGCCGACGCGTTCATGATCAACTGGCATTCCAACGTCTTTCCCGGCGTGCTCGGCCGCACCTGCGACCGCCCCTGCGAGCCGGCCTGCCGTCGCGGCCGGGTCGAGGAAGAGCCGGTCGCCATCTGCCGCCTGAAGCGCGTCGCCGCCGACTACAAGGGCGACATCCGGCACCGCCTGCCGCGTCCCGCCGAACGCTCCAACGGCAAGCGGATCGCGCTTATCGGCGCCGGCCCCGCCTCGCTGACCGTCGCCCGCGACCTGGCGCCGCTGGGCTACGAACTGGTGCTGTTCGATTCGGACTCCGCGCGCCGGCGGCATGATCCGCAGCCAGATCCCCAAATTCCGCCTCCCCGAAGCGATCATCGACGAGGAAGTCGGCTACATCACCGACCTCGGCATGGAGATGCGCCTCGGCCAGAAGATCGACAGCCTCAAGTCGCTGGTTGACGACGACTACGACGCGATCTTCGTCGGCTGCGGCGCGCCACGTGGCCGCGACCTTCCCATTCCCGGCCGACACGAAGCCGCCGCCAACATCCATATCGGCATCGACTGGCTGTCGTCGGTCTCGTTCGGCCACATCACCAAGATCGGCAAACGAGTGATCGTGCTGGGCGGCGGCAACACGGCGATGGATTGCTGCCGTTCGTCGCGCCGGCTCGGCGGCGAGGACGTGAAGGTCATCGTGCGTTCCGGCTTCGAGGAAATGAAGGCGTCGCCCTGGGAAAAACAGGACGCCATCCACGAGGACATCCCGATCCTGAATATGCTGGTCCCCAAGGAGTTTACCCATAAGGACGGCAAGCTCACCGGCGTTATGTTCGAGAAGGTGAAGGCCGAGCGCGACGCCAAGGGCCGCCGCCGTCTCGTGCCCACGGGCGAACCGGATCAGCATTTCGAGTGCGACGACGTGCTGGTGGCGGTCGGGCAGGAGAACGCCTTCCCCTGGATCGAGCGCGACATCGGCATCGAGTTCGACCAATGGGACATGCCGGTCGTCGATGAAGTAACGATGGGCTCCACGCATCCAAAAATCTTCTTCGGTGGCGACGCGGCGTTCGGACCGAAGAACATCATCTGGGCCGTCGCGCACGGCCACCAGGCCGCCATCTCCATCCATCAGTTCTGCCAGGGCGAAAGCGTCCGTGATCGGCCACCACCGCTGGTCAACCTGTCGTCGCAGAAGATGGGTATCCACGAGTGGAGCTACGACAACGACATCTCGCTCGACCTGCGCTTCAAGGTGCCGCACCGCGACAAGGCGATCGCGCTGCGCGACATCAAGGCCGAGGTGGAGTTGGGCTTCGACGATTCTCTACCTGAACGTTATATACCTGTTGGGTCAAAATTAGATGGTGGTATGGGATCGGTCTCCATCTGTGTAGATGATGTACTGGATCGGCATGTAGCTATCAAGCGCATTCACAGTACAACGCACCTGCGACGTATGCATGATGAGTTAGCTGCGTTATTGAAAATGAGATCGAAGCATGTTGTTCAGGTCTATGACATTCTGAGTTTCCCCAAGGATGAGTTAGGTATCGTCCAAGAGTTTATTGACGGTAAAGACCTTTTCGAAAGCCACAAAATACCTGCATCGGTTACGGAGTACTACAAGCAGTTGTGGCAAATCGCTTCTGGCATTAGTGATATACATGCGCTTGGCGTTATTCATCGTGATATCAAGCCGAATAATATGAAAACTGATCCAGAAGGTGTGATCAAAATTTTCGACTTCGGTCTTGCACGGGATGATGGACCTAGTGCCTCTACGGTTGGTTTTGTTGGCACACCTGGTTTTGCAGCTCCTGAGTTGTATGCCGGCACTGCCAAATTTACAAATGCGATTGATACATACGCTTTCGGTGCCACAGCGTTGTACCTCGCAACTGGTAACTTGCCTGGTGAGCTGATGAAGAGGCCGCCAGCGCCTTCTACTTTGGGTTATTTTTCAAGTGTTGGCTTCGCAATATCGCCTGAGCTAATTGCCAGTTTGGATGCGTGCCTAGCAAAAGAAGCAAAGGATCGCCCGCCAATGTGTGAAGTGCGCAATCTATTGGCAAGACACCTTTTGTTCGACAGACATCAATCACTCGTTGTTTTCTCAGGTGCAGCTTCTTACCTAAACGCGACTAACCGTACGGTTGAATTGAGTCTTCCTTCAGTTGGCAGTGTTGTAATTTATTACGACGGCCTAGACTTTCGCATTACAAATGTGTCCGGCGAAGTTCTTATAAATAACCATCCAGTATCCATTGGTGATTCCCTTCCAAGCGCCTGTGTTGTTTCGCTGGGTGGCCCGCTTCGGCGAACAAATGCGCGAAAGTTCATTACGTTTGACTTGTCGCATCCGGAGATCGTGCTATGAGTGGTCCATTGTCAGTAGGCGATTTGATCGGGGGGCGTTACGAGGTGCTGAGGGACGTTGGTGAAGGCGGCATGCAATTTGTTTATGCTGCTCATGACAAACATACTGATCGAATGGTGGCACTCAAGACACCAAAGATTAGATCAGCAGTAAAACGTTTTAAGAGAAGTGCTGTTGTCGCGGCTAAAGTCAATCATCCAAACGTTGCCAAAACTTTGGATTATGTTCGGGACGGTGAAGCTCGCTATCTAATTGAAGAGCTGATTGAAGGCGAAGATCTACAAAAAGCGTTGCTTCAGCGTACCAACTACTTGGACCCCTATTCCGCAGCAAAGGTTTTTCATCACCTCGCAAAAGGTGTTGCTGCCGCGCATCATGCGGGAGTCGTTCATCGCGATCTAAAGCCGACCAACGTGATGGTGGTTGGTGGGTATTCGCTAAATGAAATAAAGGTCACTGACTTTGGCATTGCCAAAATGGCAGGTGAGGAACTTGACGAGGCAGTTGCTGGAGGTGAGACCACTATGTCTGCCTCCCAGACAGTTGTTGGAGCATTGCCTTACATGGCGCCTGAGGCCATTGACACAGATACACACGGTGAAGCCGAGGCACCGTCAGATGTTTGGTCGGTTGGCGCCATGATGTTTCATCTACTCAGTGGCGAACCCCCTTTTGGAAGCGGCTTAAAAGCCGTCGGCAAAATCCTTGCTGCCAAGAAACCTAGTGCCCCAACATTTCTGACTTCAAATCCGCAGTTTGCCCCTCTTGCGACTGAAGTTCTCGATTTGGCATTAAGTTGTTTACAGCGCGATCCGTCATTACGTCCGACAGCAGATGACCTCGTAATACGTTGTGGCCAATTTTGTTATACCCCTGGAGTACGACGCGAAGGAGTCGTAAAGTTAATTCAATATGGTGCTTGGGGCTTCATCGAAACAGACGGTGAGGATGTTTTTTTTCACCTGTCTAGCGTATACGGACCACACAAGCTCAACGTTGGTGATCGCGTAGTATTCGCCTCGTACGAAGGGCGAGCACTGCCTGTGATATTTTTGGGGCCGGCAGTCTAATTGCAGCATGAGCAGAGACGCAGATTTTCTTCCTTCAACCCGTGAACTCCTCAAGAAGAGAGCCGGTAATCATTGCTCCTTCCCAAACTGCTACGCACCAACTGACGGCCCCAGTGAAGAAGGGCCTAATGCTACCTCTAGCAATGGGATGGCTTGTCACATAATTGCTGCTTCCAGTGGCCCAGCTGCGCGGCGTGTGGTGTCTGGCATGACACCCGAACAACTACAAGACCCGTCTAATGGAATATGGATGTGCTATACGCACGGCAAACTCATAGATACTGATGAAGCGCATTACACAATTCCCATGCTTCGTACATGGAAGCAATTAGCTGAACTCCGCGCACATTTGGCGCAGAAACATGGATGGTCCCGTGAATTCGATCCCGTCCTTTTCTCAGATATTAAGTTCCCGCAATTATCTATTCCCATACCTAGTCTGACTAATATAAATTCTGTAATCGGAAATGTAATGCACGATAGCTGCGTTGCAACACTCTGGGGAATGCAGCTGGCAGATTGCGCACGTGTGGCATTTATAGAAATTGCGCGTAACGCTTTTGAGCATGGTGGTGCCACGAATTTGCAGTTCGTAATTACCCCACTATCGATCAGACTTACTGACAATGGAAATTCTTATAACTGCAACGAGTTGCTAAGAAATGAAGGCCGAAGTGGGGGGACGTTATCAGTAAAGGAGTTATTTGATAAATTTGGAAGCCATCTCTATTTTTCTTCTATCAGTAATTCAGATTTGAATCTGAATGAGATTGCGTTGGTTCGATCTATACAGGACGTCAAATCGCTGACCACCTGCACGATTGAAGTTAGCTTAGATGATTTTAGAGAGAATGTAAGTCAACTACACGTCTCAGAGGATTGCCACAACGTGTACGTTATTTTTCCAGATTTTTGTATCATCAGCGACGTTCTCCGATTGCCTACACTTGTTGCTAAGAACCTTCCACAAGACAAAAATTATATTTTTGTTGGAACTGAGCTCTCTGCGCATGTTATTGAAATCCTTTCAGAGGAATTTCCCAGTGCTCGCGTTATTAATTTCGACTTGTCACGAAAGTTAGTCGGGGCGGCGCCAAGCTTTCCCGTGAAACCGGATCTGTTCCCCTTTTAAGAAACTAGAATTAAGCGGGCCAAGGTCGAGTTGTTTTCAGCGACCAAATCCGTTGGGCGCGGGATGCCTGCCAAGGCAGCGGGTATGTGGTTGCAGACCATTTCGAGGATGTCCTCGAAATGGTTGACACTGGCTTGAAGTAAACGAATACAGAAGTCCACTTTAAGCTGGAAAGAACGTCACTAGCACCCAATGCTGGCCCTATCAGGAGAAATCCATGGCAGATTTTATCGAGCGCATTTTGATTCTCGCCAAGACCTACCCATCCCCCAGTGCAAAATATGTTGAAACATCCTGCGTCGCAGGAATTAGCGAGCATGGGCAACTACGCCGTTTGTACCCGGTGCCATTCCGGCTTATCGAAGAAGGTCGGCAATTCAAGAAGTGGCAATGGATCACGGCGCGTGTAAAGAAATCGAATGATGACAACCGTTTGGAAAGTCATCGTATTTACGTGGATACCATCGACTGCGATACAGAACCTCTCTCAACGAAAAACAATTGGGAAGAACGTTGGGTGTGGATTGATCGCTTGCCCGAATTCACGAATTTCAAGGACATAAATGGCGACAGAGAAAAATCCGATGTTAGCCTCGCGCTGCTAAGACCCAAACGAGTCATCAGTCTGGATATCACGCCAGCACGCAATCCTGAATGGACTGAAGAAGAACTGGCTAAGCTGCTGCGAGAGCAGGTGCAAGGTAATTTGTTTGATGAGGCGGAAGCTAAACGCCAAGTTCGCGAGTTAAAGAAAATCCCTTTTGACTTTTACTACCGGTATGTTTGCGACACGCCGAATGGCGAAATCGAAGAAAGACACAAGATTGTGGACTGGGAAGCGGGCCAACTTTACTGGAACTGCGAGCGCAGCCATGGCAAAGAGTGGGAAGTACCTTTTCGCGCCAAGCTGGAGGGAAATTTGACCGGCAAGAATCTGATGTTTCTGATGGGGAACCAGCACCGCTTCCAGGATCAATGGCTGATCATCAGTTTGATCTACCCGCCTATGCAAAGGCCAATCCAGAATCCGCAGATATCTTTGTTCTAACCGCGTCAGCTCGTATGTGAGAGATCTTGGCTCCACATTTCTGTTTGACCGCATCGGCCACCATCGAACGATGGCAGTAATTAAAATCGGCTTCAAAACAAAGCAGCGCACAATTCGATGAACCTGCCAGTAACGTCAGCTCATCAATCGATTCATTTTGAGTTTTGAGGTATTTCAAGAAGTCCTCTTTATAGCGCTTCCAGTCTGCATCTGCTCTATAACGGTCACGAATCGGTTTCGGGCAACCAAGATCAGCCAGATGCGTATATTCCAACCCACTCAAGTTAAGTGCGCCCGCCAGTGATTTCTTTGAAAAACCAGGCTTGCGCGAAAGAGGCAGCTCGCGCACATCAACTACGGTCTCAATACCGTGCGCCTTGAGCAGCATGAAAAACTGCCCAATATCAATGCCCTCATAGCCGATTGTGTAAATTGTCATTTCCCGCCTTTCAGTTGGTCGCAGTTTAACGGACTTCTGTCGCTTCATAAACCATGATGTTTGCGGTGTTAGCACAACCCAACCTTCCCTTCAAAGCATCATGCCGCCGGATACCTCGATGCGCTGGCCGTTTATCCAGTGTGTGCCATCCGACAACAGCGCAGCGACCGCACCGCCCACGTCATCAGGCAGGCCGACCCGGCCGAGTGCAGTGGCACCTGCGATATGCGCGTTTGTCTTTGAGTCGTCGCGCACGACACCGCCACCGAAGTCTGTTTCGATGGCGCCCGGTGCGATGGTGTTGACGACGATGCCGCGTGCACCCAGTTCTTTCGCCATGTAGCGGGTGAGCACTTCGATGCCGGCCTTCATCGCGGCATAGGCGGCATAGCCCGGGAAGGTAAAACGGGTCAGGCCGGAGGAGGTGTTAACGATGCGCCCGCCATCCCGGATCAGGGGCAGCAGCTTCTGCGTCAGAAAGAAGGTTCCCTTGAGGTGGACGTTGGCGAGCAGATCGAACTGCTCTTCGGTGGTCTCGGCGAACGAGGCATAGATGCCGTTACCGGCATTGTTGACGAGGTAGTCGATGTGCTCGCGCTGCCAGGTATTTGCGAGCGCATGCTTCACCTGCTCGGCGAAGTTTGCAAAGGTGCTGCTATCGGCAACGTCGAGTTGCAGCGCAACGGCACGTCGGCCCAGTGCTTTTGATCTGGCGCACGACGGCCTGCGCCTCAGCGTCGTTGCTCTTGTAGGTGAGGATCACGTCTACGCCTTGTTCGGCCAGCTTGAGTGCGCTGCTGCGGCCGAGTCCGCGGCTTGCGCCGGTGATAAGTGCGATACGGGTAGTTGATGTTGTCATGTTGGTCTCCTTGGTGGTGATTCGGGTTGCGATGAGGTCACTTTACAGTTTCATATATGGCGCATAAAGTAGGCCAAATCGAACACACTGTTCTTCCATAGAAAACAATAAAACCATGCAACTGGACGATCTGCGCATCTTTTCCCGAGTCGCCGAGCTTGCAAGCTTCAGCCAGGCGGCCGATCAGCTCGGTCTTACAAAAGGCCGCGTTTCGACGGTGGTGCAACAGTTGGAAGCCCACGTCGGTGCGCGCCTGCTGCAGCGCACGACCCGCAGCGTCAGGCTTACTCCCGATGGCGAACAATTCCTTGAGCGCTGCAAGGAACTGCTGGCAGATGCCGAACAATTGCAGGCGATGTTTCAGCCGCTGGCAAGTGGCTTGCGCGGTCGAGTGCGCGTGGACATGCCAACCATTCTGGCGCGCGACATCATCATCCCAAGGCTGCCGGAATTTCTTGAAGCGAACCCGCTGCTTGATGTGGGCATCGGCACCACCGACCGCCGCGTCGACCTGATCCAGGAAGGCTACGACTGCGTGTTACGGATCGGCGTGTTTCCGGAACTGGATCTTGTGGTCCGACCGCTGGGCGCGCTGACGATGTACAACCTGGCCAGCCCGGCGTACCTGCACGCACACGGCACGCCGTCGTCGCTGGCCGACCTGGCGCAACACCGCATCATCCACTTCGCTTCAAATCTCACTACGCAAGGAGCCGGTTGGGATTATGTGGACAAGGGGAAAGCACGCATGCAACCGATGCAATGCGCTCTCGTCATCAACAGCGCCGATGCCTATCAGGCCGCCTGTCTTGCGGGCTTGGGGATGATCCAGTGTCCAGTGGTTACCACGCAACGCCTGGTCGATGCGGGATTACTGGTCGAGGTGTTGCCCCAATTCGCGGCTGCACCCATGCCGGTGTCGCTGCTCTATCCGCACCGGCGCCAGATCGCACCGCGCGTGAAGGCGATCATGAATTGGATCGCTGAAGTGCTGGAGCCACATCTGACGGGAAGGGCATAAACGGAGCAGCGTCACGTAGATCTTTCGCAAAATCTTAGGGACAGATTACGGTTTTCTGAAAGGCAAGTTGAAAGGTGCTTGTAAATTTAATGGTGTCACCCGTTTGTTCACTCCAAATACCTAACCTACCGATTCCTCAAAACCAGGCATGGTTGACAACAGAACGTTCGTTCTCTACAGTGTAATTGTTGTTCTGTACGTCGATTTTCATATTCATGACTGGGAATGAAGCAGAAGCGGAAAGGGAGAAGCATGAGCAGCAAGCGCATTGCCGAACAGCATCACGCCACCTTCGAAAGTATTCGCCAGCAAGATGCTGCTGGTAACGAATACTGGTCCGCACGCAAGCTCGCCAAGGTGCTTGAGTATTCGGAGTATCGACATTTTCAGTCAGTCATTGAGCGGGCGCGGGATGCCTGCCACGGTAGCGGGTATGTGGTTGCAGACCATTTCGAGGATGTCCTCGAAATGGTCGATATTGGCTCCGGCGCAAAGCGCGAATTGCCCGATGTCAGGTTATCGCGCTATGCCTGCTATCTGATCGTACAGAACGGTGACCCATCCAAACCGGTGATTGCCAACGGGCAAACCTATTTTGCGATGCAGACGCGGCGGCAGGAGTTGCAGGATAACGAGAAGTTTGCGCGGCTATCGGAAGATGAAAAACGACTGGCAATCCGCAATGAGCTGGCAGAGCACAATAAATATCTGGCTGCGGCAGCAAAAGATGCCGGGGTAGAAACCAGCTTGGATTACGCTATTTTTCAGGATCATGGCTACAAGGGTTTGTATGGCGGCTTGGGGGCGAAGGATATTCATGCTCACAAGGGTTTAAAGAAAAGTCAGAAGATACTCGACCACATGGGGAGTACCGAGTTGGCGGCGAACCTGTTTCGCGCCACACAAGCAGAAGAGAAATTGAAGCGAGAGAATGTACACGGCAAGCAACTCGCCAACCAGACGCATTTTGAAGTAGGCAAAAAAGTCCGCCAAACCATCAAGGATTTAGGCGGCACGATGCCCGAGTCGTTGCCGACGCCGGAGCGGAGCGTCAAGCAGGTTGAAGATGCGAAAAAAAAGTTGGGGAAGAAAAAATGACAACCGGCTGCGATTAACTTCAAATCTGTTGTATCTGCTGAGTTGCTCCGCAGCACTTCTTGTATTTTCTTCCGCTGCCGCAAGGGCAAGGTGCATTGCGGCTTATTTTTGGAATTTCATTTTCAGAGGTTTTACCACTGGCGATATCTGCTGCGCGACGTTGCGGCGCCCAGTATTTGTATATCCAGGCAACGCTGGCCGGAATCTGTTTTGAAAGCTCTTCACGCTGAGCCGGGGTTTTTACCAGCTCTTCTTCTGCCTCTGTAATATCTGGTGCACCCAACAGGTAAATTGGCCGCAATGCCACTGGACCTTGCTTGGATTCAAATAAAGGCTTCCAGCTATCGCGCTGCGTATTGATGCCGGTCATGTAGCCGTGTGCCCACATTTCTCCGTCCATGTATTCACGCTCGTCGTCTGCATAGACTTGCAGATCAAAGACGGGCTCAAAATGTTCCGGCTCCTGGTGCAGGCTCCAGCCGATTGCATTCAAGTGGCGCGTCATTAGTCCGATGATTCTTTCTGCCTGGGCATTGGAAGCAAATGTTGGCGTATCTGCTACTGTCGGGCCCCACGCGCGCGGGATCCATTCTTCTGGCTTTGGCATTGCAGGGCCGGAAGCGATAGCGGTCAGGAATCCATCGAGGCAATCCAGCAGCATGACTTCATTGGTCGTGGCGTCGGACATCAGGAAGCTGTCGAGCTCATCCATCTCTTTTTCGGTGAGCGCAAGCGTCACTTCAATTTCGTTTGTTTCTTGTTTCGTCATGATGCTTTTACTTCCCTTCCTGAACGATCAGGTATCTTGCGTTGAGTGAGCTGTAGAGCTCATCCCGCACATTGGCGGAATCCAAATCGGCAACTTCCAACACCTCTACCAGGTGTTCGTTGTCCTCTCGACCGTCCCATATCTTGATGTACGTTCCAGTCTTGTAGCCATGGTCTTGGCGGAACACGTTGAGCACATTCTTGCCTATGTATTGTTTGAACAGGTCGTTCCATTCCATATCGCAGTCATGCAACAGGGACTCGAATAGCGCCAGGCTTGTTCGCTTGGCTGCCGCCAACCCCACCAGCAAGTCGAGCTTATCCAGCAAACTTAATTGGGCGAGCACGTAGGTTTGGTTATCGAACTGAACCGATTTCTGGTGATGGTTGAGTTCGGCCTGCATTTCCATTTTCGCCTGAGCAATATGGCCGAGTTTGGTCTGTATGGATGCAGACAGGATGAAGTGCCAGATGTCGACCAGCTCCATTCTCAGTTGAGCCAGGTCGCAGTCCTGCTTCTTCCACCACTTCCAGCCGTGGTGTTCGATCGCTTCGACGCCTTCGACCTGGATGGCGCGGTGCCAGTTGTTGTTGGCGGCAACCCAGGCGGGGTTGACCTTGCTGTTCATGCCATCCTGCAGTTCGAGCATGGTACTGAGTTGGATTTCTGAGATCGTCATTGTGCTGGCCTTGGATAAAGAGGCCATTTTACAGTATGGCACCCCCGTCAATTTCGGCTGAATTCGGCGGTCCGTAGGGTTTTGCATTAATCGGACTCCTGCAGATACGGATACCATAAGTCATGCGGTCTAATTTCCTAAACATTTGGGAACGGACCGGCGTTTCTCGCTATGCCAGCCGAACAGCTTCAGCACGGGCTAAACTTTGAAAACCAGCACCGAGTTCCTTAATTGCGACGCGAGTCTATCCAGTTCCGATGCTGTCTGGTTGTTCGCAGATGCTGCGTTGTTGTTGCTTTCAGTCATCTGGGTAATCTGCTCGATGTTGACTGCTATTTGCCGAATCGCAGAGTCCTGTTCGGCTAGCGCATTGGAAATATTCTGCACATCGGCGGATACTTCCTGGTCGTCATCGTCTATTTTGCGCAGCGCATTCGCCGACTCATTTACGAGTTCAAGGCTCGACGCCGCATGCGAGTTGGCCTGCTGCATCGAAACCACGGTGTTGCCTATCTCGTCTTGAATCACCTTGATCAAGGCCGCTATTTCGCCAGTCGCCGATCCTGTGCGGTCGGCCAGTTTCCTCACCTCATCCGCCACCACCGCGAATCCTCTCCCTTGTTCTCCCGCTCGTGCCGCTTCGATAGCTGCATTCAGGGCCAGCAGGTTAGTTTGGTCAGCAATCTCCTTGATCACTTGCACGATATGTCCAATTTTTTGTGAACCTTCGTCCAGTCGATGGACGCTATCCCCGGAGTCCTTGATCAACTTTGCGACGCCGGTCATCCTGTTGACCGTGTCTTGCATGATTACTCCCGCATTCTTGCTGTCATTTCTTGAACGGATTACCAGTTCCGCAGCCGCCTGCGCATTGGTGGCAGTCTCGCCGATGCTTACCGAGGACTGCTCGACTGCTGCCGCAACCGATTCCGCCGCACCTGATTGGACGTGAGAGTTCTCTTTGACTTCATTGCTTGAAACCGCCAGAGAATGTGCAGCAGCAGGTAATTTGATCACTGGATTGCTTGGTTTCCAGAATAATCTTGCGGAAATTATCAATCATCAGATTGATTGCTTTCCCGGTACGTACAACTTCTGTGGCTCCCTGCTCAGGTACTTTGCCGGTAAAGTCGTTCTCTGCAATCGACTTTTCGGTAAACGCCACCATGTCATGGAGAGGCACGCTTATGCTGTTGGCTACCCAGAATGAAACGCCGACTGTCAGAGCAATTGCGAGGAGGCCCACAACCAGGACGGTAATTAATCTAGTGCGGCTGGATTTAAGCAGGGTGGATGCATCGAGATCAATCTGACTCGTGATAAGATTTTCCGTTTCATGCAAGCCATCAATCTTCTGGGTAATGGTCTTGAACCATTCTGTAGGCTCCACGCCAAATCCACCCAGGTCCGACTTGCTAATCAGGATATCGCGATAGCGTGCCACTTCCTTTGCAGCCGAGCCAGTCAGGACGGCTTCGAGCGAGGCTTTCTCTTCATTGCCCGCGATGCTGCGAAAATCATTGAGGAATGCATCTTGATGATTGAACCTGGTCAGGATTGCACGGAACTGTGCGGGCTCGGCGCGATTGGCTGCAAAAGCTGCGGTGACAAGGGCGCGTTCCTGGCCGGCATTTTCCTTCGCTCGTACAAAACTGAGGTAGGCGATCATCTTTTGGGAGATGGTAGCATCACGATTGAATTCGACGCCCACGCTCATCGCATCAATGAGTTTTGAGATGGTGCCGGAGTAGTAACCGACTTCCTCGGGGACGGTCAGGGTGAATTGGCTGGCTCTCGACCTGAAATTGGCTATCTCATTGAGCTGAACCTGGGCTTCGGCGAGGGCTTTGCTTAATGCAGGCAAATCATCGCCGCCGATATTTTCCATCTGTAATTTAAAGGCGTTGAGGCGCTCATCTGTTTTTTTGCGCATCTCCGGCAATACATCGGAAAATCTCTGTCCTTTGGACTGCAAGTAGCCTGCGGTTGCACCACGCTCTATTTGCAATGTGTGTATCAGGTTTCCTGCGCTTACCGCTATACCCATGAGTTCGTGGGTCTGGACGCTGTTTCGATAGCTGGCGTATGCCTGAGCAATCAGGGCGCCTGCCAAAATCGTTAACGCAATAAGAGGGACAGTTACGAGCAGAATCAGCCGCTGCATGATGGAAGATAATTTCATTATCCGCTTCCCCTTTATTAGTAGTTCGTTCATGCAAAGAAGGCTCTCAACGAACTATTTCCAGCTAAATTTATATGCTCCGAAAGGCCGCATGGATATAACATGTATCTGGCCTACATGTTATCGGCATTTGCGGATTAATATTTAGGAAAAATATTTCCATCGAGATTATCCTCGAGTCGCATCAATACCTGATTTCAGTATGGTTTCTCGTCGCTCAATGTTGCCTCAGCGGACTGGCTCGAACTCGTTTCTGTTTCGCATTGACCGGTGTGCCATGGCTGTGGATACTTCAATTCATGCGATTCAATTTCCTAACCATATGACAACCTTCTGGACATGGCTTTCCATCATCGGGCTGTCGATGACCCCGAACCTGATACTGGGGCCATCGGCGGCGGTCGGTGTGGGTATTGCTGCGCACTACGACCCATGGGTACTGCTGCCCGTGGTCGCCGTGGCGGGCTACGTCGAGGGGCTCGTCGTTGCCTGGCTCGCCGGCGAGAGCACGCACATCGAGTTTCATCAGCCGCTGGGTCGCGCGGATGCGCACGCCGAAGAGCACGGCGTTGGCGAACAAGTGGGGAGTCTGGGGCGGCCTCACCCTCGGTTGTGCGCTTGGTCGGCCAGGAACCGATCCTGGTGGCGCTGCGCTGGCTGGGTATCGACATGCGTCGGATCCGGCTGCCGCTGGCGGTCAGCAATGCGATCTTCGCGATCATTTATTACGCGGTTGTGTTGTTCGGCTTCGACCAGGTCGCGAAGCTCTGAGGAAACCAGCACCAACACCGCGTGACGATCCCCAGGCTTCTTGTTTCCCCTTCCAACGCAAGAATATTCTGGTTGCGGAAGCGGCCCTTTTGTTACCGGGAGTTTACGTTCGGTATCCAGCTCTTTGCATTTCGCAGACCTGAATTCAACACCTATCGCCTGATCTGAAATAACTACTTTTTTGTTTTCGGTGGTAGCACAAGTTTCATTTTCACTCGTTAGATTTCCATCTTCAGGTGTGGTGGCTATATCCAATTTCTGATCGCCACCTCATTCCCTGAGTGAATGGGAGATCTATATGACAACCTCGATAATTGAACAGTCAGACGGTACGTCCTATGTTGTTGTGACATGGGAAACGGGTGAACGTCAGGTCATTGACGTCACGGAAGCCTATACTCGAGAAGAGCTTGCCCAGATCGACGTTGAATCATTTCTTTGCAATGTGACTTTTAACTACACTCTTTTGGGCCATCCGGATGCTGCCGATGAAGAGATGTCGCACAAATATGATGTCGAGGACGCGTTTATCTGACAATGCAACAAATCGTTTGCAAACCCATGCATGACGTAATCCTGCACCGCCAAGTACCTTCTCGCAATCCTGCAAAATCGACAGGAGCGCACTGTTCCTATTTCAAATTGCGCAATACTTCAATTTCAGCTTTGAGCCAATCCTCCAACTCTTGGCCGGAAGCAAATCCGCGTTTTTCCGCCAGAAAGTAGGCTGCGGTTCTAATCATCGTCCTGAGTTGCTCCGCTCTGGTCATTGTTTCTGCGTGCGACTCTCTCTCACTTTCCTTGTTGAAGGGGATGACCAATTCACCGTACAGCGGCCTTTCGTCCTGGCTCATGGGAAAGTCCATTTTAGGAGGGACCGCATTAATAGCAAGCATTGGTTACAGCTATGTGAACTCGGGAGTATTGGCGAGCATTTGCTTAGGCAGTTTTTATCCCCGATTTACGATTCACGCCCGTATTTTCGACTTCCGCTTGAGCAATGGATATACTGAACTCCAAATCCAGGGTGGCACAAAAAAAGCGATGTACGAAATCGTTATCCCAAGTTTGTATATTTTGGCCGGGATCATGGTTTATGCCATGTTCCACCACCTATCAATTGCGCTATACCCTCCGCGCGACCACGTACAGATGCTGTTTGCCGGCATGTGTGCTTCAAATGTGCTATTCGCCATTTTTCATGCCCGGATGCTGCTGGCAACTGACACGGCTGGATTTGCCACAGCGCTTAAGCTGAATGTTTCCGCCGCACTTTTGTTCATTCTTTTGCTGGTTTGGTTTATCGGACTGTACAGCGGGAAACGACCACTGTCCTTTCTGCTCGTATTAAGCTCTTTGTTTGCCCTGTTATTCGTGGTCAATCTGACGCAACCTTACAGCGTGCAGTATGACCACCTCGAAGGTATCCGCACACTCAGGCTTCCATGGGGGGAGATTGTCACGCGCGGCGTCGGCGTCAATGGATTCTGGGCCTACTTTACATTCGCAAATATCGTCGTGGTATTTGTATTCATGCTGTATGCGCTGATCGGGAAATACCGTGCATCACGTCAGGTGACCGACCTGAGCATGCTGGTCGCAATTGCGGTATTCGTATTGTTCACGATTCTCGGCATGCTTACCCGTTTGTCGGTGATCGACTTCATCGAACCGGGGCCGCTCGGTGTGCTTGCAATGGCCATTGTCATGAGCGTGACATTGACCGGCGAGAACCGCAGACGCTTGCGCACCAGCGAACAACGTTTTCGTTCGCTGGTGGAACAATCGCCGATCAGCATCCAGATTTTGACGCCGGACGGCCGTACTCAGAGTGTCAATCCCGCCTGGGAGAAACTCTGGGGCGTGAAACCGGAAATGCTCGGCGACTACAACATCCTGCACGACTCGCAACTTATAGAGAAAGGCGCCATGCCTTATATCGAAAAGGGTTTTGCCGGCGAATATACGGAGATACCGCCCATCGTCTATAACCCGGCTGACAATCCGTTGATAACAGGCCCGATGCGGGACAGCTGGATACGTGCTTATATTTACCCGATCAAAGACAAGGCAGGGACGATTGACGAAGTTATCTTGATGCATGAGGACATAACCAGACGCAAACGAATTGAAGACACCTTGCTTGAAAGCGAAGAGAAGCTGCGACGGCTCTTTGAACTTTCTCCTCTGGGCATTGCATTGACTGACATGGATGGTCGCTATGTGGAATTTAACCAGGCTTTCCAGGAAATTTGCGGTTATTCCGAGGAGGAATTGAAGACTCTTGATTACTGGACTTTGACTCCCCGGAAATATGAGGCAGATGAGTCGCGACAATTGGAGTCGCTGAAGCAAACCGGCTATTACGGCCCGTATGAAAAGGAGTACCAGCGCAAGGACGGTAGTTTGGTTCCTTTAAGGCTGAACGGCGTACTGATAACAGGTAGCAAAGGTCAGAAGTACATCTGGTCAATCGTCGAAAACATAACAGAAAGCAAGCAGGCGGAAGATGCATTGCGAGAAAGTGAGATACGTTTCCGTACCATTATTGAACAATCTCCTATAGGTATTTCGTTCAGTCGCGATGGTTACACAGTCGATGTGAATGAAGTCTTTTTGCAAATGTTTGGTTACGACGACATTGCTGAGGTGCGCGGTTCACCCGTCGTCAATCGGATAGCTCCACAGTGCCGAGTTGAAATGGAAGATCGGATCAAACGGCGCATTCAGGGTGAGCCAACGGAATCCTTGTATGAAACTATCGGGTTGCGCAAGGATGGTTCGCAGTTTCCGTTGCTTATTTCGGCGAAACGCGTGGAATTGAGTGACGGCCCATTCTCGTGTGCTTTCCTGATCGACATCACCGAGCGCAAGGCATCTGAAGAAAAAATCAAGCAGCTGGCATACTACGATCACCTTACCAACTTGCCCAATCGGCGCCTGCTGCTCGACCGCCTGCAGCAGGCAATGGCTTCAAGCGGTCGCAGCTGTCGACATGGAGCACTTCTGTGTATTGACCTTGACGACTTCAAATCGCTCAATGATACCCACGGCCATGCTACAGGAGACTTGCTGCTGCGACAGGTAGCGCAACGATTGACTTCGAGCGTACGCGAGGGTGACTCTGTAGCACGTTTCGGTGCTGACGAGTTCCTGGTAGTGCTGCAAGACCTGAGTGAACAACTAATCGAGGCCGCGGAAGAGACGGAAGCTGTTTGCAACAAGATCCTTGCTGTCCTCAACCGGCCATACCAACTTGCAAATTACGAGTACCAGTGCACTGCCAGCATTGGTGCAACCTTGTTCAACGATCATCAACAGAAATTGGAGGAACTGGTAAAACAGGCTGACATCGCCATGTACCACGCCAAGAAATCGGGGCGCAATAACCTGCGATTCTTTGATCCTGAAATGCAGGAAGTGATAGACGCGCGAGCAGTGCTCGAGGGTGAATTACGCCAAGCGTTTAAAAAAGAACAATTCCGTTTGTACTACCAAATCCAGGTTGACGACTCTGGTCGTCCAATCGGAGCGGAGGCATTGATTCGCTGGTTACATCCTGATCGCGGCCTGGTGTCTCCCGCACAATTCATTCCGCTGGCAGAAGAAACAGATTTGATCCTGCCGATGGGCCGCTGGGTGCTGGAGGCTGCTTGCGCGCAGCTTAAGGCGTGGGAGAGGCATGAAATGACACGAAAATCTTGTACTGGCGGTAAACATCAGTGCCAAGCAGTTCTACCAAGCGGATTTTGTTGCTAACGTCCTGGCAGCGGTTCATTTCCATGCAATCGATCCCACCCTGCTCAAACTGGAACTTACCGAAAGTATTCTGGTGGATGATATCGAGGAAACCATTACAACCATGAAGGCATTGAAGGAAACCGGAGTGAAGTTTTCACTTGACGACTTTGGTACCGGTTATTCATCCCTGCAATACCTCAAACGCTTGCCGCTCGATCAGCTCAAGATCGACCAATCATTCGTACGGGATATTGCCACCGACAGCAGCGATAAGGCTATCGTGCATACCATCATTGCCATGGCACAAAGTTTAAATCTGGATGTGATTGCTGAAGGGGTCGAGACGAAAGATCAACGGCAATTTCTCCTGGACAAAGGGTGTATGAATTACCAGGGGTTTCTATTTGGCAGGCCGGTGCCGATCGAACAATTCGAGGCATCACTTAAGCAATTCTGACTGATTTTAGCGAGCTAAACGGCTCAGAATCGCCTTGCTTTTCGGCATTCACAGATATGCCGGGCTAGTCTCTATGCAGGAATGCTTCCAAGGCCGACGCGACCTGCTCGGGCTGGTCGTGCTGGACGTTGTGACCTGCATCGGTGACGGTGACAACTCGCACGTTTGAGAAACTTCCGATACGGTCGCGATATTCATCCGGGTCGTTGCCCAGGCGATCGTGCACATAGCCCTTGTCGGCAACCAGCATCAGAACCGGTGCCTCGATCTTGCGCCAGATCGCCTTGGAATCCTCGATCCGATAAGGAATCGGCGACGGGATCTTGTGCCAGGGATCGCAGGCCATCTCGACCTGGCCATCAGGGCGCATGCGGCTTACCACGCGCGACAGGAATGTCGCTTTCTTGCTATCCAGGCGGGGATTGGCGAGCGTCAGGCGCCGTGCCAGCGCTGCGTGATCCGCGTAGGCTCGCAGTGTGGGCTGCTCCCGAATGGCGTTGATCCATTTCGCCATTGCGTCCGGTGCGTCGATATCCGCTTCCAGCTTCATGCCAATGAAATCGAGCATTGCCAGCTGGGCAACGCGTTCGGGACGCACTCCCGCATACATGCTGGCAATGTTGGCGCCCATGCTGTGGCCGACAACGCGCGCCGGTTCATCTCGTGAATAGTGTTCCAGCAGGCAATCGAGATCTGCATAGTAATCATGGAACCAGTAAGGCCTCGCCAGCCACTGCGACGCGCCGTAGCCGCGCCAATCCGGCGCAATGATGTGCCACGATTGCTTGAGCGCATCCACGACAAACTGGAACGTGGGGGAGGAATCCATCCAGCCGTGCAAAAAGAATACGGTAGGCGCATCGGGCGCGCCCCAATGCCGGACGCAACAGCTCAAGCCACGCACATTGATGGTTTCGGTTCTGGACTGGGTGTAGGGCATGATGGTCAGGTGTGGATGGGCAACGTGGCGCGATCGGTTACGGACGAAAGGTAACCGACTCGAATGGTTCTCGGCAACAAGAACATCAACCCTTTAGAAACTAAGGTGGGCAGCAACAATATGGGGGAGCTTCGAATTATGTTCAGCAGCGGCGTTACCTACGGCACCGTGAAGCCTTTTTGCTTGAATGTTTCTTTGGCCTCAACTCCTCTCAAAGTTAATATGAAATCGCGGGCGGCTGCCGTAGCGTGAGAGTGCGCTCCAAGCGCTGCGATATAGATCGTAGTTTTTTGTAGCGAAGCTGGGAGCGGACCGACCAGCTTCACCCCTTTGACCGGAAGTATTTCGGTGATTTGTTGAATCCCGATTTCGATTTCTCCGCGGGCTACTGGCTCCACGATGAATCCGGATTCGCCCAGTATCGTTTTGGGCTTCATTTGTTCGGCGATGCCAAGGCGCTTTAACACCTCTGAAAAGTGTTTGCCGCTGGTTCCTTTTTCGGGGTTCATGTAGGTAATCGACTTCGCACTGAGCAGTGTCTGTTTGAGCGCTTCCGGGCTGGATATATCCGGAGATTTGGCTTGCTCTCTAACTGCCACGCCAACGCCCACGCTCCCCACCGGAATGGCCGATCCCGGCACGGTCCAGCCTTTGTGCTCTGCATCGTCTATCACATCGGCAGTGATTATGATGACGTCCGGAGTTGCGCCGTCTGCCAATGCTTTCATGATCACGCCCACTGGCAAGTATTCGGCATTGAGCTTGTTTCCGGAATGTTTTTGATAGCTTTCGATAATTGCGCTGAGTGCGGGTCTGGTTGCACCCGCGCTTAAGATTGAAAGCTCTGCTGCATTTGCATGCAACGATAGCGTAACAAGGGCTAGCAATGCAGATTGCTTTATAAGACTGCGAATTATCCAGGTCATAGTTGACTCCCGCCGGTTGAGTAACAAGGGTTTTAAATCGTAGTCAATAATTAGAAGTAATTAAAGGAGGGACCGCATATTGTTTCGCAGCCATTGGCATTCTGGATGTGAAGGAAGCACGTCTGCTTCCCGTTAAATACGGGTTTGAACTTTGTTGAATATAACGGTCCGCCTGGTTGACGTCGACTAGGCGGATCGCAAAAATAGGCGGGGTCAGTATCGAATCATTCGCACCGAATAGATGCGTCACGCTTCGACTGGAGCCTTCCTCTCAGAGATATCTGGGGGGCACTCAGTATCTGGCTTTTCATCGCGTACAGTTCGCATACCAGCGAATGATTGGCGGGCATGTCTTTCAAATACGGAACGCATATCACGACGTCATGCCTGCCTTTTTTTCTTAGGGTGTGGACACAATTGTCACAGGTTGGAACTTTTGAAAGCTTGCCGCTATGGTGCCATCGCTTATTCATCTTGGACCTTTATTCATCAACAGCCGATTCGCCGCACCGCAACACATTCTGGACAAAAGTGTTGAAGGTTGACTCGTTGCAACGGCGGTCGGAAAGAGAAAGAGGCACAAGAGGAAAATCCCATGTCGCAGTCCCGCTGCCGTAGCTTCCCTTAGGCCGGAGACTTTGCGCCCATACCTTTCAGTATGTTTGCCAAGCGACGCGTATTTTACTCTTTTGCAGAATTACTGGAATCGGCATCAAGCTATTCGGCAACCAAATCAGTCGGTCTTTCCGGATGTTCGGCGCTCTTGTGTTGAACTAGTCGTTCGGAGTGAACTGCAGCGAACAGGAAAGAACGCCCGCCGCAAACAGATTTTCGCGTTGCCCGACAAATGCGCCTGGCATCAGTTTGAAACACACCAGGAAAGCGGTGACATTGTGGATTTTTTGTTGCGTCATCAATTCCCAGGCGGCGTCGAACTCTTCCGGAGTGAATACCAGCTCGAGGGCCAGGTTGCTTTGGTTTGGTATCTCGCTGAAGTACAGCCGCCCTATCTCGCCGCTGCTTGTTCCTTTTTGCGCTGCCAAAAAGCCCGAAGTGCCGGAGGCGATATTGACTCTGGAGCTTGCGACCGTCCTGTGCGTCGTCAGGTAAGAGTAGAGCTTGGTTTCGAATTCCTTATCCACATCGACTTGGGTCGTGCTCGAAGCGGCCATAAACTCAAAATCGGCAGTCGGTTTGCTTTCTGTCAGCAGACGCGCGCCGGCGATCTGTACACAGGAAAGTTTCAGCGCGCGGGCAGAGTTCTGGCTCGATTTATCCTCGGTTTTCCCCATGCTGTTTACGAGCAAAGAATCAAGTTTGAGTTGAAGCGAGATTTCGATCATTCAGGCAGTAGTCGATTTTGATCGACAGTCTCCATAAGGGGGAATTGAGAGCAGAGCTGCAGCACCGGCCAGCTCTTTGTTCAGAGATTCATTATTGCACAGCGCCAACGCGTTGATCAGAACAGTCGGGAACACTCCACGCATTGTGCGTGCGGCGTCTTGACTTGATCCTGTTCAATGTCGGCGATGCCTCAGGCTTCTTCCCTTTTAGTCGTGTGCAAATCACAGATCAACGGTATCTTGCTCGGCATTATTTTCAAGTGCTGAACGCACACGACAACACCCTCATCTTCCTTGCCCCTGATCATATGAGCACAGGTGTCGCACGTTGGTATCGATGGATGCGTGCCGTTATGGTGTATTCGCTTGTACATATTTGCATCTCTTTCCGTCAGCGTATCTCGACACACGCCTTGGTCAGGCGACGGAGGTCGGCTTCATACAGCGGCTGCAGGAATAAGAGATGAGGCACAGAAGGAGAAAACCGTGTCGCAGTCCCGCTGCCATAGCTTCCCTTAGGCCGGAGACTTTGCGCCCATACCTTTCAGTATGTTTGCCAAGTGGCGCGCAGGATAGCCAGTGTTGGGGATAGCGTCAAATGTAATACGGACATTTGCTGACGCAGCGAGATCGGCAAACGGCCGCGTGTGCAACCGTTTACAGCAAAAATTTGCCGTCGAATCAATGCTGACGCTGGTAACGGCCGACCAGTTCGACGCGACTGATGATGTAACCTTGAATCATGGCTTCGAGTGCTGCCTTGGTGGGCGATTTCAGGTCCGGTAAAACGGCATCGAGGGCGATCAGTTTGTGGAAGTAGTGATGCGTTCCGATTGGCGGACACGGCCCGCCGTAACCAAGAGCCTTCCAGTCGTTCTTGCCCTGCAGGGTTCCCGCTGGAAGCGCTGCCGCGGCGACGCCCTCGGGCAATCCGGTTGCGTCGGGCGGAATGTTGTACAGCACCCAGTGCACCCAAGTCATCTTGGGCGCTTTGGGATCGGGTGCGTCCGGGTCGTCCACGATCAGGACCAGGCTCTTGGTATTTTCCGGCACGCCGCTCCAGCTCAGCTGCGGTGAAACGTTCATGCCGTCGCAGGTATGGCGCGAGGGAATCGTGCCATTGTGCTGAAAAGCGGTTGAAGTGAGGATGAATGGCATGGTGCTCTCCTTGTGTTGGAACAAACGGCCTGAATGGCCGACGGCAGCGCCAATCAATTCATTTAACCAATTTAGAAAGTTTCTTGAACGAGTCGGTTCCGGCGATCTTCAGTAGCTGAAACACAACCGCCTCGGTGCAAGTCGGCACAGCGCCGGCCAGCACCATGCACTCGATTGCAGTCTGCCTGTTGTCGGCGCTGCGACTCATCACGGCATCCTTGACCAGATGAATATCGAACTCTTCATCCAGCAGATCGATGACGGTCTGCAGCACACAGACGTGCGTCTCCATGCCAGTGACGATGATCTGCGTTCGCCCGCTTTGTTTCAGTTGATTAATAAATGCCTCGCTGCCACAACTGCTGAAAGACATTTTTTCATAGCAGGACGCGGCTGGTGCTCTTTGCTTCAATTCACCCAATGTAGAACCCAGCCCTTTGACGTATTGCTCGGTAAATATCACCGGGATTGCCAGTTCGACCGAGCTCTCCAGGAGAATGCCAATATTTTTGGTCAGTTGACGCAGCGCATCCTGATCCATGGCCGCGCAGAGTTTTTCTTGCACATCGATGACGACAAGCACGGCGTTTCCCGGCTCCACCAGAAACTCGTTTCGGATAGACATGACTTCTCCAATCACAAAAAAGACGCAGATACTGCCATTCGCGCTCCGCCTGTTGGAACTACTAGCCATTCGACTAAGCCCGCAAGCGGGCAAGTCGCTGGTTATGTCGAAGGCTGTTTCATAGCTACTTGATCGTCGCGGCTCCTGCCTTGCACACGACTTCATCCTGCGAACCGCTTCCGCCCGAGCAGCCGATCGCACCGATGAGTTTTCCGTCCTCAACCAGAGGGATGCCGCCGCGCGAGCCGATCGCACCATCCAGCGTTGCCACGTAGGGCATGTTGTTCACCTGGATCGCGTTTTCGAAAACTTTCGTTTCGCGGCGGAATGTCGCCGAGGCGCGTGCCTTATGTTCGGAGATCTGGATCGACGCCAGCTGGGCACCGTCCATGCGCTGGAAGGCCACCAGGTTGGCACCCGAATCGACCACGGCCACGTTCATTTTCCAACCGCGTTTTTTGGCTTCGGCAACCGCGGCAGCGATGGCTGATGTCGCCCGATCCAGCGAGATGGGCGCGCCATACGGAATATCGAAATTCATTTTCTCGGGAACGGTATCGAGAGGATTGGCCGGCTTGGCATCGTCGGCAAGGCAATCAACAGAAACAAACAGGATGGGGCAAATAGCAATAACAGCCAAAATAGATTTCAGTGTCATGATGTATTCCTCCAGTTGAGAAAATCCAGGATCGACTCGCTTAAGGAAGCGTTCATTATTCTGACAGAATGCAGAATATAAAAAACTACAATTCGCGCAGGGTATTCAAGCGGCAATGCACGCACCTGATGGTGCCTATCTCGGGATGAGCCGGTACACCTTGTGTTCGGAACATCTTGTCAGTCCGGCGGCGTCATCCGCGTCCGGTTCCAGAACGCTTTCAACGTGAGCCAGCTCGATGACGAAGGCTTCCGTGTATAGCGCGGTGATCTCCGCGGACGCACCCAGTGTAACTTCCTGCGTTTCGCCCTCGTCCGCATCTTCGACGGTCAGCAGGAACACTTTGCACGCCGCCGGGAGGATCAATTTGAGGTGGGCGACATACAGTCGTCGGATGTCCTCCGGTAGTGCAGTGAGCGCCGCCCGGTCGTAAACGACATCGATATTCCCGAGATCGGCGCTGGCAACTGCGAAGTAGTCGCCGCAGAGGATGCTGATCTTGCCGCACTGCCACAAAGTGAATTGACCGACTTTGCGCTGGCTCGGCTGCATGTGGTTTTCACTGAAAAATGCGCGCACCGCAACAGAACTCAGCTCCAGGCCGATCACTTCGTGTCCCTGCTGCGCCAGCCAAATCATGTCCAGGCTCTTGCCGCAAAGCGGAACGAACACCCTGCTGCCCGGGGCAAGATCAAGGCCCCGCCAGAACCGGGTGAGAAGTCGGTTGACCTCTTGCTGGTGAAAGTCTGTCTGCTGGTCACGCCAGCATTGCTGCCAGAGTGCGTTGTCGCGACTACTCATGTTTGCGTGCACATTTCGTTGAAGGCCGGGCAAGCCGGAAATGCACTCGCGAGAGCCGCACCAGGTTGTTGCCGCAGCGCGGATGGGCTAAGCCTAACACCTTCGACGTGGTGCCACCTGGATATGATTGGTCCGAAGGCAAAAGTACAAATTGATTGACGCAAGTTCGCTCGCACAGGTAAATTTCCCGGAATTGCGCTGCCCAACGAACCTGCGTCACCAATATCCCGATCTTGAAGGACGATTACCGGAATCAACTATGGACGATCTCAATTTCACCATCCCCGCGCCGCACCCCAGCTTCGACACCAAAATCGCGCTGAAATATTTCAAGGCCGCGGGCGGCACAATGGATGTGGCGGCGGGGCAAACCCTGTTTGCGGAACATGAAAAGAGCAATCCGCTATTCTTCAAGCGCGACAAGATGTATTTTCTGGTGGAAGGTGAAGTTGATCTGACAGTGAACAGGAACCGAGTGGGCGTGATACACAATGGGGAGCTGTTCGGCGAGATGGCGTTGATCACCAAAATGCCCAGAACTGCAACAGCCACCGCGATAACCGATTGTCGCCTCTACACTTTGGATAGCGATCAACTGCAGAGCGCCTTGCGCGCGGCGCCGGAATTTGGCCTGTTGCTAATGAGCATCATGATCACGCGCCTGCGCGACACCATCACCCGCATGGATGCGGGCGGCATGCTGGCCGGCAACGAAGAGCTAAAAGACTCCGCACTATTCGACAAGAAATTGCTGGACAAACTAGTGGGCGAACTCGACGACAGCGCACGCATCCGTTACCCGGCAAACAAAGTCATTATCCAGGAAGGCCAGTCGGGCGTGCTCATGTACGTGGTGCTGGAAGGCACGGTGGAAATTGCCGTGCACGGCAGCGTGGTGGGGAAGATCAATCAGGGCGGCATGTTCGGTGAAATGGCGCTGATCACCCGTGCAGAACGCGTGGCAAGCGCCACTGCAAAAACCGATTGCGTGTTGCTGGCGATCAGCCGCAATGTATTCCTCGATCTGGTCTGTTCCAATCCCAAGTTCGCGATTGCACTGCTCAGCGCGGTGGGCAACCGCGCCCGGTTCATGGCATCGCTGCACGAGTGATTTCCAGCCAGCGCAACACAACTCGTTCCTCCGCTACTTATGCAGAACGAGTTGTACTGAATTGAATTATTCGCGATCGCGTCTGTGCCCTTCGCTATTGCCGCGGCCTTCGTCCCTGCGATCGTCGCGGCGTTCATCTCTACCTTCGTCACGTCGATCATCACGGCGTTCGTCGCGGCGACCTTCTTCCCGGCCACGATGCTGTTCCTGGTAACGCGGTGCGTACTCGCGGTTATACCAGTTGTCCTCCACGAAGAAGACGCGCTCGCCACAGGCGTTATATTCGCGGCAGTGCTTGCTCCAATGCTTGGCATGGCCCGGTGGTACATGAAGATAGACTGGGGGGCGCTCGTCCGGCCCCCTTTGAATAATTACCGGCTGGGCATTGATCACTTGCGGCTGGGGAAAGTTGCCGATATCGATCTTGCCGTAGAAGCCGGGTTGGCCAACGGTGACCGAGACGCCGACGTCGGCCGCGTGTGCAGTAGTGATGGTGGCAACAACGACCGCTGCTGCAATCAAAAGTTGTTTCATGTTTAATCTCCTGTTGTTGTGCAATTGCAGGGATGCCAAAACGAGCTCCCTGATTATCAACGCGACATGTATTTTATCTGGAATGCATTGCCGCAGTGTTGATCGTCTTGCTTGCCGCAATACTTCAATTGAATTATGGGGCTATCCAATTGGGTCCCAAAGGCGAGAAAAGACGTTACGCCGATGGATGGAAAGATCAAGCGGTCCGGTGCATGTACGCCATTGCGAAATCCGGGAGTGGCCGTGATCACTGCGCTTGAATCCGCTGCCGCAGGTGCTTGGTGCTAAGATTTGTTCCACAATAGTCGAAGTGCCCCGTATTGCATTCATTAATCCATCTCCCTGACAGGAGGCCGCCATGCAGGAATCCAGAACGCTCAGCGTTTCCATCAACCACAATTGGCACGAAGTCTACGAAGCCATTTGGCGGCCCGAGGATTTTCCGAAATGGGCTTCGGGCCTCAGCAAGTCCTCGCTCACGCGGAAGGGCCCAACATGGACAGCCGAAGGACCGGCAGGACCGGTCACAATTACGTTCACTGACCACAATGCGTTCGGAGTCATGGATCACTCGGTCACACTGACAGACGGGACGGAGATCTACGTTCCCCTCCGGGTGATCCGCAACGGTGAGGGGGCCGAAGTGCTGCTGACTTTATTGCGCCAGCCTGGTATGTCCGATGCCCAATATGCGGCCGATGCTGAATGGGTAGAGCGCGATTTGCTGGTACTAAAAACGCTTTTTACATGACCGAGCAGGTCGATATGTGGCCTCGTCAGCGTCGAATTGCAGCGATCATCTCGCTAGCAGTTTATTTCGTGCCAGACCTTCATGGCGAAAAGACCAAAGGGTTAATGGGTATTGGCGGCCGGGGGATTGACGCAGGTGGCAGGCCGGGTCTACGCTATATATGGGGCATGACGGTTAGCGCAGTTCATGCACGTCGGGGAGAAATCTAATGACAATGGAGAGTTGCCATGCTCAATAGAGAAATCGTCCTGCATACGCTGAAATGCAGCCCAAACCAGTACCCGCAAACGCTTGATGAGCGGTTTCCCCATGTTCTGGAAAATGTCGTCAGGCTGTGGGATTCACCTGATGGAGAGTACTATCTGGCCGACTTGTTGCAGCCCAATGGTCGAGGTGGCGGAAGGTTCGACCGCGAAGGTTTTCCAGACAGCGCTTGGGAAGAAATCATGCATTTGCAAATTCTTTACACCAAGCAGCATCCCAACTAAGCGCCGGTTTATCAATGCCGGAAGCCTGCCGTCGAAGCAGGTATTTGCTTAACTCAATCCCCTTTCATTGGCTTAATTATTTGCCGGTCGGTGCATCCTCACCCAAGTCATCAAGGGGGCTGATAGAACTAAACGGGCGCGAATCAGCTCCAAGATTTCGCGACGATTCAGTCACTGCTTGCATCCTGCAAGTTGTCTTTTCGTGATGTGTAGTTGTCTGCGGTCTCGTTGATCAATTTGACTGAATCTCCCGCTCTCAACTGCACTTCAAAGTACGGTAAGGAGAGAAATTATGAACAGCCTGATTCGTTTCAATCCACTCGATGACATCAATCGTATGGACCCTATGATGGATTTTGAGAATATGTTCGACCGCTTTGCGAGAACCGCTTTGCGCCCATCCTGGCGCGAGTGGGACACCGAACCGCAAATCAGGATGGACATTGCCGATGCTGGCAATGCATATATGGTCAAGGCGGAAATCCCCGGCGTGAAAAAGAGCGACATCCATGTGAGTATCGACGGCAACGTCGTTTCCATCAGTGCCGAAGTAAAGCAAGAATTCGACACGACCGAAGGCAGCACGCTGCTGCGCCATGAACGTTGTTATGGCAAGACCATGCGCACGTTCAGACTCGATCAGGAAGTAATGGAGGACCGGGCACAGGCAAAATATGCCGATGGTGTTCTGGAGCTCAAGTTGCCGAAAAAGAACGGGGCTCCGCATAAAGAGCTCTCAATTTCTTGAGTTGAACTTCCGGCGCGATAACTCGTTTTCGCTTTAATCAGCTTCATACAATTTCGCCAGCGTACCCGGTAACGGGTGCGCTGGCGATTTGGTTTGTACAGAACAGTGTGCCATCAATTAGTTAGAAATTGGTGCATGCCTTTGTTGGATTTTTGAAACAAAACTGAAACGACGCAACGCACATTTGAGGCATAATCCGTGCGCGCTGATCAACTACCAACCCGGTTTCGCCAGCCTATCGACTCTATGATCACCAGATCATCATTGATAACCAATTGAACAATAAGACGGCAATACAATCCGCCCAGCTCGAACAGTTGCTGTCGGTCAGCAAGGTTTCCCTGATTGCCAGTGTTTCTCTCGCCGCCATTCTTGCCTTTGTACAGCTGCCGGTCATTCCACCCACTGTACTGGTGCTCTGGTGTTCCCTCATGGTGTTGGCGTCCCTGATTCGGGCCTGCCTTGTTTACTCCAAAATTTGTTTCCCGGTTAAAGGCGAGGACGACGCTACCCATGCCCGGCTATGGAAATTTCGTTTTGGAGTGATCGTTGCCGGGACGGTTTGGGGTTCGGCCGGCCTTCTGCTTTTTCCGGCCGATCATCCGCAATATGTGATGTTTCTGATTTTCACGCTGGCGGGCATGACGGCCGGCGGCGTCATTTCTTTTTCGGCCGATTTGATCAGTGCCGTCGTATTTTCCGTACTGATCAGCCTGCCGATCACGCTTCGCCTGTTTGTTGCAGGCGATAAATTGTCGGTGACAATGGGCGTGGCAGTGCTGCTGTATCTCGGTTTCATGATCATGAGCATCCGCCGCATCAACAGCAATACACACGAAAATATCACGTTGCGGCTCGAGGCTGCCTCGCGCGAGGAAAAGGTACGGGAAAGCGAGGAACGCTATCGTTTGTTGTTGAGCCATTTGCCGGTCGGAATTTTCCATTACGACACGAATCTCGTCATTACCTACTGCAACGATCGCTTTGCCCATATCCTGCGCAATACACTGGATCATGTGTGCGGACTGGATATGAAACTGGTCAAGGACCAGTCCATCCTGCCTAGTCTGCGCAAGGCACTGGAAGGTGAGCGAGGCCATTACGAAGGCCATTATCTCGCCACCTACAGCGATGCCGAGGGCTGGATATACATGACCTGTACGCCTTTCCGCGATGGCAGCGGAAAAATCGTGGGCGGCATTGCGATCGTTCAGGACGTCACCGAACACAAAGTGGCGGAAGAGAAAATAAATAGTCTGGCGTTCTTCGACCCCCTCACCGAACTGCCTAACCGGACGCTGCTGCTGGATCGATTGCAGCAGGCGCTGGCAACAAGCGCGCGCACCGGCAGGGACGGCGCACTGCTGTTTATAGACCTGGATAATTTCAAGGCTCTCAACGACACATTGGGCCATGACATGGGAGACTTGCTGCTGCGCCAAGTTGCGCGACGCCTGATTTCCTGTGTGCACGAAGACGATTCAGTTGCGCGTTTGGGCGGGGACGAGTTCGTGGTGCTGCTGGAAGATTTGGGCGAGCATGATCTTGAAGCGGCGGCGCAGACTGAAGCTGTCGGTGAAAAAATCCTCGCCACACTGGGTCAACCTTACCAATTAGTTGCACATGAGTATCGCTGCACTCCCAGCATCGGTGCGACTTTGTTTAATGGCCACAAGCTGGCAAAAGAGGAGTTGCTGAAACAAGCCGATATCGCCATGTATCAGGCGAAGAAGGCCGGACGCAACACGGTGCGCTTTTTCGACCAGAAGATGCAGGACGCGGTTACCGCTCGCGTTCGTTTGGAAGGCGAATTGCGCAAAGCAATCGAGATGCAACAATTCCGTTTGTATTACCAGGTCCAGATGGACAGAGCGCAGCGGCCGTTTGGCGCCGAGGCATTGCTGCGCTGGGTACATCCGGAACGCGGTGTGGTGACACCCGATCAGTTCATCCGCGTGGCGGAAGAAACGGACCTGATACTGCCTATCGGGCAATGGGTGCTGGAAACCGCATGCGCCCAACTCAAGGCGTGGCAGCAGGATGCGCTTACCCGTCACCTCGCGCTGGCCGTGAACGTAAGTGCAGTGCAATTGCACCAGGCAGAATTCGTCGCCCAAGTGCAATCTGCCGTGCAACGCTACGGCGTAAACCCGGTGTTGCTCAAGCTGGAGCTGACCGAAAGCACCTTGCTGAAGAACATTGAAGACACGATCAATACCATGAATGCGCTGAAGGAGATCGGCGTTCAATTCGCGCTGGACGATTTCGGCACCGGCTATTCATCCCTGCAGTACCTCAAGCGCTTGCCGCTCAACCAGATCAAGATAGACAGGTCGTTCGTACGCGATATCACCTCCGACAGCAGCGACCGGGAGATCGTGGGCACGATCATCGCGATGGCGCAGAACCTTTTCCTGGACGTCATCGCCGAAGGCGTCGAAACGGAAGAGCAAAAGCAATTTCTTCTGGGCAATGGCTGCACGCAATTCCAGGGATACCTGTTTGGCAAACCGATACCGATTGAGCAATTCGAGGCATCGCTGAAGCTGGAATAGATCTTGTTGCCGACGCGGCAACTTGCCCTTGCGCCTGCCGTTTGAAATGCATTGTGACAACTATCGAAATATTACTTTCCGCGCAGTGGGAACTTTTCCATCAATGGTTTGACGCTGATGCCATGGAGAACAATGGAGAGTGTGACGACGATCAGTGTCATTTGTATCAATTGCAGTGATAGCGCCTCCGGCAATCCGTTTTCTATCGCATACATCAGGTAGTAGAGCGAACCGATCCCGCGCACACCGAACCAGCCTGTCATGCCGATCATGCGCCATGTGGTATGCGTACCCAGCAAGCAGACAATGACACTGACCGGACGCACCACCGCGAACAAAAACAGTGCCAATCCCGCCGCCTCCCAAGTCCACGAATTGATATACAGTGTGCCGCCGATCAGGAGAACCAGGACCACTTCCGAAAGTCTCTCCAGATGTTCCTTGAACACCAGCGATCCCTCACTGACTGTTTGCGGAGGCTCCGGTGGCGGACGTGCATTTCCATCTGCACGCGCGGATTGCTGGGTTTTACTTCCGTCAAAAGCATCCTGGGCCGCTTTGGCCAACTTCAGCTCGGTCTGGCGTAGCGCAACGGCGGAAAAAAATACCGCGAGAAAACCCCAACCGCTAACCAGCGAGGTCAATCCGTATACGACACCGATCAGCCCGAGTCCGAGGAAGTCGTCCATCAGTTCATGCTTGCGCAGCGTGCTGCGCAGTTTCCACCCCAGACGAGCCAGCGCAACGCCTGCCGCAACGCCGATGACGATGCCGGATACCGTGGCCCACAGCACATCCATCAGTAACCATTTCATTCCAGAATCGCCGATATCATGCAGACCCAGCAGCCCCATCCCCAGCATCACGAACGGGAATGCGCTGCCATCGTTCATGCCTGCCTCGCAAGTCAGGGTGAAACGTAACTGGTCGTGGTCACCCGGATGGCGAACCTGCACATCGGTGGCGAGCACCGGGTCGGTCGGCGCGACGATTGCCCCCAATAGCACGCCCGCACCCAATGGCATTCCCAGCACGTAATAGGCAAATTCAGCGACCATCACGACGGTGACGACCATGGATACCGTTGCGAGCAGGATCGGCGAGCGCCAACGCGCAAAATTGAACGGTACCGGCATTTTGACGCCGGCAGAAAACAGGGAGATCAACACCGCGACTTCGGTCAGCTTTTCCAGCAGCGCAGATTGCTTGAGTGGATTGAAATGAAACAGATTGAGCACGGTTGGCCCGACCAGCACGCCCACAGCCAGATAGATGATGGCGGAAGTGACCGCCGAGCGCTTGAGGATGGATGCCGTAAGGCCCATGAACAACAAGAGTCCGCCCACAAACAAGAACCACAGTGCGTCAGTCATCGGCGGCTTCCGCTAACGGAAAAATCAACCGCCCGGGTTGGACAAATTCCTTTGCCCGTGTCGGAACGTCATCTGTCCCGGCCGCGTTCCTGATCTCTTCCCTGCCCGCCGCCTGAATCGCGCCCCTCACCCCTGTCTTGCTGTCTGGTTTCATTGCCTTGTGGTCTTGCTTCTCCGTTTTGCGGTCTTTGCACTTGCTGCTCGTGCCGGACTTCTTCATGTTTCGGTTGCTGCTTTTGTTCTTCAACGGGAGGATGCGTCCGGGGCTTAACTTCTTGGGTCGACCCTTGTGAATTCCTGTGTTCCTGCTGTACGGACGGTGCGCCCTGCACCGAACCGTTACCCTGCTGGCGCGGAGCAGAATGACGAGTTTCCTGTTGCGTGGTTCCTCCCGCTGGCGAGCTAATAATTACTTGCTGCTGAACCGGCCCGCCCTGGACTGCATGCTGTTGATAGTGTTGCTGCACACGCGGGTCTCGCGGCTGATAGCGGTAATGCTTCTGCTGCAGTTCGCGCTGTTGTTCAATTTGCTCGGGATACTGTTCCCCTGAATACTGGCGCTGGTAGACGGGAAGCGGAGCCGGTTTAACGCGTACATTTCGGTTCCATTTGTCCCAGCCCCTCCTGCGTTGTTCCCAATCGTGCCCCCAGTGTTCGCCCCAATGCGGTGGCTCATCCGACTGCCAGATGAAAAAGAATGTCGGCGGTCGCAGGTAATAATGCACGGGGAGTCTCAGTATAAATTCCGGCACGTCCTCCGGATCCACCAGCCACCATGGGCCGTTGTACCATGAGCTCTCGTACCAGTTGTCATCCTCATAGACCCAGTACTCGCCGTCGTAGAAAAAATAATTCGCATCCAGCTGCGGGGCGTAATACACCGGATAACCCGGCACCACGACAAGCTCGGGATAATCGGACAAATCGACCCCGATGTTGATGTCGGGAGTGTCGATTCCGATGTTGACCTGATCGGCGCAGGCAGGCACTGAACACAGGGCGAAAAGCACGACGAGTACGTTGCAAATGTTTTTCATGGCACGATCTCCGGTGGGATACCCGGTTGAATTATACGGCCGCGGCCAAGTTGTTTCGATCATTGCACCAAATCAGTTGGCGCCCAGCTATCGATCCCGACCCTGTTGATTGTCGTTACTGCGTCCATCCTGATGATTACCATGCTGTTCCTGATAACGCGGTACATACTGCCGTTTGTATCAATTGTGCTGCACAAATTTTTTGATGCATGTTCGGCGTTGCCCACATAGCGCACCCCATCATTATTGGCTTGTGTGTAGCGGCACGCATCGATGGCGTCTTGGAAAATAATTCAAAGGTACCAGCCCCAAGGACAAAACTGCTACGCAGCGATTACCTGCTGGCAGCTGTAAACATCTGTGCAGCGCCGCACACTGCCGCAATATCGCGGTAACAAAAGCTAAGGATAATACGATCTCTTCAAAGTAAATAAGTTCATTCCTAAAGTATTGGCATTGGCAATCAGCGTTCCTCAATCAAACAGTGATTGACGCAAGCGGCTACTCCGCTTTACGCTTCGGTCCGGCTGATGGGTTGCACTTTCTGTGCAACCCGCAAAAAACCTGATGACGAGGGAGACTGGCGATGATCAGCAGGGAAGTCGTTATGCAAACATTAATATGCAGCGTGAGTGAATACCCGGAATTGCTGGATGAACAGTTTCCACATGTCCTGGAAAAGATCGTCAAACTCTGGAACACGCCCGACGCGGAAGCTTACTTTGCGGATTTGTTGCAGCCCAACGGTCGCGGCGGCGGCAGAATGGACCGTGACGGTTTTCCGAATGAAGTGTGGGAAGAGATTCTGCAATTGAAACAGCTCTATGACCAGACGCGCCCTGATTGAACCGGAACGCAAGGCCGGTTACTTTGGACGATTGCTCCCCGCCACAATTCTGTACTCGAACAAGCGGCACTCGATCGCGCCGTTGTATAGCGGTATGCGTTTGGACGGTGTCAGCCGCATCAGTTTGGCAATGCGCAGGTCGGCAGTGAACAGATAGGCTTCCCAACCACCGAATTTCTGTTTTAGCACGTCACCCAGCTTCGGGTACAGCTCTGCCAGTTCATCTTCGTCACCCATGCGTTCGCCGTAGGGCAGGTTGGCGACGATGATGCCCTCCTTTTCCGGCGGCGACGCCTCGAGCACATTGCATTGTTTCAGGTCCACCGTTTCGCGAATGCCTGCATCTTCCAGATTCTGGTGCGCGGCCCTGAGCGCGTCGCCGTACAGATCGCTGCCGTAGATGGGCAATTCACTTACCGGCCGTTGCGCGGCGATGGCTGTTTCGCGCATTTCATTCCATTTGGCGCTTTCAAAATATTTCAGCTTCTGGAACGCGAAATCGCGCGCGATGCCGGGCTGGATGTTGAGCGACATTTGCGCCGCTTCAATAAGGAACGTGCCGCTGCCGCACATGGGATCGAGCAACGGGATGCCGGGCTTCCAGCCTGCCATCTTCAAAATGCCCGCCGCCAGATTTTCGCGTAGCGGGGCGATGTTGGTGTGGGTGCGCACACCGCGCTTGTACAGCGCGTCGCCGGAAGTATCCAGGTACATGGTGAACTTCTCACCTTCAAAGAAGGCATGGATGCGCATATCAGGGTCGAGCTTGGCCACGCTTGGTCGCGCATTTTTCTCGGCGCGGAATTTGTCGCACACCGCGTCCTTGATCTTGAGCGTGATGAACTCAAGACTCTTGAGCGGGCATTTGATGGCGGTGACCTTGACCAGGATGGTGTCGTTCACATCAAACCAGCGCGCCCAGGGCAGATCGTAAACTGCCTTGTATACATCCTGCTCGTCGCGGAACGGCGTCGCGTCCTTCACGCGCCACAGGATGCGCGACGCAAGCCGGCTTTGCAGATTGGCGCGATAGCATAACGGCCAATCGCCCGCGAAAGCGACACCGCCGTCGGTGGTGCGCACACTGGTTGCACCGAATGAATTCAGCTCATCGGCGAGGATTTTTTCCAGTCCGCGCGGACAGGTGGCAAAGAAGTCAGGCATATCAGAACGGTTTGACCACGACGAGAATGACGATAGCAACCAGCACCAGCACCGGCACTTCGTTGAAGAAGCGGAACCAGACGTGATTGCGCGTATTGCGATCGGCCGCAAACACTTTGACCAGATGGCCGCAATAGAGGTGGTAGGCGACAAGCCCGGCCACCAGCGTGACCTTGGCATGAATCCAGCCGCCAAAGAAAATATCGCGATGCCCCAGCCATAACCACAAGCCGGTGACCACGGCTAATAAACCGATCGGCGTAACGAAACGATAGAGTTTGCGCTCCATCAGTTTCAGGCGTTCGCGCACTGCCTGTTCTTCCGCCATCGCGTGATTGACGAAAATGCGCGGCAGGTAAAACAGACCTGCAAACCAGCTGATAACAAAGATGATGTGAAACGCTTTAAGCCACAACATGACAATTACCTCGATAATCTGCGCCGGAACAACACCAGCGAAACATAAAATGCGATCAGCGTATACGCCAGCAGCACGCCGATGTGCAGCAACGCCTGCGGCGGAATATTGCCGCTCATCAACGGCCGCGCCAAGTCTATCGCGTGCGTCAGCGGCAACGCGCCGGCGACCATTTGCATGCTTGGCGGCAATTGGCTGACCGGAAAAAAGACGCCGCATAGTAGCATCATCGGGGTGATCACCAGCGTGAAGTAGTACATGAAAAAGTCATAGGCAGGCGCTAGCGCAGTCATGATCAGCCCGATCGCGGCAAAGGTCAGCCCGATCAGCAAAGCGAGCGGAATCATCCACAGCGACATGGGCGAATGCGACAGGCCAAGTATCCAGATGACGGTGAGCACCGCCGCACCTGACATCAGGCTCTTGGTGGCCGCCCACAGGATCTCGGACAGCACCACATCGTCCAGCGACACCGGCGTGTTGAGGATCGCCTCCCACGTGCGCTGCTCGTGCATACGCGCGAAACCGGAATACAGGGCCTCGAAGCTGGCGCTGTTCATGGTGCTATAGCACACCGTGCCGGCGGCAAGGAACGCCATATACGGCAAGCCGCCCATGGTCGGCAGCAGGCTGCCCAGGCCGTAACCCAGACCCAGCATATAGATCACCGGATCGGCGAGATGGCCGAGGATGGAGGGCGCCGCGATCTTTTTCCACACCAGCCAGTGGCGCTGCCAGATGGGAAAGAAGCGCATACTCAATTTCGGCAATGCAAAATCCCGGTTGCTCATTTCGATCTGTCCTGTTCAACGGCAGCGATTGCATCGTCCAGCCCAACCACGCCGACGCCGCGCGCATAGATGCAACCTTTCGAGGTTCCTTCCGCCGCGATGCGGTCGCCCATGCGGAAGGTGTGCTTCATGTAAAAATACTTTTCTTCCCAGTGTGTCACTTCCGTCCTCACCACGTAGCGTTCGAATATGCCCAAAGGCTTCTTGTAGGTCATGGTGTGTTCAGCGATGATCGGTATCCAGTTGCGCTTGAGCATGACTTTCAACAGTCCGCTACGCGCAAGAATGTCCAACCGGTTGAGATCGCAGATGGTCAGGTAACGGCCGTTGTTCATGTGCAAGTTGATATCGATATCGTTGGGCAATACGCGCAAACCCAGTTCGCTCGTGAAATTTCCCACCTCTATCCGTTCGCAAAAAAACGAACGAATGATCACGTAAAGCATGCGGAAGATGAGGCTCATTCGCGCATCTCCCGACCGGTAAGTTTGAGAAACACGTCTTCCAGGTTCGCCGGGCGGTGCAGATAGCGCAGTGCACTTTGTGTCTGCAGATGGGCGACCAACGGCTGTGCGTCCTTCACGTAACAGAACACCGACTCGCCGCTCACTTCGAAACGCTGCGAATATTTCGCAGCGTTCACATCCGCCCACTGCCCGGAAGTCTCGCCGAACACTTCCACCACCTGCGGCTCGATGTTCTGCTCGATCAGTTCGCGCGGCGAACCCTCGCTGATGAGTTTGCCGTTATCCAGCACCGCAAGGCGGTGGCACAGGCGCTCGGCTTCGTCCATGAAATGCGTGGTGAGCAACAATGTCTTGCCCTGCTGCGTAAGTTCGCGCAAGCGCTGCCAGATCAGGTGGCGCGCCTGCGGATCGAGTCCGGTGGTCGGTTCGTCGAGGAAGATGACATCGGGATCGTTCACCAGCGCGCGAGCCAGCGTCAAACGCCGCTTCATGCCGCCGGACAGCGTGGGCACTTTCGCATCGCGCTTGCTGGTGAGGCTGGCAAACTCGAGCAGCGACGGAATGCGCGCTTCGATCTCGCTGTCGCGCATGCCGAAGTAGCGCCCGTACACCAGCAGGTTTTCCGCCACGGTGAAATCGGGATCGAGGTTGTCCATCTGCGGCACGACCCCGACGCGGATGCGTGCCTCGCGTGCCGCCTGCGGCACCGGCAGATCGAGCAACATGGCCGTGCCCGCATCCGGCGTGATCAGCCCCAACAACATGCGCAAGGTGGTGGTCTTGCCCGCGCCGTTGGGCCCGAGCAGGCCGAAGCATTCGCCTTTGTCGATGGACAGGTTGAGGCCGTCAACTACACGCTGGCCGCCGTACGATTTTTGCAAGCCGGTCGCGCGTATCACTGCACTCATATTTCCACTCCGGTGAAATGTCGCCTCACGATATCGCGCAATTGTGTCAATCGTCCGTGAAAGAAATGCTCAGCCTGCGGCAGCACGACGATGGGCAGGTGCTGCGGGCGCGCCCAGTCCAGTGCATCTGCCAGCGGCACGACATCGTCATGTTCGCCGTGGATGACCAGCGTATCGGGTCCGACCGCCGGCATGGCAAAACGACCCACAGCGGGAGCCGCCAGGATCAGGTGCTGCGGATGCACCAGCAATGCATTTAGACCGTCAACTACACGCTGCCCGCCGTACGATTTTTGCAGGCCGATCGCGCGTATCACTGCACTCATATTTCCACCCCGGTGAAATGTCGCTTCACGATATCGCGCAATTGTGTCAATCGTCCATGAAAGAAATGCTCGGCCTGCGGCAGCACGACGATGGGTAGATGCTGCGGGCGCGCCCAGTCCAGCGCATCTGCCAGCGGCACGACATCGTCATGTTCGCCGTGGATAACCAGCGTATCGGGCCCGACCGCCGGCATGGCAAAACGGCCCACAGCGGGAGCCGCCAGGATCAGGTGTTGCGGATGCACCAGCAACGCCGTACGCGCCGCAACATAGCCGCCGAAAGAAAACCCGGAAAGAATCAGGGGCAGTTCCTGCCCGAATTCCTCCTGCGCATAGCGCACGATAGCGATCATGTCCTGCTCTTCGCCGTCGCCGCCCGTGAATTCGCCTGCGCTCGCACCCACACCGCGAAAATTGAAGCGCAACGTCACGCAACCGAGTTCGGTGAAGGTCTTGGCCAGCATCACCGCCACTTTATTGTCCATGGTGCCACCCATGGTCGGCAGGGGGTGGGCTACCACGGCAATGGCACAGGCTATTTCTTCCGGCTTATGCACGACGCCTTCGAGCAGCCCAGCCGGGCCGCTCGTCTCAAACTTTTCCAGCACGATCGCCATCAGATCTTCAACCTCTCCACCACGCGTCCGTTCTTCAGATGTTCCTCGATAATCTCGTCCAGATCGCTCTGGTCGACGTAGGTGTACCAGACTGCTTCTGGATAGACCACCAGCACCGGGCCCAATTCGCAACGCCCCATACAGCCTGCCGAGTTGATGCGCATCGTTCTTTTGTCCGGTGGAAAGTCCAAGCTGCTTGACCTTGTCCTTGACGTAGTCGCGCGCCGCCTGGGCATTGTGGTTGTTGCAGCAGTCTTCACCCGCCGGGCGCTGGTTCACGCAAAAGAATACATGCTTGTCATAGTGACTCATTTCTTCCCTTCTTCAAGGTGGCGGGAGGATCGCGCCCACCACAGATACCCGCCCAACAGCAGCGGAAAGACCAGCGAAACGTTATGCGACAGTCCATTGTAATTGCGCAAGTGTCCGTAATGCCATTGGTACAAGCGCATTGCGGATGATGGCGTACCACTATCCAGCACCCAATTCGCAAGCACCACGTAACTCAGCGCCCCCAGCGCGGTGGCCCAGATCAATCGCGATTGGCGCAGCCACGCGATGCAGGCGATCAGCAGCACGCCCGCCACGATGCCCAATATCGCCTCGCCATTCAGCCATAGCAGCAACGCCCACGACTTGAGCAGCAACGCCGCCGCGATGAATTTGGTCAATGCCACCACACTGAGCATAGCTATGAGGCCGACAACCACATGTTTGCGCTCACGCAACAGGGTTAACAGCAATGCCCCCACCATGAGCAAATTCAACGCGACCGCCACACTTTCCCAGACGTTGAACGGCTCTTCCGGCAACGCGACGAGCAGCCGGTAGGCCGGCTCGGTGATGAAGACATTGCCCAGCATCGGCAAAGACGGGTTGATCTGGGCAAACATCCACAACGACACCAATGCGAGGCCGAAATCCACGCCTTTCCCCTGCCGGAACAAGCCGATGCGCCATCGGGTCACACGCTGAAACCAGGCGCGATGCCCGATGGATGCCGCCAATAGCGCGCCGCCCAAAGCGCCGACGCTATTGGTCAGGATGTCTGCATTGGAACTGGTGCGCATGGGCAGATACATCTGCAGATATTCCATCGCCACGGAAAGCGATATGGCCGTCAACGTGGCCAGCAACACACTGCTTCTATTGCCGAAATAAGTGCCAAAGGTCAACGCAAGCAGCAAGCCGAACGGGAAATACGCCAGCAGATTGCTCACGCATCGAATGCAGTATAGGTTAGTCCCAAGGGCGAGGTGAGTACCGCCCAAAAATCCAGCCCCTGATCCTGCCAACCCAGGAAGGGCGATAAACTGGCATAAATGATGAATACGGCGTAGCCCGCCACCAGGTAATAGCGCAACATGCTGCGGGATTTTGCGGGTAAGAAGGTGCTCATGTATGGAACCGGATGGGGTCGCTCAAATTTATTGTGGTTGACTCAGAAGTGTTGCTAAGAAACAATGCCTCCGCTTCGGAAATCAGACCAATATAAATTGGCTTTACTAGGAGGAATTATGGCATACCTGCACTGGTCCAGCGATCTGGATACCGGAATCGAGGTTATCGACAAGCAGCATCGGCGCATCGTCGATTACCTGAACGAACTCAACGACGCCAACGATGCCGGCGACCTGAAAGCAACAAACCACGTTCTGGAGGAACTGGTGGATTACACCATGACTCATTTTGCGTTTGAAGAAGAATTGCAGGAAAAAGCCGGTTATCCGTTCCTGAAAGCACATAAACGCGTGCATGAAATATTCGTCAAACGCGTGGCCGAATTCCAGGCGCGTGCCGCGACGGGACAGAATGTCGCGCCGGAACTGCTCTCCATGCTGAAGATCTGGCTGGTCAACCACATCAAGGGCGATGACGCGGACTACGCCGAGAGTGTCAAAAAAATGCTGGGACTCGAAGGCATGGAAGGCAAAGTGGCAGGCGGCTGGCTGGGCATGGCCTTGAAAAAATTCTTCGGATAACTCATTTGGCGTGACGCAGCCCTTGTTGCTTCGCGATAATAGCGGGTAAGTGCTTGGGCGCTGTGATGCGCACCTGCTTGTTCACGTTGTACACGCCGAATACCACCGTAATTGCACTTTCCGCCACCTGAAACTCCTCAGCCAAAAATTTCACCAGATGCGCCGTCGCTTTGCCGCGCACCGGATTTTCGGCAACATGTATCTCCAGTTGTTTGCCGATGACCTTGCCGAGCTTGGTCTTTTTGGCGCGCGGACGGCCCAGAATGTTCAGGACAAGGGTGTCGTCTTCCCAATGGCAGAACGATTGCATCTTCCCTCCAAATTCAACTGACGCAGGTGCGATGACGTGATGGATGGTTTTATCCACATGTTTGGTCAACGCCGCCCGGAGGGTGCAAAGCCGGTAATGTCAAAAATTATCGAGCGGCTCATCACAAAGCGCCCGTTATCTTTCACGGCGTTGGCATTCAGCAATATTTTCAGTCTGGCCTCGTCCTTGCGGTTGATCTCCAGTTCGAGATTGCTAATACAGCCTTGTTCCTTGAAGTGCCGATAGTTTTCCAGATAGATCTTCTCGCTTTCGGGTGTCAATAGATCGGAGAACCTGATCTTTCCGACCACTTCTTCGCGCGTAAAGCCAAGCCACTTGAGTTCGGTGTCGTTGATGTGGACGAACACTCCGTCCAGGTCCAGCGAATGGTAACCACAAGGGGCGTTCTGGTAAAAGTCCACAAATTGATCGGCGTACTTCTTGAGTGCATTACCTGCCTGGGTGCACTCGCCAAGCTTGCTGACGAGATTGGAGTTGGCCGATTCAAGAATCGCAGTTTTCTTCTCGAATTGCACCGTGCGGCTTTCCACCAATTCCTCCAGACGCCTGCGATGCTGTTGCAGTTCTTCTTCGACTTCCTTGTCATGGGTAATGTCATGCAGAATACCCTGCAAGAACATGGGCTCGTCCAATTCATGGCGTACCACGATCGCCTCGTTAAGAAACCAGCGCACTTCTCCGTCACGGGTGCGCAAACGGCACTCGCAACGCAGGGGTTCGTTGCTTTCGTAGCAGCGTGCGATCTGGGTGTACGCAGTGGTGCGGTCCTCAGGATGCAGAAGCTTCAGCAGGCCTTCCGGATCGGCCAGCAGCTCTTCGGGAGTAAAGCCAAGTTGGCTGATTTGCGGACTTATGTATATCAACTTTCCTGTCACATCCAGCGCAGTGGAGTAAGTGATCGCGGGAATCTGCTCCACCAGAAAACGGAACTTCGCTTCGGCCTGCGCCAATGAAGTTTCCATCCGTTGTTTTTCCTTCAATGCCAGTCGCTCGCGAAGCACGCGCTCTATGACAGCGGGTAGCAGTTCCAGATATTGCAGATTGGGGTCCTTGACTACATAGTCCTGGGCGCCACGCCTGATCGCTTCCACCGCTACCGAAGCGTTGTCGGCGCCGGTCAGCATGATGACCGGCAGCTGACTCTCGCCGAACTCGTTTTTAAATTCGGCCAGAAATTCCAGGCCGTTCATGTCCGGCAAGTTGTAGTCGAGGAGCACACAATCCAGTTTTTCCGACTTGACCAATTGCAGTCCGTCGCGTGCGGTTTCCGCTTCATGCAGCACGAATTCGTAGTCGTGGATATCTTGCGCAAACGAACGACGGCAGGCCATGCGATCCACAACGTCGTCTTCGACGATGAGCACGTGGATTTGCGATTTGCTCATTGCGGCACCTCGCTGATGGTCCAATAGGCGTCGAGAGTGCGCATCACCTCGACGAACTGTCGATAGTCCACGGGTTTGGCCATATAGCCAGCCACGCCCAAATCGAAGCTTTTGATTTTGTCCGGCTGCTCCTCGGACGTGGTCAGCACAACAACCGGGATGCGTTTAAGCAGTTCGTCCTGTTTGATTACCCGCAGGAATTCGATACCGTTCATGATCGGCATGTTGAGATCCAGCAGGATTATGCACGGCTTCTCGTTGTCGGGGTCGCGCAGGAACTTCAGCGCTTCCTCGCCATTCTCACAGTTCACAACCGTGTTGGTGACGTGTATCTCCTGCATGGCGCGTTTGACCGTCATTACATCCACTTGGTCGTCCTCCACCAGCAGTATCGGCTTGTCTGCGATCCTCATGATTTATCTCCCTTGCTTGAAATTGGCGTTGCAGGCTTTTGCGGAAGAGTGAAAAAAAATGTGCTGCCTTCCCCGACTGTGGACTCAACCCATACTTTTCCGCCGTACATCTCAACGATCTTCTTGACCAGCGCCAGGCCGACACCCGAGCTTTCCACGCGATCGCGCGGTGCCAGCGTCTGGAACAACTGGAATATCTTTTCGAAATGCTGCGGCCTGATACCGGGACCGTTATCGGCGACGCTGAATTTCCATTGCTTTTCCTCGGCACAACAGTTGATACGAATAATGCCCGCTGGTTTGTCCATGTAATTGATGGCATTCGAGAGCAGGTTCTGGAATACCTGCTGGATACGCGTAGGTTCGGCCATGATGGTCGGCAAGGAGCCTTCGACGGTGACGGTGATATTTGCCGGAGGTGCTAGCAAATCGATTATCTCCGGCACCAACCGTCCGAGATTCACCGCGACCATCGTTTCTTTCACGCGTCCCACGCGCGAATACAACAAGATTCCGTCGATCAATCCGTCCATACGACGGACACGGTTGATCAGCAGGCGCATCTGCTCCCTGCCGTTATCGTCAAACTTGTCTGCATAATCGGCAGAAAGCCAGTCTGCCAGAGAACTGATGCCGCGCAGCGGTGCCTTGAGATCGTGGGACACAACATAGGCGAAGTTATTGAGCTCCTCGTTGGCGCTTTCAAGTTCCTGCAGCAGACGGGCGCGATGTTCCTCCGCCTGTTTACGCTCGGTTATATCGCGCAGAAAACAGTAAATTCGCCCGCCGTGGAGACTGCTGTAATTTGAGCTTTCTTCGACGATCTGAATCTGCCCATCCTTGCGGCGCTTGCCGGCTTCGAAGCGGTCGCCCCCGGTCTTCATCAGCGCGCCGATATGCCGCGCAGTCTCTTCGCCGGCATCCGCCATGTCGATGTCGGCGGTGTTCATATTGATCAGTTCTTCGCGGCTGTATCCCAGCAAATTGCAATAGGCATCGTTCACTTCCAGGATGCGCCCGTGCATGTCTGCGATCAGGAACGCATCCAGGGACGTCCGGATCATGATTTTGAATTGTTCTTCCTCATTCTTGCGCAGCTTTTCCTCTATGCGCTTGCGTTCGCCGATATGTATGACCAGCGGACGAAACAGGAAAAAATACAATGCCGGCGAGATCAAGGTGACCAGGAGTGTTGCATCGAGAATTGCTTCGGTGATTAACGGTTGAGTCGGAAGGAAGTAAAGCAGGAGCATCACCGATGCTTCCGAGATAAAAACCGAGAGCGCGACGATAAGAAAAATTAAAGTCGGCGATGTCAAAAGGCGAGACTGGTTTTGCGGGTTTTCCATCTCTCACGACCGCCTATCTGTTTGCTACGTAGTTTTTATAAGATTGAACCGGTTAGATCAAATCTCAATACTCGGATATTCATCGGAACCTAATGAGTCGGGGACAAATTTCAACGCATTTTTATGTTTTCCACCATGTTACTGAATTATCTTCTGCAGCATGTTAAGGAAAGCGTAAAGAAAGTACCCGCGAAGGAATCCTCGTCCCCTCTACCCTCGGCAATCGCAGTGATGGCGTCAAATTCCGGGTTCTGCGTAATCAAATTAAATTTTTATTGCCGCCTAGTGCGCCTCATCCCAATTTCCGCCCTCACCCAATCCAACCTCCAACGGCACTTTCAACTCCGCCACGCCGCACATCAGCTCGCGCACTTTCTCTTTTACAAGCAGCCAACTCCCCCTGCGGCACTTCCAGCACCAGTTCATCGTGCACTTGCATGATGAGCTTGGTCTGTAATTTTTCTTTTTCCAGCCAGTCCTGCACCGCGATCATCGCCAGCTTGATCAAGTCGGCCGCAGTGCCCTGCATCGGCGCATTGATGGCAGCGCGTTCGGCAGCTTGCCTGCGCATGCCGTTGGCGCCGTTGATCTCCGGCAGCCACAGCCTGCGCCCGAACCAGGTCTCCACGAAACCCTGTGCCTTGGCCTGTTCGCGCGTGCTGTCCATGTAGCGCTTCACGCCGGGGTAGCGCGCGAAGTAGAGGTCGATGTATTGCTGCGCAGCGCTGCGTTCGATGTTGAGCTGCCTGGCCAAACCGAAAGCGGACATGCCGTAGATCAGACCGAAGTTGGTGACCTTGGCGAAACGGCGCTGTTCGCTGCTCACCGCGTCCTGCGACACGCCGAACACTTCGGCGGCGGTGGCGCGGTGGATGTCTTCGCCGTTGGCGAACGCTTTCAACAAGCCTTCGTCGCCGGACAGGTGCGCCATGATGCGCAATTCGATCTGCGAATAGTCGGCGGACACGATGCGCGAACCGGCAGGCGCGATGAAGGCTTCGCGGATGCGGCGGCCTTCGGGTGTGCGGATCGGAATGTTCTGCAAGTTGGGATCGCTGGAGGCCAGACGCCCGGTCACCGCCACGGCTTGCGCGTAGCTGGTGTGCACGCGTCCGGTTCTGGCGTTCACCATCTGCGGCAGTTTGTCGGTATAGGTGGATTTGAGTTTCGCCATGCCGCGATATTCCAGCAGCAATTTGGGCAGCGGGTAATCCAGCGCCAGTTCCTGCAACACTTCTTCGTCGGTGGAAGGTGTGCCGCTCGGCGTTTTCTTTTTCACCGGCAGGCCGAGTTTGTCGAACAGGATCTCCTGGATCTGCTTGGGCGAATTCAGGTTGAACGGCTGATCTGCCGCAGTATATGCCTGCGCTTCGATCGCCATCAATTTCTCGCCCAGCTCGTGGCTTTGCCTGCCCAGCATGGTGCTGTCGATGAGCACACCGTTGCGTTCCATCTTGAACAGCACTTCGCGCGCGGGCAACTCGATTTGCCTGTAGACCGCATCCAGACGGCCTTGCAGCTGAGGTGACAGTGTTTGATGCAGTTGCAAAGTGATGTCGGCATCTTCCGCCGCATAGCGCGTGGCCGTTTCCAGATCGACCTGGTCGAAACCGATCTGCTTGGCGCCCTTGCCCACTACGTCGGCATAACTGACCGTCGACAGCCCCAGATGGCGCAAGGCGAGGTTGCCCATCTCGTGCGGCTTGTGCGATTCCAGCACGTAGGATTCCAGCAGCGTGTCTTCGGCGATGCCGGCGAACGCGATGCCGTGATTGGCGAAAATATGCTGGTCGTATTTGAGGTTCTGGCCCAGTTTCTTGTGCGCCGGGCTTTCCAGCCAGTGCTTGAGTTTTTTCAGCGCATGCTCGCGGTTGATCTGATCCGGGGCGCCGGGGTAGTGGTGCGCCAGCGGCAGGTAGGCGGCGTGGTGCGCTTCGATGCTGAACGAGATGCCGACCAGTTGCGCGGTCATTTCGTCGAGACCGGTGGTTTCGGTGTCTATGCTCACCAGCGGCGCGGCCATCAGTTTGTGCAGCCAGGCATCGAGCTGGGCTTCGGTGAGGATGGATTCGTAGTCGGAAGTGTCGTTGACGGTCGAGGGCAACGGGGCTTGCTCGATACTGGCGCTGGTCCTGTCCCCTCTCCCCTGGGGGAGGGTTAGGGTGGGGGCGCTTGCACTTCTTTGCCGCTGTTCCCTCACCCCGCCCTCCCCGGGGAGAGGGAGTAGGCAGCGGTGAGCCACTTCGCGCAGCCAGGACTTGAAGCCGAAGCGCTCGAACAACGTCTTCATTTTTTCGTTGTCGGCGGCGGGCGCGCTCAGTTCGTCGAACTTCTTGTCCAGCGGCACATCGCATTTCACCGTAACCAGCCTGCGTCCTTGCGGCAGCCAGTCGCGTGCGGCGCGCAGGTTTTCGCCGACCACGCCGCCGACTTCATCCGCATGCGCCAGCAGGTTGTCCAGCGTGCCGTATTCGCGTAAGCCATTTCACGGCGGTCTTGGGGCCGCACTTGGCCACGCCGGGCACGTTGTCCACGGCATCGCCCACCAGCGACAGATAATCCACGATGCGTTCCGGCGGCACGCCGAATTTGGCCAGTACGCCCGCTTCGTCCAGCACTTCGTTGCTCATGGTGTTGACCAGGGTCACGTGCGGATTGACCAGTTGCGTGAGGTCCTTGTCGCCGGTGGAGACGATGCAGCGCGCGCCGTTGCCGGACGCCTGCTGCGTCAGGGTGCCGATGACGTCGTCGGCTTCCACGCCGTCTATCATCAGGATGTTCCAGCCGGCCGCCGCCACGACTTCGTGCAGCGGTTCGACCTGCAGGCGCAGGTCGTCCGGCATCGGCGGACGATTGGCTTTGTATTCGGGATACCAGTCGTCGCGGAACGTTTTGCCCTTCGCATCGAACACGCAGGCGCTATAATCCGCCGGGTAATCGGCACGCAAGCGGCGCAACATATTGAGTACGCCGTAGATCGCGCCGGTCGGTTCGCCCTGCGGGCTGCGCAAGTCCGGCATGGCATGGAAAGCGCGATATAAATAGGACGAGCCGTCCACCAACAACAATGTCTTCATGCTTTGAGGTCCGAGATGAACAACGATATGAAACTCCCACCCATGCAGTCGCCCGAGTTGATGCAGTCGAAGGAATCCTGGCGGGTATTCGGCATTATGTCAGAATTCGTGTCGGCGACCGAACGCCTGCGCGATATCCACCCTGCGGTCAGCATCTTCGGCAGCGCGCGCACGCCCGCACGACCATCCCTATTACAAGCTTACCGAAGAAATCGCGCGTCTGCTGTCGGACGCCGGATTCTCGGTCATTTCCGGCGGCGGTCCCGGCATCATGGAAGCGGCCAACAAGGGCGCTTTTTACGGCAAATCGTCCAGCGTCGGCCTCAACATCCAGTTGCCGCACGAGCAGCACAACAATCCTTACCAGAACATCAGCCAGACATTTCACCATTTCTTCACGCGCAAAGTCATGTTCGTCAAATTCGCCAGCGCCTATGTGGTGATGCCCGGCGGTTTCGGCACTCTGGACGAGCTGATGGAAGCGCTGACGCTGGTGCAAACCGGCAAGACGCGCCGCATGCCCGTGATCCTGGTCGGCAGCAAGTTCTGGGGCGGGATGGTGGAGTGGTTCAGGACCAGTCTGCTGGAAGAACAGATGATCGGGCCCGACGACATGGATTTGATCCAGGTTATCGACGAGCCGGAACAAATAGTCGCTGCGATCTTCAAACATTATGAAACACGCGGTTTCGAGCCCTCGATAGCCGAACTCGAGATGCAACTCAATCTTTAACGTAGAATCCGATTACTTAGTTCCTACTGGATAACATCATGCGTATCGCTTCGTTATTAGCTTTCCTGTGCCTGTGCCTGCCCGCCTATGCGGCACAGCCTGAGGCACCCGCCAAGGCGGAAACGCCGCCCCCTGCGCCGACAACGGCGGGCGAGCCTATCGACGAGCCTGAAGTGAAGATCATCAAGCAGACCGATCAAACCATCGAGGAATATCGCGTCGGAGGCAGGCTGTACATGATCAAGGTCACCCCCAAAGTACGGCCCGCCTTACTATCTCGTCGACGATCTGGGTGACGGCAAGTTCGCGCGCCAGGAAAGTCTGGATTCCGGTTTCCGCGTACCGCGCTGGATCATTAAAAGCTTCTGAACGAGACCTTCCGCATGGCTGTATTTACACGTGTTTCTGAAGCCGACATTGCTAGCTGGCTGTCCAATTATTCGCTGGGAACATTGCTCGAATTGCAGGGCATTCCCGCCGGGATCGAGAATACCAATTATTTCGTCACGACCAGCAACGGGCGTTTCGTACTGACGCTGTTCGAGAAGCTCACCGCGGACGACCTGCCGTTCTTTCTCAACCTGATGGCGCACCTCGCGCGGCACGGCATTCCGTGCCCCAGCCCGGTGGCCGACAAGAACAATCGTTTTCTGGGCAAGCTGAACGGCAAACCCGCGTGCATCGTCAGCCGCCTTAGCGGCAAGTCCGTGCTGCAACCAAACACGGCACAATGCGCCGCGGTGGGAGCGATGCTGGGGCAAATGCACAGCGCGGGACAAAGTTTCGGCGAACAGATGCTGAATCCGCGCGGCCCGGCATGGCGTGCAGAGGCCGCCCAAAAAGTGAAGAGATTCCTGACCCAGCAAGATGCGGCACTGCTGCAAAGCGAAGTCGAACTCCATGCCCAGCATCCGCTTAAGCGGAATCCCGCGCGGCGTCATCCATGCCGACCTGTTCCGCGACAACGTGCTGATGGAAGATGAACATGTCGGCGGCCTGATCGACTTCTATTTCGCCTGCACCGGCAAACTGCTGTATGACGTCGCCATCACGGTCAACGATTGGTGTGTGAGTACCGACGGCAAGCTGGACACCGCGCACACGCGCGCCATGCTGAATGCCTACCATGCAGCGCGCCCGTTCACGCCAGAAGAAGCCGAGGCATGGCCCATGGCCTTGCGCGTGGCGGCACTGCGTTTCTGGATCTCGCGCCTCTACGATTTGTATCTTCCGCGCGAAGGTGAAATAGTAAATGCGCATAATCCGGATCAATTCAAACGAATTCTGCAAAATCACATTGCGACGGCCAAGCCCGTATGGCTTTGAACTGAGGGTTAAATGGAAATCAAGAAACTGAATGCTGCGCGCGGCTGGACCTGGGTAAAGCAGGGTTACCAGCTCATCATGCTCAATCCGCTGATGTCCGTCTCTTTTGCACTGATCGGCGCATTGGCGATGTTCGGCGCACTCATGATTCCGGCGCTCGGTCCGCTGTTGGCCATCATGCTGATGCCGCTGGTGATGGCCGGTTACATGCGGGTTTGCCGCGCGCTGGAAGAAGAAGAGGAAATCGAGCTGGCGCATCTGTTCGAGGGCTTCAAGAAACATGCGACCCGGCTCATGGCGCTGGGAGGTTTTTCCATGCTGGGCATGATCGTCGCCTCCTCCGTCATGGTGTTCATCGGCGGCGATGCGCTCTCCGCGCTGATGGACAGTTTCAAGTCCGCCAGCGATCCCCAACTGGTGGTGAATGCAATGTGGAATGCCGGATCGGGAGTGGCGTTCAGTCTGCTGGTCGGATTTTCCCTGGTATGCGTACTGATGCTGGCGCTGCAATACGCTCCCATGCTGGTTTTTTTCAACGATGCAACACCACTCGCCGCGATGCGCGCCAGTCTATCCGGTTCATTTCGCAACATTGTCCCGTACACGATATACAGCATCATCATGCAACTTATCGCGCTGGTGCTCAGCCTGTTGCCGTTCAATATCGGCCTGATCGCGCTGCTGCCGCTCGGCTTCACTTCGCTCTATGTGAGCTACCGCAATATCTTCCCGTTCGCGCATGAACTTGCCGCGATCGAGCCAGTTACAAATACTCCGGAGGCCTGATCATGCGATTTGACGACACCACCGACGCCGAAGTCAGAAAGGCGCAGTTTCCGCACAATCTGTTCGTAGCCGGTTTGTTCACGTTCGACCTGTTGCTGACTCCGGCAGTGATTGCGCTGAAAATCGGCATGCTGGGTCTGCTTGTCCCGCTGCTGTGTTCCGGCATGCTGATCGCCTACATCTACCTGCGCAGCAAAAGAACCACCACATGGTTCGTCGATATGCACTGGAAGCTCACCTTCAAGCGCGCACAATGGCTGATGATCGGCTACGCAATTTCAGCCGTGCTGATCTTTCTGGCCTGGCTGATCAGCATCACTTCAAACGACCACAATATGCAGCACATCCTGTGGACCGCGCTCACGCGGATCGCCTTGATGCCGACCTTGATTACGGTGTTGATCACAGCCGTGATGGAAGCTAGTGCAATTCCGTTGGCTTCCAAACGCGAAGTACCGGACAAGCTTGCAGCGAGCTTTCCGCGACCTGCCTGATTTGCATTGGCCGATGCGCATCAGGTTTGCTGATCGCGTGCGGCCGCGCCTGGCGTCGAGCTCACATGGAGATCGATATTCGCCACGCCTTGTCGAACATCTTATTTGACGTTTGCCACAGCAACCCGCGTCTTGGGCAAACCCCGGCCTAGAAAATATTGTTCGGCGATGCCCACTGCGGCTTCCGGGCCGGCGATATAAATATCGCCTTGCAGAAGGTTTGCGTCCGCCGTCGCCATTTCCTCAAGCTTGTTTAGAACGGTCTCTTCCCGTTTTCCGCCGGTAGAACGCAGATCGAAGCCGACTACATGTTCTTCATAGTGGAAATTATCCAAAGCGTCCCTCCATGCGTTTGCGACATTCGGAAGATAGATGTTTCTTTGACTCGACCCGATCCAATGCAAGTGTATGGCGTCCGCTTCCAGCGAAAGAGCGTGTTCGATCAAGCTCCGGATCGGAGCAAAGCCGTTGTCGAACGCAATAAAATACAGGGGACGCGAAGATTTTTCATGCAGTATGAATTCGCCGTGCGGCCCTTCGATCTCCACCACGTCATTTTGTTTGAGCCGATCGAATATGAATTCTGAAAACAGGTTGCCATTTTGCCTGGGTATGTGAAAAATCAGGTTGCGATCGTCACAGGGACAGCTGGAGATCGGCAGATCTGCGCTATAGGATAACCCGACACGCAAGCTCACAAACTGTCCGGCCAGAAAGCGTAAACGCTGGGTACGCGGAGTCTGCAGATGCAACAGAATCATGTCGTCGGTGATATGCCCCATCGTTTTAACCTTGGCGCTGATTTGTTGAAATGGAATGTCCTGCACGCTGCCCGCCACAGGCGCCTCGATGACCACGTCGCTGACGGCCGTGTTGCTGCACAGCAATATGTAGCCCTGGTTTTTTTCAGCGTCGGAAAAGACAAAGTCGTGGTGCCGGGTTTTCTTGACCTCTCCCGATACCAGTCTGGCCTTGCATAAGCCGCAATTTCCGCCGCTGCAGCCGTAATTGAGCGGTATACCCGAACGCATCGCGGCTTCCAGCAGCGAATCGTGACCTTCCACCAGGAAATCATGTTTGCTTGGCAAGACCGTCACTTGGGCGCTTGTGATGCGCAACACGGCATCTTTTACCGCCAACGGATTGATGAACTCAGGTTCCATAGCCAGCTCCACCTCATGTTTGATCCAGACTTTCAGGTCTTGTATCGTCTTTCGCGACTCCGTATCGGTCCCGGATTCGATCTCGATGATCTTTTCCCACAGCTTATCCAATAGCGCATTAAATTGCTTGAGCTGTCCTTCGCTGCGTGCCAGGGTCTTGCTGAGTTCGGTGATGCGAGCTGCCAACACTTCCACGTCAGGCAAAGTTCTCTCAAACACGCGTTTGCCAAAGGCCCTTTCCTTGATTTGAGCCACGCGCCTGGACTCGGCGCTGTCTTCCAGTTGTGCATCGGGATAGCAGCTGAGGAGGGTCCCAATATCCACCATCCCGTCGTGCGAAACCATTTCGCCGCACTGAATCTTCTTTTGCAGTTCCGAGCGCGCAACGCCAATCAATTTTGCGGCACGTGTAAGGCTTAACATCCCGGTCATTTCATTTCCCAATCCGCGTCAGCAGTTAGCAGTTCCGGTCTTGTGTCTTCAGTTGCTTCGGCCCTCGAACGAATGCCTGATCCTGTTCCGTGTCAGCAGTGCCTTTAGCGAATCTTAAGGCTATTTCGACACGTCGGGAATTTCACATTATTTTCACAGTGTTACGTGATTCACACGTTACGTGTGTCAGTCTACAATCCGGGGGCCGATCGGACAAAACGATAGAGCTTTTGTATTTTGAGAGATCGGCGTCACAGGAGGATAGGTTATGGATTTGGAACCCTCGATCGAGAAACATGCGGAGTGGAAAACGCGGTTTCGTAATGCAATGACGCAGCACCAGGAAATGGACCCGACGATCATTGCAAAAGTGAATTACTGCGAACTCGGAAAATGGCTACATGGTGCAGCCAAAGCCAGGTTCGGCCACCTGCGCAGCTATTCCGATTGCGTCGCGTCTCACGAAAAATTCCATCGGGAAGCGGCCCGGGTGGCTGAGGCAATAAATGCCAAGAACTACGTTGAGGCTGAAAGCATGCTTGAAGATGGCTCACACTTTACCAATGCTTCAAATGAAGTTGCCAACGCAATCATGCAGTTGAAAATTGAAGCAGGGTTGTAACGCACCCGCAAATATATAAGCACCTTAAAGAAAATTGGCGCCTGAAATATCCTGCCTTGGTCCGGCCATCGCGTGCATGATCTGAATGGCCTGGACCGCAGTCGTCGCAACGGCAACTCGTTGGCAATGGAGTTGTTTCCTGAGGAACTTTCAAGCACGTGTCACGTGCTAGTATTCTTGCATCTAAACGGAGTAAACCATGAGCCTGGGACTTGGAATGTTGCTATCTTTGGCAATCATCTTGCTGGCCGGACTGATCATGGCGGGTGTCGTGGTATTGCTGCGCAATCGCGGCAATAAAGAGCCGGAGCGGACGGATGCGCCTGCCGATGTATCGCGGAAAGAACCACTTTGAGAGCGACTGGCGCTATTCAGAATTGCGCCAACTATTCACATGGGCCATTTTCTTTCATCATCGCCGGTCACCCCATGACCTGCGTCAGGTCATTATGCGCAACCAGGAAACATAGGCTATAACGATCCCGTGAAATTGATTTCAAGACTGATTACCTTTAGATACCTGCCATTACTCGTATTGGCATGCTCTCTGGGACTCACCTATCAGAGTTGGAATGCGGTCAAGCACGCCAGCATGTTTGACCTCAAGAACGATTTTGAATATCGCTCCAACGACGTCATCAATCGGTTAGCCGAGCGGCTCCTGTCGTACAAACAAGTTCTGGTCGGGGTCCAGTCGCTATTTTCAAGGCCTCAATTTGTTAACCCACGCGAGTTCCATGCCTATGTCACCTCGCTCAATCTCGAACAGAACTTTCCCGGGATTCACAGCATATTGTTTGTAAGGAACAACCCGGCTCAGAAGTCCGAATCTGGCAAACCGCTGTATGTGGAGCAGTTCCAGAAAAGCGATCTGATAAAACTTCCGGACGGTTTCCTGTCGGACCCCAGAAGCCTGGCCGCTCAGGCGCAGGCCATCGCATCCGGAGAAGTGGGCGTGACGGACAAGATTGGCGGTTGGCCGGATATCCGATGGTCATGTGCAGCCAGGATTCCTGATGTTCGTTCCTGTATACAAATTCGATCGCAGCAACCAATCAGACAGGTAAACACGATACACCGGAGTCAAGGCGGGAGAATTGCATTGGTTTCGTGGTGGGAACTTTCATACTTGACGATCTGATGTCGGGTGTTTTGGGGGACAGCGAGACCGACATCGATATAGAGATCTTTTACGGCAAGGGCTTAGACAATAAATCGCTGCTATATGACACGGATAACAGTCGTACCGATAGGACCCAGTACCCCAGTTGGTTCCAATCTGTCCATCGTATCGATGTCCAGGGGTATCCGTGGACGATCGAGACATCGTCCTTGCCCGCTTTCGAGGCTCACCTCAACAAGTCCAAGCCATTGCTTGTTATTGAATCGGGAATCGGGATCAGTCTCCTGCTCGCCATCCTTGTATGGGTTCTGGTTCGCGACACGGCAAGGGCACTGCGGGCGGCTTCCGAGATCACAGAGAGCAAAGCCAGGATTACGCGAGAGCAAGGCAAAGTTGCAGGCCATCCTTGATAACTCTCCCATTGGAATCTGGTTCTCGGGGTTCGATGGCCGTTATCGATTTGTGAACAAGGCATTCTGTGACGCGTTCGGAGTCCCGGAACAGCGACTCACATCAAGCCATCCTTCCGAAGTCGTCGGCAGTGAGGCCAGTTCCAAACTGGCGCGCTCGGATGTATTTTGTTTCAAGAACAATCAGCCGGTCATATCACGGGAAACCATTCAGTTGGCGGATGGCAAGCCGCATCTGCTGGAGATCACCAAGATCAAATTGTCCGAGGGTGGCGACGATAGCCAAGGCTTCATCGGCATCATGACGGATATTACAGAAGCCGCTGCTTTGCAGGACGCGTTACAGAAATCACGCGACCAGATGGAGGTCAGAGTGGTTGAGCGAACACAGGACCTGCTGGCGACCAAGAACGAGCTCGAGCAGGAAATGCGGACCAGGGAGATACTGGAACGGAAAGTCCTGGAGGTGAGCGAAGAGGCACAAGCTCAAATCGGCAGGGAGCTGCATGATGACCTGGGCCAGTTGCTGACTGGCGCGGCATATTTGGCAGGATCGTTGGCGAACCGTCTATCGAAGACCGATCACGCAGCCAGCGAACAGGCGGAAGTCTTGAAAGGAATTGCGCAGGATGCAATCAAGCGAACACGCTACATTTCTCACAGCCTGATCCCGTTCAACGTTGCCGACCGCGGATTGCGGCAAGGACTTGAACAGTTCGCGGAGGATGTGGTGATCGTCTCTGGAATTCCTTGCGAAGTCCATTTCAGCGGTGACGTCGAGATCATCGACTTCATGATCGCCACAAATCTTTATCGCATTACCCAGGAAGCGATCAACAATGCCGTCAAACACAGCAAGGCCAGCCATCTTTCCATCGATCTTTACTCGGACGCAAAACAGATATTGCTGACCATTGCGGATAATGGGGTTGGTTTGCCAAGAGATTATGAGGACGAAAAGAAAGGCTTTGGCATGTTGAACATGTACTACCGGGCCCAACTCATCGGGGCGAAGCTATCTATCGATTCGCGCGAGGGAGGGGGAACGAAAATATCCCTCGACCTTCCTTTCATCGAAAATTCCTGATTCGAACCGCGACCACCCGGCCATCATTCCCGCGCCAGGCCGTGTTTGATCGCATAACGCACAAGATCCGCGTTATTGTCGATCCCAAGTTTCTGCATCAGATTGGCCTTATGCGTGCTCACCGTCTTCGCACTCAGGAAAAGTGATGTCGGCGATTTCTCCCGGGTTGAGGCCGGAGGCCAGCATCTGCAATACCTGCAACTCCCGGTCGGACAGGATCGAGTGGCGTGCTTCTTCACCGGTGGCATTGTCGAATACCATCGCTTCGACCAAGGCCGGGTCGATGAATTTGTGTCCTGCAGCCACCTTGCGAATGGCCGCGAAAAGCACGGTCTGGTCACTGTCCTTGGTCACATAACCTGAAGCCCCCGCCTTCAAGGCTCGATTGACGGATTGGGATTCGTTATTCATCGACAGCACCAGTATCTTCATCGAGGGGTGTTCCGCCAGCAGTCGCTTGATCAGTTCCGGACCGCTCACGCCTGGCATGGTCATGTCCAGCAACAGCAGATCAAAAGTGAACTTGCGTGCCAATTCCAATACTTCTGAGCCATTGGTAGCCTCCCCGACGACTTCCAGATCGGTCGAGTCGGAAAAGATCTGCCTTAGCCCGTTGCGGACGATGGCGTGATCCTCTGCGATCAGTATTTTTATCATATTGATTATTTATAGGTATTTTTTACATTTTGCCGCTTACGCAAGACGTTTGCAATCGAAACCGTGGTGGCGTGTCCAGTTCTTGCGTGCATCCGGAAAGGCTATTCCCGGCGCCAAATCAGAATTTTCCTAGGCCAAGATCAGATTCCACCGAAATACACAGCCGAGAGTCCCGGGCAAGATGCACCCATCGCATCACCCACACGATTCACGGTGCGAATTGAGATAGCACGATAGTGGATTGATAGACACGAAAGCAATCATTAACTGAAAGGAATACTGAAATGGATATGAATCAAGACACCAGCGCCCTGAGATTGGTCTATGAGGACAAAATCAAGGATCTGCAGAAGCAACAAGGAAATCTGAAGGAACTGGAGGCGGAATTGAACAAGATCAACGCCAAGATCAACAAGAAGGAAGAATTGACGGTGGATGACACGAAGTTCATCGGCAATCTGGGTTGGCTGACGGCGCTGTCTGTAAGCATCGCGGCAGTTGCAGCCAGCTTGTAAGCGTACGTAATTCATCAATTTACAACTTTAGGAGACGATCATGAGCGACAAAATCATCAGCGGTGAAGACAAGGCAGATATCAACTTCAAGTCAGCATTGGCTTGGCTCGCGGCAGCGGCGGTGTCTATCGCCACGTTGGCCAGCTTTGCCTGACTGAAGCAGTGCTGGAAGACGCGATAAGAACGTCCAGTACTGCTTCATGACCCAATAATAATTGGAGGTGACAAATGAAACAGATATACGAAGAAGCAGCCAGGTATGTTCGATGGGTGGTAGCCGCGATTGCCGCATTGGTAGTGGTACTGCCGGCACTGTTAGCCAGCGCTGACTAAACGGCATCGATCAAGATGCGAACGCTCCGAGGCTCAGCACTTGGAGCTTTTTTTGCCTGAATTTACGCATCGGACTTTTTCCTGGAGAGCGGCAGAGAACATGCTGTCCTACTGCACAAAAAATACCGCTGCCTGTCCGTCGTAAGTGCCGCTCTCGTCGACGAGGTTCCACACTGTGGCGTCCGCGATCATGAAGCGCCTCCCACTCTTGGCGATACGCATGCCGGAATAGTCGTCCACGTAACCTTGCCGCGTGACTTTTTCCAGCAGTTTCACACGCGTTTCCTGTGCCTGCGGCTCGGTTGAGAGCCGCGATGGCAGCCGTGCAAATTCGGCGAAATCCATCTCGAACAGTTGCAGCGCAATCCGATTGCCGTAGAAAAAGATCGGATCATCCTCGATGCCGTGCGCCACGATGGCGCGCGGTGCATTCCAGACGGCGGAACGCAGCGCGACGGCATCCATGGGCACATGGTCGATCAAAGGCTTGCCGGTAAGTCGTTGGTGGCTCGCAACAATGAGTCGCAAACGCTTATCCAGACTGGCGTCAGACGGCGGTGAGCTTTGCATATTCCAGAGCCAGCCATTTACTGCCGGCGCGCTTGAAGTTTACTTGCACGCGGCCTTCGTTCCCGCCACCCTCGGTATCCGTCACCACGCCTTCACCGAATTTCTGGTGGAATACGCGCTGGCCGATACGCCACATCGAATCGGGCGAAACGTGCGGTTTCGGGGGCGCGGGACTTGCCGCAAACGCGTTGACGTAACTGTTCGTTTCATAACTGCTGCTTGCGAACGACTTGCGCGCACTCACTCTGGGGGTGATCCAGTGCAGCAGCTCTTCCGGTAGTTCGCGCAGGAAACTCGACACCATGCCGTAGCTCGTTTGCCCGTGCAGCATGCGACTCTGCGCAAAGGTCAGATACAGGCGACGCCGCGCGCGGGTGATCGCCACATACATCAGGCGCCGTTCCTCATCCAGCCCACCGTCCACGTTCTGGCTGTTCTGATGCGGGAACAGGCCTTCTTCCAGCCCAGTGATGAACACGGTGTGGAACTCCAAGCCCTTTGCGGCATGCACCGTCATCAGATGCAGCGCATCCTCGCTGTCGCCCGCCTGGTGTTCGCCCGACTCCAGTGAGGCATGCGTCAGGAACGCAGTGAGGCTGTCGTCTTCGTTTTCATAGACGAACAGCGTTGTGGCATTGATTAGTTCGTTCAGGTTCTCCAACCGCTCTTCCGCTTCGCGCTTTTTCGCGCCTGTCTCGTTCTGGTAGTGCGCCACCAGACCGCTGTGTTGCAGCACATGATCCATGATCTCGGGCAGCGCCAGGTCTTTCGTTGCGTTGCGCAGCGATTCGATCAGGCCAACAAAGGCAGTGACCTTGCCACCGGCCCGCGCCGCGGCATCCCACAGTGTCGTGTTATTGATTCGCGCCGCTTCCTGCAACTGCTCGATGCTGCGCGCACCGATGCCGCGCGTGGGAAAGTTGATGATGCGCAGCAGCGCGTTATCGTCGTCAGTGTTTTCCATCAGGCGCAGGTAGGCCAGCGCATGCTTGATCTCCTGCCGCTCGAAGAAACGTAGCCCGCCATAAACGCGGTACGACAACCCCGCCGAGACTAGCGAGTGTTCCAGCACGCGCGACTGCGCATTGGAGCGGTACAGCAGTGCGATCTCGGAAAGCCTGACTCCTTCGCGATTGAGTTGCTTTATCTCTTCGACGATGAACGATGCTTCGTCCACGTCCGTACCGGCCTCATACACGCGCAACTGTTCGCCACCGCTTTCCGCCGTCCACAAGTTCTTGCCAAGCCGGTTGCGGTTGTTTGCAATAAGCGCGTTGGCCGCGTCGAGGATATTGCCGTGCGAACGGTAGTTCTGCTCGAGCTTGATCACGTTCTCGACATGGAAGTCGCGCAGTAGCTCCTGCATGTTGCCCACGTTCGCGCCGCGAAAGGCGTAGATGGACTGATCATCGTCGCCAACAGCAAAAAGCGCCGCAGGCGCGGCGTTCGCCCCTCTCCCCCGGGGGAGGGTTGGGGAGGGGGAAACGTCTTTGACCTTCCCCTACTCCAGCCAGCAACTTCAGCCAGCGATATTGCAGCGGGTTGGTATCCTGGAATTCGTCCACCAGGATGTGCTTGAAACGCTCCTGGTAATGCTCGCGCAGTTGCTGGTTGCGCGACAGCAATTCGTAGCAGCGCAACAGCAATTCGGAAAAATCCACCACGCCTTCGCGCTGACATTGCGCGTCATATTCGGCAAACACTTCCACTTTGCGCCGCGTGTACGGATCGTAGGCTTCAACCTCGTTTGCACGCAGCCCCTGCTCTTTGCTGCCGCTGATGAAATTCTGTAACTCGCGCGGCGGATATTTTTCGTCGTCCACGTTCATCGCCTTCATCAGGCGCTTGATGGCGGAAAGCTGGTCGCCGGAATCGAGGATCTGGAACGTCTGCGGCAGGTTCGCCTCGCGGTAATGCGCGCGCAGCATGCGGTTGCACAGGCCGTGAAAGGTGCCGATCCACATGCCGCGCGTATTGATCGGCAGCATCGCCGACAAACGCGTCACCATCTCCTTGGCCGCCTTGTTGGTAAAGGTCACGGCAAGGATGCCGTGCGGGCTGACCTGCCCGGTGCTGATGAGGTAGGCGATGCGCGTTGTAAGCACGCGCGTCTTGCCGCTGCCCGCGCCCGCCAGGATCAGCGCGGACTGGGCGGGAAGTTCGACGGCAGCACGTTGTTCGGGATTGAGACCGGAAAGCAGGGAAGAATTCATGGGTGGATTATCCCACACGACCGCACCATCTCTTCAGCTTCGATTTTTGTATTCCGTGTATTTTTTGGAACTGCCCCGGACTTGCTCGGCGGGGTATTTCTCGGCGTTCAGTACCAGCTTTTTGTCTACCGCGGCGATCAAATCCAGCTGCAGCTTTTCGGCCAGGCTGATGAGATAAATCTGGATATCCGCCAGTTCCAGCTCAACCTCGGCGAGCTTCTCCTGAGAAAGCTTGCAACTTTGCTCCTCAGTCAGCCACTGGAAATGTTCCACCATCTCGGCCGCCTCAACAATCAGGGCCATGGACAAGTTCTTGGGCGTATGGAATTGATCCCAGTCGCGCTCGACCACGAATTGGCGCACCTGTTTCCTGATCCGGTCAAAATCGGTTTCTGCCACAGCCGTCTCCTTGCTCATTTGAGGTGGATTCATTGTCGCGTAGCGACCCGACTAAATCAATTTCACGACTTGCCTTTCTCAACGAAAAAACGGGGAAGCGTTTCCGCTTCCCCGTTCTGTTGCCTACTTCTTCTTGTTGTTGCTTATTGCTTCTTCTTGTTCTGGATCATGTCGTGCATGATCGGTGCCAGGATGATTTCCATCGCATGGCTCATCTTTCCGCCTGGCGTCACCAATGTATTGGCGCGGGACATGAAAGAGTTCGGGATCATGTTGAGCATATAGGGGAAGTCCACGCCTTTGGGATCGCGGAAACGGATGACCACAAAACTTTCGTCCGGTGTCGGAATGTCACGCGCAATGAACGGGTTGGAAGTATCCACCGTCGCCACGCGCTGGAAATTGATGTGGGTGCGCGAGAACTGCGGAGTGATGTATTTGATGTAGTCCGGCATGCGGCGCAGGATGGTATCCACGGTTGCTTCAGCCGAATAACCGCGCTCTGCCTTGTCGCGGTGGATTTTCTGGATCCATTCCAGGTTGACCACCGGCACGACGCCGATACCAAGGTCCACGTACTGACCCGCATCGTATTTCTCGTTCTGCGCCAGGCCATGCAGACCTTCATAGAACAACAGGTCGGTTCCGGATTCGATGTCTTCCCACGGTGTGAAAACGCCGGCTTTGAGATCGGTCAGATTGAAATGCTTGTTGTGCTCTTCGGCTTCAATATCGCTGTGCACATAGTAACGGCGCTTGCACATACCGCTATCGCCGTAGGTCTTGAACATCTCTTCGATCTTGTCGAAGCTGTTGGCTTCGGGACCGAAGTGGCTGAACGAATGGTTACCAGCCTTGGCAGCTTCGGCCGCCGCCGCACGAAACTCCATGCGGTTCAGGCTGTGCAGGCTGTCGCCTTCTACGACGGCTGCGCTGATTTTTTCGCGGCGGAAGATGTTTTCAAACGCGCGCTTGACGGTGGTGGTGCCGGCGCCGGACGAGCCGGTGACGGCGATTACTGGGTGTTTACGGGACATATGCCACTCTCCTGAATGATATAAATAATTTTTGGTCTGCGATTTTAACCCAGTTTCTGCAGCTAACGCGAGACGCTCGGATTTTCCGCCCCCAGCGTGCCTTTAAGCTGTTCTGCCAACTTTTGCGCCGAGGCGCGATCGGGAAGCTGCACGATGCGCAGCGTGTAGGACCAGCCGCCGTCCTTCGCTACCGGATGCATGCGCACATCGTAGCCCTCTGCCCGCCATTGATCGTACGCGGTCAAGGCAGCAGCCTGATCGGGTGCGGTGAGCAAATCCACCTTCCAGACGCCGCCGAGCTGCGAAGCCGGTTGCGCGATATCGGTTTCTGTTGCCCATTTCTTCAACTGTTCGGGATCGACCGGCGCAACCGGTAATGGCACGGCATCTTTGGGCATCTTGTAAAAGGACAGCGGTTGATCCATGACGAAATCCTTGCTGTCCGGCCCCGTGACCGAAATCTTGCCCTCGATCAGACACACCACACCCTGATCGCTGCCATCTTTTCCCCACACGTCCGTACCGCGTATACCGACCGTCGCACCGGCAACCTTGACGGTCACCTCTCTCGAGTTCAGCTTGGCTAAAGCATCCGTAGTAAAGCGGAATGCACCCTTCGCAACATTCAGCACGGCGCTGAACAGCGACTGTTCCGCGTGCTGTTGTGCCAGTCCATCCAGCGTCAACGTGGCGTTCTCGCCCAGTTTCACAGTGCTGCCGTCGGCGGTGCGGACATAGAGACGTGCGTTGCCACCGGTGATGAGCATATCGCCATTGCGCAGCTCCGACCCCACGCGCACCGGAACCTTGTTTGCACCGCGCTGCAACCAGGCCGGCATCTGCACTGCCTGCACCTGTGCATCCGGTTCGGCTTGCGCTACAAACGCTGCCAGCAGCAGCATGACTCCGATCAGTTTGGTCATTCCCAGGCCCTTTCCTTCCATAAGCGAGGGTGTCATGTTGCCGCTATAATGCCGAACCCGCAAATTTGCGCACCTGATCACTGAAACATGCAAGCTAATTACTCACCCAAAGACATCGAAACCTCCGCCCAGCAACAGTGGGACGCCGCGCAGGTGTTCCGTGCCAAAGAAGACAGCACCAAGCCGAAGTACTATTGCCTGTCGATGTTCCCTTACCCCTCCGGCAAGCTGCACATGGGGCATGTGCGCAACTACACCATCGGCGACGTGCTGAGCCGTTACCACCAGATGAAGGGTTACAACGTGATGCAGCCCATGGGCTGGGACGCGTTCGGCCTGCCCGCCGAAAACGCCGCGATGGCCAACAACGTGCCGCCCGCCGCCTGGACCTATTCCAACATCGAATACATGAAGCAGCAGTTGAAGTCGCTGGGCCTGGGCGTGGACTGGTCGCGCGAAGTGACCACCTGCAAGCCGGACTATTACCGCTGGGAACAATGGCTGTTCACGCGCCTGTTCAAGAAAGGCGTCATCTACAAGAAGACCGCGGTGGTGAACTGGGACCCGGTGGACAACACCGTGCTGGCCAATGAACAGGTCATCGACGGCCGCGGCTGGCGCTCGGGCGCGCTGGTGGAAAAGCGCGATATCCCGATGTATTTCTTCCGCATCACGCAATACGCCGACGAATTGCTGCAAGACCTCGACACGCTCTCCGGCTGGCCGGAGCAGGTGAAGACCATGCAGGCCAACTGGATCGGCAAGAGCTACGGCGTGCGCTTCGCATTTGAAATCCCCGACGCAGTCGGGACTAAGTCCCTCTCTCCCACGAGTGGGAGAGAGTTAGGAGAGAGGGTTGTTGACGCAAAACCCCTCTCCCCCAACCCCTCTCCCGCAAGCGGGCGAGGGGAGAAAGAATTGCTGTGGGTATACACCACCCGCGCCGACACCATCATGGGCGTGACCTTTGTCGCCGTGGCAGCCGAACATCCGCTGGCAACCCAGGCCGCGCAAGGCAACCCCAAGCTCGCTGCATTCATCGAGGAATGCAAACAGGGCGGCGTGGCCGAAGCGGACATCGCCACCATGGAAAAGAAGGGCATGGACACCGGCCTCAAAGTTACTCACCCGCTGACCGGCGAACAAGTACCGGTGTGGGTCGGCAACTATGTGCTGATGGGCTACGGCGAAGGCGCTGTGATGGCGGTGCCTGCGCACGACGAGCGCGATTTCGGGTTCGCCAAGAAATACAACCTACCGATCAAGCAATCCATCGCGGTGAAGGATCAGACCTTCAGCGATACCGCCTGGCAGGAGTGGTATGCGGACAAAGAAAACGGCGTGTGCGTGAATTCCGGCAAATACGACGGCCTGAATCTCGAAAAAGCCGTTGACGCCATCGCCGCCGACCTCGCAGCCAAAGGCCTGGGCGAAAAGAAGGTGCAGTTCCGCCTGCGCGACTGGGGCATTTCGCGCCAGCGCTACTGGGGCTGCCCGATCCCCATCATCCATTGCCCGACTTGCGGCGATGTATCGGTGCCGGACGACCAGTTGCCGGTGAAGCTGCCGGAGAATGTGGTGCCGGACGGCGCCGGTTCACCCTTGGCGAAGATGCCGGAGTTCTACGAATGTACCTGCCCGCAATGCGGCGGCAAAGCACGGCGCGAGACGGACACCATGGACACTTTCGTGGAATCGTCCTGGTACTACGCGCGCTACGCCAGCCCGCAATGTGACTCCGGCATGGTGGATAAAGAGGCGGCACAAAAATGGCTGCCGGTGGATCAATATATCGGCGGCATCGAACACGCCATCCTGCACCTGCTGTACGCGCGCTTCTTCCACAAGCTGATGCGCGACGAGGGTCTGGTGCAAGGCAACGAGCCGTTCAAGAACCTGCTGACTCAGGGCATGGTGGTCGCGCCGACGTTCTACCGCGAGGTGGAAGGCGGCAAGAAGCTGTGGATCAATCCGGCTGAGGTGGAAGTGGCGATGGACGCCAAGGCGCGCCCCATCGGCGCCAAGCTGATCGCCGACGGACAGCCCGTCATCATCGGCGGCACGGAAAAGATGTCGAAGTCGAAGAACAACGGCGTCGACCCTCAAGCCATCATCGACGCGTACGGTGCGGACACTGCGCGCGTGTTCATGATGTTCGCCGCCCCGCCCGACCAGCAACTGGAATGGTCGGATACCGGCGTGGAAGGCTCGTTCCGTTTCCTGAAGCGCGTATGGAAAGCGGTTCACGACCATGTCGAAGGCGGCATCGCGGCGGCATACAGCAGCGGCGAGCTGAGTACTGCGGCCAAAGTTCTGCGCCTGCAATTGCACCAGGCCATCCAGAAGATCGACGACGACTACGGTCGCCGCAAGACGTTCAACACCGCCATTGCGGCCATCATGGAGTTGCTCAATTCTTTGGGCAAGTATCGAAGAAGACACCGCTGTTGCTCGCAACGTGGCGCAAGAAGTGCTGGAGAATGCGGTGCTGCTGCTCTCGCCCATCGCACCGCACATCGCGGATGCGCTCTGGAGCGAGTTGCGTCCCGGCAGCAAGCTCGATCGACCAGTCCTTTCCCTAAAGCCGACCCGGCGGCGCTGGTGCAGAACGAGATCGAGCTGATGATCCAGGTGAACGGCAAATTGCGCGGCAGCCTGCTGGTCGCCAAGGATACCGACAAGGCGGCACTGGAGCAACTCGCTCTGGCGCACGAAGCGGTGCAGAAACAACTTGCGGGCGGCACGGCGAAGAAGGTCATCGTTGTGCCGGGCCGTTTGATCAATGTGGTGATCTGATGACGAACTCGATACGTGTACTTCTGTTGCTGTCGACGCTTGCACTTTCTGCTTGCGGCTTCCACTTGCGCGGCAGCCAACTCAGTGACGTCACATTTGCGTTCAAGACCCTGTATCTGAAAGCGCCCGTGGAAACGCCCTTCGTTGCCGATCTGCGCCGCGCGCTGATCACCAACAAGATCAATCTGGCGCCCCGTTCCGACCAGGCGGATCTGGTGCTGGAAGTCGTCTCCGAACAGACCACCAAACAGATCCTGTCGCTGACTGGCGCCGGTCGCGTGCAGGAATATCAGTTGTTCTACCGCGTATCCCTGCGCGCTTATGACAACAACCAGACCGACTGGCTGCCCGCGGATGAAATCTCGCTGACGCGCATCCTGCCCTATGACGATGCCCAGGTACTGGCCAAGGCGCAGGAAGAAGCCCAACTCTACCAGGACATGCGCAGCGATGCCGTGGGTCAGGCCATACGCCGCCTGAACCGGGCCAAACCGCAGTCGTCACGCCATGAGAATGATGCAATGAAAATCTCCTGCGAAGACCTGCCGCAACACCTTGCCAAAGGACTCGGATCTTTGTACGTCATCCACGGCGAGGCGTTGCTGCTCGCCATCGAAGCCGCCGACGCGATCCGCGCCGCCGCGCGCGCAGCGGGCTACAGCGAACGCGAAGTGCTGATCGCCGAGCAGGGTTTCAAGTGGGCCGAACTGCGCAACAGCGCGCAAAGCATGTCGCTGTTTTCCACGCTCAAGGTGATCGATCTGCGCATCCCTTCCGGCAAGCCCGGCGTGGAAGGTGCGCAGGCGTTGCAGGATCACTGCGCCAACCTCAATCCGGACACGCTCACGCTGATCTCGCTGCCGACGCCTTGACGGCACGGCGATGAAAAGCAAATGGTTCACCGCGCTGGAACAGCACGGCACGGTGATCAGCGCCGACGAAATCGCGCTCGCTGCATTGCCCGCATGGATCTCCGCGCGCATGAAACGGCAGGGACAATCGGCCGATGCAGATACCCTGGCGTTCCTCGCCCAGCGCGTGGAAGGCAATCTGCTGGCAGCCTTCCAGGAAATACAGAAACTCGCGTTGCTGTTTCCGGCCGGGCCGTTGTCTTTCGATCAGGTCAAGGACTCCGGTGATGGATGTGGCGCGTTACGACGTATTCAAGCTGTCCGAAGCCATGCTGGCCGGCGATGCCGAGCGCTATGCGCGCATCCTCGACGGCCTGCGGGCGGAAGGCACGGCGACCGTTTTGATCCTGTGGGCACTGGCGGAGGACATCCGCGCGCTGGCGAAAGTCTCGCGCGCGTTGCAGCAGAACGGCAACCTGTCCGGTGCATTGCGTGATGCGCGCGTGTGGGGCGTCCGGCAGAAACTGGTGGAACGGGCGGTTCGACGCTTCACGCCAACCTTCGCCGAACGTGCGTTGCGCCAGGCCGCACAGATCGACAGGCTGGTAAAGGGCCTGCGTCAGGGCGATGTATGGGATGAATTGCTGCAACTTGGCATACGCTGCGCACGGGCAGGCCAAGCCAGACCGGGCAATCCGCCTGCGACCGCAAACCGGGCAGAACTGGCGTTGCGATGAGCGAGAACGAAGTACTGCTGGTCATGACCAATCTGCCGGATCGCGATGTCGCGGAACGCATTGCCGCTTCCCTGGTCACAGAAGGCGTTGCCGCCTGCGTGAACGTGCTCGCTGACTGTACGTCGGTCTATCACTGGGAAGGCAAACTCAACCGCACCACCGAAGTACCGTTGCTCATCAAGACAACAAAAGCGGCTTATCCGCGACTGCAGGATGCGTTGCGCAAATTGCATCCGTATGAAATACCGGAACTTATCGCGTTACCAGTCAGCGCCGGCTTGCCGGAATACCTGAACTGGGTCGTACAGGAAACTCAAGCTAGGAAACCTAAATGATGCGTCGTCTATTAACAATATCCATCCTGCTGCTGTGCATGGTGCCGCTGGCCCATGCAGACTTGTTCTCCTTCGGCAGCCGGAAACCAACCTTTCTGCCGGCCGATAAGGCCTTTGCACTGGACGTGCATGCCGTCGACCAGCACACGCTGATCGCCAGTTTCAAAATCACGCCGAGCTACTATCTGTATCGCGGCAAGATCAGTTTCACGCCCGCCGACGGCAAAACCCGGATCGTGCGCGTCGATCTGCCGCAGGGCGAAACCAAGAACGACCCCAACTTCGGCGTACTCGAGGTCTATCACCAGTCTTTCCAGGCCCAGATCGTTCTGGACAAGGTGAACGCAACCAAGCCGCTGGTATTGAACGCGAGCTATCAGGGGTGCAGCGACAATGGGCTGTGCTATCCGCCCATCGAGAAGACGCTTAACGTCGAGCTGATTCAAACCGTCAGTGCCGCAACCGCGCCTTTGACCGCATTGCCCGCCACTGCCGGGAACGAAAACAACCAGATTGCCGGATTGTTCAAGAACGGCAGCTTCTGGCTGATCATGTCCTTCTTCTTCGGCGCGGGACTGCTGCTCTCCCTCACGCCTTGCGTGTTCCCGATGATCCCCATTCTGTCCGGCATCATCGTCGGGCGCGGACACAAGATCACCCATGTGCATGCCTTTATCCTGTCGCTGGCTTATGTGCTGGGCATGGCGATCACCTATGCCATTGCCGGAGTGGCCGCGGGGTATTCCGGCAACCTGATTTCCAATGCGTTGCAAACGCCTTGGGTGCTGGGCAGTTTTGCCGCGATATTCGTGCTGCTGTCGCTGGCCATGTTCGGCCTGTATGAATTGCAGTTGCCCACCGCGTTGCAGAGCAAGCTGTCAGACACCAGCAACAAGCTGCACGGCGGCCATATCTCCGGCGTATTCGCGATGGGCGCACTGTCCGCCATCATCATGGGGCCGTGCGTGGCCGCCCCTCTGGCTGGCGCACTGCTATATATAAGTCAGACGCACGATGCCGTTCTGGGCGGAACGGCATTGTTCGTATTGGCACTGGGCATGGGCGCGCCGCTGCTGCTCATCGGGACTTCGGCCGGCGCACTGCTGCCCAAAGCTGGTGCGTGGATGGAAGCCGTGAAGCGCTTCTTCGGCGTGATGATGCTGGCAATGGCGATCTGGATCATTTCGCCCGTGATCCCGCTCAGCGCGCAAATGCTGTTATGGGCCGGGCTGCTTATCTTCTCGGCAATTTTCCTGCGTGCGCTTGACCCTCTGCCGCACACCACCAATGGCTGGCATAAATTCGGTAAAAGCGTGGGCGTTCTTGCCCTGCTGCTAGGCGCCGCTTACCTGATCGGCGCGCTGTCCGGCGCCAGCGACATCCTGCGACCGCTTGGCAATATCGGCCGCACCGCCAGTGTCGAAGCGCCCGCCGCCTTGCGCTTTGAACGCGTCAAGGGCATGTCCGGGCTGGATGCGCGCATCGCACAAGCCGGTGGCAAGACCGTGATGCTGGATTTTTACGCGGACTGGTGTGTCTCGTGCAAGGAAATGGAACGTTTCACCTTCAGCGACTCTACCGTACAGGCCAGACTGAAGAACGCCGTGCTGTTGCAAGCCGATGTAACCGCCAACGACGCCGACGACAAAGCGCTATTGCAGCGTTTCCAGATCTTCGGCCCGCCCGCAACCCTGTTTTTCGACGCCGCGGGCAAGGAATTGGCCGACTTTCGCGTGACTGGCTATCAGGATGCGCCGCAATTCCTGCAGTCGTTAAAGAATGCCGGGCTTTAGCCCAATTTGCTCCACCCCAAACCGGAGGTGGGGCGGCGTTGATTCCCCCTCTTCGCTAAATAGTTCGCTTGCTACCGTTTCAGGCATCGGTCCGGTTGTCTGTTTCTCCGCACTCGCTTAACTCCCTAACCGACAAGCAGTTTTTGTCAATTCCCCCGAAAAGGTAGACAAACTCACTCATTTTCGGCAAACTTCGCCCCCCATGAAGAACATCCTCGTACTGCACGGTCCCAATCTGAACCTGCTCGGCACACGCGAGCCGGAGGTATATGGCCGTGTCACGTTGGACGAAATTAACGCCAAGTTGTCACAATTAGCGCAGTCAAAGAGCGCGAAATTGGCTTATTTCCAAAGCAACGCGGAAGCAGCACTGGTGGATCGGGTACAACAGGCACGTTCGGACGGGACTGACTTCATCATCATCAATCCGGCAGCATTTACGCATACCAGCGTATCGATACGCGACGCACTGGCGGCAGTAGCCATCCCATTTGTCGAAGTACATCTATCTAACGTGTTCGCCCGCGAACCTTTCCGCAAAGAGTCCTATTTCTCCGATATCGCCGTCGGCGTCATCAGCGGTCTGGGGGCGGCAGGCTATGAACTCGCATTGCAATTTGCACTACAACATTCTGGAAGGAGCTAAAAAATGGATCTGCGCAAGCTGAAGACACTGATCGAACTGGTCGAAAACTCGGGGATCGCCGAACTGGAACTGACGGAAGGTGAAGAGCATGTGCGCATTTCGCGCTCCAGCTCTGTCGCCGCACCCATGCAGCAATACTATGCTGCCGCTCCCCAGTCCGCTCCTGCTCCCGCAGCGCCTGCCGTCGCGGCCGCACCTGCTGCCCCCGCCGCGCCGGAAGGTCATGTGGTCAAATCACCCATGGTCGGCAGCTTCTACCGTTCCCCTTCCCCCGGCGCCAAGTCATTCGTGGATATCGGCCAGAGCGTGAGCGAAGGCGATACCCTGTGCATCATTGAGGCGATGAAATTGCTGAACGAGATCGAGTCGGACAAGACTGGCGTGGTCAAGGCGATTTTGGTCGAGAACGGCCAGGCCGTCGAGTTTGGTCAACCGCTGTTCATCATCGGCTAAAGCATCATGGCCGTATTTACGCGCAAGCCCCGAACAGCAGCACCGCCGGAGACCCCCGTCATGTTTGAAAAGATACTTATTGCCAATCGCGGCGAAATCGCGCTGCGTATTCAGCGCGCCTGCCGCGAAATGGGCATCAAGACAGTCGCCGTGCATTCCGAAGCAGATGCTGAAGCCAAATACGTCAAGCTGGCGGATGAGTCTGTGTGTATCGGCCCGGCGCCTTCCAGCCAGAGTTACCTGCATGTGCCTGCCATCATCAGCGCGGCAGAGGTGACCGACGCGCAGGCGATCCACCCCGGTTACGGTTTCCTGTCCGAAAACGCCGACTTCTCCGAGCGCTGCGAGAAGTCAGGTTTCGTGTTCATCGGCCCGCGTGCCGAGACCATCCGCCTGATGGGCGACAAGGTCTCCGCCAAGAACGCCATGAAGAAAGCGGGTGTACCCGTGCGTACCCGGCGTGGACGGCGCCTTGCCGGACGATCCGGCCGAAATCATGCGCATCGCCAAGTTCATCGGCTATCCGGTCATCATCAAGGCATCCGGCGGTGGCGGCGGTCGCGGTATGCGCGTGGTGCATACCGAAGCGGCGCTGCTCAACGCGGTGACCATGACCAAGACCGAAGCCCAGGCTGCCTTCAACAATCCCATGGTGTACATGGAAAAGTTCCTGGAGAACCCGCGCCATATCGAGATCCAGATCCTGGCCGACCAGCACGGCAACGCGGTATTTCTGGGCGAACGCGATTGCTCCATGCAGCGCCGTCACCAGAAGATCATAGAAGAAGCGCCGGCGCCGTTCCTCAACGCAAAATTGCGCGACAAGATCGGCGAGCGCTGTGCCGAAGCCTGCCGCAAGATCAATTATCGCGGTGCGGGTACGTTCGAGTTCCTGTACGAGAACGACGAGTTCTATTTCATCGAAATGAACACCCGCGTGCAGGTCGAACATCCGGTCACCGAAATGATCACCGGCATCGACATCGTGCAACAGCAGATCCGCATCGCGGCCGGCGAGAAACTGCCGTTCCGCCAGAAGGATATCCAGTTCCGCGGCCATGCAATCGAATGCCGCGTCAATGCCGAGCACCCCTACACTTTCGTGCCGTCGCCCGGACGCATCACCAACTGGCACGTGCCCGGCGGCCCCGGCATCCGCGTCGATTCCCACGTGTACAACAACTATTTCATCCCGCCCTATTACGATTCCATGATCGGCAAGATCATCGCCTACGGCGACACGCGTGAACAGGCCATCGCCCGTATGCGCACCGCCCTGTCCGAGATGGTGGTGGAAGGGATCAACACCAATATCCCGCTGCATCAGGAGTTGATGAACGACGCGGCATTCGTTCGCGGTGCAACCAGCATCCATTATCTGGAACACAAGCTGGCAGAAAAATCGAAGGCCAAGTAAGCATGTCCTGGCTCTCGCTCGCCGTGCGCGCCGAGGCGGCTTACGCCGAGGCGCTGAGTGAGGCGCTACTGGCACACGGCGCACTGTCGGTGGACATGCTGGATGCGGATGCCGACACACCGGACGAGCAAGCGATCTTCGGCGAACCCGGCGAACCCACTTCCGCGGTATGGCAACACAATCTCGTGAATGCGCTGTTCGAGAGCGATGCCGACGTTGCGGGCATCCTGCAAGCTTGCTGTTCCGAACTCGGCCTTGGCGCTCTTCCCGAACATCGCATCGAGAAACTGGAAGAAAGCGATTGGGTACGCCTTACCCAGGCCCAGTTCGATCCCATCCGCATCAGCGACCGCCTGTGGATCGTGCCGACCTGGCATGAACCCGCCGATCCCGCTGCCATCAACATTGCGCTCGATCCCGGTCTGGCCTTCGGCACCGGCAGCCATCCCACCACGCGCCTGTGTTTGCGCTGGCTGGATTCGAACATCAAGGGCGGCGAGACAGTGCTCGACTACGGTTGCGGCTCCGGCATTCTTGCCATCGCAGCCATGAAGCTGGGCGCAGCGAGCGCCGTTGGAGTGGATGTGGATGCACAAGCCGTGGTTGCCAGCCGCGACAATGCGACCGCAAATCAGGTACACGCCGATTTCTACCTGCCGGATGGCATTGCGCTCGCCCAATACGACGTCGTGGTCGCCAACATTTTGACCAATCCGTTGCGTGCATTGGCTCCGCTGCTGGCTGGCGCCACCCGATCCGGCGGACGCATCGTGCTTTCGGGCATCCTCGCCGAGCAGGCGGAAGAAGTGATGCGCATCTACGCGCAATGGTTTGACCTCGCGCCCGCCGTATTGGAAGATGGATGGTGTTGTCTGTCCGGTGTGAAACGATGACCAAGATCACGCGATGCCCCAAATGTAGTACGCGTTTCAAAGTGACCGATGCGCAGCTTGAGGCGCACGACGGTCTGGTGCGCTGCGGGCGTTGCCACGAAGTGTTCGATGCAGACAGTCACCTGCACGACGACGAACCCAGCCCCCAGCTCAGCCTGCCCATCGAGCCCGCGTATCCGGCGGGCGAAAACGACCTCACTCCCATTGCCAATGTGCCCGAGCTGGAAGAAGCTCCGACGACTTTGGCCCAACAAGTACAGTTCGTTGAAGAACTCACCGACGAAGTCATTGAAATCGCCCGCCAGGAAAACCCGATGGCTGGCCATCTTCCTTGGATTTCTGTTTGCTTTGCTTTTAATTGCACAGGCCGCTTACTTCTTCCGTATCGAAATTGGCGCCAGCCTGCCCGGTCTCAAGCCCGTGCTCGAAGATTACTGCACGCTGCTCGAATGCACCGTCGCCTTGCCGCAAAATTCAGACCTGATCGCCATCGAATCGTCCGAACTGGAATCCAGCCCCGACCACGGCAATGTGGTTACGCTGCACGCCCTGATTCACAACCAGGCACCCTACGCGCAGGCCTTTCCCAGCCTGGAACTCACCCTCACCAGTGTGCAGGATCAGCCTATTGCCCGCCGCGTGTTCCTTCCCAAGGATTATCTGAAAGCGGGAGATAACGAGAAACTGGGCTTCCCGGCCAAGCGCGATCTGGACATCAAACTGCACCTGGATACCACCGACCTCAAACCGGCCGGGTATCGCTTGTTCCTTTTCTACCCGCATTGAAACTTCCGGTATAATCCGCCCGCCGTTCAAACCGACTGGGAGAGTGTGCTGATTTCTGGCACCGCCGAAGGCGCAACACCCGTAACCGCTCAGGCTCATGAACCAATCGGAACAGGCAAATCTGGAGAGCGTCAGGATCATTAAACTCGCGAAGCGAGCCTTTGTCCCCCTCGCCCATTTATGGGAGAGGGATGGGGAGAGGGGGTTTTGGCCACCGAAGGGGCACGCGGATTCAATGTAAGCCGTAATCTCTCAGGTACCAAGGACAGATGGGGCGCAGCACGATTTCGTGCTGCGCCTTTTTTATTTCCGGAAAGAGGATTATGACAACCCTTAAACAAACGCCTCTAAACGCGACTCACCGTGCCATGGGCGCAAAAATGGTGGATTTCGGCGGCTGGGACATGCCGGTGAATTACGGTTCGCAGATCGACGAGCACCATCAGGTCCGCAACGACTGCGGCATGTTCGACGTTTCGCACATGCGCGTGGTGGACATGAAGGGTGCCGGGGTACGCGATTTCCTGCGTTACTTGCTGGCCAACAACGTGGACAAGCTGGCGATGCCCGGCAAGGCCCTGTATTCCGCCATGCTGCGCCCGGACGGGCATGTGATCGACGACCTGATCGTCTACTTCATGACGGAAGAATGGTTCCGCATCGTGGTCAACGCCGGCACAGCCGATAAAGACATCGCGTGGATGAAGACACAGGCAGCCACTCATGCGCCAAAGCTGGACATCGCCGACCACCCCGAGCTGGCGATGATCGCCGTGCAAGGCCCTAATGCGCGGGAGAAAGTGTGGGATGCGCTTCCCGGCAGCCAGGAATTGAGCGCAAGCCTGGTTCCCTTCAGCGCGGTGGAAATGGGCACCATGTTCATCGCCCGCACCGGCTACACCGGAGAAGACGGTTTTGAGATCATGCTTCCGGCCAAGGCTGCGCCCTTCTTCTGGAATACGCTCGCGGAAAAAGGCGTGAAGCCCATCGGCCTTGGCGCGCGCGACACGCTGCGGCTGGAAGCAGGCATGAATCTCTACGGCCAGGACATGGACGAGACGGTCGGCCCGCTGGAATCCGGACTCGGCTGGACCGTGGACCTGAAAAGCGAGCGCGACTTCATCGGCAAAGCGGCGTTGCTGGCAAATCCGCCCGCCAAGAAGCTGGTCGGCCTGGTACTGCTGGATCGCGGCGTTTTGCGCGGACACCAGAAAGTGCAAACTGCGCACGGCGAAGGCGAGATCACCAGCGGCTCTTTTTCTCCCACGCTGGAGAAATCCATCGCACTGGCGCGCGTGCCGAATGGCGTGCAAATCGGCGATACTGTGCAAGTCGAGATTCGCGACAAATTATTGAACGCAAAAGTAGTGAAGTATCCATTCGCCCGCAACGGCAAAGGCCTGATTTAATTTTCTAAAGGACATGACCATGAGCAATCCATCCAACCTGAAATACACCGCTTCCCACGAGTGGGTCAAAACCGAGGCCGATGGCACCATCACAGTCGGCATCACCGAACACGCGCAGGAGCTGCTGGGCGACATGGTGTTCGTCGAGGCACCCGCCGCGGGCCGCAAACTGAAGGCCAAGGAAGAATGCGCCGTGGTCGAATCGGTGAAGGCTGCCGCCGACGTGTACGCGCCCGTATCCGGCACCGTGACCGCGGTAAACAGCGAACTGGATTCCGCACCCGAAGCCATCAACGGCGATGCATATGCCGCATGGATTTTCAAAATGAAACCGGACAATGCGGCAGACGTCGCGGCACTGCTCGACGCGACGGCCTATCAGGCAGTCGTGGATAGCGAAGCACACTAAGCAGGATACGAGGGAACAGGAATCAGGAGCACAGGGGAAAACCCTCTCCTCGCTCCAGCGTCCCTCATCCTTCCCTGAATCCTGCTATCCCGTATCCTGACTCCTATGACAGACCAATTCGTTAACCGCCACAACGGCTCGAACGCACAAGACGTTCAAGCCATGTTGAAGAAGATCAACGCACCCTCGCTGGATGCGTTGATCGACCAGACCGTCCCCGCCGCCATCCGCCTGAAGAAGCCGCTGAACCTGCCTGCAGGCATGAGCGAGCACGCGTTCCTGCAGCACCTGCGCGGCATCGCATCGAAGAACAAGTTGTACAAGAGTTATATCGGGCTGGGTTATTACGACACCGTCGTGCCGCCCGTGATCCAGCGCAACGTGCTGGAGAACCCGGGCTGGTATACCGCCTACACGCCTTACCAGGCGGAGATCGCGCAGGGTCGCCTGGAAGCGCTGCTGAATTTCCAGACCATGATCATGGACCTGACCGGCATGGAGATCGCCAATGCGTCGCTGCTGGACGAAGCCACCGCCGCGGCGGAAGCCATGCACATGCTGCACGGCCTGCGTACGCGCGAGGACGCAGAGCAAGGCAAGAACAGCTTCTTCGTGTCGAACGAATGTTTCCCGCAAACCATCGAATTGCTGAAGACGCGCGCCAAGCCGCTCGGCATCGATCTGGTGATCGGTGATTTCAAGACGGTGACGCTGAGCGACAAGATGTACGGCGCGTTGCTGCAATACCCGACCGCCGACGGCGCGGTGCATGACTACGCCGATTTCGTGGCACGCGCCAAGGCCAACGGCATGACTATCGCCGTGGCTGCGGACATTTTGAGTCTGGTGCTGCTCACACCGCCGGGCGAATGGGGTGCGGACGTGGTGCTGGGTTCCACGCAGCGCTTCGGCGTGCCGATGGGCTACGGCGGACCGCACGCTGCCTACTTCGCCTGCCGCGATGCGCACAAGCGCTCGATGCCGGGCCGCATCATCGGCGTGTCGGTGGATGCCGACGGCAATCCCGCGTTGCGCATGGCGCTGCAGACGCGCGAACAGCATATCCGCCGCGAGAAAGCGACTTCCAATATCTGCACCGCACAGGCTTTGCTGGCGATCATGGCGAGCATGTACGCGGTGTATCACGGTGCGGAAGGACTGCGCGGCATCGCCGCGCAAGTGCATCGCTCCGCCGCATTGCTGGCAAGCGAGCTGAAGAAGCTGGGCTACACACTGGCTGAAGGCGCGTTCTTCGACACCGTGAAACTCATGCACACCGACAACGTGAAGGTGCATGCGCTGGCCGAGGCCGCGCAGATCAACTTCCGTTATGCGGCTGATGGCGTGTGCATTTCGCTGGATCAAACCACGTCGATCGACGACCTCAATGCCATCCTCGCGGTATTCGCGCAAAAGGTTGGCAAGACCGCGCCGGTACTCACCGCCGCCCGGTTGTCCGCCCAGGCATTGCTCGTGAAGCCCCGTCAATCGGCCATCCTGGGGCATCCGGTATTCAACAGCTATCACTCCGAAACCGAGATGATGCGTTACATCAAGCGCCTCGAGAACAAGGACCTGTCGCTCACCCACTCGATGATCTCGCTGGGTTCCTGCACCATGAAGCTGAACGCGGCATCCGAGATGCTGGCGCTGACCTGGCCGGAATTCGCCAACCTGCATCCCTTCGTGCCGCTGGAGCAGGCCGAGGGTTACCAGGAAGTGATTGCCGGACTGGATGCAGCACTGTCCGAGATCACCGGCTTCGCGCAGATGAGCTTCCAGCCCAACAGCGGCGCGGCGGGCGAATACGCCGGCCTGCTGGTCATCCAGGCGTATCACCGTTCGCGCGGCGAAGGCCAGCGCAACGTGGTGCTGATCCCCTCCTCCGCGCACGGCACCAATCCGGCCAGTGCGGCGATGTGCGGCCTGCACATCGTGGTGGTGAAATGCGACAGCAAGGGCAACATCGACGTGGACGACCTGCGCGCCAAGGCGGAAGAGCACAAGGCCGACCTGTCGTGCCTGATGGTGACCTACCCCAGCACGCACGGCGTGTACGAGGAAAGCATCAAGGACATCACCGCGATCATCCACGCCAACGGCGGCCAGGTGTACATGGACGGCGCCAACATGAACGCGCAGGTCGGCCTCACCAGTCCCGGCAACATCGGCGCGGACGTGTGCCACCTCAACCTGCACAAGACCTTCGCCATCCCGCACGGCGGCGGCGGACCGGGTGCCGGCCCGATCGGCGTGGCGGAACACCTCACGCCCTTCCTGCCCTCGCATCCGGTGGTCAAGGTCGGCGGCGCACAGGGCATTCACGCCGTGTCCGCGGCGCCCTACGGCAGCGCAGCTGATCCTGCTGATCTCCTACGGCTACATCAAGATGATGGGCGGAGCGGGTTTGACCGAAGCCACGCGCATGGCGATCCTGAACGCGAACTACATCAAGGAATCGCTGAAGGACAGCTATGCCACGCTGTACAGCGGCAGCAACGGCCGCTGCGCGCACGAGATGATCCTCGACTGCCGCGAATGGAAGAAGGAAGGCGTAGAGGTGACGGACATTGCCAAGCGCCTGATGGACTTTGGCTTCCATGCACCGACCACTTCCTTCCCGGTGGTGGATACGCTGATGGTGGAACCGACCGAGAGCGAATCGAAAGCCGAGCTGGACCGTTTCTGCGCGGCAATGATCGCCATCCGCGGCGAGATCGACGAGGTCGTCAGCGGCAAGGCCGACAAGAAGGACAACATCCTCAAGCACGCGCCGCATACTGCAATGGCGGTCTGCGCCAACGAGTGGACGCGTCCCTACTCGCGCGAGCAAGCGGCATTCCCCCTGCCGTGGGTGCGGGATAATAAATTTTGGCCTGCCGTGGCGCGGGTGGATAATGTGTTCGGCGACAAGAATCTGGTTTGTTCCTGTCCGCCGATTGAGTCGTACAGCTGAAGGGCTTCAAAAACCGTTACGCCATTCGGACGAAGCAGCTGAGCATCACAGCAGGAATGCAAATACCCTCCTCTGGCCTTGCAATATGCTTGTGGTTTTCTCTGTGGCCTCTGTGTTCTCTGTGGCAAAAATGATTTCGTAGTTTGAATATATCCATCTTCATAGGAGACACATCATGGCCAAAGACAATCAAGAAAAATCCGCCGTCACGCTCGGCGGTGCGCCCGTCACCCTGTTCGGCACTTTCCCCAGCGTGGGCCAGCAGGCGCCGGATTTCACCCTGGTGAATAAAGACCTGCAGGACGTTTCGCTGCAAAGTTTCGCGGGCAAACGCAAGGTGCTGAATATCGTGCCCAGCCTGGATACCGCAGTTTGCGCAACCTCCACGCGCAAGTTCAACGAGGCGGCCGGCAAGCTGAACAACACCGTGGTGCTGGTGATCTCGGCCGACCTGCCGTTCGCGATGAGCCGCTTCTGCGTGGCCGAGGGATTGCAGAACGTCGTCACGCTGTCGCTCATGCGCGGACGCGATTTCATGCGCAATTACGGCGTGAAGATCGCCGATACGGCGTTGGCAGGTGTTACTGCACGCGCCGTGCTGGTATTGGACGATAAAGACCGCATCATCCACGCCGAACTGGTGGACGACATCAAACATGAGCCGAATTACGATGCGGCACTGGCCGCATTGAACAAAAGCGAGCAGGTAGTCGCGCCCTGATTTTCAGCCAACACAAACACAAAACGCCATGGAGCGATCCGTGGCGTTTTTTTACTTCGTGCGGATATCCGACGACCAGACTGGCGCGTGACCAACGAGTCATTTGCCCAAACTCTCTATGGCTATAAATGGGCCCAGCCATAGAACTGGTACAATCGCCCCAGCGGTTTCCTACTTTTATCTCTGAGGCAAAATGAAGACTCTCATCTGCGGTTCCATGGCTTACGACACCATCATGGTGTTCAAGGACCAATTCAAGAAGCACATCCTTCCCGAACAGATACACATCCTCAACGTCGCTTTTCTGGTGCCGGAAATGCGCCGCGAATATGGCGGCTGCGCCGGCAACATCGCCTACAACCTGCAGATGCTCGGGGGGCACCCGTTGATCATGGCGACCGTGGGCGACGACTTTGAACCGTACACGCAGCGCCTGAAAAACATCGGGTTGGCGCAAACGCATATCCGCCATGTGCCGGGCAACTTCACCGGACAGGCTTTCATCACCACCGACCTCGACGACAACCAGATCACCGCGTTCCATCCGGGTGCGATGAGCATGTCGCACCTGAACCATGTCAATGAGGCCAAGGAAGTCACGCTCGGCATCGTTTCGCCCGACGGGCGCGACGGCATGATCAACCATGCGCGCGAATTTGCCGAGGCCAACATTCCTTTTGTGTTCGACCCGGGCCAGGGTATGCCGATGTTCTCCGGCGCTGAGCTGCTGGACTTCATCGAACAGGCCAACTATGTCACGGTGAACGATTACGAAGCCAAGATGCTGCAGGACAAAACCGGCAAGATCATTGGCCGATATCGCGCAGCGCGTCACCGCGTTGATCGTCACGCTCGGTGCCGATGGTTCGCATTATTTATGCCAACGGCAGACAGATCGCCATCCCCACGCCGAAGCCGAAAGCCATTGTCGATCCGACCGGTTGCGGCGATGCCTATCGCGCGGGCCTGCTGCACGGCATCCAGCAAGGCTGGGATTGGGAAACGACAGGACGCCTGGCTTCATTGATGGGTTCGCTCAAGATCGCCAGCCGCGGCGGCCAGAACCACAAGTACAGCCGCATGGAATTGGCGGAATTGTACAAACAGCATTTCGGCTCCCGCATCAAATTGTAAGGTCGTCGACTGTCATGCCTTTGATCGGGCATGACACGACAAAGTGGGTGGCGTGAACGCAAAACTGATCTCACATCTCTCTGCCGCAATTCACGATGCCACGCATCGCGCGTTTGACCTGCGCAGTGCGATCGCGGTGGGCGGCGGCAGTATCAATGAGTCGTTTCGCATAGAGGGAACAAATGGCGAAAGCTATTTCCTCAAACTCAACGACAGGCGGCATCACCCGATGTTCGTCGCCGAAGCCGCCGGACTCGCCGCAATCGCAGCCACAAATACCATTCGCGTGCCGCAAGTCATTGCATGTGGTGTCGCAGATGAGCAAAGTTATCTGGTGCTGGAATATTTGAAGCTGTCTGCGCGCGGCGATGACCGTTTGCTCGGTGAACAACTTGCCGCACTGCATCGCTGCACGGGCGAAGCCTTCGGCTTTGCGCAGGACAATTTCATTGGCACTTCGCCGCAGCCGAATGCATGGACGGGATGACTGGATCATCTTTTGGCGCGAGCAGCGCCTGGGGTTTCAGTTGAAACTTGCGGCAGAAAATGGCTACGGGGGCCAGTTACAAAACCTGGGCGAAAAACTGCTGGATGCCCTGCCCTCCTTTTTCGATGGATATACACCCGTGCCTTCACTGCTGCACGGCGACTTGTGGAGCGGCAACCACGCGTTCCTTGCGGACGGTACACCGACGATCTTCGATCCTGCTACATATTACGGCGACCGCGAATGTGACCTCGCGATGACGGAACTCTTCGGCGGTTTCTCTGCAGAATTTCTACGCAGCCTATCGTGCCGCTTGGCCCCTGAACGAGGGCTATGCCCATCGTCGCGACCTGTACAACCTGTACCATATCCTGAATCACGCCAATTTGTTCGGCGGTGGATATGTAAGTCAGGCTGAACAGATGATGCGAACGTTGCTGCAACGCGTCAATTGAATGGCCTGTTTTGTCGCGCATGTATAATCAAGAACACCACTGGCTTTCATTCCATTTCCAAACAGCGTCCACAACAATAGTCTGCGTCTTCATTCATGAGTAGAGCGCTATGAATAAAACCGTCCTGCACTTGGTATATGAAGAAGAGAGCCTGTATCCCATCAATCTGGAGCTGCATCACCCGCGTATCCTTGAAAAGATCGTCCAGCTTTGGCATACGCCTCAAATGGAGGAGTATTTTCTGGAGTTGATGGTCAATACGCGTAGCGACCGTCACGGTTTTTCGCATGAAGTCGTCGATGAACTGTATTACTTGAGCAAGGTGTTTGAAGGGACGCGCAACCTTCCCAAAGTCTTCGATGAGAACCCGCTGGCTCAGCTCGGTGGCAAGCTGCAGAAGTCCGGTCAGTTTGAACATTCTCCCCAGAATTTCATCAATATGCGCTCCCCCAGCGATGACGGCCCCTGGGCGCGCATCGACACAGATTCCCGTTATGCCATTGAAAGTGCCGGCTACCCATGCACCGCGGCTGGATTCCTGAAAGCAGCGGCCGCCAAAGACCTCAAGGCGATCGGCTTGTTCCTGCACTGCGATATCAACATCGACACCTGCGACGAGCGCGGCTGGAGTCCGCTATTTCTGGCGGCGTTCAATGGCCAAATGGAACTCGCAAAGATATTTATCGAATTCGGCGCCAATGTGAACCTGAAAGACGTTGGCGGGTTCACGCCCCTGCACTGGGCCGCTTTCAACGGGCACGCCCACATCATCAAGTATCTCGTCATGCATAACGCGGATATCAACACGCCTAGCCTGCGCGCCTTCACGCCTTTGATGATGGCCGCCATGAACGGTCACCTCGCTGCGTGCGCTGCATTGCTTGCAAGTGGCGCCGAGAGCAGCATGGTGTCCAGCCATGGTTGGTCAGCCCTGCAAAAGGCCAGCGTCAACCGTCACCTACCTGTGATAAAGCTCTTTTTGTCGTTGATGAAAGACCACGTACAGCTATCCAAACTGGTCGCCAGTACTGCAAAAGTCCCTGACTGAACCGGGACAATTATTTCGTTTGCTATTCCGAGCGATATGACGCATAGTGCGGGCCAGCGATTTTCAAGTCTGTCGTTGTTGTCTGGTTCTTTACCCGCTTTACTCCGGTATTTCTCCCTTCATCACTTTTCCGTCTTGACCATCGCCTAAGTTCGGGGCAAGTCCCCTTTGTTTGTTTTTCAGGAGATTCAAAATGGCAACAGGTACAGTTAAGTGGTTCAACGATTCCAAGGGCTTCGGCTTCATTACCCCATCCAATGGTGGCGATGATCTTTTCGCTCACTTTTCCGCAATCCAGAGTTCGGGTTTCAAGACCCTGACCGAAGGTCAGCAAGTCAGCTTCGACATCACTGCCGGCCCTAAAGGTCAGCAAGCATCAAACATCCGCGCAGCGGAATAAATGGGCAGGCAGGCATGGCGTTTGCCGTGCTGTCAGTCCTGACTATGAGCCCGGCAACTGCCGGGCTTTTTGTTTCTGAATTACCCTGGAGATTTGGTCATGGCCAAAGAAGAACTGCTTGAAATGAATGGCGTGGTGACCGAGATCCTGCCGGACTCGCGCTTTCGCGTGACGCTGGACAATGGGCACAAGCTCATTGCCTATAGCGCCGGCAAAATGCAAAAACACCATATCCGCATCGTTGCGGGCGACAAGGTATCGCTGGAGCTTTCACCCTACGACCTGAGCAAGGGACGCATCACGTTCCGCCACATCGAAGGCCGCACCCCCGTCGTTCCCCAGCAAAAGCGCAGGTTCTGATTCCGCATTGCAGGGTTTTACCAGTTTTGCGCCACCGGATTCTTGCAGCTCACCTGGAATAGCTGACGATCTTCCAGCCGGATGGCCGTCATCGGGCCGCCCCACAGGCACCCGGTATCCAGCGCGATGACGTTCGGCATGACCTTCAGCCCCAATGCCGACCAGTGGCCGAAAATGACCGTGGCTTTGCGGCTTTTGCGCTGGGGCACTTCGAACCACGGCACATAGCCTTCCGGTATCTTTTCCACTTCGCCCTTGAATCTGAACTCCATCTCGCCTTCCAGCGTGCAGATGCGCATGCGCGTAAATGCGTTGGTGATGACGCGAAGACGTTTGTAGCCGCCCAGATCATCGTCCCAAGTATGCGGCGTATTGCCATACATGCGGGCGAAGAAAGTGGCGTAATCATCGCCGCGCAACGCACTCTCCACTTCCCCGGCAAGACCGACCGCCTGTTTGACACTCCATTGCGGCACCAACCCCGCATGCACCAGCACATAGTCTCCGTCCGTGTGCAACATGCGCTGCTGACGCAGCCAGAAAAGCAGCTCGTCCCGATCGGGAGCACTCAGAACTTCATCCAGGGTGTCGGTGCGATGCACCTCAGCCGCGCCTTCGGCAACGGCCAGCAGGTGCAGATCGTGATTGCCAAGAACAGTGACGGCGCTGTCGCCCAGCGATTTGACCAGGCGCAATACCTGCAGGGAATCCGGCCCCCGATTCACGAGATCGCCGACCAGCCACAGTTGGTCCTGTGAGGGGTCGAAACGGATCTGCTCCAGCATTTGCTGCAGCTCGTTGTAACAGCCTTGAATGTCACCCACGGCATAGATACTCATCTCTATTCCAGTTTGTTTATCGGTAAAATAGAGTAACAGAAAATATTGAAGCTTCAATGAAACCGATTTCATTCAACATGACTGCCGCACGCGGTGGTGCTGAACACTAAACATGCTATTCAATTCCTATGGTTTCATTTTCCTGTTCCTGCCCATCGTACTGCTGGGGTTTTTTCAGCTAGCGCGCATCCACCACGCTTATGCTGCCGCTTGGCTGGCAATATCGTCGTTGTTCTTTTACGGCTACTGGAATCCCGCCTACGTCGGTCTGTTGCTGGGGTCGATCGTCTGCAACTATGCTTTCGGAATGTGGATCGCCAAGGCGGGCGTACAACATGCCGCGGCACGCAAGAGGCAGGTGTTGGTATTCGCCGTCGCCGCCAACCTTCTGTTGCTGGGCTACTACAAGTACGCAAACTTCTTCCTTGCCAGCGCCAACAGCCTGACCGGCGCGCATCTTTCACTGGGTGACGTCATACTACCGCTCGGCATTTCGTTTTTCACCTTCACGCAGATCGCGTACCTGGTCGACACCTACCAGGGCAAGGTGAAGGAATACAACTTCGTGCATTACGTGTTGTTCGTAACTTACTTTCCTCACCTGATCGCGGGCCCGGTATTGCATCACAAGGACATGATGCCGCAGTTCGCGCACCAGGCAACCTATCACATCAATTGGAACCATGTCGCCACCGGCCTGTTGTTGTTCACGCTGGGGCTGTGCAAGAAAGTACTATGGGCAGATTCGCTCGCGCCGTTCGTGACCGCAATATTTGACGGCACTCAACAGGGCATGGCGACTGGTACCCTGCCCACGATATATGAAGCATGGTCGGGAGCATTGGCTTACACACTGCAAATATATTTCGACTTCTCGGGCTACACCGACATGGCACTGGGCGTCGCCCTGATGTTCAACATACACCTGCCAATCAACTTCGATTCGCCGTACAAATCCACCAGCATCATCGAGTTCTGGCGGCGCTGGCACATCACGCTTTCCACGTTCCTGCGCGATTATCTGTACATCCCGCTGGGCGGCAACCGTCACGGCAAGCTGCGCCGCTACGCTAACCTGCTGACCACCATGCTGCTAGGCGGACTTTGGCACGGCGCGGGCTGGACGTTCGTGATCTGGGGCGCGCTGCATGGCGGCTATCTGATCATCAACAATCTCTGGCGCGAGCTCGTAGCGGAAAAGTATCTGCGCTGGGTTCCCGGTTGGCTGGGCAGTCTGACCGGCGGATCGGTCACGTTTATTGCAGTCGTGGCGGCATGGGTCGTATTTCGCGCCGGCAACATGGATCAGGCGCTGGTGTTGCTGAAGGCGATGTTCGGCATCGCGGCCCGCCCGATCTCATTCGAGGCCGTTCAGCACGGCAACCTGCTCTTGCTTACCACTATGTCCGGACTCGACCTGGTACGTCTGCTGGTACCCGGGCTGCTGTGGGTGTGGCTACTGCCCAATTCGAAGCGTATGCGCTTTCTCTCGGGCAATACCTTGTTGGCTACGCTGCAGGCCGCGGTCGTGTTGAGTTTGTTATACGTAGCCATAGATCAGTTCGGCAGTTACAGCCCTTTCCTCTACTTCCAGTTTTAAGATGAAACACAAACATGCCAAGTTCTTCACAATCTTCGTGTCCATCATCCTGCTTGCATACGGTGCGCTGGGATTCTATTTTCTGCCGTTAGCCAGCTTTCAAGGAGACCTCACGCGCATAGGGATGCTGCCCGAGAGCCAGTTTGGTTGGCGAAAGCCCCAACCGAAGATCGAACAGCAATGGTTGGCTCAAGCTTCCATGCAGGAAGCAGATGTGCTGGTTATTGGCGACAGCTTTTCTGAAGACCTTGTCTGGCAAAGCGTATTGACCCGACATGGCCTCAAAGTCCACACCGAGCACTGGCGCTCGATACGAGAATCGATTTGCGCGGATTTCACGCAGTGGGCAAGACAACAGGGCTTTCACGGCAAGTTCTTAATCATTCAAACAGTTGAGCGGGGCATCGACGATAGAATTAGTAAATCGATCTCTTGTCAGACCACTCAAGCGCACACCGATGAATTTGGAGCCGGACCACGCCACCCACCTCAAGTGCCTTTTGATCCAGATCATTTAAAACGAGACGGACGACTTTCAGTTGGCATTCGAACAGCTCTGAATTTTGGTGAATATCAGCGTTATTCCAGCTCTTCCAACTTCAAAGCCATGGCCTTGCCAAATGGCGCAAAGATCGTGCGCGTAAATAATGGCTGCGAACTCTTCAGCCATGCCAGTTGTGGCGACAGCCTATTTCTAGCCGCAGACAAAGTAGAAGATCTTCCTGACGCAACATTAGATAATATCGAGAGACTCAATAAGCGCATGACTGGCATTGTCCCGATCTGGGCTGTCGTGCCCAATAAATCGACGGCTTACCTTTACCCGGACAAACAATTCTGGAATAAAGCTGAACAGCGCTTCAAAATGCCAAATCTACTGCGAATGTCGGAGCAAGCGATTCAGTCAAAGATGTTAGACCTATACCCCGCTAACAATTCGCACCTCTCCACTAACGGCTACCTATTGATGGGCGAGGATATATTCAAGACTATGCAAACCGCGCAGCTCCGCTAGGTCTGCCAATTTCTGACTAGAGATGCACTCGCTCGCCATCTGTGCCTCGATGAAAAGAGCGACTACGATTTCTGCTAGAATGCCCAAATGAATCTTACCAGCACCCAGCTTTATATTCGCCTGCTCGGTTATGTCAAACCTTATTGGCGCACCTTCCTGATTTCCATCGTTGCGATGGGCATTAGCGCTGCGACTGAACCGCTGTTGCCTGCTTTGCTCAAGCCCCTGCTGGATGGCACTTTTGTGCACAAGGATGACACCGTCATACGTTTTGCGCCGATATTTATCTTGGTGATTTTCTTTGTGCGGGGTGTTTCTTCATTCATTGGAACGTATGCCATAGGCTGGGTCGGCAACAAGTTGGTTATGGATCTGCGCGAGGCCATGTTTCATAAGCTGTTGACGCTTCCGACTCCTTTCTACGATGACCACGCCACCGGCAACCTCATTTCCAAGCTGACTTTTGACGTCACTCAAGTCACCGAAGCAGCTACCAACGTGGTGACCGTCTCTCTGCGCGACTCCATTATTGTCGTTGGCTTGTTGGGCTGGTTGTTCTACCTCAATTGGAAGCTTACGGTGCTCAGCCTGGTGATGCTGCCGGTTATCGCATTGATCCTGAAGATCATCAATGCGCGCTTGCGCAATGCCAGCCGCGACTCCCAGCGCGCCATGGGTGACATCACTCAAGTGATCGAGGAGAGCGTTGCAGCACATAAGGTAGTCAAGTTGTTTGGCGGACAGCAATATGAAATTGACCGCTTTGGCGATCAAGCAAACTGGGTGCGCCGATACTCCATGAAGAGAGCAATGGCGGCAGCAGCCAACGTGCCCATCGTGCAAATGGTCGCGGCAGTTGCGCTCTCCGTTATCATCTACCTCGCCACCGTACAGTCGCGCAGCGATGAAACTACGGTTGGGGGATTTCTCTCGTTTATTGCTGCGATGCTGATGCTGACTGCGCCAATCAAGCGCATGACCGGCGTAAGTGAATATCTGCAGCGTGGGCTTGCGGCATCTGAAAGCGTTTTTGAGTTGCTGGATACACCCAGCGAAACAGATACCGGCAAGGTGACTATAGAACGTGCCAAAGGACAACTCGTGTTTGAGCATGTGAGCCTGTCCTACCATCAGGACGACAGGCTGGCGTTGCGCGATGTCTGCCTCGAGATTCCAGCCGGTCAAGCCATTGCGCTGGTGGGCGCATCCGGCGGCGGAAAAAGTACGTTGGCAAATCTTGTACCGCGTTTCTATCATCCCAGTACCGGAAGAATTACGCTGGATGGTCATGATCTAGCCGACCTGACGCTGGCAAGTTTGCGTTCCAATATTGCGCTGGTCAGTCAGGAAGTCGTACTGTTCAACGACACAGTAGCGGCCAATATTGCTTACGGTCAGATGCGCACAGTACCTGAATCGGAAATCATCGCTGCCGCGCAGGCAGCACACGCGATGGAGTTCATCCGCCAAATGCCTGAGGGACTGAATACGCTGGTCGGGGAGCGCGGTGTAAAACTGTCAGGTGGTCAACGGCAGCGCATCGCCATTGCCCGGGCTATTCTCAAGAATGCGCCCATCCTGATCCTCGACGAAGCCACTTCCGCGCTGGACAGCGAATCCGAACGCCATGTACAGGCCGCACTGGAAACCCTGATGCAGGGCCGTACCTCCCTGGTGATCGCACACCGCTTATCTACCATTGAGAAGGCGGACCGTATCGTCGTACTGCAAAAGGGCGAGATTGCCGAAATGGGAACTCATCAGGAACTGATCGCGCAGGGATGGCGTTTATGCCCAGCTGCATCGTATCCAGTTTTCGAATGCAGGTGCAGTGTATGTTGAATAAATACAGAACTTGCATCCTGATTTGTGTAAACGGTGATCATGCATGAGCGATAGCCGCAAACAGGTCTGGCTGGTTCTTTCTCACGGCTTCAATATGGATGGCCGCGCCGCAAGCCAGACCATCACCGACAAAATCCCGCACCTGCTCAAGCTTGGTATTGAGCCCATTGTCGTCAGCGCAATTACGGGCAAAAAAGACAAGGTGATCGAGCATCACCAAGTTTTGCCGGCCGGCCCGGTGGCTTTGCGCTTTGATTTGCGACATTACCTGAAACAACGAATCTCATCGCGCTTCTTTTACCGAATCGCGATGACAATCATTTCTCTGGTGCTGTTACCGTTCATCCTGATCGAAAAACTCTTTATTCGCATTGAAACCCATTGGTCGTGGGCAATTACGGCATATTTCGCCGGGCACCCGCATCATCCAAAGGCGCAGGCCCGTGCTTATCTATTCGACCGGCGGTTCCTATTCCGCCACCTCGCCGGCTCTTTGCCGCATCGCCTTTGGTGGCGCCGCCGTCGTTCCTGTTGTTCACCCCGGCACTTACGCGACCGTTCAGCATGGGAACGGCGTACCGGCTGTACGGGCTCAGGCTCAGCGATGGCGCGCGCGGAGTCCCGGCGGTAGAGCGGGAGATTGTCGGGGCCCTTCCGCCCGGCACAACTTACAGCTTTCACATCACCTCGGTCGTCGAAGGACAGGTCGACCGGGCAGTGAAGCCTGAGGCCATCGCCCTGGCGGTGTTCGGCATCATCGCCATGGCCGCGGCGCTGCTGATCGCGGTGCAGGCGATCGCGCGGCAACCTCGGGGTCCGCTCTCGCCCATCGGTCCAGTGCGCCCGGTCTATCCCGCACCCGGGTTCGAGGTTGACGTTGTGGTGCTCGGCTTCGGGCTGCTCGCGCTCATCGGCGGCATCGGAGCCGCCTCCGTTGGGCTCGCCTATCGCCAGGCACCGGGCCGGGCTCGCCAGCGGGTCCGGACCCATGCCTCGCGAGGTTCGAGCCTGGTACGTGTGGCGGCGAGCTCCGGCGCGCCGGTGTCCGCTTCGCCGTCGAACCGGGGCACGGCCGAACCGCCGTGCCGGTGCGGTCAGCAATCTCCGGCGCCATACTCGCGGTGCTGATCGTCGCCGCTTCGCTGACCTTCGGCAGCGGACTGGACACGCTGGTGTCCCGTCCCGCCGCCGGCGCCGTTGCTGCGCTCGGCCTCACCCTCACCGCCTCGGTCCGCCGCCGCCGCCGGGACCTGGCCCTGCTGAAGGCGCTGGGCTTCACCCGCCGCCAGCTCGCCGCATGCGTCGCGTGGCAGACGACCGTCGCCGCCACCATCGGCGTCATCGCCGGTATTCCCCTGGGCATCGCGCTCGGGCGATGGCTCTGGATCCTGTTCGCCCACCAGATCTACGCTGTGCCCAGACCCACGGTGCCAGCGCTGCCACTTGTCTGCATCGGCCTCGGCGCGCTCGTGCTGGCAAACGCCGCCGCCGCCCTGCCCGGGAGATACGCGGCCCGGACACCGGCGGCGCTCGTGCTTCGAACGGAGTAACTCGGCGTGGTGCTGGAACAGGAAGCCGTGGCCCGATGCTCCGGGGAGGTGGGCTCACCAGATGTCAGTCGCCGGCCTGTTTGCCTGCCGCCAGGCTGGCCAGCTGTGCGCGGGCAGCGGCGACCAGTTCCTCGTTGGTGTTTGCGTGGCCGGCCAGGCCCCAGCCGCCGTCGGGTGCCTCGGTCAGCAGCACCCAGGTCCGGCTGGCTAGCCCGGGGTCACCGGCGGCGTCGGCGGCGATCGCGGTCAGCCGCTCGACCACGGCGAGTTGCTTGCCGCGGTCGAGCGCGCCTGAGTTGGTGAGGACCTGGATCCGCACGTAATTGCCTTCGCCGTCGACGTTGGCCAGGCTTCCGGCGGGCAGGTCGTGGATGAAGGCGGCGGTGTTCTGCCGGAACATGGGGATGTCCGGCACCTGCTCGATGGTCATGAGCGCGGCGGCGAGGTCGGTAGCGAGCCGGTGCTGGTCAGGGAACGTCCCGGCTGTGGCGTACACGTCGATCATGGGCATGGCGGTGTTCTTTCGGTTGATGGGTTGGGACGGGGGTGCGGCTCAGGAGGCTGTCGATACCGGTACCCCGGTCGCCTGGTGCAGGAGCCCGAGGACCTCGGTGTCGAGGCGCTCGGCGACCCGTGAGGCGGCGGCATCGCCGTAGGGCGCGATCTCGCTGGTGACGGTGTCGTAAGCGACCCGGGTTCCGCCGCCCGGTAGCTCCTCGATGAGGATCGTGACCGGCGCGTAGGAGCCTGCGTCGGGCACGTGGCGGGTCATCTGCCCCATGGTGACCGGGTTGCCGGCGATCAGCCGGACGAGGCGGCGCCCGTCCTGGTGGGCTTGCGGGTCAAGGGCCAGCGCGGTGTCGAGGTCGAGCTGCAGGAATCTCATCAGCCCGGCGCTGCCCTGCGCCTGCTGGACCAGCGAGCTGAGCTCCTCATAGGAGGTACTCGCCGCCAGCTTGGCGAACAGCGCCCCGATGTCCGGCTGGCTGATGCCGCCGAAGATGCCGTCCAAGACGTCCGGGAACGGCCGTTCGCTGGTGAATATGTGGCGGCGCACCACCACGTCGAGTACCTGTTCGGATGCCATCTGTTTCCTTCTTCACCTCACGGCAAGGCGCCGCCCCAGCCTGCCAGCGAAGGCTGAGGCGGTGACTGCTCAGACTCCGTTTGCGGCGGCCCGGATGACGTCGAGCACGAGGCCGGGGTTGGACAGCATGACAACGTGGCTGCTGTCGACCTCATAGGTGGTCGCACCCATCCGCTTGGCCGCGAACCGCTCCAGCTCCGGGTTGACGGTCTGGTCGTTGTTGGCCACGATCGCCCAGGACGGCTTGGTCCTCCACGCGACGCCCGGAGCATTGTGGAGGAAAAGCTCCGCCGCCGGGGCGAAGTGGGTCGCCCAGACCAGCTTCTGTTCCTCCTCGGGCAGGTCCCCGCAAAAGCAGGCCGCGCCCGATGGCTTCATCCACACCCGCCCGTCGGCGACCTCGATGTGGGAGAACACCGGCGTCACCGCGAACTTGTCCTGCTGGCCCTGCGACGTCTCGTTCTCATCGGGGCCCAGCGCCGCGATGTACACCAGCCCGACCACGCGGTCATCGATACCCGCGGCCGTGATGACACTGCCGCCGTAGGAGTGGCCGACCAGGATCGCCGGGCTGCTGACCCGCCCCAAAGTGCGCACCGTCGCGGCCACGTCGTCCACGTTCGAGTCGAGACCGTACTGCGCGGCAATCACCTCATAGCCGTCCGCCTGTAGCGCGGGGATCACCTTGCTGAAGCACGAACCGTCGGCCCAGATCCCGTGGGCGAAGACGATGCTTGGCTTGGTCTGCGACATGGACCCTCTCCTTTAGACGTGCTGGTCCCGGACGCCACCGGATCCGCTTTGATCCCTCAGCGGAGATTGTCCGCGTCGCGCATCACCACGGCATCGCTCGAACGAGCCATTCCTTACCGGCGCAGGAGCGCCGGTCCAGTCCAGCCCTCCCTGTGGGCCGTGGCCTGGATGCCCGGGCAGGCCGGACGTACACTCCCGACGTGAGGACCCGATGATAGGGGGCACGGGGGGGCCTCCGCTGCGTGGCCGCGGCGGCGAGCTCGCCGCCATCGGCGCCCGCCTCGACGAGGTCCGGTCCGGGGTCGGCTCGGTCATCATCGTCGAAGGGAGGGCCGGGCTCGGCAAAACCCGCCTGCTGGATGCGTGCGCGTCCATGGCCGCCGAGCGCTCCTTCCGGGTCGGACGTGGAGTGACCGAGCCGCATCGCCAAGTGGTCGAGCTCGGCGCGCTCTTCGACGCGCTCTTCGACGGCGACGACCCCCTCGTCGCGCGCGACGCCCTCAGCGACCATCACGCGTCCCCGGAGCAGAGGTTCTGGCTCCTCCAGGACATCCAGGCGTTGATCGAAGAGGCAGCACTCCGGGACCCCTTGCTCATCTGCCTGGATGACCTGCACTGGGGCGGAGCCAGCTGCGCGGTGGCGATGCGGCAGCTTCCCCAGCGGCTCGCCTCCCTGCCCGTCGGCTGGGTGATGGCGTTCCGCCCGAACCAGGGTCTTCCCCAGGTGCAAAGCGCCAAGGACCAGCTGCAAGAGGCGGGGGCCGAGATGATCCGCCTCGGCCCGCTCAGGCGTAAGGCGGTCGCCGAGATCGCCGCGGACGTTTTGGGTGCCGAGCCGGACGAGGAGCTGCTGCGCAAAGCCGAGCTGGTCCGGGGAAACCCGTTCCTGCTCATCGAGTTCTTCCGCGGCCTCCAGGACGAGCACATCGTGACGGTCGAGTCCGGCCGGGCGAAGCTCCTCGAAGACCGCCTGCCACGGCGCGTCAGTGACAACATGCGTGGCCGGCTCTTGCGCATGTCCCCGACCGCGGACCGCCTGGCGACGCTCGCCTCGGCGCTGGGCAGGCGGTTCTCCCTCTATGACCTGGCCGAGATGTCTCGGATGCCGGTCGCCGACCTGCTGGACCCGATCAAGGAACTTGTCCAGGCCGACATCTTCGTCGAGAGCGGCGACCGGCTGGCGTTCGGGCACGACTTGATCCGCGAGGCAGTGCGAGCGAGCTCCCCCGTCCCGGTTCGCCGGGCGCTCGACCGTCAAGCGGCCGACGTGCTCCTGGCCCGGGGCGCGCTCCCCGTCGAGGTGGCCCAGCAGCTCGCGGACAGCGCCGAGCCCGGCGACGAAACCGCCATCGCCACCTTGCTGCAAGCCGCTGACGCCCTCGGGACGACGGACCCTGGAACCGCCGCCGAGCTGGCCGGCCGGGCATTGGAGCTGGCACCGGCCCGGCATCCGCTTCGGGGGCCGCTCGTTGCCAGACGGGCCATCTCCTTGTTCGCCGCTGGCCTCAGGGAGGAGGGCAGGCAGTTCGCCGATACCGCGCTCCGGCAGGTGCTTCCCGCCGAAGAAGAGGCACGGGTTCGTTTCAGCGTCGCCAGCATGTTCGACCTCTCGCCTGACCTGCGCGCCGACAATGCCCGCACGGCGCTGGCGCTGCCCGATCTGACGGCCGATCTGCGGGGCTGGCTCTGGGCGGCGCTGTTTCATAACCTGGTGGTCGCCGGCCGTACCGATGAGGCGCTCGCCATCGAGGGCAAAGCGCGAGAGGCCGTGTATTCGAGCCGCAATCACGCGTGCTGGTTCGCCTTCGAGCTCCCCGAATCGGCCGTGCACTACCAGATCTACGGCTTCGACCGTGGCCTTGAGATTCTCCAGACGGCCGAGCGCCGGGGACTCGACGGCCAGGAAGATGCGCGGCAGCGGCTCGCGCATAACTTCCGGTCGTGGCTCCTGGCGGCTACGGACAGATACGAGGAGGCCCGTCAGGTCATAGACGAGGGCGTTGCGGCCGCTCAGCGAGACCGGCAGAACTGGGCACTGCGCGTGTTCGAGACCACGCGAGGGCGTCAGATGCTCCAGATGGGCCAGTTCGGCGAGGCGGCAGTCGCGCTTGAGGGACGGTACAGCCTCGACGAGGCGCACCTGGTTGTCGGCGTGCTCGAGGCTCCGTCGGTGGTGGCCCTGGGCAAGTTGAAGATTCACACCGGCGACGAGCGCGGTGCGGCAGAGATGGCCGAGATCGCGAAGATCATGTTGCAGACCAGCGCCCCGAGTGTTCAGTCCCACGCCGCCTGGTATCTGGCGCTGCACGCGATGTCCCAGGGCAAAGCGGACGAGGCACACGACTGGCTGTCCGCGCGCGGTCATGACAATCGCCTGAAGCTGTTCCCCCTGTTCCCCTTCGAGATTGAGGACGATCCCCAATTGGTGCGGATCGCCGTCGCCGCCGGCGACGAAGAGCTCGCCGAGCACGCCATCGAGCAAGCAGAGCATCGCTGTCAGCTCAATCCCGGCGTCGTCTCTTTCAAAGCAGCAGTGGCGCACGCCAGGGGACTGTGGCGGAGCTCCACCCGCCACCTGGAGACGGCAGCGTCGCTCTTCGAGGCCGGGCCACGCCCGCTGGCGACGGCATCGGCACTGGAGGACCTCGGCCGCGTGCAGGCGGCCGAGGGCGCCACCGATGACGCGATCGCCTCGCTCGACCGGGCCCTCGCGATCGACGCGCACGTCGGTGCCAGCTGGGACGCGGCGCGGGTACGCCGCCGGCTGAGACAGCTGGGTGTACGGCGGCGGATCGTGCTTTCGGAGCGTCCTGCCACCGGCTGGGATGCTCTGACCAGCGCGGAAGCGGCCGTCGCCGAGCTGGCCTCGGGGGGCAAGACCAACCGCGAGATCGCGGAGACGTTGTTCATCTCGCCGCACACGGTGAACACCCACCTGCGCCACATCTTTGACAAGCTCGGCGTCAACTCCCGGGTCTCCCTGACCAGAATGGCCGGGACGCTACGAGCCCCGCGTACCGATTGAGCCGCTACGAGCCCCGCGCACCGATTGAGCCGCCAAGCGCGCACTGAAGCCCCATCGCCGGCGCCGCCACCTGGGCTATCGGCACACACCGGTGGCACCCCGGCCCGCCTGCCCTCTCGCCAGCACCAAAGACATGGCCCGATCAAGTGATGCGGCCGCGGGCCAATCGTCATCACACTCACGAGCAACGACCCCAAGGAGCAGGCATGACATCGAGACCAACCGTCGTCCTCGTACACGGCGCCTTCGCTGACGCCTCCGGCTATGCCGGGGTGATCCGCGAGCTTCAAACCCGAGCGGTTGAGGTCCGGGCGCCCATGAACCCGCTGCGCAGCCTCGCGTCCGACGCCGACGCCATCGCCCGCTACACCACCACCATTGAAGGGCCGATCGTCCTGGTCGGGCACTCCTACGGCGGCGCCGTGATCTCCCAGGCGGCCCCGGCGGTCAAGGACGTGACCGCGCTCGTGTTCCTCTCAGCGTTCGCGCCCGACGAGGGCGAGAGCTGCGCCAGCGTCCAAGAGCCGTTCCCCCCGTCGCTGCTGGCATCGACCAGCGTGCCCACCCCCTACGACGCTCCCGGCGCACCGGGCGGCCCCGACCTGTTCATCAAGATCCCGGACTTCCACCAGACGTTCTGCGCGGATCTTCCCGCCGAGGTGGCCGCTCCGATGGCGGTAAGCCAGCGGCCGCTCAGCGCGGCAGCCCTGACGGAGAAGGCGACGGTCGCGGGCTGGAAGGACCTGCCGGCCTGGTACATGGTCTCCGAGCAGGACAATGCCATCCCGCCCGACTGCGAGCGGTTCATGGCCAAGCGGATGAATGCCAACGTCGAGTCCGTGAGCGGAGGATCGCACGCCGCGTTCATCGCCCACCCCGACATCGCGGCCGGCCTGATCCTCAGGGCCATCGAGACGACCTGAGGACCAATCCAGGCGCACCTCGCGCCGCCAGTCTCGACGATGTGGTCGGCAAGGCCCGGCCGCACCCAGCTCCCGCCTGTTCCGCCGATTTTGAAATCGCGGGTTCGTGTGATGCCGCCCCCGGCTCTCATACCGGAGACTGCCATCATGACAACCACAGGCGGACAGTCCACGAGCGATGCGCAAGCGGGTTACGCCGATGACCCGATCAGGCGGGTCACGGCCGGGAACGGAATCGAGTACGCGTACCACGATCTCGGTGCCAGCGAGGTGCCGCTCGTTCTGCTGCAGCACTTCCGCGGCAATCTCGACAACTGGGATCCCGCTCTGATCGACGACCTCGCCGCCGGGCGGCGCGTGATCACGTTCGACAACCGCGGCGTTGGCGGCACGACCGGCATGACGCCGAACACGATCGAGGCGATGGCTCACGACGCGATCGCATTCGCCGAAGCGGTAGGCCTCGAGAAGGTGGATCTACTCGGGTTCTCGATCGGCAGCTTCGTCGCGCAGGAGATCGCGCTCATTCGCCCCGAGCTGCTTCGGCGCGTCGTGCTCGCGTCGTCGGCTCCTCAGGGGGCCGACGGAATGCACGGGTGGGCATCCGACGTGATCGGCGCAGTTGGTGAGCCGGAACCGAATCCGCAGGGATACCTTGCCGTCTTCTTCGCTCCCACCAGCACGAGCCGGGACGCAGGGCAGCAGGCCGCCGGGCGCATCTTCGGGAAGAAGGCCAATCAAGACGCGCCGACGACGTGGCAGACCCGCCAGGCGCAATACGACGCCGTGTGCAGATGGGGGATCCCGAACCACTCGCTGCTCGAGCGAGTCTCGGCCATCGAGCTCCCGGTTTTCGTCGCGAACGGCGACAGCGACCCCATGATCCTGCCCCGCTACTCGTACCTGCTGACCGGGCTCCTGCCGGATGCGCGGCTGAAGATCTACCCGGACTCGGCGCACGGCTTCCTGTTCCAGCATCACAGCCGGTTCGCCGCCGACGTCGGCGACTTCCTCGCGGCAGCCGGCTGATTCCCGCGCGGGCGGTCGGCAAGCGCTGATCGCACCCGGAAACAGCTGAGCGACCCGGAGCGTTCCGGTCAGTCAAAGGAAAGGGAGATGCGATGTCGATGGATGCGGTGACGGCAGACGGAAGAGCCCGCGTGCTCGCGGACGGGAACGAGATCCCGCTGCTCGGCCTCGGTGTCTGGCAGGTGGAGGACGACCGCGAGTGCGTGGACGCCGTCCGCTGGGCGCTCGAGCTCGGGTACCGGCACATCGACACGGCGCAGGCGTACGGCAACGAGGGGAGCGTGGGACAGGGGTTGCGCGAGAGCGGTGTCCCGCGCGGGGAGGTGTTCATCACCACGAAGTTCTTTCCCGGCCAGAAGGACCCGGTCGCGGAGGCCCAGCGCAGCCTGGAGCGGCTCGGGGTCGACTACGTCAACCTGTACATCATCCACTGGCCCGCGGGCGGCCCGACCTGGGCGTGGCCCGGGATGGAGCGGGCGCGGGAGGTCGGCTATGCGCGGTCGATCGGGGTCTCCAACTTCGGCGCCGACGAGCTGCGACGGCTGCTCGCAACCGCGACGGTACCGCCGGTCGTGAATCAGGTGCAGTTCAGCCCCTACGAGTACCGCAAGGCTCTTCTCGAGTCGTGCCGCCAGAACGGGATCGCGCTGGAGGCCTACAGCCCGCTGGGAACCGGAAGCCACCTGGCCAGCGACACGGTCGCGCGGATCGCGCGGCGCCACGGGCGCACTCCTGCCCAGGTACTGCTGCGCTGGTGCATCGAGCGGGGCATCCCGGTCATCCCGAAGTCAACCCACCGCGAGCGCATCGCCGAGAACGCCCAGCTCTTCGACTTCCGGCTCTCGGACCAAGACATCGCCGAGCTCGACGCGCTCGACCGCACCGGCGGCACCGACCGCGCTCTCGAGCGCAAATGGTGGTGAAGCTAACGGTGCCCGGAGCAGTGTGCCGTGGGCGTATCAGCAGCGGTGCCGGCCGCTCCGTGTCCATGGCGAAAGGCTTCGGCCGGCCAGGCTTGGACCTGGGTGCCGGGGCGAGATCGGTGATCGGGAATCATTCGTTGGTGGCGCGGCGCGGTTAGTCTCGTGATCAGCGTGACGGATCATCAGCGGCCGCGCGGCTGGTCTGGTCGCGTTTAGCCGGCTGGCAAGGGCTGAGATGGCATGCCTGAGGTGTCGAGCGGTACGGTCGCTCCGCTGTCGCGCCGTGCGGCGGGGCCGGGCGCCGGGCGGGTCAGCCTGCCCAAGCCGCTGACCAGCTTCATCGGCAGAGAACACGAGCTGGCGCAGGCGAAACGGCTGCTGCAGGGCAGCCACCTGGTCACGCTGACCGGGCCGGGCGGCAGCGGCAAGACCCGGCTGTGCATCGCCGTGGCCGCGGAGGTGGCCGGTGACTACCCGGACGGCGTCTACTTCGTCCCGCTGGCGCCGGTCCGGGATCCGGGCCTGGTGCCGTCGACGATCGTCCAGAGCATCGGGCTGCAAGATGCCAGGGACGGACCCCTGATCGAGCACCTGGTCAGCCAGCTGCGTGAGCGGCAGCTGCTGATCGTCCTTGACAACTTCGAGCACCTGCTGGCCGGCGCCCCGGTCGTGACGCGGCTGCTGCGGGAGACCAGTGCCGTGCGGATCCTGGTCAGCAGCCGCTCGTCGCTGCGTGTTTCCGGTGAGCAGGAATGCCCGGTTCCGCCGCTCGCGGTTCCCGGCATGGACGCTCGCCCGACGGCTGCATCGCTGGCCGCCTGCGAGTCGGTGCGCCTGTTCGTTGAGCGGGCCGCCGGCGTGGTTCCGGGATTCACGCTCGACGACGAGAACGCGCCGGCGATCGCGCAGATCGCCCGCAGGCTGGACGGCCTGCCGCTGGCCATCGAGCTGGCGGCGGCGCGGGTCAAGCTGCTGCCGCCGCAGGTGATCCTGCCCCGGCTGGATCACTCGCTGGGCCTGCTGACCGGCGGCAGCCGCGACCTGCCGGACCGGCAGCAGGCGCTGCGCGCGACGATCGCCTGGAGCTATGACCTGCTGACCGAGGGGGCCAGGCGGCTTCTCGCCACGTGCTCGGTGTTCGCCGGGGGCGCCAGCCTGGAGGTCATCGAGACGGTCTGCGGCGCGGTGGACATCGGCCTGCCGGTACTCGATGGCCTGCAGGAACTGGTCGACCAGAGCCTGCTGCGGCAGGTGCCGCGCCCGGGGTCAGTGCGTTACGCGATGCTGGAGACGATCCGCGAGTACGCGGCCGAACGCCTGGAGGCGATGCCGGAGGCGGAGGCGGTGCGCGACGCCCACGCCGCGGCGTTCCTGGCCCTGGTCGAGGCCGACGGCCGCCCGCACGCGGGCCTGGCCAGAAAGGAATGGCTGGAGCGGGTCGACACCGAGCACAACAACATCCGCGCGGCGCTCAGCTGGTACCGCCAGCATGATCCGCCCGCCGCGCTGCGGCTGGCCGCCTCGATGGCCGCGTTCTGGTCCCTGCGCGGCCACCACACCGAGGGCAGGCAGCGCCTGGGCGAACTGCTCGAGCCTGGTCCCCGAGCCGAGCATGGCCCGCGTCAGCGCCCTGAACGGTGCCGCCTGGCTGGCCATCGACCAGGGCGACTACGCCGATGCCGCCGGCCTGCTCGGCGAGAGCATCGGGCTGAGCCGCACGCTGGGCGACACGGTCGGCGAGGCCATCGCGACCGTCTACCTCGGCCGCTGCAAGATGTCCAGCCGGGATCTCGCGGCGGGAGCACCGGACGTGGAACGCGCCGCCGCGCTGGTGAACGAGGCGGGCGACCGCCCGGCGATCGCGTTCGCGACGTTCTACTCCGGCCTGGTCGCGCTGCTCACCGGCCGGCTGGAAGCCGCCTGCGACCTGTTCGCCCGCTGCGCCGCGATGGCCGCCGAACTCGGCCTGGCGCCGCTGAGCGCGCGCGCCCGGCTGATGCTCGGCTTCCCCCTGCTGGACCTGGGCGAGCTGGCCGCGGCCAGGGCGGCGCTGGCGGAGAGCTTCCCGGTATGCATGGACGTCGGCGATCGCTGGTTCGTCCAGATCGGGCTGGGCGGCTTCGTCGGGCTCGCGGCCAAGACCGGGCGGCCCCGGCTGGCGCTCCGGCTGGCCGGAGCCGGCCGACGCGTACCGGGACGCGAACGAGTTCTCCATGCCAGGACCGATCGCGGAGATCGTCGACCGCTGGCTCGCGCCGGCGCGCGCCAGGGCCGGGCGGCGGCCGCGCGGCTGGTCGCCGAGGGCCGACGGCTGAGCCCGGAGCAGGCGGTCGCTCTCGTCCTGGCCAACGAGCCGGATGACGCCCCGCCGCCGGGCTCCCGGCCGGCGCTGACCCGCCGGGAGGCCGAGGTCGCGGCGCTCGCGGCGCGCGGGCTGACCAACCGGGACATCGCCGCGCAGCTGTTCCTCTCGGTCCGGACCGTCGAGGTGCACGTCGACCACATCCTCACCAAGCTGGGCTTCCGCACCCGGACCCAGCTGGCCGCCTGGGCCCACGAGGCAGGCCTGCTGCCGGAAGATACGTAGCCGCTACGTAATTCTTCAGATGGCCCGGGGCCGCGGCCAGCGCAGAGTTGGCCGCATGAACGATATTCCTTCCATCCGGCCGGCCTGGACTGCCAGGTGCTGGTCGTCGGCGCCGGCCCGACCGGGCTGGTGCTCGCCGCGGAACTGCTGGCCCGCGGGATCCGCACCCGCATCATCGACAAGGGCGACGGGGCGACCCTGCAGGCCCGGGCGATCGGCATCCACGCCCGCACGCTGGAGGTCCTCGACATGATGGGCCTGGCGGAGCGGTTCATCGAGCACGGCCAGGTGGTGCGTCACATCCGCTTCTACTCCGAGGGCAGGTGCCTGGTCAGCCTGGAGTTCGCGCGCTCCGGCTCGCGGTTCGGCTTCCTGCTTGACCTCCCGCAGGACGAGACCGAGCGGCTGCTCCGCGCCCGGGTCGCCGAACTGGGCGGCGTGGTCGAGAACCGAACCGAGCTCACCGGCCTGACCGTCGGCGGCGACGCCGTCACCGCCGCCGTCCGCGGCCCAGGGGGCGGGCCGGACGATCACCGCCGGGTACGTGGTCGGCTGTGACGGCGCGCACAGCCGGGTCCGGCGCGAGCTCGGCCTGACCTTCCACGGGCACCCCTACCCGCAGGACTGGCTGCTCGCCGACGTCCTGCTGGACTGGGACCTGCGCGAAGACGCGGCACACGCGTTCTTCCGGCCCGACGGGCTGCCGGTGATCTTCTTCCCGATGCGCGGGCACCGGTGGCGGCTGACGCTGCCCTTCGCGGGGAGCCGGAGCGGGCAGGCTCCCACCCTGGACGAGATCCAGCAGCTGACCGACCAGCGGGCGCCGCGGCCGGTCACCGTGTCCGATCCCACCTGGCTGGCCAACTTCCGCTGCCATCGCCGGTCAGCCAGCGCCTACCGGCGCGGCCGCGTGCTGCTGGCCGGCGACGCGGTGCACATCCACACCCCGGCCGGGGGCCAGGGCCTGAACACCGGGATCATGGACGCGCACAACCTGGGCTGGAAGCTCGCCCTGGTCGTCGCCGGCCGGGCGCCCGACGCGCTGCTCGACAGCTACGGCACCGAACGGCGCCCGGTGGCCGAGGACGTGCTCAGGCTCACCCACGCCCTGGTCCGTTACGGCACCTGAGCCATCCCGTCAAGCGGCGGGTCCGCGACATCGTCGTCCCGGCCCTCGGCCGCAGCCCGGTGATCCAGCGCCGGGCGGTCCGCAGGATCAGCCAGGTCTACGTCGCCTACCCGCCGGGCCCCTGGTCCGCCCCGGTGGCGGCCGGGGCGCGCCCCGGGCGGGCCAGCGCATGCCCGACATCCAGGTCCGCGCGGGCAGCCAGCCCACCACGCTGCACCGCGTCCTGCGCGGTGGCCGACACGTCCTGGTAGTTCCCGCTGGTCACCTGGCCAGCGTGCTGAGCGACCCCGGGCTGCGGCCCTACCGCAGGGACCTCGAGATCGTCACGCCGTGCGCAAGCGCCAAGACCTCGACTGGCACCGGGCCGGTCATCCTGGTCCGGCCGGACGGCCACGTGGCGGCCCGGGGAAGGCCAGGCAGCATGGAACCGGTGACTGGTTACCTACGCGACCTGTTCAGGGAACCGGCCGGCCATCCGGGGCGCACACCCTGAAGACGGTGCGCTATACGCCGTCTGCGGCACCGCCGCAGACCAAAGATGATCTTGAAGATGCTGATCCGGCCGAGCCCGGTCGGATTATCTGACCGCCGCCGGACGGAAGGCTTGCCCTGGAGCAGGCGCTCCGATTCGGCAGCTTGGCATTACGCCGGGGTGTTTCTGACCGGCCGGTCACGAGCTCCTGCATGATCCGGCTTCGGTTGAGGCTGTGCGACTGGTCGTAGCCACGGGCCGCCAGCACGGCGCCCAGCCGGCCGAACTCCGGCTCGACCGAGGTGATCTGGCCGCTCACCACCTGCTGCAGGGTGTCCCCGCCGGCCGCGGCCAGGCTGATCTCGACCGTCGCCCCCACCTCCAGCGGACTGGAGTCGATGTGCTGCAGCTGGGGGTCGGAGATCCTGATCAGGAACGCGGCCGGCAGCATGAAGCGGTGGTCGGTGCGCACCTCGAGCAGGTTGGCGGCCATGCTGCGATCCAGCGGCTGACCGTCGATCACGAGCTCGACGCCGGAGATCAGCGGCATCGTGCTCACGCCGACGCCCTCGGCACGGTCAGCGTGCGGCCGGATGGCAGCGTCAGCGGATCGTCGATGCCATTGGCCTCGGCGATCGTGCGCCAGCGGGTGGCGTCGCCGTACATCGAGTAGGCGATCGACTGCAGGCTGTCGCCCTCGCGGGTGACGTGCAGGCGCACGCCGGCGATCCCCGAGCTGGTCGGGTTCTGGCGCGGGCCGCCGCCGGCGCCGACCACCTTGTCCACCTGAGTCAGGGTCAGATCGGCCACCGCCCGCAACGGTGTGCCGTCAACGTCGAACAGCGTGTAGCGCACGCGCAGCTGGGTGGCGACGGCGGTGAAGCTCGACACCTGGCCCCACGAGAAGGTGACCGTGGGCGGGCGAGCGGTCTTCTTGTCGGCCTCCGCCTCGGGCTGCACCTCGAGCATGGTGAACAGCTGATCGGTGACATCGGCCACGTCGTCGTGGTCGGTGTCGGCCGCGTCGAAGAGCAGCGTCAGCTGCAGCTCGCGGGGCTCGCCGCCGATGAACTCGCGCTGCGGGAACTCCTCCGACAGCTGGCGGCCGTCGCTCCACCGGCTGGCCTTGGTGACCGTGTACTGGTTGGGGTTGAACCAGCAGGTCAGCGCATCCTGGCCCTCGATCATCAGCTGCGCCTGCTGGAAGCCTGTTGTATCGGAAGCTGCCATCGATCAGTCCGTCAGCACCAGTCCGCGATGGGCGATCTCCAGCGACTCGGTGGCGGCCGTGTGCGAGCGGGCGTTCAGCACGGGGCCCTCCCAGCGCACCGGGAAGGCGCTCTGGAACCCCCACTTGCGCACCGGTGAGCCGTCCGGTCCGAGCAGCGAGACCGAAATCGATCCGCGCTGGCCAGCCGACTGCGTCTTCATGAACCAGTCCATCAGCCCGGTCTCGTGGGTGATCCCGCGGCTGAGCACCAGGTTGGGATAGCGCATGCGGCCGCGCAGCTTGTGCACGAACGCGTTCTGGCCGCCCTCTGCGTACTCCTCGATCTCGTACTCCACGGCCAGCCCGTGGCAGTGGGCGAAGCGGCCGATGGTGCAATCGTCGGCCTTGACCAGAAAGCGCAGCGCGCCCACCGGATCGGGCGTCTTTGAGCCCTTCTTGGTGCTGCGGTCGGTGCCGCCCATGGCCTGCTGGACCATCTGCTGGGCATCCTGCTCGGCCGTGGCCGCCGTCTGTTCGGCCTGCTGCTCGGCATCCTGCACGTCCTGCTGGTAGCTCACGGCCACTCTCCCAGCAGGTTGCCCATGCGCTCGCGCTCGGCCAGCAGGTCGCGCCGCAGCCGATCGACCACCTGGCCGTACATATGGTCTGCGGCCGCCTCCTGGAGCGCCTGCGGCGCGTGCGCCAGGCGCTCGGCCTCGCGGCCGGCGTCAGCTGCGCCGGGCACGCTGGGCACGGCCGGCAGATGCGGAACGTGGCCCAGGCTGTGCGGCACGTGGCCGTCGGCGTCGGCCAGCGCGTGCCTGGCCTCGGCCTCCAGCCGGTGGGCCGCCCCGCGTGCCCCGGACTCGAACTGGACGACCGCCCGGCCGGCCCGCGACACCTCCAGCGGCACCTCGGCCGCGGCAGCCAGCGCGGCCGCCTTGGCGGCGGCCACTCCCGGCACCTGGGGCACGTGCAGCCGGCGGGCGTCCTGCTCGGCCGTGCGCTCGGCGTCCTTCAGCGCGGCCTCGGCCCGGCGCACGATCGGCCGGTTCATAACGTCCTTCTCCAGCCGCTTGCCGAGCGTCTGCAACTCCTTCTCGGGGTCGCGCAGCACCTTGGTCAACTGGCGCTCGGCACCGACCACCCGCTTCTCGAACTGGCCCGCCTTGCCCAGGTCGCGGCCGACCTGGTGGATCAGCCCGGCCGTCTGCCGGAACAGCGGCTGGCGGCGGATCAGGTTGACCGCCGAGCGCACCAGCGGCTGGTGCTCCAGCTGGCGCAGGTCGTGGCCCAGCCGGCTCGGGTCGCGCTCCACCCGGCGCGCCTCCTTCAGCACCCCACGCCCCTCGCGCTGCCAGCGATGCACGTCATGCTCGGCGCGGTCACGCCACTTCTCGCCCTCCTTCTTCCACTTCGACCACTCGCCGCGGGTGGCGTCGATCACCCGGTGGCCGAGCGAGCCCAACTCCGACCAGCGGTCGCGGCCGCGCTCGATCTGCTCGGCCCGCACCCCCACCCGGCCGGCCTTGATGGCGGTCGACGCCCGCGAGTCCCGCCGGCCCTCCTCGCCCTCATGTTCGTGGTGGTGGTGCACGTGCACCACCTGGCGCTGCGGCTCGGCCTCGCCCTCGGCCCGGCGCACCACCGGCCGCGGCTCTCGGGAACCCGCCTGGTCGGTCTCCGGCTCCGGCCCCTGGTGGTACTCGGGCTCGGCCTGGGTCGCCTGCACGGCGCGGGCCGGCGGCCGGGCCGGCGGCGCGGGCGGGGCCGCCGCTGGCCGCGGTTCGGGATCCACCAGCGGGAGCTCCGGCGGCGTGTGCGAGAGCCGAAAGCGAGGTCCCATCTCCTCCACCGCCGGCCGCGCGACGGGGCCGCGCAGGCCGGCCCGCGACGGCGCCGGCTCGGGCTCCTCGGCACCGCCCAGGAAGGACGGCCGCTCGAAGTCGGCGCCCGCCCCGGCGATCCACGGGTCGCCCTCGGCCACCCCATCGCCGAACATCCAGCGGGCAGCGAAGTCGCTCAGACCATGATGGGCCTGCGGAACCGGCGGCGCGTAGCGGACACGCGGCGCCAGCCGGCGCGATGCGGCCAGCCGCTTGGGCCGCCGCCGCTCGGCCACGGTCAGCGCCACCCGGCGGGGGTCGGCCTGATGCCGACGCCGCCGCCGCAGCCTCGTCCCCAGCCATGCCATCGTGCGCCGGGCCACCGGCTAGCCCTCACTCCGGCGTTCCCAGTCGAACGCCTGCGCCAGCTCGAGGAACCGCCGCCGGTCACGGTGCTCGAGATCCAGGATGGTGTCCAGCTGCCAGTGGAAATGGCCTGCGAGTTGGGCCGTCTCCGAGACCAGGGTGTCGGGAGACGGCCGCATCATTCCCCCAAGCCGACGTCCTCGATCTCGCTCAGGTCGACCTCGAACTCGACGCCACAAGACGGGCAGTCCACCTTGCCCACCGCCTCGCCGTCGGAGTTGATGCGCTCGTACAGGCGCTGCAGGTGGTCGAAGTCGGCCGCGAACAGGTTCTCGATCACGGCCGGCGTGATCTCCCGCACGTCGCCGATCCGGGTCACCACCCGGGCCAGCAGGAGCACGGTCAGGTAGGCGTCGTTCTCACGCACGGCCGGGTCGCGCAGCGGCTCCAGCTCGTCGCGGGCCGTGGCCAGCCGCATGATCCCGTCCCGGTGCACGGCGCTCGAGGAGTCGACGTGCCCGCGCGGCAGCGTGAACGCGTACTCGGTGCGCAGGGTGGGTGGCGCGGCGACCGCCATCACATGCGCTCCAGGCCCTCGTGGCAGATGTGGATCTCCTCCACGGCCACCTCGTTTCCGGACGCATTCAGCGCCGAGCCCGTGTACTTGACCGGCCAGCCCTGGTCGAACTTCCAGGTGGCGATGGTCTTGCCGCTGTAGTCGATGAGCGCGATGTTGCCGTCCACGCGGGCGTTGTCAGGCCCTTCCTGGATGACGGTCTGGCGCCACTTCCACACGTCCAGGCTCTCGTCCACGCCGCGCTTGAGCACGATGTGCGACCACACCGTGGCGCCTGGCACGCGGCGGATGGTGGGCCGGCCGTTGTCGTCCACCGAGTGCTGCTCGATGACCGTGGTCTCGGAGTCGAGCCCGGTGCACTCGCGGAACATGCCGACGCCCTCGTGGCCGCCCAGGTCGAGCCGGAAGTGGGATGCAGGTCGCGGTTGCTTTGATGGCATTGGGTAGCTCCTCCCTACGAGATCTCAGAAGCGCCGGCGGTGTACTGGCTGATGCGGAAGATGACGAACTCGGCAGGCTTGACTGGCGAGATGCCGATCTCCATCACCACCTGCCCGGCGTCGATCACGTCGGGCGGGTTGGTCTCGGCGTCGCACTTGACATAGAAGGCCTCGTCCGGCGTCGCCCCAAACAGCGCGCCCTCGCGCCAGGTGCGGGTCAGGAAGCTGGACACGGAGATCCGCAGGCGGATCCACAGGCGCTCGTCGTTGGGCTCGAAGACGGCCCACTGCGTGCCCTCCATGATCGACTCCGAGATGTAGTTGAAGAGCCGGCGCACGTTCAGGTAGCGCCACTCGGGGTCGCTGGACAGCGTTCGCGCGCCCCACACCCGGATGCCGCGGCCGGGGAACGAGCGGATGCAGTTGATGCCGGACCGGTTGAGCCCGCCCTGCTCCTCGTGGGTGAGCTGGAAGGCCAGCCCGTTGACGCCCAGCACGACCTCGTTGGCGGGTGCCTTGTGCACCCCGCGGGTGCTGTCGGTGCGCGCCCAAACGCCGGCCATGTGGCCGGACGGCGGCACCATCATCGGCCGCCGGGTGAGCGGATCCATCACCTCCAGCCAGGGGTAGTACAGGGTGGCGAACTTGGAGTCGTAGCCGGCCGTGGACATCCGCCACTCGAGCACGTCCTGCGGCAGCAGGTCGGGCGGCGGGTCGAGGATCGCGATCCGGTCCTTGGCGCCCTCGGCGTGGGCCACCATCTTGCCCTGCACGTCGCGGAACATGACGTCGTCGCCGCTGGCGGCCAGGGTGGCCAGGTCGGGGATGCACAGCATGGTGATCTCGTCCACCGCGGCCAGTCCGCCCATGCCCTGACGGTGGGCGACGTCGCCCTCGAACTCGCCGCCGCTGACGTCCGACACCTCGACCGCCGGCAGGCTGAGCGCGAAGCTGCCCTCGCGCAGGCGGGCGTCGGCAGCGGCGCCGCCGACCTCCTCCAGCGTGATCAGCTTCGACCCGGCGTTGACCTTGGTGGCGATGTTGGTGCGGCCCTTCTTGAGCGACAGGCCATCGAACTCCTCTCGCTCCGGGCCAGCCGTAACCACCACCCGGTAGGTCGGCGAGTCGGACTTCGACTCGTCGTCGTCCGCCGCAGGCGCCTCCGCGGACACCTCCACCGACACGGCGTCGGTCACGCCCTCTTTGGCCGTGGCCCGCAGCAGCTCGCCGTCGCCGGTCGCCACCGGCAGGGCGGCCTGCGGCTGCTGATCGCCGTCTGCGCCGCCGACCCGCACGATCCAGCACACACCGCCGCCGTTCTGGAAGAACCCGTACACCGAGTGGGCCAGGTAGGCGCCGTCCATGAACGGGCCGTTGTCTGGGTTGGTGGGATCGGAGTAGATCTTGGCGAACTGCGTCCAGTTGGAGATCCGCATCGGCCGGTTGACCGGGCCGCCTGGGGCGATCCCGACGAAGGCGGCGATGGAGGTGCCCACCCCCTCGATGGGCTTGGACTGGGCCGGGATCTCCTCCACATACACGCCGGGGGTCAGATAGGTGGGCATCTCACGCTCCTTGGTTCGGGCGAAGCTCGTTGAGCAGGGCTCGGGACGGCGACACGGCCACCGTGCGCGGTGCGCTGCCGGCCGAGTCCAGAATCTCCATCTCGCTCTCGTCGCGCGGCCACAGGATCACCTTGGTGCCCGGCACCGCCTCCTGGGCCTGACGGCCGATCTGCATGGCGAACACCGAGCCCCGGTCGAGCAGCAGCGCGTCCGGCTTGACCCGCCGCACGCGATCGACGATGTCGGGCGCTTGGCCGTTTCCGACCACGACGTCGACGCCGCCGCCGGTCAGGACATCGGTCATGCCGACGAGGGCAACCGGTTCCAGGTTGGCGAGCAGCACGCACGGCGGACGCAGATCGGTCTCGGCCACGGCCCGGCAGTGTGGCCGGCCGGCGGGCCGGCCCGCCAGAGGACAACGGGCAGCGCTTGGGGCAGGCCGGCGCGTCCGCCCGGGCGGTCAGCCGAGTCGGAGCTCGGGCGAGTCGCCGGGCACGCTGACCTCGACGCTTGCCTCGCCGCCGCCCGCCCCGCGGGCCAGCAGCCGGTGCCGGCCGGGCGGAAGCGAGCCCAGCGTGAACCTGCCGTCAGGGCCTGCCACCGCGAACCCGCCGGCATCCGGCAGCACCACCCAGGCGCCGGCGGCCGGCTCCCCCTTCTTCTCGCGCACGCTGCCGGACATCCGGTGCAGCTCCTCGACGCCGGCCGCGGGCCTGCCTCGGGCAGAAAGCCGAAGCGTCTGGGTGCGCACCGGCGGAGCCTGGTCCACTTCCCGCCCGCGGAGGCACCACACGCTCGCGACCAGATCCACGGAGGCCTTGTGACGGCCGCCAATGGCCGCCCAGAAGCCGTCCCCGAGGCCGCCCTCGGAGGGTTGCGCGACCCGGATGGCAAGCGGGTAGGCGAGCGCCCACCGCTCGGCCAGAGCTCCCTGACGAAGGTCGGCCGGCAGCTCGGGGTGGGCATACCCGGCGGCCAGCGCCAGCGACAGCAGCCCGTGCTCCTCGACGCTCGAGTCGGCCCACCCGGTGACCACGTAGGCGGCCTCGAGCAGCACCGGCGGAGGGCGCTCCACCGTGTGCCCGTTGGACTGCGCCTGCTCCCACTCCACCTGGCGGTCGCGGCGCGACTCGCGGATGTCGTGCAGGTACACGTTCAGGGTGGGGCCGCGCAGCGCATCGGCCCACTCGCGGCTGGGTGCGTCGAACGACACCTCCGCGCCGTCCGGGCCGCTCTCAGCCAACTCCCGGGCGAAGAGCGCGCGCACCGTCAGGTCGAGATCGCCGAGCAGGCTGTGCAGACCGGTGGTGGTTGCCATGCGTGCAGCCAGCCACCGTAACGCCGGCCGGGGTGGCCGAAGGGGCGGAGAATGGTGCAGCCCGAATGCACCGTCGGCCGCGGCCGCGCGCAGATTGGAGCTGGCTTGGAGTTTGCATGGACGGCCCGAAACAACGGCCCGCGACTGGCGATTACCCGACTGGCAGGAAACCAGGTTCGAAGGAGATCAATGATCGACTCAGTCAACTCGGGCCAGTCGTTCGCGGCGTCGGCGGCCTCCGCCCAGAAGCCCGGGGCGGTCATGCAGCAGGTGCTGACATCCGCCGCCTCGGAGTTCGGCATGTCCACCAGTGACCTGGCCACGGCGCTGCAGGCAGGCCAGAGCCTGTCGGACATCGCCCAGCAGAAGGGCGTCTCCCAGAGCGACGTGCTGGCCACCGTGACCCAGGCCCTGAACACCGCCAGCGCCAACGGCGCGACGCTGCCGGGCGACACGTCCACCACGGCCCAGCAGATCGTCGACCACAAGGGGGTGGGCGGCCACCACCACAGCCAGGGGTCGGCAGGGGCTGGCGGTCGACACCACCGCCTGACTCGCCAGGCGTCTCCGGGGCGCACAGCGGCGCACGGCCGTGTGCCGAGCCCGCGATTCAACCGTGGCCCCCACCCCGCGCCACGCATCGGGGGCGACTCGGATCGTGATCAGTAGATCCCAACGCGCGGCGGGCGCTGAGGCGTCGGCAGCACGCCGGTCAGCGCCTGGCCCGGCCCGGGTGCGGCAGCGGTGTAAACCCGCTCGATCCGCTGGCTGAACTCGTCCAGCGTCAGCCTGCCCTCGCCGGACACTTCGCTCATGCGGCCGGCCGCCTGCTCGCGCTCGGCGTCGGAGGCCAGGATCTCGGGGATGCCGCCGTCCGCCACGCCCGGTGAAGATACCCGCAAGCCCAAGCCTCGGGCAGCCGGACGAGCTACCCGTTGATGCGGCTCTTGCCGGCGCCCAGATCCCGCGAGATCGCCTGGAACACGTTGGTCAGGTTCGCGGGGTTCGGGTCGGGGAAGTAGTTGCCGGGGGTGCGCGATCTGCTGCATCGCGTCCCACGGCTGCATGAAGGGAGCCTCGTTCGCGCCGGTGGAGGTCTGGCAGGCGGGGCCGCCCGACTGGTTCCCGTACAGCACGGTGTAGACGAGGATGTTCTGCGCCTTGTAGGTGGCGGCGTCGTTGACGGCGGTGTGGCAAGGCTGGACGCAGTGGGAGTCGCTGGGGTTGGCCTTGCAGTTCTGGCCGGTGTTTGCCGCGCCGTCGGAGAGCAGCACGATCACACCCTGGACGCCCGGACGTCCGTCCTTCAGGAGCTCTGCTCGGGCGGCCTCGAGCGCGTTCGAGTAGTCGGTGCTGCCGCCGGGCTGCAGACAGTTGATGTCGGACACCAACGGCGAGCCCTGAACCAGATTGCCCGACATGTCCATGTAGTCGTTGGACAGGGGCACGACGGTGTAGGTCGGGTTCGCGACGTCGTACGAGCTTCCGTTCTCCTGGCTGCACACGTCCGCGGTGCCTGAACGGTCGGGCGGAAGCAGGGTCAGGCCGACGTTGTCCTGGGTCGGGTCAAGGGTCGTGAGGAAGCCCTGGAGCAGGCCCTGCTTGAGGTTGTCGATCTTGTCCATGCCGTTCGTGGAGCCGCCCAGCGCGGCCATCGAACCGGTGCGGTCGACCACCAACATGATGTCCAGCGGCACGCCGCCGCAGGGCGAGCAGGCCTGTGAATGCGCGGACACGGTGATCGAGTTGATGCCGATCAGGCCCAGGAACGCGGTGGACACATGTGCGGTCTCATCCACGCTTACCGTGTTCGCGTTCAGACACCGAAACGCGGTCTGGGTGACGCAGCTCGTGTTTACCGTCTCGGTGACGCCGGCCGCCGGCACGCCGGCGATCGGATTCTTGCCGCCCGCCCCGGAGCCGTAGGCATGGGCGGCGGCAATCGCGTTGCCGGTCATCGGCGGGGTGCTCAGCGAGAGCTGGTCGGCGCCCGCGGTGGCGGCGGCGTCGGCGGAGGCCTGAAGCGCCTCCCGTGCGCGGTAGGCGTTGCCGATGTCGATCACGGCGCCGCACATCACCAGCAGGATCACCATGAACAGAGCGATCAGTGGGAGGGTCTGGCCTGATTCTTGACTGAATGTCAAACGAAGGTGTCGCATATTGTCTCTGGCGCAAATATCCGGGCAGAGGCCGCGCTGCGAAAGTCCCCCGGACGGGGGATCTAGGAACGGCCCGCACCGCCGACCCGCGGGCTGGGCACCATGCGGGGAAAGCCGTGGGGACAGTGACGGCTCCATCAAGCCGAAGCTCCAAGGTGCGTAGGTGGGACAGCTGGGCAGGTTGCAGCACTCGCGCGCCGAAGACAGGCGGGTGGTCGCCCGTCCCCCGCCGTCGCCGCGCGCCGCGCTCGGGCTCGTCGTGGTGCGCCGTCCTGGCCGCCGGCATGGTGTTCCAGGCCGGGGTGCTCGTGGAGACCGCCAGCAAGGGGTTCAAGCAGGAGCAGCACGAGTCGCGGCCGCTGCTGGCGGCCGCGGCCCGCGTGCTGCCGTTGAAATCCCCGGTTTGCGTCGGATGTCTACACCGCCGGCTCGCCGTCTATCCGCGCGACCGGTGCATGCCGCTTCCCGGGCGCACCCCTGCCCCGCTTCGCCGGGTACTGCGGCGTGACCGGGTGCGCTACCTGGTCGTCCGCAGGCCGCCTCGAGCCGTCGCTGGGTAACCCCGCCAGCTGGACGCGCGAGCTCTACCGTGGCCGGCAGGGCGTGGTGCTGGAGATCCGCTGAGATGGACTGGCTGTGGTGCGGCGTGTACTGCGGGCTGCTGACGCTGGCCGGATGGCCGTGGGTGCCGGTGCTGTGCGGCCGCCGGCCAACCCCCGTCGGCTGGGCCAGTATGGCGTATCTGAGCGGGGCCGCCCTGGTCACGTTGGGGCTGCTGCTGGCCGCGCTCGCGCACATCCCGATCACCCGGCTGACCGTGATCGATCCACAGCAGAGCGTACTGCGTCGCCACCGCTAGCAACGTGCAGGCCGCCGCGGCGCCGGTGGCCGCATGCCCCGACTGCCAACGATGTCTGGCGGCCACCTGGATCGCACCGACTTCGTCGCCTTCTGGGCGAGAAGGTCTGGTGGTGTTCTTCGAGCACGCCTCGCTTCGGCCGCGGGCTCGACGCCAACTACCCGCTCGAGCTGGCAACCTGTACGGCGGCCTGTACCTGTTCCTGGGCCACGTGAACGACCAGGTGATCCGCATTCCTCTGCTGCTGTACGGGGCGGCGCTTGCGGGCGCCGCCTGGTGGCTGTGCCGGCTGGTCATGCCGCCGATCTGGGCGGCGGTCGCAATCGCGCTTCCGACCACACGCCGCAGCTGGACGTGTCGGTCATGAACGGATCGGCCGACGCAGCGAGTGACGGCCTACCTCACCGTGTCGTGCGGCATGCAGTCTGTAGGTGCGAGAACGACCCGCGCTGGGCCGGTCTGCGCCGAGCGGCGGCCGGTGGCACCCGCCTGGTACCAAGCTCGTCGAAGCGGGCGAGCCTGACCGGGCTCGAGCTGCTGGCCACGGTCGTGCTCCTGCGCCGGCGCGTTCCGCGAGCTCGGCCTGCTCGTGGAGGGGGCGTGGCTGGCGCTGTTCACGCAGCCGTGGATCCTCTTCCGACAGGCCGGGCCTCACCGCCCTCGCCGTCGGACCGCCGCAGTTCAGCCACCACGAGCTTCAACGTGCCATCGATCATCACCCAGTGTGGGACAAGCTGCTCTTGCAGCCCAGCGTGTGGGGCGGCTTCTGGATCGTGTGCCTAGCCGTGATCCTGCTGGCGGCGCCCTTCTGGTGGCACTCGTCGTGGCGATCACTGGCGGCGCTGACGCTGCCCAATCCGGTGTTGACGATGGGCGCGTTCATGGACACATACCAGGTCAACGACCACGAAGTGGCCGTTACCGCCTGCCGGCTTTACCCGCACCTGGAGCCCTAGGTGACCGTCATGGCCGGCGCAGCGGCCGCCGTCGCATGGGCAGCCGCGCGTCCGGCGCCCCGCACCGAGGTAAGCTCGCGGACGCTCGGACGCCGTCCTTCCAGGTCAGCTTCTTGCCCTGCTCGCGGCTGCGTGCCGAATACGAGATCGGCACCTCGAAAATCCGGTGCCCGCGGCGCAGGCGCTTGGCCGTGATCTCCGGCTCGATGGCAAAGCCCTCGGCGCGCAGGTCGAGCGATCGCCAGGTCTCGAGCGGCATCAGCTTGTAGCACGGCTCCATGTCGGAGATGTAGGTGTTGAACAGGACATTCGTCCACAAGGTGACCAGCTTGTTCCCCATCACGAACCAGAACGAGTAGGCCGAGTTGGACGAAAAGGTGCGGCTGCCGAAGACGACCGTCACCTCGGGCCGCTCGAACGGTGCCAGGAGCCTGGGATAGTCGGCCGGGTCGTACTCCAGGTCGGCGTCCTGGATCAGCACCAACTCGCCGGTGGCGGCAGCGGAGCGCCGACCGGATGGCCGCCCCTTTGCCCTGGTTTCGGGGGTGGCGGATGAGCCGGGTGGCGACCCGGAACTCCCGACCGGCCAGGATGTCGGGCGTCGCGTCGGTCGAACCGTCGTCCACGATCACCAGCTCGCTCACCTCGGGGCGCTCCTCCACCGCATCCAACGCCCGAGCCAGCGAGCCCTCCTCATTGTACGCCGGCATCAGCACCGTCAGGGTCGGCATCAGCCGCTCCGCGATGCAGCGGCCTTCGCCTCGGCCGTCGCCCGCAACTCCCGCGCCAGCGCCGCCGGGCCCGGCGTCGCGGACGAGCAGCGCCAACCCGATCACGGTGGTGGGCACGTACCAGGCCGCCTGCAGCAGGATCGAGAACGCGAAGGCCGGCTGCCGATCAATGCCGACCAGCCCCAGGCTGGCCACGCACAGCCACTGGTAGGAGCCGACGAACCCGGGAGCCGACGGGATCGCCACACCGAGGTTGACGACCGCCGTCGTGAACACCACGTCGGCCAGGGTCAGCGAGATGTCAAGCGACTGTCCGACCGCCCAGGCGGCGGCCGCGAAGGCTGCCCAGGCGAACACCGCCAGGGCCGCCATCACGGGCAGATCGCGACGGTTGACCGTGGAGGCGGCCCCCCGCACGGTCTGGGAGATCCGCTGGCGTAGCCAGCGCCAGCGAAGCTGCGGCAGTAACTGCCGGCGCCCGGGTCCGGCGCGTGCCGTATGCATATATGCGCCGGCCAGCGCCGCAACCACCAGCAGTCCCGCCGCAGCCGCCGCTTCCACCACGTGCTGCGACCAGGCCGGATGCGGCATGAACGGGTAACTCACCACCGCCGCCGCGATCAGCACCAGCAGGTCGGCGGCCCTGTCGACGATCACGGTCGACAGCGCAGAGGCGGCCGGCCCCCGGCTGTCCCGGGACAGCCAGTAGACGCGGGCCGCGTCCCCGGCCCGTCCCGGTACGGCGTTGTTGACAGCGATCCCCGTGATCACCATGCGCAGGAAGCTGCGCCACCCCAGCCGAAGCCCGGCGGCGACCGCGATCCGCCGCCAGCGCAGCGCCTGGCATGCGTACATCGCGCCTAAGCAGGCGACCGCCAGCAGCAGGTCGCCGACGTGCGCTCGGTGGACCGAGTCGACCACGTCGTGTGGCTGCAGACCGCGTGCCGCCAGCGCCAGGAAGACGGCGCTCACCGGTACTCCGACCACTATCCCGACGATCACGAAGTGCCTGGAGATCGGGGGCTTTGCGGACGCGCTCGTTCCCATGACGGGCAATCGTACACCCCAGTTCGTTGCCAGCCGGTAACGATTCCACCGGCTCCTGGATCATCGTTTGCGCAGGGATGGCCGCTCTAGCCAGGTCGCAGCAATCATGGGCGCGCCAGCTACGGCGCTAGAGCCATGGGCCGTGCTGGGATCGAACCAGCGACCTTGGGATTAAAAGTCCCCTGCTCTACCAGCTGAGCTAACGGCCCCGCCGCTCGATTCTAGGGCCGCAGCTGGCCGGGGCGGTGCGGCGCGACGCCACCGCACCGCCCCGGCCCGCGGCTCAGGAAGGCTTTGCGTAGCGGGCGATCCCGGTCCAGTCGACGGCCACGCACGGCTCGTCGCCGACCGTCCAGGCGTCGTGTCCGGGTGGGATCTCGACCGCATCGCCGGGGCCGATCTCGAACTCAGAGCCGTCGTCCATCGCGACGTGCATGCGGCCCGACACCACGTACAGCGTGTGGTGCGCCCCGCAGCTGTCGGTGCCCGCGATCGGCTTCACATCCTGCGACCACCGCCAGCCGGGTTCAAAGCTGCCCCGGCCGATCAGGGTCTCGCCCACCTGGACCACCGCCATCGACCCGTGGGCCGCGAACGGGCGGACCTCGTCGGGGGCGTCCAGGCTCTTCACCGTCGCCTGTGTCGAGAGGTGCGACATGCTCATCTCCTTCCGGTTGAGCTGCATGACGGTGCTGCTTCTGCGCCAACAGACAGTACCAGCCAGGAGGCGGCCGCCGCCGATTTTCGGCACTCAAGCCGGGCCGCCCAGTGGCCGATAATTCGGATGGGGTGCAAGGGCGGCAACAGTCACTGGCATTCGCCTACGCGGCGAGCGCGGCCTACGAGCACGCGGATGAGAATCGCGAGCTGATCGACTCCGTGGTCCGGTCGCTGGGAGACCGGGTGGAGCTGGGCGAGTCTGCCTTCGCCGACCTGCTCGTGCGGTTCTTCGAAGTGCTGGACACCAATCGCACCGCGCCGGCCATCGTCCGCATCATGGCCTTCGCCGACGAGGCCCGCGTGTGCGGAGCCGAATCGACGAAGCGCACGCACAGCTGGCGGATGCGCCGGGCCTTCCGCAAGCAGTCCGAGCGGGCCATGCGCGACCTCACCGAGCAGCTGGCGCGGACCCTGGACGGGCTGCTCAACGAGAAGTACTAGAGCCCTCCTCGCGCGGCGCGGTCAGACTGTGCGGTAGCGATCGAGGAGGAGCGATGCGAGTCAACCGGATCGGCGAGCCCGGCTATGCGGGCCTGGCCACCTTCTGCAAGCTGCCGCTGGTGTTGGAGCCGTCCGGCCTGGCCGGCGTCGACGTGGCCATTCTGGGAGCGCCGTTCGATGAGGCGGTGTCCCATCGCCCGGGGGCACGGTTCGGACCACGGGCGGTGCGGATGGCCGAGGACTCGGCCGGCCACCCGCCCAGCCGGCCGCACATGCTGCTGGGGGTCGACCCGTTCGAGGTGCTGACGGTGGTCGACTACGGCGACGCTGAGACCGTGTCCTCGGACACCGAGCGCAGCCACCGGGCGGTCAAGCAGCTGGTGGCGGAGGTGTGCGCCGCCGGGGCGGTGCCGGTCGTGATCGGCGGGGACCACTCCGTGGCCCACCCCGACATGAGTGCCCTGGCCGAACACCACGGCCCGGGCAAGGTGGGGGTGATCCACTTC
>CAVQZH010000001.1:0-188557 GCA_963718345.1 uncultured Pseudomonadota bacterium | reverse complement strand
TGTCGCTGACTATCGATGAGAACAACTTTCCGCAGAAGGTGTTGATGATCCGCGGCACGGCGCGGTTGGAGACCATCGAGGGAATCGTGCCCGAGTATATTGCCTGTGCCGACCGTTACTTTGATGCTGCGACTGCGAAGGCATGGCTGGGTCAACTGCGCGGGATGGTGTCGTCAATGGTGCGGATCACAGTTACCCCCGAGTGGGTTGGGGTGCTGGATTTTCAGACGCGATTTCCCAGCGCGCTGGCGAGCTGAATCAGAGGCGGGCCGCAGGGCTCGCCATTTTCATTTTTCTTCCGAGTCCGGCGCGGCTTGCGCTTTTGCCGTCGGGCCATGATACTGGAAGTACTTCTTCTATCTTAAATTTAAATATGAAAACTACGATTTCTATTGCGAAGCCGTCTGAACTTGAAACTGAATCCCTGGTAGCCGTTGTGCTCGACGAGTCGAACTCGACTGAGAAAGACCGAAAACCGTACGCTGAACTGGCGCTGGGCCGACCTGATCGTGCAAGCCGTCGCTGCCCATGCTGGGAGCGGAGAGTTGACCGGCAAATCCTTCGAAACGAATCTTCTACATAAACCTGCGAATTTGAAAGCCAAGCGCCTGCTGCTGGTTTCGGGAGGCAGCGCGAATAAATTCTCCAGCTACGACTTGCGCCGGCTGGCGGGGACGGCGGTGCGCGCGCTAAAGCGCGGGGATCCGCAGCTTTGCTTTTGTGGCCCCGACAAACCTGCCTGCCGACGAAGCGATGCGTGCCATCGTCGAAGGCGCGCACGTGGGAAACTTCGAACCCGACTACTACCGCAGCGATCGCAAGGATCAGAAGATTGACGAATCACATGCGTCGCCGCCGGCGACAAGCCAGCCCTCGAGAAGGTTGCGCGAATGAAGCCCAGATCATCGGCGAATCGCAAAACTTCACGCGAGACCTGGTGAATGAACCTTCGAATCGGATGACGCCGACGCATTCTGGCAGACCGCGCAAAGAAAATGAGCGCCGAAGTCGGTCTGAAGTGCGAAGTGTATGGCGCGGACAAAATCAAAGAGCTGAAGATGGGTGCGTTCTGGAGCGTCGCTCAAGGATCGGATGAACCGCCGGCTCTGATCGTCATGAAATACGAACCGGCGGGTGCGCCAGCCAAGCCGGTGCTCGGCCTGGTGGGGAAGGGAATTACGTTCGATACCGGTGGCATCTCGATCAAGCCCGCTGATGGAATGGAGAAGATGAAGTACGACATGGCGGGCGGTGCGACGATGATTGGAGCGATGCGGGCGATTGCACTACTAAAGCCGAAGATGAAAGTGATTGGCATCGTGTGCGCGACGGAAATATGCCCTCGGGAAAAGCGCAGAAGCGGTGGACGTGCAGATTGCGATGTCGGGCAAGTCGATCGAGATCATCAACACCGATGCGGAAGGCCGGTTGGTGTTGGCCGACATGGTTCTTCATTATGCGAAGCGACTCGGCTGCACGAACCTTGTGGATGCCGCGACGCTGACCGGCGCGGTGGTCGTCGCCCTGGGCTACACGAACGCTGGAATATTCTCGAATGACGAGGAGATGGTACAACCGGTTTGAAACCCGCGAATACGAAAGCCGGAGAGAAGATGTGGCGTTGCTGCTGGACGACGAATACAAAGATCAGATTCGCTCGTCGATTGCCGACATTATGAACTCGGGCGGACGCTGGGGTGGCGCGGTCACCGCGGCAAGGTCCTCAAAGAGTTCGCGGAAGACACGCCGTGGATCCATCTCGACATCGCAGGTACGGCGTGGACGGAAGATCAGAAGCCGTGGATCGCGAAGGGGCCCTTCGGGAATTGCTCTGCGGAGTCTGGTGGAGTTCGTAAAAGGCTTTGTCAACTAGTCGGAAGGCATCGAACAGCCTGTCCGTTAAAGCGCGTCTTAGCATGGCTGGGCGTGCTCGGATGCCCATCTCTGTCGGCTTCATCTATTCGAGATTCAAGTATTCGAAAGGGACCGCACTATGAAACCACTCCTGTTGATTGGAGTCATTGTTCTCGTATTGGGAGTTCTTTCTTTTGTAGTTCCGTTTCCCAGCTACCACCATCACGGGGTCAAGGTTGGAGATTCGAGCATCGGTGTTACCACCGAACACGATGAAAAACTGCCACCAGCGGTCGGTATCGTCTTTTTAGTCGTAGGAGCAGGGCTCATGCTGGCCGGTCGAAAATCCTAAATCTCCCACCGTTCAAGAAATCTCTAGATCCAAATCCCTGCCTGCAAGTCGGACCACCGTAGAAACGAGAAGTAGAGATCCTGGCTGAGTCCGACAAATGAAGTTTGCAGAAATTCGCGTCGTGGATAGTTGTCGGCTCAGAAGCCGCTACGAGCGCTTGGAATTTGGGAAATCAATCAGACACGCCGACACCGTCCTTCGTTTGAGAGAATTCTTTTCGATTGCTATAGTATCAACTACGTTCTTTCTGCTTCCCTTCGTGGACGAGTATTGCTCGGGGCACCAGAATCAGCGATGCAGCGGACAATCTCTCGTAGCCCGCGCCAGCGGGTTTCGAAACGTGGCCAGGTAGCTCAGGTGAGAGAGCGCAGCCCTGAAAAGGCTGGCGTCGGCGGTTCAACTCCGTCCCTGGCCACCATCATTTTTAGCTTTAAAATCAACAACATCTTTGATATTTTGATAGTGGGGGCACACACCTGACACACAAAAGACCCCACTCCCCTAAAAAAATTCATGAGGAGGCCCCTTGAAAACAGCTGCCCCTTTGCAAGCCGAATTCGAAGATACGGCAGGCTGAGGCCGCGCCGGAACCCGCATCGAAGCCGACTTAAACAGGATCGTGGCTCCCAGCATCAGGCCTTCATGGCTCTCTCCTCATGTGCCCCTTCTCAAAGGCCCGCTACTGGACGCGAAAGTCGTGGTAGTGCGCCACACTCGGGGCAAAGACAGGTGCCGATTCCAGAAAAAGGACGGTGACAAGCGCTGCAAGTGCCCCCTATATGCGTATGTTCCGCCAAAGAGCGGCTGCGGATTCCGCTGGGGACCCGCGACTACAGCACTGCCGAAAGCCGTGCGGAGGAATACGCGGATTTTCGCGATATCGAGAAAGGCGCGTAAGCTCCAGCGTGACCAAGAGTGGGATGCTGTTCACTCATTTCAGCGAGTAGAAATCGCAGACGGCTTCGACCGTTTTATTCAGGCAAAAAAGACCGCAAAGAGCATTAGCAGGGGCGATTCTGACGATGTCCGAGCAAGTATCGCACGATGAAGAAACAGTTCTTGGCTTTCTTGGCCGCCTATAACGTGAGCGTTCCCGAGTTGAGTCGTTTGTACAGTTTGATCAGATCACTCATGAATTGTTGCAGGATCACTGGCGTCCGACGTGGGCAGCGCGGAGTTATTGGAGCAAAGTGAAATATAGGGACAACGTCATCAGCCTCTTCCATTATGCTCAGAGCAACCACTGATGATCGACGGACGCAAGAAGGGGATGAACAACCAGTGCGAGTGCATCGCCTGTCGAATGCCGCGAGTGCAGGGCAAGGCCGACGTACAACCGAAGCTGCCGTTCAATCGCCTGCCGCGAAAGCACGATGGCGACCGAGAGTGGCAGTTCCGACTGATTCTGGACGCCGCCCTCAACAAGTTCATCAGCATGGGCCGCCCGCAGCAAGGACGGCGGCTTGCGACATTCCTGCAAGTGATGCGATACAGCGGGGCCAGAATCTCCGACACGGCGCTGATGGCACGAACCGCCATCGACGAAAACGGATACTGGAGGTACCAGGCACTCAAGAACAAAAGATGGTGCGAGGCGCAACTGCCTCGCATGTGCATCGACTTTCGCAGGCAGTGCCACCAGCTTCGGACTCCCATCCCGACTACTTCTTTTGGAGCTGCGAATCAGAGAGACAGAACGCTGCCGATCCTTGGCAGCGGGATTTAGCGATACTTTGGCCTCTGGTAGACGCCCGCCGTGCAGAGTTCCATCGTTATCGAGATGCCGACTGGCATCGAGCGGTTGGGCATCCGCGACGACATCACGCGCAATATGGTGAAGTTAGGATCGCACCTGTTTCGCAACACCTTCACAGTAGCTTGTCGGATTTACAGCCGAATGGGGTGGGATCGTATTGCGCAGCTGATAGGTGATGACCAAAAGACTGTGGAGGATCACTACGGGCCTTACACCGAGGATGTCAAGGAGTCGATTGCGGCTGACCTGCGCCAGAGTTTCCCGGCGGTGAACCCGGAGAAGGAGCTTGGGCATTCGAAGCCGTCGATTTCTTTCGTTTTGGGCCACGGCGCACGGGCCTGAGGTCGGGAGGCAGACGCAACTGCTGAATGGTGTGAGCGACAACGGAGTGCGGGACGAAGATGCGATTGCCGTCCTTCATTACGAGCGGGTGCTCTTTGAACCTGCGGTAGACGCGATGCCGTGTCCAGCCTAACATCTCGCAGAGTTGCTTCACGTTGTAGTGTTTCTCGATCAACATACGCATCCTTCTCTTCCGTGGCGAGCCGCTATTAGACTGGCCACTTGTCACCCCCAAAAAGACCCGGGCGAGGGGCGGGGTTGTTGCGTAGTCCCTGATTTCGTTGTCAGCGCAGCCCGAAAATTCACCTCAGCCAGAATGTTCGTCCGGCTGATAGTTCAAAATGGAGTCGGAGGGCCACCGTCACTCTGTTGGCGATGTTCTCCGACCTTGCCTTTGGCGGGCAACCCGCGAGATTGCCCGCCCTTGGGTGTGTGCTGAAGTGACTACCCTCGACCCCGGCTCGGGCCGACTTCATCGCAGCACGTCTTTCTAAAAGGATGCTGGGGGCTTCAATCGCCAGCCCCCAGACCTCCGGCTGGCCTGTCTGACAGCCACTGCTTGTAACTCGTTCCGCAATCGACTATTTCTAACTGCCTGTCTTGATGTGTGACTTTGCTGACTAAGTGACCGGGCGCGGCGCTTCCGTTTCCCACGAAAGAATCTTCCGCACGACAGAGTACGGAGCGTCCCCCTTTGTGTCACCGACCTCGACCCTCGCCATCCTGCCTCTGAAGACTCGCGGCGATAAGCGATCCTGCCTCGTCGGTGGCCCACCGTTAGCGCGAACCCATTCCGCAAAGTAGCGGCTCCGTCGTCCTGCGTGAGGTCTCACCTGTTCTCCCAAGTTCATCCATAGAGGCACGCGAGCGACGATGCGCACCAAGTCATCGGCAAGCAAGTCAAACCGAAGAAGACAAGTCCAGCGTTTGTACTCAGGGTCTCGGTAGTGGCTCGCCCAGCGACAATAGGCCCGATAGACACCCGGCGCGATGCGGTCATAGTCCCGCCACTCGATTGCTGGTTCATCGCGACTCACAAGGGTCGCGCCGACAAGTCTCTGAGGTTTGTGGCTCATGACGCTTTCTCCGGTAGGCTCGCTTCCGCTCCGCGTCAGACTTCCACTTTCTCGGTCGACCGCCGATTCGCGTTTTGCGCCCCGATTTGCGTCCGGAAACTAGGTCAAGGTAGGGTTGATCCAACAACTTGTTTTCTGGCTCTGAAGACCCGCTATTTATGCGCCTTTCAGCTATGGTTTCCGGACGGTGGCAATCCTCTGAAAGCGGCAGTGGGTTCGTGGCCTTGAACTGAGCGAGGGTAACGGGCCATTTATGAGTTGCCGTTCCATACTTCGAGATGGCAAGGGTCTGAAATGCGCAATCATCGCTGCAAACCCAAACCGTCCGTTTTGTTTGTCGGCAGAAGCGATTCCCAGGTTTCAGGGAGAGAACTAAGATTCGACCCTTCCCCGATACCCGGTCAGTGGGGAGGCCACAGTTGAAGCAGTTTTCATGTCGGTTTGCAAAATGCTGGGATACTGGTGCAGGATGTTCGTAGCTCAAGTTAAAAGTTCCTTTCTCCCCCGGCTGCTACCGGGGGATTCTTATTGCATCTAGCGACGCCCAATATGAGCCTCAGATCGACTCGAATCATCTGTCTTTGGGGCAACTTCGCCCGCGTGATCGTCCGGGCTAATCACCCAGCGTCCCAAAAGTTGGCGGGCTTCGACGCGTCCCTCCCAAATTCGACGGTACGCGCTGCCCAAGCTGATGCCCTCTTTTGTGGCGTACTCGCGGACAGTAATGAAACGCACGTTCAATCCTTTCCGAAGGCGACGAATTGTTGCTGCTCGCGCTTCATGACAACCATCCGCCGAAAATGAGTACTTGTCACTCGCCCGATAGGTTAAGTGGCGAGTTGTCGGGAAAAGCACTAAGGGGATCAGTGAGGTAGACGAATGTAGATTTACTCGCCGTCACGAATTGGCGCATGCTTGGAGTGTCGGTACTTTTCCTGTTGGATGCGCGCCCGCCACTTCTCATCTTTTTTGTACGCGTCGGCGTACTTGGACGGGCAGCCGTCCTCGCGCCATAGTGTCGGAATTGGAATCTCTCGCTGATCCATCCCCACACAGTACTTGCCGCCTTTGCACTTGAGGGCGCAGAGTTCTTGAATCGTTTTGCAACGCCTCCGCGCCTCATCTGATGACATACATTTCGTGCGCCGCTTCCGGCGTTTGGCCTTCGTCCGTAGTCGCGCTACATTCGTACTCAGGGATGCATGGCTGAACAGATGAATCAGCGTTAGCTTCGCATTTCGAGCAATGTTGTCGTCGAGGGCCGTCTTTATCCGCGAACAGATCGCCTCGACGGGATCGCTTTCTCCGGGTGGAGTCAAGGTGAGTGGCAAGTCGATACCTTCGTCTGCAAGGGCGGGAAACGCCCGTAGCAGTATGCTCTCGGGATTGCCATGTTCGCGGACTACGGAAGTAGCGACGGCCTTAGCTGCTTCCACCGCCAGAGCGATGTCGGATTCCTGTGAGGCAATCGAGACAAGTTTTGGGAAAAACTCACCGATAGTGCCCCGCGCCCTTATCAGGAATTGTGCCTGTTGTTCCTCGAAGAATTGTCGGTCGCGGATGCCTGCGAATCCGCCGGTTAAAATCACTGGACGGACGTCGCCTTCGCTCTTTGAATCCGGTGAAACGACTTCATAATCTTCGAGATCATCGCGCCTCCAATCGTGTGTCTGAAGGGCAACTTCAAAATCCTGCGACGCGGCTCGCAAGTCGTCGGCGAGCAGGGCGGCCGCAGCCTCAAGCTTTTGAGAGTTGGCGTTGGCTTTGGCGGACGAAGTCAATATCACCTTCCCCTCTTGCGCCGCAGTCAGGAAGGCGAGAGCGTTAAGGCGTCCCACCCTGTAGCGGCTCAGGCTAGCGCTTTTTTATCCGGTATTCGATTCGTGTGAGCAGCTTGCCTAGGACAACATTGAGCCGTTTCGCTTCACGATTTGAAGACCGATGTGAAAGAAGTTCTGCGATAGACTTCGCTAGCTCCTTCTGTACCTGTGGGATTAACGCCAGCAACTCATCTCGCGACAACTCGTCCACCGATTCCAATGTGCGCTTCCAACTTTCTAAAATAGGCTGTGCTGACTCGGTGGCCTTTCGTGACAACTTTTTCTTCTTCAATCCAACCTCCTCGACGGCTTTCGATGTTGGCAGTGTATTTTGGCCTCTCGTTATGAGCTGCTGGGCCTGACGGGGAGTGGGAAGAACGTTGAGACCCCCCAGTATCAAGTGGCTGGATTTTATTGAGTGAATTGAATCAAGCTATGAAACGTGTTCTAGGTTTTGGCAAGAACACACTCGACTTGACAGCCATTTGTGCGGCATTTGAGGCCCACCACCCTAACCGCTGGAAAAACTAAATCTAAATCAAGGCGGCAGCGACGCAGCCGAGAGTCGGAACCCTGCCAATGTGGAGGGTGCCGTCACCCCGCGTGAAGGCGGAGTGCCCTGAATTTTCTACTCAGCCTTCATGCCCTTCAGCGAAGTCGCCGACTATTCGTTCGTACGCAGAACCCTACGACCCGATCATCGTCACGATCCACGCATGCAACGGCGTTAACAGGGATTTGGCCTTCGGCGTCGTAACGATATCAACCAATTTTTCTCTGTACCGCGTTTTCAGTTTCTGAGCGATTTTGATGAACTGCTGGCGGAGGGCAACATCCTTTACACCGCGTTCGACATCGTGTTCGGCGGGGCCGCTAAGGATCACTTGATCGCCCAAGAAAACGAAATAACTGGAGCCATCGTACGAGTAGTCGAACACAAGGCTGAACTTTTCTGCGTCGATGTCCGGGGGTTCCGCTTCTAGCGGGAGTAGATGTTGAGTGGCTAGCTCGTCATCGGACGGCCACTGAGTTTTTCCGCCAAGACTATTGGCAAGTCTGTCGCGAGCAGCTGCTACCCACTCGATGGGATAACGCGCGTCCGCTAATTCCAGCATTTTGCTAATGATCGCGGTTCGCCCTTCGCCGGGAAGCGATGGTGTTGCCTTTTGTTGAACGATGCTTCGCCCACGATCCGGATTCCATGAAAACCCCCAATTTTCAGCGTCCAACATCTTTTCCGCCCTCTGAGTAGGGACTAGATCAACCAGTTGCCGCCCATATCTCGTTTTCAACCTTGAGGCGATTTCGATGAATTGTTCCCCACGGGCTTCCTCACTCCAATCATCTGGGTCATTGCGTGCTGCGAGACCTATGAGGACAACCTGCTTGCCGTGTGAGACAAAATATCTGGAACGGTCGGGAGAGTAGTCGAATGCAAAGCTGAACTCCGCCACGTCAATGCTCTGGCAAGTCTGGCCCATCGAAGCCTCCAGTGGCGTCCCCCTGAATCGACTCACGCCGCCTGACTGCGCAGTTTCTCTCGGACTGAGTCCACATAGTCCGCTGCCCTCAGCTTGTCGCCGAACAGCCAATCTTCGCTTCCTGGAGTCGGCACTAAGTCTCTAAGGCGGTGCCCGTATTTTGCCTTCAGGATTTCCGCGACTTCTGCGAACCTCTCGTACTCTTCCCAACGCGCAGGTTCGGAAAAAACGATCACTTCCCCGTACTTGATCAAAGTGCGTCGGTCGTCGGGATTGCTGTGGTCGTTGTCCCACCCCAGCGTGAAGCTGTCCTCGCCAATCTCCGGGAGTTGCTCCGGTTCCCGCAATTTTTCTCTCGCGAACTTGTCGAGGCCAGCGTCGATCTGTTGAACCCATTCTCGAATGCCAGGTCTATCGGCATTGGCGCGGGCGTCTTCCAAAGTTGGGTAGCTGACAATGGCCAGCATGGGTGATTCGAGGGAATTGCACCGAGGGCAGTGGCAATCCATCAACTGGTCGTAGTACTCGACTGAGCCTTGCTCAAAAGTGCCCAGCCAGTGACACTGTGGACATTCAAGGACTTCGGTCTTCCAAAGATCATCGAAGTAGTTGAAATGGCGCGCGCTCATGGTTTCCTCCTCTGCGTTGGATTGTGTGGAATCTGGCGATGTTCTTGGGAGAGAACAGCAGTCGTAAAGGTGGGGGAAATACAAAAAGCTCCCGGGGGGAGCCTCGCGTGAATCAAAACCAAAACGTTTCTCATTAATCAGATTACGCTGGTCTGGCGTTGTTTTCAAGCAGGAACATGCATCGGCGAAGCAGGCGGCGCACTCGAAGTAGTATCCCCGTGGGATTTACGTCGCCCATTCTGAGAGGGTTGAACCGATGCCGCTGCGCCCTTCAGGCAGTTACTCCCAGCTCCTGTTCCAGAGTCGGAACACGCGGGTAGTTCGATCCTTCGAAGAACGTCCGTCAGCGACACACGTTCGGATGTGGACCGAATCTAAAGAAGTCCGAAATTTGAGTGTTAAGGCCTGTGGCTGTTGAACATACTTCTCTTACCCGTAAGTGCTCAGCAACACTTTGCTACAGGCTAACCCTTCATTCGACGATCTCTGTTTTGGTCGACGTTTTCCCATCGTCATAGATTTCTGCGATTTTCGCAAGAAGGGACTCTTCCCACAGCCACCCCTGATCTCGTCAGCCGTGCTCAGTGCAGTTGACCGTTCACTCCTTGCGGGGGATAATCCTGAAACCAGATGCGCTGCACGTCCCCCTTGCAGCTACTTTCTTAGAAGATTCTTTCCGTCTCCTGCTTGGCCTTGGGCCCACAACTTTGCGAATGGAGCATTTCCAATGACGAGACTATGCGGTTGGAAGAAGGTCTGTGCCGTTTTCTTGTTGTGCGCTGTAACAGCCATTGCATCGCATGCGCAGGAGTTCACTACTCTGTTCACTTTCGACAATGCTGACGGATATCCAATGGCAGCGCTCATTCAGGGGACGGATGGAAATTTCTACGGGACAACGTCGGTTGGAGGCGCGAATTGCGAGATTGGTGGCTCCTGCGGCACGGTCTTTAAGATCACACCCTCAGGCACATTGACCACGCTTCACAGCTTCTGCGCGGAGACAGACTGCGCCGACGGTGAAACGCCGGAAGCGCCTCTGCTTCTGACAAACGATGGGAACTTCTATGGAACAACCTCCTACGGCGGAAGTGGGGTTAGTTCGAACTGCGGTTACCAGGTAAACTGCGGCACAATCTTCCAAATAACCCCGGCTGGGAAGCTAACGACGCTTTACAACTTCTGTTCCCAACCGGACTGCGCTGACGGCGCCGTTCCATCCTCAGGGCTGACAAAAGGCGTCGATGGGAACTTCTACGGAACAACCGCGATCGGCGGGGCCGCTTCGAACTGCCAGTATCCGGGGGGCTGCGGTACATTCTTTAGGCTCTCCCCATCCGGCGAGTTGACGACGCTCTACACTTTCTGCTCACAACCTAATTGCACCGACGGCAGTAATCCGGTGGCGGGAGTGATTCAGGCGACCGATGGGGACTTCTATGGGACAACTGGGAGCGGAGGAGCATATTGCAATCCCGCCGGCAGCGGCTGTGGAACGGTCTTTAGAATCACCCGCTCCGGTAAGCTGACTACGCTCCATAGCTTTTGCTCCACATTGCTTTGCCGCGACGGAGCGGGGCCCGGGGCACTGTTACAAGCTGCCGACGGGAATTTCTACGGCACAACCACCGGGGGAGGTCAAAATCTTTGCCCCGCTAAGGGTGATGCTTTCCCCTGCGGCACGATCTTTAAGATAACGGCTACCGGTGTGTTCACGCTGCTGCACCAACTGGACGGAACTAACGGTTACTGGCCATTTGGGCTGATTCAGGCCAGTGACCTGAACCTCTATGGGACCACATGGCGCGGCGGACCTCAGGGAAACCAGCCCTGCGGCTCCCTTGGTCAGAAGGGCGGCTGCGGCAATGTCTTCAAAATCACCGCAGACAATAGGCTGATCACCGTGCACAACTTCTGCACCGAAGCGAGCTGCCCTGACGGAGCTTACCCACAGGCCGGTCTGCTTCAAGCTAGCAGCGGTGATCTTTATGGAACAACGGCGCATACGGTTTTCAGGCTGTCTGGTGGCCTTTCCCCATTGGTTGCCTTCGTGCAAAGTTTTGGCAGAGTTGGGCAGAGCGGTGGCATCCTCGGGCAAGGGTTCACAGGAACCACAGGCGTTTTTCTGAACGGGACTCCAGCGAGTTTCACTGTTGTCTCCGACACCTACATCAAGGCCACGGTCCCGGTCGGAGCGACCAGCGGATTCGTCACCGTGGACACGCCCAGTCGCACGCTCACCAGCAATGTGCCGTTCCGCGTGATTCGGTAAGTGGAAAAGCGCGATTGGCGATGTTGACGGGGATGCCTGCGGAGCTGTCGTAAAACCCCCATAGCACTCAGAATCCCTCAATGAGCGCTACGCCTTGACCGTCCGATTCCCGGACGATATAGTCATCCTCGCTGCGGCCCAGCAAGTCCTTCCCTCCCGGTTCAGACGATTTGTCCCTGTCAAATAGGCCCCGCAGCGCGGGTTTGTGCGAGGAGGCTCCGATGGCAAGAGTTCGTGGATGGCGGTGGGTGTGGGGAGTGATTGTGGTTTACGCGGTGATGGCGACGGCGTCGTCGGCACAGGTGAGCTTCACCACGCTCGTGAATTTCATCGGAACCAATGGCAGTCCCCATATACAATCGTTCTCACTCAAGGCGCTGACGGGAACTTCTACGGGGCAACTTATTCGGAGGTGGCGAATGTTATTAACGCCGTGATGGCTGCGGAACGATCTTCAAATTGACTGCCCGAGGGTGCGCTGACGACGCTTGTACAACTTTTGCTCTCAAACGAACTGCAGCGATGGCTAGCAGTCCCGTAGGCTCTCTGGTCCAGGGCGTCGACGGGAACTTCTATGGGACAACCCAAGCGGGGAGCGGTGCGGGCTGCCCCTATCCGGGATCTGTGGAACCGTTTTTAGAATCACGCCAACAGGCAAGCTGACCACGCTCTACAATTTCTGCGCTACATCCAACTGCGCCGACGGGCAGGAGCCGGATGGAGGGTTGGTACGGGGAAAGAATGGGAATTTCTACGGCACGACTCGATTCAGCGGCGCGGGCGCGGGCACGGTTTTCGAAATTACCCCTTCTGGCCGACTGACCACGCTGCAGACTTCATTGGTACGGACGGCAGCGAACCGGATGGCGAACTGGTGCAGGCCGCGAACGGAAACTTCTATGGTGAAACCTTATATGGCGGGACTTTCGGCGATGGCACTATCTTCGAGATGACGCCCGTCAGGCTATCTAACAACACTATTCAGTTTCAACGGCACCGACGGCATGTACCCCAACGGCGGGTTGATACAGGCCGCCAATGGAAATTTTTATGGAGTAACTTTTGATGGAGGCACCAGCAGCCCGGGCGAATGTCTCCAAGGCTGCGGGACGGTTTTCAAGGTCACGTCCGACAGGTAAACTGACGACCCTCTACAACTTCTGCTCTCTGACTAGCAACTGCACCGATGGAGCTGTGCCCTTCGGTCCGCTGGTTCAGGGTACCGACGGCATGTTCTACGGGACAACCTCCGGCGATTTCGACGACGAACTTGAGAGCTATGGCACAGTCTTCGAAATCAGTCGGCAGTGGCGCCCTCACCACGCTTCACACCTTCTGCTCCTTGCCTGGCTGTGCCGACGGTGAGCTTCCGTTAGCGGGCCTGCTTCAAGCCACCAACGGGAACTTCTACGGGACAACATCCGAAGCTGGCGGCGGCGAGACGGCACAATCTTTAGCCTGACCACCGGCCTTGGCCCGTTTGTGAAAACTCAGCCCACTTCTGCCAAGGAGGGTGCGACGATCGGCATCTTCGGACAAGGGTTCACGAGTTCCTCCGTGGTGCAGTTTGGCGGAGTGCCAGCGACCAACGTCAAACTTTCTGGATCGTCCTTTCTCTTCGCGACAGTACCCGCGGGCGCGCTCACCGGATCGGTTACCGTGACCACGGGCGCGACCACGCTGACCAGCAATCAGCCATTTCGCGTGACGCCGCAGGTGCTCAGCTTCGATCCGCCGAGCGGCGCGGTGGGAACGCAGGTGACGATCACCGGAACGGGTTTCACGCAAACGAACGGAGTCGGGCTTTGGCGACAATGTGCCAGCCGAATTCACGGTGAACTCCGATACGCAGGTGACGGCAACCGTCCCTGCCGGAGCCAAGACAGGTCCGGTCGGCGTCGTGACCAAAGGCGGGACGGCGATTAGTACCGCGACGTTTACGGTGAATTAAAGGGGAGCGCAACTTCGACAGCGCGTTTTGTGATGGAGGCTTTCGATGGTGAGAGTTCGTGGATGGCTGTGGACGTTTGGAGTGATTCTCTTTTTCGCGGCGGCTGCGATGATTTCGAATGCGCAGACCTTCACGACTCTGGCAAACTTCGACGGCAAAAATGGTAGGCTTACCCGTTGGGCATGGCGCTTGTCCAAGGCTCTGACGGGAACTTCTACGGGACGACTTACTTGGGCGGTGCCAGCTGTAGCATGGCTGGGTAACGGCTGCGGCACGGTCTTCAAAGTCACTCCTGACGGAAAGTGACTAGGCTGTCACAGTTTTTGCACGCTGGCAGATTGCGCTGACGGCAAGTACCCGCAGGCCTCGCTGGTGCAAGCCACGTAACGGCAAGTTCTATGGGACTACGATTTATGGAGGCTCGGACTCCTCCCTCTGTGGCACAGTTTTTGAGACTACCGCGGTTGGAAAGCTCACAACCGTGCACTCGTTCGACGCCTCCGCGGAGGGGTGTGCCCCGTCGGGCGCGTTGGTTCAAGCAGCTGACGGAAATTTTTACGGGACAGCAAACACGGCCGGAATCAACGGAGGTGGAACCGTCTTCAAAATCACTCCGTCAGGTCACTTGACTGTGCTCTACAGTTTCTGTTCTTTCAGCAACTGTGCTGATGGCGCTTTCCCTGCTTCGTTGATACAAGGCACCGACGGAAATTTTTATGGGATAACTAAGTGGTGGGGAACAGGCAGCAACTGTTCCACTTCGCAGTTTTCGACTGGCTGCGGAACGCTGTTCAAGATTACCCCATCTGGCAATCTAACTACACTATACAATTTTTGTTCGCTTCCCAACTGCGCGGATGGCAGCCAACCAAACTCGCTGATTCAAGCTTTGGATGGCAGTCTCTATGGGACCACCAGTCTTGGCGGCGTTTGTGCGATGAAATCTGGTTGTGGCACGGTCTTTCGAATTACTTCTGCAGCTCAGCTGACCACCTTGTACGTCTTCTGCATCGTAAGCGACTGCCCTGATGGGGCTATCCAGTTTCATTAACACAAGCCACCGATGGAAACTTCTACGGGACGACACCGGATGACGGGGCTGTCTCAGGCGGAGGGGGTACGGTGTTCGAAATCACCGCAACGGGCACGCTGACAACTCTTTACAGATTTTGCGTAGGATCTATCTGCCCTGGCGGTTCTAATCCTGATGGAGGGCTGCTCCAAGCGACCGACGGTAATTTCTACGGAACAACGAAGGAAGGAGGCACCTCCTTTACTGAGACCGGAACCGTTTTCAGGCTGTCTGCCGATCTCAACCCCTTCGTCTCCTTCATACGAAATCCGGCGAAAGTCGGCCAGCAGTTCGGCATTCTCGGATACGGACTGACCGGCGCGAGCGGCGTTGTTTTCAACGGAATTTCGGCAAGCTTCACGGCCAAATCCGACACTCTGCTGATCGCGACGGTTCCGAGCGGCGCAACCACCGGCTACGTCACCGTGATTACTCCCAGCGGCACATTGACCAGCAACGTTCCATTCCACGTCATCCGGTAGGCCGGGCGGCATTCGACGTGAGCAATGAGGTTTGCGCCTGCGCTGGCGAGCAACCGTCGTTTACAAAAAAGCCGTGCTAGCTCACTCAGAGCGTTCGCAAGAACTGCTCAAAGGCCAGGATGCGAGCGTTTTGCGGGGACATGGAGGTCCGATGGAGCAAATCGGAGTCGTTGGTTACGATAATGAACCTGTCCAACGCGAGATACCGAAGCTGAAAGTGGTCAAACACATCTGACGAATGCTTTTCGAGCTTGTAGTTTCGGGTTAGAAATTCGCGCAATACGAAATTTGCGAAATCAAGTGACCCGTCTAGCTTATTCATTGCGAACTTAACCTCTGCAGGTTCGGCGCTCGCCCCGAGCCAACGAAGGAAATACTCGGTCAGACTTCTTTTTCGTGCAGCCATAGCTGACGCCATTTCGAACTCTTTACACATATCCAAAGGCAGTCGCCTTCCTTCACGCTCGAAATGCTCGCGCCAGTCGGAGTAGATATCGGTGGCAATTTTCTCGATAGTGTCGATCCATTCCTGTTTCAGTTTGCTGATCACCTGATGTATCGCAGATGTTGACTTGAAACCCGCCGTGCCTCCCTTAACCGGAACGCGACCTTCGAGGATTTGTTTCACTGTCCCAGCGCGACGAATGACGTCCAGATGCGCACTGACCACGTTTTCTGCGGGTGCAGTCAACGGAAATTGTGTGCGCAGCACTTCCTTGCAAATCAGCGCAACTGGCTCTTCCAAAATCCGGCCCTTCGATAACGCAAACGCTAGCTCCACTTGCCTGCGAAGGTCCGGAAACTTTTCTGGTGGAAACTCCATGAACGCCTGCCGAAAGCTCTAATGCCGTGATCATGCTCAATCGCCAGCGATATCGCTCTTGACGACGAAGAAGGAACAGCCAGTCAGATTGCGGAATCAGTCCGCTCTGAACGTGGCCAAAAATATTCGTGTCGAAGATTGGCTTCGGTTGCAAGTTGTTGAATCAACCGCAATCACGATACAGGAGACACAGCAGGCTTTGTGAGGCTCGTCCACGGACTAAGAATTCTCGGTTGATCTCCTTCGGCAGCGGCGGAGTTCAACAGACTGGCTATTCGGCACGCCGTTGTCGGGAAGGGATTTTGCGTCAAGTGAGGAGCAGAGGGCCTCATGCGGTTGAGTGCGGTGAGGACGTTAGGAGCAGCGCCTTCTCTTCGTCGCTCGGCCAACGATCATGCTCCAGATGGAATCGCAACTCCTCGTCCGACCTGCCGCGAATGTCAGCACTAATATCCGAGAACTCGATGGACTGTCGCGAACGGCCTTCGATCCTGTCAGAAATCTCGTTCGCCGCTGACACAGCGCTTGGTCCCTGCGAGCACGCGATACGAACCAAATTGTCCGCTATCGCCTCCGCAAAGGTCTGGCCTGTAGGACTGCCGTCCACCGTCTGCGCGAGGCGCTTGCGCAGCGCCTCGACTCAACGCTGCTCTTAGGCCGCCCGCCCGCGTTTCCGGTCTGACCTTTCCGCCATCGTGTCGCGGTTCCGATATTCGGATCGAACATAGGCACACCTCCGCCATCGCTGGCGCAATGTTCTCACAGCCTAGGGCCGTTCGCATGGTGCTTTCCATAAAATCGCCCTGCCGTCACCCACAAACTTCGGACTACGTCATCTGCAAAGATGGACCGTTTTTGTGGGAGCAGAGCACGCCCAATTTCTCACGGGCAAGCCTGAGAAGAGGCGAGGAGCAGGCTTCTCCGTCGCGCCGGATCGCTCTGACAAACTGTGCCCAAAATTGTGCCCAGTGGCCGTTTGTTTCCGTTTGGATCGCGGTTGGCTAAAAGACGCCAGACCCCGCATGAATACAGGCGAATCCAAACTCCGACAAATCGAGCTAACTTGTTGATTCTTCGTGCGGCCAATCCTTGGGCGCAGGGGGTCGTAGGTTCAAATCCTATCGCCCCGACCAATTTTCCTGTGTCCGTTCCGGAGACATAGGTAACAGAACGTTCCGGAGACATGGGTTACACTTTTGGCCCGAAGGGGTTCTGCAGGGGCTGCAAAGTTTTTTCCTCCAGATCAATATAGCCGAGATCGTAATTCATAAAACTGACCAACCAGATGCCGTCGTCGACTTCTTTGACTCCGACGGCCTGGCCGGCGAGAGATACGCTGAGGTTGATCTTCTTGTTGTACAAGCAAAGACGTCCGCAGCTGGTGACCATGACGGTGCGGTCGTGGAACGGGTAGTGCGGTTCGGGAATGCCGCGATAAGGGCGAGAGCAAGCCGAGTAGACCTCGGCCGGGCATTTCATGGCGAGAGCTTCATGAGGTCGTTCGTGATTGAATTCCTCCAGGAAGGTATCGAACTTGGCTTGCTGCTGGAGAATGTTGGCGCCCGCCGGATCGCTCAACGGCATTAATGTGGATGTGTAAAAGCCCCGGCTTGCGCCGGGGCAGAAGAGTGGACAAAGTCGCTTTCACCATACGTTGGTGACCGATAACAAAGTCTTTGTCGTCTGATGCCCGCCTGGTGGCCACCCGGCGATCTGCGTTGTCCACGTTCTCTCAGGCGCATGCTGATGCGCAGCCTAGCCCGCGAGTTTCCAAGGGTACCGATAGAGTCCTCATGGCGAGTGGAACCGTTGCTCGCATGCTCGTCCCGCGAGCATTGGATTCTATCTCCAGCCTCCCGTTCAGTTCGTGCAATCGCTCGCGCATCCCGGCTAAACCGACACCTGTTTCTGCGCTGACTCCATGAATCAACCGCAAGCGCTCCTCAGGTATGCCCTTCCCGAAATCGCGTATCTCCAGAATGACGGCGTCACCCTCATGGAGAAAATTGATGCTGGCGTCGGAAGCTCCGGAGTGGCGGTGTATATTGGTCAAACTCTCCTGCAAGACGCGGAATAGAGCGATCTCCACGTTTTTCGGCAAACGCGCCCGCGTGTTCGCGATATCGGCCCGTACGTTGATCCCGCTCCGCTTGGCGAATCCCTCGATATACCACTCGGCCGCGCAAGCAAATCCCACCTCATCCAAGAGTGGGGGATGCAACAGGTACGACATGGTTCGAATCTCTTCGATGGCCTGATCCGCCAGTTGCACAACCTCAGACACCATGGCCAGCGCGTCCGGGATTTTCTGGCAACTCTCCTGCAGTAGCGACGCACTTATTTTCAGTGCAGCCAGTGTCTGGCCGGTGCTGTCGTGCAGGTCGCGCGCTAGCTTTCGCTTCTCCTCATCTTGCACTCGAAGCAGACGGTGAGTAAGTTCTTGCAGCTCTGCGGTGCGTTCCGCAGTTAACGCTTTCAAGTTCGGAGTACGCGCGCGACAGCCTGAAATGCTTTGCAATCCACATATGTCCTCCTGGGAGCGGCTAGGGAGAAGCAAACAATCCTTTGTTGTAGTGTCTGCATTGTGCCTTATTCGGAATCATGAAGCTGCTCACAATTGCTCATGTCACAAAGTGGGGTCTGTTGGCCCAAATATCGACGTAGCAAAGCAGGTGGAATCCAGACGAAGGCAAACGTGCGGAACGGCATACTACTGCGGCTTTCGCGCTGTCTTTCAGGAATTTTAAAAAGGGAACAGTGATGACTGAGCGCGCAGTATTTGCGTGAACACGGCTGCGGCAACTCGCAGCTGAGAGCGGCTAGTCGTGCAGCACTACATTGAGAAGCGAACTGTGGACCTGCAGGCCGCCGTTGTAGTGAATAAAACCCAACTTCCTGAACCGGTTCATGAAGTAGCTGACTCGCGAACGGGTCGTCCCCACCATTTCGGCAAGCGTCTCCTGACTCATCTTGGGGACAACGGTTTCGGGAATGCCTTCCTTGCCGAAATGAGCGAGCAGAAGCAGAATGCGGGCCAATCTTTTTTCACTGGAGTTGAAGAGTTGGTCAACCAAATCTTCTTCGTAGCGGATGTTCCGCGCCAGCAGATACGCCACAAACAGATCGGAAAACGCGTGCTCGCGATGAAGGGCAGCGAGCATCGACTTCTTTTCTACCCGCATGATTTCGCAATCGGTCAGGGCAACCGCGGACCCCATACGAAAAAGCTGACCGGCCAGCGCGCCCTCGCCGAGAAACTTTTTTTCACTCACGATGCCAATCGTGGCTTCTTTGCCGGCCTTGGATACGACGGTGAGCCTCACTTTGCCTTTCTGAACATAAAAGACGGCGTCTGCCCTGTCGCCTTGCGTGAATATAGTTTGCTTCTTCCGAATTGCAACGATCTTTCGGCCTTCGCCGATGGTCGCGAGGAAAGTGTCGGGATCGAACTTCCGCGCGTTCTTACCCAGCGCAATTTTGATCATGTTTTGGTGGTGTCTCCGTAGAAGTCCTGTACACAACGACAAACTATTTAGAAATGCTATCGAGCGCTTCCATTCGGAGAAGATGGGATCACTGTAGCGCCGTTCCTGCTCTACGGGTGAACTCTTAGCAAGTCTTAGTGCAACGTGGGTGAAGCATGCCATTGATAATACTAAGGTTAGGAGAGGGGGGGGTGTTGACGGCTAGGATCGCTAAGCTTCGGTATGGATTTTTAGTTGTAGGATACGATTCGTTGCGGTACGATTTCACGCTTACGAGTACGGTGGGGCGGGGAGGGAGCCTATGGGACGAAACGGGGAGGGAAGTGGAAATGGAAACAATACTAAGTATGCAACCGTGGATCGGTCCGATGTTCCGCAGGGTCGCAAAGGAAAACACCGGAAGGCTGTGACAGACATCTTGTCCGATCTGACCAAGCTGAAACCCCGGCAAGCCGTCAGGATTCCGCTGAGCAGTCTGAACGGCGAGAAGATGCAGAATCTCCGCTCCGCGCTGAACCGCGTGACGCGCGAGAAAAACATTCCCGTGGAAACGTCGAGCGACGAGAAATACTTGTACGTTTGGCGGGCTGACGCGCCTAAGGGTACGGTCGCAACCAAGTAGTCAACGAGTGTAGGCAGATTTCAACAGTTATCTCTCACAAATCCCAAGGCATGTGGGTTTGACTCGGATGCTAGCCGGTCACCGCGGCCGACGCGGCTACCGAAAATTGCGTGCGCTGCGGCATTCGTCCGCAGTGTAGCGCCGTACGATCTGATCGAGTCCGTCCACTTCGGTTACTTCGCCCCCCTGCGCCGCCTTCTCCAGCGCTACTGACGCCTCCACCAGGGTCGGATAGCTGACGCCATCGACAGGGGCGCCATTCTTGTGAATTTGAAAGCACACTTGATTTTGCAGCTTATTCTCCTTTTGAGGCATTGTGTCCTACTTCGGGTGGAACAGCACGCGAAAGCCACTGGCTGCAAGCGCCCGCAGGGAACGGAGCGCTGCCTGGCCAGAGCTCTCAGGGCGGGAAATTTTGGCGGCCGCCACTGCGCGTTTGGCGTGCGTCTTGATCGATGGATGGCCAGTTGAAAGCGTGCACTGCTCCTTAGGATTGGCTCTACACACGGGGCACCGCACAGACAATATCTGCTTCAACGTGAGTTGACCAGTTTTCACTCCAACAGTATTCAACATCGCCGCCTTGAGAGATGGTCAATTCTGCTCTCTAGTTCGAGCCACATGCCTCAGCTACTCAGTGCAAAATCGCACTCATCGATCCTGCGAACGGGAGACTGCAAGAAGCGGTTGTTGTGGGAAGCTGCACGAGAGCAACTTTCTCAAAGGATTGTGGTTCTTTCGGCAGCACGGGATATTCTTAAAAACTACGCCTGGTTTGGCTGTTCGGACCAAGTTTTCTACCTATGCGTGCTCGATGGCGGTGGATTTTGTCCGTTTGCTGTCGCGGATTTGCTCAGCGGTGAACTGGCCCCCGCAAACGCTGCAACGCCAGCCACCCGACGTGGCGGGGGCGACTGTCGACCCGAGTTGCTGATCAGGGCGCCTAGCCCGCACCAGTTCGCTACCGCACTGCGGACACTCTCGTTGAATCATAAGCTCGCGTAGAAAAAGTATTTCCTCGCACTCCAGAGGATTAGTTGTCAGGGTGGATCGTCCGAGCCTCCTCAACCGTGAGCCGGGAAGGATCACAATAGCCGAACCCTTTCAGGCAAGCCGTGTAATTGCGCTTGTGCTCAGCGTCAGACAACGTCTTGGCTTCAGTGGCACTCAGTTTTGCATAGTCACAAGTCTCGTGCCCGTCCCTGCAAGCCGAGAAATTGCGCTGGTGTTCTGAGTAACCTGTCTGTTTTGCTTGCTGGGGAGTGAGTTTGGAGTGGTCACATTGATCCCAGCCATTCGCACAATTCTGCGCGTTGCGCCGAAGTTCTGCAGTTGCCGTTTCCCTGGTTTGCGAAGGAGTCAACTGGGCGCGGTTACATAGTCCAGCGCCGTTCTCACAGTCTGATGCATTGAGCTGGCGCCTGGCGGTGTCCACTGCCTCGGTTTCCGCCGGAGTCAGTTTGGATCGATCGCAGTCGCCCCATCCATCCTTGCAGGCGGCGAGATTGCGCTGTTGCTGCGCTGCGGCCATCTCGCGGGCTTCCAACGGGGTCAGTTTGGACCTGTCGCACGACAACATGCCGTCATTGCAGGCGGACACATTCTGCAGGTGATCAGCCACCGCCAACGCAATCGTTTCCGGTTCCGTGAGTTTTGAACGGTCACACGAGTCGTAGCCGTTCCGGCAGTTCACGACATTTCGTCCGTGGGCAGCGAGAGCCACGTCCGTCACTTCCGACTGGCTCAACCTGGAGCGATCGCAGTCGTCGCGGCCGGCTTTGCAATCCGCCATGTTTTGCGCAAGATCAGAGGACTGAGCAAATGCCAAAATCGGCCAAAGGCTGAGATATGCCACTTGCGCACCAAAACATTTTTTTAGGTTGACTTTCATAGTGATTGCCGCCTTTCGAGCGATGTGAAGATCAAACTGCCATCGAAGCGTATGACGCCAACTCTCGACGGTTCTTCAGTTCCAGGAATTGAATTATCCAAGCAATGCAGCCGCGTACTTTCGCCTCAGTTAGATTCAGTTTCATTGCGATATCATCGTCGTTTAAGCCCTCACCCAGTAATCGATAAATCGGGCCCAGTACGCCTATCGGTTCCCAAACGCTGCGCATTTCAATCCCCCTCGCGACGGTGACTATGACGGGAACGAGAGTCTCGTCATCCAGGTTCTGGCAGCCAAAGCTCGGCCTTCTGTCTCTGTCAACGATGATCATCGCGCAGGCCCCTAGCAATAGCTGGTCCGAATTGCTCACTCGATGTTTTATTCCCTCACCAACATGCTCAACTGGGATGAATGGCGGCATATGCACAATATTGATCTGGGGCAGCCGCATAGACGACACGGTCCTGCCGGTCTGGTCACACTTGCTCACAAACCGCTAATACCTGTGTGCGCGCACGATAAAGCGTTTTGGCGCTGCGCCAAGGAATTGAAACGGGTAGCAAGTCACAAGCGTCAGTGCAGCTTCGGTTGTGGGAGCGAGGACACTGACGTCATCAGGAGCGACGACTTCTATCCAATCCACCTGATAGTGGAACAGCCCCGTTGCCGTCTGAAGTTGAATTTCGTCATGCTTGCGAACGTCTCTTAACGCGCGGAAAAAGGTATCGCGGTGTCCGGCGATTCCAACGTTACCGGAGTCTCCGGGAAGCGAAGTACTTTCAATATGCCCCGCTCCCAGCCGCAGTGTTCGAGAGCCTGTTCCCTGTAGCACTGCCACTGAGACTCCGACCCTTGGAATGTCCAGGCGGCCCAGGACGTCATTCTCTTTGATCTGCGCGTTGGGATGGACTACGTTGCTTACTGTCGCTCTCTGGATCTCTCTCTGAAGAAGCTGCTTGGCGTGACCTTGGTAGAACTCCGCTTGCAGGGTAGCGGCGCCGACCAAGCATAACAGCGCGAGGCCGACTGCAAACATTCCCCGCGAACTCCACAGTAGGAATGGTCGCAGCCAGCTTGGTTTGCGGCTCTCCAACTTTTCTTTCGTCATACAGATGGACCGAGTGCAGCTGTTCGGGCAACGGCTTCCACTACTTTTTCTGATTGATGCTCAAATCAGTTGGCCACTTTGAGAATCCGCGCATTGTCACGCCAATTAGTAAGCAGACCAGCGCGATCGCTATGAATATCGACAGGGAGCTGGCAGTTTTCGGAAGTTGATTCGCCGGCTGTGCCGTTGCCACGGTTTCAGGCTGCGGCTGCACCACTTCTGCTACAGATACCTCTGTGTCTTCTGGAGTGACGGCTACCAGGGGCACTTCCTTCAAACTCGTCACGTCAGGGATTGCGTCAGCCCGCAACGCAAGCACCGGGATCTTATTAGACGGCGCGAGCTGATGCGCACGGTTCTTTGGATATACGAATTCCTGACCAAAATTGTCTCCGGGATAGAACCAGGCGTGAAGTGCTTCCGGAGTTCCCGAGGGCCGCTCCGAAAATGTGATCACAGTCTTACCGGTCGGCGTCAGACGATAGTTATTGATCGCCAGAATGGTTGCCAAGATCTTCGTTTGATCTTCGTTCCATATCTGCACGATATTTCGGTCGCTTAGGGAATCCATTAGCGCAAATGTGTATCTCCCTGCCGGCAGTATCAGCCCCGGAACCTCAACCGGTTCCGTAAAGGTCAAGTGGGTTTTCTTGTTGGTTTCATCGGCTGTAGCTCGCGGGATCGCGAGCACACAGAGCATTACGACGAACAGCACACGGGCCGTTACTTTAAACAGTTTCATAAATCTCCTTTGAATTTTTTTCGGAGCTCAAACGGTACGGGATTCAAGACGCGCGCTCCCAACACTGACGCGAGTTGATGAGCATCTAATATCAAGTTTTAGTTGTTTGGTTGCTCAATCTTGACCGCCGTTTTCTACGTACTTCAACACGATTCCCGCTGGACGGGACCCGGCATCAGTTCCGTCCAGCCACGAATCTAGTTTTGCCAACAGTCCCCCCGTCTACTTGGCGTCTTCTTTTGCTTCGGCGATCTTGGCCTGTTGGCCAGCCTCGGACGCGGCTTTTAGAAATGCATCTGCACTTCGCGGAGTTGCCACTTTTCCCGAGAGGATGTTGCGGAACATCATGTTCCTGCCGTAGATGGCATGAGTGGAGTCATTGTCCTGCTCCACGACTGCACCTTCCAACGTCAGTCCGGCGAATACGCCCTTGGAGCGAGAGTAAGTCAGCATCTCAGTGTTCATCTTCCAGTCCGTTCCCGCGGAAGCGTGACGGCCAACTGGCCCGGCTGCAACCGATCCTTCACCGGTCAGTTCGAATTTGCTCGAGAGCAGATGCTGGAACCCCTGGTCGTTCATGACCAACATGACCAGGTCCACGCCTTCGACCCCAATCTGCAATCCCCAGCTGCCGCCGCCAACTGAGACGAATGCAGGAGCGCTCCAACCTTCAGAGGTACGGCACGTTGCCACCCCGCGTCCGTGCTTGCCACCAAAGATGAAGCCACCTTTAATCAAGTTCGGCACCACCAGGATGCACTTCGCGTTGCTGAGGACTTCTTCCGGGATACCTTTGTCTGGAGCCGCCATAATGGCGTGCAGAACATCCACCGAAGACTGCAAGCGTGCGACTGTATCCTCGCGCGCCGAGCTCGCCGATGCATACGTTCCAACCACGCCCAAGACGCACATCAACAACAATGACATTGGTTTCTTCATGAAGTTTTTCCTTTCGGAGTTTCCGAACTAAGAGGAGAGAGCTTCAGATAGCTGACTTAGTTCAGAGGACCTGAAAGAGAGAGGAGAACTGCTCGTCTCTGCAATCATGATCGCTCATGCAGAGAGGACTTGCTGATCTGAATTGCTCAGTTCTAGAACGACGCAGATCGACTGTCGACACGTCGCTAATTTAGGAATCGGGAGGATATGTGAGCAATCGTGCACAGAATCTGGCGCCTTACTCTGTCATTGTTACGTCGCCGGAGACTAGTGCAAGCGACGATCCGGCCAAGGTGAAATCGATGGAACCGTATCGTCCCTCTCTCCGTCGGCGGCTGACGTCCGCATGGAAATTTTTGGCAACGTTGCTGGCGATCGTTAGACCAAAGGCCCAGGAGGTTCGGTCTCAAACAATTTGCCCGTTTTGCGGGCTGATCACGCCACGAGCCAAGCGAATTTGCCTCGAATGCGGGAAGTCGCTCAGCGCCGTTTCCCTGGAGAGGAAAGCCGCAAAGCACGCATAATAAGGAGTCCCGATGAGAAGACAGTATCTTCACCTCTCCGCATACCCGTGTGACGCTTGTGCCGGCCCAGTCATCGCTGGCTCGATGGGTGTGCGCGAAAACGAAATATCGAAAGAGACCGATATCCGGCAGGTGGGTGCGATCTGCCTGTCGTGCGGCCACCGGCAGAGTACGGCGACAGCCCCGGCGCGCGCCCGGCATCTGATGCCCATGGAATGGGCGACAGCAGATGGTGTGAAGGCTTCTCATCTCACCACCGCTTTAGTAGAAGCACTCAATAGTGCCGACCTGCACTAGTCAGCTTATAGAGTTCCAAGGAACGGACTGAGCTTTCTTGCTCAGACTGCGACCTCTCGACCGTGAGAAGGTCTCTATCAGAATCATTTGCGAACGAGACAGGGCATCGAGTACGTCTCGGCCGGAAAATCATCCCTCTCCATCGGCGCAGCCCGCAGCAGCACAGCATCACCGGGCACGCGAAGGATCATCGGGCAAAAGGAATCACAATGAGTATCACTCGCTCGATTCGTTCGTCGCTGTTTTCACTCGTACTGCTCGCCATGTCGGCTGCAGCCTATGCGCAATTCAGCATCGCTGTCTCATTCGCTCCGCCGGAATTGCCGGTCTACGAACAACCGATGGCGCCCGGGCGAGGGCTACATCTGGACGCCTGGCTACTGGGCATACTCCGACGACGGTTACTACTGGGTGCCGGGAACATGGGTCATGGCTCCGCAACCTGGTCTGCTTTGGACGCCAGGCTACTGGGGTTGGGGCGGTAACGGATACGTCTTCAACCAAGGTTACTGGGGTCAGCAGGTAGGCTTCTACGGCGGAGTCAGTTACGGCTACGGATACTTCGGCGACGGCTATCAAGGTGGACGTTGGCAGAACGGACAGTTTTACTACAACCGATCAGTGAGCAACGTGAACGTCACCAACGTTCACAACGTATACAACACGACAGTGATCAACAACACCACCACGATCAACCGGGTCAGCTACAACGGTGGCAATGGCGGAATCAGCGCGCATCCGACGCAGCAGCAAGAATCGGTGGCACACGAGAAGCATATCCCGCCGGTAGCGGCTCAAACACAACACGAGCAGACTGCCCGTGCGAATCCAGAACAGCGGGCTTCGTTGAATCATGGCACACCCGCAGTTGCGGCGACTCCCAAGCCGGGAGCATTCAGCGACCACGCCGTTGTGCACGCGAAACCAACCGGCACGCCCTTACAACGCGCCAGTGAATCGCACCGCCGCTCAGCCATCCGCGAACACGCCGGCTACTCGTCCCGAGAACAATGCGCGCCCACTCGGATCGGCCTGCGCCGACAGCGCGACCAAACCAGCCGGAGCCGAATAAGGCGGAATCGAATCGTCCGCCCACGGCACAACCGGAACCAAATCGTACTACTCGCCCCGAGAACAACGCGGCTCACTCTGATCGGCCTGCGCCGACAGCGCGACCAAACCAGCCGGAGCCGAATAAGGCGGAATCGAATCGTCCGCCCGCGGCACAACCGGAACCAAATCGTACGCCGGTAGCACAGCCGAACAATCGGCCAGAGCCCAACCGGAATGAGCCCGCTCAGCGGTCGCAAACTCCGCCGCCGAGCGAACGTTCGCAACCTGAACGCTCGGCCCCTCCTTCGGAACCGCGGGCGCAACAGCAACAACAGCACCCGCAATCCGCGCCCAGACCGGAAGAAAAAAAGGCTCAGGATGAAAAGCCGAAACAAAATGAGAAGCCGCAGTAACGGAACGGCTTTACCCCAAAAGAGGACAACCGATAATGGAGAATCCGAGCACTACCTTGGTTGGAACGGTAGAAAAGATCATTCGAGCCCGTGTTCCAAGTGAACCTGAAAAAGCGCAGATTGTCGTCGAGGGAGCCGATCACCTTTACAAGGAACTCCGTATCGACAACACGCTGACCGACGCAGGTAGCAATGAGGTCCACTTGAAAACGGGAGCCAAAGTGAAAGTTACAGTCGAAGCTGAGCCTCAGGGAGTGACTGCGAAAATCGACCACTAAGATTGAGGACGAGATTGATCCTCAGGGCGTTCCTGAGTTTCGGGACGCCGTTTTTATTTGCAATCAACTCTAGTCGTGGAGAACGACATTGAGCAGTGAACTGTGGACCTGCAGCGCGCCTTCGGAGCCGCCGGCGTAGTGAATGAAGCCCAGCTTCCTGAATCGATTCATGAAGAAGCTGACGCGCGAACGAGTCGTCCCGACCATCTCGGCCAGCGTTTCCTGGCTGATCTTGGGAACCACAGTTTCGGGAATGCCTTCCTTGCCAAAGTGAGCGAGCAAGAGCAGCACGCGGGCCAGGCGTTTCTCGCTGGAGTTGAACAGTTGATCGACCAGATCCTCTTCGTAGCGGATATTCCGCGCCAGCAAATAGGCCACGAACATTTCGGAAAGCGCAGGCTCGCGATGAAGCGCATCCATCATCGTCTTCTTCTCCACCCGGAGAATCTCGCAATCTGTCATTGCCGCGGCAGAGCCCATCCGTAACAGCTGGCCCGCCAGCGAACCTTCCCCAAAGAAGTTTCCCTGGTTCACGATCGCGATCGTTGCTTCCTTGCCGATCTTGGATACGACAGTGAGCCGCACTTTGCCTTTTTGCACATAGAAGACAGCGTCCGCCTCGTCCCCTTGCGCAAATATCGTCTGCTTTTTGGGAACGGCCAGGATCTTCCTGCCCTCGCCGATGGTCGCGAGAAAAGTATTGGGGTCGAATCCGCCGTTCTTCTTGGCTGCTGTCGAGGGTGGCATCCTGCTGCAAGTATAGTCCCCTGATGAGGAGCAACTGCATAAATCGCGCGTCACCCGTCAGTCTGCAACGAGTCTGCATACCCGGCAACTCGTAGCAAGAGTGGTCACTTTTGAGCAGTTTTTGTTCTCGCACCGGTCCAACATTGTTACAGCGAGACAGGAAACTACTACTGATGCCACCAACCGTTCAAGTCGGCACGATTCTGATGAAGAGAGTGGCCCGGGATGCCGCAGCTTCCTGGGTTTGAAACTGAGCCCTGTTTCGGGGAATGGAGCATGGTCAAGGTGCTGGATGCATTCGCTCTCGATCGCAAAATCCATGCTGCGGGATGGAATTTCTTTTTCATGGCGACCGAAGTCAAGGCGATGTTCTTCGGATCTCTCGGAGCCGCGAAGATACAGAGTGCGTTGAAGCGGATTCTAGCCAAGGTGAAGCCGCAGCACTTCAATGGGCTTGAGGTCACTGAAATCGTTGCCCGGCGTTTCCTCGGCGTGCCCTACGTGACCGTTTCCGCGCATTCTCGCCACATGCAACAGAGCTGCAATCTCGACAGCGCTGAAGCACGCCAGACGTCCCAGGCCAACGCGGACTGGGCCAGAGGCTGAGAGTTGCACTTTGGTCCGTCGGACGATCCAAAGAGCGCAGACGTTGGCGAGACTCGACCGCGGTTGAGACCCCGCCGCCCGCAGAAAGCAAGCCATTATGAACCCGAATGGAAATCTCGAGCGAACTCTTGAATCAGCGGTTGTCATCTCCTGGGCCGATTTGATGCGAGGCAAGCCCAAACTGGCTTGATTCACATTGAATACGGCTTTGCTCCAACTGGCACACTGGACTATCTGAAGGTCTGGTCATCCCTCAGCCGGGGTCATTGGCTTCTGGCGTGTGAGTATTGGATGTCAGCGAATACGTTCCACGGCGCCGGTGTCGGCTTCGACAATGGATACGAATCCGAAGGCCTTGTCGCATGTCCTGGAAGTCGTGATGCAACACCAGAATTCGTTCGTGCTTCCCCCGAACCTCGGCCGGCAGGGACTGCTCCAGATTTCGACGCCTACCGTAGAAGAAAGCACAGCGGCTGCGGCGGTGGTAGAACTGAAGCCTTCGACCGTCTCGTCTTCATCGCTCGCATAGCCGGCGATCGCCTGAAGGTCTCCTAACATTCACTTTCTCCGAGGCCGCTAAGCGCCGATCTCGATGCGGTTCTGTGCGGGGTAGCCCCGTGCTGAGTTCGCACTTTTCCCCTGGTTTTGCGCCACATGTGGGGCAACGAACCGCGAGCGCTTCTTTCAGTTTGACTTTCATGGCTACACAATGCACGGTTGCGCGCCAAGAAAATGGTCAATTGTGACCATCGCGTAATCGTTCCCAAGGTGCATCCTCATTATGAGGAAGGTGGAGGGTAGCGCTGGACACGGCGACGGCGTTGTTTCCGTCGATGGCCGCGTCTTTCTCGACTCTTTTCCTAGGAGCTGGGCCCATGTTCAGCCGATTAGCCATGCGACGCAAACAAATCTATCGAACCACTATTGATGCACCCGGGAGCACCTCCCGATTCGGAAGGCGCTAAACAGCCGCCACTGCCTGAGCTTCCATATGCAGCCTTACGCCGAGGAGCCAGCGCTGCGCGAGCCTCCGTATAAGCCGTACTCCGAAAAGCCGACGCAGCATGATCCGCCTTACGAGCCTTACAAAGGCATATAGCTGGCGATCTCAGATCACGGAGGATAGGGGCTCGACGGTTCACAGCATGAAACGCAAAGATAGTAGCTCGTGAATTGAAATGGGAGAGGTTTGGATCGCTTCCAATATGTTCCGCAGCCAGCACCAGGAGAAATCATGAAGAACATCAAATTTGTTGTGAAAGTAAGCCGCGGCAGTCTCGCCCCTGCCTTCGTTCAGCGGACTGATCGGACTCCCGTCCAGATGACAACCAACCGCAAGTTGGCCCTGATCATGGGGAAACTAACGGCGAAGATGCCGCCAAATCCATTGAGAACTCCAAGTGTGTCCCGGAGTTAGTACCCGTGCCGGTGAGTGCTTAGTCGGCGCGGCCGATCATTTACGGCGAGTTTGAAGATCAGGCGCCGTCGAGTCACAGATCTCCGAATGTCTGCGATCCAGAGCTGCGAGTGGTCAATTTTGATCAGTCTGCGAGCTGGCTTTCGTTGAATACTACCAACAGAAGAATTCCACCGGTGGAAGTAGTTTGAGATCAAGAAGCGAACGCACCGAGACCAGTCACCCGGTCTCATAGTGCCGGTGCCACCTTGCCCACGATCGGGAGAGTGTTCCCTTCGTCGCTGTTTCTCACCAGGCCTTAGGGGGACAATGTCGCTAGCCAAACGCAGTACTAACGAAAGTCCTCCTGGAAGTTGTCGGCCCGCAGTCTCTGGCTCAGACTGAAACGGCAGCAGTTCGCGCAAGATCGCAGTCGAAGCCATCTCTGCCCAGTCGAATTGCCGTAGTCGGCAATTACCTTCCGCGACATTGCGGAATCGCTACCTTTACCACGGATCTCTGCGCAGCCATATCGACGGAATACGGATCAGCCCGATTGTTGGCTCTCCCGGTCAACGATACCGAAGAAGGATACGACTATCCGGATCGAGTGAGATGGTCGCTCGCGCAAGACGATGTTAAGTCGTATCAGGAAGCCGCCGAATTTCTTAACTTCAACAACATCGACATGGTGTGCCTGCAGCACGAGTACGGAATCTTCGGCGGCCCCGCCGGAAGCCATATCTTGCATCTGCTACGCGGACTGAAGATGCCGGTCGTAACCACGCTGCACACCGTTCTGCGCGAACCAAATCCTGACCAAATGCTCGTGATGGAAGAGATCGCCGAACTCTCCGACCGGCTCATTGTGATGAGCCAGTTGTCGTCCCAGTTCCTCCAGGAAATCTTCAAAGTGCCGGGAAGCAAGATCGACATGGTGCCGCATGGAGTTCCAGATCTGCCCTTCCTGGATCCTAACTTCTACAAAGACCGGTTTGGTGTGGAAGGCAAGGCTGTACTGCTCACATTCGGCCTGCTCTCGCCGAACAAGGGAATCGAAAATGTAATTCAGGCTTTGCCGCAGATCTTGTCCAAACACAAAAATGCGGTCTACATAGTCGCAGGAGCAACTCATCCTCACATCCTGCGTCGCGAGGGCGACAAGTATCGAGGCAGCTTGCAGGCTCTGGCGAAGGAAATGGGGGTGGAATCGCAAGTGATCTTCCACAACCGCTTCGTTAGCCCCGAGGAAATGGTTGAGTTCATTGGCGCCGCCGATATTTACATCACTCCCTATCGGCATGAGGCGCAGGTAGTGTCCGGCACGCTTGCCTATGCGTTAGGTGCTGGCAAAGCGATCATCTCGACACCCTACTGGCATGCGATCGAGCTGTTGGACGACCGCAGGGGCGCTCTGGTTCCATTTCAAAATCCTGACGCGATTGCGCACAAGGCGATCGAACTCCTCGACACTCCTGCCATCCGTCACGCCATGCGAAAACGCGCTTACCTATTTGCGCGAGAGATGATCTGGAAACGAGTGGCGCAAGGCTACATGGAAAGTTTTGCGCGGGTTCGCAGCGATCGCATGGAGAGGCCGAGAGTCCAGTTCTCCGCGCGCATTGCAGAGAAATCGCTGGATCAGTTGCCAGAGTTGAAACTGAATCACTTGAATCGTCTAACCGACGACACAGGAATGCTGCAGCACGCGATCTTCACGATCCCGAACCGCAGAGAGGGATACACAACAGACGACAATGCTCGGGCTCTCCTGCTTGCCGTGCTGCTGGAGGAGTCGGACAAGTATCAACTCGACATCCCCAGATTCCGTTGAGTCTGTATCTCTCGTTTCTGGAACATGCCTTTAATCCCGCGAAGGGCAGATTCAAGAACTTTCTGCGCTATGATCGCCGGTGGAACGAACCGGTCGGCTCCGAAGACTGCCATGGGCGGGCATTGTGGGCCCTCGGAACGGTTCTGGGCCGATCCCGCGATCAGGGATGCAGGGGCGCTGCCGGTCACTTGTTCGAGTTTTCTCTCCCCGCAGCGGTCGAATTCACCAGTCCGCGGGCGTGGGCCTACACCCTGCTCGGAATTCAGGAATACCTCACGTCGTATCCCGGAGATCGCGACGCGCAGAAAGTCCGATCCGCCCTCAGCCGGCGACTGCTCGAAATGTATGAGTCAGTCCGACGGCCGGATTGGAAATGGTTCGAGAACGTTCTAGCCTATGGCAACGCCAGACTGTCGCAGGCCATGCTGCTCGTGGGTTCGGCTTGCTCCGATGAGCGCATGGTTTCTGCCGGCCTCGAATCTCTGGATTGGTTGCTGGAAACTCAGCGTTGCGAGACCAATGGCCACTTTGTCCCGATCGGTTCGCAAGGCTTCTATCGCCAGGATGGCGAGAAGGCCCGCTTTGATCAGCAGCCACTTGAGGCCGCCGGCGCAGTCTCCGCTTGTCTGCAAGCGTACCGCGTAACCGGTGACAACCGTTGGCGCCGCGAAGCCTGGTCGGCTTTCAACTGGTTCCTCGGCGACAACGACCTGCAACTACCTCTTTATGATTCCGCAACCGGCGGTTGCCGGGACGGCCTGCATCCCGATCGCGCCAATGAGAACCAGGGTGCAGAATCAACTCTTTCATTCCTGATGGCACTTCTCGAAATGCGCTCGCTGCAGGAGCCTGAACAAAAGGAAACCCTTTCATGACCGTACCCGCAGAAAAGCAAGTGAGCCTTCTGAGCACTCGCTTCGAGCCACTGCTTCTTCGCCATCCCGCAAACCCGATCCTCACCAGTAAGGATTGGCCGTACCCCATCAACAGTGTGTTCAATGCAGGCGCCACGCTACTCGCGGATGGTACAACCCTGCTGCTTTGCCGCGTCGAAGATCGTCGCGGCTTGTCGCATCTTTGCGCCGCTCGCTCTCGCAACGGCGTCGATGGATGGCAAATCGACCAAGAACCCACGTTGATGGCCGATCCCAAGAATTATCCCGGAAGAGATCTGGGGCATTGAAGATCCTCGCATCACGTTCGTCCCCGAACTGCAGCAATACGTCGTCACTTACACGTCCTATTCGCGCGGTGGCCCCGGAGTGTCGCTGGCCCTGACCAAAGACTTCCACACCTTCGAACGATACGGCGTAATCATGCCGCCCGATGACAAAGACTCGGCACTCCTGCCGCGAAGAATCGACGGATGCTGGGCGCTGATTCATCGTCCGATGACGACGCTCGGGTCGCACATGTGGATTTCCTACTCTCCCGACCTGCGCTATTGGGGCAGGCACCGGCTCATGCTGGAAGCTCGTCGCGGCGCCTGGTGGGATGCGAACAAGATTGGCTTGTCGCCACCACCGATCGAGACGTCCAGAGGATGGCTGGTGTTCTACCACGGAGTGCGGCACACGCCCTCGGGCTGTCTGTACCGATTGGGCTTGGCGCTCTTCGATCTCGAGAATCCGGAGAAGTGCTTGCTGCGGGGAGATTCGTGGATCTTCGGGCCAGAAGCGGAGTACGAACGCCACGGCGATGTTGACGATGTCGTATTTCCATGTGGGTACACGATGGATGCCGATGGCGACGGCCTAAACATCTATTACGGAGCCGCGGATTGTGCGATTGCCCTGGCTCGGGCCAGCGTGCGATCTCTCCTCGAGTGGCTCGACGCCAATGGAAGTTGCGAACGCCGACAGCGTGCGCAGGATTTATGAATCCTTTGTTGTGGATCATTCAATTCGCTCTTGGCTGCCGGCACCGTCATCTCAGCCGTGTGTTCACCATCAAACACCGCACCTACCGGGTTTGCTTCGACTGTGGCCGGGAATTCGATTTGCCTGACGAGCAGGCGCCACTGCGATCCGGCACCGGTGCGGAGACCAGCAGTAGGACGACTCCTCATCACGCTGCCTGAATCTCGGAGAGCATGTTGCCAGCAGCCAAATCCTGCTTTCTTGACATGTGAGCTATCTTGCTCAGACGCACTATCCCGCACCTGTCATTCTTAATTATCTTCTGAGTGTGTAGACGGAGCCGCGAAGCTGAATCGCAGCTCTTACCTTTAGGTCGCCCGGGGCGTGTCCAGATCAGGTCACGAACGGCGGCCACATCCAGCGAATCAGCTTCTTCATCCGTGTGACTGCCGCCAAACCTTGCGGCTGACACGATTCGACCCTAAAGACTCTCGAACATCGAAATCGGGCAATGCCTCCAGGCGGATGAGAGGGATTAGCTCGCGAAACAAGGAAGGTCAAAGATCATGCCGTTAATTCAACTTCTCGAAGTTCTGGTCGTGGTGGGTGTTCTGCTGTGGCTGGTGAACCGATTCATCCCGATGCAGGGATCGATCAAGTCCATCCTGAACGGCGTCGTCGTAATCGCCGTGGTTTTGTGGCTCCTGAATATTTTCGGATTGTTCCATTCGTTGTCCCGAATCCATGTGGGCACGTTGCTGATCCCCTAAGGAAACCCAACCATCAGAGTTGGACATCGCTGAAATCTCGCACAAGCAATTCGGCAGGCATCTGCCCCAAGGAGAACTACTTTGAAAAGCAAGCTCTTGTTAGCTGTAGGCATCACCCTCAGTTTGAGCGCATTCGCTCAGACCAATTCTCAAACCTTGGCCGTCGAACCGATGAGCACGACGCCGACGTTCCGTGTGACCGTAATCAGCCGAAGTGTGCAAGCGGTCAACTATCAGCATCGCAGCGGATCTTCGAAACTTGATTTCGCCGGAACCGACTTGATGCCCTCCGCGAATGGCGTAGCGGAAGTAAACAGCAAGCGTGGATCCATTGCAATCGAAGCGGAGTTCGGCAATCTGCAGAAGCCGACGACGTTCGGCAATGAGTATTTGACTTACGTTCTCTGGGCGATTTCCCCCGAGGGCCGTGCCGTGAACCTGGGTGAAGTCCTGGTCGGCGGCAACCATCGCAGCAAGCTGAATGTAACCACCGACCTTCAGGCATTTGCTCTGATTGTCAGTGCGGAACCTTACTATGCCGTCAGGCAGCCCAGCAATGTTGTGATTCTCGAAAACGTCGTTCGCGAAGAGACCAAGGGGACCACAGAAGCGGTAAATGCAAAATATGAGCTGATGGAACGTGGCGGCTACATTCCGACTGGCTACAAGTTTGATCCCGTGATTATGAATGCCAATTTGCCGCTCGAATTCTTCGAGGCGCGGAACGCACTGCGCATCGCTCAATCCGAGGGAGCAGAACAGTACGCCCCTGACAGCTATCAGCATGCCGTTCGGTTGATGAACAAGGCGGATGGACAAGCAACAGACAAGCACATCGACAGAAAGTCGCTGATCGCAACTTCCCGTGAGGCAGTGCAAACTGCTGAAGATGCACGCGCAATCGCAGTGAAGAAAATGGACGATGTTCGTCTAGCCAATGAGCGCCAAGATTCAGCGGACGCGCAAGCAAAGTCGCTGGCGGAGGCCGATGATGCAACGCGCCGCAAGGAGCAGGCCGAGTCTGATACGACGAAAGCCCAGGCCGCCAAGGCCCAGGCTGAGTCCGATGCGGCTAAGGCGCACAATGACGCTGCGGCAGCGCAAGCCGCAGCCGACCAAGCGCGGGCGGATATGCTGAAGGCGCAGCAGGCCACCCAACAAGCCGAAACCGACAAGGCTGCCATGCGTGCAAAATTGTCCGAGCAGTTGAATTCAATTCTTCAGACTCGCGACAGCGCTCGAGGCCTCATCGTCAGCATGTCCGATGTTCTGTTTGATACTGGGAAATACTCGTTGAAGCCGGGCGCACGCGAGAAACTGGCAAAAGTCGCCGGGATTCTGCTCGCATACCCATCTCTCAACATCGAAGTCGGCGGCTATACGGACAACGTCGGCGGCGATGCCATGAACCAGACACTGTCGGAGAATCGTGCTAATTCAGTTCGCGATTACCTCGTCCAGCAAGGCGTGGCCACGAATTCGGTTTCGTCCAAGGGATTCGGTAACACGTTGCCGGTATCGTCAAACGATAACTCCGCAGGTCGTCAGCAAAACCGCAGAGTAGAACTTCTCGTCTCCGGCGAAGCGATCGGAACTCCGGTCAATGCAACGACAGGAAAGCTGCAATAAGGCCGAGACATTCGCGATTCAGTAACGGAGGCAACATCTTATGAAACTCATCGGAGCGATCAGTACCGCAGTTCTCTCGTTTACCCTCGGGGTCGGTCTCCCGGTATACGCGCAACAGGAGCAGCATGAACAGCAGGAAGAGAACAAGGATAAGCCTGCTCAGGGAAAAGAAGAGAAGGCGCAACCCGCGAAGCAGCAAGAGAAGGGCAAAGAGGAAAACAGCGCGAAGCGGCAAGAGAGTGCGCAGCAGGAGAAAAACGGCAAGGAAGAAAAGCAGGTACAGGAGCAACACGCCCAGCAAACGAAGTCGGGCAAGCCGGAAGAACACGCTCGTGGCAACGGGAGCGGACGTATTCCCGAAGACCGTTACAGAGCCAATTTTGGACGCGATCACCGGTTTCGTGTCACTGAAACCAACTACCGCGATCGCCGGTTCCAATACGGGGGCTACTCGTTCGGATTCGTTCAACCATGGCCATCGAACTGGCTATACACGGAAGATGTTTATGTTGTCGAAATCGATGGCGTGTATTACCTGTGCAACGCAAGGTATCCGGGCGTGAACCTCACACTCAGCCTCAATCTGTAATCGTGATCGGCGCGAGGCCTACTCGGAGCTCGCGCCCTTCCTCATCGCAATAAAAAGGAGCAAACCATGCTTGGAACCATATTGATCGTAATTCTGATTCTGGTGCTTCTAGGAGCCCTGCCACGGTGGTCGCATAGTCGAGACTGGGGCTATTACCCAACCGGCGGTGTCGGGCTGGTCCTCTTCGTGGTCGTTATTCTGCTCGTTCTCGGCCGGATTTGAGCCATGGACAACACCGCTGTGTGCGCGGATGTCATCTCGAGGAGTTGGCGCCTGCTCTCTGCTTCCACAACTGCACTCCTTGTTATCGTTTTGGTGTGTAGCATCCCTTCGTCCGCATACTCCGTTCTCACGCACGAGGAAATTGTCGACCTGCTCTGGACCGACGAGATCCGCCCGCTACTCCTCAAACGATATCCGGGGTTGTCGGAAGAGCAGCTCAAAGAAGCTCACGCTTACGCTTACGGTGGAGCGGTCATCCAGGACCTTGGCTACTACCCGTTCGGCAGCCGAGAATTCAGCGATCTGGTGCACTACGTTCGCAGCGGAGACTTTGTCCGCGAGTTGCTACTCGAAAGCCAGGACGTCGACGAATACGCCTTCGCACTGGGCGCTCTCTCGCACTATGCGTCGGACATCGCGGGCCATCCCGCCGTCAACCTGGCTGTCGCGATCGAGTATCCGAAGCTCCGCGCGAAGTATGGCAAGTCCGTTCGCTATGCCCAGGACAAGACGGCTCACTTGAAAACCGAGTTTGGGTTCGACACCGTACAGGTCGCCAAGAATCGCTATGCTTCACAGCAGTATCACGATTTCATCGGATTCCAGGTTTCGAAGCCGTTGCTGGAGCGGGTCTTTCCCGTCGTGTATGGAATGCAGTTGAAGGACGTTTTGACCCACGAGGATATGGCCGTGGGCTCCTATCGTTTCGCGGTCAGCCGGATGATTCCAGAAATGACGCAAGTCGCACTACAAACTCACAAGAAGGATATGATGCGCGAGACGCCGAACTTCGCGAAAAAGAAGTTCCTATATCGTCTTTCTCGTTCTGATTATGAAAAGCAGTGGGGAAAGGACTACGTCAAACCGGGCGTCGGGCACCCGGATACTGTCCACGCTCTTGCGATACATGCCGAAAGTCGGTCCCTTCAAAGGACTAGCGTTCAACAATCCGACTCCGCAAACTGAAGACTTGTATTTCAAAAGCATCAACACGACGGTCGATCAGTACCGGGCGTTTCTCGAAGAAGTGCGTAGCGACTCTCTGGCGCTCCCCAACTGCGATCTCGATAGCGGCCAGCCGACCAAGCCGGCGGAATACTCGCTCACCGACGAGGCCTATGCGAAGTTGCTGGCTCAATTGTCGGAGCGGAAGTTCGATCTGACATCGCCGGAGCTGCGCGATAACATCCTGCAGTTCTATTCCGACCCTTCGGCCTCGATTGAAACGAAAAAAGACTCGGTTCGTTGGCAGAGTGTGCTGGTGTCACTGGACCAGTTGAAATCCATGGTGCCAGTGGCGACGGTGGCGGGTAGGCGGGCACAGTGATCGTGCCAGCCCCGACCATTTACCCTCGTTTTCGGAGCATGTAGACATACTCGTCCTTGACCTTTGAGTTAGGTGTCACGTCCGTCAGTAACTAGCTCCCGTTATCACTGGTTGATACCCGCATCCGACCGCTCACTTGACCAGTGTCACCCAGGCCGGGCCACTTCCTGCTTTGACTGGCGGGCCGACTGGGGTCAAGGCTCCGGTGTTTGAATCGACGGCAAAGAGCGTCACGTCGTCCGAGCCCTCGTTCGCAACATAGGCGAAACGGCCCGACGCATCCAGGGTCAAGGAGACAGGAATTGTGCCGGCTGATACGGTCGAGCGCAGTGTAAGCACACCGGTCGAGACATCGATGGCGAACACCGAGATACTGCTTGCAATCGCGTTGGTCACGTACGCGAATCGGCCCTGGGAGTCCATCGTTATGGAGTTTGGGCCATCCTCAGTTGTGGCCCGTGGTTCAAGCGGCGTCAAGGCTCCGCTGGCCTGATCGATCGAGAACGTGGTGATTTCATTCGAGGCCAAGCTGGCCACGTAGGCAAACCTTCCAGAGGGATGGATGCTGATCGCGGACGGACTCAAGCCAGTGGGAACTGCGCCGAGCAGTCCCAAGGCTCCGGAGCTTTCGACGCGATATACCGTGAGATCGTTGGAATTGAAGTTAGTCAGATAGGCGAACTGGCCGGACGGATGGAAGCTGAGGAGAACCGGAGCGTCATCCGTAGGAACGGTGCCACTGAGTGGAGTGAGCGCACCGCTGGTCGGATTAATCGAGAATCCAGTGATGCCGTTGGATTGTGAGTTCACGGCATAGAGAACATTGCCCATCGGGCCCACTACGATGAACCCCGGTCCGCTTCCCACAGGCACGGGCGAACCAACCGCCGATAAGTGTCGGGTATTCGCGTCGATCGCGAAAACGGAGATGTTGTGGGAATTGGAATTCCCGACATAGGCAAAGCGCCCAGAGGGCTCCACCGTTATGACCCTGGGATTCGTGCCACCCGTGGGCACGGTCTCTTTGGGCGTCAACTGGCCTGTCTGCGGATCGACCGTATAGCTGGAAATGCGGTTCGAAATCGAGTTCGCCACCAACACCAACCGCAGCGCGGTCGCAGGTGGTATCGAGGTAGGGTTGGTGTAAGAGCCACACGCCACCAGCAGCATGGGCACAATCAGAATCAGAATAGAATGAGCAATCTTTCTTGCAGACATGCCAGTCCTTTTGGTTGGATTCAAGGGAACGATGCCGGTATATCTACTGGGTTTTGGTCCTGGCATCGCTTCGAACTGATTGGATTCGGACGGAGTGACTTCGCTTCTGGAGAGGAGGTCAACTTTGTGTCAATCTTTTGTCACCGAATATTCAAATGCGGCGCTTCCGACCTCCTACACCGCTGTTCGTAAATTTTGTGACGTAACGTGGCCGGAATCTTAGGTGCATCGCGTTGACAGTTTGCATTAGAAGCCACTACATCCAAGTATTAGATGGCATGAGTACAAGGCTGTTTTCTTCCAAATGCAGAAATGGGGCGGGGTTAACCAGCGGAGGCGAGCCGACGCTTGCGAGTATCCGCGAGGCGCTTCCTTGTTCGCCGCGCGTTGGGAGCGGACTTTGCGCCGCTGAGGACGAGCGCGCACAGGCGGTTCACAAAATCCGGAGTTAGGCGGTCGTGCTGAATGAGAAATCGCATGTAGATGGGGCCGTAAAGAGAATCCAAGAGCAAGTCTGGATCTATGTCTTTGCGTAGTTCTCCGCGGCGAACACCGCGCTCCAGCGTGGCGTAGGCTTCGCGACGGCGCGGCCATAAGAAGCGGTCCCGGAACGCAGCAATCAGGTGCTTGTCACTCTGGCCTGCCGCCAAGATAGCGGATACGATGCGCCCCCGGCGGCTGCGAAACACTTTGATCAACTGACGCATTTGGCGGCTCATATCCGTGTACACCGAGCCAGTATCGGGGAAATGAAGACGGTGGGTGGTGCTGCTGGCAAAGGCGTCGGCGATGAGCGCGCCCTTATCAGGCCACCATCGATATACCGTGGCCTTTCCAACCTCGGCACGCTCGGCGACCTCTTCGATGGTGAAGTCGGCGAAGCCATTTTCGCTTAGGAGTTTCAGAGTCGTTTGCAGTATGGCCAGGCGGGCTTTCTCACTGCGAGGACGACCTGGAGGACGCTTTCCGTTCCCGTTTTTGCTGTAGGAAGCAGCCGTCCACCTATGGCGCATGTTCCTAAGCTACCATATAATCCAATTCATGTATTTAGGATCCGATACGCATAGTATCGAATCTAAGGGTTCATAAGCGGGGGGCTCAGGGGCGAGCCCGATTCCGAAGTACGATTTCTTGAGTTAGGAGCAGGTGGTTTCGAATGTGGATTGTTGCGCTAGCCCTACGGCGTCCGTACACGTTTGTCGTGATGGCAATCGTCATCCTGGTTCTGACGCCGATCACGATTCTGCGCACTCCTACGGACATCTTTCCCGACATCAACATTCCCGTAGTCTCGGTGGTTTGGTTTTATACCGGAATGTCTCCATCGGACATGGCAAACCGTATCGTGGCCAACTCCGAGCGCGGGATCACGACGACGGTCAACGACATTGAGCACATGGAATCCCAGTCAGTGTACGGACTGGGAGTCATCAAAGTTTTCTTTCGTCCCGGGATAAACGTGCAGGGCGCGATTGCGCAGATCACGGCCATTTCCCAGACTGCAGTCCGCAGCATGCCACCGGGCACAACGCCACCGCTGATCATTTCTTACAGCGCATCGACGACGCCAATTATTCAGCTGGGCTTGAGCAGCAAAACACTGCCGGAACAACAACTGTTTGACCTGGGGCAGAATTTCCTGCGGAATTTTCTGGCGACGGTGCCGGGCGCAGCGACTCCTTATCCCTATGGCGGAAAGCTGCGGCAGATCCAGGTGGATCTTGATCTACCGAAGTTGCAGGCGTACGGCCTTTCTCCCGTCGACATCGTGAATGCGGTAAACGCGCAGAACATCATTCTGCCGACCGGGACGATGAAGCTTGGCCCGCTCGAGTATGACGTGGAAATGAACGGCACGCCCGAGACGATCGCGGAACTGAATGACCTGCCGGTGAAAACGACAAATGGGTCCACGCTTTATATGCGCGATGTGGCGCATATCCGCGATGGTTTTGCGCCGCAGACAAACATTGTCCGGCAAAACGGGAACCGCGGCGCACTGATGTCGATTTATAAGAACGGAACGGCGTCGACGCTGCAGATCGTTGCAGGCGTCAAAGACATCGTAGACCAGGCTGCGCAAAGCCTGCCTCCGGAACTCAAGATCGCGCATTTGTTCGATCAGTCTCTGTTTGTGCGCGCATCGATTTATGGAGTGATCCGGGAAGCGCTGATCGCGGCGGTACTGACGGCCTGCATGATCTTGCTCTTTCTGGGCGACTGGCGGCCGACGATCGTGATTTCGATCTCCATTCCCCTATCGATTTTTGTATCAATCATTCTGCTGGGCGCGATCGGGGAAACGATCAACATCATGACGCTGGGCGGCCTGGCTCTTGCGGTCGGGATCCTGGTCGACGACGCCACGGTAGAGATCGAGAATATCGAGCGCAATCTTGCGATGGGCAAGGAAATGCGGCAGGCGATTCTCGACGGTGCCCAGCAGATTGCGGTGCCGGCATTCGTCTCCACGCTCAGCATTTGCATTGTGTTTGTGCCGATGTTCTTCCTGAGCGGCGTGGCTAAGTTTCTGTTTGTTCCGCTGGCTGAAGCTGTGAGTTTCGCCATGCTTGCCAGTTACCTGCTCTCGCGCACGCTCATTCCGACGCTGGTGATGTACATCATGCGAGGGCACGAACACCGGGCGGAGGCTCCGAAATCATTTTTTGGCCGTTTTCAGAGGGGATTCGAGAGAAAGTTCGAAGACTTTCGGCGAAGCTACGAGTCGTTGCTGGAAACCACGCTGGCGCATCGCGGACTGTTTGTCATCTGCTTCATCGTCTTCTGTGTGTTATCGCTCGGACTGTTTTCCTTCTTAGGGCAGGATTTCTTTCCGCAAGTCGACGCCGGACTTCTGCGCTTGCACGTGCGTGGACGTGCGGGATTGAGGGTGGAAGAGACCGCGCGATTGTGCGATCAAATCGAGAACTCTTTGCGGCAAGAGATTCCGCAGGGACAGCTTCAGACCATACTGGACAACATTGGATTGCCCAACTCGGGCATTAACCAGACGTACAGTTCGAACGGAACTATTGGTAGCAGCGATGCCGAGATTCTGATCGCCCTCGATCCTGAAAAGCACATGCCGACAGCGGATATAACCCGGCACCTGCGCGAGTTTCTGCCGCGTCACTATCCGGGAGTGGAATTCTTCTTCCAGCCTGCGGACATCGTGACGCAGATTCTGAACTTCGGAATCCCGGCGCCGATTGATGTGCAGGTAGTTGGAACAGATCTGCAGACAAACTACGGTATCGCGCAGCAAATCGCGGGCAAGATGCGACATATTCCAGGTACCGCAGATGTGCACGTACAACAGTTGATGTCGCTACCCACGTTGTACATGGATATTCAGCGGACGCGTGTAAATCAAGTCGGACTGACTGCGCGTGAGGTTGCGCAGAGCGCGCTCGTCTCACTCAGTGGAAGTTTTCAGACCGCCCCGAATTTCTGGCTCAATCCGCGGAACGAAGTCACGTATCAGATGGCAGTGCAGGCGCCGCAGTACCGGATGACCGACTTGCAGGATCTGATGAATATCCCGGTGATTTCGCAACAGGGGCCGCAGTTGATGGGGAACCTGGTGCAGATCACTCCGACCGTGCGACCGGCGACAGTCAATCACTACAACGTGCAGCCCATCATCGATGTATATGCGAGCACGCAGGATCGGGATTTGGGAGCGGTCGCGGAGGATACGCAGAAAGTTCTCGACAGCTTTGACAATAAGCTTCCGCGCGGAACTCATATTATCGTGCGTGGTCAGGTCGCGACGATGCGGTCGTCGTTCATTGGCTTGGGCATCGGACTCGTGGGGGCGATCGGCTTGGTGTATCTGCTGATCGTGATCAACTTCCAGTCGTGGCTGGACCCCTTCATCATTATTGCGGCGCTTCCAGGGGCACTTGCCGGCATTTGCTGGTTCTTGCTGCTGACGCACACGACGCTGAATGTGCCGTCGCTGACGGGCGCGGTGATGTGCATGGGAGTCGCTACGGCGAACTCGATCCTGATGGTGAGCTTTGCGCGCGAGCAGATGGATGAGGGCGTTCCTGCGGTGAAGGCCGCGGTTGCTGCCGGCTATACGCGCGTGCGGCCTGTGCTGATGACAGCGCTGGCCATGATCATCGGGATGGTGCCGATGGCGCTGGGGTTTGGCGAGGGTGGCGAGCAGAATGCGCCACTGGGCCGCGCGGTAATTGGCGGACTTTTGTTTGCGACGGTGGCGACTCTGTTTTTTGTGCCGAGCGTTTTCGCGATTTTCCATAGCCGCCGCGAAGCAAAACAAGCGCGCGAACAAGGCCTTGCTTAAAGAGTAGATTGGTTCTTTTAGATTTGGAGTGAGCATGAGCGTTGAGAACGAGCAAAAACTAGAACAACAGCGCGCGCGGAGCGGGCCACACGGCCATAGCGCGGGTGAAGAGCACCTCCGCACCAAGGCTGAAGTTGACGAGGAAATCGCACAACTGGAAGCACGCTCCCGCCATCAGACGCATAGCATCCAGGCGCCGCCCGAGATTCCCCCCGCGCCCCCGCGCCGCGCGCTGATGGTGGTTGGGGTAGCTTTGCTTATTTTGGTTGTTGCCGGCGCGATCACACTGATCTCGCGCGCAAGTCACGAACGCGCTCTTGCGAAAGAAACGGAACAAGAAACGATTCCGACGGTTGCGGTGGTCCATCCTCTGGCGGAAAAGCCTGACGAGGAACTAGTGCTGCCGGGTTCATTGCTGGCATTTGAGGAGTCGCCGATCTATGCGCGAACCAGCGGCTATCTCGTTCGCTGGTACAAGGACATTGGGAGCCGTGTGAATGAAGGCGATTTACTCGCCACCATCGATGCTCCGGAAGTCGATCAGGAACTGAATCAGGCGCGGGCAACGCGGGAGCAGATCGTCGCGCAACTGGAGTTGGCGAAGATCAGCGCGCAACGGTGGGAGAACCTGCGCAAAAGCGATTCGGTCTCGGCGCAAGAAGCCGACCAGCAGACCAGCGGGTATCGGCAGGCGCAGGCGAATCTGGCGGCGGCGGATGCGAATGTTCGTCGACTGGAACAGCTTGAGGGCTTCAAGAAAGTCTACGCACCGTTTTCCGGCGTAATTACGAAGCGCAATGTAGATCCGGGAGCACTGATCAATGCGGGCGCAGGTGTGGTGGGTCGCGAGTTGTTCGATATTGCACGCGTGGACCCGTTGCGCGTCTATACGAGCGTCCCGCAAGCCTATGCTCCGTTTATCAAAGTGGGCGAGTCGACGACCGTGACGCTGCAGGAATTTCCCGGACAGCGATTTTCCGCGAAGGTAGCACGTACGGCGGAGGCCATCGATCCCAATACTCGAACGTTGCTCACGGAAGTGGACGTTCCAAATAAAGATGGTCGATTGCTGCCGGGATCGTTTGGTGAAGTTCACTTCGCCATTGGATCCAACGTCAACAAAGTGACGATTCCGGTAAATGCGATGCTGTTCCGCTCGGAGGGACCGCGATTGGCCATCGTCGGACCCGATAAGAAAATACAGTTGCGGCCGATCAATATCGGGAAGGATTACGGAACGACGCTTGAGATTCTGGGCGGAGTCTCGACCCAGGACCAGGTCGTCATCAATCCTTCCGATTCGCTGGAGAGCGGACAGGAAGTGAATATCGCGCAAGCGTCGCCCGGACAGGGAGAGGATCAGTCCGCCGCGAAACCGCCGCAGACTCCGCAGAACACGCGCCAGGAAGAGAACCTTCCCGAGCAGCAACAGCAACAACCGAAGAATTCGCAGGGACCGTCAGGACAGCAGAATCGCGGGAAGAAGAAGCAGAGCGGGCAATCAGGGAGCCAGAAGTGAAGCGAGGGTTTCTGATTTCGTTGCTGACCTGTCTGACATTCGCCGCAGGCTGCACTGTAGGACCTCGGTACGCTCGGCCTGCCACTCCTGCGCCGGCGCCGGACGCGTGGAAGACACAGCCACCCTGGCAGCCGGCTGCCCCGAAAGACGCGATTCCCAAGGGGTCGTGGTGGGAGGTGTTTCAGGATCCGGCGCTGAATGGATACGAGCAGCAGTTGCTACAGGCGAACCAGTCTCTGGTGGCTGCGCGGGACCGACTGAATCAAGCCCGCTCGCTGGCGCGAGTCGCCACGGCGGACTACTTTCCGCAGGTGGCTGCCGATCCGTCTGCGGTGCGCGAGAGAGGCTCTGGCAATCGCCCGCTGAACGGGGCGTCGTCTATAGTCGTTACCTCAAACGGCGTTCACCCGATCCGGCCTTATACGCAGAGCGTCTACGCCATTCCGTTCAACGTGAGTTATGAAGCGGACCTGTTTGGACGGGTGCGTAAGAATGTGGAGGCGGCGAATGCTTCACTGCAATCCAGCGCTGCGGACTTGAGTAATGTGCAACTGGTGCTGACCGCTGAGCTCGCTGCAGACTATTTCACTTTGCGCGAACTTGATGCGGAATATCAGGTCGTGGAGGAATCGGTTGGATATCAGCGCAAGGCTTTGGACCTGCTGAATAACCGCCATGAAGGCGGCATTGCCAGCGGGCTTGAGGTTGCGCAGCAGGCCACACTGCTCGACTCGACGATCTCGCAGGCCGCCCTGGTTCAACAATCCCGAGCGCAATACGAACATGCGATCGCGGTGCTGGTTGGGCAACCGGCGCCGAGTTTCAGCATGAAGGTCGCTCCTTTGAAAATGGCTCCGCCTGCTGTGCCGCTGGGAGTTCCGTCAGATGTACTGGAGCGCCGGCCTGACATCGCGACGTTTGAACGGCAGATGGCGTTCGAGAATGCCCAGGTGGGCTTGGCTCGGACGGCGTTCTACCCGCACATTACACTAAGCGGCGCCGGAGGATTGCAGAGCACGGCTTTGGGTTCGCTGTTCAGCGCTCCAAGTTTGTTCTGGTCGCTTGGCGGAGACATTTTGGAACCCGTCATCCAGGGAGGACGCAACCGCGCCAACCTCGAGGCAGCACGGGCGGCCTATGACGAGTCTGTGGCGAATTATCGGCAGACGGTGCTTACGGCTTTCCAGCAGGTTGAAGATGGAATCAGCAATCTCAGCACGCTGTCGCAAGCGCTTTCCACGCAGGGTGCCGCCGTTGAGGATGCGCGCAAGGCGCTGGAAATTGCGAATAACCGCTATGTCGGCGGAGTCACGAACTATCTGGATGTAATTACCGCTCAGACTACGCTGCTGAGCAATCAACGGCTTGAGACGCAGCTTCTCGGACAGCAGTTAGTGAGCTCAGTCTATCTCGTGAAAGCACTGGGCGGTGGCTGGGACTCGAGCAATATCAAAGACGAGCAGGTTCATCCAAATCCTGGCCAGATCGTTCAGCAATAGAATTCATTCGAGGAACGCGGCGAAGGAACAGCCCGGCCCGCTGGTCTGACGACTTTTCCCGCATCTCACTCTCCAGGAACCTGCTAGTCGTCAGAATGCCATGACTGTTGGACCACGATGGAGATTTCGCTTTCGCACGGTGGTGGTTCGTAAGTTCTTTGCGATTGCCGCGCCCTTTGGATAGTCTGATCGCATGGCTGACAAAGTCGCACTCGTTACTGGAGCCAATGGCGGGCTAGGCACTCACGTCACCAAAGCCTTGCTTGATACCGGATTCGCGGTCGCCGGGCTTGCTCCCAAAATCACTTCAACTGTCTTCGATCATCCGCACTTCATTGCTCTTCCCGCCACGCTCAACAGCCTCGAAGAGGCCAAAAAGGCGGCTGAGACCGTGATGGAGCGCTTCGGCAAAATTGATCTACTCGTCCATACCGTTGGCGGATTCGCGGGAGGGCAGACCGTTGCCGACACCGACGACGCGACATGGCAGCGCATGTTCGATATGAACGTAAACAGCACATTTCACATTCTCCGGGCGGTCATCCCACATATGCGCGGCGCGCGGTCGGGGCGGATTGTTGCGATTGGCAGCCGTGCGGCAGAGAGTCCCGGAGCCAAAGTTGGGGCATACAGCGCGTCAAAGGCGGCTGTGGTTTCGCTGATCCGAACCGTGGCAATCGAAAATAAAGATCTGGGGATTACGGCCAATGTCATCCTGCCGGGGACGATTGACACGCCTGCCAATCGTGCGGCTATGCCGGGAGCGGATGTCGCAACCTGGGTTAAGCCCGAGTCCATTGCCAGCTTGATTCTGTGGCTTGCGAGCGACGGGGGGAAAGACGTGACGGGGGCGGCGATTCCCGTATATGGACAAGGCCTGTGAACTGCGCCACGTAACCCTTTCGTAACCTCCTAAAGTGCACAATTTTTGTTGCACGTTAACATTCTTGAAATATCTTCCATGTAACGTGTATTTCAGGAGGAACTCATGGGTTCAGCCCGGATTGCGAAGTCCTTGCCGTTGCAGGTAGCGGCGGTTTGCTATCGTCGACGGGGCTCGGCGATCGAGTTCCTGCTGGTGAATACCAACGGCGGCAATAAGTGGACGTTTCCCAAAGGGTCAACAGATCCCCGGCTGTCGCACAGCCAGGCTGCCGAGCGTGAAGCGGCGGAAGAAGCCGGTGCGCTCGGAACGATTGAGCCTCGCCACTTCCATCTCTACATCCATTCTAAGGGCGTCTTCTGGCAGCCCGGCGGCGTGCAGGAGTTCGTGGTCAAAGCGTTCCTGATGGAAATACATCAGATGCGGAAGCCGGATGAAGCGAACCGCAAGCCCACATGGTTCGCTCCCGAAGAGGCAAAGAAGCGGCTCGCCAAGGGCCGCGAAGTAAAGTATTTCCATGAACTGGAGGCTGTGATCGATCGCGCTCTTGAGCGCATCCAGTTTCACAGCGAACTCTGGGGAGCGTATCCCGGGGTTCGGAGACCACTCGCGTCTCCCCGGGAGTCGCTGGCGGAAGTGATCTGGCCGTAATGGCTAGTTTGAAACGACCCCTCCGGAAATTCGCTCAGTTACTTGGCAGGCGTGATCGTGATGTTGCGGAAGGAAACGTGCCCAACTTCGCTGCCCTGTAAGTAAATGGGGCCCGGTAATCCTTCGTGGCTGTCCAAAGCGCCGCCCGTGATACCCGGTATTTCCTGTTTATCAATAATCGTCTGGCCGTTCTGCACGATCGTGACGACACGGCCCACCAGAGTGATGTCGTAACTCTGCCACTCTCCCGGGCGGCGTGGTGGCTCCGGGGACGGCGCCAGGAACCCATACACCCCGCCAGTGCGCATCGTTGGGCCTTCGGGATCAGCGTCATTCTCGATTTGGAGTTCGTATCGTCCACGCAAGTAGACGCCGCTGTTGGCTCCGGGAGCGCAGTTGAATTCAACGTGCAATTTGAAATCGGTGAATTTGTCTGTGCTGATCAATTCCGGTCCATGACCGGGACTCACCGAGAATTCCGTTTTCCACCGTCCACTTGGCGGCCGCATTGGGGTCGCTCATGGTCCAGCCGTTCAGATCCTTGCCATCGAATAGCTGCACCGGTTTCCCCCACTTGGGTGCCCCGTCTCTCGTCAGCTTCGGCGCTCGCTCTCCTGTCCACTGCCATGGAGTTCCATCAGGTCCAGTGGTGGTTCCAGAGAGCTTGTCGCCGGAGAGCTTGCCCTCGAATACCATGTCGTCTTTTCTGTCTTCTTCCTCCTTCGGAGAAACGAACAGTATGTGTCCGTTTGAGATTTCAACCTTGGGAAGCGGGCGCGGGTGTCCCCACCGACTTGTCATTCGCGCGTGGAATTGTGCGCCTTCTTCAGTGATTTCCAGCCACGACGGAGCCTCCTTCTGCGGTGTCTTCAAGGTCAGATCCCAGCGGCCGAGAAATGACTGGTCCGAAGTGGTGGCCTGGGCAGAACTTCTGGTTGGGAAATTGGCCTGAATCAACACCAATAGAATTGCGTTTCCGAGAGCAAATAGGCCTCTGCGAGTCATATCTGTTGTGCTTCCTTTGATCGCCCGACCAGTTTACCGCAAACGTTCATATAGATTGCTGGTGGGCTCACAGATAGTCATCTGGCGTGGCCGTCCACACGTCGATGAATTCACGTGGAGTCATGACGCGAGTCTTCTGCCAGGCCTTGGGGAAATGCCGAATGTTGCCAGTTACGACGTAATCCGCCCTCTGGCCTGGGCGCATTCCAGGAACATGTTGTCGTCAGGGTCTTTGGTCGCTTCGATCCTGATCGTCGGCACGACCAGCAAAACGGACTCACGTATTCTCGACATAACGTCAGCTGTTCTCGCGGAACTGATGGCAAATCGTGGCCGCTGTAAGACTTCTGCATATTCGGCAAGAATTGGTTCGGACGCGACCCATTCGACATCGCCGGAAAAGGCGAGGTTGATCACGGCTTCGGGGAGACTCTTGGCGTGGAGTAAAGCCGAGATCACGACGTTGGTATCAATGACGACCCGAATCATTTTCCGGGACGCGAACGGCGGCTACGGCGGGCAGACGCGATTTCCTCGTCGATCTGTTCTATCGAGAGCTTATCCGTGCCTTTTTTTCGGGCATCCTGCTGAATGTCCGTGAGCCACTCCGGCGAGGCAGGCAGAGTCTGCACGCTGACCTGTTCCCCGTCCAGAATCGGACGACCGAGCAGGCTTTCGAGGGCCAGCTTTTGATCGGGTGAGAGATCTTTTACGCTGTGAATCATGGGTTATCGCCCTAAACTCTGTTCTAGATTTTACCGGGAATACATTGGCTCGTCACGAAAAAGACTCACGAATCCCGGCTTTTGCTGCTGCCCCTGCTACGATATTTTCAGCATGATTCAGCTTTCCGGGGCCGGAAAACGGTTCGGCCACAAACTTCTTTTTGAAAACGTCGATTGGCTGATTACCAACCGCGACCATATCGGTCTGGTGGGCGGCAACGGCACGGGGAAATCCACGCTCATGAAGGTGCTCGCGGGCATGGATACGTTCGACTACGGCTCGCTCATCATTGCCAAAGGGACCTCCGCCGGATATCTGCCACAAGATGGTCTGACGCTCTCTGGGCGAACCGTGTTTGCCGAGTGCATGTCTGTGTTTGACGATCTGCGCGCGATGGAGCAGGAACTCGAATCTCTGACGCACAGCATGGCGGAACTCGATCACACCAGCGCGGAGTACGACGCTGTGGCCGATCGATATCAGCGGGTGGAACATGAGTTCCGCACGCGCGATGGATATTCGATCGAAGCGGAAGTCGGGCGTATTCTCATGGGGCTTGGTTTTGGTAAGGAAGACTGGCAGCGGCAGACCGACGAGTTCTCCGGCGGATGGCAGATGAGGCTGGCTTTAGCAAAGCTGCTGCTTCAGAAGCCGAATCTATTGCTCCTTGACGAGCCGACGAACCATCTGGATCTCGAAGCGCGCAACTGGCTCGAAGAATATCTCCACGATTATCCATACGCGTTTGTCCTGATCTCGCATGACCGTTATTTTCTCGACGTCACTGTCAACAAGATTGCGGAGATCTGGAACAAGCGGTTCTGGTTTTATACCGGCAACTACGACAAGTTCCTGGCGCAGAAGACACAGCGCAATGAGCAGTTGCAGGCCGCGTACAAGAATCAGCGCGACCGCATCGAGCAGTTGGAAGTCTTCATCAACCGCTTTCGCTATCAGGCGACCAAGGCCAAGCAGGTGCAGAGCCGGATTAAGGAACTGGAGAAGATCGAGCGCATCGAGGTCCCACCGGAGGAGAAGACGATCCACTTTTCGTTTCCGCAGCCCAAGGCGAGCGGGCGGATTGTCGTGGAATTCCAGGGCGTGGCAAAGACGTATCCGGGGAGGAACGGGTCCGGGCGGAAGGAAGTGTTTCGCGACGTCGGCTTCATGATCGAGAAAGGAGATCGGATCGCGCTCGTCGGCGTAAATGGCGCGGGCAAGTCAACTTTGATCAAACTGCTGGCTGGAACTGAACCGCTGACGCAAGGCGAATACAAGCTCGGGCACAACGTGCAGTCCGATTACTTCGCGCAGGATCAGTACAAAGAGCTCGATCCGGATGCCCGCATCCTCGACGACCTTGGCGCTGCCTCGCCGCGCTCCACTGAAACGGAACTGCGCAGTCTGCTCGGGTGTTTTCTGTTCTCCGATGAAGACGTGTTCAAGAAGATCGGAGTGCTTTCCGGCGGCGAGCGCGGGCGTTACGCGCTACTACGGCTTTTGTTGCATCCGGCAAACTTCCTGCTTCTGGACGAACCGACAAACCACCTTGATCTCCGCGCTAAAGACGTTCTGCTCAACTCCCTCATGGAATACACGGGCACAGTTGTATTCGTTTCGCACGACCGGTATTTCATCGACAAGCTAGCGACACGAGTGTTCGAAGTCGGCGATGGGAAAGTCGAAATCTTTCCTGGAAACTACGAGGACTATCTGTGGCGTAAACAGGGCGGGCAACATACTGCGCCAACGTTGGATGACGTGCCCGGAATGGAACTGGTAGGTGAAGCGGCTCCGGTTGCCTCGAAACGCGAATCCGCTCCGCTACCGAAAAATGGCGATCGCAGCGACCATGGGACGGCTGGGGCCGAAGCTCCCAAGAAGCGTCTGAATCCTCTCAAGCGCAAACAGATGGAAGAGCGCGTACAAGAACTCGAACAGGAAATCAGCCGAACCGAGGACAAGGTCGCGCGACTGGAAACCGCACTCCAAAGCTTCGTGAGTGCGGAAGAGAGTCAGAGGCAATCGCAGGAACTGGATTCTAATAAGGCGTCTCACGCGACTCTGGTTGGCGAGTGGGAAGAGCTGTCACAGGAGCTTGAGAATGCCGAATAGTCCGTAGGCATGGTGAGAGAATGCATAGGTCCTTCGGCCCGCAAAAAGCGCGGGCCTCAGGATGACAATCCCATTTGATTCCGGGCGGTTATGAACCTTCCGCGAGTGTACAACGCCTTCCGTAATCTCTCTACGGCTCTTACCTCTGTGCGATAGTCAAGTTGGCCAAGTGGCCACGCACCCTGCGGGCCACAAATTCAAGACCAACCGCTGGAATGGTGGCGGCGCAAGCAGGCGCCGGGCGGGAACCCAAGGAAGGTCGCATGCTTCAGTCGTCGGATAATTCGTTCCTGAAGTCCGGATCGCCGGCTTCGAACCCCAACACATATAACCCCATCAAGAACGTCACTGCTCCAGTGGATCAGGCGACCATCGGCCGCACGCTGGTGATCAAGGGCGAAATCACCGGATCGGAAGCGCTGTACATTGACGGACGCATTGAAGGCAAGATCATCATGCCCGAGAGCCGCGTCACGATTGGCCGGAATGGCAAGGTCGATGCCAGCATCCAGGCCAAAGAAGTGGTCGTAATGGGTAAGGTGAATGGCAATATCGACTGCAGCGATCGCGTCGACGTTCGCGCCGAAGGTTCCGTTAGCGGTGACATCTCGACCGTACGCATCAGCGTGGAAGATGGCGCAGCGTTGAAGGGTGGGATTCAGGTCCGCAGCGAGGGCAAGCAGAAACAACAGGACAATCAGCCGAAGCAAGAACAGGCGAAGGCGATGGCTGCCGGCGGCAACGCGTAAATCAGAGTTTCTGTCGAGTAGAAGGAAGGGGCACGCGGGCGCGTGCCCCTTTTGTCTTTGTCTGCGACGATCTCAGCGCATAGTTCCGTTTAAGTTCCCAGTTCTCCAGCCGCGTCCTGATTCATAACCCATCGGTAAATCACACGTCTCATCGCGGACCGACATCAGCAGGACAATTTGCCCAGGATGTGACACGACGAGACATCGTGCAGTGTATAGTTCGGGGACCAGGCCTCAAGGAGGTACGGATGGCCACCTCGTCAGCCACATCCACCACACTCACAATCGACGTCACGAAGGATCTCGAGTCGCTTAGCGATCTCAAAGCATTTTTCAACGGACAAAGGGCTGCGCTCTTCGAAATCGGACGGGAAGTAGCTAAGTTCGCCGGCCAGCCAATCCAGTCGGCTGTAAGTTCCAATCCTGCGAACCTGTCGCTGACAGGCGACCACAACTGGGACCTACCGTTGGGAATCGGTTTCTCGCTAAATGCTGATGCGAAATGTACGCTGGCAGTCAGCGCGACCAGCAACGCGTTCTCGATTCAAAAAACTATCGATTCGACCGATACCACAGATGTATCGAGTGGGCCGGCCAACGGAATTGTGTATGTGAATATCGACCTCGACTTCGACATTACCGGAGACATCTCGGGAAGCGGCACCGTTAACGCAATAGGCATCTCCGGGAAAGCGTCCGGAGCAGCCAGCGCCACCCTTTCGTACTGCCATCCCGTAAGCAACACGCTCGAGACTACGACGGCCATTAAAGCTGCGTTCAGTAGTTTGTTTTTCCCCTTTAAGCCCGATTGTGCTTTACGCATGCCGGTAGGAAGTATCGGCAAAGTAAGCTTTTCCGGATCGTTCAACAACGAGTTTGACTTGAGTTACGGCTTTGGCAGTTACAAGTTCTCGGCGCAGAATCTGGAACTCGCAAACCAAAGCGTGAACGCGGCCGTAAAGAAACTGGAAATACCGGACGTCAGCATCGACGCCGGAGCAAACGCCTCAATCAGCTACGAGCACAGTGATGACTTCACGGTCATTGTGACCAAAAGCGATCCGAAGACGGCGATGATTTATCTCTTACGGGCTGCTGATACGGAAGTGGGACAGTCAGTGGGAATCACGGTCGGCATATCATCGGCATCCGCAACTGCGGCCATTGATACCCAGAAGCTCTCCCAGGCTATTTCACACCAGGTGAAAGCGGTTCCTCCGAAACTCGCGGATACCCTGGCGTCCGCAGTATCAGATCTCCACGACAGCCTCGTTTCCAAGGCGAGCAGTTTCCTCTCCAGTCACACGGACGATGCCGGATTGATGTTAAGTCTCTCGCAGCAGCACGGGCGCACTGTCCTCTTCAATTTCAAGGTTGATCTGGCCGCCGCTGGGGGAACTGTGGCGCAACAGAGTTGGACGGCCCTGGTGAAAGGCGATCTTGGAGACGCGCTTAGAATTGGCGGCTTCACGCTGCTCGAAGATTCCGGCGTTGCCGAGTCGCTCAATCACGCTTCCGCCATTCGATTGCACTTCTTCAGCTTCCAACTGGCAAATGAGACCGACTTTTTCAAGAATTCTCATGTGAAAGTGGGGGCCGATGGCAGCATCCGTTTCTTCTTTGACGTCGGGGAGGAATCGAAGTACACAGTCAACCACAAAAGTACGACCGAGACGATCCACTTCGTGGCTACCGCGGCGGAGGAAAATTGGGGAGGCAGGAAGAAGGAAAAGGGGGTCGACCTGTACATCGAACTTTCGGAGACCGGCAACCCTGCGGAGGCAAACCGGATTGCGAGCACGATCGGAGCTATTCCGGAAAGTGCTGCAGCACAGTCCGCACAGCAAAAGATGCTGGGCTATGTTGCCAACAACAAAACCAAAACGGTTACTCTCATCGGCGTCTTCAAGCCCAGTGCTTACGGAAAGTTGACGTGTTCGCCTTACACCAAAGACCAGAATGGCAAGATCCACCCACCAGAGCTCCCGCAGAGGCTGGATCGGCGCAACTGCGAGGTTTTTCAAAACGAAGTCGAGAGACTGATGCACGATTTGTCAGTGGCGGTAGGCGAATTGAATTACGCACGGTGGATGCAATGGAATGTATTCGCGAACTCACAATCCGACACGGTTGATGACCATCACGTTCCGAGTCGCCGGAATGTCGGAAACTTCCAAGCAGCGGGGGCTCACGTTTTCGGTAACAACTGGCCGCGATATCAGACGTTACTGCTGGCGAGTACTGATTTCATGAATTTGTGCGATGACCTGGACTCGTTGGTTGCCAAAACGGTTGAGGTCAGCACAGACCAACAATGGAACAGGCTGCTCTTCACGCTTGGGAAGTGGATAAAAACAGACGCCGATCCGGACTGGTCAAAGCCGGCGTTCGGCGCGCTGTTGACATTGTGCAGCGAAGGGACGGCGCCGCAGGTGGCAGCTGATTTTCAGCAGGCAAACGACAACAGCAGCTTCACTTGCACCCTGACCCTGTCTTGAACGGAAGTTTGGAAAAAATTGGGCCCACGATTTGTGAGCCCCCTTTGGATACTTCTCAGATTTACTTCTTCTCTTCCGGCTTGAAATCGAGCGAAGCCGAGTTCATGCAATAGCGCAGACCTGTGGGATTCGGGCCATCCTTGAAAACGTGGCCTAGATGCGCATCGCACTTGGCGCAGCGGGCCTCGGTCCGGACCATGCCGTAGCTGGTATCGCGATGCTCGACGACTCCCCCGTTCTCTACAGGCTCGAAGAAACTTGGCCACCCTGTGCCGGAGTCGAACTTCGTCTTCGAACTGAAGAGCGGCGCGTTGCAGCATACGCAGTGATACATCCCAGTCTCGTGATTGTTCCAGTACTTCCCTGTGAAGGCGCGCTCAGTACCGGCTTCCCGCGCGACGTGATATTGCTCGTCCGTCAGCTGTTTACGCCATTCGGACTCGGACTTCACGACCTTTTCAGACGTTATATTTTCCATAGGATTATCCCTGGGTATTAGATGTTCTCGGCAGCTGAAAGTGACAGGAGTTACTTTTCCACGTCTGCCCCGACTTTTCGATACTTCCCGCGGAAAAACAGCAGCGGATCGCCTTCTCTCACAACTACGTTCTCGACCTCCGCGATAAAAATCGAGTGATCACCAGCTTCCGCTACCGACTGCAGGCGGCACTCCAGATAGGCCAGGGCTCCGTGCAGCATCGGGGTTCCGTGGATGGTGCGGTCAAAGCGTGCTCCGGCTTCGGCCTCGGCGCGCTCGTGGATGCGCTCGGGTCGGGCGTAGTACTCGGAAATCGCCCGCTGATCCTCGCAGAGGACGTTGATGCCGAAACGCTTCTTGGTGTGCAGATGAGTATGGGTCCGGGTACTGTGGTCGACGCACACCAGCACCAGCATTGGATCGAGTGAAACTGAGGTGAAAGCATTCGCAGTCATCCCATGAACTTCGCCGTCCAGATCCACCGTGATGATCGTGACCCCAGTGGCGAAGGCCCCCAAAGCTTTTCGGAATTCTGTGGAGTTTAGGCTCATCTTTCGAGAAATGCCGTTCCAATCGCCTACATTACCATGCCGCACCGTTGTATCATTCGATTCAACGTGGACGTTATCCGTAAGAAGGGAATTGGCCGGGGATACGAGGATTCCTTCCCAGGTGAAATCATTCAGGGGAAGCGATCTCTCGCGAAGCTGCATTGGGCCTGATCGATTGCCCTGATGGCCAGCTGCTCGATCTGCTTGCCGCCGCTCGCGCTGCAAAAGAGCGATTCAAGCCAGGTGTGATCACATATTCGCGCAAGGTCTTCTTACCGCTAACAAACGTTTGCCGCGACTACTGCGGATACTGCACTTTCAGGCGCGATCCGGGCGATCCGGGAGCACACACGATGACCCCGGATGAGGTCTTGGCGGTTGCCCGCGCTGGAGAAGAGCTGGGCTGCACCGAAGCCCTTTTCAGCTTGGGGGATAAGCCCGAGTTGCTCTTCCCCGAGATGCGCGAGACGCTTCGCCGCCTCGGCTATAAGTCGACGCTGCATTATTTGGAAGCGATGTGTGAGCTGGTGCTGCGCGAAACGCGCCTGCTGCCTCATCCCAACCCGGGACTGCTGAGCGCGGAATGGATTGAGCGGCTGGCTGCGGTCTCGCCTAGCATGGGGTTGATGCTGGAAACGACTAACGCCGATCTACTGAAGCCGGGCGCCGCACATGATAATGCACCTGACAAGCTTCCGGCAAAGCGCTTGAAGACAGTTGAGGAAGCCGGCAGGCAGAGGGTTCCATTTACAACCGGACTCCTGATCGGGATCGGCGAATCGTTGGAAGACCGCGTCGACACGCTGCTTGCGATCCGCGATTTACACGAGCGGTATGGGAATATCCAGGAAGTAATCGTGCAGAATTTCCGCGTGAAGCCGGCGATCCCGATGGCGCATTGGCCTGAGCCGTCGCAAGGCGAGATGCTGCGCGCCGTAGCCGTAGCTCGATTGTTACTTCCGAATGTAAATATTCAGGCGCCGCCCAATCTTTCCGCGCCGTACTATGAAGAGTTGATCGAAGCGGGCATCAACGATTGGGGAGGAGTTTCGCCGCTGACGCCCGACTTTATCAATCCCGAGATGCCGTGGCCGCATCTGGAGCAGCTTCGCTTGCGCACTGAATCGAAAGGATGCGAGTTGAGACAGCGCTTGCCGGTGTATCCGGAATTCGTGGCGGCGGCAACAGCGAAGTCTGCCCTCTTGTCGCGAAAGCTCGGCAACGCGATGGGAGAAGATGGCCTCGTGCGGAGGGCGGCATGATTTGCGTCCTGAGTGGCGGCACGGGCGGCGCGAAGTTCGTCGATGGCTTGCGCCAGGTCATGCCCGCCGAAGAGATCACGCTGGTGGTGAACACTGGCGACGACCTGATGTGGTGGGGCCTCTACGTTTCACCTGATATCGACTCGATCACTTATGTGCTCTCTGGCATGCTGAGCAGGGAGCGTGGCTGGGGCGTGAAAGGCGACACGTTCCTCTGCCTGCAAGCCATGGGGCAGCTTGGCGAACCAACGTGGTTTCACACTGGGGATCGCGACCTTGCCATGCATCTATTGCGCTCGCGCCTGCTTGCCGAGGGCCGGACGCTGTCCGAGGCAACCGCGATCATTTCCCAGAAGCTTGGAGTGAAGGCGCGGATTCTTCCCATGAGCGACTCGCGGGTGGAGACACGAGTTGATACTCCGGCCGGTGAGCTTAGTTTCGAAGAATACTTCGTGCAGCGCTGGTATCAGGATCCAGTGAAGTCCGTAAGATTTGCAGGGGCTTCGGACGCCGAGCCTGCTCCGGGTGTGGTGGACGCCATCATAAATGCAGACGCGGTGCTGATTGCGCCCAGCAACCCCGTGACCAGTATTGGGCCGATTCTGGCGGTGCCGGGAATACGGGATGCTCTGACTCGGGCGCGCGGAAAGATCGCGGCCGTCAGTCCGATCGTGGGGAACGCTCCCGTGGCTGGCCCGGCGGGTATTTTGATGGAGGCGCACGGGCTTCCCTGCTCGATTGCCGGAGTCGCCCAGGCGTACGAAGATTTTCTGGACATCCTCGTATGCGACAGCCGTGATGCCCGCGCTGCCGATTCTCTTCGCCAGAACGGCCTGCGAGTGCAATGCGCGCAGACCATCATGCGTAGCGCCGATGACAAAGCAACGCTGGCACGGGAAGTTTTGTCGTACCTCTCCACGGATTCTTCACGGGCAGCGCCTACTACCAACACCTCCTTCCGCCGCCTGGATCCTCAATCGTGATCCTGATTCCGATCAAGAACACTGCTTTCGCCAAGCAGAGGCTGGCTTCGATTCTCGATCAACCTGCTCGCACAGAGTTGGCCAGGACCATGCTCACCGACGTTCTAACTACGTTGCATGAATGGAAGAATCGGCCGAAAGTAGGAATTGTCAGCGGCGATGAGTACGCAACAAAATTGGCCGCCGAGTACAAATTCGAAGTGATTCCCGACCCGGATAATCCTGGAGAAACCGGAGCGATAGAGATGGCCACTCGGATTTGCGTGGAGCGGGGTGAAGAGAGCACGCTTGTCATTCCCGGGGATGTCCCACTCATCGCGACATGGGAATTGGAAGAGGTTTTCAGGTACGCTCCCAGTGAAGGAAGTTTGCTCGTCCCTGCGGGGGACGGCCGCGGCACCAATGCAGTGTACCGGCGCCCAGCGAATCTTTTTCCTCTCAAATTTGGAAACGACAGCTTCAGGCCGCATCATGCCGCAGCGCTGGCAACCGGCAAGCCCTGCGTCGTCCTGAATTTGCCCGGGATCGCAGTGGATGTGGATACTCCTGCGGACTTACGGCAACTTCTTGCTCTTCCCGGAGAAAACCGCGCACAACGCCTGGCGCGAAGTTGGAATCTGCCGGACGCGTTGTTCGCTGCGCAAGCAGACGCGATATGAACAGAGCTCATCCGGTGCCGATCATGCCGAGTACGACGAGAATTCGCGAGATACGGCTCATCCCCATAAAGCTGACCGATGAAATCATGCCGGGGACTTCAATTGCAGATGCCCTAATTGCCGCCATCAGGCGGACACGACAACGTCTTCGGCACGGCGACGTCCTCGTGGTGAAGCACAAGATTGTTTCCAAGGCGGAAGGACAACTCGTAGATCTCAACAACATTGAACCTTCATTAGAGTCGATTGCGTGGGCAAAGCAATATAATCTCGATGCGCGCGTCATTGAGCTCGCTTTGCGCGAGAGCCGCTCGGTCATTCGCCGACAGAACGGAGTCCTGATCACCGAGACCCAACACGGCTTTCTTTGTGCCAATAGCGGTATCGACGTCTCGAATGTGGATGGCGGGAAGACTGCTTTGCTGCTCCCAAAAGATCCCGATCGCTCTGCCGCGAATCTGCGACGCGCTCTTAAGAAGAAGACTGGAATTTCTGTGCCGGTCATCATCACCGACAGCTTTGGACGCCCTTGGCGTGAGGGACTGACCGAGTTTGCCATCGGAATTGCCGGGATGACGCCCGTGCGAGACGATCGCGGCAAGCGTGATTCGCACGGATATAAGCTGAAAGCGAGTGTCGAAGCCGTGGCAGACGAACTGGCCTGCGCCGCCGGACTTGTCTGCGGGAAACTCAATCGAGCTCCGGCCTGCATCGTGCGGGGATTCGGCTATCAAAGCGCGACCGGTACTGTGCGTGACCTGCTGCGGCCGAAAGCGACCGACCTATTCCGCTAGACTTCTTTGACCACACTTCCGCTAAACTGTAGCGGAACGTTGGTTGCAACATCTTGCTTCGGTTCGCAACCAAATGTGGAGGAGTGCAGCCCGTTACGCACCTCCGGAGGAACGAATTGCTCCGCGAACTTAGTCGATCCGAGCTCGAATCCTTTCCTGATCTGGAATGGGACGAGATTGCCTCTCGCGTGAATCCCTCCATCCGTCGGTCTCTGGAGAGGATTCTCGAAACGCAAAACGGTGCGGACACTTCGCTTGAAGAATCCTATGCGCTCGCCAATGCGGAAGGCGATGACCTGCTTGGCCTGCTTGTCGCAGCCAACATGCTCCGGGCGGAACTGGCCGGCAATATCGTTACCTACGTCGTAAACCGCAATATCAATTTCACCAACATCTGCTTTGTGGGATGCAAGTTTTGCGCATTCAGCCGCGGCCCCCGCGAAGCTGACACCTATTTCCTCAGCCTTAATCAGATGGCCGAAAAAGCGGTCGAAGCCCGGCAGCTTGGAGCGACTGAAGTCTGCATTCAGGGTGGGCTGCCGCGGAATCTTCCCCCATTTCACTACCGAGATATTCTGCGGGCCGTGAAGAACACCGTACCGCAGATGCACATCCACGCCTTCTCGCCGATGGAAATCGTGTACGGCGTGGAACTCACCGGCATGCCTCTCGCCGATTACCTCGCCATGTTGCGCGACAATGGATTGGGGACGCTTCCGGGCACAGCGGCCGAGGTTCTGGATGACGAAATACGCCATATTCTCTCGGCAAACAAACTGTCCACCGCACAATGGGTCGAAGTCATCCGCGCAGCGCACCAGTGTGGTATCCGCACGACTTCGACGCTGATGTACGGACACACTGAGACACCAGAGCACTGGGTCCGGCAAATGCGCTTGTTGCGCGACATTCAGTCGGAGACTCGAGGCTTCACCGAGTTTGTCCCGTTGGGATTCGTTCATCAAAATACAATTCTCTTTCAGCAGGGATTGTCGCGCACCGGGCCAACGATGGCGGAGCACCTTAAGGTACATGCGCTGGCGCGGCTGCTGCTCGCCGGATCCATCAACAACATTCAGGTGTCATGGGTAAAGCTGAACAAAGAACTCTCGCAGCTTTGCCTGCATGCCGGAGCCAATGATTACGGCGGCACGTTGATGGAAGAAAATATTTCGCGTGAAGCGGGAGCGACCGCAGGGCAGTACACGAGTCCTGAAGATTTCCAGAACCTCATTCTTGAAATCGGAAGGATCCCCGCAGAGCGGAACACTACGTATTCGCGGATTCATATCAAGGTTCCTCTGGATGACTACACAGCAGAGCAGGCTCTCGAGGCCGAGTTTGCATGAGCGCGAAGCCACCGACCCCGCAGCGGCCAATCGCAATCATCGGCGGCACCGGTCCAGCGGGAATGGGTCTTGCGCTGCGCTGGGCCCGAGCCGGAGAAGCGATCATCATCGGCTCGCGGGATGAGCAACGGGCGCAAGTCGCCGCCGCGGCAATTCAACTCAAGGCTGGAGATCAAGCGCGTGTTTCCGGCATGGCAAATAGCGCTGCCTGCGCAGCGGCCGATATCCTCACGCTGACCGTTCCTTTCGAAAGCCAAGCCGGAATTCTCAAGCAACTGAAGCCATCGATCACGGAAGGGAGCATTTTGATCGATGCCACCGTGCCCTTGGCTGCGTCGGTCGGGGGACGAGCCTCCCGCCCGCTGGGTATTTGGCAAGGCTCCGCGGCGCAACAGGCTCAAGAGCTCGTTCCGAAAAGCGTCAGCGTGGTCGCTGCGTTCCACAATCTCTCCGCCGATCTTCTAAATGGAGATGCACCGCTGGATTGCGATGTCATCGTGTGCAGCGACGATCCCGACGCCGCACAACTCACCCGGGAACTGGCTGCGAAAATCCCGGGAGTACGTGCGATCGATGGCGGCAAACTGGAAAACGCGCGCCTTGTGGAACAGATCACGGCTTTGCTGATTGGGCTAAACATTCACCACAAAGGTCATTCGGGAATTCGCATTACCGGTTTGCCGCCCGCCACCTATCGTTAAGCGCCTTCGTACAGGAGTTTCTTTGAGCGAGAACCAGAACGTCGACGCGGCGCGCCAGTATCACAGCGGCACGAAACACTCTTATCTCAGCATCCGGATGCATCCGCACGCTCTCGACTGGGAGAACAGGCCGCTTCTCTTCAAGATTTATCCGACGCTCGAGGTCACGCGGCTGCCGCGAGACTTTCAACAAACCGGACGTCCGGCGCTATCGGCAATTGCGGATGTTGGAACAAATTCAGAAAAGGAGAGCGATTCCCGATCTCGAAACGCTCGCACAACTCCTTTTCTTCTCAGCCGGAGTGATCCGCAGCAAGAAACACCCTCAGGGAGAAACCTTCTTCCGTGCAGCGTCTTGCACCGGGGCGCTCTACGAGATCGAACTCTATGTGGTGTGTTGCGATTTACCGGCCAAAGGTCAGAAGCGCTGGGGCGGCTCCTGCTCTGCCCGCAGGGGTATATCACTTTGGAGCCGCAGAGTTCGGACTGCGGCAACTTCGCGCCGGAGACTATCGCAAATTCGTAGTTGATGCGACCGCCGGAGAGCCGTGCGATCGCGCAGGCTCCGGTCATCATCATTTGTACAGGGACGTATTGGCGCAATGCGTGGAAGTACCATTCGAGGACATATCGCCATTTCGGATGGGACAACGGCACGATTCTTGCGAACCTGCTCGCGATGGCTTCTGCTCAGAGCCTTCCGGCGCGCGTCGTAACCGGCTTCGTCGATGCAGACATCAATGTCCTGCTTGGCCTTGACACCAGGCGCGAGGTCGCCTTCTCGATTGCCGGGCTCGGACATACGAACTCGAGCCCCCTGCCGAATCCACCTCTTTCTGATCTCGATCTTCCGATCGTTCCCTACTCCGCGCAGGAACTGGACTATCCGGCGATGCGCAAAATGCATTCGGCCTCTTCGCTCGAGTCCGCTGGCGACGTTGCATCCTGGCGCGGCAAGACTTACTCGCGATCGGTCCCAGTGCCGAAGGGGACGGTGATCCCGCTCGTTCCTCTCGACGATTCCAAGCAGCCGAAGGACACAATCGAGCAAGTCATCTCCCGACGTGGATCGACGCGCCAGTTCTCGCGAGATCCGATCACGTTCCAGCAGCTTTCTACCATGCTTGATGACAGCACCCGCGGCGTTTCTGCGGACTTTCGTGAATCAAGGTGGCGGTCATCTGAACGATCTGTACTTAATCGTGAATAATGTGGTCGGACTGGCGCCGGGAGCATACTTCTATCGCTGGGAAGAAAAGACGCTGGAACTTCTCAAAACGGGTGAGTTCCGTGATAAGGCTGGGTACCTCGGCCTGGAGCAACAGATTCCAGCGGATGCCGCGGTCGATGTGTTTTTCCTCGCAGACTTAAACAGGATTCTCGAAGGCTACGGGAATCGCGGATATCGAACTGTGCAGCTCGAAGCGGGAATTCTAGGCGGGAAATTCTATCTGGCAGCCTACGCACAGAAACTCGGCTGCAGTGGGCTGACGTTCTACGATGATGACGTAATCGGCTTCTTCTCGCCTCACGCACGGGGCAAAAGCGCCATCTTTCTCGTCGCTCTCGGACGCAGTGCACTGCGCAAATGATCGCCGCACGCACTAGTCTTCGAGCGACTGGATTGGTCATCTCCTCTGCCGGCTCGCCTCCAGCCATGGCCTGAGCAATGATCAGCTTTCGCGCTTCGGCCCTCACCTTCGGCAATTGCAGGCTGAACCACCAAGCACCGAAAACGGAAGCAAGTCCGCCGATTGCGACCGTCCATGGTGCACCCAGCCGATCGGAGAGCGCGCCGCCGAGCAGCGCTCCAATTGGAGCGAGCCCCATGAACATCATCGAATACACGGCCATGGTTCTACCGCGCAATGCGTCAGGAACCATCACCTGAATCAACGTGTTCGAGGAGGCCATCTGGAGCATGATGAAGTAACCGACCGGCAGCAGCAGCAGAACAGAAAGCCAGAACGATTTCGAAAATGCGAACAGAATCAAACTGATGCCAAATCCGGCGCAGCAAACCGAGACCCATTTTGACAGTCCCTTCACTCCGGTGCGGACAGCAAGGGTAAGTGCTCCAAGCAGCGCGCCCACGCCCGCCGAGCCCATCAAGATTCCAAGCCTGACTGCCCCGAGGTCATGCGAGCCGATTAGTGAGGCAAACTGCTGCCCGCCGCGGTGGAGGATTTTATCAGCGAAAATCGGCATCAGCACTACGTAAGGCATTCCAGTCACGCTGACCACTCCCAGGAGCATGAGCAGGGCGCGAATCGGCGCCGTCTGATTCACAAACCGGAAGCCCTCCATGATGTGCTCAAACGGAGATGTCTGGTCGACGGCGATGCTGATCTGGTCGATCACGCGGCCATCCACCGCCTCCCACGAGCGCCATTGCTTGCCGTATACCGGGCCGAGGTTGCCGTTCTCGTCCGCCCACTCATCCCAGATCTGAAACCCCATTTTCTTTGAGGTATTGGGTATTGGTGCTGCCCTGCAAAAACCACAGCAATTCATGGACGATGGATTTCAGGTGGCATTTCTTGGTCGTGACCAGCGGGAAACCCTGTGCGAGGTCAAACCGCATCTGGTAGCCGAAGACGCTGGTGGTGCCAGTGCCGGTGCGGTCGGATTTTTTCGTTCCGTGATCGAGGACGTGCTGCATCAAATCTAGGTATTGGCGCATGGTGAAGACCGTATAATCGCGGCGTTTTATGACTTATTTCGAGGACGTAATGCTAGCACAACTGACCCTGTTTCCCGCCCTGCCCAAGACACTGAATGCCACACATTTGCTGGTACTGCTGCCCAAAACGAAGACCCTGCCCAAGGATGTGCCGCACGGCGAATTGCTCGCCAGCGTGCTGAAACGCCGCGACATGAAGCCGGAAGAACTTGCGAAATCGCCCGTCTCTGCGAACGCCGCGAATGGCGCGCTGGTGGCCTGGGCAATGCTGGATTTCGATAAGGACACCTTTGCGCAGCAAGTGCAAACGCGCAAGGGCCTGCAACTGTTGCTGGACGAACAGCCGAAAGTGTTGAGCATTGCGGTGTCGGGCAACCATGCGCAACGTGCCGCCGAGCTGGCGCGTGTACGGCGCTTGGGTGAACGGTGCGCTGTTGCCGGTGCACAAGAAAAAGGACGAGCGCAAGGCGCTGCAAAAGATCGAGTTGTACGGTTGCAGCGACAAGAAAGCGTTCGACGCGCTCAAGGCACAAGCCGCAGGCAATCTGCTGTGCCGCGAACTGACCGTGCTGCCACCGAACGAGTTGACACCTGGCGCCTACCGCCTGCGTGTGAAGAAGCTGGCACAGAGCAACGGCTGGAAATACGAAGAGTTCACCATGCCCAAGCTGCGCAAGATGGGCGCGGGTGCATTTGTTGCGGTGGCGCAGGGCAGCGATCCGGAAGACGCGGCCATCGTGCATCTTACTTACAAACATCCGAAAGCCAAACAGACTATTGCTTTGGTGGGCAAGGGCATCTGCTTCGATACCGGCGGTCACAACCTCAAGCCCTCGCGCTACATGCACAACATGCATGAGGACATGAACGGCTCGGCGGTGAGCGCTCGGCATCCTGCTCGCGGCCACGCAACAGAAATTGCCCGTGAACATCGACTGCTGGCTGGCGCTGGCGCAGAACCACATCAGTCCCAAGGCATACAAGCAGAACGATATCGTCAAGGCGCTCAACGGCACTCACATCGAAGTGATGCATACCGATGCCGAGGGCCGCATGGTGCTGGCCGATACGCTGACGCTGGCGTCGCGCGCGAAGCCGAGCCTGATCATCGACTTCGCCACGCTTACCGGCAGCATGGCGATGGCGCTGGGTGCGCGCTACAGCGGTGTATTCGGCACCAGCGACGAGTTGGCGCAGCGCGCGGTGAGCGTGGGCAAGCAGACCGGTGAGCGCATGTGTGCGTTCCCGCAGGACGAAGACTATGAGTCAGCGCTGGATTCCAAGGTGGCCGACATCAAGCAATGCACGCTGGACGGCGAAGCCGACCACATTCTCGCCACACGCTTCCTGCGGCGCTTCGTCGAGCACGACACGCCGTGGGTACATGTGGACCTGTCGGCCAGCCGCTGCGAGGGCGGGCTGGGCATTGTCGCGCATGAGGTGAATGGCTTCGGCGTGGCGTGGGGGCTACGCATGCTGCAAGGCTGAGGCGATATATTCCGGCAGGCATATGCGACCGCGCGGCGTTTTCCATTTTCATTCCGGGGCATTTTTCTGCGTGGCCGCGGACTAACGTTACAGGCGGCGGACAAAGCATGCTGCCGCCTTATTCCCTCTCAACAAATCATTCTCAAGCGGAGGACACCATGGCAAAGTCAGGCGATCTTTTCATCCTGTGGACCAGCGGGGACCCGGTCACTGCGCAGAAAATGCTGCTCATGTACGGCCTCAACAGCCTGAATCAGGGCTGGTGGGAAAACGTGACTATCATCATCTGGGGTGCATCGGCCAGTCTGGTCGCGGAGAACCGGGAAATCCAGGCGTCGATTTCGGAGCTCGTCGAAGCTGGGGTGAAATTCTCGGCATGCAAGGCGTGCGCGCAGCAACTGGGTGTGGACGGCGTACTGCAGGCTCTCGGCATCGAAGTCAAATACTGGGGCAAACCACTGACCGACATTCTGAAATCGGATGCGGCGCTGTTGACCGTCTAGTCCACGAATTCGAATTCGCCGATCAGGATGTGATGGTCCGATGCTTTCGTCGGCTTCACGTTATAGCTGACGGTGCGCAGGTGGTGGCTATGAAAAATATGGTCGAGCACGAATGGCCGGTGCCGCCAGGTAACTTCGGTTGTCTGCACTGGCTGGTAACCGGCATCGGCGAATTGGTTCACCAGGGAGTCGCGGTTGCTGACGTTGAAATCGCCTGCGATCAGGGTCGGGCCACGCGCACGGCGTAATTGATCGACGACAAGCTGGCGTTGCTGATTATGCTGTTCACTCGACGAATTGAGCATGAAATAGGCCAGCAGGTGCGTGTCGAACAGTTGCACCTCATGTCCGTAAAGCGTGGTTTTTGCGCCTATGAGTAGGCGGTTGGTGGGCGTCTTTTTTTCACCCTCGAACTCGAATTCGACGGGCGATGACGGTAGTTCCAGGCAAAACGCATCGCGTAACGGTGTCCTGGAAAAAATGGCCAATCCTATGCCGAAAGGCAACTCGCGCGGATCCGGCTTCGGGTACGAGAAATAACTGTGATAGCCCTTGAGTGCCGCTTTCAACCTGGTGTAGTTGGGTGGAGGATCAAGTTGTACGCCCCCGGGCAATGCATGTTCGACTTCCTGCAATATGACAATGTCGGCGTCATGACTCAGTATTTCCGCAATGGTCAGATCAAGATCGATTGGTGCCTGGTCGGCCCCGGCCTCATCCCATATCTGGCCGAACTGCATATTGAATTGCATGACTTTGAATGTCTTCATGGGTGCCTATGATGCCATCGCTATCGATTCATGCAAACCATTGTGCAATAGATACCTTTAGAATCAAACTGTAAACCCGACAGGCGCAGAGAGCGAGAGATGTTCAAAATCGGCACAAAGGCAATGTCTGCCGATGGTTCAGGTGCGACCGCCCGCGATAGATTCGTCAAAGTTCACCGACGAACGGTAGCTGCAACAATTGAATTCGAACTTGACGCTACCATAACTTTATTTCACCCTGGATGTTCTTGCAGCCAGCAGCTTTTCAAATTCCCCGGCCGGCACTGGCGGGCTGCAGAGATAGCCTTGATACATGTCGCAGCCTTTGGACTGCAGGAAGGCAAGCTGTTCCGCGGTTTCCACACCTTCGGCCAGCACCTTGAAGCCCAGGATGTGTCCCATCGCAATGATGGTGGAGGCGATCTCCATATCGTCCTGATGAAACGGGATGTCATCCACGAAGCTCTTGTCGATCTTCAGTATGTCGAGCGGGAAGCGCTTGAGATAGGACAGCGAAGAATATCCGGTGCCGAAATCGTCTATGGCCAGACGGATATCCTGCGCACGCAGCAGATGCAGCATCTTTACCGCCGCTTCTTCCTGGTCCATCAAGGCGCTTTCTGTCAGTTCCAGCTCCAGCCGGTCTGCGGGGAAGCCAGTTTCGGCCAGCACTTTCGACACCAGTTCAGAGATGTTGCCGCGCAGGAACTGGTGCGGAGAAAGATTGACCGCCAGCGTAAGGAACGGCAATCCCGCCTCAATCCAGCGCACGCCCTGCAAACAGGTTTCCCGCAACACCCACTCGCCGATTGCGCCGATCAGGCCGGTCTCTTCCGCCAGTCGAATGAATTGAATCGGCTGGATCAGGCCGCGTTCGGGGTCTTGCCAGCGTACGAGCGCTTCGGCACCGATGATATGGCCGGTGACAATGTCCACCTGGGGCTGGTAATAGACCCGCAATTGGTTGGCGCCGATCGCGTGCCGCAGCCGATTTTCCAGTTCGAGGTGCTCACCCGCCGCGCGTGTGAGCGCTTCGGTATAAAAGCGGTAAGTGTTGCGGCCCTGTTTTTTGGCCAGATGCATGGCGGCATCGGCATGCTGGATCAATTCGTCCGGCTTGGTGCCGTCATCCGGTGAGACACTTATCCCGATACTGGCACCGATATATACCTCTTGCTTGCCCGACAGCACGAAAGGTTGAGCCAGCAATTCCAGCATGGTTCGCGCTATGCCGACGGCATCCTCGGGACCGTCGATGTTTTCCAGCACCAGCAAAAACTCATCGCCGCCAAGTCGTGCCAGCATATCCTCGCTACGCAACCGCATGGCCAGACGTTCGGTCAGCGCAATGAGCAGTTCATCGCCTATTGGATAGCCCAGGCTGTCGTTGATGTTCTTGAATCGGTCCAGATCGAGATATAACACGCCGACTTGACGCTGATGCCGATGTGCTTGCGCAAGGGCGTGGGCAAGGTGCGATTGCAACAGCAGGCGATTGGGTAGATCGGTGAGCGGGTCGTAATGGGCCAGATGTTCCAGCTGGGTTTCGGATTGCTTGAGCTGGCTGAGGTCGGAGAACACGCCCACGTAACGTGTGGCTACACCTTGATCGTCATGTACGGCGCTGATGGTCAGCCATTCCGGATAGATCTCTCCGTTTTTGCGCCGGTTCCAGATTTCGCCCTGCCAAAATCCTTCGGCTTTGATGCTGGCCCACATGCTTTGGTAGAAATCCTTTTTCTGGCGCCCGGAATGCAGGATGCTCGGATTTTTTCCCAGAACCTCCGCTTCGGTGTAACCGGTGATTGTCAGGAAGGCACGGTTGACCGCGAGCATGCGCCCGTTCAGATCGGTGATCGTTACCCCGTCGTGACTGCTCTCGAATACGGTAGCGGCCTGACGCAGCGCGTCTTCGGTCTGCTTGCGCTCGGTGATGTCGCGGAACAAACCCATCAGGTATGGCTTGCCTTCTATCGTTATCGGCGCTGCGTTCACATCGGCGTAAAACACTGAGCCGTCCTTGCGCATCACCTGCAAGTCGTGCGTTAACGTGTTCTTCTCACCGGCCAATTTTTGTTCGACGTCCAGCATGACCCCGGGCAATGCGTCGGCAGGGTGAATATCGTCGATGCCGATATTGAGGATTTCTTCGTGGCTGTATCCCAGCATGCGCTCGATCGCCGGATTCGCCATGATGAATTTCCGGGTCGCGCCGTCGGCAAGCAATATCCCGTCGATTGCATTGGTAAAAATATTGCGGAACAGATCTTCGCTTTCGCGCAATGCCTTCTCGGCATGTTTGCGCTCGGTCACGTCTTCACTGACGACGACGAATTCATCCCGGGCCGGGCTGTAGATTGAAAAAGAGAACCATTTGCCCAGCGCGGCCAGGTAATGGTCCCAGCGCACCGGTTCGCCGGTTCGCGCCACTTTGCCGAAAACCTGGAGCGAATCCTGATTGTTTTCGCAGTAGCCGGGAATGACCTCGCTGACCTTCTTGCCCACTACATCCGTTAATCCGGTCGTTTGCCCGAAGGCGGGATTGACTGCGATAAACTCGTAATTCACCGGAACGCCGTCGCGGAAAATCATGCGGTAGTGCGCGACGCCGTTCAGCATATTTTCAAATAATGACCGGTAAGTCGCCTCGCTTTTGCGCAACTCTGCCTCGGCTTTCTTTCCCTCCGAGATATCGTCCATCACGACAACGAAATCTCCCGGCGCAGGACTATAAACAGCGAAGGTGAGCCATTTGCCGAGCTCGGCCAGATAGTGTTCCCAGCGCACCGGCTCGCCGGTTTGGGCCACCTTGCCGAAAACCCAGAGCGAATCCTTGTTGTTTTCGCAGTACCCGGGAATGACCTCGCTGATCCTCCTGCCCACGACATCCTTCAAGCCGGTCGTTCTCCCGAACGCGGGGTTGACGGAAATGTATTCGTAATCCACCGGAACGCCGTCGCGGAAAATCATGCGGCAGTGGGCGACGCTGTTCAGCATATTTTCATACAGCGAGCGGTAAGTCGCCTCAGTCTGGCGCAGGGCCGTCTCAGTGAGTTTGCGCTCGGTGATATCTTCAATCAGCGCAAAGATATGCTCTGTCTTCCCGTCCGCGTCGCGCGAGCATTTGACATCGAGGTTGACGGTAACGGGTGTACCGTCTTTGCGCACAAAGCGTTTTTCCAGCGTGTAACCGTCGATCTCACCGGTCGTCATGCGCTCGAATTGCTTCAAGTTTCCGTCCAGATCTTCCGGGTAGGTAATGTCGGCCCAGGTGGTTTGCAGCAATTCGGCACGCGTATAGCCCAGCATGTCGCATAAACGGTCGTTTGCGTGCAGCCATGCTTTACTGCTGGGCGAGCTGATTGCCATGCCGATAAAGGGCAGGTCGTAGAATAATTTGAGCTCCTTGTCTTTTTCCGCTGTGCTGGCAACCAGCGCCATCTGATTCAGGCGTTGTTGCTGCCGCCATAGCAGCAGCACGGCACTCGCCACCACCATGACGGCAATGATCGCCACCAGACTCACCCATAAAAGAACCTCGTCGAGAAGCGCCAACACTTCGATGCGATCGACTTTAGCAACCAGATGCCAGTCGGTATTTCGTATCGGGCGTGTGGCGGCCAGAACGCGGATACCGCGATAGTCGATACCTTCCATGGTTTGCGGCTTGGCGTTCAGGACGGAAGCGGCGGCCGGTAATTCGGGGCTATCCAGCGGCGCTTGTAGTGTCAGCGCCATGCCTTTGAGGTGGCGCAATTCGTTCAGGAACAGGATCTGGTTGCCGTCGCGGCGCACCAGCACCGTTTCGGCGCTGGGGCTGGACGTGGGCCAGGATTGAATCAGTGGAAACAGGAATTTCTCGACCGGGGTGCGCAATACGAATGCGCCCACAGTTCGTTGCGGGCCGTGCAGGCGCAACGGCACAACGTAGTCGAGTCGGATCTTGCCGTTGCCGTCGCGGTACAGATCGCTACGTTGCGGTTTCCCGCTACTCAGCGCGAGTGCCAGCAAGTTGCGCCAGACCTTGGCCGAGACCGGGTCGGGCGACGCATTGGCCGAGTGACCATCCGGGTACAGCAGCACGGGGGAGTAACCATGCGTGCGGTCAAGCGCCTGCATGCGCGCAAGCACAAATTTCTGCGCTCCCGCGTCTCTGCGCAACAGCCATTGTTCGGTTTTTTGAATTAAACCATCGCGATCGGCGATCTCGACTGCATCGTCGTTGCGTTCCTGCAGCCAGGTTTCGATCTGGGTCGATTTCAGTTCGGCGATTGCAGCAAGATCGTCGAAGGCAGCCTTTTTGATATGCGGACTATATAGTTTGGCGATACCGTAACCAAACAGCGGCACGATCAACGCCAGGCAGAGAAAGATTGCGATCAGCCTGCGGATCGTGAACGTTCCGGTTTCCGCTGCTTTTGCAGCGTCGGTGCCGGCCGTTTGGGCGACCAACGTCCGAATCAGCAAATAAAGCAGCATCGTGGTAACGATTACGAACGCGATGCCCTTTGCCATGCTGAGCCGGATTATCAAATCCGGGTCGGGTGCAGCGAGCGCTAGCAGCTTGTCGGAGACGAATATCCACAACACTGCAAATACGGCGTAGATCAGGGCGATGCGGGCAGGGGTCAGGCGTTTGTCCATCAGACACGGCTCTTATTGGCAGGTGATGAATGTATGCCGTACCCGGCAGAGATGCAACAATTAGAACGCTTGGTCAGCATGGTGAAGTTGCGGTAAACCGGGTCAATAATGGCTGGCAGCCGCGATCACCCAGTAGCGCGCGAATTTCCCGAGCGCCATGAACAATGCGGCCTGCCACCAATTAAGGCGCAACCAGCCGGCGGCGAGGCACAGTGCATCGCCAATCAGCGGCACCCAGGCCAGTACCAATGCGGGTGTGCCGTACCTTCGTACTTTTTCAACATGCTTGAGCTGCTGTGTCTGGGGCAACATCCAGCCCATGGCGAAGGTAACCATGCCGCCGAGAGTGTTACCAACCGTGCCAAGCAGCAGCGCAGGCCAGAATAATTCCGGATGGAGCTTCAGCACGCCAAACAGCACGGCTTCCGAGCCTCCCGGCAGCAAGGTCGCCGCGAGGAAGCTGCTGATGAACAGACCCCACAGGCTGAGGTCGCTGCCAAGAATGGTGTTGATCGAATCCAAGTGACTAATCCAGGGTGTGCCGGAATTAAACTCACACACGGAGTTTACGTCGGCATTCTCGCATGTATCAGTTAATACATGCGGTGCCGGAACAGCCAGCCGGCGATGCCAAACGCGGTCACTCCGATCAGCGCCATCGGCCAGAACTGCGGGATCAGCAGATTGAACGGCATGCCTTCGAGGAACACGCCGCGCAGCACCAGCAGGAAATAGCGCATCGGGTTGAACAGCGTGATGTCCTGCACCAGCACCGGCATGTTGCGGATCGGCGTGGCAAAGCCGGACAGGATGATGGACGGCACCATGAAGATGAACGCGCCCAGCAGACCTTGCTGCTGCGTGGCCGCGAACGACGAGATCATCAGCCCCACGCCGACGCCCGAGAGCAGGAACAGCGCGATCCCGGTATACAACGTCAGCAGGCTTCCCAGCAGCGGCACCTTGAACCAGAACACCGCCGCCAGCATGATCACGCTGGCTTCCGCCATGCCGATCAGGAAGCCCGGCAGCGTCTTGCCGATCAGGATTTCCACCGGCCGCAACGGCGTGACCAGCAACTGGTCGAACGTGCCCTGCTCGCGTTCGCGCGCCACCGACAGCGCGGTGACCAGCATGGTGAGCAGCAAAGTCAGAATTCCGACGATGCCGGGCAGGAAGAACCAGCGGCTTTCCAGATTGGGGTTGAACCACGCGCGCATCTGGATGTGGGCGGGCGGCGCGGCGCCGCCATGGCTCTGCGCCCAGGCCGTATTGAAACGGTCGACGATCACGCTGGCGTCGTTGATCGCCAGCATGGCGGTGTTGGAATTGCGCCCGTCGACGATCACCTGCAGTGGCGCCGGCCGGCCCGCCGCCAGCTCGGCGCTGAAGTTGGGCCCGGCATGAATCACCATCAGCACCTGCTTGCCGTCGATGAGCGGCGCGATCTCGCTCTCGTGCGTGATCTGCACCACCGGCGTGAAGCTCGTCGCGCCGTCGAAGTCGGCGAGCAGCTCACGCGCGGCGGAACCGCGATCCTCGTTGTATACCGCGTACGGCACGTTCTTCAGGTCGAAGGTGGCTGCATAGCCGAATACCATCAACTGGATCAGCGGCGGACCGATGAGCACAAAACGCGCGCGCTTGTCTTTCAGCAGCGCCAGGAATTCCTTCAACACCAGTGCGAATATGCGTCCGAACATGTCGTTACTCCAGTCTCTTGCGCGCATTGCGCCAGGTCAGGCCGAGGAAGATCGTCGCAAGCAGCACCAGCGCCAGCGCGTTCGGCAGGATCACGCCCCACACGTTGCCGGCGAGGAATACGGTCTGCAGGATGGCGACGTAGTAGCGCGCGGCGACGATGTGGGTGATGACCTGGACCACGGCTGGCATGCTGCCGATGTCGAAGATAAAACCGGAAAGCAGGAAGGCGGGCAGGAAGGTGGCGATCAGCGCGATCAGCCCGGCGACGAACTGGCTGCGCGCCACGGTAGAGATCAGCAGCCCCATGCTGAGTGCGGTGACGAGGAATAGCGCGGACGCGACGAACAGCACCCACAGCGAACCGCGCAGCGGCACCTCGAACAGGAACAGCGACATGCCGACCGCCAGCACCAGGCCGCCCATGCCGAGGATGAAATACGGCAGCAGCTTGCCGATGATCACTTCGCGCATCGACAGCGGCGTGACCAGCAGCGCTTCCATGGTGCCGCGCTCCCATTCGCGCGACATCACCATCGCGGTCAGCAAGGCGCCGATCAGCGTCATGATCACCGCAACCAGTCCCGGCACCAGGAAGTTGCGGCTGCGCAATTCGCTGTTGAACCACACGCGCTGCTGCATCTGCACCGGTACCTGCAGAACCTCACCGCGTTTCTGTGCCGCATGCGCCAGCCAGCTGCCCCACGCTCCCTGCACGTAGCCGGAGATGATGCGCCCTGTGTTTGCGTCCACGCCGTTGACGATGAGCTGGATAGGCGCGCCATCGGTCTGGCGCAGTGTCCTGGCGAAATCCTGGCGCAGCACCACGATGGCGTTGACGCGCCCGGCCATCATGGCCTGTTCCGCCTCGCGCGTACTGGAATAGTACGACGTCACGAAATACTTCGAGTGATCGAACTCGGCGGTGAAGTCGGCGGTATCCGCATTTGGCTGTTCCACCACCAGCGCCAGCGGGATGTGCTCGGAATCCAGCGACACGCCGTAACCGAACAGCAGCAGCAGGAAGATCGGCATCAGGAAGGCGATCGCAATACTGCTCGGGTCGCGCACGATCTGCAGGAATTCCTTGCGGATGAGCCCGCGCAGCCGCATGCGACTGGAACCGGTGCGCGTATCTCCATGAATCATGCCGCCTCCCGCTGTTCATGCGCCATGATCAGCCCGACGAAAGCATCTTCCATCGTGGGCTCGGGCTGTGCGTCGCTGCGCGCCTGCGCCTTGATGCTGCCCGGCGTGCCCATGGTCAGTATCTCGCCTGCTGCCATGATGGCGAGCCGGTCGCAATATTCCGCTTCTTCCATGAAATGCGTGGTGACCATGATGGTCACGCCCTGTCCGGCCAGCGCGTTGATGCGCGACCAGAATTCGCGCCGTGCCAGCGGATCGACGCCGGAGGTGGGCTCGTCGAGGAACAGTATTTCCGGCTCATGCATCAGCGCGCAGGCCAGCGCGAGGCGCTGCTTGTAACCGAGCGAAAGGTCGCCGCTTGGGAGGTCGGCCATGGAAGACAATTCGAATTCCTGCAGCGCCCAGTCGATGCGGGTCTTTCTGCGTGTGCCGGTCAGGTCGTAGGCGCTGCTGAAGAACTGCAGGTTCTCGGCCACGCTGAGATTTCCGTAAAGCGAGAACTTCTGCGACATGTAGCCGATGCGCGCGCGTGCCGCGGCGGCGGCATGGCGCAGGTCGGCGCCGGCGACGCGCAAGGTGCCGCCGCTCGGCGGCAACAGGCCGCACAGCATGCGGAAGGTGGTGGATTTGCCCGCGCCGTTCGCGCCGAGCAGCCCGAACACCTCGCCCTGGCTGACCGCGAAGCTGATGTTGTTCACCGCATAGAAACTGCCGAAACGACGCTGCAAGTTGTGCACTTCGATAACCGGCTTGTCCGACTGCGGCGAAAGAGATGAGCGGGACTACCTGTGGTGCTTGCATCTGCTTGCTGTCCCGGTGATGTCTGCTCCCGCCTTGAGCAGGGCGACGAAGCTGTCCTCGAAACGTGGCGGCACCGTGGCCGCTTCGATTCCTTCCACGCCGGGCAACAGCGCGGCGAAATCGGGCGGTCGTGTCGCTGTTCATCACCACGCGCACGTGGTCGCCCTGGATCAGCGCATCCATTACGCCAGATGCTTGCGAGATGCGGTTCTGCAGCCCGCGCTTGTCCATGCCTGCCACCGCGACGCGGTAGGTATGGCCACGCATGGTTTCGCGCAGCATGGCGGGCGCGCCCTGGTCGAGCAGCCGCCCCTCGTGCAGCAATACCACTTCGTCACAACGTTCCGCTTCGTCGAGGTACGCGGTGGTGAGCAGCACGCTGGTGCCCTGTTCACGCACCAGGCGATAGACGATCTCCCACAGTTCGCGGCGCGACAACGGGTCCACGCCGACCGTGGGTTCGTCGAGCAGCAGCAGCGCGGGTTGTCGCACCAGCGCACAGGCGAGGCCAAGTTTCTGTTTCATGCCGCCGGAAAGCTGGCCGGCCAGTCGTTTGGCAAATGGCGCAAGCCCCGCCATGTGCATGAGCTCGCGGTAACGTTCTGCACGTGCCGCTTCGGGCACGCCTTGCAGGTCGGCGTAGAGGTCGAGGTTCTCCTGCACGGTAAGATCTTCGTAAAGGCCGAAGCGTTGCGGCATGTAACCGATGGAGCCTTGCACCGCGAGCGACTGCGTAGCGGCATCCATGCCGAGCACGCTGATGGCGCCGCTATCCGGCACCAGCAATCCTGCCGCGAGGCGCATCAGTGTGGTCTTGCCGGCGGCGTCGGGGCCGACCAGCCCGGTGACCACGCCGTGGCGCACGCTGAAGCTGACGTCATGCAGTGCCTGGATCTTGCGTTGGCCGATGCGGAAGGATTTGGAGAGTTGATTTACGACCAGTGCGATCTTGCTGTCCGGGCTCGCGGGAGTGGGGGGCGCCGTGTTGTGATTGGCCGCGTTCACGCCAACCTCACAGATTCGGGCAGTGCTCGTTGTCCGTGGCGGCGGGTTGGCCCAGCGCGATCGTTACCGTGGCCGGCATGCCGAGGCGCAATTCGCCCTGCGGGTTGCACACGAAGATGCGCACCTGGTAGACCAGGCTGCTGCGCACCTCGGTGGTCTCCACCGATTTCGGCGTGAATTCAGCAGTCGGCGAGATGTAGCCCAGCCAGGCGTTGTAGCGCTTGTTCGGATAGCTATCGGTCGCCACCTCGGCGCGCATGCCGGGCCTGATCTTGCCAAGATCGCTCTCCTTCACATAGACGCGCACCCAGAGCGGGTCGGTCATCGCGAGCGTGTAGACCGGGCGCTGCGGCGAAGCCATGTCGCCCACTTCGAGGATGCGTTCCTGGATGATGCCGTTGTCGGGCGCGTAAAGTGAGGCATCGGCCAACGCCGTGCGCGCCATGTCCAGCGCAGCCTGAACCGATTTGAACGTTGCCTGCGCTGCATCGGCTGCGGTACGTGCATCATCAGCCTGTTGCTGCGCGACGAAATGCTGATCGACCAGCTTGCTGGTGCGCCGGTAAGTGTTTGCCGCATTGACCGCGGCGAGGCGTGCGGCCTCCATGTCGGCTGCAGCCTTGCGGACTTTTTGCTGCAGCGTTGCCATATCTAGCGTCGCCAGCAACTGGCCCTTTGTGACGGGGTCGCCTTCCTTCACCAGCATCTTCGCTATGCGCTCGGAGCCGTTGAACGCAAGCTGGACCAGCCTGATATCGACGTTTCCGTACAGCGTCAGCGTGTCGCCGTTTGTGGCGCGGTGGCTAGCAAAATACCAAGCGGCGGTGCCTGCTGCACTGAGCGCTATAGCAGCGACAAGGAGAAGGATGATTTTCTTTTTCATGGTCTTGGTCCCAGGACCCGCGTCGAGTCCGAAAAGCACTGCAGTGTATTCATGATCGTGCCCGCTTTGATGACTTCGGGGTCAGCACGCGAATCAGGGTGGCTACGCCATCGCGCACTTCATTTGCCGACTCCTTGTTCAGCCTTGCCAGATGCATAACGGCCAGGCCGATGATGGTGGCGTGAAACAACCGCGCCGCCTCATCATCTGCAGCGATGCCCGCTTGTTTTAGCAGATGCTGCATGGTAGTGCGCACATGACGGATCAGCTTGCGCAGCAGTTTACGGATATCGGGGTCGCTGTCGGCGGCGACGATCAGGCCGATAAACACGCGCGGCGGAAAACCGTCGATCATGACTTTCGAAACGGCGTCCGCCAGTGTCTTGCCCTGCGGCTTCGCCTGCAGTTGCGCGGCCACATTGTCCATTACGCTGAAGATCGTGTACTCGGCGATCGCCAATAAAAGATTGGCGCGAGTCGGGAAGTAGTAGGTCAGGTGGCTTTGCTTGATATTGGCCGCCTGCGCGATTTGCGGCTGCGTCAGCGCCGCCACGCCCTTTTCGCGTAACAGAGTCGAACCTGCGCTCAGAATATCTTCCTTGATACCCATTTGGCCACCTGCGAACCAACTGATTTGGTAAGACTACCAATTTCGAGGTCGAACAGCAAATATCGGATAGGTTGTTTGTAGGGGTAAAGATGCAGGAATGAATCGATTAGTGTGCAACCGTCTGGTATTGGTATGCGAACGACCGGTTGAAGTCGCTGTACAGAAGCGGACGTAAAACCGACTGTTAGTTGAGCTGCGTGACAGACAGGAACCGGCATTAGCAGCCATTCGTGGGTATCTTCTAAATGCAAGAATATTTGGCTTTCACTCCAACGGAACGATCAGTAATACATAACCAATTTGCTGCGTTGATATTCTGAATTTAGAGGGATAGTGTGAAGATCATCGTAGTTGGTTACCAGCACATGGATAAGAACATCAGCGACCATTGGTTTCAATCCCTGTTTGAACGCGCGCCTGATCCTACCTGGATCATAGAGGATAACCGGTTTGTAGAATGCAACAATGCGGCAGTCAAGGCGTTGGGTTACTCCTGTCGTGAAGAACTACTGAACATTCATCCCTCGAAGCTCTCTCCACCCATGCAGCCAGACGGCGAAGACTCTTTTGCCAAGGCAGAACGCATGATGCAAATTGCCAAGAACGACGGGTTGCACCGGTTTGAGTGGACACACACTAAGGCAGACGGCACTGATTTCGTCGCCGAAGTTACGCTCTCGAACATTGAACTCTCGGATAAAAAAGTCATTTACTGTGTTTGGCGTGACATTACCAATCGCAAGCTGGAGGAAGAGAGACTGCGGCAATCCGAGAATAAGCAGGCACATCTCACAAATGAGCTCCGTCGCCGCACTGAAGAGTTGGAAAACACGGTCAATGCTCTGTCTAACGCCAGGACTGAACTAGAGGCCATTCTTCGTAATGCCTGGATTGGAGTCGTTCAAGTCAGCCAGGATCGCACTATATTGCGTGTCAATCGCCATTTCGAAGAAGTCATGTTTGGCTACGACGAATCTGAAATGGTGGGACATTATTCCGAAATACTTTATCCGAGCAAAGAGTATTACGAAAATATTGGACGCAATGCTTATCCGTCACTTGTCGCGGGAAAGCCGTATTCATTGCTTGAGTGCGTCTGCCGACGCAAGAATGGCACGACCTTCCTGGCACAGATTGTTGGATCGCTGACCGATCCGACCGATTTCAAAAAGGGCTCTATTTGGCTATTTAGTGACATCACGGAGCGAAAGGCCGCCGAAGAACGTTTGTCGCAGACCTTGGCGGAACTTGAGATCATATTTCAGAATCCGAGTGTGGGAATCTTCTACACCGTGGATCGACATATAGTGCGAGTCAATAAGGCCTTTGAAAAAATGGTCAACCGTAGTTCTTCTCAATTGATAGGCGAAACTACGAGATTTATCTACGAATCTGACATGGCATACGAGGCGGCTGGGCAAAAAATTCATTCGGCTTTTGCTGTTGGTGCCAACTGCCGATACGATCTGGTAGCTTCTGGTACAGATGGTCTCCGTCGCGTCTACGAACTTTTTGGTTCGATGGTGGATGCAAACGATCCTCAAAAGGGATCAATTTGGCTTCTCTCGGATGTCTCTGAAATACGCGGTGCACAAGAGAAATTACGCAGCAACTTCACGGAACTCGAAGCGGCCCACGCGAGGCTCAAGCAGATGGGCAACCAACTTCTGCAATCCGAGAAGCTGGCGTCCATTGGCCAACTTGCGGCCGGTGTGGCACACGAGATCAATAATCCGATTGGATTCGTGAACTCCAACTTGGGGACCTTGAAACGTTACATAACGGAAATGTTAACTATTCTGTCCGCGTACGAAAAGAGCGAAGAAGAGATGACGGCAGAAACACGAGAAGCATTGACTGAATTGAAGCGGGAAATTGACATTGTTTATCTGCGCGAGGATATAGACAGCTTGCTGTCCGAGTCGATGGATGGCATGCAACGGGTCAAGCGCATAGTCCAAGACCTGAAGGACTTCTCTCATGTGGACACGGCGGAAGTGCAATCGGCAAATCTGGAACAGGGAATAGACAGCACCCTCAATGTGGTATGGAACGAGCTTAAATATAAAGCCGAAATCATCAAGGAATACGGTGGCATCCCGAATATTGCTTGCATTCCAGCACAACTCAATCAGGTGTTCATGAACTTGCTGGTGAACGCGGGACAAGCAATCGATGAGCATGGCAGAATCACTATACGTACCGGTCGGGACGAGGAGAATGTCTGGGTTGAAGTGGAAGACACCGGCAAAGGTATCAAGCCAGAGCATCTGGAGCGCATCTTCGATCCCTTTTTTACCACCAAACCAGTGGGCAGTGGCACGGGACTGGGGCTATCGCTGTCCTACGGCATAGTGAAGAAGCACGGCGGACGCATTGAGGTGAAAAGCGAACTGGGAAAAGGCACGATGATGCGCGTGTTGTTGCCAATAAGACCGGATACTGTCCCTCGGCCCGATGGGTAACGCGAGCGACATTTGGAACAATCAGAAGTTAATCCAGGACGTCTTGTGCTGAAATCGATGAGGCTGTGAAAACGAATGGCTGCGAACGGGTGGGGAATAGACGTTCGCAGGTAAGATAGTTGACGGACGTAAATCGGCCGTACTTATTGAATATTTGTGAGCAGATGTTGGATGCCGCGAGGTTTGGCCGCCAAGCGTTACTGCCCGCGCAATGCCGAGAAAACTTTCTTCGCCAGATCGCCGACGGCTTGCACAGGATGGGCGCGAATTTCTTTTTCCTGTTCGGCCATCATGTAGAAGAGGCCGTCCAACGCTTTGTGCGTGATGTAGTCCTCGAGATTGGCATCGCTTGCGTCGATCAGACCCAGCTTCACGCCTTTCCCGGCAAAGCGATCATAAGCCTGGGCGAGACTGACTTTCTGCATGGACTGTGAAACGATGGGTTTGAATTTTCCTCCCAGAGCAGCTTCCGTATTGCGACGGAAGTATTGCGTGGCCGCATCGTCTTTGCCGAGCAGGATACTTTTTGCGTCAGTCACCGTCATGTTCTTCACCGCACCGAGCAGCAGCGTTTTTGCTTCCGGCACGGCGGCTTCGGCTGCGCGATTCATGGAAGTTACTAGTTCGTCCGAATACTTGCCCAAGCCAAGCCTGCGCATGGCGCGGTCGGCCTTTTGCAGATTATCCGGCAGGGGGATGCGCACATTGTCGTTGCCCAGGTAACCGTTCTCTCTGGCGAGGTTGCTTACCGCCGTTTCTGCACCTTGGGTGAGTGCTTGCCGCAGGCTTTCAATCTGATCGCGCTCGGTGAATTGCGCGAGTCCTGATGTTTGTGAGGAGTTGCCGTTCGATCCGGTCTGTTGGTTCAGGTCGTTAATTTTTGCTTTAAGATCATTCAGGTCGAACGCGCCGGCGGGCGCGCTCAACAGGAACAAGACCAGCGGTAAAACCAACCTCATTTTTTCTTCGTGTTGGGAAGGTCGGTGATGGTGCCTTCCGCCATCTCTGCAGCGAAGCACAGCGTTTCGGACAGCGTCGGGTGCGGGTGGATGGTGAGACCGATGTCTTCCATATCGGCACCCATTTCCAACGCCAACACGCCTTCGGCGATCAGTTCGCCGGCATTCACGCCGACGATACCCATGCCGAGGATGCGGCGCGATGTCGGATCCAGCAGCACTTTGGTTATTCCCTCAGGGCGACCCACGGAGCCTGCACGGCCGGAAGCCATCCATGGGAAGGAGGCTTTTTCGTAGGCGACGCTTTTGGCTTGAGCCTGCGTTTCGGTCAGTCCCATCCACGCCACTTCGGGATCGGTATAAGCCACAGATGGAATCGTGAGCGGCTCGAAGAAGGCCTTGTGTCCGGCGATATTTTCTGCCGCGACCTTGCCTTCATGCACCGCCTTGTGTGCCAGCATCGGGTCGCCGACGATGTCGCCGATGGCGAAGATGTGCGGCACGTTGGTGCGTTGCTGTTTGTCCACGGGAATGAATCCGCGCTCGTTCACGATCAAGCCCGCCGCTTCGGCGTTGATCTCGCGCCCGTTCGGGCGGCGACCCACGGCCATCAGTACCTTGTCGTAAACCTGCGCTTCGGCGGGCGCCTGTTCGCCTTCAAAGGTGACCTTCAGGCCAGCCTTGGTCGCCTCGATCTTGGTGACCTTGGTCTTCAGCATGATGGATTCGTAGCGCTTGGCGATGCGCGTGTGCAGCGGCTTGACCAAGTCTTTGTCCGCACCGGGCATCAACTGGTCCATCAACTCGACCACCGTGATTTTGGAACCAAGTGCGTCATACACGGTTGCCATTTCCAGACCGATGATGCCACCACCGATGACCAGCATGCGCTTCGGTATATCCTTCAGCGCCAATGCGCCGGTGGAGTCGATCATGCGCGGATCGTCGTAGGGAAAGCCGGGGATGCGCGCGACGCTGGAGCCGGCGGCGACGATGGCATTGTCGAAAGTGATGGTCTTCACGCCCTCGGCAGTTTGCACCGAAAGGCTGTTGGGCGAGGAGAACTGCGCCTTGCCCGTCACTACCTGTACCTTGCGTTGCTTGGCGAGTCCGGCCAGGCCGCCGGTGGATTTGGAGATCACGCTTTCCTTCCAGGCGCGGATGCCATCGATATCGATCTTCGGTTTGGCAAAGGTCACGCCGTGATGCGAAACCTCTTCCGCTTCGGTGATGACTTTGGCGACATGCAATAGCGCCTTGGACGGGATGCAACCGACGTTGAGGCACACGCCGCCAAGTGCGGATTCCTTCTCGATCAACAACACCTGCTTGCCGAGGTCGGCCGCGCGGAATGCTGCGGTGTACCCGCCGGGCCCGGCGCCGAGTACGACGACTTCGGCGTGAATGTCGCCTTTTGCGACGTTCGCCGCAGGGGCCGGTGCAGCTTGTGGCGTCGGCGCAGGGACGGGTTGTGGTGCGGGTTTGCTCGCTGCTGGAGCAGGAGCTTCCGTGCTGCTTTCCAGCAACAGAATCACTGTGCCTTGGCTGACCTTATCGCCTACCTTGATCTTGATCTGCTTCACCACTCCGGCAACCGGAGAGGGAATGTCCACCGTTGCCTTGTCGGTTTCCAGCGAAGCGAGCGCTTGTTCCTGCACGACGTGGTCGCCGGGCTTTACCGAGATTTCGATGACTGCAACATCCTTGAAATTGCCGATATCCGGGACTTTGATTTCGATGGTTTGGCTCATATTGTTCTCTCTTCTTATTAGACTCTGATTTGCCCGTTGCCGAGCACAATGTACTTCTGTGACGTCAATCCTTCCAATCCTACCGGTCCGCGCGCGTGAATCTTGTCGGTTGAAATGCCGATCTCCGCACCCAGTCCGTATTCGAAGCCGTCGGCAAAACGTGTCGAGGCATTCACCATGACGCTGCTGGAATCCACTTCGCGCAGGAAGCGCATCGCCCGGGTGTAGTTTTCTGTCACGATACTGTCGGTATGCTGCGAACCGTAAGTGTCGATATGCGCGATTGCCTGATCCAGATCGGCGACCACACGGATGCTGAGGATGGGGGCGAGATATTCCGTGTGCCAGTCTTCTTCCGTGGCAACCTTCATCTGTGGGACCAGCTTGCGCGCGGTATCGTCGCCGCGCAGTTCCACGCCCTTGTCCAAATAGATTTTGCACAACGTCGGAAGCACTTTCGCGGCGACGTCAGCATGCACCAGCAGAGTTTCCATGGCATTGCACACGCCGTAACGGTGCGTCTTGGCGTTGTCGGCAATGCGGATGGCTTTGTCGAGATCGGCTTCATCGTCGATGTAGACATGGCACACCCCGTGCAAATGCTTGATCACCGGGATGCGTGCCTCGCTGGAAACGCGCTCGATCAATTCCTTGCCGCCGCGCGGCACGATGACGTCCACATACTGTTGCATGGTGATGAGTTCGCCCACGGCGGCGCGGTCGGTGGTGTTCACGACTTGCACGGCCGTCTCCGGCAACCCCGCAGCTTTTCAGGCCTGCGTGCACGCAGGCCGCGATGGCCTGATTGGAATGAAGCGCTTCCGAACCGCCGCGCAGGATGGCGGCATTGCCGGACTTTAGGCACAGTCCCGCCGCGTCCGCCGTCACGTTCGGGCGCGATTCGTAGATGATGCCGATGACGCCGAGCGGAACGCGCATCTTGCCGACCTGGATGCCGGAAGGGCGGTATTTCATATCGCTGATTTCGCCGATGGGGTCGGCCAGTTGGGCGATCTGGCGCAATCCTTCGGCCATGCCCTGGATCGTTTTGTCGGTGAGCGTGAGGCGGTCAACCGAGGCTGCGTCCAGACCGTTTGTCTTGGCGGCGGCAACATCTTTGCTGTTGGCGGCGATCAGTGTGGCGCTGCTGCCCACAATGGCATCCGCAATGGCAAGCAGAGCACGGTTTTTGGTGTTGGTATCAGCCTGCGCCATCAGGCGCGACGCGGCGCGGGCCTGTTGTCCGACGGACTTCATGTATTGCTTGACGTCATTCATGATGCTTCCAAATGTTGCACTGTGCCCAGTATTTTAGCATTCCGCATGCGCTAGAATGCAGACTCTGATAAAAAGAGAACTACAGCATGTCCGATATCCTCAACAAGATTCTCGCGGTCAAGAACCTGGAAGTTGCCGCAGCTTTGTCCGCCAAGCCGTTGCCGGTAATGCGCACCGAAGCGGAACAGGCATCGCCGACGCGCGATTTCGTCGGCGCCATTCGCAGCAAGATAGCTGGAGGGCATCCAGCGGTGATCGCGGAAATCAAGAAAGCCAGCCCTAGTAAAGGGGTTATTCGGGCAGATTTTCATCCGGACGAAATCGCAGTCAGTTACGAGCGGAACGGCGCCGCGTGCCTGTCGGTGCTGACCGACGAGCAATTCTTCCAGGGCAGCAGTGCGTATTTGAAACAGGCGCGCGAAGCTTGCAGCCTGCCGGTGTTGCGCAAGGATTTCATATTGCACGAGTACCAGATCTACCAGTCGCGCGCGATGGGAGCGGACGCCATCCTGCTGATTGCCGCGGCATTGACTCTGAACCAGATGAAGGCGCTGGAGAAGCTGGCACACAAGCTGGGCATGGATGTGCTGGTGGAGGTGCATGATGGCAAGGAGCTGGAGGTCGCTTTGCAGCTCAATACGCCGTTGATCGGCATCAACAATCGCAACCTGAGGACTTTTGAGGTCAGTCTGAAGACCACGCTCGATCTGTTGGCGCGGATCGCCGCGTCGGAAAAGGCGAACGATTGTATCGTCGTCACCGAGAGCGGAATATTCACGCCGGAGGATGTCAAACTGATGCGTGATCACCAGGTGTATACCTTCCTGGTCGGCGAGGCGTTCATGCGTGCGAACGATCCGGGTGTGGAGTTGGCGAGGGTTTTCGCGAACGCATGACCGTATCCAGCATCAGCACTTCAATCAAAAGGTGACACCGTGAGCGCGATTCATCCATCGGAACTTTCATTCATCACCAAGCATGCACCCTTCGACCACATGGAGCTGACCCATGTCATGTGGATGATGGAACGCATGCAGCTTGGCTATTACGCCGAAGGTGATGTCATCATTTCTCCGGAACAAGGGCCGGTGGATCGTTTCCTGATCATCAAGCAAGGCATGGTGCATGGCGAACAGAATGTTGCTCATGCTTCCGAGGCAGATACCTGGCTGGAGTTGTCGGCGGGAGAATGCTTTCCGCTCGGGGCGTTGCTGGCCAACCGTCGTGTGGCCAGCCTGTATCGGGCGGGCAGCGATGTCTTCTGCTACGAATTGCCGGCCAACGATTTTCGGAAATTGATCGACATGAGCAGCGCGTTCCGCGATTTCTGCACGCGGCGCATTGCGAACCTGCTGGAACATTCAAAGCAGGTGATACAGGCGCAGTACAGCAATTCGAGTGTCGAACAACAATCGCTGGCCAGCCCGCTGTCCACGATCATCCGGCGCCCGCCGGTCTCGTGCGCTCCGGACATGACGGTGCGGCAGGTCCTGAAGATCATGCATGAGCAGCAAGTCGGCTCCATGGTGGCCGTAGATGGAAACGGCAAGCCGCTCGGCATCTTGACCTTGCCCGATGTGCTGGAGCGCATTGCGCTGCCGCAGATCGATCTCGATCAGCCGGTGATCAATGTGATGTCGACAAATCTGGAAACGCTGATGCCGCAAGCCTTGGCGCATGAAGCCGCGTTGACCATGGCCAAGCACGGTTTCCGTCATGTGCTGGTGGTTGAAAACGAACGTCTGGTAGGGACTCGTGTCGGAAAAGGATCTGTTCGCTTTGCAACGGGTCGGTTTGCGCCAGATCGGTTCGACCATCCGCCATGCCGACACGCTGGAAGTGTTGCAACAAGGGGCCACGGACATACGCAGCATGGCGCGCAACATGATGGCGCAGGGCGTTGCGGCCGAGCAGTTGACCCAGTTCATTTCGACCTTCAACGATCTGCTCACCGCCAGGGTGGTTGAACTGGAGTTCAAGGCCAGCGGGCTGACAGGCACGCCATTGCATGAAGGAATGTGCTGGATGGCATTGGGTTCAGAAGGCCGTTTCGAGCAGACCCTGAATACCGATCAGGACAACGCGATCATTTTTGTCGTGCCGCAAGGCATGACTGCGGATGAAGTGCGCGAGAAGCTGTTGCCGGTGGCAAAACGCATCAACGAAAAATTGGCGCTATGCGGATTTCCGCTGTGCAAGGGCCAGGTCATGGCAAGCAATCCGCAATGGTGCTTGTCGCTGGAAGAATGGAAACAGACCTTCTCCGCCTGGATACGGAGCGGCACGCCGGAATCCCTGTTGTATGCATCCATCTTTTTCGATTTTCGCGCGCTGTATGGCGCCTCGCATCTGGCCGAAGACTTGCGTTCGTGGCTGGCACTGGTCGCCAGCGACAACAGCCGTTTCCTGCGCATGATGGCCGAGAATGCGCTGCGCAACCGCCCGCCGCTGGGTGTGATACGCGATTTTGTCCTGAACGACTCGAATCGCATCGATCTCAAGCTCAACGGCATCACGCCGTTTGTCGATGCGGCGCGCATATTCAGCCTCGCCGCCGGCGTCACGCACACCAATACCATCCAGCGCTTGCGCCTGAGTGCGGCCAAGATGAATCTGCATCAGCCCGAAATCGAAGCATGGATCGATGCGCTGCTGTTCATTCAGGTGTTGCGCTTGCGTCATCACGACGAATCGAGCGCCAAGGGCTTGAGTGATGACGCACTTGACAACTTGATCGATCCGGCATCGTTGAACGAACTGGATCGCCGCATTCTTAAGGAAGCGTTTCGTCAGGCACGCAAGGCCCAGGCCAAATTGAAACTGGATTACCAGCTTTGAGAAGATTGTTGCAACGTTGGCTCGCTCCAGCGCCGCGCCTGAGTGCGCAGCAGCGGACGCGCTTGGCCGAATGGTTCGCGCTGCCCGCGGTCGGCTACAAGTCAGCTTTTGATCATTCGCGGTATGTGGTGGTCGATGTCGAGACAACGGGTTTGAACCTGATTACCGACACGCTGATCTCCATCGGCGCAGTGGCGGTGGTCAATGGACGCATTGCACTGGGAGACAGCTTTTCAGTTGTGTTGCAACAACAGGAGAGCAGTGCCAAGGAGAACATACTGGTGCACGGCATTTCCAGCACGGCGCAACGCGACGGTGTCGATCCGGTGGAGGCGTTGCTGGGTTTTCTCGAGTATCTGGGCAAATCCCAACTGGTCGCGTTCCATGTGGCTTTCGATGAAACCATGATCCGGCGCGCCATACGCCAGTATCTGGGTTTCTCATTCAGGCATGCGTGGCTGGATCTTGCCTATGTGATGCCGGCCCTCAATCGTTCGCTGATGGGCAGCCATCGCGTGCTGGACGATTGGATCGGGCGCTTCAACATACACATCGAGGCTAGGCACAACGCATTGGCAGATGCGCTTGCTACCGCTCAATTATTTCAAATCGCAACCGCCCAGGCCCGCACCAAAAACATTAATGATTTCGAGGGTTTGTACGACCTGGAGAAGACGCACCACTGGCTGCGGGATGTAAGCTAACCGTAAGCTTCCTGACGTAACCTCATGCCCTGTAGTACGAGTGGGTTAGGTAAATATCCTGACCTGTCCAATGGTTTTGGTGGCGGGAACGCCTGTGCCTTAATCATAACTAAGGACCATGTGGGATACCTTGCTTCAAGCCACTCACACGGTGTATTCAACTTTTGTAACAAAGTGCAAGGATTTCAAAATCCCGGTGATCAATCACCAGAAGTTGGACCTTTGCAATGTGCGTAAATAACTGAGGGAGGAAATCATGTCGTTATTGATTGCAAGCAAAATACAAAGCAATCCGAAATACCTTGAATTGGTCGGCCGGCGTGATACGCTTTGCTGGACGCTCTCGGCGATTGTGTGCGTTATGTATTTCGGTTTCACCCTGATGATCGCGTTTGCACCGGATGTCCTGACTGCACCCATCGCTGCCGACAGCGTAATTCCGCTAGGCATGCTCGCATCGGCCTTGGCGTGATTCTGGCCTCCTGCGCGACGACAGGTTTCTATGTTTACATAGGCAAACAGGACCTTCGATCCCATTGTTAAGAAATCGTTCGCGAGGCATCCAAATGAAAATACTTAAAACTGCATTTTTCTGCATTGATCGCATTTGCCTCTCTGCTTGCGTCTCAACCTGTCCATGGCCGCGGACGCTGCAATGTCTGCTGTAGCACCCGCATCTGCGGTTGCGCCTGCAGCCGCCGCTGTGGCTGCGGTTGCTCCGGCGGAAGTGCCCCTCAACTGGCACGCCATCATCATGTTTCTTATCTTTGTTGCGCATCACCCTGGTCATCACCTACTGGGCTGCTACCCACACCAAGACGGCGTCCGACTTCTATGCTGCCGGACGCGGTGTCACCGGTCTGCAGAACGGCATGGCCATCGCCGGCGACTACATGTCGGCTGCCTCGTTCCTCGGTATCGCCGCCCTGGTGTACTTCAACGGCTTCTACGGCCTGATCTTTTCGGTCGGCTGGCTGGTCGGCTGGCCGATCATCCTGTTCCTGATCGCTGAACGGCTTGCGCAACCTCGGCAAATATCACCTACGCCGACGTGGTCTCGTTCCGTCTCAAGCAGGGACCGATCCGCATCATGGCGGCCATCAGCTCTCTGATCGTCGTCATCTGGTACCTGATCGGCCAGGCGGTGGGTGCCGGGCAGTTGCTGCACACGCTGGTGCCGCAAATGTCCTACAGGATGTCCATCGTCATCGTTGGCGTGCTGATCATCACTCTACGTTACCTTCGGCGGCATGAAGGCCACGACCTGGGTGCAGATCATCAAGGCCGGCCTGCTGTTGGGCGGCGCGTACCTGATGGCGTTTCGGCGTGATGGTGCACGAAGGCTTCAGCTTTGCAAAACTGTTCTCCGACGCCGTGGCCCTTCATCCCAAAGCATATAGAAATCATGCAGTCAGTGGTGCCGATCGGCGCCAAGGCCAATCCGATCGAGTCCATTTCACTGGGTCTGACGCTGATGTTCGGTACCGCCGGCCTGCCGCACATCCTGATGCGCTTCTTCACCGCAACTGATTCCAAGGCTGCGCGCAAATCGGTTCTCTACGGAACCTGCTTCATCGGCTATCTTCTACATCCTGACCTTCATCATCGGTTTCGGCGCCATCGTTCTCGTTGCCAACAACCCGGAGTATGTGGTCGATGTCACCAAGAACGTCCTCGCTCTCAAGGGCGGCGGCAGCATGCCGGCGATCTATCTGTCGCACGCCATCGGCGGTGACTTCTTCCTCGGCTTCATCGCCGCAGTTGCCTTCGCCACCATCCTTGCCGTTGTATCCGGGCTGACGCTGGCAGGCGCCTCGGCTCTGTCGCACGACATCTATGCGAACGTGATCATGAAGGGCAAAGCGACGAGAAGCAGGAAGTGTGGGTGTCGAAGATGATGTGTGATCGGACTGGGCGTTCTCGCCGTGCTCCTCGGCATTGCCTTCGAGAAACAGAACGTCGCGTACATCGTGGCGCTGACTTTCTCGATTGCAGCCTGCACCAACTTCCCCATCCTGGTCCTGTCCGTTTTCTGGAAGCGGCCTGACCACGCGCGGGGCGGTGCTTGGCGGCTATACCGGCATCTTTGGTTCCATCGGCCTGCTGATCATCGGCCCGACGGTATGGACCAAGGTTCTCGGACATGGGCCCGGCGATATTCCCGTACGACTTCCCGACCTTCGTCGTGCTGCCGGCCGTGCTTATCGTGGCGTACATCGCATCGATGACCGATAGCAGTGAAAGCGGCAATAAGGAACGTGCTGCCTATGATGCACAGATGATTCGTGCCGAAACCGGCCTGGGCGCTGAAGTGGGTGCTTCTCACTAAGCAGTATCTGTAATTAAAGCAGAAAGGCCACCGGGGAAACCCGGTGGCCTTTTTTATGTGGCGGGTGGAAGTGAAGCAATATCCCGATGCAACCAGCGTCGTCCTTTAATCTCTATTATTCCGTTCCAGACACGCCGCGTTGCATGGCAATCAAGGCAGCTTCAGTACGCGAACGTACATGCAATTTTTGCAGGATGCTGGTCATGTAATGCTTGACGGTCTTTTCCGCCAGGAACGTGCGCTCGCCGATTTCCTTGTTGGTAAGCCCTTGGCTGAGAAGTTGCAGGATGGTGGTCTCGCGCGGTGTGAGTTCCGAGAACGAATCAATCGGATGCGGGTTGGAGAATTCGGTCAGCATATCTGCCGCCAGGGCAGGCGTGACATAAGCTTCGCCGCCGGCGACGCGGCGCGTGATGGCACGCAGCTCGCTGGCGGACACGCCCTTCAATACATACCCGTGTGCCCCAGCCTTGAGCGCAGCCATCAGGTTTTCCCGGTTTTCGGAAACGGTGAGCATCATGATGCGCACGGTCGGTGCACTGGCGGATATTTTTGCCGCCGCGGCGATGCCGCCCATACCGGTCATCGAGACATCCAGCAACGCGATGTCGGGGTGCATGCTATGCACCATTTCCACGGCTTCTTCCCCGCTGCTTGCCTGCGCGATCACTTCGAAATCGGGTTCCACGCTGAGCGAGTGGGCGACCCCCTCGCGAAACAATGGGTGATCGTCTGCCAGCAGAACGTGGATAGTATTAGACATGGATCACCTCGTCGGTTGAAAGTGGAAGCCGCGCGCTGATGCGGGTGCCGCGACCGGGAGCTGAATCAATTTCAAAAATCCCTCCCAGCAACCGGACGCGTTCGCGCATGAATGCCAGTCCCAGCCGCCCGCCAATGGCCGCAGCGTGAGGATCGAAACCCGCGCCATGATCGGTGATGGTCAGTACGACCTCTCCTGTCGTGCTTCATCGCGCGCACTTGGGGAGAACCACCCGGCGCATGGCGCCAGCAGTTGGTCAGCGATTCCTGCAACAGCCGGTACACGGTGATTTTGACCGCCAGCGGCGCCTTGCCCAGATGCTTCATCAATTTCGGTTTGAACCGTTTGTCCGGTTTGGCGCTCGAAATCGCGCACGGCACGTCTGGCCGTATCGGACGAGCGACAACTCGCTCATTCCAGGTACTGCCAGTCCGGAAGATATCTTGCGCACATCGCGCAGTGAAGATTGCAGGGCGCTCTGGATGCTGCCCAGTTCCCGCGGTGTTTCACCCTCCGACGAGATGCAGCTATGGCAGGTAACGGCAAATTCGTCAAAACGCATCAGGGCGAAGGCGATCGTTTGCGCCGGTCCATCGTGCAGGTCGGCGGCGATCCTGAGCAGGAACTCCTCGTTGAGTGCGGTCGTGCTTAAGCCAGCCTCGCGCAGTTGCTCGCGCATGCGATCGTTTTCATCGAGCACGGAGTGCAATCGCTGCAGTTGACTGCGCAAGTCGCGTTGCTGTTCGTTGATTGTGTTGTTTGCTCGCCGTACCAGGCCGTACAGCAACAGGTAGACCGCGATGGTCGACAGCGCGACCAGTCCCCAACTGCGTTGTTGAGCGGCGAGGATTTCTTTCCTCAGGTTTACCACCGAGAGATAGAACTCGGCAACCGCAAAAACTCGCCCGTCTACCGTGGAACGCATCGGCACGTAGATCTCCAGCAGTTGATTCCAGCTTATTTCCTCGGGCAGGTTATCGATTTCCTTGAGATTGCTGATCTGCGCCTCAATCGCGCCTGCGAAAGCGCCGGCAAGCCGTCCTTTGACCGGGAACACGTGACCGATTTGTGCGTGGTCGTTGCTGTAAACGATGCGTCCGCTAGCATCCCAAAGCTTGAAACGAAGCACCGCGCGGCGCAGCGGTCCGTCTACGAAAATCTGGTCCAATTCTTCATGCGTTGCATCGTCCAGGACACCATTTTGTGGCCAGTCATGCAGTTGTGCCACGGACATGCTCTCCAGATACACGGCCGAAATTGAGGCCGTGCGATTCACCGCGTTTGTCTCGATTAGATGACTTATCCATGAACCGATGACCAGCATGCCGATCGTCAGCACGATGACGATCGCCAGCAAGAACTGGTGCGAAAAACTCAAACGATTGATTGCTTGCCGCAGGACTTTCAACATCAGAAAAACCTTGCTGAGTGTAATGGGATAGGTTTCATGTCAAGAATGGTAACACGCGATGGCTGCACGGTAATAAGACCAAGGTCCGATAAGAAAGGATCATTGGTCTTAGTCGTTTTGAGCTGATAGGCCGTAGTGGCCATTGCAGCGTTTGCAGACAATGCGAGCACGAAAAAGATTCAAATATTTTAGTGAACACATTTTTAAATCAGGAGATGCAAATGACTAATCAAGCTCGAACCCTACTCAGTGTTACCGCCGCCGCCTTTACCCTGGCTTTTTCCGTCAGCGCAATCGCAGCTGCACTGCGGCAGTCGATGTTGATGCAGCCAAAGAATTGGCTCGCGCAAATAACTGCTTCAAGTGCCACGGTGTTTCAAAAGCCAAAGACGGTCCTGCCTATGAAAAAGTGGCTGAAAAATATCGCGGCAAGGCCGATGCGGAAGAAAAACTAATTCATCACCTCACTTCCAGCGAAAAGGCCAAATTCCCCGATGGTCATGAAGAAGAGCACAAGAACATCAAGGGCAAAGCTTCGCCGGAAGCGATCAAGAATCTTGCGGACTGGATTCTTTCGCTCTAGGACGCGGCCGTAAAACGACAATTTTTATCCAAATAGTGGAGATGCAAATGAGCCTTCAAGCACGTACCAAAATCCTGGCCGGCGTTATCGCTGGCGCAATCGCCCTGGTTTTTTCGGTTTCGGTATATGCCGATGAAATGGCACCGGTAAAGGTAGATGCCGTTGCCGCGAAGAAGCTCGCGCGCAAAGACCACTGCCTGCGTTGCCACGCAGTCGGCCGGAAAAAGGAAGGACCTTCCTACCAGGCCATCGCATACAAATACAAGGGCCAGGCCGATGCGCAAGACAAGCTCGTCAAGCACATCACGTCGGGCGAAGACCAGGTCAAGCTTTCCGACGGGCACATGGAAACGCACAAGTTCGACAAGACCACGAGCGTGGACCAGATCAATAACCTGGTGAGCTGGATTCTTGCGCAGTAGGGCAATGAGTCTGCCAACCGGATACAAGTTTCAATGCGATAACTAAAGTTTAAAAAGGGAAGAGCCATGAAATTATTTAGAAAAATTATGCTGCTGTGCGCATTCGTCGCCGGCATGGGAGCGGCAGCAAGTCTTTGGGCCGCCGAAGGTCAGCCAGCGGCAGAAACCCAGCCAGCACAACCTGTGACTGAAGCTGCACCGGCAGTTCAAAACCAGCCGGGTGCGGAAAACAAACTTCCCGATATCAGCATGGAGGGAGTTGCGCCCAAGACGGCTCAGGAATCCCTGAAAAAAGACGCGATCTGCACACGCTGCCACGACGAAAGCGAGACAACACCGATCCTCGCGATCTACCAGACCAAGCACGGCGTCAGGGGCGATTCCCGTACACCGAATTGCCAGACCTGCCACGGCGAAAGCCTGAAGCACCTGCATGGTGATGCCAACGTCAAGGGACGCGCTGCACCAGACGTCATTTACAAAAAGGGAACCTATGCCGATCACCGACGCGAAGGTTCGCGCCGATCTGTGTCTGACCTGCCACAAGGGAACCAATCGCACCAACTGGGCAGGCAGCCAGCATGAAAACAACCAGCATGGCCTGTAACGACTGCCACAAGGTGCATGCGCCAGTGGACAAGGTTCGCGACAGAAAGACTGCAAACCGAAGTTTGCTTCACCTGCCACAAGGAGCAGCGCGCCGATACCCACAAGATATCGACCCATCCGATCGATGCAGGCAAGGTGGTCTGTTCCGACTGCCACAATCCGCACGGTTCAGCGGGTCCCAAGCTGCTGAAGAAGAACCACGGTGACAGAAACTTGCTACACCTGCCACGCGGAGAAACGCGGCCCCTTCCTGTGCGGAGCACCAACCCGTGACCGAGGATTGCACCAACTGCCATACGCCGCACGGCTCCAACATTACGCCGCTGCTGAAATCACGTGCCGCCGTTCCTGTGCCAGGAATGCCATGACGGCCCGCACAACAGCCAGGCTTCATACGGAGCAAACGTAGCAGGTATCCAGGGGAATCCCGCCGCAGGACTTGTAGCCAACACTACAGGACCCACCGCGCCCGGTTCTAACCAGGTTGGACGTGCATGTATGAACTGTCACGTCATGGTTCATGGCTCGAATAGCCCGGCTGGCGCGTTCTTGCATCGCTAATTTCAGGAAAGAGGGAATGATTATGAAAACCAATAAAGAGCTTTTCGCAGTCAGTAAGTTAACACTGGCGGTACGCGGAGCATTGATTGTGATGCTGGTTTTGCCCTTGGGGGCATATGCCGAGGATGAAGATGTCGCGGCCCTGACGCATCCCACCAACTCCGTTGAAATAGGCGTTGGAGACACAACCAAGGATTCCGCCAAATTCGGCGAATATAACGGTCTGGACAAAAAAGGCGGCAACCTGATCGGCAACTTCAAGGTGCGCGGGGGCGATGCCTATAACTCTCACGATGGAGGCGACGGCATAAATCGCTGGGAAATCATTGGAACGGATCTTGGAACAACCTCTCGCGAACTGGGCGGCACCTTCAGCAAGCAGGGACAATGGGATTTCGGATTTAAATACGACGAATTGCGCCACAACATCTCTGACACCTATCAAACACCCCAACAGGGTTCGATGGGGGGAAATAGTTTTGTCATCCCGCAGGGATTCGGCATTGTAGATACAAAAAACCCAAGCAGCATTACTAGCCCGGCCACCGCAGGTATAAACGCTCCATATGGTACTCAGGCACTAACACCTACCCAACAAGCTTACTTTCACACTGTGGATGTTCACTCGGACCGTAAGAAATCAACTCTTACCATTGGTCACAACTTTGATCAGCAATGGAGTATGCAATTCGAGTTGGGGCACCTTGAACAATCCGGTGCGAAGCTGATTTCGTCGGGTACGGACTACAACGTTAAATCCCCAGGCAACACTTTGCCCGGCACGGCAGGTGCGCCGACCAAAGAAGCCATACAGATGTTGATGAACCCAACCAACTATACGACCGATACGTTCAATCTGGCGCTGAATTGGATTGGGGATAAAGGGCACTTCACCGGCAATTATTACATTTCGCAATTTAAGGATGGATATAACGGTCTGAGCTTTTCGAATCCCATGACTTCGGACTCTGCTGCCGCCGCCGTGGGTGTACCGTTGACCTCAGCAAGTTTTCCAGCCAACGGGACTGCTTTGGGAGTGCCATTTCCTGTAAACACCTTGAGCACGGCGCCGGATAACTATTTTCAACAGTTGAATCTGAATGGCGGCTACAACCTTACGCAAGCCACGAAACTGGTGGGCGGTGTGTCTTACGGGCGCAATACCCAGGACATGGCATATATCAATCAGAATCAGATGCAGGTTGGTGGGTTGCCACAATCGTCACTTAATGGCTTGGTGGTCACTAAACATGCTGACCTGAAGTTGACCAATCAAACAACCAAGGATCTGGCGCTGTCAGCAGGATTCAAATTCAATGATCGTGACAACCAAACGGCGTCGAATGTCTACAAGTTCTTCGACCTCGGGGGGGCTGCTGAAACGTCCATTAATACTCCGTTGAGTAACAAAAAGACGCAATTTGAGTTGGGAGCCGATTATCGTCTGACCCAGCGCCAAAAACTTAATGTTGGATTGGAGCATGAACAGATTCACCGCTGGTGCGATAGTTCGCCGACTGCAGCGCAAATTCTCGCTGTAACTCCAGGACCTGGTGGCGCTACCCTTGGCTCCGCGGCGGCGATCGCCTATTTTGCCAATGGTGCATCTTGCGTTCAGGTCCCCAACAGCACAGAAAACAAACTGGTGGCCAACTATCATTTGCAGGCGACCGATGATGTGAATTTGACGGCTGGCTATTCGTATGGCCGCCGCAAAGCAGACGTTAATCCTGCTTTCTATAACCCGATGCAAGCCAATAGTCAGGGCTATGAACTGCCTGGCTATATCGCCTTCTTTGACGCTTCCAGGAATGAACAAACGGTTAAAGCAGGGGTTAACTGGCAAGCTACAGAAAAACTGAACGTTGGTTTGAACGGTCGTTACGTTAACGATGACTACAGCGCAGCACTGGGCGTACAAAAGGGTAGTGCGTGGAGTGCAAACCTGGATGCTGGTTACTCCTTCACCGAGAATACAAGTGCTACCGCCTATGTGACCGTACAGAATCGGAAACGAGATCTCAACAATAACGTTTGGTCGCATGCAACAGCAACTTTCAACACGCTAGTCAATCAGATGTGGACCAATACGCTCTCTCAAGACGAAAGTACGGTCGGTATTAATGGCAAGCATAGTGGATTGTTTGGCGGCAAGCTCGATCTGAGTGCGGATTTGACTTACTCGTTGAGCAAGTCCGGCTACACGACCACGGATAACTATGTGAATGCGGCATGTACTGCCGTTAGCACGAGCGGTTACGCCTGCGGCCCTACTCCGGACATCAAGAGCGAACTGATTCAGTTCAAGCTGGCCGGCGACTACAAGCTGGACAAGGCGAGTAAGGTCAGGGTTGGTTATCTCTACCAGAATCTGAAGTCGACGGATTATTACTACAACGCCTACCAGATGGGTTATACGCCGACGTCCCTGATGCCAACCAACCAGCAGGCGCCGAGTTACTCGGTCAATGTAATAACCGCAAGCTATCTCTATACGTTCTAATAATGTTAACCTGAATCAAATCGAGCAAGCGGTGCACGGCAATTTTGTGCACCGTCTTTTTTCTCGCTCGATGCAATTTTTGCTCAATGGATTCGATATTTTTAAACGGAGAAAATGATGGATAACAAACCGGGCATCCTGAAACGTACGTGGGATTTTCTGAAAAAACCGAGTGCGAAGTATTCGCTGGCTGGCATTGCTGGTAGTGGGCTTCTTCTCCGGTATCATCTTCTGGGGCGGTTTCAACACAGCCATGGAGGCGACGAACAGGCTGGAGTTCTGTATCGGTTGCCACGAGATGCGCGACAACGTTTACCAGGAATACAAAAAGACTATCCACTACGCGAACCGCACCGGCGTGCGCGCGATCTGTTCCGATTGCCACGTACCCAAGGACTGGACGCACAAGATCATACGCAAGACTGCAGGCGAGCAACGAGGTATGGGGTGCACTCACCGGGTTTGTCGATACGCCGGAAAAATTCGAAGCGCACCGGATGGAACTGGCAACGCACGAATGGGCGCGCATGAAGGCATCGGATTCGCGCGAGTGCCGCAACTGCCACAATTTTGACGCGATGAGCGGGGATATCCAGAAGCAGACGATTTACAACAAGCACATGAAGGCGAAAGCCGAAGGCGGAACCTGTATCGACTGCCACAAGGGTATCGCTCACCATCTGCCCAAGGAGTACAAGGATCCGGATGAGGAGTGATCCTCATATTAAGGTAGCAATCAGCTTTGGTCAGCTTCCAAACCCCGCCATGATTGGCGGGGTTTTTTATTGTGCTTATTCAGGAGGCGGCAGCAAGTGCTCTGTCATGGTTTCTGGCGCCAGCTAACGTTGATGGAAAACTTATGCGCATATGGAGTAAGCGAATTCCGCATCCGACTATTTCTCCTTGCACCGTGCAGGATATTTTAATAAATTGGATCTTTTCAACCGAAAACTTAACGATGAATAACAATTCTGCAATAGTTGCGCACGAACTCTGGCTGTTTCTGAGCCGGCCCAGCGCACGCTATTCTGTACTGGCCATAGGCATAATTTTCTTCCTCTGGGGCATTGCCTTCTGGGGCGGATTCAACACCGCGATGGAAGCGACGAACAAGCTCGAGTTCTGTATCGGTTGCCACGAAATGCGCGATACCGTTTTTCAGGAATACAAAAAGACCATCCATTATTCGAATCCGAGCGGTGTGCGCGCGATCTGTTCTGATTGCCACGTGCCCAAGGATTGGTCGCACAAGTTGTTGCGCAAGATCCAGGCGAGCCAGGAAGTGTGGGGAAAGCTCACCGGCATTGTCGATACGACGGACAAATTCGAGGCGCGACGGTTGGTACTGGCAAACAGCGAATGGGCGCGCATGAAGGCATCGGATTCACGCGAATGCCGCAACTGCCACAGCTTTGAGGCCATGCGCAGCTCGAAGGAAAAGCAAACGGTGTTTGAGACGCACATGCAGGCGAAGAGCAAAGGCAGAACCTGCATCGACTGCCACAAGGGCATTGCCCATCTGCTGCCGCGGGACTATGTGGATCAGGATGAAGACTGAGGAAGTCGCGGCGGGATGATTTGCTAGCGCAGCGGAAAACGTACGCTGATCCGGGTGCCGATTCCATTGCTGCCGGAATCCAGAATCAGTTCTGCACCATGGCGCTTGGCGACTTCAGCGACGATGGATAGCCCGAGTCCGCTGCCGCTTTGTCCGCTGCCGAGTATGCGGTAAAAGCGTTCGAATACGCGCTCGCGGTGTTGCGGTTCGATGCCGGGCCCGTTGTCTTCCACACTCAACACTGCGCCCAGCGATGTGGTTTGCACGGCGACGGTGATGTGCCCGCCGGCGGGTGTATAGCGGATCGCGTTGTCGATCAGGTTGTTGAGCATTTCCATGAGACTGTTCGCGTCACCCTGCACGGTTAACGGTGCCGACAGCCCCTCGAAGCCGAGGTCGATGTCTTTCTCATACGCCATCTGCACCCAGTTGACCGTGCATTCCTGCGCGAGTTGATTCAGGTTGAGCGGCGAAAAATTGCCGGTGCCCTGTCCGCCCGGCTCGTTGCGCGCCAGCGCCAGCAGCTGGTTGACCAGGCGGATACCGTGCTCGGTGCTCGTATGGATATGATTGAGTGCATGCTGCTTGCGTGCCGGGTCGTCCGTGCGCAGCGCCAGTTCGGACTGGGTCTTCAGGCCGGCGAACGGTGTGCGCAACTGGTGTGCCGCATCGGCGACGAAGCGTTGCTGCGCTGCCATGACCTGTTTCAGCCGCTCCAGCAGATTGTTCACGGCATCGATCAAGGGCCGCACTTCGGCGGGGGCTTTGCTGCCATCGAGCTGGCTCAGATCGTCGCGTCGCCGGTTCACCACCTCGTGGCGCAACTTTTCCAGCGGACGCAGACCCTGCTTCAAACCGTACCAGACGACGGCAAGCGCGATCAGGGTCAGCAACAGTTGCGGGATAACGATGTTGGCCAGAATGCCTCGAATGAGTGCCTGGCGTTGTTGCGTGGTTTCGGAAACATGCAATTGCAGGATGTTGCCGTTGGAGTTGAAGGTCAGGCTGACCATGCGCGTCTTTTGACCCTCGCGTTCGCCGTTGCTGAACAGCGGCCCTTTGCGGTCGCGCCGGTAGGAGAGCGGGCGCAGGGTGTTGCCATTGCCGGCGAGTTTTCTGCCTTCGCTGTCGGTGACGGTGTACAACACCTTGTCCGGCATGCCCAGTTCCGTACCGTCGGGCAGCATCGGCACCACGTCCAGCTGTTCATGCCCGCTGCCCAGCTTGAGTTCGGAGGCGACTTCGTTGGCGCGTTGCAGCAAGACCAGATCGTATGGCTGGTTGGCATAGTTGATGGTGGCGAAGTAGCCCACGACGGTGCTGACGATCCACAGCAGGTAGATGGAGATCAACAACCGCTGCATGAGGTAGCTGCGCAGGGAACGGATGTTGCTTTCCATGACGCTCCTTATGATTCTTTGCCTGTCCGGCTGTTACAGCCGCAAACGGTGCGCCAAGTGGTTCAGGCCGGCAGGTTGTCGATAACGTAGCCCAAACCGCGGATGGTGCGGATGGTGACGCCGGCGGGTTCGATCTTCTTGCGCAATCGATGTATGTAGACCTCGATTGCGTTATTGCTGGCTTCTTCCGAATAACTATAGAGCCGTTCCAGCAGTTGTTCCTTGCTGACGACCCAGCCGGTGCGCAGCATCAGCGCTTCCAGCACGCTCAATTCGCGGGTCGTGAGTTCGAGCGTGGCACCCTCGATCGTGGCGCGCCGTCCGACGCTGTCGAAGGTCAAGGTGCCGCAACTGTAAACCGGGTTCACTCCGCATTGGCCGCGGCGTATCAGCGCGCGCACGCGCGCTTCAAGTTCGGGCAGGCTGAACGGCTTGATCATGTAGTCGTCGGCTCCCAGATCGAGCCCTTTGACCCGGTCGCCCTCGGCGTCGCGCGCGGTCAGGATGATCACCGGAACCTGCTTGTTCTTTTCGCGCAGGCTGCGCAACACGTTGAAACCGTCGATCTTGGGCAGGCCCAGATCGAGGATCACCAGATCGAAAGGTTGTTCGCCGCTGAGGATGAGGGTGGCTGCCAGCCCGTCTTTCACGCAATCGACGGCATAACCCGAGTGCCGCATGGAATGGCATAAGCCATCGGCCAGTACTTCATCGTCTTCGGCGATCAGGATTCGCATGGAAATGTAAGTGCCGTGTAAGAATTGGGGGTTAAGTTCATACCATGGATTGGATGGACATAGTTATCTGATTCATCCTTATACGCAGCTATTTTAAGTCGAAGCGGTTAATTGTCCAAGCCGGAGGTCGGCAGGACCATGAATTCATTGTTGTTAACCGGAAGAAACATGCACCTGACAGAGCAGCACAAACAGTACTGGAAGAAAAACCTGCGCTTGACCGGGGTGTTGCTGGCCATCTGGTTCGTGGTCACATTCGTCATCGGCTGGTACGCGCGGGATTTGCAGTCCATTACCATTATTGGTTTCCCGTTCCCGTTTTACATGGGCGCACAGGGCGCGCTGTTGATTTATCTGATACTGGTTGGCTATTACGCTTACTGCATGGACAAGCTTGACCGCAAGTACGGCGTGCAGGAAGGGGATTGATCATGGCGGGGCCGGTCCAGTCGAGATTTGTCGCGCAACTCAAGCGTTACTACGCGCTGTATACGGGCGGATTCATCGGTTTCGTCGTCCTGTTATCCATTCTGGAGCAGATGGGCGTACCCAACAAAGTAGTGGGTTACGTTTTCCTCGGCGTGACGGTGTTGCTGTATGCAGGTATCGGCATCCTTTCCAGAACCTCGGATGTTGCCGAATATTACGTGGCCGGACGCAGGGTGCCCGCATTCTTCAACGGCATGGCGGTGGGGGCGGACTGGATGTCGGCCGCCAGTTTCATCGGTCTGGCCGGCACGCTGTATCTGTCCGGGTACGACGGTTTGGCTTTTGTGCTGGGATGGACCGGAGGTTTTGTTCTGGTGGCGCTGTTGCTGGCGCCGTATCTGCGCAAGTTCGGTCAGTTCACCATTCCGGATTTTCTCGGTGCGCGCTACGGCGGCAATATCCCGCGCACCATCGGCGTATTTGCCGCGATCCTGTGCTCGTTCACCTATGTGATCGCGCAAGTATACGGAGTGGGACTGATCACCAGCCGTTTCACCGGGCTGGATTTTGGCACCGGCGTGTTCGTCGGTCTGGGCAGTATCCTGGTGTGCTCGTTCCTGGGCGGGATGCGCGCCGTTACCTGGACGCAAGTGGCGCAGTACGTCATCCTGATCCTGGCCTACATGATCCCGGTGGTCTGGCTGTCGGTAAAACATACCGGCAATCCCGTGCCGCAAGTCGCTTACGGCTATGTGCTGGAAAAAGTGACAGCCCGCGAAAAGGTATTGAACGACCCGTCCACGCCGGACGGTGCGCGCGAGGCCCAGGTTCGGGCCATCTTCAAGCAGCGCGAGAAAACGGCTGAGGACAATTTGCAGGGGTTGGAAGCGGGAGGCGCGGCTTACCTGGCCAAGGAGAAAGCAAAACTGGTCAAGGCCGTTGCAGATTTGAAGTCCAAACACGATACGGCTCCCAAAGCTGCTGGAAGCGGCCAACCGCGCAGTGACTGAATTTCCGACGGATGTTGCCACCGCCCGAAACAGGTGGCGCGCGGAGGCCGAGTCGGACAAGATCAAATCCGAACCCATCCTCGCCCATGCCGAACCGTTCGCGGGACCGGATGAAAAAACGCGCGACGACAAGCGCAAGAATTTCATGGCGCTGGTGCTGTGCCTGATGGTCGGAACCGCCGCCCTGCCGCATATCCTGATGCGCTTTTACACCACCACCTCGGTGAAGGAAGCGCGACACTCGGTGTTCTGGTCGCTGTTTTTCATTTCTTTGCTCTATCTTACTGCGCCCGCGTTGGCGGTACTGGCCAAGTACGACGTGTATACCTTGCTGGTGGGTTCCAGTTTTTCCGAACTGCCGAGCTGGGTCTCGGCCTGGGCGTCGGTAGACAAGTCGCTGATGAGCGTGACCGACATCAACCATGACGGCATCGTGCAGCTGGCCGAGATCACCATCGGCGGCGACGTGATCGTACTGGCGACGCCGGAGATCGCGGGTTTGCCGTATGTCATCACGGCATTGGTGGCGGCGGGCGGATTGGCTGCCGCGCTGTCCACCGCGGACGGCCTGATGCTGACCATCTCCAACTCGTTGTCGCACGATGTCTACTACAAGATGATCGACCCGCGCGCGCCGACGGGACGCCGCTTGTTTATTGCCAAGGCATTGTTGCTGGGGGTGGCGGTGCTGGCGGCCTATATCACTTCGCTCAAGCCCGGCCATATTCTGTTTCTGGTCGGCGCGGCATTCTCGCTGGCGGCTTCTGCGTTCTTTCCGGCCCTGGCGCTGGGCATATTCTGGAAGCGCGCCAACAAAACAGGGGCGATCCTCGGCATGGTGGGCGGCTTGGTCACATGCATGTTTTACATGTACATCACCTATCCCCTGTTCGGCGTGAATGCCCCGTTGTGGTGGGACATCAACCCGATCTCTGCGGGCATCTTCGGCATGCTGGTCGGTTTCATCGGCGTGATTGCCGGGAGCTTGCTGACCGCCGCACCGGACAAGGAAGTCCAGAATCTGGTGGATCACGTGCGCTATCCAAACATGGACCGGGAAATCGGGAGCAGGATTCCTTAATTCTAACTTGTCCCATAGCAATCGTCATACCGGCGGAGGCCGGTATCCAGGCTAACAAAACACTCTGCGAAGCAGACAAATCATGGCGTTGTGCCACGTTCGTGGAGATTATTAATCATCTGGATACCGGCCTTCGCCGGTATGACAGCCTAATGAACAATCTGGGCTAAATAGTATTTTTGCCGAATCTGGGTAAATAGCAGGGGCGTATACTGCTTCGACTCGGTTAACATAATTCAGGATAGTGCAGGCTATGACGACTCAAAAACGTACCGTCATCTACGTGTCGGACGGCACCGGTATCACCGCAGAAACATTGGGACACGGTTTGCTTTCACAGTTCGAGGGTTTCGAATTCCGTCCGTTGCGCTTCCCCTTCATCGACAACGAGCACAAGGCCAGGGAATGTCAGGTGCGCATCAATGAAGTGCACCTGCGCGACGGTGTGCGTCCCATCGTCATCCTGACCCAGACGAACCAGGAGCTCAGCGCCATCCTGCACAAGGCCGATGCGTTCTTCATCGACATGTTCGATTCCTTCATCGCACCTTTGGAACAGGAACTCGGTTCGCGCTATTCGCGTGCCATGGGGCGTTCGCACGGGCAAGCCAATCCGGAATACAACGCGCGTATCGCGGCCATGAATTTTGCGCTGGCGCATGACGACGGCGTTTCGGATTCAGACCTGAAGAGTGCCGACATCATCCTGGTGGGTGTGTCGCGCAGCGGCAAGACGCCGACCAGCCTGTATCTTTCCCTGCAGTTCTCGCTCAAGGCGGCCAACTATCCGCTGATCCCGGAAGATTTCGAACGCGACCAGCTGCCATCGAGATTGCTACCCTACCGCGACAAACTGTACGGCCTGACCATTGCGCCGGACCAGTTGCAACGCATACGTTTTGAACGCCGTCCGAACAGCAAGTATTCCTCGATGGAGAACTGCCGCTATGAAGTTGCGGCGGCAGAACGGATGATGCGACGCGAGGGGATCAAATGGTTCGACACGACCTCGCGTTCGATCGAAGAGCTGGCCGTGCAACTAATGCAGGCGCTCAATCTGGAACAGTAAATCCGGAGATAAGCTGATTGGGCCTGGGCGGAAGATAAGCGTGCCCTAATTCTATTCCCAAGATATGTTTCTTGAAGATGCCCGTCTTTACTGCCCTGCGCGGCATTTCCGTATTGCCCTATCCGTAACGAAGCAGCCATGGCCTATGCATAGGTCTATACCTTTTGGCATATATGTGAGTAGGGTTATTGCTGCTAGATTGCGCGCTCGGTTTGGGGATGCGGGAAGTGAATTGCTGCTGACTCCCCTGTTTTCTTGAATGCCCGTGAATCCAGTAACGAGGAAATGTATGGAATCCATATCCGCAGTCCTGAACGACATCTACCAGCAAGCCGGTTCCGCCCTCGCCTCAAGCACCCATTTCCAGTTCGAAGTAAGCGACCAACCCAAATCCACCTTCAAAGTCATCCACTGGCAGGGCAACGAAGCAATCTCCAGCAGCTACCGCTACACCCTGAGCCTCGCCGCTAGCGGTGCGGTGGACAAATCAAAGATTCTCGGCAAAGACGCCACCCTGAGCATCGATCGCGACGGCGACATGCGCCTGATCCACGGCTACGTGAGCGAGATACATCATATTGGTGAACTCGTGTCAGATCATGCCGAAGAATATCAATTAGTAATCGAATCGCCCCTGGCCAAACTCAACCTGACCCGCCAGAGCCGCGTCTTCCTCAACCTCGACCTCAAAAGCGTCATCGAACAGGTGCTGCTTACCGCGGGCTTTACGGCGGACAGTTTCAAGATCGATCTGCAAACCACCTATCCCGTGCGCGAATACATCGCCCAGTACAACGAAACCGACTCCAATTTCTTCTCCCGCCTGCTGGAACACGCCGGCGTTTTCTACAGCTTCGTGCAACAGGAGAAACAGGTCTTGCTGGTGATACAGGATGACTCGGCCCTGTTGCCCGCCATGACTGGTACCGCCGCACTCATCTACAAACCTGCCAGTGGACAGGTAGACGGCGAAGAAACCGTGCAGCTATTGCAAAAAGAAATGCGTTACCTGCCCGAGAGCGTGAAACGCAAAGACCACAACTATCGCACCCCCGAAACCACCTTATTGAGCCAAGCTAGCACCAGCAGCAAGATTCCCGCAATCGGCACCGATTATGTGTATGGCGAACGCGCCGTCACGCTGGAAGAAGCCGAACAACTTGCCCGGCGCCGCCAGCAAATGTACGACTGCCAGCGCGAAATCTATATTGCAGAAACAAATTGCCGCGGCATGACCGCAGGCACCACCTTCGCCGTCAGCGGCCATCCGCAGGACGACAACAACGGCGACTTTCTGGTGCTGTCCATCCTGCACCAGGGCGACCAATCCAATGCCTTTGCCTTTGGCGGTGGACACGCACGAGCCGCCACCGGCAAGACCTACCACAACGAACTGACCCTCATCAAAAAGGACACCCCTTACCGTCCCGCGGTAGACCGCAAGCGCATCCCGCTGGTAGTCGGCACCCTCACTGCCAAGATCGAAACCACTGGTGGCGATTACGCCTATCTGGATGACCAGGGCCGCTATCGCCTCAAAAACCTGTTCGACGTGGACGACACAAAGTCCGGCGAAGCCAGCCATCCCGTGCGCATGATGCAACCCTCGGCCGGTTCCAACTACGGCATGCACTTCCCCCTGCACGCGGGCACAGAAGTCCTCGTTGCCTGCACGAATGGTGATCCGGATAGACCGGTCATACTCGGCGCAATCGCCAACCCCGCCACGCAAAGCCCGGTCACCAGTGCCAATGCAAGCCAGCATACGGTGCGCACCTTTGGCGGCAACGAGCTGACCATGGACGACCTGGCCGATAGCGAAAAGATCAACCTGCACACCAAGGACCAGAAGAACATCCTAGCTTGGACGCTAACAGCGACGGCCACAAATTGTCCCTGCGCACCGAAGAAGGCAAAGCCGAGTTCTACGCCAAGAAGACCATGCGCTTCGAGTCCGGCGACACCCACAGCCTGATCACCGGCAACGACCAGACCATCACCGTAGAGAACAAGCACAGCCTGCAGACCAACAAGAAAGACATCGCGTTTAACGCAGGCACCGACATTGCACTCACCGCTAAACAGAACATCAAACTCAATGCCGAAGACAAAGACTTGTCTTTAACCTCGGGGCAGGATTTGATCATCGAGGCGGGTAAGGGCATGTTGGTACGGGTATCGGACGGCGATAGTACCTACACCATCGAACAAGGCAGCGTATCTATTGATGCCGCCAACTCCATCACGATGCTTGCCGAGGGCGGGCCGATTTGCATTGAGCAGGGCGGCGGGAAGATTGAGATGAGCGACGGCAAAGTGAGTATTCAAGGCACGACCGTCACTATTGAAGGAAGCAGTGTGGCGGTTACGGGGCAGTCGGTGCAGATGATGGGAGGCGGTGGGGCGGCGGCTGTGGCAAGTAAAGCGGTGGTTACTGCTGCGGTAGCTGCTGTGGCTGCAACTGTGACCCATGACCTGCATTTCTTGGTACAGGATGAAATAACTGGCAAGCCGCTCGCAAACATCCCATACAAAATTACGCTTGAAAATGGAAAATCAGTCGAAGGTATAACTGATGAGAGCGGCTTAACCGAAAAAATTAGTGATAACTCTTCAACCATTGCAACATTGGAGGCACCATATTATGGCAACAGTACAAGCACTTCTAACACCAACCTCTAACACGGCGCCTGCGGTAGCTAACATCCCCGCAAAAGAGTTAAGTGGCGCTCAGTGGGTTGCGAGATTTCCGGGCAGTACTGCCATTACGGATCTTGCAGCCACTTTTCAAGCAAAAGTTAACTTGTTTTTCGGCGCAATTACCGCCGCTGGCGGTAGCACTGATGTCAGCGCTACATATCGACCGGCAGAAAGAGCGTACTTAATGCACTATTCTGTAAAACTTTCTAAAGGTGAGATTGCCGCTGCAGATATCCCTTCAATGGATGGAGTCAATATTCAATGGGTACACCCTACTGAGGCTGCTTCAGTTGCAGCTGCTAATGCGATGGTTTCTGGGTATGGCATCGCTTACCCCCCAGCTCTTATTACAAATCATTCGCGCAAAACTGCCATTGATGTAACGATCAATAATATGATTGGAAAAAAAATCAAGAATGCATCCGGTACCGACGTTAGCATTGGTACTTTGGCTGACTTGAACGCAGTAGGTGCTACATACGGAGTAATCAAGCTCGTTAACGATCCACCACATTGGTCAGAAGATGGACACTAAACTATTATTCGCTATTCTCGTTCTATGTGGTGCAAGCCAATGTAGTGCTGCAACGACAGGAATCGTTAGCATGAACATTGGAGGAGAAACTCGCCTGTACTCAATACAGGAGATATCGCCCAATGAGAGCGTGCAGTTCCAATATCTAAACAAAACAGGAGCAACGCGGTGCTGCATCAAGCGCACAGGCAACTCTTTTGAAAAAATCAAGGCGGATACAGTTGCATTAGATGCACTTACTGATAAGCCCATTTATCGCTATAGATTAAAGCAACAACCAAAGTCCATTGGTGCCGCACCGTTTCTCGGAGTGGCTGTTGTTGGCGAGCCAATAAATATTATTCAGACCGCAACACAATCTTTCAGTATCAAATCGATTGATGGGACTCTGACCGTTCGATCTTGCACAAGTCTGGAAGGTTTTCATGTAATTGGTGAGGTAGGAGGAAAGATCGTGTCCGATCTTTACTACGGCTTTGATTATGAGGTTGAACAACCCACTTGCATTTCAAATTAGCCAGCTTGAGAGTCCAAGCAAAAAAAAGAGGGCCAATATGCCATCGATTATGTGAAAAGTAGGCGACCTACCGAACTCACTTTCCGCCGCTTCTCACAGAGGGGCATCTCTTCCTCAAGGTCCCAATTTAGCTAACAGCAATCCACCTCAACCGTACAAAAAATATCCTGAAGTGGTCTCGGCGTTCAAGGCCAACGGCGGCGTTTCTAGCAAGGAATAAACAATGAAATTATTCATTTTTTTGATTGCCCTTACTTTATTTACCGATGCTTGTGCTGAAAATAATTCGCTCCATCTAACAAAGGGAATGTCGCTTTATAAAGCTCGCAAAATTATTCTCAATAATGGTTGGAAACCGCACCCTGTCTATATCGGAGAACACATCGGAGTCGAGCATGAGTTGTTAAAGAATGGATTTAGAGAAATTGAAACTTGCACAGAGGGCAAATCATTTTGTACTTTTAACTACAAAAAACACGAGCAATGTTTGAGACTTATTACTGTAGGTGAAGAAATAAAAGATATGTATGTTGAATCTTGGGACATAGAATGTGAACAGGGCATTGATGAAACAAAATAGCCAAGGGGTGCTCCATTCTTAATGGCCAAAATAGGAACAGATTTATTTTCCGCCCTCCCATACAGCGGTAAATAAATCTGCCCCAGTCTTTCAATCAGCTGCCGTGGAGACTGCAACCATACCGTGAAAATATAAGGCGTGACCATTGCGCCTGACCAGTTGCAGCGCATACGTTTTGAACGTCGTCCGAACAGTAAGTATTCCTCGCTGGAGAACTGCCGCTATGAAGTCGCGGCGGCAGAACGGATGATGCGACGCGAGGGGATCAAATGGTTCGACACCACCTCGCGTTCGATCGAAGAGCTGGCCGTGCAACTGATGCAGGCGCTCAATCTTGAACAGTAAGTTCGGTCGGTGTGTGTTCCAGGCCGTAGACCTCTTGCAATATCTCGACGAAGCGTCTGGCCTGCGGGGAAAAGAAACGGCCTTTGCGCAACACCAGTCCGTAACCGCGTTGCGGGAAGTATTGATTGAGCGGGATGCGCACCAGTTTTTCGGTGCCCGTCAGGCAGATGTCGGTCACGATGGAAATGCCCATTCCCAGTTCCACGTATTTCTTGATGACTTCCCAGCCGCCTGCTTCCAGCGTCACGGTAAAGGTCAGGTTGTGCTGCTGGAATACGTATTTGACCATGCGCCAGGTTGAAAGGTGGCGGGGCGGCAGGATCAGGCCGTAATGGCTGATCTCTTCCAGCGTGACCTTGGTGTTTTTGGCCAAGGGATGGTTGAGGGGAACGATCAGGGCCGGGTCGAATGTGGCCACCGGCTGATAGGTGATGTCGTCGGGAACATCCAGCATGGAACCGACGGCGAAATCGATCTCGTCGGCACGCAGCATTTTCAGCCCGTCGCGCCCGGTCACGTTATCGATCTTGAGCTGGATGCGCGGATGTGCCGTGACGAAGCGACGTACCGCTTCGGGCAGGATATAAAGAATGGTGGACTCTCCGGCACCGATGTTCAGCTCACCCGAATCCAGCTTGCCGTGCTGCGCCGCGAAGTTCTCCTGCAGGCTGTCTATACCGATCACCAGCGGCTTCGCCAGCGCGTGAAGTGCTTCTCCATCGGGTGTCAGCTTGAGTACTGGACCACGACGCTCAAATACTGTGACCCCCAATTCCCGCTCCATCGCCTGGATTTGCAGGGTCACCGACGGCTGGCTCAGAAACAGTCTTTGTGCGGCTAACGTGACGCTTCCAGTGCGAACCACCTCGCAAAATGCGCGCATTTGCTTAAGTCGGTTGTTCTTGTAATAGCTCTTTTTGTCTGTATCCATCCCCACCTCCCCGTGCCCAAGCCGCCGTTTTCCAAATTTTTATAATTATGATTGAAACAATTGATTCGCGGAATGATTGTAGCTTGGATTAACCTAGTTTTAACAAAAAAAATAGTAGTGATTCAAAGGTGTATAAATACACCTAACGCTTTGTGGGGCGTGAATAAGTATAGCGAAAGAGAGCTGAAACATCAGCCCTTGAAGCGAATTTATTGATGTGGGGAGAGACATGGAAATCTTAAACAGCGTGCTTGTCACGGGCGTGTTCATGGCCGTCTTGGGCGGTCTTCTGGCATTTTTTCTGGCCATCGCCGATAAACGACTCTATGTATATGAGGATCCCCGCATCGGAGAGGTCGAAGAGTTGCTCCCTCATTCCAATTGCGGAGCCTGCGGTACAGCCGGCTGCCGTAACTTTGCCGAACGGGTGGTTTTGGGCACGATCGAGCCGGGCTGCTGTACCGTAAACACTTCCGAACAAAACAAAAATATCGCCGCGTTGCTGGGTGTCGCCATGGGCGAAGTCGAAAAACGCGTGGCGCGTCTGGCCTGTGCCGGCGGCAATCATGTTGCCACCATGCGTGCCAAGTACGCCGGACTTTCATCCTGCCGCGCTGCCACAGTCGTGGGCGGTGGCGGCAAGAGCTGCGCTTGGGGCTGTCTGGGGCTGGGCGATTGCGCGGATGTGTGTGAATTCGACGCCATTCAAATGGATGCGCAGGGTTTGCCGGTCGTCGATTTGGCCAAATGTACTGCCTGCGGCGACTGCGTCGACATCTGCCCGAAGAATCTGTTCTCTATCCATGGTGTGACTCACAAACTGTGGATGGCCTGCCGCAACGAAGCAGATGGCGATACGGCTGAAGCATCCTGCGAAGTAGCCTGTACCGCGTGCGGTCGCTGTGTCGTCGATGCCGCGCCCGGCTTGATCCACCTGGAAAGCAATCTGGCGGTTATCGATTATGCCAAGAACGACAGCGCCGGACGTCAAGCGATAGAGCGCTGCCCTACCGGCGCCATCGTCTGGATCGAAGGCGACCGCATCAGCAAAGGCAAAGCCGCCAAGAAAATTATTCGTACTGAACCATTACCTGTCACCACCGTAGCCTAGGGGAAATCATGTTAACCAAACTCAAGCAGAAACTGATGGGTGCCGACGCCGGTAGCCACACACAATATAAGTATCCCGGCACGCGCGATGCCATCGACGGCAACACCGCCGTGATCATGGTGGAACGCGAAGCCTCGCAAGCTGCGGGCGCCTATCCCATCACTCCGTCCACGCAAATGGGCGAGTACTGGGCGGAAGAGGTTGCCAAAGGCCATCTTAATACTGCCGGCACATCCGCTGATCTTCGTCGAGCCGGAATCCGAACACGCCGCCGCCGGCGTAACCGCCGGTATGTCCATGACCGGTCTGCGCGCAGTGAACTTTACGTCTTCGCAAGGTCTGGCCTTCATGCACGAGTCGCTGTATGCCGCTGTCGGCAAGCGTCTGCCTTATGTGCTGAACCTGGGTTGCCGCGCCATTACCAAGACATCGCTGAACGTGCACTGTGCGCACGACGACTACCACTGTGCGGACGACACCGGCTTCATCCAGGTAATGGCCAAGAACGCGCAGGAAGCCGCCGACCTGAACATGATCGCGCGCAAGACTGCCGAACTGGCGCTGACACCCGGCCATTGTGGGTCAGGACGGTTTCCTCACCACCCACCTCATCGAGCCGATGATGGTGCCGGAACGCGAATTGATCGCCGAATACCTGGGCAATGCCGATGACATCATCGACACGCCCACACCCGCACAACAGATGTTGTACGGCCCGACGCGCCGCCGCGTTCCGTCCAACTGGGACGTGGACAATCCCATGCAGACCGGCGTGGTGCAGAACCAGGATGCCTACATGCAGGCCGTGGCCGCGCAACGTCCGTACTTCTTCGATCACATCCCAGCGCTGTTCGACAAGAATGCCGAAGAGTTTCATGCGCTGACTGGCCGCCGTTACGGCCGTATCGACAACTACCGTTGCGAAGACGCTGATTACGTCATCCTCGGCCAGGGCAGCATGACCGTGCAAGCCGCGGCAGTTGCCGACTGGCTGCGCGAAACTCGCAAGATCAAGGTGGGCGTGGTCAATCTGACCATGTACCGTCCATTCCCCGGCGATCTGCTGGGCAAAGTGCTCAAAGGCAAGAAGGGTGTGGCTGTGCTGGAACGTACCGACCAGCCGTTATCGGAAGATTTGCCGCTGATGCGCGAAGTGCGCTCCACCGTGACCAAGTGCATGGAGAATGCGCGCGAAAATTCCTACGCCGATTACGCCACCTACGAGAGCGCCAAGGACATGCCGTCGCTGTATTCCGGCTGCTACGGCCTGGGTTCGCGCGATCTGCAACCTGAAGGTTTGATCGCCGCCGTGGAAAACATGCTGCCCGGCGCAGCACACCGCAAATTCTTCTACCTGTCTGTGGATTTCGTGCGCGACGAGTCAGCCAATCCGAAACAGGAAATCCGCCAGCAGGAATTGCAGATCGCCTATCCCGGCATCAAGAATCTCGCGCTGCGTGGTTCCGAGAATCCCAACCTGTTGCCCAAGAACGCGATCGCCGTGCGTATGCACTCCATCGGTGGCTGGGGTGCGGTGACCACCGGCAAGAACCTGGCGATGACGCTGTTCGAATTGCTGGGCTGGGACATCAAGGCCAATCCGAAATACGGCTCCGAGAAAAAAGGCCAGCCGACGACTTATTATCTGTCCGCCGCACCGGAACCCATCCGCATCAACTGCGAGTACACCAACGTCGACGTTGTGATGTCACCGGATCCTCAAGTGTTCGGCCATACCAATGCGCTCGAAGGCATGCGCGAAGGCGGCGTGTTCATCATCCAGAGCAATCTGGGCACTGCCGAAGCGTTGTGGGAAACCCTCCCGATGCAGACACAGAAATACATTGCGGACAAGAAGATCCGCGTGTTCTTCCTCGACGCGTTCAAGATCGCCCGCGAAGAATCCAGCAACACCGACCTGCAACTGCGTATGCAGGGCAACGCCTTTCAGGGCGCATTCTTCCGTGCTTCTGATGTTAAGGAGCGTGCAGGTCTGAGCGAAGAAACACTGTTCACCGCCATCGAGAACCAGCTTGAATCCAAGTTCGGCAAGAAGGGCAAGCGCATCGTCGAGGACAACCTGCGCGTGGTGCGTCGCGGCTACGAAGAGATGCACGAGATCAAACCCGAGCAGATGATTGTAGGCAAGCGCGCCAAGGTTGTTGGAAAACCTGCGCCCAGTCTGCCTGTCATGCTGAAGCAATTGCCGGAAGGCAACGGCGGGCTGTCAGACATCCATCGTTTCTGGGAGCAAACCGGCAGCTTCTACATGAAGGGTCAGGGTTCCGACAATCTGGTCGACCCGTTCATGGGCCTGTCCGTGATCCCCGCTGTTACCGGCGTGTATCGCGACATGACTGGTGTGCGTTTTGAACATCCGGAATGGATCGCCGAAAACTGTACCGCCTGCGGCAATTGCTTCACGCAATGTCCGGACAGCGCGATCCCCGGCCTGGTTACGACCACGACCGATGTGCTCAATACCGTAATCCAGAAGATCGAGATCGGTGGTCGACCGACACGCTTCCTGCGCAAGTTCAGCCGTACCATCGACAAGAAGCTGCGCAGTGCGCTGGACAAGGACGGCTTGGATGTGCGCGCCTTGCTGGCCAATGCCATCACCGAAGCGTTTGCCGAAGATCCAACACAGGGCGACGACCGCGGTCGTTTGGAAGTGGAACTGAATCTGTTGCGCGCCGAGATCGGCAGCTTCAAATTCGCCACGACCAAACCGTACTGGACACAGAAAGAGAAGAAGGAAAAGGGTGCCGGCGGCCTGTTCTCCATCACCATCAATCCCTACACCTGCAAAGGCTGCGCAATATGCGTAGCGGAGTGCGGCGACAATGCGCTGAAAATGGTCACGCAGACTGCGGAAACCATCGAGACGCTTGCGCGACGACTGGAACTTCTGGCTCGACCTGCCGACCACGCCGCCGCAATTCAGCCGCATCGACGACCTGGATGAAAAGGTCGGCGCGCTGGAAACGCTGCTGCTGGACAAGCACAACTACCAGTCCATGGCCAGCGGCGACGGCGCCTGTCTGGGCTGCGGCGAGAAATCGACCATCCACCTGTTCACCAGCACCGTGACCGCGCTGCAGCAACCGCGCGTCAAGAAATTCCTGGGCAAGCTGGATACCCTGATCTCCGGTCTGGAAAATCATGTGCGCATGAAACTCAGCAGCTCGGTCGATCTGACCGACACGCAAGCGCTGATGCAAGCGGTACAAGCCAACAAGGGGCACGACCTGACCTTGGCCAACCTGTCGGAAAGCCTGCTGGCGAAGCATCCCGGCCAGCCTATCGATCCGCAATGGCTGCGTCGCGTGAGCCAGATGCTGGAAAAACTCAAAGACCTGCGCTGGCGCTACATGGAAGGCCCGAGCAAGAACGGTCGCGCTGAAATGGGTATCGTCAACTCCACCGGATGTACCTCGGTGTGGGCGTCGACCTTCCCGTTCAACCCGTATCCGTTCCCGTGGACATCGCACCTGTTCCAGGATTCGCCGTCGGTGGCGATGGGCGTGTTCGAAGGCCACATGGCGAAGATGGTGGAAGGCTTCAAGACCGTGCGCCAGGTCGAGATGGAACTGGCCGGCGGATACGATCCGGTCGAGAAAGACGACTTCTTCGCGCGCTTCAACTGGGAACAGCTGACCGACGAAGAATGGCATCTGTGCCCGCCGGTCCTGGCAATGGGCGGTGACGGCGCGATGTTCGACATCGGCTTCCAGAATCTTTCGCGTGCACTCATGGCAGGCAAGCCGATCAAGATTTTGATCGTGGATACGCAGGTGTATTCCAACACCGGCGGTCAGGCCTGTACTTCCGGCTTTATCAGCCAGGTGGCCGACATGTCACCGTACGGCGCGAGCAAGCACGGCAAGACCGAGAAGCGCAAAGAGATCAGCATTATCGGCATGGCTCACCGCACATCGTTCGTGACGCAAGGTTCGCTGGCCAACACCACGCACTTGCTGGAAAGCTTCATCGACGGCTTGAACAGCCGCCGTCCGGCACTGTTCAACGTGTATGCAGTGTGCCCGCCGGAACACGGTGTGGGCGACAACAGCGCCGTGGCGCAAAGCAAGATGGCCGTGGAATCGCGCGCCTTCCCGCTGTTCCGCTACAACCCGGATCTGGGCGTGACCTTCTCCGAATGCGCGACGCTGGAAGGCAATCCGTCGCTGGATGCCGACTGGCCGACGTACAAGCTCGACTACATGGATGAGTCGGGCAAGAAGTCGATGACGCTGCCGATGACGTTCGCCGATTTCGCGCTGACCGAAGGCCGCTTCGCCAAGCAGTTCAAGAAAGCGCCGCCGGAAACCTGGAACGACGACATGGTGCTGCTGGGCGATTTCCTCAAGCTGTCCGAGGATGAGCGCGAAGGCAAATTCCCGTTCATCTGGGCGGTGGACAAGAAGCAACGCCTGATGCGCGTGTTGACGTCGGTGGAGATGGTGCGTGCCTGCGAAGAACGTCTGCAGTTCTGGCACCAGCTCAAGGATGTGACCCGCACCGGCGTGCAGCCGGGCAAGTCGACGAAGAAGCGATCGCCAGCCGCGTGCGCCAGGAACTGATACAGAAGCTGTCTTCCGGCATGGGCATCAGTTCCAACGATGCTGCACAACCGGTCACATCTCGGCTGCCAGCTGCGCCGCAGCGGAAGGCTATGAGCCGGCGTGGGTCGACACGCCGGAATGCACGGCGTGCGACGAATGCATCAACATCAACCCAAAGGTGTTTGGCTACAATGAAACGAAGAAAGTCGTCGTCCTCAACCCGAAGGCGGGGAGTTATCTTGATGTTGTCAAGGCGGCGGAAAAATGCACCGCCGGTGTCATTCACCCCGGTACGCCGTGGAACATGAACGAGCCGAATCTGGACAAGCTCAAACAACGCGCGGCCAAATTCAACTGAGATGAATATGCGACTGCCTTTTTTGAAAAAAGCCGCGACCTTTGAGCACGGCATCCATCCGGTCTATCACAAAGAGACCGGTAGTCTGCCGATTCGCCGGCTGGCATTTGCGCCGCGGCTGATTGTGCCGCTGTCGCAGCACATCGGCAAAGCGGCAATCTGTTGTGTGCAGGTCGGCCAGGAAGTGCGTCGCGGCGAAGTGATTGCCACGGCGGACGGTTTTGTTTCGGTGCCAGTTCATGCACCGGCCACCGGCGTGGTGGAAGCGATCGGCGTGATGCCGGCGGCAAATGGCAAGATGGTGGATTCCATCACCATCCGCGTGTACCAGGCAGACGGTCAGGAAGTACAAGTCAGGGAACCGCGAGATGTAGAGTCCATGAACAAGCAAGAGCTGTTACTGGCGATCCAGCAGACCGGTCTTGCCGGTTTCGGCGGTGCGACCTTTCCTGCCCACGTCAAACTCAGCGTACCGCCCGAAACCGTGATCGACACGTTGGTCGTGAACGGTGCGGAATGTGAGCCTTTCCTCACCTGCGATCACCGCATCATGCTGGAGCGCACGCAGGATCTGCTGCGCGGCATTCACTATGCAATGAAGGTGAGCGGTGCGCCGCGCACGATCATCGGTGTCGAAGACAACAAGCCGGATGCAATCGCCGCGATCCAGGCAGCGTTGCCCGCCGACGGCACGATTACCGTAAAAGCGTTGGAAACCAAATATCCGCAGGGCGCGGAGGACACCATTATTTACGCACTCCTCGGACGCGAGATCCCTGCCGGACAGCGTCCCGCTTCCATCGGTGTGCTGGTGAACAACGTGATGACACTGACTTATCTCGGTCGTTTGCTTTCGGCCGGAGAGGGCATAGTGGAACGCGTGCTGACCGTGGCCGGTCCGGCCGTGGAGAAGCCCGGCAACTACATCGTGCCTATCGGTACGCCGTTGCGTTTCCTGCTGGAGCAAGTGGGTGCGCACAGCAGTGCCAAGGAAATCATTCTCGGCGGACCGATGATGGGTATGACCATCTCGTCGCTGGATGTGCCGGTCACCAAGGGCACTTCCGGTGTTCTCGCATTCGGCCAATCGCTACTGCCGGTAGGATCGCAACGTGTCTATTCCTGCATCAAGTGCGGCGAATGCCTCAAGGTGTGCCCCAAGTTCCTCAATCCGTCGCAACTGGGATTGCTGGCAGCCAAGCGCGAATATGAGTTGATGGCAGAACGCTACAACCTGGATCGCTGTTTCGAGTGCGGTTGCTGCAGCTATGTCTGCCCCTCGCATATTCCGTTGGTACAACAATTCCGCATTGCCAAGGCGGTCAACCGGGAGAAGGCAACAGCATGAGCATAGTACTTCGTACGTCCCCCCATATGGTCAGCGAACGCAGCGTGAATCGCATCATGCTGCACGTGGTGCTGGCCCTGTTGCCGATCTGCGTATTTTCGGTCTGGCAATACGGCCTGTCTGCGCTGGCCTTGATTGTGGTCGTCACGGCAACGTGTCTGCTGACTGAACGCGCGATCAACCGTACGCCGGGCCAGCCCAGTTCGCTGAGCGACTGGAGCGCAACCATCACCGGCGTCCTGCTGGCGCTGACCCTGCCGCCCGCCTTTCCCTTGTGGATGGGCGCCGTGGCGGGTTTCTTCGCCATCGCCATCGGCAAGTTGCTGTGGGGCGGTCTGGGCTACAACGCCGTTCAACCCGGCGCTGGCCGGTCGTGCCTTTGTGCAGGCAGCATTCCCGGTTGCCATCAGCACCTGGGTGCCCGCGTTCTCTGCCAACCGCTTCAGCGAATTCATCCCGAGCAGCCTGACTACGCCGCTGATGATTCCCCCGTCCATCACCGACTGGGTCAAGTCGCAGCATATTGATGCCTTCACCGGCGCAACACCGCTGGCACGCTGGAAGTTCGAAAACGTCACCGCCTCCACGCATGACTTTCTGACGGGTATGGTGACGGCCTCTGCCGGTGAAACATCAGCCATCCTTATCCTGCTGGGCGGCCTGTATCTGGCGGCGCGCAAGTTCATGGACTGGCGCATCCCGGTGGCCGTGCTGGGCTCGGCTGCGCTCCTTGCCTGGGCATTCCATCTGTATAACCCGTCACGTTATCCCACGCCGTCCTTTGTGCTGCTGTCCGGCGGCTTGATGCTGGGCGCGGTGTTCATGGCGACCGACATGGCGACTTCGCCGGTGACTCCGGTCGGCGTCTGGATGTACGGCGCGGTGATCGGTGTGGTGACCGTGATCATCCGTTACTTTGGCGGCCTGACCGAAGGCGTGATGTACGCCATCCTGCTGGGCAATGCCCTGACCCCCTTGATCGACCAATACACGCAACCACGTGTGTTCGGTACACGCCAGAAGAGGACGTAATGAATACGCCTAACGACACTACAACAGCCGACACTCCAATAACACCCAGCGGCAGGATGGTTTTTGCCCTGGGGCTGGTCGCCACCATCTGCGGCATCCTGATCGTCGGCATCTACCAGATCACGCTGGCGCCCGTGAACGCCAACAAGAAACTGGCGCTGGAGCGCCAGGTGTTCAAGGTGCTGCCTAACGCCAAGACCGTGGTGGACTACTTCGCCACCGATGCCGGCATCGAGAGCGCCGACGGCAAGGAATTGACCCCGGCGGGTGCGGTGCGTTTCTATGCGGCCTATGGCACTGACGGCAATTTGGCAGGCATTGCAGCGGAAGCCTCTTCCGCTGGCTACGCCGACCAAGTGCGCATCCTGTACGGCTACGACCCTGTGCGGCAGGCCATCACCGGCATCGGCGTGATTTCCATGCGCGAAACCCCGGGCATCGGCGACAAGATTCTGGTGGACAAGGATTTCCTGCGCAATTTCGAAGCGCTGGATGTGCGCCTGTCGCAGGATTTGAAGTCCCTGGCCAATGAAGTCAAGACAGTCAAGCACGGCAGCAAGCAGAATCCCTGGGAAGTCGATGCGATTGCCGGTGCTACCGTTACCTCCAAGGCGGTGGGGCGCGGCATCAACGAATCTGCCCAGGCACTGCTGCCCAAGCTGTATCCCCGTGTCGAACAACTGAGGAGTGCAAAATGAGCCAAGCGCCATCCAATTTCGACGAATTCTTTGGAGGGACTCTGGAAGCAGAATCCCGTGTTCGTCATGGTGTTGGGCATGTGTCCCGACGATGGCGATCACCGTGTCTGCGGTGAATGCCATCTCGATGGGACTCGCCACCACTTTCGTGCTGTCCGCGTCCTGTTTGCTGATCTCGCTGCTGCGCAGCGCGATTCCCAAGCAGGTGCGCATTGCCAGCTACATCGTCATCATCGCCACCTTCGTGACCGTGGTCGACTATGCCATCCAGGCCATCAGTCTCGACTTGTATGAGGCGCTGGGCGCGTACATCAAGCTGATCGTGGCCAACTGTCTGCTGCTGGGACGTGCCGAAGCGCATGCGGCCAAGAACCCGCCGATGCGCTTCGACCTTGAACGCGACCGGCATGGGCCTGGGCTTTACCCTCGGTCTGACCGTGCATCGGTTGCGTGCGCGAGATTCTTGGTGCCGGCAAATTCTTCGGCATCTCCTTGTTCGGTGACCACTTCCAGCCCTGGGTGGTGATGGTGTTGCCACCGGGCGGTTTCTTCATCATGGCATTCTGGCTGATCGTGTTCGCTGCATGGCGCAGCCGCAAGCAGCGCGTTGCAGCCGCACAAGCGTCGACTGACGAGGTGAAAGCATGAATCACGAAACCATAGCCAATATCCTGCTGACCACCATCCTGCCGGGCAACTTTGTGCTGGCCATGTTCCTCGGCATGTGTCCGTTCCTGGGTGTTTCGCAGAAGATCAGCACCGCTTTCCCGATGGGGCTGGCAACCGCGTTCGTGATTCTGGTGGCGTCGGTTTCCGCGTATTTCCTGAACATGGTGCTGGTGCACTACCACCTGGAATTCCTCAGCGTGATCACCTTCATCACCGTGATCGCCTGTGCGGTGCAACTGGTGGAAATGTTCGTGAAGAAACAATTTCCGGTGCTGTTCCGCCAGCTCGGCATCTACCTGCCGCTGATCACCACCAACTGCGCGGTGCTGGGTGTGGCGCTGTTCCAGACTGCACGTCAGTATGACTTCTGGCAAGCGCTGGCCTATTCCATCGGCGGTGGCACCGGCTTTACGCTGGCGCTGGTGCTGATGGCGAGCCTGCGCGAGAAACTGCTGTTGGCCAATATTCCGCCGCTGGTGCAGGGCACCGCTATCGCGCTCATCGTCGGCGGTTTGTTGTCCCTGTCGTTCATGGGCTTTGCCGGAATCGGAGGTGGAGAATGATCTATCTGTACACAATCGGCTCAATGCTTCTGATCATGTTGTTGTTCGTTGGCGTGCAGAATGCAGCCAACTGGTTTGCGCACAGGCATCCGGAATTTGGCCCTGCCCGCAAGCTGGGCAAGGGCGGCTGCTGCGGCAAGTGCGAAGGTGACACCTGCGATAACGAGCATAAACACTAACATATTAGCAGTTGCCGTCATATAATTCCGGCCGGGGAATCCGGCTGTTCATACCAACCTAAATTCAATAAGAAAACAGGAGAAGTGCATGCAACCTTACGTCATTCCATTCCAGTCTCTGGGCCTTGCAGATATCCCGGAGGTGGGCGGAAAGAACGCATCGCTAGGCGAAATGATTTCCAACCTGAGCTCGTCCGGCGTGCATGTACCCGGCGGCTTTGCCACCACGGCGCAGGCGTATCGCGATTTTCTGGCGAATGACGGATTGGACAAACGCATCGAGAAGGCGCTGGTTACGCTGAATGTGGAGGATGTCACGGCGCTGGCCGAAGCCGGACGCATGATACGCAGCTGGATCGTCGAAGCGCCGTTGCCGAAGCGCCTGGAAGACGAGATTCGTACGCACTATGCAAAACTTTCCGCCGAAGGCGAAGGCAGTTTCGCGGTGCGCTCCTCGGCCACCGCAGAAGACTTGCCGGATGCGTCGTTCGCCGGCCAGCAAGAGACTTTCCTGAACATCCAGGGCATCGACAACATCCTGCATGCGATCCGCGAAGTGTTCGCATCGCTGTATAACGACCGCGCGATCTCTTACCGCGTGCACAAGGATTTCACGCACGCCGACGTGGCCTTGTCGGCCGGTGTGCAGCGCATGGTGCGTTCCGATCTGGGCGCGTCCGGCGTGTTGTTCACGCTGGATACCGAATCCGGCTTCCGCGATGCGGTGTTCGTCACTTCCTCTTTCGGTCTGGGCGAGATGGTGGTGCAGGGCGCCGTCAATCCGGACGAGTTCTATGTGCACAAGCCGCAACTGGCTGCCGGTTTCCCCGCCGTCATCCGCCGCAGCCTGGGCTCCAAACAACAACGCATGGTGTTCGACGAACAGCGTTCCGCCGGACGCTCCACGCGCATCGAACCGGTACCCGTTGCCGATCAGCAGCGCTTCTCGCTCAGCGACGAAGATGTGTTGCAGCTTGCGCGTTACGCTGTCTCCATTGAAAAACATTACGGCCGTCCGATGGACATCGAATGGGGCAAGGACGGCATCGACGGCAAGCTCTACATCCTGCAGGCGCGTCCCGAAACGGTGAAGTCCAATGCAAGCAACGGTGGCACCGAGAAATACCGTCTGCAACAGCGCGGCGACGTGCTGGTCGAAGGCCGCGCCATCGGCCAGAAGATCGGCGCCGGCCGCGTGCGTATCGTCGCCAGCACCGCCGAGATGGACAAGGTGCAAGCGGGCGACGTGCTGGTCACCGACATGACCGACCCGAACTGGGAGCCGGTGATGAAACGGGCTGCCGCCATCATCACCAATCGCGGCGGCCGCACCTGCCACGCCGCCATCATCGCGCGCGAACTGGGCATCCCCGCCATCGTCGGCTGCGGTCACGCCACCACTGCGCTGCAGGAAGGCGAAACTCGTTACCGCATCCTGCGCGGAAGGCGATACCGGCTTCGTGTATCACGGCAAACTGCCGTTCGAAGTCGTTGTCCACAGCGAAGCCGAATTGCCGTCCATCCCGGTCAAGCTCATGCTCAACGTGGGCAACCCCACGCTGGCGTTCGAGTTCTCGCAACTGCCCTCCGGCGGCGTGGGTCTGGCGCGTCTCGAATTCATCATCAACAACCTGATCGGCATCCACCCCAAGGCGGTGCTGGAGCACAACAAGCTGCCGGGCAAACTGCACGAAGCAGTCCTGCAGCGTTCCGCCGGCTATGCAGACCCGGTCGAGTTCTACGTGGAAAAGATCACCGAAGGCGTGTCCACGCTGGCGGCCGCATTCTGGCCCAAGCCGGTCATCGTGCGCATGTCCGACTTCAAGTCGAACGAATACCGCAAATTGATCGGCGGCGAGATCTACGAACCGATGGAAGAGAATCCCATGATCGGTTTCCGCGGTGCAGGCCGTTATGTTGCGCCGAACTTCAGCGACTGTTTCGAGCTGGAATGCCGTGCCATGAAACGCGCCCGCGAAAAACTCGGCTACACCAACATCGAGTTGATGATTCCGTTTGTACGCACGGTGAAGGAAGCGAGCGAAGTCGTCGCCACGCTGGAGAAACACGGCCTGAAGCGCGGTGACAAAGGCTTGCGTCTCATCATGATGTGCGAGATCCCGTCCAACGCGCTGCTGGCAGAAGAGTTCCTGCAATACTTCGACGGCTTCTCCATCGGCTCCAACGACCTGACGCAACTGACACTGGGCCTGGATCGGGATTCCAGCCTGGTGGCAGATCGTTTCGACGAACGCGATCCTGCGGTCAAGGCGCTGCTGAAGATGGCGATCACCACCTGCAACCGCCTGAACAAATATGTCGGCATCTGCGGACAGGGACCATCCGATCACTTCGATTTTGCACAGTGGCTGGTTGAAATCGGAATACAGACCATGTCGTTGAATCCGGACACGGTTGTAGAAACATGGCGCAAGTTGGCCGAGAAAGGAACTGCCAAGAAATAAGCTTGCCGTCGTTCCGGCGCAGGCCGGAATCCAGCGGTGTTATTCAATGTGCATTTGGTGTTTGTCCTTGCGATGCACGGGATTATTAACTAACTGGATTCCGGCCTGCGCCGGAATGACGAAATTCAAAAATGGGTTGCCTGAAATCTTGGCGACCACGGCAGCCGGATCAAGGTGAGTCCGACTGCCGCAAGCCCCAACCAGACAAGCAACTTGTCCGGAATCACCAGTAAGCGTTTCCCTACCCCTCCCCCATCCCACTCTCCCCTTTTGGGGGGAGGGGTTCTTTTTTGCTCTCGAGGAATACGCGAACTGCGGACTCACATTATCAGATAAGCAATCAGGGTCGCTACAGGGTGGGGTCTATTAGTCATGATCACATTAGGGATTAAGCATGGGGTGCTGCTTCGAGACGAAAACACTCCCGCGCCGGTTTTATGCACTCCCCGAGCAGAGGCTGTCCGCATCAAAAAATCTACTCCGATATGCCTCCTGACAACGACGCAGTTCCACCAGCAAGTTATCCATTGCTGACTTATGGTAAATGTAGTAACGTTTCTACTATTCTGTAAAAGGAGGTGATTATGACTATCACTACATTGTCCAGTCGAGAGTTCAACCAAGATGCCAGCAGGGCAAAAAAGGCCGCTTCATCCGGCCCTGTATTCATCACAGATCGTGGCCGTCCTGCGCATGTGTTGCTGACCATAGAGGAATACCAAAGGGTGACTCGCAGTCAGACAAGCATCGTTGAACTGCTGGCCATGCCTGGCGTTGCAGATATTGATTTCACCCCGCCTCATTTGGGCGACGACCTTTATCGCCCGGCGGACTTATCCTGATGTACTTGCTTGATACAAATATCGTTTCAGAATTGCGGAAAGCAAAAAGTGGGAAGGCGGATAAAAACGTCACCGCATGGGCGGAGAGTGTCTCTGCTACGAGCATGTTTCTGTCTGCCATCACTATCCTGGAATTGGAAACAGGAATACTCCTGATCGAGCGGCGCGACCCAAGGCAAGGAGCCATACTTCGCGCTTGGCTCGATGGTCATGTATTGCCCGCGTTCGACGGTCGTATTCTTGCAGTCGATATCGCCGTTGCGCAACGTTGTGCAAAGCTAAACGTGCCGGACCCACGACCGCATCGGGACGCACTGATAGCCGCGACGGCGCTGGTTCACGGAATGACTGTTGTAACGCGGAACGTGGCTGATTTCGAGTCTATCGGTACTGAGATATTTAATCCTTGGTTAGCAAGCGCGCCATGAGTAATCCCTGATCCGGACAATCCGGGTGGTGGGGGCCACAACGTTTCAGGTTGCGGGTTTGAAATCGTTTTCAGTGGCGGAATTCATCCAAATACGCAAATGAGCGCATTGCAATCACCTGCGTCAGTATCACATTTAAATTTCGGCATCAAGCTGCAAATCCTTGTGCAGAGCCAGTTGCAGGCTGGTTGGCATTTTTCCTAGCGTATATATATATTGCAATTTGATGACCGCGAACATTGCTGTTGTGCAAATGATACTGTTTGATGAATTTTTTGTTACAACGCAAATTTTGAATTCGATTGCGGCAAAATTCGCGCCGAATTCTTGTAAGGGAATTTAATTTGATTCAGTAGAGTTTAGTGCTGTCTGACTGGTAAAAATCCAGTAAGGCTTGGTTAAATCTACCGAAAAGTTAGTGTGGTAAAAATGACACAAAATGACAATTTATTGTAGGTCTGTCATTGAAACGGCTAAGTGGGGGTGGTAACTTGCGCGTCGGACTAGGCGGTAACCCCACCGATCCATTTATTTCGCTAGGGATTGGCCCGATGCGAAAGTAAATATCAACTCGAGGAGATCATTTAATGCAAAAGAAAATCATCGCACTGGCTATCGCCGCTGCTTTCTCTGCCCCAGCTTTCGCTGATACAACTGCTTACGGTGTTGCCGACGTTGCTGTTGCTCACCTGTCTGCTGACGGCAAAAAGAGCGACACACAAGTTGTTTCTGGTGGCCTGTCTACTTCCCGTCTGGGCGTCATGAATGTTGAAGACTTGGGCAACGGCATGAAGACTCTGGCCGTTATTGAGTACAAGATTGACTTTGCTACGAACCAACAAACTCAAGGCGCTGCTACCTCTAATCTGTCTGCTCGTCAACAATTGCTGGGTCTGACTGGCGATTTCGGTACAGTTGCTGCAGGCTTCCTGCAAACAGCAGCCTATGACTGGGCAGTTAAGTACAACCCAGTTGAAGGTTCCGCCATTTCTCCGCTGAACAACGTAATCAAGGCCAACGGCTTCCTGATCAGCGGTACTTCGGGTGCTAACCGTGCTCAGCACGCTCTGGCATACCTGTCCAATGACATGAGTGGTTTCAAGTTCGCAGTGAATTACACCACTGGCTTTGACGGAAACACAGACTTGGCTTTGGCTAATACAGCTCCTATTCAAAACAAGACCAGTGCATACTTGCTGTCTGCAAACTACAGCGGCGTGCAAAATCTGGAAGTGGGTATCACGTACATCAGCGCAACTGCTGGTACTGGCTTCGTGCCTGGCGAAACCTCTACGCTCTCCCCTAAGGAATACGCGTTGGGTGCTTCATATGACTTCGGCGTTGCCAAGTTGTTTGCTACATACCAGAGCTACAAGTCTGGTACGAACAACCTCGTTGTGACAGAAGTGGCCAACAAAGCTGAGTCTATCAGTGCTGTAATCCCAGCTGGTCCTGGCGCGGTGGTTCTGAGCTATGCCAAGGCCACTGTTTCACCAGCTCAAAATGCAGGCTCTTCTGGCGAAACTATTGCCTACACGTACAACCTGTCTAAGATGGATACTATCTATGCTGCCTACAGCAAGATGTCTCAAGACAACGCAACAAACGCAAACAGCGTAGACCTGAACGCCCAAGCTGCAGGATCGACTCTCGGAGCTGGTTCTTCCATCATCGCTGTTGGTCTGCGCAAGAAGTTCTAATCACTCGCTGGCTTAGCCAGTTAGAGATTAGTTCGTAGTAATTGAAACCCACTGTGGAAACGCAGTGGGTTTTTTCTTATGATTAAAAATTTCTTTTTAAACGACAACTTTGGAACAATCTGAACAACGCACCTTCTTAACGCGTGTTGAATCGTTCAGACACCTAAGACAGTATTCGAGTTGATGTATTAGACTCTGTGTTACTTAAGCGGATTCGTCAGCCCACATTTCATTGGCCCAAATGCAATCACAACTGCTTGCTCAATATATTAATAATGCCCATGTTGCCAATACAAGGTGCGAATTCGACCTTGCAGCCGGTTTGTGCCAAAAAGCGCTCAAACTTTCGGCAAATATGCCAGAAGCTTGGTATAACTTAGCAATAGCATTAAGTGGCTTGACCAAGCGACGCGAGGCATTGAGGGCCTTTGAGAAAGCAAGAACCAATGCTCTTAACTCTGCCGACGCACAAAACAGCATCGGTCTTCAACTAATTGAGATTAATGCATTTACTGAGGCTGAACAGTGCTTAAAACGTGCAATAGCTATTGCTCCCGATTTTGTCTTTGCCCATTCCAATTTGAGCAAATTGCGAGAAAAGCAGAAACGCTACGAGGAAGCAGAGTCTGCTTGTAGAAAAGCCATTGACTTGCAACCCTCGTTCTCGCCTTTATATACAAACCTCGGCGCGATCTTAAACAACCAATCGCGATACAAGGAAGCTGAGGATGCCTTTTTAAAGGCAATTGAACTTGATCCAAAATCCGCCGAAGCAAAATTCAATCTAAGCCTGCTGCTACTCATTCAGGGGCGCTATGTTGAAGCGTGGCCGTACTACGAGTCACGCTATGATCCAAGCCGCCAACAGACCATTAAAATTCCGAACCTCGCATACCCGCAGTGGCAGGATGAATCTTTGGTCGGTAAGTCACTGCTAATCTGTCCCGAGCAGGGCTTTGGCGACTATCTGCAATTTTCCCGCTATGCGACCAAGCTCAAGGAACTGGGGGTCTCCCGCCTCACCCTCTTGTGCGATCCGCTGCTCGAGGTATTGTTGGAATCCGTTGCAGGCGTTGATGCTGTGATCACCGATATTGAATCTGCCCCTTCGCATGACTATTGGACTTTTCCACTGAGCTTGCCCCTGCATTTTGGCACCGTTGTGGATTCCATACCTGCCACCCTCCCTTACCTACATGCGCCAACTGACAGGATAAAGAATTGGCAAGATCGCCTGCCGCAGCAAGGGCGTAAGGTGGGAATCGTGTGGAAGGGGAATCCCAATCTCTCAACAGATGCCACCAGATCTCTTCCAGGTCTGGCAACTCTCGCTCCACTTTGGTCTGTCCCTAGTGTGAATTTCATCAGCCTTCAAAAAGGGAAAGGGGAAGAAGAAGCTAAGCAGCCATCAGCCAAACAACCAATTATAAATCTGGGCACAGATATTCGAGACTTTGCCGACACGGCTGCAATTGTGTCTCAGTTGGATTTGGTTATATGTGTAGACACGGCAATTGTCCACGTGGCGGGAGCGCTCGGTAAACCTTGCTGGTTGCTATTGCCAAGTATAGAAACAGATTGGCGCTGGTTTCAGAATCGTACCGATTCTCCTTGGTATCCCAAGGCAATTCGAATCTTCAAGCAGATAAAACAGAATAGTTGGGATGAAATTATTAGTGAAGTGACTGCCGAGCTAAGGGCATTCACCAACGAAGTGCCAAACTGAAAGTTGTTGCTTAAATCGTTGGCGGGGGCTGGGTAATCTGATAAGGTTAGACAGCAACAAAGTTGCCGCTCAGCCTTTCAATAATTTTTGCAAAGGAGCCTCCCATGTACTGTTTTCGCCTGTCAGTCGCAACTTTCTGTTTGTTGGTCTCATCTCAGGTTCTGTCCGAGGATTTGACCGGAACTCTCAAGAAAATCAAGGAAACCAACACCATCGCACTTGGGCATCGCGAGTCTTCGATTCCCTTTTCTTATTACAACGACAAGCAAGAGGTGATCGGCTATTCGCAGGAGTTGATGATGAAGGCCGTCGATGCCGTCAAGGCCGACCTGAAACTGCCCAACCTGCAAGTCACGTTCACGCCGGTCACTTCACAGAACCGCATTCCGCTGATACAGAACGGGACAATAGACATTGAGTGCGGCTCCACTACAAACAACGCCGAGAGGCAGCAGCAAGTGGCTTTCTCCGACACCATCTTTGTGATCGGCACGCGCCTGCTGACCAAGAAAGATTCCGGCATCAAGGATTTTGCCGATCTGGCCGGCAAGAATGTCGTCGTCACCGCCGGTACGACTTCAGAGCGTTTGCTGCGCAAACTGAATGAAGACAAGAAATTGGGCATGAACGTCATCAGCGCCAAGGATCACGGCGAGTCTTTTCTGACACTGGAAACGGGACGCGCAGTTGCTTTCATGATGGATGATGCGCTGCTCGCCGGCGCGAGAGCCAACGCCAAACACCCGCAAGACTGGGTGATCGTCGGCAAGCCGATGTCGAACGAAGCCTACGGCTGCATGCTGCGCAAGGGCGATACCCAGTTCAAGAAAGTGGTCGACGCCGCCTTCGCCAAGGTGATGGCTTCCGGCGAGATCGAAAAGATTTACGCAAAATGGTTTATGTCTCCCGTTCCGCCCAAGGGAACGAATCTCGACTTCCCGATGAGCGATGACATAAAGGCAGCCTTTGCACATCCGAACGACCAGGCATTCCCTTAATACCTGGTATGTGTGGGTGATGGTTGGAGGAGGTTCTCCGGCCATCACTCTTGTTTGTTTGATTAGCCCCTATTGGTGAGCTGAAAATGAACTATCACTGGAACTGGGCTATTTTCCTGGCCCAAACACCGTCGGGTCGCACGACTTATTTGGGCTGGCTGCTGTCCGGGCTGGAGATTACCCTGTCACTTTCACTCACTGCCTGGATCATTGCCCTGTCGATTGGCTTGCTGATGGGGGTGTTGCGTACGGTGCCCAATCGCTGGCTGAAGGGCGTCGCCGCGGTCTACGTCGAGGTGTTTCGCAATACGCCGCTGCTGGTTCAGCTGTTTCTCTGGTACTTCGTTCTGCCCGAGCTGGTGCCGACGTCAATCGGTGACGCTTACAAGGCAATCAACCCCTTTCTGCAACAGTTTCTGGCCGCGATGTTGTGCCTCGGATTGTTTACCGGCGCACGGGTGTGCGAGCAGGTTCGCTCCGGCATCAATTCGCTTTCTGTTGGACAAAAGAATGCCGGTCTGGCGCTGGGCTTTACGCTACCCCAGACCTATCGCTACGTGATACTGCCGATGGCGATTCGTATCATCTTGCCGCCACTGACCTCGGAATTCCTCAATATCTTCAAGAACTCCGCGGTGGCTTCTACCATCGGCCTTCTGGAGCTGGCTGCGCAAGGCCGACAACTGGTCGATTACACCTCTCAGCCCTACGAATCGTTCATTGCGGTGACGGTAATATTCATGCTGATCAATACCGTGGTGATGATACTCATGCACAGGCTGGAGGCGCGTGCGCGCGTTCCGGGCCATATCGGGGAAGGACAATAGCGATGTACGACTTCGACTGGAGCTCTATTCCCGGCGCATTGCCCTACCTGTGGTCAGGCATGGTGATGACATTCAAGATCACTGCAGTTGCGGTGATCGCCGGTATTGTCTGGGGTACGCTGCTGGCCCTGATGCGCATGTCTCCGTTCAAGCCCCTGGCCTGGTTTGGCGCGAGTTACGTGAACCTGTTCCGCTCGATCCCGCTGGTGATGGTGCTACTGTGGTTCTTCCTGATCGTGCCGACGTTGCTGATCAGTCTCTTTGATATACCGCGCAGTTCCGATACCCGCCTGGTTTCGGCGATGGTGGCTTTTTCTCTATTCGAGGCAGCCTATTACTCCGAGATCATTCGCGCCGGTATTCGTAGCGTGTCCAAGGGGCAAATGGCTGCCGCCAAGGCGCTGGGTATGCACTATGGGCAAGCAATGCGACTGGTGATTTTGCCGCAGGCCTTCCGCAATATGGTGCCGCTGCTGTTGACCCAGGGCATCATCCTGTTTCAGGACACCTCGCTGGTGTATGTCAGCTCGCTGGCTGATTTCTTTGGCGTTTCATACCAGGTGGGCAGTCGCGATGGCCGACTGGTCGAGCTGCTCCTGTTTGCTGGCGCTGTCTATTTCATCTTCAGCTTTACGGCATCGCTGCTGGTCAAGCACTTCCAGAGAAAGAAAGTCTCATGATTTCCATCAAGAATGTCAGCAAGCATTACGACAATTTCCAGGTACTCGCCGAATGTTCGGCCGAGGTCGAAAAGGGCGAGGTAATCGTCATCTGCGGGCCTTCAGGTTCGGGCAAATCCACCCTGATCAAATGCGTCAATGGCCTCGAACCTTTTCAGCAGGGAACGATTGTGGTCAACGAGGTTTCGGTGGGTGATCCCAAGACCAATCTTTCCAAATTGCGCGCCCATGTCGGCATGGTGTTTCAAAACTTCGAACTGTTTCCGCACATGAGCGTGGTCGACAACCTGTGCATCGCCCAAATCAAAGTGCTTGGTCGCGGCAAAGATGAAGCGATGACGCGCGGCGTGAAATTGCTTGATCGCGTCGGCCTGCGGACCCAGGCGGACAAATTTCCCGGTCAGCTCTCCGGAGGCCAGCAGCAGCGGGTTGCGATTGCCAGGGCGCTGGCCATGGATCCGATCTGCATGCTGTTCGACGAGCCGACCTCGGCACTTGATCCCGAGATGGTCAACGAGGTGCTAGATGTCATGGTCGGCCTCGCACAGGAGGGTATGACCATGATGGTCGTCACACACGAGATGGGTTTCGCGCGCAAGGTAGCGAACCGGGTCATTTTCATGGACCAGGGCCGGATTGTTGAGGACGCTCCCAAAGAAGACTTCTTCAGCAAGCCGCGCTCCGAGCGGGCGCAGCAATTCCTTTCCAAAATACTGCAGCACTGATTATTTGAATATCCTTTTATCCGGATATTCAGGTGCAATACTGAACGGCCACCTTCGGGTGGCCGTTTTTATTTGACAGTAACAGGTTGAATGCCTAAATTGCCGGGGTTCCCAACAGGAGGATGACATGCTGAATCTGGACAGCCTTATCATTGAATTCGACAAAGGTCTGCGCACCTTGTTTGCCACCGCGCCGACCGCGCGGCCCTATCCCGATGCCGACATCGACGACGTTGCGATGACCGAGCCGGAAAAAAAACACGCCGCCGCGCTGATGCGCATCAACCACACCGGCGAGATCTGCGCGCAGGCCTTGTATCAGGGCCAAGCGCTGACCGCGCGTGATCCTTTGGTGCAGGAGAAACTGAAGCACGCAGCGTGGGAAGAGACCGAGCACCTGGCGTGGACTTCGCATCGCGTGCGCGAGCTGGGTGGGCACTTGAGCCTGCTCAATCCGTTCTGGTACACCAGCTCGCTGGCACTGGGCGCATTGGCCGGTGCTGTGGGCGACAAGTGGAATCTGGGATTCCTGGCCGAAACGGAACGTCAGGTCGGCGCGCACCTGCAAAGCCATCTGGACAGCCTGCCGAAGCAGGACGCCAAGAGCCGCGCCGTGGCGCAGCAGATGTATGTGGATGAAACCGGGCATGCCGACATGGCGGTGGAACTGGGGGCGGCGGAATTGCCGTTGCCGGTGAAGTTGGCGATGCGCGGGATGTCGAAGGTGATGACTAGAACGGTTTACTGGGTTTAACAGCAGTTCCCCCACCCTAACCCTCCCCCGGTGGGAGAGGGAATGCTCGCTTCTTCAGTTCAGCTAAATATTTAGTATTTGCTCGCTGCTCTCGATATTTCAGTAGAGCTAGTAGTCATTAGCGGATATCCCCTCTCCCACTGGGGGAGGGTTAGGGTGGGGGAAATTTACCTCTCCACAATCTCAAAATCGTGCGTCACTTTGGCCGTCTTGCCCAGCATGATGGACGCCGAGCAGTATTTACCCGCAGATAAATGAATGGCGCGGTCGACTTGCTCGCGTTTCAAATCTTTGCCTGTCACCACGAAGTGGAAGTGGATCTTGGTGAACACTTTGGGATCGGTGTCGGCTCGGTCGGATTGGATGTCCACCACGCAATCGGTAATTTGCTGCCGACCTTTTTTCAGGATGGTCACCACGTCATAAGCGGTGCAGGCGCCGGTACCGATCAGCAGCATCTCCATCGGCCGCGGGCCGAGGTTGCGTCCGCCTCCCGCAGGCGGGCCGTCCATCACGACCGCATGGCCGCTCTCCGTTTCCCCGATGAAGGAAACCTCTTCTACCCATTTGATGCGTGCTTTCATGTGACACTCCGTTAGATTTATTCCGTCAACCCGCTTGGTTGAATCCCGGCAAGACAGCTCAGCAGGCATTGTCGGTGAAAACGTCTTGCTACCGCCATCACCCGCAAGAAGTACACCGCGCTTGCCGAACCTACGCTCAGGATTTTAGCCGATACCACCACATTCCCAGCAACTCATGCATGAATGTCCTGCTGTCGCGCAGGGCATAAGCGTTCGGTACGAAGGCGAGCAAGTCGGTACGGTAACGCGTGGTGTAGGCCGTTGGTGCGGGGACAACCTTAAAGCCTGCGTCCGAATAAACCTGCATTGCGCGCGGCATATGCCAGGCATGGGTGACGAGATAGATACGGGTGATTCCCGTCTGCTTGAGCAACTGTTGGCTCAGGCGCGCATTTTCCAGTGTGTTGTCCGAATGTTCTTCCGTCCACTGCACTGGCACATTGAATTCATGTTCCAGCACCTGCTTCATTTGTTTCGCTTCGGACACGCGATTGCCCAATGGGGTGCCGCCGGAAACCAGAATCGGCTTCAAGGTTTCACGGTACAGCTTGGCCGCATAGCGCAGGCGCTCCAGCGTTTCTTTGCCTACGGTATCTCCGTCGTATTCCGGCGCGTGGAAATACGTTCCGCCGCCCAGCACGACGATCGCCTCCGCTTGGGGCCTCTTCGTATCGTTGACGTAAGGTTTGCCTTCCAGTTCATGCAGCAAAGCTTCCGCAAAATAAGGGGTTGAAAGCAGCCAGAGCAGGCCGAACGAAGCGGTCAGCAGCAGGCGCGCGAGGAACGGGCGTTTGTGCCACAACCACAGCCCCAGCGCGGCAACGAGCAGCAGGTTGAGCGGCGGCAACAAGAAAGCTGAAATGAAGTTGGTGTAGAACCAGGACATGACGAATTGGCGGTTTGAAAAAAACGTTCGTCATTATGGCAGAGCGCATGTGAGCGTGGCAGCGTCACAATAAAATCATCCTGGTGTCATTAAAGTTTCGCATACGGCAGCGAAACTGCGGATCATGAAGAATTTGCTAAAACACTGGCGCTGGCTGATTCCGCTGTTGCTGTGGAGTGTGGATGCCAATGCCTGGGGACTTTATACGCACGTGTATTTTGCCCAGATGCTGCTGTGGGCCGTTCCCCTTACCGATCCGCGCTATCGCCGCGCGATCAAAAATTTCCCCAAGCTGGTGCTGGCAGGTGCCTGCTTGCCGGATCTGGCCTTGCTCAGCGAGCATTCCTGGGGCGAGCCGTTCTCCACGACGCACCAATGGCAGCGTGCCCGCAAGCTCCTGGACGATGCCAAGACCGACGAGGAATATGCGCTGTCGCTCGGTTTCGTCAGTCACTTGCTGGTAGACATCATTGCTCACAATCACTTCGTTCCAGCCCACGAAAAGATGTGGGGGAATATCCCGGTGTTGACGCATGCGGCCTGCGAATGGGCAATGGATATGCACATCCGGAAGCAACTGTTTGCGGAGCCCGGCGACCTGATGCGCGCGCATCATGCGGAATTGGCTGAATATGTAGCGCAGCATTTCGATTGCTCACCCAGCCTGGCGGGCAGGGGAGTGTCGGTGTTGGCCGGGGCGGAAAACCTGTTGCGCACGAGCCGACTGTCGCACTTGTGCTACCACGGCGCGCGCGTGCTGGATACGGGGATGCAGCGCCGCTTCAACTATTACCTCACGGAAACCGGCGCGCGGCTGACGCATATCGACCGCATCCTGTTGGGTGAAGAACCGGTGTGGGATGCCAATCCGCACGCCGACGATCCATCCATGCGTCAGCGCATCGAGCGCATCGCACCGCTGCAATTGCGGCATCGCATTCCGTTGCCGCAGGATGTGTTCAGCGAGGCCTGACCCGACGCGACACCAAATGATTGCGCGCATTGATTTTCGTACGCGTTGCCTGTCCGTTTCATGAAATTGCAACAAACAATTCACGGAGCTGCAATTTTCGCACGGCAATATGTGCTGCATTACATATCTAGACATCTAACGCCATGAGCCTGTATGCCATTAACCGCGACACCGGAGTTGCACTGTACGCACAGATCGCCGAAGTATTGGAACGCGAGTATGTGCGCCAGGGCGCGGCCGGAGACCGGTTGCCGGCCGAAGGGGAGTTGGCCGCGCGCTTCGGGGTGAACCGCCATACCCTGCGCCGTGCGGTTGATGAGCTGATTGCCGACGGTTTGCTGGAACGGCAGCACGGCGTGGGGATATTCATCACGGATCAATTGCTCGAATACCGCGTCGGAAGCGGGACGCGCTTTACGCAGACGCTTGCCGATATCGGCGTTTCCACGGACACGAAAGTGATCAGGAAAATGATCGCACCGGCGTCAGCCGGTGTGGCGCGCAACCTGGAACTGTCCGCCGATGCGCCGGTATTGTGGATGGAAACGCTGCGAATCGCCGACGGCGTTCCCTTTTGCGTGATCTCGCATTTCCTGCCGGTTACTCCCTACAGCGAGATGCTGGATGGCTATCAGGACGGGTCATTGCACGAATTGCTGACAAGGAATTGCGGCGCATTGCGCCGTACGGAAAGCCTGGTTACGGCGGTGCTTCCGCATGGTGATGATGCCAAGCTGTTGGCGATCAACCAAAGCCGTCCGGTGTTGCGGGTCAAGAGTTTGAACGTATTGGACCGGGACGGTACGCCGGTCGAGTACGCCATTACCCGGTTCCGCGCAGACCGGATCCAATTGCGCATCACCCCCTGAGCAGCATTTCCATAACGTTACTTATCCCGACAGGAGTTCGACAACATGCAACTTAACAAACTCGTCTTTTCGGCATTAATTGCCGCTTCCTTGCTCGGTGCCTCCGGCATGGCCAGCGCGCACGAACTGGTGATGGGCCTCATCCCGGCCGACAACAACGAAGAAATGATCAAGACCTTCGAGCCCATGCGCGCTTATCTGGAGAAGAAGCTTGGTCAAAAAATAAAAATGTTCACCGCAACGGATTACGCCGGTGTGATCGAGGCGATGAAGAAGAAGCGCGTCGATATCGCCTGGTTCGGTCCGCTGTCCTACTACCTGGCCGAGCAGGAAGCCGGCGCCGAGGCGTTTGCTGTCGGCGTCCGCGAAGGCAGCAATTCATCGACCTACAAGAGCATCATCGTGACACCTTGCGATAGCGGCATCAAAAGCATCAAGGATCTGAAGGGCAAAAGCGTTGCTTTCGTCGATCCGGCTTCTACCTCCGGCGGACTGATGCCATCCTTTATGGTGAAAGAAGCCACCGGCATGATGCCGCAGGATTTCTTCGGCAAATTCACCTATGCGGGCTCGCATGACGCGGCTGAACTGGCAGTGAAGAACAAGACGGTTGATGCTGCTGCCGACAACGACATCACCTATCCCAAGATGATCGAAAAAGGCCTGATCACCAAGGAAAGCAACTGCATCATCGCCGAGTCCTCTCCGTTGCCCGGATCGCCACTGGTGTATCGCGGCGATTTGCCGGAAGAGCTCAAGAAGAATATTCGCGATGCGATCCTGAATGCACACAAGGATATCCAGGTGACCGGATACGGCAAGATCAGCCACTACGTCGCAGTCGGCCCGCAGGACTACCAACCGATTCGCCAGATGGTGAAAGACCTCGGCCTCAAGAAAGAACAATTGAAGTAATTGCAGTCAGCCGGCCGGTGGCGTCGAGCCCCGGCCGTCTATTTATCGGGGGTCGTATGGCTCAACTCGTAATCAAGGATGTCACCAAGTGTTATCCCAACGGCTTTCAAGCGCTGAAAGGTATCAGCGCCGAAATCGACGCGGGATCTTTTACCGTTATTCTTGGACCATCGGGTGCAGGCAAATCCACCTTGCTGCGCACCATCAACGGACTGGAAACGCCGACAGCAGGCACTATCCACGTCGATGAACAATTGGTCACCAAAGCTACCTTGCGCCAGGTGCGCTCGCATGTCGCGATGGTGTTCCAGCATTTCAATCTGGTCGATCGCCTCACGGTCATGACCAACGTGCTGACCGGGCGGCTGTCCCATCGCTCCTGGCTGGGCAGTCTCCTGTATCTGTTTCAGCGTGGCGATCTGGACATCGCCCACGATGCGCTGGTACGCGTGGGGCTTACCGACAAAGCCTGGAGCCGTGCCGACCGTCTTTCCGGCGGACAGCAACAACGCGTGGGCATAGCGCGCGCACTGGCGCAGCAACCGCGCGTGATTCTGGCAGACGAGCCGGTGGCCAGTCTGGACCCGGTCACCAGCGAAGAAATCATGGGCCTGTTGCGCGAGATATGTACGCGCGACGGCATCACCATCGTCGTCAACCTGCACCAGGTCGAACTCGCCAAGCGTTTTGCCGATCGCGTGATCGGCCTGAACGAAGGCGTGGTCGTTTATGACGGTCCGGCCGCAGGCCTGGATCGCGCAACCCTTAGCCGCATCTATAGTCGCAACGGAGATCAGGTCGATGAGCAGCTCGAGACTATGCTGGCCTACGCCTAACGGCCTGCCAGCGCTGGCGCCGACTGCCGTGCTGGCAGCCTGCATCCTGCTGCTGGCGGTCAGCGCGTCCGCCGTCGAGCTCGATGTGGTGCGCCTGTTCGGCTCGATACCGCGCATGATCGAATTCACCGGGCATCTGCTGGTGATGCCCGATTGGGAGTACCTGCCCACACTCGGCGTGAACATGCTGCAAACGCTGGAGATGACTTTTCTTGCCACCAGCATCGCGCTGGTGATCAGTTTGCCCTTGGGAATACTGGCCGCCGCCAATGCCAGTCCGCATCCCGCCGTATTCCATGTAACCCGCAATCTGCTGACGCTGATGCGCGCGTTGCCGGAACTGGTGTGGGCGCTGGTGTTCGTTTCGGCGGTGGGACTGGGTCCGCTGCCGGGCATCATGGCGCTGTCGTTCGTGACGGTCGGCTTCATGGGGAAATTTTTTGCCGAAAGTATCGAGGTGGTCGAACAGCGCCAGATAGAAGGCGTGGTCGCGCATGGTGCAGGCTGGCTGCAACTGCGTACCTTCGCGCATTTCCCCCAGGCCTTCCCGGATTTCGTCGGCACCGTCATGTACATCCTGGACCACAACCTGCGCGCCGCCGCCATTCTGGGTTTGGTCGGCGCAGGCGGGATTGGCTACGACCTTGTGATGGCGATGCGCATGTTCGATTACAACCGGCTGCTGCCCATCGCATTGGCTATCTATGTGGTGGTGACCTTGCTTGATCGCACTTCCGATAAATTCCGCAGGAAATTGATTTGATGCCAGAGCAAACAACCTTGCGGCCGCCGTTGCCGAAAAGACCATTCAATCCGACACCGGTGTGGCTGTCGGCATGGCTGGCATTGTTGTGGGTCATTGTGTATGACCTCGATCTGTCTTTCGATACCTTGCTATCCGGCGTGCAGGACATCTTCGAATACTTCAGCCGCTACAGGACACCAAATTTTTCGGACATATCCAGATATGTAGCGCTGCTAGCACAAACCCTGGCCACAGCATTGTGGGGCAGCGCGCTCGCCTTCGTCGTGGCAGCGCTGCTGGCACCTTTTGCGGCACACAATCTGGCTCCCAATGCGGCGACCTACCGCATCGCGCGCGAACTGTTGAATTTCATGCGCGCCATGCCCGATCTGCTGTTGGCGCTGATTTTCGTCGCGGCGCTGGGTCTGGGACCGCTGCCCGGTGCATTGGCGCTCGGCATACACACCGCCGGTTTCCTCGGCAAGTTCTTTGCCGAAAGCCTGGAGCGCGTGAATGGCGGAGTGTACGAAGCGGTTGCCGCCACCGGCGCATCGCGCATGCAAATTGTGATGTACGCAGGCTGGCCGTCGATCCAGCGTGAGGTATTGGGTTACGTGCTGTATATCTTCGATCGCAATGTGCGCATGGCTGCCGTGCTGGGCCTGGTCGGTGCGGGCGGGATCGGCCTTGCATTGCACGACACGCTACGCATGTTCAATTACGACCAGTCGGCGGCGCTGATCATCGTCATTCTCGTCACCATCCTGCTCATCGATTACCTGTCAACCTGGCTGCGAGGAAAACTGAATTAAATGAACATCCCCAGAAAAGACTGGCCCGGCGCGCTGTGCGCGTTGCATGCCGGCGAGCTCAAACAGACAGTTGCGGAACTGGTGCGAAATTGCGAGGTGTACGACGTGGTCTTGCCGCAGGCGGGGTTGGGCCTGTTGAGCCTGCGCGACGGCGCGTTCCATGAATCCTTCTTCATCGGCGAGATACCGGTGGCACGCGCGGAAGTGATCGTGCGCACACCGGCAGGCGAAGAGGCCAGAGGGGGCGCCGTGATTGTCGACGACCGTGCGCAATTTGCGCGTTCCATTGCGATTCTGGATGCGGTGCTGGCGGGCAAGCTGCCGGGCTGGCAACTTGCCGACGGGCGGGTGAGACAGGGAATGGAAATTCGCAAACAGAAAGACAGCGAACGCAAACGGCTGCTCGCTGCAACGCGCGTGGATTTCTCGTTGCTGGGGCAGGAGGATGACGAAGATGCAGAATAATGCAGCAATGAACACAGCCGAAATCTGGCAACCGGCGATGCAGCAGCAACTGTTTCGCGGACTTCTGGATGCGTTCAGTTATCCGGGGCGCATCGCGACCAGTGCAAACCGCAACACACCGGCATGGCTGGCGCTTTTGGCCGCGCTGGTAGACGGCGAAACGACGCTGGCCGATCCGCAGCAACAGCTGGATGCTGCCTGGTGGCCAAAACTGGAAGCGCGCTGCGTAGCGCCCGAACAGGCCGCGTTCATTGTGCTGAACGGCAGTCGTGCACCGGACTTTGCACCCAACCTTGGCACGCTGGAGGCGCCGGAAGCTGGCGCGACCATCCTGTTGCGGGTCGATTTAATAACGGCCGGTGTAACGGGCGACGTGCGCCTGCGCTTGAGCGGCCCCGGTGTCCTGCAACCGGTGTTCATCGGCGTGGAGGGATTGCATCCGGCTTGGATCGCGGCGCGCAACGATTGGGTCGCCGATTTCCCGCTCGGTATCGACATGGTGCTGTGCGACGAACACCGTTTCGTGGCCTTGCCGCGGTCGACGCGCATCGCCATGGGAGAACTCGCATGAGTTATGTGGCGATCAAGGGCGGCAAGGCCGCCATCGACGGTGCAGCCGCCGCGACCGAATACCTGCGTTGCCAAGGGTCGGCGAACGAACCGACTCTCGCTTGCCGTGATCGAGGAGCAACTGCGCCTGCTTACGTCGCGCGTGGTATCCGAGGGCGGGCTGTACCATCCGAAGCTGGCGGCGCTTGCGCTCAAACAATTCCAGGGCGACACGCTGGAAGCGGCCTTCGCCTTGCGCGCCTATCGTTCCACCAAGCCGAGATTGCTGGAAACGCCGTTGCAGGATACGGCCAACATGCGCTGCATCCGCCGCATCTCGTCGGCCTTCAAGGAAGTGCCGGGAGGACAGTTCCTGGGCGCGACGTACGACTACGCACTGCGTTTGCTCCAGATCGATCTGGCGAACGAAGACCCGGCCGCGTTCAAGTCGGTCGCGCAAACTTTTCTGCGCGATACGGCGGAAGCGGAATTGCCAGACAGCTTTCCCAAGGTGCTCGACTCCTTGCGCACGGAGGGATTGCTGCCTCCAGTCACCGCCAGACAACAAACAGCGTTCGACATCACGCGCGAACCGCTGGTGTTCCCGGTGCCGCGTTCCGCCGCGCTGGCCACCATGGCGCGGGCCGAGACCGGCGCGCTGCTGGCCATGGCCTATACCAACATGCGCGGCTACGGCGATGTGCATCCAACCGTGGCCGAATTGCGCGTGGGTTACCTGCCGGTGATGCTGCCGCATCCGGTGACGGGCGAATTGATGGAAGCGGGCGAGGTGCTCGTCACGGAATGCGAAGTAGTCGCGATGTACGAAAGCGGCGATGCCGGCGACGTGCCCGCTTTCACGCTCGGTTACGGCGCGTGTTTCGGGCATAACGAAGTCAAGGCCATCAGCATGGCAATCCTGGACCGGGCATTGCAGAAGGGCATGCGCGACGGTCCAGCCAATCCGTCGGAAGATCCGGAGTTCGTACTGCTGCATGTGGACGGTGTGGATTCGATGGGCTTTGCCTCGCATTACAAGATGCCGCACTACGTCACCTTCCAGTCCGACATGGACAGGCTGCGCACCACGCAGGACAAAATGCAAAAGAAAAAGGCGGAGGTGGCTGCATGAACACGCATTACGAACTGCCGCTGGAAGACGCGGGCTACTCCTTCGGCTTCCTCGATGAATATGCCAAGAAGGAAGTGCGCCGCTGCATCCTCAAGGCGATCTCGATTCCCGGCTACCAGACACCCTATGCTTCGCGCGAAATGCCGATGGGGCGCGGTTTCGGCACGGGCGGACTGCAGCTCACGCTGTCGCTGATCGGGGCCGGCGACACGCTGAAGGTCATCGACCAGGGCTCCGACGATTCCGTCAATGCGGTGAACTTGCGTCAATTTGTGCAGCTCACTTGCCCCGGCGTCGAAGTCACCGAAAAAACCGAGGAAGCCACTCTGATCCAGTCGCGTCACCGCATCCCGGAAAAGCCGCTGACCGAAGACCAGATACTGGTACTGCAGGTGCCGTATCCGGATGCGCTGGTCGTGGTCGAAGCGTCGGAGGCAAGGCGCAAGACCATGCACGGCGAGGCCGATTATTCGCGCCTGCTGGTCAAGCTGTATGAAGACGTCGTGCGCTTCGACGAGATCACCATCTCGCATCGCTATCCGACGCGCATCAACGGCCACTATGTGATCGACCCGTCGCCCATTCCGCGCTGGGACGTGCCGCGCCTGCATCAGTCGCCCGCGCTGATCCTGCTCGGTGCCGGGCGCGAAAAAAAGATCTACGCCGTGCCGCCGTACACAGTGGCCGAGCCGCTGGTGTTCGATGACATCGCCTTTCGCGTGGAAGATTTTCACGATGCCAGGGGAAGACGCTGCGCCTGCCGTTGCTGCGGTTCGACGGAAAGTTTCCTGGACGAACTTATCGACGATCAGGGTACGGTCACGCACCAATGCTCGGATTCGGCGTATTGCCTGGAACAACTTGAATTGCGCTCCGAGCTGGAAACGGGAACGAGGAAACAGGCATGAACGACAAGATACTGGCCGTGCGCGGCTTGTCGCGTATCCATGGTGCGGGCTGTCCGCTGTGCATCGCGAGTACCGGCCCGGATCACGACACCAACATCTGCGCGCACTGCGGCAGCGTCGTCGCCGCACACGATGTCAACTTCGATCTGCATCGCGGCGAGATACTGGGCATCATCGGCGAATCGGGCAGCGGCAAATCGAGCACGGTCAAGATGCTGTATTTCGACGATATGCCGACGACCGGCAGCGCGACGTTCTTCGATGCAGGCGAGCGCCACGATCTGTTCGAGCTCAACGCAGCGCAACAACGCGGCATGCGCAATAAACGTTTCGGCATGGTGTACCAGAATCCGCACCTCGGGTCTGAACTTCCAGATTTCCGCCGGCGGCAACATTGCCGAGCGGCTGCTGATGAGCGATCTCAAGCACTACGGCGAAATTCGCCGCCGTTCCGGTGACCTGCTGACACGCACCGAAGTGTTGCGCGAACGCATGGACCAGAACCCCAGAACCTTTTCCGGCGGCATGCAGCAGCGCGTGCAGATCGCCAAGGCGCTGGCGACGCGACCGCCGCTGCTGTTTCTGGATGAAGTCACCACCGGGCTGGACCTGTCGGTGCAGGCCGCGATCCTCGACCTGATCCTGGAGATACAGCATGAGCTCGGCACCGCGATGATCGTGGTGACGCACGACCTCGGCGTAATCCGCCTGCTGGCCGGACGCACGCTGGTGATGAAACACGGCCGCGTGATCGAAGCCGGATTGACCGACCAAATCCTCGAAGACCCGCAGCACGCTTACACCCAGCGGCTCGTGGCTTCCGCATTGTGAGGCGAAGATGAACCAGGCCCTATTGACGATAGAAAACTACGCCAAGACATTCCATTTGCATGAGCGCAACAAGCTGATCCCGTCCGCATCGCACGTGAACCTGAGTGTTTATCCGGGACGGCTGACCGCGCTGGTGGGGCCGACCGGCGCCGGCAAGTCCTCCGTGCTGAAAGGCGTGTACCGGACCTACCTGCCCAGTGCCGGGCGCATCCTGTTCCGCACCCGCACGGGAGACATCGTCGATCTGGCGCTGGCGGACGAACACCTGGTGCTGGAGTTGCGCAAACAGGAAATCGGCTTCGTGACCCAGTTCCTGCATTGCCTGCCGCGCAAATCCGCCATCGACGTGGTGGCCGAACCCTTGTTTGCGCGCGGGGTGGATAGCGCAGAAGCGCGCGCCCGCGCCGCAACATTACTGGAACAGCTCGCGGTGCCCGCACATCTGTGGAATGTGCCGCCCGCGACTTTTTCCGGGGGCGAGAAGCAGCGCGTGAACCTGGCGCGCGGGCTGATCGCTGAACCGCGGCTGTTGTTGCTGGACGAGCCGACCGCGAGCCTGGACCCGGACACGACCGAACGCGTGGTTGCCCATATCGAAGCGTTGAAAGACACCGGCATCGGCATGCTTGCCATCTTTCACCATCCGGATCTGGTGCGACGTCTGGCCGACGACGTCATCGAACTGTCACCTCCCTTGGCTATCGTTGAAACCGAAGAGGAAATCGCATGAACAAGCATTTTTACCTGACCGGCGCGCAAGTCGTGCTGGAAAACGAAACCCTGCGGGACGCCGCCGTGCTGATCGCGGACGGCCATATCGTCGCCATCGATCCGTCGTCCGGCAGCGCGGGGGCCAAAGAGATCGACCTGCGCGGGCATATCCTGATGCCGGGCATGATCGACCTGCACTGCGATGCGCTGGAGAAGGAAGCCGAGCCGCGTCCCGGCGTGCACTTCCCGTTCGATTTCGCCTGCGCGCAGGCCGACAAGCGCAATGCCGCCGCGGGCATCACCACGATTTATCACGCTCTGTCGTTTGCCAATGCTGAACTGGGCGTACGCAACAACGCCACGGCGGCAGAGCTGGCGCGGGCCGTGCATGCCTGGCAGGAACACGCGCTGGTGGACAACCGGGTGCATGCGCGTTACGAGATCACCGACCCGACCGCCCCCGGCGTCCTGCACGAGCTGCTGACGCACGACGAAATACACTTGATGTCCTTCATGGACCACACGCCGGGGCAGGGGCAATTCAAAAGCATAGACGCCTACCGCAATTTTCAGGCGCGCACCTACAAGAAGGATGAAGCGGAATTCGAAGTCCTGCTCGCGGAAAAGCTGGCGCAGGGCGAGGGCGCCGCGGCACGCATGGAAAAATTGGCGAAAACCGCGCGTGAACTGGGTATCCCGCTTGCCAGCCACGATGACGACAGGCCGGAAAAGGTGGATGTGGTCAAGGCGCTGGGGGTGACGGTTTCCGAATTCCCGATCAACCTGGAAACGGCGCAGGCGGCGCGCGTGGCGGGACTGGCAACGCTTTACGGCGCGCCGAATATTGTGCGCGGCAAATCTCAGTCCGGCTCCATGCGTGCGCTGGATGCGGTGATGGCCGGTGTGGCCGACTGCCTGTGCGGCGATTATTCACCAGCCGCCCTGCTGCCTGCCGTAATGCAATTGCCCGCAGTGGCCGGCATCGAACTGCACGAGGCGGTGGCGTTGGTCACCTGCAATCCGGCACGCGCGGTCGGCCTGTACGATCGCGGCACGATCGCCGCGGGCCAACGTGCAGATTTGCTGGCGGTGCGTTATCTGGGCGGCCTGCCGCAGGCGGCAAGGGTATGGTCGTCCGGTATCGCGGTGATGTCGCTCGCCTTCGATCACGGTGCCTGAGATGAGCGGCGTGCTGCTGTATGTGATCGGTGCATCGGGCAGCGGGAAGGACAGCCTGATGCGGCACGCGCGCGAGACGCTGGCGGCGGACTCGAGGGTAGTTTTCGCGCACCGCTACATCACTCGTCCACACGATGCGGGCGGCGAGAACCACATTGCGCTGAGCGAAGCCGAGTTCAACGCCAGGATGGAGCGTAACCTGTTCGCCCTGCATTGGAACAGTCACGGCATGCGCTACGGAATTGGTTGCGAGCTGAATCACTGGTTGGCCAAGGGCCTTACCGTGGTCCTCAACGGTTCGCGTGCCCATCTGCCCGACGCTTCCAGAAATTACCCCGAACTCAGGCCGGTCCTGATCGAAGTGTCGCCCGAAGTATTGCAGGCGAGACTGCATGCACGCGGACGCGAGGACATTTCTGCCATCGAAACGCGATTGCTGCGCACGCAGCAATTCGACCGGCTGCAACATGCAAAACTGATCCGCTTCTCCAATGACGCACCGCTGCCGCAGACGGGTCCGGCATTCGTCGAGCTGGTTCGAGCCCAAACGCGGGTGATCCCATGCACCTGACTTTTCTCGGTACCGGCGCGGCAGGCGGAGTGCCGCTGTGGGGCTGCGAATGTACGGTGTGTTCGCTTGCGCGCATTGATGTCAATTTTGTACGCCGCCCGAACTCTGCAGTGGTCGAGGCCGGTGAGGTGCGTTTGCTGCTGGATGCCGGGGCGACGGATCTTGCCGAACGCTTCCAGCCGGGAGAACTGTCGGCGATACTGGTCACGCATTTTCATGCCGACCATGTGCAGGGCCTGTTCCACCTGCGCTGGGGCAAGGGGGCGCTGGATGTCTATGCGCCGCACGATGCAGAAGGTTGCGCCGATCTGTACAAATATCCGGGGCCGTTCCAGTTCAAACATATTTCCAAGTTCGACATGTTCAATGTAGGCGATGTGCGCATCGTGCCGGTGCCGTTGGTGCATACCAAGCCGACGCTGGGATACTGCATCGAACATAACGGGGAGAGGCTGGCCTACCTGTCCGATTGCCGCGAGCTTCCGCTTGCGACCGCGACATTTTTGACCGAATGGCAACCGCACACCATTTGCGTGGATTGCACTTATCCCGCGGGGACGCCGGAGCCGCGCAATCATTTCGACCTGCCGGAGGCGCTCGCGCTGGGTCGAAAGCATCCGGACAGTGAAATCGTGCTCATGCATATCGGACACCGGCTCGACGAATGGTTATTGAAGCGGCCGTCGACGTTGCCGGACCGGGTTACGTTGGCGCGCGACGGCGAAACGCTGGTGTGCATGGGCAACCCATGACCCCGTTGCTGGCAATCTGCCTTTCGGTGCTATTGCATGTGACCTGGAATCTGTTGACCCGCCGCGCTCACGGCGATGCGAACTTCCTGTGGTGGGTGGTCGGTCTGTATGTGCTGGCATTTGCACCGTTCACGTTGCCGGATTTCCTCCGGTCCGCCCAGCAGTCGCCCGTGCTGCTCATGTGTGCAGCCGTCAGCGGCACCACCAACGGCCTGTATTTTCTTGCTTTGCGCTCTGCGTATCAGTTGGCACCCGCCAGTGCGGTGTATCCGATGGTGCGCAGTTCGCCGCTGCTCATTGCGCTTGTCGAAACATTATTCTTCGGGCGCAGCATTTCTTCCCTGTCGTGGCTTGCCATCCTGCTCGCAGCGTCCGGCCTGTGGTTGATCGCCACCAGTTCGCATGACGGCGTAACGCGGCTGAGCCGGGCCTGGCCTTATGCATTGTTTGCCGCATGCATGACTGTCGTGTACAGCTTGAGCGACAAGGCGGCCGCATCCAACATGCAGGGTATCGCAAGCGCACTGGGTTACGTCTGTGCAAATTACGCGATCGGCTGGCTCTTCCTGTGCGCGGAGCAGAAACGGCGCACCGGACGCTGGATACCTGCGGCGGTTCCCGCATGGAAAGCCCTCATTGCGGGCACCCTCGCTGTCGGGACGGCCTATGCATTGGTTATTTACGCCATGCGCTGGCTGCCTGCCGCCGTCGCGGTAACGCTCACCAACGCCGGGATTGTGCTGACTGTATTGCTGGGCGTGTTGTGGCTGAAGGAAAATGCGGGATGGCGGCAACGGGTTGCCGGTGCCAGTCTGGTGGTGGTGGGGCTGGTCGTTGTCGGCGGCCTGGCTGCCGGCTGACCAGTTCCGCCAAAATCGGCTAGGCCACCTTCGCCAGTTTGAACTGGCCTATCGTTTCGTAGAGTGCCCTGGAGGTATTCGCCAACGTCAGCATTTCGTTGCGCGCCTGTTCGATGTCGGTTGCGGTGTTGGCGCTGATGGTGGCGACGGAATTAATGTTGAGCGAGATGCTTTCCCCTGCCGCCGACTGGTCTTCGGTGGATGAAGCGATCTGGCGCATCATTTCGGCAACGATAAGCACGGAGCCCTCGATCTCGCGCAGAAGTTGACCCATGCCTTCGCCGTGCAACACGCCTTGCGCCACTTCCTGTTTGGCCTGGGTCATGGCCCGGGTCGCTTCGTCCGTTTCGCTTTCGATGAGCTGGACGATCTTGGTGATGTCCGCGGTGGCGATGGTGGTGCGTTCTGCCAGTTTGCGCACCTCGGTGGCGACCACCGCGAAACCGCGTCCCTGTTCTCCCGCGCGCGCGGCTTCGATGGCCGCGTTGAGCGCCAGCAGATTGGTCTGTTCCGCGATTTCCTTGATCATGCTGCTGACGCTGCCGATGCGCTGGATGGCGACATTCAGTTCGCTCATGGTCTTGACGGAAGAGCTGACCGTCTGGTCGATCTGCCCTCAGAGCCAGAATGGTGGAGCGGCCGGTCTCGCCGCCCGATTGCACCAAAGTCAGGGTCTGCTTGGTGGCAGCAGAAGCGTTTGCCGCATTGTTGGCAATATGTTTGATGGTGTTGCCCATGGTTTCGATGGCACCGCTGACCTGGAATACCTTGGCCGATTGCTCTTTGGCGTTGGCAGTCACCGAGTGAGCCATCTCGCTGACCCCGTGCGCGGTCTTGTGCGTCTGGTTGGCCGAGACATTGACCTCATGCAGGATGGCTTCGAAGCGCGCGATGAAAGTGTTGATCGTATTCGACAGATGGCTGATCTCGTCGTTGTTGTGCGTGGTCAGCCGCCGGCTCAGGTCGCCGTTGTGCAGATGATTGATCTCGCCTGCGATGTGTTCCAGACGCAGGCGCAGGTTGCGCCCAAACAGGGTCTCCGACACCACGGTGATGATGCCCAGCGCGAGCATCGGCAGCAGCACGATCCAGAGGATCCGGCTCATGCCGCTTTCGATCTTTTGTCCGGAAAGGATTTCGGTCGCCTTGTTGGCACCGGCCAGCGTGTCCAGTTCCTTCACCATCGGCGCGAGGTACATGCTGTACATGACGTCCGGGATCTGTAGCGCGTCGTTGGGGCTGGTCGAAGCTATCTTAATTGCGTTCTTGAAGCCTTGCACATATTGGCTCCACTGTCTGGAGACGTCGGCCAGCGGTGGCTGCAGGGTGGATTGGGCAGACGAATCGGAGATCTGTTTCAGCAGCTCTTGGATATGTACATCCGCCTGATCCAGCTGCGTCGACGTCTCGGCCAGGATCGGGTCGCCGCGGCTGACGGCCAAGGCAGTTGCCTCGATCTCGACCAGACTTTTGTCCGTCGTCTGCATCGTCTGATAGGTATGGAATTCCTGGCGCAACTGGTTCAGGTTGATCATCACGAAGGCGATGACGGTGATCATGCCCAGGATGGAAATGCCCATCATCAGGCGCAGCTGCTGTTGCAAGGATAGTGATTTAATCAGTGAAATAGGTCGCATGTTCGGGACCTCCGAAGTGTTTAACGGGAAATGCGGGATCAGATAAAGGAGAACGACAGCGCGGCGATGGCGGCGCCGAGTGCAGCACCGGCCAGCACGTCGCTGGGATAATGCAGGCCGAGTATCGGGCGCGACAGCGCGACCATCACGCTGAATGGCACCACCAGCCAGATCAGCGCAGGGAAGTAAGCGATGGCGACGATGCTGAATGCCACCGCGTGCATGGTGTGGCCGGAGGGGAAACTGAACTGGTCCAGCGTCTTGCCGACACAGACGATGGCCGGATAGACATTGAACGGGCGCGGGCGCAGCGTCTTGCCCTTGATGAATTTATAGCATGCGGTGCCGACCAGGCCCACCATGATCATGTGGAACACGGCAGGGATCGCTGCAGCCTGGTATTGCAGCAGCAGCACGATCATCAGCACATACCAGAACACCCCGTCACCCAAACGGCTGCTTAGGCGGAACAGGTTGCGCACCGCCAGGTTGCGGCTGCGCCTGTTGCAGAAGGCGCAGAGCTCCATGTCCCAGACTTTAATCTGTTGCAGCGGATAGTTCAGGTTGGACATTTTGTACTCCCTGTGTGCGTACAGTATCGAGCAGCACTGCTTCCATCTCGCCCATGATGTGTTCCCAGGTCAGCGCTTCCACGGTATGGCGTGCGGCGACGCGCAGGCGTTGCACGCGCTGCATATCCGAGATCAACCCGGTCGCCAGCTTGACGAAGGCATCGGTATCGGCGAACGGAACCAGCAGGCCGTTCTCGTCGTGGCGCATGTGCTGGCGAGCGGCGGCGTAGTCGTAGGCGACCGTGGCCAGACCGCTGGCCATCGCCTCGACCGTGACGTTGCCGTAGGTTTCGGTCAGGCTGGGGTAAAGGAAGATGTCGCCGGAGGCATAGTGCTGCGCCAGCGGTTCACCGGTTTGCATCCCGGCAAAGATCACGTGCGGATGCTGTTTTTCCAGTTCGGCACGGGCCGGGCCATCGCCGACCATCACCAGCCGTGCCAGCGGATTGATCTTGCGCATTTGCTCGAACGCCTGGATGACCACATGCAGATTCTTTTCCGGTGCGATGCGGCTGACCAGCATGACCACCGGTGTGTTTTCGTCCGCATTCCAGGATGCGCGCAACTCGGCGCTGCGCTTGGCCGGGTGGAACAGTGCTGCATCCACGCCGCGCGAGACCACGTATACGTTCTTGTAGCCCTCGAATTCCAGTTGCTGTTGCAGCGAAACAGTCGGTACCAGCGTACACGCTGCCTTGTTGTGGAAATGGCGCAGGTAAGCGGCGATGGGCTTTTTCAGCAGACCGACACCGTAGTGCGCGGTATAGCTGTGAAAGTTGGTGTGGAAATCGGTGCTGATCGGGATGCCAAGCTTGCGTGCGGCGGACAGTGCAGACCAGCCCAGCGGGCCTTCGGTTGCGATGTGCACCACGTCCGGGCGCTTTAGCTTCCACAGGCGCATCAACAGGCCCTTGGCGGGCAGTCCGGATTTCAGCTCGGGATAACCCGGGATCGGCATGCCGGTCACCAGCGTTTCCTCGTAGCCGTCTTCTTTTGCCGCCACATCCAGTTTGAACTGGCGCGGACGGATCATGTGAATGTGGTGTTTGCGCCGGCGCAGGCCCTGCACCATGCGGCCGATGGTGATGGCAACGCCGTTCACCTCGGGCAGGTAGGTTTCGGTAACCAGCGCGATATTCAGTTGCGTCGGCGTATTGAGCGTTTCATTTGGTGTATTCATGCACCGCATGATGTCGCGCGCGCATGAATATTTGATTAAAACTACTTGAAAGTTTTATTACGCCATCAGCACCAGGCTCCACACCACCAGCACATTGATCAGGCTGACCAGCACAGCCGAGCTGCCGATGTCCTTGGCGCGTTTGGCCAGGTCATGGTTTTCCAGCGAGATTCTGTCCACCGTGGCTTCAACGGCGGAATTGAGCAATTCCACGATCATCACCAGCAACACGCTGGCGATCATCAGCGCCTTACCGAGATAGCTGACCGGCAGCCACAGAGCCAAGGGGATGAGGATGGCGGTCAGCAATACTTCCTGCCGGAACGCGTCCTCGTGTTTGTAGGCAGCGCGGAATCCGGCCAGCGAATAGCCGAACGCGTTCCACAAACGTACCAGACCGGTTTTACCTTTGTACGGACTTTCCATCATCAATAGACTCCTGAAATTTATGACACATGCATACGGCTGCAATATAACAGCGAAACTTACTTACCAAAAAGAACGCGCACCTGACTGAGTGCGCGCAATAGGGGAAGTGGAATGAAACAGGGAGCTATGCAGCTTTCTTCATGAAGTGCTTGGCGTAGCGTGCATTCATGCGTGAAACCGGCATCAGGATGAACAGGTCGGCGCAGTTGAAATCGGGATCCCATGCCGGCTCGCCGGCGATATAGGCGCCGAGGCGCAGATAGCCCTTGATCAGCGGCGGGATGGTGACTTCCAGATTCTGGTTCAGCGATTCCAGCGGCAGGCGGCAGTGCGGGAACACGTGATATTCAGCCGGCGCGCCGTGCAGCTTGTGCACCTTGTTGTAGACGCTGGCAGCGTAGTGGCCTCCATCTGCCATGCTGATGCTGGCACAGCCGATCAGGTATTCATGGCCGTGCTTGCCGATGTATTCGGCCAACCCGCTCCACAATTGGGTGATGGTCGCGCCGTCGCGGTAATCGGGATGCACGCAGGAACGGCCGACTTCCACCATGCGGTCGCGCAGGTGCATCAGGCGCGTCATGTCGAACTCGGTCTCGGAATAATAGCCGCCTGCGTTCACGGCCTGCTCCGGCGGCAGGATGCGGTAGGTGCCGACGACCTTGTCGCTGGCGTGATCGCGCACCAGCAGGTGGTCGCAGAACGCGTCGAAGCGGTCGATATCCAATCCCAGCGCCGCGCTGGGCAATTTCGCACCCATCTCTTCGGCAAATACCTTGAAACGGACGCGCTGAGCTTCTGCCACCTCGGCCACGGTGCGGGCCAGACTAAAGGTAAGCTTGCCTTGCGTTTCGCGCTCTTGTTGCTGGATCAGATCTAGCATGTGGTCTTACTCCCGTTGAGTTGTTGACGAGAGATTAGCGACCAAATGTTGCAGCGGGGTTAAGGGATTATGAAAAATTGATTAAGCTGCATTTAGCTTGGATTTGACCTGACGCAATTCGTCAGATTGCTGCAATCATTTTTGCTGCCTCAGCATGTGTACTTTGAAATTGAATTGCCTGAAAAGGACACAGGTAACCTGCAACTGATCGCCATCGGCAAAATCTGGGACCGGCATGGGAATTGTGGCGCTGCATACCTGGTGACTGCGCCGTATCAAGGGTAGAGACCGCGAAGTTGGCGGGCTTCAAGCACTCGCGTACAGGCAACAACGAACGCCGCCGTGCGCAGGGGAATCTTCCTGGCTTGGCCGAGATCCCACACAGCCTTGAATGCGTCGGAGAGTGCAAGGTCAAGCCGGGCATTGATTTCGCTTTCTTTCCAAAAGAAAGAGGACGCATTTTGCACCCACTCGAAATAGCTGACGGTGACACCGCCCGCATTGGCGAGTACGTCGGGCAGAATCACGATCCCCTTGTCGAGCAGCATGTCCTCGGCTTGCGGAGAAGTTGGGCCGTTGGCTCCCTCGACGATGAGTCGCGCGCGAATGGTGTCGGCGTTGGCAACCGTGATCTGGTTTTCGAGTGCCGCCGGCAAGATGACTGTCGCAATCCATGGCCCAGAAATCCTTGTCGGGAATGCGCTCAGCTCCGGGAAAGTCGAGCAGGCTATTTTTACCCCCGGCGAGAAAGTCCTTCAGCTGGAGGGGATGGATACCGGCCGGATTGTAGATGGTGCCGGCGACATCCTGAATGGCTACGATTTTGGCGCCGTTTTCATAAAAGACGCGTGCTGCAGCATCGCCGACATTGCCGAACCCCTGGATCGCCACGCGCGCGCCATTCATTTCCATGCCGAGGCGCCGCATCGCTTCGCGCGCGACGACGTAACAGCCGCGGCCGGTCGCATCTCGGCGACCAAGACTTCCGCCCAGGTTGACCGGCTTGCCTGTAACGACGCCCGGGCTGGTAGTGCCAACGTTGATGGAATAAGTATCCATCACCCAGGCCATGACCTTCTCGTTGGTATTGACGTCGGGGGCCATGATGTCCATGTTCGGGCCGATGATGATGCCAACCTCGCTGGTGTAGCGGCGCGTAAGGCGCTCCAATTCCCCGCTGGAAAACGTCCTCGGATCGACGCGAATGCCGCCCTTCGCTCCGCCATAGGGCAGGTTCAGCACAGCCACTTTCACCGTCATCCACCCGGACAATGCCATTACTTCCGACAGCGTGACGTCCGGGTGATAGCGCAGGCCACCCTTGCCGGGCCCGCGCGAAATATTGTGCTGCACGCGGTAGCCTTCATAGTGATGCACAGTACCGTCGTCCATACGTACCGGCACATCGACGATCAGGCATCGTTTTGGTCGCCGCAACGTGTCGGCCCAAAATCCAAGTGCGCCAAGATGCGGCGCGACGCGGTCGACCTGCTCAAGAAAAACTCCCCACTGCCCGACGTTGTCGTTATGCAGATATGAAGGCAATTGCATGGTCCCCACCTTTCTCCATTTAATCCAGCTTTACAACTGAAAATGGTGCCAAGTCGAATTTCATGTTACCAAATTGCTTGCAGGAAAGCTGCAGGACATTACTGGCGCATGACAATCGGCCGCTAATGGAAGTCCTCGCATCGTTCCTGCCGCCGCCAATCAGCCGGATTCCGCTATCACCGGCCCAATTTTGAAAGCTCAATGCAGACACTGTCAATCAGGTTAATTCAGCGCGATCAGATTTACGCTATTTCGAAGGTTGGTTTGCAGCTTCTGGTGCAAGGGAGGGATGAAGCAGGACGCAGTAAAGCGACTGGAAATGCTGTTCGGTTTCAGCCAGTGCATGTTCATGCTCGCGGTATTCCGGCAGGGTCGGCGGCACAACAGGTTCAGCGTGCAGGGCGGCGAGCGTGGTGCTGATGTGATGTTGTACTGTGCGCGTCAGGTTGCGTCTGTCGGTACCGCTTGCATCCAGCGGAGAGGTCGCAGCGAGGCGTACATGCAATTCGGGCGTACTCAGGATGTTCCACATCGATGCACCGAAGGACATTTCATCGATATAGGCCGATGCCAGGCTGTGGGCGCCCACGCGGTCCTGATAGCGGATGGCGATGGGATGCACCAGCGCTCCGGCGTCGATGGCAGGCTGCAGCAGTGAAGAATGAAAATGATTGACCTGCAAGCCGTCGGTGGTGGTTCCCTCCGGGAAGATGGCCAAGCATTCGCCGCGCTGCAGCAATTCGACCAACTGCACATTGATGCGCGCTGCAGAGCGTGCCTTGCCGCGTTCGATGAACAGGGTCTGCGCACGTACGCACAGCCAGCCGATCACGGGCCAGCGCCGTACTTCCGATTTTGCGACGAAGCGCATGGGTACCACCGCATTCAGCACGAACACATCCAGCCACGAGATGTGGTTGGTGACGATAAGGCCCTGACGCAATGCGTGCAGCGGATCATGCTGCGCAATTTCAATGCGAACATTGAAAATGTCCAGCAATCCCCTGGACCAGCTTTGCAGAATGCGCCTGCGTATGGCCAGGCCGAACCACGGATAGGACACCGCCAGCGTCAGGCCGTAGCCGATGTGCAGCGCGAGGCGTGCAGCGCGAAACAGCGCGGTCAGTCGTTTGATCAAGAGATGCATCCGATTCAAGCTTCCGACAGCACGGAGAATACGGAAAACGTGCAGAAGTAATCCAGCGTTCCGCCCAGTCCCTGCGTGAACAGCATGGCGCGAATACTGCGAAAGTCGTTGCGGGAGTGTTCTGGTTTCCTGGCAAATAGTTTCATGGGGTACTCCCTCATTGTCTGGTTACTGCGTTGCGAATTTCGACGAACAGGCTGTTGCCATGGATCTTTTTTGCCATCTTTTTGGCATCCGTCATGGCGGCGGAGACTTCGTGATGCGACATGAACTGACCGGGGGCAACCTGGGTGGCGCCGATGGACAGGCTGGTAAGCGGGTGAAATTTCACCGTACCGTCGCGGCCTTCGCTGCTATAGCCGCCGGCGGCCAGGTGTTCTTCCTTGAACAGGAGTTCGGCGGCCTGTTCGAACGAACGCAATGCCTGTTCGCAGCGCGCCTTCCAGTCGCGGCTCTGCATGAGCAGGATGAAATCGTCACCGCCGATGTGGCCGATAAAATCCAGCTTGGGGTCGCAGGCCCAGCTCAGGATGCGGCCGGTGAGCTGGATCATCTCGTCGCCCTTGCGATAACTGTAGGTGTCGTTGAAAGGCTTGAAATGATCGAGGTCGCAATAGCAGGCGACGAACGAGGTATTCGCATGCAGTAGTCGCTCGATGTGTTCGTTGATCGGCACATTGCCCGGCAGCAGCGTGAGCGGGTTGGCGTAGCGCGCGGCTTCCAGTTGCATCTGCGTCAGTTCGCGCAACAGATCCTGTCCGGAAGAGACACCGATGTAGCGCCCATTCTCGGTAATGATGAAGCCGTCGGCAAAATGGCGGCTGTCTGCCTCGGCCATGAAGTGGCTCAACTCTTCGATGGGCATGCCCCTTTCCACCAATAGTGGATCGCCCTGAATCAGGTCGCTGCACGGTTTTTTGCTGAGCAGCTCGCGCTGGAACGGCTTGGCGAAACGGTCGATGAAGTGGTAGCGGTTGATGAGCCCGAGCGGCACGCTGTTCTTGACGACCGGAATGATGCGTAACGCGGGGTTGGTATTGAAGCGCTCGAAAATGTGGTCGATCAGCGTGTCGGGGTGTACCGGCTCCACATAGGTCAGCAACTTGTGTGCAGTCGTTTGCGAGCGTTGTTGAAAATCGGCCTTGGGGAAGAGCGCGATGTTGGACGAATTGATGATGCGGCTGGTTTCGATGGAAGCCAGCAACGGCGGCGTCGGGCTGGGGCGGGCGATGAAATAGCCCTGGCCGAGTGCAATGCCTATATCCTTTACCACACGCAACTCGGCTTCGGTCTCCACGCCTTCGGCGATGACATGCGTGCCGCAACTCTCGGCGATGTGCTGGATGGATTTCAGGAACTGCAGCTTGATCGGGTCGTGGTCCACGCCCTGCACAAAATGCATGTCGATCTTGATGAACTCTGGGCGCAGCTCGGACCACAGCCGCAGGCTGGAAAAGCCTTCGCCCAGATCGTCGATGGCGATCTTGAATCCCATGCCGCGGTAATGCAGCAGGGCATCGCGCATGCCCTCGAAATCGAAGGTCGGCTGATTTTCGGTGATCTCGATAATCACTCGAGCCGGGTCGAGCCCCAGTTGCCGGAGGAACGCCAGCGTCTGGCCGTCCTTGAAACTGGGATTGGTTAACGTCTCGGGGCTGACATTGAGGAACAGGTTGCCGGGCAAGTTGAGTTTGGCAAATGACTCCAGTACGATCTGGCGCGACAACATTTCCAGCTCCAGCTGCAGCCCCTGTTGTTCCGCCGCGCCGAACAGGTTGATCGGGCGAATGCAGAGAACTGTCCGCCGGACCGCGTATCAATCCCTCGAAGCCCAGGAACTCGCCGCTCTTGAGATCGATAATGGGTTGGAACAGGGCGCTCAAACGTCTCAGTTCCAGGATTTCACGCAGTGGCGTCATTGCTTGCTCCTTGGTTCGCGGCAAGATCTGATTCGCCAAAAACTGCGCTCGGGCAGTCGTGCGGTACTTTCCGACAGGTAGAATGCTGGGCATGGAGTCCTCTTGCTTGCCTTACTAAGGAGCGGACGATAACCCCGGGTTGTTACGGTAATATGACGGAGAGACGATGGATATACTTGGTTTGCGGCATCAATCATCCGGGGTGAATGCGCGTTTTATAGGCGGCGGCCTTTCGTTTGCGGTTTATGTGCAGCGCACGCAAGCCATGTTGCGACAGGTTCACGAAGGAAAAAATGAGCAGGAGGACATTGTCGCCGGCAACTCACCTTTTGAGTTGCTTCCGACTGGCAGTTTCGAAAAAGGACGCGACAAACCCTATCGGCGGGGGATATTGCTCACGCATGGTCTAACCGATTCGCCCTATCACATGCGCCACCTGGCGGCATTCTTTCAGCGCATGGGTTTTCGCGTGATGGCAGTGCTGTTGCCAGGACACGGCACCCAGCCAGGCGATCTGCTCGATGTGCGCTGGCAAGAATGGGAGAAGGCGCTGATCTACGGTGCGGACACCCTGGCGGCCGAAGTGGATGAATTGTATCTGGGCGGGCTTTCTACAGGCGCCGCATTGAGCGTGTTGCAAAGTTCGAAAGATGAGCGCGTACGCGCACTGTTCCTGTTTTCACCCGCATTCAAGATTACTTCTCTGGCGAAGTGGGCGAACCTGCACCGTCTTTATAGCCGGTTCCTGCCGAAGGAAGCCTGGGTGGACGTGATGCAGGATCGCGACTGGTACAAATACGAATCGTTTTGCAAGAATGCGGCGGCGCAGATGTATGCCTTGACGCAGGCCTTACCGAAGGGAGGAGCGAAGATTCCGGTATTCGCTGCCGCCAGTGCGGACGATGCGACGGTGCAGTCGTCGGCGACACTACGCTTTATGTATCGCGCGCGGCATGTGGGAAGCCGGCTGGTGTGGTATGCGACAAAAAAGATCGAACAGCAAAATATCGAATGGGTGAACAGTGCGTTGGCTGAGCAGCGCGTCCTCAGCAGCGCGCATACCGCGATCGTCATGCCGCCGGAGGATGTGCATTACGGTGCGAACGGAAACTATGTAAACTGCCTGCATTACTATGAAAACGACAAGAAGAACTATCACGCCTGTTGCGCGCGCGGTCCGGAAACCTGGCTAGGTGAGGTGAGTGCGCGGAATCTTCAACGCGGTGTCGTGCGTCGGCTGACGTATAACCCGCACTATGCGGCGATGGAAGCCTCCATGCAGAAATTCATAGAAACTCTGCCATGAATAAAACGCTGATCTTCGCCCATCGCGGCGCCAACCGGGAAGCCGCGGAGAACACGCGCAGCGCTTTCGATAAGGCGCTTGGCTATCCGATCGACGGTATCGAAACGGATGTACAACTGAGCCGCGACGAGGTGGCGGTGTTGTGGCACGACCGTTACCTAAAAAAGTTGAATCTGTCCGGCGATCACATCGACGATTACGATTTCGTGCAACTGCAGGCAATGAATTTCGCCGCGCACTTCTCCGAATCGGCCGCACCCGAGGGTGTGATGAGCCTGCAGGAATTCATTGCAGCCTATCGCACACGCTGCCGTTTGCTGCTGGAGATCAAGAATCGCGACTGGGAAATGGTCGCACGACAGGAGCTCAAAGTCCGCAGGACGCTGGCGCTGGTCGGTGCGGTGACGGATGACCGCATAATCGTGTCGTCCTTCAATCTGGAGAGCCTGATCTACGCGCATCGCTTCGCGCCGGCGTTTCCGCTGGTGTTGAATCTGGAACCGGAACACAACCTCAACGATGCGCGCTATGCCCTGGACACCCAGCCCTTTCCTGCACGGCTTATGTATCCATATTTCCACGCTGGATGCGGATATGGTTGCTTTGCTGCGCGAGCGCGGCAAAATCATTGCTGTCTACACCTGCGATACGGAGGCGGAGATCAACCGTGCGCTGGTCCTGGGTGTGGACGTGCTGATCAGCGATGTGCCGCAAAAGGCGCTGCAGATGAGGGATAAATGAAGCGCGATTTTGCAGCCCTGAACGGCGAATTCGATCTACTGGTTTGCGGTGGAGGCATCTACGGTGCGTGGACTGCCTACGACGCTGCATTACGCGGTCTGAAAGTCGCGCTGGTCGAGCAGGCGGATTGGGCTAATGCGACATCGTCCGCCTCGAGCAAGTTGATTCACGGCGGGCTGCGCTATCTCGAGACATTCGATTTCAAGCTGGTGCGCAAGGCATTAAAGGAAAGAAAGATGCTGTTGCGGGTCGCGCCGCATCGCGTGTGGCCCTTGCGCTTCGGCGTACCGGTATATACCGACAGCCGCAACGGCACGTTGAAGCTGAAAGCTGGTTTGACGCTGTACGACGCGTTGGCCGGATTTCCGGACGAGCAGATGCGGCATCGTCACCATGATCGCGCGCAATTCTCGGAACATTTTCCTTTTCTGGACGAAGCCAATCTGAAGGGCGGTTTCACCTACGGCGATGCGCAGACCGACGATGCGCGGCTGGCGCTGGAACTGGTGGCGGGGGCGATGGAACACGGCGCGGTGTGTGTGAACTATGCCAGGCTCGTTGCGTGGGACGAAGATCGCGGCAAAGTGTGTGGGGCATGGGTGCACGATGGCGCGACGGGAGCTGCGGTAGAAGTGCGTGCCAGGCAATACGTGAGTACCGTCGGTCAGTGGGAAAGCATTAGCGAGCAGGGGCGCGCCTGGTGCCGGCTGAGCAAGGGCATCCACCTGGTGCTGCCTGCCTTGCCGACAAAGGAGGCGATCCTGCTGACGGCAAAAGAGGATGGGCGCGTATTTTTTGTCATTCCGTGGTGTGGGCGCACTTTGCTCGGCACCACCGACACCGACTATCGCGGCGATGTCGATAAAGTGGGCGTCGAAGAAAGCGATGTGGACTATCTGCTTGCTGCCGCCAACCGCTATCTTAAAACGACCTGGACAAAATCGGATGTGTGCGGCAGCTACGCCGGTGTGCGCGTAATGAAGCAGAGCGACGATGCTTCGCCATCTGCGGTCAGCCGCGATTGGGAATTGAAAACCGGGAACAACCGGCTGCATCACGCCATCGGCGGCAAGCTCACGTCGGCGCGCGAGGATGCCAGCGTCATTGTCGACACGGTGTGCGTGCACCTCGGTGTGAAAAGCGCGTGTGCGACCAGAGACCGCGACTTTCCCTGGAAACCCGCGCAGGATTTTGCGGTTTGGTCGGAAGAGGTCAGTGCCCGGGCGCAACGATTGAATATCGATGCCGAGAGCGCCAAGTGGCTGATGCGCAGGCACGGCGCACGGGTCGGCAAGGTGTTCGATATCGTCGAGGAATCGCAGCACCTGGCAGCGCGCATCGTGACCGGCCTGCCCTTTATCTTTGCCGATCTGCTGCTGTGTGCCCGTGACGAGATGGCCTTGCATCTTTCCGATCTGCTGCGCCGCCGCATGCCTCTCATGATTTTGACGCAGCTGAGCGCAGCCGAAGTGCTGCATCTGGCTGAACTGGTTGCTCCTGCCATGGGCTGGGATGAGGCCAGGGTGGCGCAAGAGGCGGAGGCTTGCACGCTGTGATCGTTGCCGTCGCACTCGATCTGGGTACGACGACGATCAAGGCGGGACTGCTGGCGCAAGACGGCACACTGCGTGCCGTTACTGCGCGGCCTGCACCCATGATCGTGGCGGACGGCGGGCGCTACGAGAGCGATGCGGGCGTCTATGCCGCGACGGCGGATAGCGTGTTGTCCGAATGCCTGGCGCAGACCGATGGCGCCCGCGACACGGTGGGGCGGAGCCCGCTGTGTGGAAGTGCGCCCTCCGCTCGGTTTGTGCAGCCAGCGCTCATCCTTCCTGTTGTGGGATCGCGCCAGCGGGCACCCGGTTACGCCGCTCATTTCCTGGCAGGATGACCGGGGTGCAGAAAGCTGCGCAGCGCTGCATGAACGACAGAGCACTATCCGCGACCTGTCCGGGCTGCCGCTCACTCCTTATTATCTCGCCCCCAAATTGCGCGTGTTGTTGCAGCAGAACCCATCCTGGCGCGCACGCTTGCTGAGCGGTGAATGGTTGCTGGGGACGCTGGATACTTTTTTGGTCTGGCGCTGGACCGGAGGTAAACATCATGTGACGGACGCATCGATGGCGGCGCGCACCTTGTTGATGGATGTTCATGTTCGGCAATGGTCGCCCGTGTTGTGCGACCTGTTCGACGTTCCGCAGCAGGCCTTGCCGCAAATCAAATCTTCCACCGGACTGAATTTGCGCCTGCAGAACGGTCTGACTTTGCAGGCGAGCGTGGGCGACCAGTCGGCGGCGCTGTTCGCCAGTATCGCCGATGGCCAGCCGGAGGCGCTGGTCAATCTGGGCACGGGCGGATTTGTAGCGTGTTATTTGCCGCAGGCGCGTGCGCGCGCCGGAGGGCTATCTGCAAACCCTGGTCTGGCAGGACAGCGCACGTCAGATACACCTGGCTGCGGAGGGCACGCTTAACTCTATCGCGGCTGCTTTGGCGCCCTATCCGGCACGGGAATGTCGCGCAGAAGATCTGGCCGGTGACGAAATCTTTTGTCTGGCCGAGCCGAGCGGACTGGGAGCTCCGTATTTCCGCAGCGACCTGGGCCTGACGTTTTCGGAACCGGTCGAACATCTGACGATGCAGCACATCGCGCTGTTGTTGCAAGAAGGCATCATTTTTCGCGTGGCACGGATACTGGAAGATTTTCAGCGCGAGTTCGGTATCGAACGCGTCTATCTTTCCGGCGGCCTGTCGAGTTTGCCGTGTCTGCAACAAGGCATTGCCCAGTGTGTGCCGTTCGCTGTCTATCGTTTGCTGCAGTCGGATGCCGGTCTGATCGGGGCTGCGCAGCTGGCCGCAAATTTGGCGCTGTCCGGTACGAGGCAAGTTGAACAGATCAAAGTGATGCACGGGCCTTCCCGGCTGCAGGAAAAATTCCTGCGCTGGAAAAATTGGCTGGATGGATTGTGAGGCGCGCAATATGCCTGCGCGGGTACTAGGCACTATCTAGGCCGTTTGGCATATTGACCATGTTCAATGGGGTGCTTTAGGGTGCGTCCCTTCTTGATTGACGCAGGACGCCATGAAACTCATTCACATCAGCGACACACATCTCGGGTGCGGAGACAATACATTGCGTTTTGAACGCGTCGTCGATGATCTGCTCGCCAACCCGCCTGATGCGCCAGGGAATTGCATCATCGTCCATACCGGCGATCTTATCGATAGTGCAACGGACGCGAACAGGCAGGCAGGACGTTTGCTGCTGGATCGCCTTGCCACACGCTTTCGCGTTCTGTTGTGTCCGGGCAATCACGATTACGGCGATGCGTTGTCCGTGGATCAGGAAGCGGCGCACGCGTTTCAGCAGGCATTTGGCGCATATATCTTTCAGGGCAGACCGTCCGCTTTTCCGGTCGTCAGTGAGGTAGGTAATCACATCTTCATCGGTTTGGACTCGAATGCGGCGGAATTGGGTTTTTGGGAGCGCTGGTTTGCCGAGGGGCATCTCGGCGGCAAGCAACTGGCAGCCCTGAACCATCTGCTGGATAGTCCGGAAATGGCGGGCAAGTGTATCGTCATCTATTTGCACCATCATCCGTTCACCTTTGGTTATAGCGTTACGCCCGATGTTGGCGATCGCAACCCATTGAATTATTTATATGTTCAATTGACCAGACCGTTCCTGCGCTTGAAAGATGCCTTTTCGTTGTGCCAGGTATTACGTGATCGGGCGCATGTCCTGTTGTTCGGGCATATGCATTTCGGCCTGGATTGCAGCGGGGAGTGCCGGAAATACGGGATGAAACTGGCTTTCGACGGCGGTTCGACGACCTGCACGGATAACGATACGGACAGGATGCGCTATCGTGTGATCGATCTGGCGGATTTGACGCAAACCGTACGCATGTTGAAGCTGTAAAACGCGGCGTAGGGGTTTCTGGCACCCTGCGCCCTCAAGTGTGGCAAGCGCGTGCGTGGTCGTGGCAAGAGTTTCGTTTGACAGGGGTGGAAGCGTGACATAGAATGCGCGCCCTTCGCAGTCTGTTAACCATTTTTAGTTTTAGGAAATGCCATGAAAACATTTTCCGCAAAGCCGCACGAAGTCCAGCACGACTGGTTGCTGGTGGATGCCGCCGACAAGATACTGGGCCGTTTGGCCAGCCAGATCGCAGCCCGCTTGCGCGGCAAGCACAAGGCCATCTACACGCCGCACGTCGATACCGGCGATTTCGTCGTCGTGGTCAATGCCGACAAGCTGCGCGTGACCGGCAACAAGGCACAGGACAAGATGTACTACCGCCACACGGGCTATCCCGGCGGTATCTACGAAACCAACTTCCTCAAGCTGCAACAGCGCCATCCGCAGCGCGTGCTGCAAAAGGCCGTGCGCGGCATGTTGCCGAAAGGTCCGCTGGGCTATGCGATGTTGAGCAAGCTCAAGGTCTACGGCGGTGCGACTCATCCGCACAGCGCGCAGCAACCGAAACCCATTGATCTGTTGAAGGCTTAATCATGAGCGTAACTTATAACTACGGAACCGGTCGTCGCAAGAGCGCGGTGGCACGTGTTTTCATCAAACCAGGCAAGGGCGAGATCATCGTCAACGACAAGCCTATCGATGTGTTCTTCTCGCGCGAGACAGGCCGCATGGTGGTACGTCAACCTCTGGAACTGACTGACACAGTGGGCAAGTTCGACATCATGGTGAACGTTTCCGGTGGCGGTGAATCCGGCCAAGCCGGTGCGGTGCGTCACGGCATCACCCGCGCACTGATCGACTACGATGCAACTTTGAAGCCGACCCTTGAGCCAAGCCGGTCTGGTTACTCGCGATGCACGCGAAGTCGAGCGCAAAAAGGTCGGTCTGCGCAAGGCGCGCCGCAGGAAGCAATTCTCCAAGCGTTAATCCCGTCAGCGGGATGGTCGCAGGACAGAAAAAGCCGCCTTTGGGCGGCTTTTTCCTTTATCATTTGCAGCTAACTTTTGAGGTGCGAGCGTGTTGAAGGTCGGAATCGTAGGGGGAACGGGTTATACCGGAGTCGAGCTGTTGCGGCTGCTGGCGGGGCATCCGCAGGTAGAGTTGCGCGTGATCACTTCGCGCGCCGATGCGGGCACGCCGGTCAGCCAGATGTTCCCCAGCCTGCGCGGCTATGTAGACTTGCCATTCACGCACCCAGACTCAGCCGCATCTGGATCAATGCGATGTGGTGTTTTTCGCCACACCCAACGGCATTGCCATGCAACAGACGCGCGCCTTGCTGGATGCTGGCGTGAGGGTCATCGACCTCGCAGCGGATTTTCGCATCAAGGATATTGCCGAATGGGAAAAATGGTATGGCATGACCCACGCCTGTCCCGATCTGGTGTCAGAAGCGGTGTATGGCCTGCCCGAAGTCAACCGCGTACAGATCAAGCAAGCGCGGCTGGTGGCGAATCCGGGCTGTTATCCGACGGCAGTGCAACTGGGTTTCATTCCCTTGCTCGAAGCGGGGCTGATTGAAGCAGGCTCACTGATCGCCGATGCAAAATCCGGTGTCTCCGGTGCCGGGCGCAAGGCCGAGATTCCCACGTTGTTTGCCGAAGCGTCGGACAATTTCAAGGCTTATGGCGTTGCCGGACATCGGCATCTGCCCGAGATCAAACAAGGTCTGGCGAATGTGATTGGCAACCCGGTCGGACTGACTTTCATCCCGCACCTGACGCCGATGATACGCGGCATCCATGCCACGCTGTATGGTCGGCTCAAGAAGGACGCGGACTTGCAGGAAGTGTTCGAGCAGCGTTACGCCGACGAAGCATTTGTAGATGTGTTGCCTGCCGGCAGCATGCCCGAAACGCGCTCGGTGCGGGGCTCCAACATGTGCCGTATTGCGGTGCACAGACCGCAGGGCGGCGATACGGTGGTGGTGCTTTCGGTGATCGACAATCTGGTTAAAGGTGCGGCAGGACAAGCGGTGCAGAACATGAACATCATGTTCGGTTTGCCGGAGTCGGCCGGGCTGAACGTGGTTCCTTTGTTACCCTGAATATGAAGATGATCCGGAGTTTTCGCCGCAAGTTCAGCATCTCTGCGCCGCGTTTGTCGGTGCGTCCGCACGTGCCTTGGTATGTGCGCTGGGCGATTGCTCTTCCCTTCGTCGTTCTGGTCGGGTTGATGATCTGGTGGGCGTACGGATCGGGTCTGGAGTTGGCGGGATTTCATCGCGGACAGGCAGAACAGGAATTGAGTGAGCTGCACGAACGAGTAGCGTATTTGGAAAGCGAAAACGCCAAGCTGTCCAATCAGATTGCGGCCAATGAGCGCCAGGGACAAATCGACCAGGCTTCGAACATGGGGATTGCAACGCAACTGAAGAACCTGCAGGAACAAAATGCGCGCCTGCAGGAAGACTTGCTGTTCTTCGATAACCTGCCTTTGACCGGCGCGCGTGAAGCGGAGCTGTCGGTTCATCGTTTGAAGATCGAGCCGGATAGTCTGCCCGGCGAATACCTGTGCCGGATGTTGTTGGTGCAGAGTGTCCAGCAGCGCGGCAAAGCATTCCAGGGGAGTATGCAACTGGTGGTAAACGGCGAGCAGGATGGCAAGAAAGTAGTGCTACAATTCCCGCAGGCGAACTCGCCGGCCGATGTGGCAGCATACCAATTGAGTTTCAAGTATTACCAGCGTATCGACAAGGGATTTAAGTTGCCGCCGGAGATGAAGGTCGAAAGCGTGGAAGTGCGTGTGTTTGAAAAAGGGGTGCAGGAACCCAGGATCAAACAGACGGCCGACGTGTCCCCTTTGTCCTAAAGGAGAAGTAAGCATGTTTAGCAATCGGAATAGCAAACCGCAGAATCGTATCGACTCCCTGGTTGGCGCCGGAACCAAGATCGAAGGCAACGTCTATTTCGCGGGAGGTCTGCGGGTTGACGGCGAGATTAAAGGGAATGTAATTGCCGATTTGAGCAAACCCAGCACTCTGGTGCTGAGCGAGCACGCGTGTGTGGAAGGCGAGATCAAGGTTACCCATCTGGTGGTGAACGGAGCTATAGTAGGTCCGGTGAATGCGGCGGAATACCTGGAACTACAGAGCAAAGCCAAGGTCGTAGGGGATGTACACTATAAAACGCTGGAGATACAGTTGGGCGCGATCGTCGAGGGCAGGCTGATCCACTTGACGGAGGCGGAAGAGAAAGTAGTGGCGTTCAAGCTCGGTGCATCCGAGTCATAATCAAACCAGTTAGGAGGCAATATGAATGCAATGACCGAAGTGCAAGACCCGCTGCTGTTTACGGACAATGCGGCCAACAAAGTGAAACAATTGATCGAAGAAGAAGGCAACGCCGAGCTGAAGCTGCGCGTGTTCGTCAGCGGCGGCGGCTGTTCCGGCTTCCAGTACGGTTTCACTTTTGACGAAGTCGCCAACGAAGACGACACCGTGATGAGCAAGAACGGCGTTCAATTGCTGATCGACCCGATGAGCTTCCAGTATCTGGTTGGTGCAGAGATCGATTACACGGAAGGCCTGGAAGGCTCGCAGTTCGTTATCAAGAATCCGAATGCCACTACTACTTGCGGTTGCGGTTCGTCGTTCTCGGCGTAAGCAATACGGTGGTTGTTTCGAGGACGGGGCGCATTGCGCCCCGTTTTGTTTTCAGGACGGATAGATCGCACCCAATACGCAGAGTGCCGAGCGCCGGTGACGGCTGGCAGGTTGGCAGGGCGCAGGTGCAAAGCCTGTTGTGCCAGCCAGGCGAAGGCGATGGCTTCCATCCAGTCGGCAGCAATCCCCAATACCTCGGTTTTTTGAATATGGTGCGGCAACTTGCGCCGCAGGTACGTCAAACAGCGCCTCGTTGTGCGCGCCGCCGCCACACAAATATATTTCCGTCGCATCCGAGCAGAAACGTTGCACTGCCGAGGCGATGCTGTCGCCGGTGAGCGCAAGCAAGGTCGCCTGTACATCCGCAATATCTTCGCTGCCAGTCAGATGTCTTCCCAGCCATGCAAGGTTGAACAGGTCGCGGCCGGTGCTCTTGGGTGGAGCGGCAGCGAAGAATGGTTCGCTAAGCAATTTCTGCAGTAAAGCGGAAATGACTTTGCCGCTTGCGGCCCAGGTGCCGTTCTTGTCAAAGGATTCGCCCAGGTGGCGGGCGATCCATGCATCCATCAACAGGTTGCCGGGGCCGGTATCGAAGCCGGCAGTAGCCTTGCCGGGGGCGAGATCGGTCAGGTTCGCGATGCCGCCGATATTGAGAATGGCACGGTGGATGGTTGGATGGCGAAACACCTTGTCGTGAAAAGCCGGAACCAGCGGTGCGCCTTGTCCGCCGGCAGCGATGTCGCGACTGCGGAAATCACCCACCACATGGATGCCGGTCAATTCGGCCAATAGCGCCGCATTGTTGAGTTGTATGCTGTAGCCGTGTTCGGGGCGATGGCGCACCGTCTGGCCGTGGCAGCCGATGGCTTGTACCGATCCGGCTGCTACGCCGGCTTTCTGCAGCAGTACCTGCGTCGCATCGGCATATTCGCGAGCCAAGCGATTGGCGATGAGTTGCGACTGATGCAGCTCGTTGTGCGAGACCTGGTGCAAAGCAAGCAATGCCTCTTTCAGCGGCTCGGCATAGGGCTGGTAATGGCTGGCAACGAGGCGGGGAGAGGCTTGCGAGAGATCGACCAATGCGGTGTCAATACCGTCCAGACTGGTGCCGGACATGATGCCAACATAAAGGTCGGGTGCGGTGTCCACCTAGTCGAGTCTGGCGATACGCGTATTGTGGAACATGTCCAGCTGTCCGAACAATTGCTGGGTGGCCTGCTCGAAAACTGTCTTTTGTGCATCGCCGATCGGTCTTCCATCCGGCAGTGCAACTTTCAGCGGGTCGCGTTGGACGCCACCAATCCTGAATTCGTAATGCAGATGCGGTCCGGTGGCCAGTCCGGTCATGCCGACATAGGCGATGACCTGTCCCTGACTCACGTGCTGTCCCTTGTGCAGGCCGCCGGCAAAGCGGGACAAGTGCCCGTATACCGTGGAGAAGCGGCCCTGATGTTCGACGATCACCACGTTGCCATAACCGTGTTGCTGACCAACGAATGCAACGACGCCGTCGCTGGTGACCTTGACCTTGGTACCCATCGGTGCAGCGTAATCCACGCCTTTATGCGCGCGCCACTTGTTCAATATCGGGTGGAAGCGCGACAGGCTGAATCCCGAGCTGACGCGCGAAAACTCCAGCGGGGAACGCAGGAAGGCTTTGCGCATGCTCTTGCCATCCGGCGAGTAGTAACCGCCGGAGTTTTCGTCGGTCTGGAAATACGCTGCACGGAAAGCATGTCCGTGGTTGACGAACTCGGCCGAGAGGATGCGGCCCGTGCGTACGGGTTCACCGTTGATGTAATTCATCTCGTAAATCACGGTGAATTTGTCGCCCTTGCGCAGATCGCGATGGAAATCGACGTCACCGCCGAAAATATCCGCCAACTGGTTGGCGGCGGGGTCCGGCAGGCCTGCCTCATCGGTCGCGGCGAACAGGTTGGTCTCGATCTCGCCGGTACGGATCTGAATTCTCTGTTCCGTCTGGGCGGGCAGGGTGCGGCTCTTGAAGCTGTCGCCATTCTTTTCGATGACGACCTGATTGGAGTCGCTCCCCAGATAGCGCAGCGCGAGCAGCGCGCCATTGGCGTCCGTCTCGGCCTGAACTTCCTTACCCACGGCCAAGACGGCGCAATCCGTCGGCGGCCTTGTTGTTGCGCAGGTAGTCGCTGGCAGCGGCATCTTCCACATTCAAACGGCGCAACAGTTCGGCGACGGTGTCCCCGCGCTGGATACGTTCATTGCGCCAAAACGAGGTTGCGCTGCTGGCCACGGGTGAGACAACGGGCAGGGCGATGTCTTCGATCACGGTCTTTTGCGGTTGGGATATCACATTCGTCTGCGGCATGATCCCGAATGCCGTCACTACCCCGAGCAAAGGCAGGCTGGACAAGGTGACGAACCATCGGAGCTTCATTTTGTGTGCGTGTGACAAAGTGTTTTGCGGTAACATTCGCGGCTCCCAAAGCGGCAGTGCTTGCTGAATGCCCGTAGATCCTTTATCGGCACACAACAAGACTTATTGAATTTTCGGGCGCCACTTTAACAGAAAGCGGCTATGCCCTCAAAACCGGCTTGGGTATTGGGCTGGATAATGACAAGCGGTCTTTCGACATGAATCAACAAGAAATCCTTAATCAAATCAAACGTGGCAGCGAAGAGTTGCTGCTCGAATCCGAACTGGTCAAAAAGCTCGAGCTGGGTCGCCCGCTGCGCATCAAGGCGGGCTTCGATCCCACCGCGCCCGACCTGCACTTGGGACACACCGTGCTGCTCAACAAGATGCGCCAACTGCAGGATCTCGGGCATCACGCCCTGTTCCTGATCGGCGACTTCACCGGCATGATCGGCGACCCTACGGGCAAGAACGCCACCCGGCCACCACTGTCGCGCGAGCAGGTGCTTGCCAATGCGCAAAGTTACAAAGAACAGGTGTTCAAGGTGCTCGACCCGGGCAAGACCGAAGTCGTGTTCAACTCCAGCGTGGATGGACAAGTTCAGCGCGGTCGACCTGATCCGCCTTGCCGCCACCCATACCGTGGCGCAGATGCTGGAGCGCGACGACTTTTCCAAACGCTACAAAGCCAACCAGCCCATCGCCATCCACGAATTCGTCTACCCGCTGGTACAGGGTTATGACTCCGTCGCGCTCAAGGCCGACATCGAGTTGGGCGGCACCGACCAGAAATTTAACCTGCTCATGGGGCGCGAACTGCAAAAGCACTTCGGCCAGCCCGCGCAGTGCGTGCTTACCATGCCGTTGCTGGAAGGCCTGGACGGCATCAACAAGATGTCCAAATCGCTGGGCAACTACATTGGTGTCACCGATACGCCAACCGACATGTTCGGCAAACTCATGTCCGTCTCCGACGACCTCATGTGGCGCTACCTTGAGCTGCTTTCCTTCCGCAGCCTGGCGCAGATCGAAAATTTCAAGGCAGAAGTCGCGAACGGCCGCAATCCGCGCGACATCAAGGTGATGCTGGGGCAGGAGATCGTTGCGCGCTTCCACACGCTACAGGCGGCTGAAGATGCACTGGCCGAATTCGAAGCGCGCTTCCAGAAGGGCGTGCTGCCGGACGACATGCCCGAAATCAACGTCGTCAGTACCGACGGCCACATCGCCATTGCCAATCTGCTCAAACAGGCCAACCTCGTGGCCAGCACTTCCGAAGCACTGCGCATGATTGAGCAGGGCGGCGTCAAACTCGACGGTGAGAAGGTCAGCGACAAAGCGCTGCAACTCAAGGCAGGTGCGGTCGTCGTGGCACAAGTAGGCAAGCGAAAGTTCGGACGCGTCAGCGTGAATTAGTCGGGTATTCTATATAAGTAACTCATTATATATCATCAACTTAGTAACACTTTCGAGTCATTAACCTTACTACCTCCGGGCGATAGACGCTTGCCCGTCCGTCACGTGTAATGTGACCGTGGGTATCGTGACTCGACCAACCTGTCAGCTTCTCGCCTGACAAACAAGAGTAGGGCGCACCCTTTCAATTGAAATGTTTCTTCACTGGGGAGGCGATGTTGAAAAAGCGCAACTTTCATTTCCGTTCGGTTTTCATTTCCTTGTGCGTTCTGGTCGGCTTCGTGTCGGCAAGTTCCGCTCTGGCGGCAACCGTGGAGAACCAGCTGAAGACCTGTAGCTACTGCCACGGCAAGGACGGCGCCAGTACCGATTCGGATGTGCCCATCATCGGCGGTTATTCGGTTGAATTCCTGGTGAACAACCTCAAGGCGTACCGCAATCACGACAGAGACTGTCCTGACACCAAATATCGCAGCGGACCCGACAAAGGGAAGAAGAGCAGCATGTGCGAGATCACAAAGAACCTTAAGGACGGCGATATTCAACAGATAGCGACTTACTTGTCCAAAAAGAAATTCGTGCACGCCAAACAGAAATTCGATCCGGTGTTGGCCGCGAAGGGCAAGGACATTCACGATATGTATTGCGAAAAATGCCATTCGGAGGGCGCCACCCAGGCCAAAGACGATGCCGGGATGATGGCAGGCCAATGGATTCCGTACTTGCACCAGGCCATCGAGGAATTTCAATCGGGCAAGCGGCCGATACCGAAAAAGATGAAGGCCAAACTTGAAGAAGTCACGCCGGAAGATATCAATGCGTTGATTCAGTTTTACGGCAGCTACAATTGATCTGGAGCTTGCAATGACCAACTTGTCCATTCGCTATGCAAACTGAATCCGGACAAGAAAGTATGTTCGCGCGCGCCAAGCGTCATCCTTTCACTTGCACTGGTATTGGAATGGCTGCGCTGGTGACTTTGGTATTGGTCCTGGTGGGAGGTTTTACGACGGCAATCGAGCAGACCAATAGCCTGGAGTTTTGTACGTCGTGCCACACCATGAGCTACAACTTCGAGGAATACAAGAAGACGGTGCATTACTCGAACAAATCCGGCGTGCGCGCAGTCTGTTCCGATTGCCATGTGCCGAAGCGGAACTGGTATTCGGAAATGTATCGCAAGATGATCGCCGTCCAGGATGTGTGGGCTGAGATGACGGGCACCATTGATACGCGTGAGAAGTTCGATGCCAGACGCGCGCAAATGGCCAAGGACGAATGGGCACGCATGAAGGAATCGAATTCCGTCGGTTGCCGCAATTGCCATAGTTTCGCGGCGATGAGTCTGGCAGACCAGGACAAGGGCGCACAAAGCAAGCACGCTGACGCCGAAGCAGCAGGCAAGACCTGCATAGATTGCCACAAGGGCATTGCTCATAAACTGCCCCGGTTATCGTGAGAATTCGTATTTCCCGATTTGCTTGAACAAGAAGTCGGGGATGGAATGGAAGCAGTTGAAGATCGCGGATAAATATCGCGCTTAGGTCCAAACCAGACTAAGGCTTAGGTCGAACCTGACCATTTCTTCTGCCGTGTCTGGGATTGTTTGCTCAATCACTACAGGGAGATCCACGTGAATAATATAAAAGTCTGGTTCGTCGGGACGTTGCTATGCGTCTTTGCGACTGGCACGGCGGTTGCCGCGCCTTCGGTCTCCAAGCCGAAAAATGATTACAACATCACCATCAACTATGAGCTGGGCATGCACTGCACCGGCTTCGATTTCAGCTACTGCTGCGTGTTGCCACCATACAACTCGGTGCAGAGCCAGGTCATCAAGACTTCTACCGGCCCGAACAAATTTCCGGAGTTGCTGGAATCCGACCCGAAAGACCCGGGAGTGCTGGTCGACGGCAAGAAACGTTTCCGCCTGTCATACGGACACTTGGACAACACCTATTCCGAAGGCAACAAGCTGCACTACTGGGACGTCCCGTACGATGTCAACGGTGACGGGCAATACACTGCCAACGAAAATGTCGCCAACGCTTATTTCAGTCACCTCTATGTGTACAAGGACCTGAAAGGAACCAATCCCAAAGGCACCAGCGCCGACAAGGAAAAATTGTTTGTCGGTATCCAGATTCCGGTCCCGCGCGATAACGGACCGGCGGGCGCAGCGGTTCCGAGTCCGATGAAAGGTGGAAATCTGCACTACACCGGGGAGAAGGGCACGATTGTCTATACCAAGTCTCCCGTGCTGGACAACGTTCCCATTGTGCTGACGAACCCCGGCATCTGGGACGCACTCGGATTGCCGCTGACACCGTTTAACGATCGCTCGGCAAAACAGGACCCGCTGACTTTGACCGAGGCGGATATCCAGCCGTTCCAGGAAGCCTGGGTCAGCCTGGTGGATGAAAAAACGGGCGCTCCTGTGATCGACTCGCACTCCGGCAAGCCCATTACGTTTGTAGGTACCAGCCCGATCGACATACCCAATTGCGCGAACTGCCACAGCAACAAGACGGCCAATGGCGACAAGTTCAACCTGTACAAACAGGAGCGTGAATTCTGGAAAGGGCTGGGTGCCAGCGACTGGATCGCCAACCTGAAGGCCACTTCCGTTTCCATCCTGCAAATGCACGACGACCGTACCGGAACGGATTTTCTGAAGAACTACAACCCCAACAGCCGTTCGCTGGACAACCGTCTGGGACGCGATCCCGTGCTATGCCAGAAGTGCCATGCGGACAACGTGATCGGCGTGCTGATATCGAAGACTTACAAGGATCCGAAGACCGGCGCAGACATGACGATCTCGCCTTTGACGCAGGCGATCCATACCGTGCACCAGACGATGGCTCCATTGCCTGATTCCCAAGGCCGTACCGCATCGTGCCAAGGTTGCCACCCGGCGCACCGTCAGGACGGCAAGATGGCCAGCTATCCGATCACACCGGAAGGCAAGAATGCATATGCGCTTGGCGACAATCGCGACGCCTCGGGCGGATGCTTTGTCGGTCGAGATGTCCATGCCAACCGGAACATGCGGCACGATGGCATCGATTTGCCCGCGCACCTGAATGCGATTGGCCAGTGGCTGCAAGCCAACGTTTCCCAGATCGGCAACGATAAGGGCGGTAAAGGGCTGTGGTGTACCAACTGCCACAACCAGCTCACGCGCGAACTGTATCAACGCGACAACCTGACCAACGCCTACAAGCAGACCGGTTCCACGATCCGCAACAAGTCGCTGGATGAGATCGCCAAGGCAATCGGCGTGTCGACTGTCGAGCTGGAGACCACGTATATGGATCCCAAGGTCGTACTCAATGCCAAGAACGAAGACACGCCCGGAGTATCGGGTATCCTGAAGACGTGGGCAGCCAATCGCATGGTGCCGGATATTGCCGTCATCGCACTCAAGGACGGTGGACCCATGGTGAGCAAGGATGAGGACGGTGATGTCAATGTGTCCATCCTGTCTGCCAACCCGGCCGTGGATATCAAAACGCTGAAGTTGCCGGCAGGAGCGACTGGCGCCACTGCCGTTCCCTATGATGCCGCGACGAATGGCCGCGACTACTGGCTATCGCCGGGTGCGCCCCACTGTGCCGACTGTCATGCCGCGCCGTTTGTGGAAGGTCAGGGTGGCGTGGCGTTCCCGATCAACCAGCCGGGAAAATACAGCCTGATGCGTTATTCGAAGGGACATGCCGGTTTAACCTGCCAATCCTGCCATGAGTCCATCCATGGGCTGTATCCGGTCACTGCTACCACCGACCTGACTTCGTACAAGCAGGCGACCCAATACAATCCCGACGGCTCTCATGGACCGCTGAAATGCGCGTCCTGCCACGAGACCAACAAGGAAGGTGTGCCGATGATTGCCAAGAAAAAGGAACATATATGGAACGGCAAGCCAATCTTGCATAACTTCGAATTGGCTGTAGCATGGATGCACGGTAGCGCCAAGGACCTCGGTGGCGCAGTGCCCAAAGAGTAGTCGACGCGTCAATTAGTGGGATAACAAATCGGGGGGTTTAACCCCCGATTTGTTATTGAAAAAAAGAAACGTTTCGGGAGCATCGCGGTGCGGTTTCCGGAACCAAAGATAAGGGGATCATTATGTCGAACAGAACGATGTCGCTGACAAAATTGCTTTGGATTGTTGCACTGATCTGTTCACCGCTTTCTGCAAACGCGGCCGATCAGGTGCTGGCCACTGTCGGGCAGGAGGAGATTCGTTCGCATGACCTGGAAATGGCGCTCACCAGTTCACCATTTTCAACCCAATTCAATACCATGAGCGAAGACGAGCAAGCGAGCATGCGCGGAAATATGCTGCGCCGTCTGGTGTCGGCTCGACTGCTTGCCCTGGAAGCAAAACGGCTCGGGCTGGATAAAACGGCTGCCTTCAAGCAGGACATGGAAGATTTTCGGCTGGGATTGCTGTACCGGGATTACATGGACAAGTTGCGTGGCCGTATCACGATTCCACCCAATACGCTGGCAGACATGAAGCAGCAATTCAAGGGAGATGGGGATGGGCTGGTCGCCGCAAAATCCGCGTACATGTCCACGCAATTTCAAGCGGTGAAACGCGACGCACTGCAAAAATTGCTGCAAGACAGCAATACCCGCATTTATGAAGCACGCATCAAACCCGGTATCAAAGCGGAGACCGTGCTGATGGAAGGAAAGGGATTTAGCATCGTCTACGGCGACATCGTCGATGCCGCAATGCGCAAAAGTAAGGTCAACCCGGAATGGGTCAAACAACGGCTGCGCGAACGCGGCGAGATGATCCTGGTGTCCACGGCCGACGAACGCGACGGTGCCGACGTCAGCGCGCAGCTCAACCGCTATCTGGAGGAGAGGCTGCCCGCCTTGCTGCTGGAGAAGAAAACCCGGGAATGGATTCCCAACGACAAGGCCCTTCGTGACTGGTACGCCAATCATCCGGAAACCGGACGCATCCCCGTCAGTTACCATGTGGGTCAACTGGTCGTGTCCACCAAGGCGGAGGCAGAAGCGCTGCGCGAACGCATCCTTAAAGGCGAAAGCCTGTTCAATCTGGCCGGCAGCAACAGCATCGATCCCATCGGTCGCAAGCTGAACGGCGACATCGGCTGGATCACCGAGGGGCGCGGTATGCCGGAACTGCTGAAGGCGCTGGCAACGTTGCCCGACAATCAGGTCAGCGAAGTCATCCCTACCCAATCGGGCTATCAACTGATCACTGTGCTGGAACGGCGTATTGCCAAGCAAAAGCCATTCGAAGATGTGCGCGACCGAGTGGAGCAGATGATGGTCAGCGAGAGTCTTCCCGCCTACCTGAACGAACTGGAAGCGCGCTACCCGGTTTCCTGGAATGTCGTCGCAGCGCAGGCTGCCTCGCAACCTGTTGCCACCCCATGAGAAGAGCAGTCGCCCTGGCCTGGGTTCTGGCGATGTTCATTACGTTGCCGGGGGCCGACGCGAGCGAAACGACGACTCACAAACTTGCGCCGGCATTCACTTTGCCAGGCATGGACGGCAAGCCACATGAACTGGCAGAATGGCACGACAAAGTCGTCCTGCTCAATTTCTGGGCCAGTTGGTGTTCTCCCTGCCAGACCGAGATACGTGATCTGGTCACCTACCAGTCGCAATATGCCGCGCAGGGCCTGCAAATCGTGGGTATCGGGATGGACGACGAAACGAAGCTGCGCAACGTTCAGCGTACGCTCGGAATCAACTATCCGGTTCTTGTGGCCAACACGCCCGGCAACCCCCTGATGGCCGGCTTTGGCAATCGCGATGGCATTGTTCCTTACTCCGTGTTAATTTCTCGCGAGGGTAAGGTGGTTTACACCCATACCGGAATTATTACGCAGGAGATATTTGCCGAGCAGGTGATACCCTGGTTGAAGTAGCAACGTCACTTGAGGGGCAACGAAGGGTGCATCACAAAAGAAGCAAGAAAAACGCTTGGCTGCTCGGTTGGTTCAAGTACGTATACGCGTTGCACTGGATGCCGTTCGCCTTGATCGCGGCAACCTGGTTTGGTGGTTATATCATTCACGCCAATCTGAAGAGTTCTTGGCTGATCCTGTACTACGCAGGGCATGTCTTTTCGGCTACCGCATTCTTCGGCGTGGTCATGTTCTATTTGCACCCCGGCAACAAGGACATTGCGTCGCGGCTGCATTCCTCCGCCCCAAACGACGTCACCAAAGTCACGCACCGAATCTTCTTCTACATATTGAAAATCCAGCCCTTTACCGGGGTATTGATATTTTTGGTGCCGGATAGCGGCCTGGAGCTCGGAAAGGGAGGGTCTTTCTGGCTGAACCATGTTTACAACGACAACTTTGCCCATATGGTCCATGCCATGCTGTTTTATCTGATTCTGCTGTTGGGCGGCTTCAATTTCCTGTTTGTGCTGAACAAACGCATCCAGGAGAGACGCCAGGCTAGCTGCAGCCGCCTTTAGGGCGCCAAAAGGGGTGGAAAATATCGGTTGTGCAATAAGCCGTTGTTTTGTAGAATCGCGCCCTCGAATTTTTGGTAGAAGGTAGTTTGTTCATGACAACAGTACGTGTTAAAGAGAATGAGCCGTTTGAAGTGGCAATGCGCCGCTTCAAGCGTTCTGTGGAAAAAACCGGTCTGCTGACCGAATTGCGCGCCCGTGAATTCTACGAGAAGCCCACTGCAGAGCGTAAACGCAAGCTGGCTGCTGCCGTCAAGCGCCACTACAAGCGCCTGCGCAGCCAGACTCTCCCGCCGAAGCTGTATTGATCTGCCTCGCCTCCCGGGCGAAGGTTAGTTTGATATGAGTCTCAAGCAGCAAATCACCGAAGACATGAAAACCGCGATGCGCGCCAAGGAAACGGCGCGTCTCGGGGCGATTCGTCTTTTGCTCGCCGCGATGAAGCAGCGCGAAGTGGACGAGCGCATCGAGCTGACCGATGCGGACGTGGTCGCCATCATCGAAAAGATGATGAAACAGCGCCGCGACTCCATCAGCCAGTACGAAGCGGCAAAACGCCAGGATCTGGCGGATGTCGAGAAATTCGAAATGACCGTGTTGCAGACTTATATGCCGCAGCAGCTCAGCGAGGCCGAAGTGATCGCCGCCATCGCCGAAGCTATCGCCGCAACAGGCGCAGCCGGACCGCAAGACATGGGCAAAGTGATGGGCGTAGTCAAACCCAAGCTGGCCGGACGTGCCGACATGGGCAAGGTTTCCGGCCTGATCAAAGCGCAGCTCACAAAATAGTTTGTAGATACATCCGTTCGCGGTGAGCTTGTCGAACCATGAATGTCGAAAGCATCAAATTTCGAAGTATTTGCAAGCCCCCTTCGACAAGCCTCAGGGCGAACGGTTAGCAGCAGTATTCTCTTGTATCACGTGAGCGCGAGGGCGGAGTGATTCCAAAAAGTTTCATTCAGGATCTGCTCAATCGCCTCGACATCGTGGACGTGATCGAGCGCTACCTGCCGCTCAAAAAAGCAGGTGCCAACTTCGTCGCCTGCTGTCCCTTCCATAACGAAAAATCCCCGTCCTTCACGGTCAGCCAGTCCAAACAGTTCTATCACTGCTTCGGCTGCGGCGCGCATGGCACGGCCATCGGTTTCGTCATGGAGCACACCGGCATGGGCTTTGTCGAAGCGGTGGAAGACCTGGCCAAGAGCATCGGCGTGCACCGTGCCGCAGGAAGCCTCCAATGTGCCGCAACACAAGGTCGCGCCCGACCTGTACGACCTGATGCAATCCGCCACGCGCTATTACCGCGAACAACTCAAGAAGACCCCGCGCGCCATCGACTACCTCAAGGGGCGCGGACTTGTCCGGCGAAGTCGCCGCGCGCTTCGGCATCGGCTATGCGCCGGACGACTGGCAGAACCTGAAAGCCGCCGTACCCAATTATCAGGATGCCAGCCTGGTCGAGACCGGCCTGGTGATCGCGGGCGAAGAAGGCAAGCGCTACGACCGTTTCCGCGACCGCATCATGTTCCCCATCGTCAACGTGCGCGGGAATGTCATCGGCTTTGGCGGACGCGTGCTGGACAAGGGCGAGCCCAAATACCTGAACTCGCCGGAAACGCCGCTATTTGAAAAGGGCCACGAACTCTACGGCCTGTATCAGGCGCAAAAAGCCATTCGCGCCCACCAGCGCGTGATCGTGGTCGAGGGTTACATGGACGTCGTGGCGCTGGCGCAAAACGGTGTGGAATATGCGGTGGCCACACTGGGCACGGCCACCACGCCGTTCCACGTGCAGAAGCTGCTGCGCCTGTGCGACCAGGTCGTGTTCTGCTTCGACGGCGACAAGCCCGGCCAGAAAGCCGCCTGGCGCGCGCTGGAAAACGCGTTGCCGCAACTGGTGGATGGCAAGCGTCTAGGCTTCCTGTTCCTGCCCGAAGAACACGATCCCGACACCTACATCCGCGAATACGGCAGGAAGCGTTCGAGCATGGAACTCGACAACTCGCTGCCGCTGTCCGGCTACCTGCTGCGCGAACTCACCGCACAGGTCGACCTGAAGACCCAGGAAGGTCGCAGCACCCTGCTCAAGAACGCTCAGCCGCTGCTTACTGCCATCACCGCGCCCACCACGGCGCTGCTGCTGCGCAAGGAAGTGGCGGCGCTGGCCGGTGTGGACGCAGGCGGAACTGGAAGCCTTGTAGTCCATCAAACCGGTAGCTGCGCCGCAACGTGCCGCGCCCCCCAAGGCCAAACGCGCAGCGCCTACCGGCGGTTTGCGCACCCTGCTGCGCTGTCTGGTGATGAAGCCGGAGCTGGCGCGTGAACTGCCAAAGGAACTTGCATGGCGAGGGTAACGAAGGCGCCGCCATCCTGGCTTTGGTCGACTGGCTGCACGAATCGGCAGACGAAACCACTACCGCGGCGATGATCCAGCACTTTCAGGGCACCGTACACGAGCCGGTGTTTGCCTCCGCGCAGGGCGAAGTGATGCAGTGGGGCGAGAATTTCGACGTGCAGGCAGAATTTTCGGGATCTTGCGCAAGATGCGGCGCGAGACCGTGGAGGCCGAAATGTCCCAGTTGCAGGCCAAAGGCTTGGCCATGGACGAATCGGAACGCGCGCGTCACGACGAATTAAAGGAAGAATTGAAGCAGCTCAAGGCCCAAGTAAGCTGAAAAAAGCAGCATCAGGCACGTAAATTGCAGAAGGCCCGGAAGGGGGCAAGTGTAGCTAACCTTCGGAAATGTTTTGAAAATCTGCTATAATCCGCGCCCTTTTCGACGGCACCACTTTTTTTGAGTGCTGTGTATTTCGAGTACGAATCAACTTTGGGAAACCTCAAAATGGCGACTCCGCAACAAAAGAAAAAACCCGCACCCGTAAAACAAACCGCAGCCAGCATCAAACAAGCAGCCAAAGAAAAAGCGGTTGCCGCTGCTGCATTGGTTGATCCGGCGCAGGACGTCGAAGCACGCCGCACGCGCCTGAAAGCGCTGATCCTGCTGGGCAAGGAACGCGGCTACCTGACCTTCGCCGAAATCAACGACCATCTGCCGGAAATGCTCGAAGTCGAGCAGGTCGAAGGTGTGGTCAGCATGATCAACGACATGGGTATCACCGTGTGCGACGTGGCACCGGATACCGAATCGCTGGTGATGAACGAAACCGCCCCGGCCGTGGCCGACGAAGATGCGGCGGAAGAAGCCGAAGCCGCGATCTCCACCGTGGATTCCGAATTCGGACGCACCACTGACCCGGTACGCATGTACATGCGCGAAATGGGCGTGGTCAATCTGCTTACGCGTCAGGACGAAATCGAGATCGCCAAGCGTATCGAAGACGGCCTGAAGCACATGATCCAGGCTATCTCCGCCTGCCCGGCCACCATCGCCGAGATTCTGGCGCTGGCCGACAAGGTTGCGCAGGAGACCTTGCGCATCGACGAAGTGATCGACGGCTTCATCGACACGCAAGATGAAGCCATGGTTGCCGACACCGCCGAGGAAGAAGAAGAGGAAGGCGAAGAGGAAGAAGACGAAGAAGAAGAGTCGGAAGAAGACGGCGAAGCCGCCGCTGCCGCCAACCTCGCGCAACTCAAAGTGGATGCGCTGGAACGTTTTGCCCTCATCAGCGACCTGTTCAGCAAGCTGGGCAAGGCTTACGAAAAATACGGCTACCGCAGCAAGCAGTACGACAAGCTGCAGCAGCAGATCTCCGACGAACTGATGCAGTTCCGCTTCTCGGCCAAACAAGTGGACGCCCTGTGCGAAACCATGCGCGGTCTGGTGGAAGAAGTGCGCGCCTGCGAGCGCAGCATCCAGGAACTGTGCGTGACCAAGTCGCACATGCCGCGCGTCCACTTCATCAAAGTGTTCCCGCTCAACGAAGGCAATCTGGATTGGGTCAAGCAAGAGATCTCGTCCAGGAAGTCCTACAGCGAAACGCTGTCGCGCTTCCAGGCCGCCATCATCGACCAGCAAAAGAAAATGCTGGCGCTGCAACAGCGCGTGGGTATTCCGATCCTCGACCTGAAAGAGATCAACAAGCAAATGACCAACGGCGAAGCCAAGGCACGCCGCGCCAAACGCGACATGATCGAGGCCAACCTGCGTCTGGTGATCTCCATCGCCAAGAAATACACCAACCGCGGTCTGCAATTCCTCGACCTGATCCAGGAAGGCAACATCGGTCTGATGAAGGCCGTGGACAAATTCGAATACCGTCGCGGTTACAAATTCTCGACCTATGCCACATGGTGGATCCGCCAGGCCATCACGCGTTCCATCGCCGACCAGGCGCGCACCATCCGTATCCCGGTGCACATGATCGAGACCATCAACAAGATGAACCGTATCTCGCGCCAGATCCTGCAAGAGACCGGGCAGGAAGCGGATGCCGCCACGCTGGCCATCAAGATGGAAATGCCGGAAGACAAGATCCGCAAGATCCTCAAGATCGCCAAGGAACCCATCTCGATGGAAACCCCGGTAGGCGACGACGACGATTCGCATCTGGGCGACTTCATCGAGGATGCCAACTCACTTGGCGCCTATCGATGCAGCGGTGTACGACAGCCTGCGCAACGTGACCAAGGATATTCTGGACAGCCTCACCCCGCGTGAAGCCAAGGTACTGCGTATGCGTTTCGGCATCGAGATGAACACCGACCACACGCTGGAAGAAGTGGGCAAACAATTCGACGTAACGCGCGAGCGTATTCGCCAGATAGAAGCCAAGGCGCTGCGTAAACTGCGTCATCCTTCGCGTTCGGAAAAACTGAAGAGCTTCCTCGACGGCGAAAGCTAAGTTTACGGGCCCTTAGCTCAGTTGGTTAGAGCAGAGGACTCATAATCCTTTGGTCCGCGGTTCAAGTCCGTCGAGGGCCCACCAATAATCAATGACTTAGCTAAAAACTAAGTCATTTTTCTTTGTTGCACACTTGTTGCACATTTCTTGTTTTGGGTGCAAACTAAAACTATTGGTTAAGTACAACAGTTTTGAGGTGTGCAATGCCGCAGTTGTCGCAAAATTCCGTAGCAATACGCGATGGCAAAATAGTGCTTACACAGCGCGAGCATAGCTCTGCGTGGCAGGCGCGCTTTCGTGTTGGCGGTAAGTGGTTGCGGGTGACTACAAAGCAAACGGAATTGGAGAAAGCAAAGGATGCTGCATACAAGTTATTTGAGCGCGCGCAGATACTGCACGAAGAGGGCGTTCCCGTAGTAAGCAAGCGTTTTTCACAAGTTGCTGCAATAGCAAAGCAGAAAATGCAAGATGCATTAGATGGTGGCGAAGGCAAAAGCGTATATAAAGATTACATAATCGCCATCAACAACTATTTAGATCCGTTTTTTGGCAAATACAACATTACAAGCATTGACTATGCACTGATGCTGGAATTTGCAGCTTGGCGCAAAGAACAGCTTGGACACGAAGCAAAAGCAAGCACAATTAGCACACACAATTCTGCACTAAATCGCATATTTGATGCGGCGATGGAGCGCGGCTATATGACTAAATCGCAAGTACCAGAGTTGAAAAATAAGGGTGCGAAAAGCGAACGTCGCGCAGACTTTACTATTGAAGAATACAACAGGCTGACACGCTTTATGCCGCACTGGATTAAGCGTGGCAAAGATGGCAAATCACGTTGGATGCGTGAATTGCTGCGTGATTATGTTCTGATACTGGCTAACACTGGAATGCGACACGGTACTGAAAGTTATGGATTGAAGTGGAAGCACATTAGCTTTTTTGAAGAGAAATTTAGGAAGAGTGAAACAGGCATTGATGGAAAGCCTGAATATGTGAAGCGCCGTTTTTTGTTGATGAATGTTAGCGGCAAAACTGGACAGCGTGAATTAGTTGCACGACATAGTGTAGTTAAATATTTGCAGCGCATACAGCAGCGCACAGATGACATTAAGGATATGGACTTTGAGGAGATGATTAAAAAAGGAGTTGATAAGGAAGTATTTAGATTGCCAGACGGCAGTATGAGCAAATCATTAGCGCAAACATTTGAGATACTGTTAAAAGATGCAGATTTGCTAATTGATAGACGAACTGAACAAGCAAGGACGCTGTACAGTTTGCGGCATACTTATGCAACGATTGCGGTGACCAAAGCAAAAGTTGATATTCATACGCTGGCAAAACAGATGGGAACGAGTGTTGTGATGATAGAAAAGCACTATAGTCACTTAACTCCGCGTATGCGCGCACACGATCTTGCAGGATTTAATCACCTGCTGCGTGAAAAAGAGAAAGAGGCAATTTGATATGGGAACTATTGCATTTCCGACTGTTGAAATGGTATATGGAGACATTGAATCACTGCCAAGTTGGGCAAAGAATTACTTAAATGAATATACAATATATAAGAAAAAAGAAGCGAATCCGCTACAACTATTTGAGTATGGAAAACAACTCAATACGCCAGTAAGAATGCATTATAGAGAAATTGAGTTTAGTGACGAATTGATGGGATATACTATAGAAGCATACATATTTACTTGGACGGATGCAGCTGCTGAATTGCTGTTTAAGACTAAATATACATAATTGCCTGCACACCATTAAATCAGCTCTACAGCAGCTTTCTTCATATCCGTAGTCACGTCAATATAGCGCATCGTAGTTTGTGCCTGTCTATGTCCAGCTAACTCCATCAGCACTTTAAGTGGAACTGATTTAGAGCTAAGCAAAGTTAAATAGCTGCGCCGACCGCTGTGCGAACTGCAATTTATCAAGCCAGCCGCTTTGTAAAGCATATTGATATGATATGCGCCTGTGTTCGCAGTAAATCCTTCGCGCTTCTGCGTAGCAAATAGCGGCTTTTTCAATTCCGCTGCACTAATCAGTGTTAGCTGTTTTGTGCAAAAGCGGTTCTGCAAATATGCAAGCAATTCCTTGCGTAGCTTCTCGCTCAAAATAACAGTTCGTGCGTATTTGCCTTTTGTCTGTTCCGCCGATAAGCGCAATTCCTGTTTAATCGTTCCGTCAGCAGCAACGACATCGCCAATTTTCGTCGCAACCGTTTCTCCAATTCGCATTCCTGCGTAGTATTGTCATCAAAATCATTGCGCGATCTCGCGCTGCATATTTTCTCGTGTTTATATATAGCAACAATAGCTTCAATTCTTTCTCGTTCAAAGTACGTGCTTGCGACATTTTCTTCTCTCCTAACCAAGTAATTTCGTTAGCAGTAGTTTGTTTTCGTTGCATCAATAAATCAAGGCCATTTCTCACCAAGTTATGTAATTGCATTTTCACTCCTTCAATTAAGTATTTAGCCGTAGCAATGCATAAATACCAATAATATCTGCTTAAAAATATTGGTTTATTTAGTTGCGATAATTTGGTGACAGCTTTAATCGCGCTATAAGCGTTTCAAATACTATTCAGCATCCTTACTCTGTTCACGCTTGCGTTCAGCGTGTTGTAGAGTGTCTATGCTTGTTCGTATGTGTATTGAATTAATATCTGTTGCCTTGTATTTGTAAGTCTGTGTAGTGTTGTTCAGCGTTTGATATGATTGATGAGTGTGTTTGTGGAGTGTTGTGATTGTGATTTACGTTTCCTATAAGCGTGTTAATTCAATTAAGCACAAATAGTGCAAAATTGTCATTAACCGCAAACGTCACTAGGACAGGAATTGCTTAATCAAATAAAGTGCAGGTTATGCACCGATAATTTATTCAATTCTTTCGTAATGTAATACAGCCAATCTCTGTCAATGATGTCCAATTTATATCTGTATTTCTTGTCAAAATTGTCAGTATTAGCGTTATATGTCGGGTCATTAATCAAAAATTCCCCGCTTAATTCAAGTGCGCGTCTTACCAACCGCGCAAATTCCCTAATAGTAATAAAATCTGGTTTGTTCAAAGCCAAGTGTGCGTGTAAATCTCTGCCAGTTTTCTCACCTTCAATTACCATAATTCCTTCAAGCTTTTTCCCATAGCGCCTGTAAGCATTCTTGTAAATTAGCCTGTTCAGCAACTCCACCAGTTTCTTCAATGCCTGTTCCAGTTCCGCCCGCGTCATATGCCTATATGCCTTGTTGCCGTTCACGTTCCTAACGCCAGCCAAATGCTTGACCAGCTTTTTTTCAGGCATAACCGTCAGTCCAAAATTAAAATCTATGCTGCAGTCGCGTGCCAGCCAATTGCGCCATAAGTCCTTAATATCATGCCTGTAAGTACCTACTGTCGCCTGCCGTTCTCGTATTTCCGTCAAGTTCATAGCTTGTCTCCTGTCTTTATTTATCCTTAAAAATCAATAAACAATAAAAATAATGACGAAACCAAAGACCATGTTGCAAGGCTTGTAGATAGGCGCAATAGACGAATGTGAGTACATACTGTTGATGCGAGAAATGCTTGAGAAAACGAAAGCCTGGAAATACAGTAAAGGCTGGCTTACAACAAAGGAGACAGGAAATGAGTAAATTGGCAGGTTTGAAGCTGGTGCAAGTAAAACGTCCCGTTCAGCTATCACCAGTATTGCAGCGCAGATCAAAAATGGTCGCGCGGATTGAAGAACAACTGCAAATGGCACGTGCGAAACAGGCTGGAAAGGACTACGTGCCTATGCAAATGCATACTATAAAGGATGAACAAACAGGTGAACGCAAGACAGTGCAAATACCGAAGCGCTTGAAGGAATGGTGGTTCATTACAAATGATGGAAAATTGTGCTTGAGCATGAAATACGGCGCTAAACAGGTGGAATTTACAAAGGGGCGCAATGCGATTGAATTAGCAAACGGTGGCGAGTTAATTTCAACACTTGAAACGCTGAAGGAAATTGTAAATAGCGGTGATTTAGACTTGCAGATTGAAGCGGTAAGTAAAGCAAATAAAGCTGTAACAAAGAAGTAACTAAATAGCGCCACTTTAATTCGTTTAATGTGGCGCTATCTCTATCAGCATAGCAAAAAACTTCTGCAATAAATACATTAAAGGAGTAGGCTATGAAAATAAGTGAAATTGAAGGATTTGATAGTGAAAAAGCAGCAGCTGATACGATGAAGCAGAACGCTGACAGAATGAAGAAGCAAGCAGATACGGCGAAGGCGAGGGTGAAATTGAAGGCAGCGCAGCAACAGTTAGTTAAGGCAGTTAAGCCGACTGCAATTTAGAAACGTTAGTGCATAAATTCATATTTAATTATTGAGGAGAAACGATGTGAACGTGCTAATTATTGAAAGTGGTACAGGACGAGTTGTAGCTACAGTTCCAGTTGTCATTCAAGGTCTAAATTACACTCCAGACGAAAATCAATATTACAAAATAGCATGGGAATGTGCGGTAGACGATAAAATGGTTGATGAAAAAAATAAAGAAAAATATCGTTTTCAACTTGAAAATACGTAAATTGAATAAGTGATGCTACTTAGCATGAGGTAATTATGAAGAAATTTAGCATATTATTCCTTACTATACTTGTCGGTTGCGCTACAACCGCCGGTTATGAACAAATGCTCACTACATGGGTCGGTTCATCTGAGTCAAATCTAATTTCAAGTTGGGGGCCGCCTGAAAATATTTATGCATTAGATGATGGTGGAAAAGTTCTAACTTATATCAATAAAAGAAATGTGCAAATTGGCGGATATACAACGACAAAACCCGTTACTACGTACAGTAATGGAAATATAAGCGGTGATATAAATGCAAATTATAATTCAACGTCAACAACGTACATGCAAACCACAACGCCAGTGCAAAATATAAATATGTCATGCAGTACGCGATTCACTTTTAGAAATGGTGTTGTACAAGCTTGGGCATGGCAGGGAAATGATTGCAAAGCTATAGCGCGTGATGCTCCAGTCCAAAAAGCGAGCGGTTACGTGCAGACGCAGGAGTATGACAACAACAATTTGGAAATTTGTAAGAGAAATAATCAAGGGGAAGACGAAATACAAAAATGTTTGTCGCGCCTTAATGCTCCACATGTTGCTCCGCATATTCCACAATAGCCAAATCAACTTACAACTTATCAATAAAATTGGGTGAATAACATGGCAACTAAGTTAACGGTACAACAGAAAATTGCTGCTGCTAAAGCAAAGAAAGATAAGATCGATGCGCAGTTAGCCAAGCTAATATCGCAAGCGGCCGACTTGAATGCAGATAAGCCTGGTATGCAAGCAGCAATTGTGGCAATAGAAAGTGCGGCGGTGGCTAATAAGGTTGCTGTTGCAGATGTTATTAAAGCGATTGCTAAAATTAAACGCACTGGCTTGAAGATTGAAAAAGCGACTCGCAAAGCTAAAGACCCAAATGCTCCCAAGCCTGTTCGTAATCCACAAGATGTGAAAGCAAAGAAGTAGGGAGCAGTTAGTGCGCGTGCAATGTTGTAGCGTTAGTGCAACAGCTAATATAAGAATATCGTTATAAAACAGATATTTATTGGTTTGCGTTACACATTCTGTTGCACATAAATTGTAATCGCTTGCGAAGCTCTGTAAATACAAGGCTTGGCTACGAACTACTACCCTCATAATCCTTTGGTCGACGGTTCAAGTCCGCGAGGGCCCACCAACAACAATAAGGCTTACAGCGATGTAGGCCTTATTTATGTAAATTGTGATAACGAAAATGATTGAAATCGATCAGCCTCACACCGAAAAATACTTGTTAACCATGCAGCGAGGCAGCAGTGGCATTCTGCGTCGACTCAGCCTGATATTTTGCATCCTGCTCGGTATGGTGGATAGCGCCTTCGCGAATCAACGAGGCGCGTTTCCAGCCGACGTCCCGAAAAGTTACCGGACCGAATGCGGCGATTGCCATGTTGCGTTTGCACCGGATCTTTTGCCGGTCGAAGCATGGCAACGCATCATGGACGGGCTGCCGCATCATTTTGGTGTAGATGCCACGCTGGATGCAAAAGAACATGAGGAGATCGGGAGTTTTCTAGCGCGCAACGCCGGCAACGGGCTTTACCCCATGAAACATGGCGATCCGCTGCGCCTGACCGACACGCTATGGTTTCACCGCAGGCATGGCCAGGTAAAAGCGTTGTTTCAAGATCCGCGGGTGGTTAGCAGGGCAAACTGCTCAGCCTGCCATACGCACGGGGATGAAGGCCGCTACGACGAATACACCAAGCTGTCGCGCAAGTACCTGCAGGCAAATTATCCGCTGCGATGAAGAAGTAACTACCCGGGCACGTTGCGGCTCAAGTCCGTCAGTGCCCGGGAATTTTTTACGAACAACTAGACTTCTTAACCTTTCGGGTCGTATTTAAAGGACAACGCGACCCGCGCCCGGTAAGCGGCCACCTTGCCGTCTTCCACCACCATATCCAGTTTGATGATTTCGGCGACCCTCAAGTCGCGCAAGGTCTTTGAGGCTGCGCCGACCGCGTTCGCGGCCGCATCCTCCCAGGATTTTTTGCTGGTCCCCACTATTTCTGTAATACGGTAAACGCTGTCTTTCGCCATGATTTTCTCCTTTTTGTATGATGAACAGCAGTCGCTGCAGGGTGATGCAGTCTTATAAATTACGCCTAACTGCAAATCTCTGCTCCATTTTTTCGAACACGACGAAAATGGCTTCCATGCTTCTTCCCTCCACCAAGTCCAGCGGGCGACTTGTTTGACACACCCACCCGCCGGGCGCAGACTGCTTCGCGGTCGCCAAAAATTCAGCAGCAAAGGAGATGTGAATGTCTAAGAAACGGTTTCACTGTCAAGCGGCAACCCATTTGGGAAACAAGTGCGTCAGCATCACCGATGAAGGTCACGCCTTCCTGCTCTCGATAGAAGACGCCACCAATAGATTCAACCACCTTAAAGAAGCCATCGCCACCGGCAAATATCCCATCCCCATGGACCTGGTGAATTCCGTTCCCAAAATGATGGTTGGAGCGACGGTCAAATTCCAGATTGCACAGCACGATGCCGAAAAGTTCTTACATTCGCTGGATAAAGCGCTGCATCATTGAAATTGCAGCTGGAATAGCTGTGCGTCAGTGATCAGCGACTAAATTCAGAGCCGTACACAAACAAGGAGTTGCGTTATGCATAACTCCTTGTTTGTATTTAAAGATCAAGCTTCCGTATTTTGAGTTGCATCAAGCTGGCGTAGTTCGCTAGCTCGCACGATCACATCAATTATCAAACGAACGTTTGAATTAATCCAGAAATGCATATATTATTGCCGCGAGTGCTGCGAAATCTGACGTCACCTCTTTAATCCCGTTTGGGCCAGGAGACTGAAAATGCGTGAAGTAATGGAATTTGATGTAGTGATCGTTGGTGGAGGCCCGGCAGGGCTGGCCGCGGCAATACGTCTCAAGCAACTTAACGCCGACACCAACGTCTGCCTGATCGAAAAAGGCGCCGAGATCGGCGCGCATATCCTCTCCGGCGCAATACTGGACCCGCGTGCACTGAACGAACTGATCCCAGACTGGCGGGAAAAAGGCGCACCCGTCGAAACCGAAGTGACGGAAGACCGCTTCTACATGCTGACGGAAACCGGCGGCATCAAATTTCCCAATTTCACGCTGCCCGGCTGTTTCCAGAACCACGGCAACTACGTCGTCAGCCTGGGGCTA